>CAWFGZ010000022.1:0-75374 GCA_963815435.1 uncultured Alphaproteobacteria bacterium
GAACGTGATCAGCGAATCCGGTGGAACGTGATCGCGGATTCCAGACGAACGTGATCATGGTTTCCGGTCGATCGTGATCGCCGAAGCGGTGATCACGAACTCCGAGGGGTGGCGGTAGAGCAGCAGGGCGGCTGGCAGTTCTCAACCCATGGTGTCTCGGTCCCGCGACCAACAGCGGGGGGACCGGGATGCCGGCCGAGAGACTGCCGATGCGAAAGCTGCACGAATTGTTGCGTCTGCGCCTGGCGAACGGGCTGACGCAGCGGGCGATCGCCCGCAGCCTGGGGCTGAGCCAGGGCGCCGTCTGTGACTATCTCGGCCGTGCGCGGCGCGCCGGCCTGAGTTGGCCGGCCGTGAGCTCGCTCGACGATGCCGAGCTCGAGCGCCTGCTGTTCCCGCCTGCGCCGACAATCCCTGCCGAACAGCGTCCGCAGCCGCACTGGGCGGTGGTCCATCGCGAGCTCCGGCGGTCGCATGTGACGCTGGCCCTTCTGTGGGAGGAGTACCGGGCGAGCGCGCCCGATGGCTTTGGCTATTCTTGGTTCTGCGACCTCTACAAGGCCTGGGCCGGCAAGCTGAAGCCGACGATGCGGCAGGCCCATGTCGCGGGCGAGCGGCTGTTCGTCGACTTCGCCGGCAAGACGGTGGAGGTGATCGATGCCGTCACGGGCGAGGTGCGCGCGGCGCACATCTTCGTCGCCGTGCTCGGCGCCTCGAGCTTCACCTACGCCGAGGCGACCTGGAGCGAGACGTTGCCGGATTGGATCGGCGCCCATGTCCGCACCTTCCGCTATCTGGGCGGAGCCGCGCAGCTCACGGTCAGCGACAACCTCAAGGCCGGCATCACCAGGGCATGCTTCCGTGAGCCCACGGTGAACCGGACCTACGCCGACCTGGCGCGCCACTACGGCACGGCGATCGTTCCGGCGCGCCCGTACAAACCGCGCGATAAGGCGAAGGTGGAGGTCGGCGTCCAAGTGGTCGAGCGCTGGATCCTGGCTCGGCTGCGCCATCACCGGTTCTTCAGCCTCGCTGCGCTCAATGACGCGATCCGCACGCTGCTCGACGATCTGAACGCGCGTTCGATGCGCGGCTTGGGCACGAGCCGGCGGGCTCTGTTCGAGCAGCTTGACCGGCCCGCCCTGCTGACGTTGCCGGCGGTCGATTACGAATACGCCGAGTGGAAGCGGTGCCGGGTTGGCCTCGACTACCACGTCGAGATCGCGCGTCACTACTACAGCGTGCCGTACCGGCTCCTGCGCCAGGAGGTGGAGGCGCGGATCACCACGGCGACGGTCGAGATCTTCCATCGCGGCAAACGGGTCGCCAGCCATGTCCGCTGTCATCGCCCGCACCGGCCCAGCACGATCGCCGAGCACATGCCGAGCTCGCATCGACGCTACCGCGACTGGACGCACGAGCGGATTCGCCGCGAGGCGGCCGGGATCGGTGCCGACGCCGCCACCCTGGTCGATGTCATCCTGCGCGCGCGCCCCCATCCCGAGCAGGGCTTCCGCTCATGTATCGGCATTCTCGGCCTGGTCAAGCGCTTTGGCGCTGAACGGGTCGATGCCGCCTGCGCCCGGGCGCTCGCCATCGGCACGCGCTCTTACAGCTCGGTGGCGGCGATCTTGAAGAACCGCAGGGAGCGGGCCGCTGACGCAGCCGAAGCGCCGATCCTGCTCCACGAGAACCTGCGTGGCCCCGGCTACTACCACTGAGCAGGAGGAGACCCGATGCTGGTCCACCCCACCATCGAGCGCCTGCACGCGCTCGGACTTTCGGCCATGGCCGACGCCTTCGTCGAGCTGCAGAACACCAGGGATGCCGCCGAGCTGTCGCGCGAAGACTGGCTCGGGCTGCTGCTCGATCGCGAGGTCACCCATCGCGAGAATCGCAAGCTCACGCGACGGCTGCGGGCGGCCCGGCTGCGCCAGGCCGCGGTCGTCGAAGACGTCGACTTCCGCGCGCCGCGCGGCCTCGATCGCGGGCTGTTTCAGAAGCTTACCACCTGCCATTGGATCCGCGACCACCAGCACCTGGCGGTGGTCGGGCCGACCGGCATCGGCAAGAGCTGGATTGCCTGTGCGCTCGGCCACAAGGCCTGCCGCGAGGGCTTCTCCGTCCTCTACAAGCGCACGCCGCGCCTGTTCGCCGACCTCGCCCAGGCGCGCGGCGAAGGACGACTGCCGCGTTTGATGGCCGCGCTCGAGCGCACCCGGCTGCTGATCCTCGACGACTGGGGACCCGAGCCCTTCAATGCCGAGCAACGGCGTGATCTCCTCGAGATCGTCGATGATCGCTACGACCGAGGCTCGCTGATCATCACCAGCCAGCTCCCCCTCGGTCGATGGCATGAGGTGATCGGCGACCCGACGCTTGCCGACGCCATCCTCGACCGCATCATCCACGCCGCTCACCGGATCGAGCTCAAGGGCGATTCCTTGCGCCGACGCGGCGCCGTCAAGAAGCCCGAACCAGCATGAGGTCCCGATCCCCGATCGCCCCCAGGGGTCCACAGGCACCCCCCGCGCCGTCCGCTCGCCAGCGCGCGTGGAGCGCGCTCGCTCCCGGCCCGGGTCCCCCCCTTTGGACTCTGGGGACGATCCCCACCGCCTTGACTGCCCACACGGTCGTCAGGCAACTTCAACACGAGCCAGCGGCACTGCTGCCCGCTCCGTCATCCCGGTCCGCCGCCCAGCGGGTCGAGATGATCACGATCACCGGAATCGGTGATCACCTTCGGCCGGAATGGCCGATCACGTTCACCGGAATCGCAGGCGACCGCGGCGGCGCTGCGCGAGGGGCTGCCGCAGTGTCAGCCGGTGCTGCTCGAGCCGATCCTGGCGGTCGAGGTCTCGGTGCCCTCGGACTACACCTCGCGCGCGCTCCAGCTGGTCACCCAGGCGCGCGGCCAGATCCTGGGCCACGACACCAAGGCAGGCTGGAGCGGCTGGGATCAGATCTCGGCGCAGATTCCCCAGGCCAAGCGGAGTTGCAGACCTCTTAAGCGGCGCCCCGTCAACCGGATTCCCCTCGGTGGGGAGGGTCGGGGGTCACTCGGCGCCCGGGGCATCGGCCAGTTTGATGAAGAGCTCCAGGTGCCGGATCTCTTCGTCCCAGTCGAACCTGCTGGCCTGTCGCCTGATCTCGTCGCGAAACCGCTGCTCGTGGCCGCCCTGGTAGTAGGCGATGATGGCCCGGGCCAGCTCGGCCGGATCGCGGGGGGCGACCAGGAACCCCGTCCTGCCGTCCTCGACCGCCTCCGGCAGTCCGCCGACCCGGGTCGAGATCACCGGCGTGTGGAAGGCATAGGCGAGCGGGACGATCCCGCTCTGACTGGCCTCGACGTAGGGCAGGACGACGACGTCGGCAGCGCAGAAGTACGACGCGACGTCTTCATTGGCGATGTATTTGTCCTCGAAGCGGACGTGCGCCGCCACGCCATTCTGTTCGACGACCGCGCTGTATTTGGATTTGTCCTCGTAGAACTCGCCGGCAACGAGCAGCATGCAGTCGACCTCGCGCAGCACCGCAGGCAACGCCCGGATCAGATAGGCTAGTCCCTTGTACGGGCGGATCAGGCCGAAGAACAGAATTACGTTATGGTTGGCCTCGAGATGCAATTTTCGTCGGGCCGCCGCCTTGTCGAGGACCTGCCCTGTCGCGAAGTCGGAATAGATAGGGTGGCAATTGCGCACAACCTGCGCGCGCGGTTTCAGCCGCAACAGTTTTTGCCGGTCCTCTTCGGAGTGCACGATGAAGTAAGGGACGTGGCGAAAGGCATAGCGACAGAGAAGTTGCTCGAGCAGGTGACGCTCGTGCGGCAGGACGTTGTGACAGAGGAAGCAGATGCGGTGCCGGTGCGCCCGGGGGAGGAGCTGCAGGATGGTGCCGTAGGCGAGCCCGAAGAATGGCTGCCACCAGTTGAAAACGATGAGGTCCACTTCCTGCCGCTGCAGTTGCTCGGCGGCGCGAAACCAGCTGGTCGGATTGATTGAATCGATGATCGCCTCATGCTCTTCGACGATCGGGCTCGAGCTGTCATCCTTTTGCGTTCGGCCAGGAAAGAGAAAGCCTGGATACTGGCGGCGAAAAGTGATGAAATCGACGAGATGGCGTTGGCGCAGCTTGCGCACCAGGATCGTCGAGTAATGGGCGATCCCGCCGCGAAGAGGATGGGAGAGCCCGACGACCGCCAGGCGTTTCGCCTGCCGGGAAGCCGGAAACGAAGCCGCCGGAACGTCTTGAGCCGGGGCCGGCCCGGATGCAGCGCGCGCCATGCTACGCATGGTTCTGCTTGAGATGGTCGGCGAGCCGGATGGCGAGTGCCACGATCGTCAGCGTCGGATTGGCATGCCCGACGGTCGGAAAGACCGAGCTGCCGGCGATGAAGAGGTTGGCGACGCCATGCACCTTGCCGTCGCGGTTCACGACGCCTCGCCCGGGATCGTCGCTCATGCGCGTGGTGCCCATATGGTGCGAGGCGTCCGTGTAGGAGGGCGCTGCGGTCTCCAGCGCGCTCGTATCCAGCCGGCCGATGCCCTCGCGCGCCAGCCGTTCGCCGAGCAGCTCCTGCAGCCGGATCAGCGAGCCAGTTTCTTCCTGGCCGATCCTCCAGTCAACGACGAGGGTGTTCATGTCCAGACGGTCGCGCGAGCTGCCGAGAAAGACCCGGCTCTCGGGCCGCGGCACCTGCTCGCAGTAGTTGATGATCGTAAGATCGCGCACTTTCCTCCGTTTCTGCGTCAGCGCCTTCAGGCGCGCATAGTGCCGGTAGAGAAAGTGCGGCATCACCTCTTTTGGGGTCAGGACATACACCAGGTCGCGAATTTCGGGAAGCTCGGCGCGAAAGAGGTCGCGGCGGCTGCCGGCGTAACCTCTCCGCATCAGGACCTTGGCCACGTTCGCCGACGACTGGTAGCTCTGCTTTACGAACTCCGAAAGCCGCGGCTCGAGGGTCAGATAGTTGTTCAGGAGGCGCTCGCGCCGCTGGACTTCTTCCGACAAGCCAATGCCGATCTGAATCTTGCCGTCGGGCAATGGAGCGCCAAGCAGGAGGGACGAGCCCAACGGGCGCCGAGAGGCGGACGCCGCCGAGAATCGCGCGCGGGTGGTCCATGAAGTAGCGGCCGACCAGGTCGTGGCGGTTGCCGATCCCCTCAGGATCATGACGCCGCGAAGCGAGCAGCAGGCGGGCATTCTCCAGTCCACCGCAGGCGAGGATATAGATGCGGGCGCTGATGTGCAGCCGGTTGCCATTCAGCGTCTTGGCCTCGATGCCCTCGACCCGCTCACCGGTCTCGTTGGTGACAATCTCGGTCACGTTCGCGTTGATGTAAATCGTGATATTGGCGCTTTGTCGTAATTGTCGCCTGAAGGTCTTGCCGAACCGGAGTGGCCTCCGGCCCCAGACCACGGCTTTCGGCCGCAGGTCGCCTTCGCGGAACAACGCTCGCTCAGCTGCCGCGAGCTGCGCCGTGCGGGCCAGGCGGTCTTCGAAGGCGGCAAAGCTCGGCAACTCCAGGACGCGCTCCGCCTGGTCGATAGTAGCGATCGAGTTCGGCGTAGCCGATCGGCCAACCGCTGTTCGGTACCCAATCCCGCTCGCAGAGGTCTGCCGGATCGAGTTTCATGCTTCTCCCGGCCCAGATGTTAGAGCTGCCACCGAAGTATCGGATGCGTGAGGTGGCGTCTTCCCGCGTGCGGTATCCGACCTGCGACAGATCGTAGAGCGATTGGACATCCTGGTCGGGGCTATAGGCACCGCTCTCGATCAGGCAGATGCTCCTCGATGTCCCCGCAAATTGCAGCGCGATCGAGATCCCGGCGACCCCGGCACCGACGATGCAGATATCCGTACTATGGCTGGTCGATGCCGGCAGGTTTCTGGAATTGACGGGCTTCATGATCTCTGACGGAAGTTCGGCCTCAAGATACGCTGATCGCCTGGTCCAGGCGTCCACCAGGGCCTGGCCCAGCCCGTGACCATCCTGGCAAAATCGTGGCCGCTCTCTCGCTAGGACTGTGCAGACTTCGGGCGACTCGAGCCGGCACCGCGTCGCGGCGCGGTCGCGGACGCCCGCATCACGCCGCATGGCTATCCCGCTGATCCCCGTGTCGATGGACCTCACGCACCAAGCCCAGAACCTCGCTTGGCCGGTAGCTCGCCGAGGTCATCATCTCGGCCAGGAGGCCGAAGCTGGAGACCTGGATGCCGACGATGATCATCAGCGTGCCCAAGACCAACAACGGCCGATTGCCGATAGGCTCGCCGCCGAACCACAGCGCCGCGAGCCAGACATTGATGATCAGACCGAACCCGCCGAGCAAGACACCGAGCGGGCCAAACAAGTGTAGCGGCCGCCTTTGAAACCCGATCAGAAACAGCGTGGTAAACAGATCGAATGGCGCCCGCAGGATCCGCTCGTAGCTGTATTTCGATGCACCATGCACGCGGCGGCGATGATGCACCGCGACTTCGCCGATCCGGTAGCCCTTGGCGTGCGCGAGCGCCGGGATGTAGCGGTAGAGTTCGCCATAAAGATGCAGTCCGCGGGTCACTTCGCGCCGATAGGCCTTGAAGCCGCAATTGAAATCGCGCAGCGCGAGCCCGGTAAAGATCGAGGTGATGAGATTGAAGACCTTCGATTCTGCCCGTCTTATAGAGGAGTCCTGCCGGTTCTCTTTCCAGCCGCTGACCAGATCAAACCCGTCGTTGATCTTGTCGAGAAACTTTGGGATTTCAGCGGGATCGTCCTGCAGATCGCCATCCATGGTGATGATCACTTCGCCGCGGGCGATCTCGAAGCCGGATTGCAGGGCGGTCGCCTTGCCGAAGCGGCGGCGCAGCTCGACCAGGACCACGTGCTGATCGGATGCAACCAGGCCCTTGCACAGGCTGACCGAGCCATCCGAGCTGCCATCGTCGACGAAAATGATCTCGTAGGGTCGCTTGAGGCGGCTCAGGGCGGCCGTCAACTCCTGGTGGAGCTGTTGAAGGCTTTCATGTTCGTTCAAGACCGGAATGATGATGGACAGGTAGGGAGTCATGCTGACCCACCGCGACGGTGCTCGTCCGCCTCGTCTGTCAGCCGGGTCGGACCGTGGGGGCTGCGCTCACCGGGACGGTTACCGTCGAGGCTCATCGTCTGACCGTCCCGCATCGGGCGTCCTCCGCGAAGCTCTACTACCAGATCGATCGCCGCCCCGCCACTTCTTTTGCCCGTCGTCTTCGCGCACGCTCCCGACCATCGGCATCACCCGACGAAGCGCCATCCGGCGCTACTGCTCGGCCCTGGCACCGGCCATGGCTGCCGCTGGCGCCGGAAACACGTTCTGATCCGTGATCCACTTCGCGAGCGCGTCGGCGATGATCTGATTGCCGAAGGCGTTCGGATGCGGGTCCGCGCGATAAAACGGCGATCGCTCGCGCCCGAGCTCGCGGAACACGGGGTAGAGATCCAGAACCGGCAGCCCGCGCGCTTCGAGCCCGGCCCTCACCTCCTGGCTCGGCCGCAGAATCTGCCGGAAAGTCGTCCGCGCCGTACAGCTCTTCCTTGCTCGGCATCAGGACGACGACGAAGCGGCCACCTTGCCTCTCGACCTCGGTCTTCAGTTGTTCCAGCGGGCGAAAGAGGACCTCGCGCATATCGGCAACTTGCGGGCGGTCGATGCCTTGGGCGAGGCTCGCCTGCTCGCGAAGCGAAAGAAAGACGGTGTCGCCGTTCGGGAAAACGACCCGCTCGCGCCCGCTCTGGCGGTGAAGGAGCGAATTGAGGTCCCGGAAGCCGGCCCGTAGCAGCTCTGACTTGCCGAGCTGGCGGTGCAAAAAGCGCGCAACCCGCTCGATGCCGGTCGGGACCTCGCCGGGGGCCATCCTGGTGTGTCGCCCGAAAGGTGAAGCGGTAGTGGGTGAAGTCCGGATCGGGCCTGTTCTCGCTCAGCCAGCGGTCGAAATGCAGCGAGTTGTCGATGTCCCATATCACCCAGAGAAGCGCGACCACGACCTTCGGCTGGAGGGGTTCGGCGTACTTGCGGTACATCAGGTACTCATGCCTGGTTCCGGCCCCCGGCAGGGTGAAATTCAGGGCGGACCGGCCGCCAAGGCGATGCTCGAGCAGGGCGGTGAGCTCACCGTCCAGACCGAGCCCCGGTCCGTCCAGCAAGGAGTTGCCGAGCACCGCGATGTCGATCCGGCTCGGCCAGGGCTCCGGATTGGGGAAGCCGGCATGGTCGGTCTGGAGCGTGTAAGTATAGTCGAGGGTGTCGACGAGCGCGTGCTGCGACGGGGCAAGGCGGGCTCCGAGCTCCGGATCCGCAACGTAGACCGCTGCGCCCCGCTCGCCCTGCATCCTGATGACGGTCTGCGGATCGCCGAGGCCCGGGGCGAGGCGCAGCAGCACCTCGCCGGCAATCCCGAGCAACAGCAGCCCGGCAAGGGCGATGCCGAGGCGTCGGGCCCAAGCCGGGAGCGAAGATCGCCTCGGCAGCATCATGACGGCCTCATCCAGGTGGCTCGGCGCTCAAACTTCAGCGGGCAGTGCTTCCATTGCCCGCCCGTATATCCGCGCGGACGAGCCGAGTGCAATGCTTCAGGCTGCGCAGGCGGCGTCGGTGCGGCACGCGCTGTCGGCGAGATGCTCGGCGGGCGCCGCCAGCTCAGCCCCGTTGCCGCGACGCGGCCGAGGTCAGGGTCCCGTCAGGCGCGTCGTCGTCGTCGTCCGGCAGCGCATTCCTTCTGCAGACCTCGGCGAAATAGGCGGCGGCCGGGCGCGGCGATCGTCGCTGGGTCGCGTAGTCCGTGGCGGCCAGGCCGAAACGCGGGCCAGTGCCGAGTGACCATTCGTAATTGTCGATCAGCGACCAGTAGCAGTAGCCGGCGACCGGGACGCCGGCGGCAAGCGCCTCGGCGAGCGCCCGAAGATGGGCGCTGAGGAACGCCGTGCGCTGCTCCTCGTCCTCGGTCGCGAGGCCGTTCTCGGTGATCAGCAGGGGGACGCCGTAGCAGGCGAAGCGCTCGAGCTGCTGCTTCAGGCCCGCGGGCCAGATCTCCCAGCCGATGTCGCTGAACGCGCGCGGCCCGCTCTGGTCGTCCTCGGGCCAGTCGCGCCCGAACAGCGCCGCGGCGCCCGCGGCCTGCCAGTAGACGATGCTCCGGCAGTAGTAGTTCAGGCCGATGAAATCGAACTTTTGATTGCGGGCGCCGCGCAGCAGCGCACCGGCAGGCGATTGAGGACCAGCTCGCGCAGGCCTGCCGCCAGGCGGTCGAGCGGTCGCGCCGGCGCTCGGGCGACCACCAGCGGCGCGCTGTGGGCCAGACCGACCAAGGCGTCCGGCCGGGCGCGATGCAGGATGTCATAGGCGAGACGGTGGGCGCGGCCCATGTTGCGCAGCACCTGGCCGGCCCCCCACCAGTCGAAGCGGTGGAAGGGCGGCCAGTCGCCGAGCACGAAGCCTTTTTTGGCGTAGACCGTGGGCTCGTTGATCGGGATCCACCAGCGTACCTGGTCCTGAGCGCGCCCGCGATCCGCTCGACATAGCGGGCAAAGCGCGCCGCGCTGTCCCGTCTCGCCCAGCCGCCGGCGCGGGTGAACCAGGCCGGATTGGTGAAGTGGTGCAAGGTGACCAGCGGCTCGAGGCCGCGCCGGCGCAGAGCCAGCACGACCTCGCGGTAATGGTCGATCGCGCCCTGGTCCCATTCACCCTCGCGCGGCTCGATGCGGCTCCATTCGATCGAGAAGCGATGGGCATTGTGGCCCCATGCGCGGGCGAGCTCGAAGTCCTGCTCGAAGAGCTGGTAGTGACGGCAGGCAGCGCCGGATCTGAACGGGAGCTCGCCCGCCTGCTCGAAGGCCCACCAATCGCTCGCCCGATTG
This sequence comes from uncultured Alphaproteobacteria bacterium, assembly GCA_963815435.1. Taxonomy (GTDB): domain Bacteria; phylum Pseudomonadota; class Alphaproteobacteria; order Geminicoccales; family Geminicoccaceae; genus DATAOG01. Next base: position 9,879 of record CAWFGZ010000022.1, read on the forward strand.
TCGCCCTCGACCTGATGCGCGGAGGTCGCCGCGCCCCAAAGGAAGTCAGGCGGGAAGGGCGACGATCTTCGCTCGGGCATCGATATGGCCCTCGGCATGAACCCGAGCCGGGAAATCCGGGCTTGGCCGGACCCGGCGTCGACGGCCCGCCGATGGGCGATACTTCACGCCGCCAGCCCCCTCAGGTGGTCCGCGAGGCGCAGCGCCATGGCGATGATCATCATCGTCGGCGTGCCGGTTCCGGCCGTCGGGAACACTGAGCTGCCCGCGATATAGAGGTTGTCGATCCCGTGCACCCGGCAATCGCGATCGACGACGCCCTGGCGCGGATCGTCATGCATGCGCGTCGTGCCGAGATGATGATTGACGCCCACGAGATCGTCCGGCCAAGTGGTGTCGTCGGCGCTAAGGGTGATCTTCATGCGGCCGATGCCGAGACGGCCGATCTCGGTCGCCGCGATTTCGAGGCCGCGTCGGGCGCTTCGTTTGTCGAGCTCGCTGAGGCGCCAGTCGAGCTCGACCCGGCGACAGCCGAGAGCGTCCGTCTGGTCGCCGAGCAGCACCCGGCTGTCCGGGTTCGGCGTCGAGATGATCAGAGGCTCGACTTCGATTCGGTCGATCGGAGGTTGGCCATACCACACCCGATCAAACGCGAGTCCGGTGATGACCCCAAAGTCGCCCAGAACGTTGCCGATATCGGCCATGAGGTCATCCGGCGGCTGCTGCCCGAACAATGCGCTCTTGAGGTGCCGCAGCGACTGGATGCCAGCGGACTGATATGCCGGATCGTAGACCAGCTTGATGTCCAAGAGGACTGGGGCGATCTGTTCGGACTCGCTTGCCTCGGGAGGAAGCATCCAGCCTGCGGCAATGGCATACCGGTCGAACCGTATCGGGCGGTAGAAGCCGACCTCGACGCCGGGACTGGCGGGCTGGACGATGCCGCCGCGACACGTCGCGTGCTCCATGAAATACCGGCCGACCAGGTCGTGAGCGTTGCCGAGGCCCTCGCTCTGCACCCGGTTCGAGAGCAGGAGCAGGCGCGGGTTCTCGATGCCGCCGAGGGCGAGGACGACGAGGCCGCCGACGACGCTCAAGCCGTTGCCCGCCAGCGTCCGAACCCGCACGCCGGTCACGTGCGACGCGGTGGCGTTGGTTTCGATCTCGACCGCATTCGCGTTGAGGTAGACGTGAATGTCCTGCGCCTGCTCGAACTCCTGGCGCAGCACCTGCCCCATGCGCACCGGCTTGACGAGCACGAGCAGGGTCTGGAGCTTGGTCTGATCGAAGTCGAGGGCGTGCTCTCCGCTCGTCCGTTCCCAGTGAGCGATGTCCCAGCCCGCTTCGGGCAACTCGAGAAATGCGATCGCGCGGTCAATGTAGGGCTGCAAATCCTCGAGGCCGATCGGCCAGCCGCTATGGGGCAGCCAGGGGCGCTGCTCGAAGTCTTGCCGCCTGAACGGCACGCAGGCGCCGCTCCAGTGATTGGTCGTGCCGCCGAACTGACGGAGTCGGCAGGAGTTGAGCGGGAAATAGGGCAAGCCGACGTTGTCGCCGTCGTACAGCGCCTGGGTGTCCAGATCGAGCTCGAACCCGCCGCTTTCGACTAGGCACACGTTGCGGCCGCTGCCGCTGAACTGGCGGGCAATGGTCAGCCCCGCGGCCCCGGCGCCGACGATGGCGATGTCACATTCGATCCGAGCGCCATCCGGCACCGTGCGCGCGTCGACCAGCATGCAGCCCTTCCTCCCGGTGATTGCTCGATTTCAGGCGGCAAGCAGCGCCGCCAGGCCGCACAACCTGGCCTCGCTCAGGCTCAGCACCCAGCCCTGAACCTGGACCACCCGGCTCTGCGCGAAATCCTCCTTGATCTGCTGCGCCGTGGCGACGCGAAGGGTTGCAAGATCGGCGTGGTTGGGCTCGCAGCCCGATCGGCGGAGCGCCGCCTCGAGTTCGCCCGCCAGCCGATCGACCCCTGCCTCGCCGGGATGAGCGGCCAGATAGGCGCGCCCGACCGCAGCGGCACTGGCCGGTCGACTGAAGACGGCCGCCAGCCGATCCGCCGTGCTGGGCGGGCGCACGTGGGCCAGACCCCGCCAGGCCCGGCCCGGCCCGCCGGGCCAGAGCGCGCCCGCCGCCGCGAACCATGCCAGAAACCGCCGCCGCTGCATCCGCCGCCCCTCGCCTTGCGCGATCGCGCCAACCTGCTGACGCCGGGTCGAGATCGCGATCCCCCCATATCCTGTGCATCGGCTGTATGCATCGGCTGCTCGCGACGATCAAGCGGCGAGAACGCAGAAAGTGGCCTCGTCCGGGCCCGGCGCAGCCAGAAGGTGGCCGGGCACCATACCTGGCCTCCGGCCGAGTCTTTGTGGGGTTGCGCGTACCCGGACGGTTGGCTAGCTTGCCGGGCCAGGCGCCGCATGGACCGTCTTGTCAGTCTCGTGGTCGAGGCCGGTTTCCCGAACAAGGTGGACGAATGAAGGTAATTCATGTCGGTCTGGGCCAGAGGTGGCAGGCTTGGATCGACATCGTTCGCGGTCATCGTGATGCGAGCTCGGTCGCCATGGTGTCCGCGGGCGACGCTTCGGGTTCGGTCGGCGATCGGCTCAACCGCTACCCGACGCTGGACGAGGCGCTCCGCCACGTCGAGGCCGATGCCGCGATCCTGACCGGCCCGCTCGCCTTCGACGACCGCCGGGCGGTCGAGATCCTCGAGGCCGGTCTTGGCATCATTCTCGACCGGCCGCCGGCCTGCAATTTGCCGCTCTTGACGCGGCTCGCCCGATTGTCGCGCGAGCATGAGCGCGCGGTCGTCGTCGTCCGGAGCGAGCACGGCACCGCCGACCGGGCGCTTCGGCGCCTTCTGGGAAAGATCGGAGCGATCACCGACGTCAGCTATCGCGACCAGCGGCCCTGGCGCATTGACGACGTCGCGCCGGATGCGCCATATGCCCAGCTGACCGGCGCTGGTCTGCATCATATCGAAAGCCTGGGTGAGCTCCTGGCGGCCAAACCGGTCCGCGTCGCGGCCCGATGTGGTGGACCGCCGTGGCGAAAAGATCCGCGCGGCGCCACCACGGAGGTGTTCTTGGAGCTGGAGAACGACATCCACGCTCAGTATTTCGGATCCGTAGCTTCGGGACGCGCGGAGCGTGAGCTATGGATCGAGGGCAGCCGAGGGTCCCTGCGCAGCGACGGGCGGGTCACGTGGTGGCGAAAGCGCGGCTGGCCGCGCTTCGCGCCCTGGCGCTGGCAGCCACGGGCAGCGGCGACTTCGCCGTGGCCCGATCGCGCCGTCGAGGCGCTCGACCAGATGAAGCTGGCACTCTCGGACGCTCCTTCGGCCGGGGCAGCCCGAGCTGCGGCGAGATGGCCGATCGCCCTTCTCGCCTCGGTCATCCAGTCGGATCAAGAGGGGATCGTCGTTGGCGTCGACGATTGGTTGCGGACGGACAGCCCGCGGGCCAAAGTCGCCAGTGCCGCTGAGTAGCGATCTGTCGCAGGCGAAGGTTCGATGACGCTCGGCGCCAGTACGGACTTCGCCCGTGTGGTCGTGATCGGCCTGGACATGGGCGACGGAGGCTTGATCCGGGCGTGGGCGCGAGCGGGCCATCTGCCCAACCTCGATGCGCTGATTGCACACGGCACCTGGCTTGACCTCGAGAGCCCCGCGCGCGTCCTCCATACGTCCTCCTGGCCGACCTTCGCGACGGGCGCGCTGCCGGGGCGACACGGGGTCTACTACCCGTACCAGCCAAAGCCGGGTTGTCAGCAGGCGCAGCTGATCGAGCCCGATCAATATGGCGCACCCTGCTTCTGGCACCTCGCGGACCGGCAGGAGCGCCGGTGCCTGATTTACGACGTGCCCGAGACCTTTCCCGAAGCCGGCTTCCGCGGCCGCGCCATCTTCGAATGGGGCACCTGGGCCTGGTACGGTCAGCAGGTTGCCCAACCGGGCCGCCTGCTCGACGACCTCCGAGCGCGCTTTGGCCCCTATCCGCTCGGCATGGAAGCCAAGCACCTGGGGCTGGCTCGGCCCGATCTTGCCGTCCTCGAAGAGCGGCTGCCGCGAAGTGTCGAGTACAAGTGCCAGAGCTTGAAGTGGTTGATGGAGCAGGAGCGGTGGGATCTCGTGGTGACCGCGTTCTGCGAGACCCATTCTGCGGGCCACTACCTCTGGCCGGCCGCGCCCGCGAACACGGCCGACCCCGAGGCGGCGCAGTTTCGGCCGCTCCGCCAGGTCTACGCCGCCATCGATCGCGCCATCGGCGAGCTGCGCGCGACCCTGCCGCCCGACGTCGTCCTGATCGTGGTGAGCGGGGACGGCGTTCGCCCGAACCACTGCGGCTGGCATCTGCTGCCCGATGTGCTGGAGCGGCTGGGCTACACCAACGCCCCGGCAGGCGGAGGAGACACTACCGGCCAGGCGGGCCCGCGCTCGGCGCTCGGGACGATCAAGGGCCTGGTGCCGGAGCGCGCCCGCCGCTGGATCGCCGACAGTCTTCCGTGGTGGCTGCGCGATCGCATCGGCGCCCACCTCCAGGCGTCCCAGATCGATTGGTCACGCACCCGCGCGTTCGCCCTGCCGACCGATCTCGAAGGGTGCATACGGATCAATCTGAAGGGTAGGGAGCCCGCCGGCATCGTCGAGCCGGGCAGCGAATATGAGGATCTCTGCCAGGAGATTCGCCTGCGCCTGGCGGAGCTGGTCAATCCGGCCTCGGGCGAGCCCGCCGTGAATGAGGTCTTGCTGCTGAGCGAGGTCTTCCCGGGCGAGCGGCAGGGCTGCCTGCCGGATATTGTCGTGGCCTGGAACGATCGGGCGCCGATCGCCGCGCTGGAATCGCCGCGGCTCGGCCGGATCGAGGGGGCAAGCCCGGACCCGCGCACTGGCACCCACTCGCCCTCGGGCTTCTTGCTCGCCCACGGGCCGGACATCGCGCAAGGAAGGAAAGGCGAGGGGCGTCTGGTCCAGGTGGCGCCCTCGGTGCTGCGCATGATGGGACTGGACGCGGCTCCTGAGATGGACGGCAGCGCTCTCGACGCCTTCGCGCTGCCAGATCGAGCCAGCAGCGTCCGCGTAGCGCAGGGCTCCGAATGAATACCATCTATTTTCTCGCGGTTTGGGCGCATGTCGGCACCGCGGCCTTTTGGATCGGGGCCATGTTCTTCGGCGATCCGTCGAGCGATCGTTTCTTTTCGCGCCTGTTCGAGCGTAAGCTGGGCGGGGTCGGCTGGTACGCCCATGCGGTATTGTGGCCGACGGGAATTTTCGCCCTCTACTATCGGGGCTGGTTGCAACAGCTGTTCTCGCCAGATTTCATTACGTCTTCTTTGGGAGCGGCCCTGTGGGCGAAGATCGCTCTGGTGCTTTTCCTGGTGGTGCTGCAGATCGTGATCGGTAACCGGCCCTCGAAGGCGATCTTCGGCTATGTGCTGGCGGCATTTCTAATTCTGGGTCTTTCGGTCTTCGTGGTCCGATCGTACGTCTTCTGAGGGCGACCGCAGCATGGCGATCCGGCTCATCCAAATCGGGCTCGGCGGTCGGGGCCACCACTGGCTCGATTTGCTCGCCAAGCGCGATGACGTGGTGCCGGTCGGTTATGTGGATGCCGATCCGAAGGTGTGCGAGCGGGTGCGGGCCCGGCCGGGCTTCGAGAACGCCAGCTTCTTCGATCGACTGGAGCGGGCGGTCGGCGAGGTGAGCGCGGACGCCGCGCTGATCGCGACCCCCTCCTTCCTGCATGCGCGCCAGGCGCTCGAGGCGCTCGAGGCGGGCCTGGCCGTGCTCGTGGAAAAGCCCTTTGGCCGCAATCTCGGCGAAGCCGTCGAGGTCGTCCGACGCGCGCGGGAGCTCGGCCGACCGGTCATGGTCGCGGAGAATTTCCGCTTCTTTCAGGCCGAGCGCACCCTGCATGCGTTCCTCGCCGACGGCTCCACGGGGCAGCTCGGGCTCGCCACCTGCATCGACCGGCGCGACCAGCCGAGCCGCACGCAGGGCTCCTGGGTCAAGGAGATGGAGGAGCCCTTTCTGACCGAGATCGGGGTGCATCATTTCGACAGCTTTCGCTACCTGTTCGCTCGGCGGCCGACCTCGGTGCTCGCCTGGTCGTACAATCCTGCGGGCAGCGACTACGCGCACCACGGTGCGGTCGACGCTTTTCTGGAGTTCGAAGGCGGGCTGTCGATCCAGTACCGAGGCACGTTCGTCGCCACTCGGTATGAGTACGACCTGCGGCTCGAGACCGAGAATGGCGATGTGCGGACCGATCGCTCGCGCGTCTGGTGGCGGCCGAAATCGGGGCGCTCATTCCAGCAGGTCGAGCCGCAACCGCTGCCGCCCGGTGAGGTGGAGCGCTATCCGCACGCCGGAATGGCGTCGATTCTGGACCAGTTTCGCGATGCCGTCACGCTCGGCAAGACGCCCGAGACCAGCGGCGAGGACAATCTCTGGACCCTCGCCATGCTCGACGCGGCCATCCTGTCCGCGCGCGAGCGGCGCAAGGTTGCCATCGACGAGGTCTTCTCGCCAACCGTGCGCGAGCAGATCGGTCTCGTGCACGAGACGACGGCGTAGCTGATCGGTGCGGAATGTGATGCCCCAGCGCGGTCGCGTGCTCCTGATTGGTCTCGACGCCGGCGATCGGGAACTGATCGAACAGTGGGAACAGGAAGGCCTGCTCCCGACCATTTCGCGCCTGAAGGCAGATGGCACCTGGGCGACGTTGCAGACCACGGCGGACGTCGTCCACGTCTCCGCGTGGCCCTCGATCTTCACGGGCACCACGCCGGACAAGCACGGGCTCTATCATGCCTACGTGATGCAGCCCGGGCACCAGGCGCCGGTCCGCCCGCGGCCGGATCTCTGCCCGGTCCCGTTCCTCTGGAAGCTGCTGAGCGATCAGGGCAAGCGCACGGTGGTCATGGACGCGTTCCTGACCTGCCCTCTGCATGGCCTGAACGGCGCCCAGATCGTGGACTGGGGGACCTGGACCTCGTTCTGGCAGCCGACCATCCTGCCGGCCGAGCTCGGCAAGGAAATCGCCACCCGCTTCGGTCCCTATCCGGCCGAGAATCACGCCGACGTCGGCATGACCCCGCCGCCCGACCACCAGGGCTTTCGCGATCGCCTGCTCGCGGCGGTGGCAAAGAAGGCCGAGGTGGTCAAGTGGCTGATGGCGACCCAGGAGTGGGATTTCTTCCTCGCGGTGTTCGGCGAGTGTCATCCGGCCGGCCACTACTTCTGGCATTTCCACGATCCGTCCTACGTCGCCCATCCCGAAACCTGCCCGCAAGCGCTCGCGAGCGCGCTCCGCGACGTGTACCAGGCGCTCGATCGCGCGATCGCCACGATCCTGGACAACGTCGACGACGACACCATCGTCTGCCTGGTCTCGGGCGACGGCATGGGCCCCAATTACAGCGGCTCGCACATTCTCGGGCATCTGCTCGAGCGCATGCGTCTGTTGAACGACCCGGGTGACGGTCCCGGCGGCGCTGGCGCCGCGAGAGCGAAGCGCGATCTGCTCGGCAGCCTGCGCAATCTGATTCCGAGATCCGCACGCGCCGCCATCTCGCGCACGCTGCTGCCGCGCAGCGTCAACGAGCGCCTCAGCCTGCGCTGGAAGACGGCCGGCATCGCCTGGGATCGGACCCGCGCGTTCCTGATCGAGAACGCCAACGAGGGCTTTTTCCGGGTCAACCTTGCCGGACGGGAGCCGGAGGGCATGGTTCAGCCGGGCGAGGACTACCTGCAGCTCTGCGACGCGCTGCACGCCGCGACCAGCGGCATGGTCAACCCCGTCAACGGCCGGCGGGCCGTGCAGGCGGTCTATAAGACCGACGAGCTCTACCGCGGCCCCTGCCGCAGGAACATGCCCGACGTGATCGTCACCTGGGACCCGGAGGCGCGCGTGACCACCGAGCTCGCGACCGAGCGCTACGGCGTCCTGCGCAGCGAGCAGCCGGGCTACGCCGTCACACCTTACTACACCGGCAATCACCGGCCAAACGCCTTCGCCGCGCTGATCGGCCCGGGCGTGCCGCAAGGCCAGGTGCTCGAAGGCGCCAGCATCCTCGATCTCGCGCCGACGATCCTGGCGCATTTCGGCATCGAGCCGCCCGCGCATATGGACGGCCGGGTGCTCGACGAGTTCGCCGGCGCCCTCGCCAGCGGCTCGCCGGACACGGACCGCGTCGGCCTCAGGAGCCGTGTCTAGTGGGAGCCGGATCGAGAACCGGATTTCGACCTGGCTGCGCCGGCTGGCGTGGGTTTGGGGTGAAGTGGTCGTCGATCGCGGTGCGCGGCCGGGTGAGCGCGGCAAAGCTCGGCCCGAAGGGCCAAGCATTCTCGCACCAATCGGCATCGATCCCCGGGCTGTCGCGCCACCCATGAGCGACGCGACGGCGGCGCGCGGGACGATTCAGCAGCTGATCGCGCGCGGCTGCTTCATGGCGAGCGGCTTCATCGTCACGGTGATTCTGACGCGTGGTCTGGGTCCGGCCGACTACGGCGTGTACGGGCTGATCATGTCCGTGCTGCTGTGGCTGGAGACGGGCGCGACGGCGGGCGTCCCCGGCGCCCTGAGCCGGCTGCTGCCGCAATACGAAAAGGCCCAGGGCGCGGAATTCGAGAACACGGCTTTCGCGCTGCTGGCGGCCGTATCCCTGGGCATTTTCGCCCTCGGCTGGGTCGCGGCGCCGCTCCTGGTGGCCCTGTTCGAGCTGCCCGCAGGCGCCGCCACGCTGTTTCGCATCGCGTTCCTCGACATCCCGCTCTATGCGCAGTACATCGGCTACCAGGGAATGCTCAACGGTTATCGTCGCTACGGAACCGTCGAGCCTTTGCATCATCGCCTACAGTCTCACCAAGCTCGCGGGCATCCTGATCCTCTGGCAGGTTTTCGACCTCACGGCGGCGGGGGCATTGATCGTCAACGTGGCGGCGACCGTTGGCGGGCTCGTCTATCTGGTCTGCGCGGTGCCTCTGCGGCGCGTATGGCCGGATCGCAAGCTCCTGAAGCCGATCCTGCAGGCGGCGTTGCCCCTGGGTCTGATCCTCGCCAACCGCCAGGTGCTGCTCAATCTCGACATCTGGTCCCTGAAGGCGTTGGGTGGGGCGGCGGCGGTCGTGGGACTTCACATCGCCGCAGGCCAGCTGCCCAAAATGCTCCTCATGGTGCCCAACACGATCGGCAATGTGTTGTTTTCCTCGCTCGCACGAGCGCTGACGAACCGTGATGGTCCGCTCGTGCGCACTTACATCCAGGCGACCACGCGCTTCGTTCTCATGGCCATGGCGCCTTGCTGCGTCATCCTCGCCCAGCACGCCGAGCAGGTCATGTCGTTGGTCTTTTCGGGATCGTTCGTCGCAGGCGCGCCGTTCCTGCGTTGGCAGCTCCTTGCCGCACTGATCCAGGCGCTGTTCGCCATCGCGCTCGAAGTGCTGGGGGCGGCCGGTCACTACACGCTGAGCATCGTCCTGCTGCTCGCGCTCGTGCCGTTCGCCCTGGTGCTCAACAACGTGATGATTCCGCAGTTTGGCGGGATCGGCGCGGCCGGCGCGCTGGTGCTCACCAATCTCGCGGGCGCGGCCATCGCCGTGACCTTCGTTCATCGGCGCTATGGCGCGTTGATCAGGCCGTTGAGCGCTGCCCGTATTGCCGCGGCCACGGCGGTCGTCTACCTCCTGGGCCGTTGGATGGAGAGCCACGACCCGGTGCTGATGTTGCTCGAGTTCGCGGCCCTCAGTGGGGTTTACGTGTTGGTGCTCGCCCTGCTGCGCGAGCTCGAGTGGCGGGACTTACGCGGATTTGCCGTATGGCGGACCAGCTGATGACGTTACCCAATCTCGTCGTCATCGGTGCGGCCAAATGCGGCACGACGGCGCTCTATCAGAAATCTGCGCCAGCACCCGCAAATCTATATGAGCCCGGTCAAGGAGCCCCGTTTCTTTGCCTTCGAGAAGGGTGACCTCGATTTCCGCGGTCCCGGCGACCAGGAGCTGCACCGCTCGAGCATCGTCGATCTGGAAGAATACCGGGCGTTGTTCCGCGATGTGGCCGGTGAGAAGGCGGTCGGCGAGGCGTCTCCGGTGTACCTGTGCGCGCCGAAGACGGCAGCGAGAATGCAGGCGCTGGTGCCTCAGGCGCGCCTCATCGCGATCCTTCGCCATCCGGTCGAGCGCGCGTATTCGCACTATCTGCATCTGATTCGCGACGGCGTCGAGCCGCTCACGGACTTTGCCCAGGCGCTCGCGGCGGAAGACGCGCGGGTTCGCGACAACTGGGAGTACCGCTGGCGGTACCGGGAACTCGGGCGCTACTCGACACAGCTCGAGCGCTTTTTCGAGCGCTTCGACCGCCGGCAGATCAAAGTTTACCTGTACGAGGAGTTCGATTCCCAGCCGCAGCAGGTGCTGCGCGACATCTACCGTTTCCTGGGCGTGGACGAGTCCTTCGTCGCAGATACTTCGGTGCGCTACAACGCTTCCGGGGTGCCGCGCAACAAGCTGATGCACGCGGCTCTTTCGAGGCTGCAGAAAGCGACCCAGGCCACCTTCGATCGGGCCCCCCGGGCCGCAGCGGAGAACCGTACCGTGCGCGCCGGCAAGTTGGGCAAATTGCCGCTCATCGAGCAGGCGCGCCGTGTCGGCATCAGTTTGAAGAACCGCAACCTCGTCAAGCCGCCGCTCGCACCCGAAGTGCGCGCGAGCCTGCTTGCGGATTACCGCGATGAGATCCTTGCGCTGCAGGACGTCCTGCAACGAAACCTGTCGCACTGGCTCATGTGATCCGGCATGCGCATCGCAATCACTCTACAAAGCCTCAATCTGCGTTGGGGCGGCATCCGTGTCTACAGCGACGAGGTCGTCAAGCATCTCCTGCAGATCGATCGCGACAACGAATACTTCCTGTTCTATCCGGGTTTTGGCACTGCGCCGCAATCGATCGGGCAATATCGGGCAACGTATCAGAATGTCACCGAGATTGACACGGGCTTTGCGCCCATGCGCTCCGGGTTGTTCTGGGATCACATCGTGGTACCACGGTGCGCGCGCCGGTACGGCGTCGATGTCGTCTTCAATCCGTTCCTTTCGGTTCCGATTCCCGGCCGATTCAAGAAGGTCATGGTGATGCACAACGTCGAGTATCACCTGATTCCGAAGGTGTACGACTGGAAAATGTACACGCGCTGGTGGTTCCTCGAGAACGCGATCATGCCCGCCGCGGACCGCGTGATCTCGATCTCGAACACGATGACCCGCGATTTCCGCCGCACGGTCAAATATCCCTTCGAGAACGTGCGCACGGTCTATCACGGCGTCAACGAAAAGTTCAAACCGGTGCGTGATCCTGGCACGCTGGCCGCGATGAAGAGCAAGTATTCGCTGCCCGATGAGTTCATCCTGTTCGTCGGGCACATCTATCCGCAGAAGAATTTTGCCAACCTGGTGCGCGCCCTGCACGCCATCGGGGACAAGCTGCCGCACAAGCTCGTGGTCATCGGCCGACCGCGCTGGCGGTACAAGGAAATCCTCGAGGTGGTGGATCAGCTCAAGCTCCAGGACCGCATCGTGTACCTCAACGAGGTGGTGAACAGCGACCTGCCCGCGGTGTACAGCCAGGCGGCCTGCCTCGCCTATCCTTCGCTGTACGAGTCGTTCGGGCTGGTGCAACTCGAGGCGATGGCGTGCGCCTGCCCGGTCGTGGGCGCCGACGCGGGCGCCATACCCGAAGTCAGCGGCGATGCGGCCTTGCTGTTCGACCCGCACGATCACCAGGACATCGCGGAGAAGATCGTGCGCATGCTGACGACCCCGGGATTGCGCGAGACCTACGTCGAGCGCGGCCTGGCACGCGCCAGGGAATTTACCTGGGAGCGCTGTGCGCGGGAGACGCTCAAAGTGCTCGAAGAGGTGGTGGCGGACTGATATGTGCGGACGCGCCATGGCTTGCGGAGGCCGCGCCGTCGTTCCCGCGCCGGCGCAATTGGGGCTGCGCTCCGGCAACTTGTCTCGGATCGCGTTCGAGGGGACGCAGAGGAACGGACTGCTGGCATGTGTGGAATAGCGGGACTGATCTGCGCGACGCCGGAGCGGTGCCGGGCGGACCACACGCGAATCGTGGCCAGGATGTGCGATCTGCAGGAGCATCGCGGACCCGACGACCGGGGCGTCGAGGCGCTCGGCCGCGTCTGCCTCGGCTCGAACCGGCTGCGCATCATCGATCTCAGCGCCGCCGGCCACATGCCGATGACCGACCACGAGGGCGCCTGGATCGTCTACAACGGGGAGATCTACAACTTCCAGAGCCTGCGCGCCGAGCTCGCCCGCTGCGGCCGGCAGTTCCACTCCCGCACCGACACCGAGGTCGTGCTGCGCGGTTTCCGCGAATGGGGCGAGGACTGCCTCCAACGCATCACCGGCATGTTCGCGTTTGCGCTCTATGACAGCGAAAGCGATACCGTAACGCTGGCGCGCGATCGGTTCGGCAAGAAGCCACTGTACTATACCTCGCACGATCAGCACATCCTATTCGCGTCCGAGCTGAAGGCGCTGCTGGCGGTAACTCCCAGGCGCGAGGTCAACCAGCAGCGGCTGATGGAATGGTCGCTCTACCGAAACGTCGATTTCGGCGCCCCGGAGACGCTCTTTGCCGGCATTCTCTCCCTGCCTCCGGGCCATGTCCTGGAGATCCGGCGCGGTCGGCTTGGCTCGCCGCGCCGCTACTATACGCCCGAGGCGCAGGTCACCCCGGAGCGCTACGAGCGCCTGGCGAAAGAATCGCCGCAGGCGCTGATCGGAGAGCTCGGCTCGCTGCTGACCAGCGCCGTGCGCGATCGCCTGGTCAGTGACGTGCCGGTCGGCACTCTCTGCAGCGGCGGGATCGATTCCAGCCTGATCACCGCATGTTGCGCCCGCGAGCGACGGGACATCCTGGCCTTCAACGTCGCCGTGCGCGGCTATCGCGAGCTCGACGAAAGCGGCTACGCCCGCAAGGTCGCCGACAGCCTCGGAATTCGCCTCCTCACCTGCGAGGCAGACGGCGATCTGTTCCGCGACAACCTGGTCCGCGCGATCTATCACAGCGACTATCCGCTCACCCACCCCAATTCGGTGTTTTTCATGATGGTCTCGGAGCTGGCGCGGCGCCACGGGGTGATCGTGCTGCTCTCGGGCGAGGCGGCGGACGAGCTGTTCGGCGGCTACGCCCAGCGCTACCGGCGCCAGCGCCAGTTCCGGGCGGTGCAGAGCTGGCTCGGCCGGCTGCCGAAGCGGCTTCGCCGCGCGATCGCGTTCGCGGGGTACGCCTGCGACCGCGTGCCGATTACCGAGTTCTCGGAGTACGAGGGCCTGCTGGCGCATGCCACCGCCTTCGTGGACCGGTTCGCGCGGGCGGATCTGCGGTTGCGCTCCGAGCAGGCTTACGGCTTCGTCGAAAACCAGGGCGAGCGCGAGGTTCTGGGGGCGATGCTCGCCGACGTGACCAACTTCCTGACCCCGCTGCTCCGCCGGCTCGATCGGATGACCATGGCCGCTTCGGTCGAGTGTCGCGTGCCGTTCCTCGACCAACGGCTGGTCGAGACGGTCGTCAACCTGCCGCTCTCGCTCCGCCTGCATGGCCGGACCGACAAGTGGCTGCTCAAAGCGATCGCCGCGGACTATCTGCCGAGCGATATCGTCAACCGCAAGAAAGTCGGCTTTCCCCTGCCGATCGCGGACTATCTCGAGCCGCTCGCCCGCGAGGACTTGTTTCGCGACGGCTTCTGCATACAGTTCCTTGGCATGAACCCGGCCGGCCTCATGGCGGCGGTGACCGGATGGCGGGGCAACGTCAACGGCTTCTTCAACCTCCTGGCCCTGGAGATCTGGGGCCGGCTGTTCCTTCTGGATCAGCCGATGGAGGAGGTGGCCGAACGCGTCCACGGCGCTGCGGTGCCGGTTTCGGTTCGCGAGCCGAGCCGCGCAGCGGCCTGCTGATCCGGGCGCGGATCGCCGCCGACGCGGCTGCCCCGGGTCGGCGACCGAGCGGCTGCCGGCCGCCGGCGCAGCTGGCGCGCCCGCGCAGCGCGCCCCAACCATGGCATCATGACGGGAAGCACGGTGCGCAAAGAAATCCTCCTCATACCCCTCAGTCTCGCCCTGGCTCTGGTTGCAGCCGAGGGTCTGCTGCGTCTGTTCCCGGCCCTGCTGCCCCTGGAGCTTCGGCTCTCTCTCGAGGACGTGCCCGAGAACCGCGGTGTCAGTCATCCCTACATCGGCACTCTGGGCGCGCCGAACGGCACCGGGACCATCCGGACGACCGATTTCGCGGTTCCCTTCCGCAACGACGCCCAAGGGTTTCGCAATGACGATCCCTGGCCTGCGCGGGCCGATATCGTTGCGGTCGGCGATTCCTTGACCTTCGGCTATGGCGTGGAACGTGATCAGGCCTGGCCGACCCTCCTCGGCCAGGAACTGGCGGACCCCGGGATCGTCAATCTCGGACTGATCGGTGCCGGTCCGCAGCAATACCTGCGCGTCTACGAAACCTTCGGCGTTCCGCTCCACCCCAAGATTCTCCTGATCGGCTTCTTTGCCCGCAACGATTTTTGGGATGCCGAAATGTTCGACGCCTGGCTGAAATCGGGGGCCGGCGGCAATTACATGGTGTGGCGCGACTTTGGCCGGGGCAAAGCCGAAGCGACGATAGAGAACCCGCTGACCAGGTTGCGCGGCTTCCTGCGGAACGAGAGCTATCTCTACATTTTCTTGCACTACGCTCGCGACGTATACCGCGACTGGCGAAGCGGTGAACCAAAGGCCCTGCAGTTGGCTGGTGGCGGCCGCCTGCAATTGCGTCCGAGCGATCTGGAGTCGAAGACCGTGGACGACCGCCCCGGCAACGCCATCTTCGAGCTCGTCCTCGGAGCGCTCGACCGCATGCAGGCGATCGCGAAGCAGAACGGCACCTGCATGATCGTCGTCTTCCAGCCGAGCAAGGAAGAGGTCTACCTGCCGCTGCTCGATGGCACCGCCCCCGACGCCGGCGCACCGCTGCGTCCAATTCTGGACGCGCAGGACATCAGATACCTGGACTTGTTGCCGGCCTTTCGCGCGCAGGCCAAGACCGGCGCACAGTTGTTCTTCGAGAACGACGGCCATCCCAACCGCGAGGGGTATCAATTGATCGCCGATGAGATCGGCGCTTACCTGAAGGCCCACGCCGCTGGCGGTGATCTGGCAGATGTCTGCGCGCCCCAGGTTGAAAGGTCTGCGGGAACGCCGTCGCCGGACTGACGAAGGAGCTCTCCAGCACTTCAGAGTGCCCTTGAGCAGAGCTCCCGCTGCCCCTGTCGTTGACGAACGGCTCTAGGAAAGAGCACTGTCGACCCGGACGCGAAGCTGCCTGGGCCATGTCGGCTGAATGATGCCAGCTCGGACACTTGGTGGAGGAGAAGCATGGAGGAGCGCACGCGGGCCAACCATCCGATCGCCGGGCGCGAAACAGTTGCCGAAGGGGCCGATCTGAGGGTGAGAATCCTGACGCTCGCCCCCGGTGAAAGCATCCCGTGGCACTATCACTCCGAAATAACCGACGACTTCGTGGGCATGGACGGGATAACGGTCGTAGAGATGCGGGCGCCCGCAACGACGTACGTGCTCAGGCCCGGGCAGCGTTGCACCGTTGGCCCGAAAACTCGACACCACGTTCACGGGCTGGAGGGCGCCGGGTGCCGGTTCCTGGTCATTCAGGGTGTGGGAGTGTACGACTGGCTGCCGGCCGAAATTCCGCGCCATAAAGGCTAGTCCCTCTCTGGACTTTCGTCACCCATCGGACAGTGTGGACGCCGGCCAGTCGCGTGGGCGCCACCGCCCGGCCCGCTCAGACCGCGGCACGCCGATCCGGCGCTCGATCGACACGCTCGCCTGAGCCGGCCAGTGCGGCCAGCACCTCGCCGACCCGGTTGGTGATGACCGCGGTGACGCCGGCGGCGAGCTGCTGGCGCGCGCGCCCCGGATCGTCGATCGTGTAGAGGAGCAGCGGCACGCCGGCGGCGACGACCGCAGCCCGCTGCCGGGCGCTCAGCCAGCGGTGGTTCAGGTGCAGCGTGCGGCAGCCATGGGCCGCCATCGCCGCACGCCAGCGCCGCGGCAGAGCCCCGGCGAGATGGCCGCGCGGCAGCGCCGGCGCGATCTCGCGCGCGACCACCAGGCAGATCGGCGCGAAGCTCGAGACCAGAGGCGCCGGCATGGCCTCGGGCCAGTGCGCGAGCAGGGTCTCGACGGTCGCCCGCGCCGTCTCTGCCTCGCGGCCGCGGCAGGGCTTGATCTCGACGTTGATGCCGAGGCCGAGCTCCGCGCAGAGCGCCAGCGCCGCCTCGAAGGTCGGCACCCGCTCGCCCCGGAACGCCGGCCGGAACCAGGCCCCGGCATCGAGCGCCTCGATGGCGGCGAGCGTCGTGTCGGCGACCCGCCCTTGCCCGCTCGTGGTCCGCTCGAGGCGCTCGTCGTGCATCAGGACGGGCACGCCGTCCCGGGTCAGCTTGACGTCGAACTCGACCCAGCTGGCGCCAAGCTCCTTGGCCTCGCGGAGTCCGGCGAGCGTGTTCTCGGGCGCCGCCGCCGCCGCGCCCCGATGCCCGATCACCTGCGGGATGGCCAGCAGAGGTTGTGTCGCTTCTTGCATCTTCGACCCGAGAGACTCCAGAACCCCAACCATCCCAGAAATCATCGATCAGCAGAGGACGTAGCGAGATAACCTTCGATGCCCGAACAGACAACGCCTTAACGAGAGGGGACTGTCCCCGAAGCCGCTGGCGGGTGGTTGCGGGAATGCCCGGCCGCTCGCAGTCCTGGGCAGGTGAGGGCGCCTCCAGCCTTGCCCGCGGGCTCGAATGCAGGCAGAACTGCCCCCGCCGGGCGACGCGCCCGGCGTTTTGCAGCCGATCCGCGGAGAAGCGATGATGCGCCTCAACGTCTGCCAGTTCACGCTCCTGGTGCTCGCGGCAACGCTCACGGCCTGTACGACCGGGGGGCGGTCCCCGGCGCCGGCGGTGCCCCAGAACCAGCCCGAGGCCGGCATGCCGGCGCAGAAGGTGCCCGGCACCATCTACATCGGCACGGGCGGCGTCACCGGCGTCTACTACCCGGCCGGCGGCGCCGTCTGCCGCGTCGCCAACCCGACCCTCAAGCCGAAGGGGATGAGCTGCGAGGCGGTCAGCACCGAGGGCTCGATCGCCAACATCGATGGCCTTCGTGCCGGCGAGCTCGACATGGGCATCGTCCAGAGCGATCTGCAATACGATGCCTACAACGGCAAAGGGCCGTTCGCCGCCGCGGGCGCCTTTACCGAGCTGCGCGCGGTCTTCGCGCTGCACCCCGAGCCGTTCACTGTCGTCGCGCGCAGCGATTCGGGGATCCGGACCTTCGATGATCTGAAGGGCAAGCGGATCAACATCGGCAACCCGGGCTCGGGCCAGCGCGCGACCATGGAGCAGCTCATGCAGGCCAAGGGCTGGACCATGGCGGATTTCGCCTACGTCTCGGAGCTGGACTCGACCAGCCAGGCCGATGCGCTCGCCGCCGGCCAGGTCGACGCGATCGTGTTCACGGTCGGCCACCCCTCCGGCGCGATCCTGGAGGCGACCAAGGCGGTGAGCGCCCGCCTGATCCCGGTCACCGGACCCGCGGTCGACCAGCTGATCGCCGCCAACCCGTACTACTCCAAGGCAGTCATCCCGGGCGGCCTTTATCCGGGCACCGCTACCGACACCCAGACCTTCGGCGTGCGCGCGACCCTGGTGACGTCGGCCGCGATGCCCGACGAGGAGGTCTACGAGGTGGTCGAGTTCGGTGTTCGGGGATTTCAACCGCTTCAAGGCGCTGCATCCGGCCCTCGGCAGGCTCAACAAGCAGGAAATGGTCAAGGCGTCGCTTTCGGCCCCGCTCCATCCGGGGGCGGCGCGGTACTACAAGGAAGCCGGGCTGATGTGATCCTGCCGGCGCGCGTTGCGTCGTCGAGGGACGTATTCAAGCCGGCAGCGCCGGATGCTAGGATTGGCCCGATCGGGCATCGCGGCGCGCCGATCGCGCGGGGCTCCGCGGGACGCCCGGGCGCGTTGAGGAGGCGGAGCGATGAGCGGACCGCTGCAGGTCATCGGCGGCGGGCTCGCCGGCAGCGAGGCGGCCTGGCAGGCGGCGCGGGCCGGCGTTCGGGTCGTGCTGCACGAGATGCGCCCGGGGTGCTCGACCGACGCGCACAAGACCGGAACCCTCGCCGAGCTGGTCTGCTCGAACTCGTTCCGCTCCGATGACGCCCTCAACAATGCGGTCGGGCTGCTGCACGAGGAGATGCGCCGCGCGGGCTCGCTGATCATGCGCGCGGCCGATGGCCATAAGCTGCCGGCGGGCGGTGCGCTCGCGGTCGACCGCGAGGGCTTCGCCGCGACCGTCCAGGCGGCGATCGAGTCCGAGCCCCTGATCGAGCTCCGGCGCGAGGAGGTCGCGGGCCTGCCCGATCCCTCCTTCGGCCAGGCGATCGTCGCCACCGGGCCGCTCACCTCGGCCGACCTTGCCGCGTCGATCCGCCGCGTGAGCGGCGAGGACGAGCTCGCCTTCTTCGATGCGATCGCGCCGATCGTCCATCGCGAGACGATCGACTTCGAGATCGCCTGGCTGCAGTCCCGCTACGACAAGCCGGGCCCGGGCGGCACCGGCGCCGACTACGTCAACTGCCCGCTCGATCGGACCCAGTACGAGGCCTTCGTCGCCGCGCTGCTCGCGGGCGAGAAGCACGAATTCAAGGAGTGGGAGACCTCGACGCCTTACTTCGAGGGCTGCCTGCCGATCGAGGTCATGGCCGAGCGCGGGCCGAGAGACGCTCCGCTACGGGCCGATGAAGCCGGTCGGCCTTACCGATCCGCGCACCGGGCGGCGACCCTTCGCGGTCGTCCAGCTGCGCCAGGACAATGCGCTCGGCACGCTCTTCAACATGGTCGGCTTTCAGACCAAGCTCACCTGGGGCGAGCAGAAGCGGATCTTCCGTATTATACCCGGGCTCGAGCGGGCCGAGTTCGCGCGTCTCGGCGGCCTGCACCGCAACACCTTCATCAACAGCCCGCGCCTGCTCGATCGGGAGCTCCGCCTGAAGGCCCGACCGCAGATCCGTTTCGCGGGCCAGATCACCGGCGTCGAGGGCTACGTCGAGAGCGCGGCGATGGGCCTCCTCGCGGGCCGCTTCGCGGCCGCCGCGCTCCGGGGCGCGACCCTGGCGCTGCCGCCGCCCACCACCGCGCTCGGTGCCCTCCTGAACCACATCACGGCCGGCGCCGAAGCCTCGACCTTCCAGCCGATGAACATCAATTTCGGCCTCTTCCCGCCGCTCGAGCGCCAGCTCAAACGGGCCGAGCGCAAACCCGCGCTCGCGCGCCGGGCACTTGCCGATCTCGATGCCTGGCTCGCCCGGTTCGCCCACGCCGCCTGAGGCCCGAACGCCTGGACCAGCGCCGACCGTGCTGCCCGCTCAGTTCGCGATCTCGATCTTGCGCTTTTGGGTGTAGAGCAGGCGCACCAGCTCGTACTCGAACGGCGAGCCGGTCTGGTAGTAGCGAAACGGCGTGTTGCGCCGCAGGTCGACCGGATAGAGACCGTACTGCGTGGCGTCGTAGGCAAGGGTGCCGGTGACCGCCGCCGGCAGGATCAGATAGAAGCCCAAGGTGTCGACCAGGAGGCCGGTCCCGTCGCGGACGTTCGAGGGGCCGAGCACCGGGAGCATCAGATAGGCGCCAGCGCCGACGCCCCAATGGCCGAGCGTCTGGCCGAAATCCTCCCGCTCCTGCCCGACGCCGCCCGAGCCGGCGAGGTCGTAGAAGCCGAGCGTGAACATGCTGTTGACGACGAAGCGCGTGAAGGCGCGCCCGGCGCGCTCGCCCCTCAGTTGCAAAACCGAGTTCGCGAACGTGGGGATCTCGGTCAGGTTGGAGAAGAAGTCCGAGATCCGATCCTGCACGAACTCCGGCAGGACGAACTCGTAGGCGTGCACGATCGGCAGAAGCACGTAGTCATCGAACACGGCGTTGAACTGATAGACAGCGCGGTTGACGGGCTCGATCGGGTCGTAGACGTCGAGCGGCGAGGGCTCGGTGAGCTCGGCCGGGGTCAGCTGGAACCGCGCCGGAGTTCGCCGACGGGGGCGTGCCGGCGCAGCCGGCGAACAGCAGGGTGCCAGCGGCAAGCGCGATGCCGGCCACACGTCTTAGGAGCATGCGCAGGCCCGCTCCCTACTTCGTGAAAAAGCGGATGATGTAGGCAACGTTGTCGCGGAAGTCCAAGTTCCCGACGTGCCCGCCGGTTGGATAGATCTCGGCCCGCTTGCCGAACAGCTGCTCGAGAAATTCGATGTCACCCTTCGCCATGACGATGTCATCCTGGTTGTGCATCAGGCCGATCTTGGGGCTCTTGGCGAGATAGTCGGCAATGGCGTGCAGGCTGCCGGCCTCGACCATGTCCTCAAAGCTCATGTCGGGCCGGCTGTCCCTGTAGTACGGATAGGCGAGATCGCGGGCGTAGTCGGCAAAGGTCGTGCGCAGAGCGGCTCGCAGATAGGGCGTCAGCGAATTGACGATCGACAGCCTGACGTCCTTGGGCACGAGAAACCCGGCATGGGTCATGACATCGGCGCTGAAGGACAGATTTGCCTGGACGAAGCGGAACGCGAGGCCGATCAGCGCCTCGAGCGTCGTCTCCGACGGCGGGTTGCGCCGGTAGAGCGCGTAGAGAAAATCCTCGTTGATCGAGGTGAGGTTGGCATCCGGCCCGGCAGCTTCGGACAGCGCCGCCATGAGCCGATTGAACAAGGCATTGAAATCCGCCTCGCTCCTGATGTTCTGATCGAACAGATCATCGAGGATCTTGGCTGATTGGTACAGATTGACCGGGGGATTGATCAGCAGGACCTTCTCGAAGTTGAATGCGCCGAGCTCATCGTCCAGCTTGGCGACGAACGCCGCCTGAGTGGCACCCAGGCTGTATCCGGTCAGGTAGAACTTCGTGACCTCGATCTGGTCGCGCACCTGCCGGTAGGCGAGCTGCATTGCCTGGTAGAGATTTGCCGCATCCACGCTCATCAGGCCGGGCACGCTGGTCGACGATGCCGTGACGATGAAGTTGGGATGGACCGGAGAGGTCAGGGAGAGCACGTGCAGGCCCGCCTTGTAGAGGATCTGCTGCATGATCAGCGTCTTGCTCGAATCGTAAGCGGCCCCGGTCCCGGGAATGACGAACACCAGCGGCGCCTTGCCCGGCTGCGCGGCGAGCGAGTAGCGGAACCTCGAGGTGAACCAGAAGATCTCGGGCACCGGTCGTCCCGGATAGATCAGGAGGTCGTGCACCGTGCTCGGCACCCGCTCGGGCAGCTCCGCCCTGAAGGCCGGCGGCGTACCCAGCACGGTCGCTTGCAGGGGATCGGTGAAGGGATAGTCGTAGGACGTGACGCGCTCGGCCATCGCCGGGCGAGCCAGCAACGCAAGCGCGAGTAGGGCCGTCGGAAGACACTTCATCGGGCGCCTCTGCAACCGTCCGGGCCAGCCCGACCGCTGCGCGATCTGGCCGGTCAAGGGTCGCCGGTCGCCCGGCGAGACGCGGGCAGCATGGCGCGCCCACGCGCGCTCTTCAACCCTTCGCAGGGGTCACGCGCCAAAGATCCGTCGCGTTACGCGTTCCAGGCTCGGATCAGTGAAAGGCTTGGATAGTCGTGGCGTCTTCGCAAAACGATCGGGCAGCATGGCCGCCTCGTATCCCGTCGACAGGATGACCGGCACGCCCCGTGCGATCAGATCGTCGGCAAGGGGCAGGGTGAGTTCGCCGTCCAGCTTCACATCGAGAATCGCGGCATCGAAGGCTTCCGAGCGCGCCAAGGTTTGCGCTTGGGCAAGCTGACCCACCGGTCCTACAACCGTGCCCCCCCGCTCCTCGATCATCTGCTTCAAATCGAGCGCAGCAATATAGTCATCCTCCACGACCAGTATCGTCCGTCCCTTCAGCAACTGCGGCATGGTCCTGTCCTCCTTGAAAGCACGCCTTCAAGTCAAAGAATTCATTCCTCTGAAAGCGGAAACTCGATCATGCACTCGGCGCCATCCGAATGGAACGTCAGGTCGGATTGGCCGCCGAGCATGTACGGCAACATGCTCTCGATCACCTGCGAGCCAAAGCCCGGAGCAGCGCTGGCGGCATCGATCGGCACTCCGTGCTCCCGCCAGCGAAACTGCAGACAATTCGTCTCGCCGCGCCGCGCGGTGCGCCATGTGATCTCGATGCGACCCGGGCCGCCGGACAGCGCGCCGTACTTAGCCGCGTTCGTGGTCAGTTCATGAATGGTCATGGCCATGGCCTGCACGAAGCGGGCCGACAGGCGAACCTTCGGTCCTTGCAATGTGAAATTCGCGCCTTCGCGGGCACCGAAGGCCTGCAGTTCAAACCGCACGAGATCAACGAGCTCGACCACCTCGTGAGGGCTGCGCAGCAGCAGGTCCTGCGCACGCGCAAGCGCGCCAAGTCGGTGGCGAAAAGCCTCGGCGAATTCGTCCAGGCTGCTGCTCCTCTGGCGCGTCTGCTGCGCCAGCGACTGCACGTTGCTCAGGATGTTTTTCACCCGGTGCTGCAGCTCACCCATCAGCGCCTTCTGCTCGCTTTCGGCCAGCCGCTGAGCCGTTACGTCGCGAATCGCGAGCAGCACGAACTTCAGGTGATCCAATTGGCGGGCATTGAGCAACATGATCTTGCGCCCGATATCCTCGAAGTGGTGCTCCACCTCGAAATCATCGAAGGTTGCCTGCTTCGGCAATATTTCACTCAACAGTTCGCGCAGACGCGGAATGTCCCATTGTCCGTTGCCCAGCTCATAAATAAGCCGACCCTCCGTCTCGGCTGGATCAACCTTGAAAGTCTCATAAAAAGAAAGATTTGCGGATCTTACCCGGAGATCCCAGTCCATCACGACGAGCGCTTCGCGGACGCTGTCAATCAGCTTCTCGGCAAATTCCTTGCGCCCCTCGACTTCAAATCGCAGACGCTCGGTTTCGGTGATGTCGGAGATTGCGAGCAGGATGCGGTCGGCATCGCCGCCGCGCAGCGTGCGCTTGGCGTTGATCAGCATGATGCGCTGGCCAATCTGCTCGAATTCGTGCTCGACCCGATAGTCCTTGACCATGCCCTGTCGGGTGAGGATCTCCTCGAGCAGGCGGCGGAGCTCTGGAATGTCCCACTGGCAGTTGCCGAGCTGGTAGAGCAGCCGACCACGGGTTTCCTCAGGCGTGACCTGGAACCGCTCGAAGAAGGCCTGATTGGCCATCAGGACCTTGAGGGTGGCATCGAGCACGATGAGCGGCTGGCTGATCGTAGCGACAATTGCCTCGGCAAAATCGGCATCCGGCTGCTCACGGGCCAACAGATCATCATCGGTTGGCCGATTGTCTCCGGTCGGCTCAGGCACCTCAGACATTCACCCCTCCGCCGGGAGGCCTCTCAGTAGCGCTTGCTGCAAGCCACCCGTCGGGTCTTCTGATCACGTCACCCGGCCACGCAACCGCTAAGCCGCATCACGGTTAACGCTTGAGTTCGAAAGAAGTGCCCTCGTCGGCTCAACGAGCAGCATGGCTAAGCGCAGCGCCGGGTCGGAGCTGCCTCGTCCAGCCGGCGCACCAGGTCGTCCCGTTTGATCGAAAGCCAGAGCCGCAGCCGCCGAAGCAATTGACAGCTCGCGACGAAATCAGAACACTCAGTCTCGGGGCCCATCGGCAAGAGCGATGGGGGATTTCATGCCAGGCGACAGCACGATTCTCCGGCATCGATTCCGCGATATCGTCACCAGCGAGGAGGAGCTCCGCGCGGTGGTCGGTCATCCCCCCAAGCGCTCCGTCGACAAGGTCGTGCGCGTCATCGACGAGCACAGCCGCCGCTTCATCGCGCATGCGCCCTTCGTCTTCGTGGCATCAGCCGGACCGCAAGGGATGCTCGATGTCTCGCCAAAGGGCGATCCCGCGGGCTTCGTCAAAGTCATCGACGACAGGACCCTCGCCATCCCCGACCGATTGGGCAATCGCCGGCTCGATACCTTCCGCAACATCCTAGGCAATCCGAATGTCGGGCTGATCTTCCTGATTCCCGGTATCACTTATACTTTACGGATCAGCGGCAAGGCGATCATCGTTCGCGATCTAGAGCTGCGCCAAGCTATGGCGGTCAGGGGCAAGCTACCGGATTACGTCCTCGTCGTCGAAGTCGAACATGTGCTCTCCCATTGTCCGAAGTGCATGATTTGTTCGGGGTTGTGGGAGCCGGAGACCTGGCCGGACAAGAGCGACGTGCCGACATTCGCGGAGACGTTGGTAGCGCACGCAAAGCTCGAGGAAACCGTCGATGAGATGCAGGCCATCGTCGACCAAGGCAATCGCGAGCGGCTGTACTAGATCCAGGACATCGCCGCCGGCAGCCGAGCTGAACTCCTGAAAATGGCGCCGAGGAGTTGGCCCGCATGTCCGATATCCGCGCCTCGCTATAGGCAGTCATGACGACCGAGGCTGTCGGCATGCCGCTTTGCGATCGGAATCCGACATGCCCACTTCGCGGCGTAGCAAAGTCCAGATGAGCTCAGCGTTCGCCATCTGCGTGGTTGCGAGATAGGCCCGTTCCCGCGGAACGGATCTTGCCATGGCGCGCGCGAGCGTGGCCGGCCGCAGATCGCCGCCGTAGATCTCGCCGGTTCTGCCGGCAGATCAGCCTCCAAGGGTCAATATCAAATCCCGAGACACATCGCCCTCGGCGGAGGCAAATGCAAGCTGGTCTTGGATGCCATGGCACCGGCCCGCTCCAGGATCACTTCTGGCCGCCAGTCTCGGCCGGGTCGTGCCTTGCCTTTCTCGCTCGGCCGGGCGAACTTTGAGAACGCAGATCCGGAGCGGCCGCGGCCGCGAGAGGGAATCGAGCTGTGACGGACGAACCTCGACAGGAGCTCGTGTCGACCGAGCACATGGTCGACTACGATCGCCACTCGCAAATGCAGGACCAGATGGTCCGCAGCCACGCGGAGTGGCTGCGCGCCCTGGTCGAGCGGATCGGAGCCGTCGCACCGCAGTTCATGATGATGGACTATGGCTGCGGTCCGGGGCACAGCGCGCTCGACACTGTCCGCCCGGTGATCGAAGCCTACCGACGCCTCGACCCGCGAAGCCCGATGGTGATCCGCCACGCCGATCAGGCGGCCAACGACTGGAACGCACTGTTCGCGCTCGTCTTCGGGCCTGACGGCTATCAGCGCACCGGCTCGGGCATTCGTACCGAAGCCGCGGTCGGATCGTTCTACCAGCCGATGGCAGAGCCGGGCTCGGTCGCGCTCGGCACCTGCTTCGCCGCGAGCCACTGGCTGAGCCGTGCGATTGCGCCCCGTTCGCCGGGCACGGTGTGGTTCGCCGATCTCACCGGCGATGCGCGCGCCGAGATGGCAGCGCTCGCCCGGGCCGACTGGACGCAGTTCCTCCGCTGCCGCGCCCGGGAACTGCGCCCCGGCGGGTTCGCCGTCGTGTCCACGCTGGGCAGCGTACCGGATGCCCGCGAACCGAACGGCATCCGAGCGTCGGCCAGCAAGCTCTACCGCGCCATCTTCCACGTCGCCCGCCAGATGGTCCGCGCCGGCTCGCTCGAGGAGTCGGCCCTCGACCATTTCGTCTTCCCCCTCTGGTTTCCGACCGCGGACGAAATCCGAGCGCCGATCGATCGCGAGGCGGATCTGGCGGAGGCCTTCGAGGTGGTCGAAGCGAGCGTGGCGCCGGTGCAGCCGCATGGCCAGGATGTCTACGAAGACGCGCTCGGCGATCCTGCGACCTACGCGCGGCTGTATGCGGGTTACGTGCGCGGCTTCGGCGAGTCGTCCCTGCGGCTGCATCTGTTCCGACATTCAGCGAAAGACGCGGCAGCGATCGACGTCCTCACCGAAGAGTTCTTCCGCCGCTTCACCCGATACTACCAGGACGAGCCCGGTCGGCACGCCTCCGAAACGATGATCGTGACCCTCGTGCTGCGCCGGCGCTGAGGGTCGCCGGCACTGGAGCGTGCGCGGACAGGTGCTGTGTGAGCGTTTGCCTGCTGAGGCGCTCCGTGTAGATTGCCGGGGCTAGGCGTTCGAGGCCGCGCCGCAGCAAGCGATCGGCGGTCGACCCAGCGCGGTGCTCAAATGCGTTACGACGCACGTGAACTGCTGGCTCTGGCCGGCACATCCGTCGGCCGCGTACGGTTTGGCCAGCGTGCCCGCTCGCGGCTGGCGCCGGCGTTGCAGCTGGCAGCCGCCGCACATCGGCGGACGCTCGCCCGGCACGTGCGACTGACCGCCGTCACCGGCTCGTTCGGCAAGACGACGACGGCAGGAGCGATCGCGGCGGCGCTCGGCGTTGCCGTGACAGAGAAGCTGAGCGACAGGCTCGCCCGCAACGGCTTGGCGGGCGTCCCGCTCGCGATGCTTGGCGTCCGCCGCGGCCAGGCCCACGCGGTGCTCGAAGTCGGGATCGACCACGCCGGCCAGATGAGCCGGCACAGCCGCACGCTCCAGCCGGATGTGGCGGTGATCATCGCAGTCGGCAGCGAGCATCAGATCGGCCTCGGCTCGCTGGAGACGACCCAGCGCGAGAAGGCACGCCTCCTCGAAGGTCTGCGCCGTCCGGGGCTCGCGGTCCTCAACGGCGACGATCCGCGCGTGCGGGCGATGGCGGCATGGACCGATGCGCGTGTCGTCACCTACGGGTTCGGCCCCGACAACGACGTGCGGGCGAGCGACGTGCGCCTCGATTGGCCACGCGGGACGCGGTTCACGCTGCATGCGGACGGCGCCACACGGGAGATCAGGCTTCAGCTTCTGGGACGCACCATGGTAGCCGCGGCCCTCGCCGCCGTCGCCGTCGCCACCAACCAGGGGCGGGCGCTCGACGACGTGGTCGCGGCGCTCGAGGGGCTGGGGCCGACTGCGGGGCGACTGCAGGTCGTCGCGCTGCCCGATCAGGTGACGCTGATTCGTGACGACACGAAGTGTTCCGTCGAGACCGTCCATGCCGCCCTCGATGTCCTCGCCGACATACCCGGCCGGCGCGTACTCGTGCTCAGCGAGTCGCCGCAGTGGCCGGAAAGTCTCGAGGCGTCCTACCGCCGTCTCGGTGAACGCATCGCCGATATGTTCGACGTGGCGGTCTTCGTCGGCGACACCCACGAGCGGCTCGCCGCCTACGCGCGCGCGGCTGGCATGCCGGCGCGGACTCTGCACACGGTCGAGTCAGGCGTGCTGGCCGCCATCGCGGCGCTGCGCGTGCTGATCCGGCCCGGCGACACGATTCTGGTCAAGGGACGGGTCCGGCAGAAGCTCGAGCGCATCCCGCTGGCACTGCAGGGCGAGACGGTCAGCTGTGACCTGGTGGAATGCCGAGTGGCCACAGTGCGCTGCGCAACCTGTCGGATGCGTGCGATCGGCTGGGGAGAACGACGCATCCTCACCTGAGGCATCCCGGAAGGACAAGCGCGAGGACGCGACCGGCCGGACGCCGCTCGCCTACCTGCAGAGCCTGCGGATCGCAACCGCGAAGCGGCTGCTGGAGAACGGCCGGGGCACGATCAGGAGATCAACGCCGCGGTCGGCTACGACGACGTGATGTTCTTCCGGAGCCTGTTCCGGCGCCAGACCGGCCTCTCTCCGACCGAGTACCGGCACCGCTTCGGACGGCAGCGGCCCACGACTGCCGCTGCGTGAATCGACCGCAAGGACGCCAAGTTCAACCCGCCATCCAGCGCCCAAGCCCGCAGGAACGACGAGGAGGAGCGCCCACGCCGGCTCCGCCGTAGCGAAATGCTCCTTCGTCTCGGCCCTGGCTTTCTCCTGCTAGGTCCGAATCCGGATCGGCCCCTCCTCGTACTGAAGAGGTGCAGCGCGGTCGGCTCGTATTGCGGAAGCACGACGACCGCTCCCGGGTCCACGAGCGCAAATCGCAACAGCCTACGGCAACTGCAGCTCGTGACCCAATTCCGACACCGGACCACGCGCTATCGACGGGAATACCGCCGCGAATTTGGCGTTGGATCGATGCAATTGCTCCAGAATTGACGGGAGCACAGTGACAACCTTGCTGCGGCCCAGGGAGGCTCAAGGCCCACTCCAGTCGAACGGAATATGCTTGGCCGAGTTGACCGTCCACTCGAAGCTGAAACCGAAGGCGTCAACCTAGCACACAGTGGATTTGCCCCACGTCACCAGCTGAGGCCCTGGACCGGTCTCGGACCCAGGGGCATTCATCATCCTAGGAAATTCGCCGGGATTACTAGTGGGCTCGACTAGCGCCTTCGCCCAGGCCTTGATCTTGCCCGCAATCTCTATCCCCCAGTAGGACTGGTCGGGAGCAATGTCGTAGCTGATCTTGGCGCGCTCCACTCCGAGCACCTTGCGTCCCTCAGGGAACATGCTCGCCCACAGGGCCGGAAACCCGCCGGCCTTCCCACCCAGTATCGTGAGCACCGCCTGCATCTGGCCGTCGTCGGCACGCTCGTCGAGGTACATCCCGCCTCCGCCGTAGGCGTTTCCTGCCCAGAGGTCACCTTCCCACCGGCCGACCCGCACAAAGCTGATGTCGTCGAGCACTACGTCTCCGTAGCGGCCCTTAACGATGTGCCAGAAGAGGACGGACTCGCAGTACCCGTTATCGGGCGGTTCGGCAAAGTTCAGGGACAGGCAACGGCACAGCTGCAGTTGTCGAACCAATCCCCTGCGATTCGCCACGTCGGTGTCTCCGCCATCTACCTCACCCCTAACAAGAGCGGCAGACCGAACCGCGCCGGGCCCCCCGGAAAAAACGATGATTGCCCCGGCTCACCCGAACGAGTATCCACGTCATGAACTCGTGCGTCCATGCGAGGGTCGCCTTGTGGCTACACGCCGCCGTGGAGCGCGACTTGCGATCTTCGAGGGGAACGAAGGTCGGTCACACTTCAGGCGCATGGAAAACGCCAAACGATTCAACGCGCTGGTAAGGGATTTCTTGAAAGGCTGATGGGCTCGGGATGTGTCGCTCGAAGAGCGGCGATCGAAGCTGATCGGAGGCTGAACATCATGACACCTTGGGAGATCAAAGCGATCGAGTTCGGCAGCTGCAACTGCACCTATGGATGCCCCTGCCAGTTCGATGCGCTGCCCACGCATGGCAACTGCGATGCGGTATTGGCGATGGAGATCCACGAAGGTCATCGCGGCGAGGTGAGATTGGATAGCCTGCGGCTGGCGATGATCCTAAGGTTCCCGGCGGCTCCGCACGAGGGCGGCGGCAAGTGCCAGCGGATCGTGGATGAGCGTGCCGACCCCGCGCAACGAGACGCGCTTCTCAGGATCATGGCGGGTGAGGACACCGACCCCTTAGCTACGATGTTCTTCGTGTACAACTCGCTTATGGATGAAGTGTTCGAGCCAATCTTCGCACCCATCGAGTTCGCTGCCGATGTCGACGGTCGCCGCGGCAGAATCTTAATCGACGGTCTGATCGACGCGCACGGCGAGCCCATAAGGAATCCGGTCACGGGTGCAGAGCACCGAGCCCGGATCGATCTGCCGCAAGGGTTCGAGTACGAGATGACCGAGGTGGGCAGGGCGTCCACCAAGACCGGCGGCAGGATCGTGTTCGATCTCGTGGACAGCCACGGACAGTTTGCCCGCGTCCACCTGAACAATCACGGTGTCATCCGGCACCGAACTGCCGCATAAGGGCAACCGGGCGATCCCACTCCGCTTCTGGTCAGCCGGTCATGCCCGACAACGCAGCAACGGCAGTCGATGAGACGACCGCTTATGGCTAGGAACGCCCTATCCGAGGCACCGCCAGCCAAGGCCGCAGCACCCCTGGTACCGGACGTTCGACGGCCGAAGGTCGGCTTCCGCTGGCTGCGGCCGCTGTATTCTCTCGTTCACGCCCGAGCACGATCGGCTCACCGTGCGGGGTGGCGCGAGCCGCTCGGTCCCACGCATCGCGGCGGGCGAGCAGGCCGACGGCCGTCAGCACGCTGCGCTCGACCAGGATGTTCTCCAGGGTTGCCAGCCAATGGTCATAATAGGTATCGCCGAGATCGGGATCGCCACGAGCCTGGGCAGCCTTGATCTCCCCTCCCAGCCGGTCGGCCCATTCCTGCCAGGTGAACAGCCCGCGCTGGTGAAGGGCGAGCGCCATGGCGAAAACCTGTGCCTGCCATGGCTCGGCGAAGACAGGCTTGCCGTCCTCTTGCGGGGTGATGTGCAGCGCGGTCAGCGCCGCCGCCGTCGACTCAGACGGGTTCAAGGTAGGGCTCCCAGAGATCCAGCGAAACGCTCATGGCCCAGTCACCGTTTGGTCCCCACAGCTCGGGGCCGGCGAAGCTCACGGCGTAGTTCCAATGTGGGTCTTCGCCGCGCCCATGCGCATTCGAATCAGGAAAAACCATGCAGCCATTGACGCGCTCGACCGCGCCGACGCGGCCACGCGCGTAGCGCGGCAGGCGGGTGTGGCCCGACGGATGGATGTTGCGCGTTCTCACCCGATCGCCGACCGCGAACGCCGGCTTGGTGTCGGTAGGCCTGAGGTACGGCTGACCTGCAGCCATACCCGGCACAACGTCGGCGGCGCTCAGCTTGCCGGCCGTCGGCACCGGCGGCCCGAGACTGCGGCCGGCAGCAACCTCCTCGGCGGTGACGAGGCCATGTTCGCGCAGGCGCCTCTCAGTGCTATCGACCCACCGTTCGTAGTAGCTCATCGACAGATAGGCGGTTGGCGTCGCGCGCTCATGAGTGTGTCGGACGTAGTCTATGGTCCATCCGCCGGCGGCGCCGGTCGCCAGATCGATGGCGAACGCCCGGCGCTCCCACTCAGCGTGGAATATGGGTTCATCGGGCTCCGGACTGATCGGCCCGAAGCCCATCATGCCGCCGAGATCGTGGCCGCCGTTCATGCGCTCGCCTCTTGCGGCGCAAGCGGCAATCCGGTGCCGATCATGCTGTCGCGGGTTACAAGCGTTGCGAGTCGCGCCTCGTCCCAATCTTCGGTGCCGGCGGGCCGCATTGGAATGACCAGATAGCGGACCTCGGCGGTTGAGTCCCAGACGCGGATCTCGGTCTCGGCCGACAGCACGATACCGAACTCGGCGAGCACGCCGCGCGGGTCGAAGACGGCGCGCGAGCGATACGGCGCCGACTTGTACCAGACCGGCGGCAGCCCCAGCACTGGCCACGGATAACAGGAACAGAGCGTGCAGACGACGAGGTTGTGCCGCCCGGGCGTGTTCTCGACCGCCACCATGTGCTCACCCTGACCGCCCGAGAAACCGAGCGAAGCGATAGCCCCGGTGGCATCTTGACGGAGCCATTCCAAGAATTCGGGATCGCGCCAGGCCCGGGCGACGACCCGTGCGCCGTTACGCGGCCCGACGCGGGTCTCATAGTAGTCGACCAGCGCATCGAGGGCGGCCGGATCGACATAACCTTTATCGGTGAGAAGCGACTCGAGGGCCCTGACCCTCAGCGCGACCGGCGACAGGGCCGACCCTTCATGGTCGTCATGGTCATCGTGACTATGGCCGCCGCTCATCCGTTGGCCCTCCCGTTGACCCGTTCGAGACCATAGTTCGCTACCAAGGGGAGCGTCAACTCCAGGTCGGATCTCCCGCGACGATGGCAACAGGGCTCCGCAACCGGCTGCAGGGTGAAGATGGACTCGCACCGCCTCGCCAGCGCCGGCAGGCTTTCGCTGCTGGCTATAGGCGGTCATGGCAACGCAGGCTGTCGGCATTCCGCTTTGCGCTCGGAATCCGACATGCCTACTTCGGTGCGCGCCAATCGTCAAATTTCAACCCGGCATCCAGCACCCAAGCCCGTAGGAACGACGGGGAGGAGCGCCCACGCCGCCTCGGCCCTAGCGAAATGCTCCTTTGTCTCGGCCCTGGCTTTTTCCCGCTAGGTCCGAATTCGGATCGGCTCCTCCTCGTACTCAAGAGGTGCAGCGCGGTCGGCTCGTGTTGCGGAAGCACGACGACCGCTTCCGGGTCCACGAGCGGAAATCGCCACAGCCTACGGCGACCGCAGCTCGTGAGCCGAAGCGGCCATTGAGAATTCCCATGGATAGGGTTGCGATCACTCCTTTCATCCTCTATCCAGTGTCATCCGTTGCGTTGGCCGTTGGGCAGAAGGGCCGTTTGTCGGTAGGTCCGCGTCCAGGGATTGAGGTAGCAAGCAGATGGTTGCTCGCCACTTCGTCGAAAGGGTGTTTTCGTAGGATTGAACCAGATAGTCTGCCGGGAGGCCAGAGGAGAAAGCCATGAGGCAAGTTGATGAGGCGTATTGGCACGACTATTTCGATACCCATAACAGTAGACGTTTTGTTGATCTGGTTGACAACTTCTACACAACGGATGTTACATTTGAGAATCCAAAAATTCAGGCCAAGGGCAGGGAACAGCTCATCGCTTTCCTTGAGCAAAGCAATGAATTTGTGCGGATCAAATTAATACCTCGCGTGATAATTTCAAACTTTGGCGTGACAGCAATTGAGTTGGATTGCATCATGCATGCTGAAAAGGATTTGCCGGATTTTCTACTCGGGCCCATGAAGAAAGATGGCGAAGCAAAAATGCGACAGGCTGCCGTTTACCACCTCACACGAGATCGAATTTCTCAAACTAGGGTTTACTGGGGTCGACAGGTCAAGTAATTTCATCATCGATAGTTATCTAAGCAACTCAATCGTCCACACCCAGCGGGCCGCATCGGTTAAGGACGAATAGGTGGTCTGGTGAAAAAGGTGTCACCTTTTCGCTCGACTCGTGTTGTGGAAGCAGGCGTATTTGGACCGCGGAAATCGCAACGGGCTACGGCGACCGCAGCTCGTGACCCAACTCGGACATTTATGGGCAATGAAAAGCTCGCGCGCCAGGTACTAAGAGTGGACACTGTACAATCATAAATCGTGCTTCTGGCAATGAAAACCCCGGATCTAGAGAAGGGCTGGAAGATAGCTCTCCAGGCCACTGAGGTTACGGGAGCGATAGGCGATGTATCCGTCGGGACGAATGAGGTAGAGGCCGCCGGCTTCCATACCGTAGCGCGACACAAGCGCAGCCTCTCGGTCGACGATCGCCGAGACGCCACTCGGCAAGTCCCCTGAGCGCCAGGATTCGACGACCAGATGTGAACTCGATCCAATCGCTGTGTCTTTCGGCGATCTCTCTTGCGGTGCGCAGCGCCTCGTCGACAGGCTGGGCAAAGAGAAGCAGACAATGGCTCGGACCTCCGAGAAGGTCGAAAAGGGCGCCGCTTGATTCCCCGAACCGAAGGCCAGGCACGTCCTTGGCCTCGAGGCCCGGTCGCAAGTCTTCGGGCAGGGTCTCGTCGCCCTCGAGACAGATCGGACTGGCGCCGTAGTCTAGTGCCCGTCCATAAAGCCTAACGTGCTGAAATAATTGTGGGAATCAGCGTTTTTTTGGCGGGCGGTCTCCGGCGGTTTCGAGTAGGCTTTGGCGTCAAGCCACTGATGCCAAAGGATCACCCGCCACCGCCGGAGCCGACAATGCGCCAAGAACGCACGGTCCAAGCCAGCATATTCGATGTGTTCGCCGGACACGAGATCGGCCGCGAACTGAAGGCGATGTCAGACGGGCTGGATGCCCATGGCGCGTTGCTCAGCCTGGTGGCGGCGGACCTGCGCCGCGACGGGGTGAAGGAGACGGGCCGCTGCGGCCTGCCGGCGGAGAGCGTGCTGCGCTGTGCGCTGCTCAAGCAATACCGCCAGCTGAGCTATGAGGAGCTGGCCTTTCATCTGGAGGACTCGGCGTCGTTTCGGGCCTTTGCCCGACTGCCCTGGGCGTGGAGCCCGAAGAAGTCGGTGCTGCAGAGGACGATCAGCGCGATCCGCGCCGAGACCTGGGAAGAGATCAATCGGACGCTGCTTTTCGGCGCCCGGCAGGAGAAGCTCGAGGACGGCAGCATGGTGCGGCTGGACAGCACGGTCACCGCGGCGCCGATCCACGAACCGAGCGACAGCAGCTTGTTGTGGGACGCCGTGCGGGTGATGGTCCGCCTCCTCAAGGCGGCGCAAGTTTGGCTTGGCGGCGACGGGCCCCTCTGGCGCGATCATCGCCGCGCGGCGAAGAAACGATGGCGGGCCATCGAGTTCACCCGCGGCCGGCCCAAACGGGTGCCGCTCTATCGCGAGCTGATCGGGATCACCCGCGCGACCTTGGCTTATCTGCGGCAGGCCGCGGCGCAGCTGAGCCGAGCGGCCGACCCGCTGGTCGCGCTCTGGCAGCGCCAAGTCCGGCACTACCAGCCGCTGATCGAGCAGATCATCACCCAGACCGAGCGGCGGGTGCTGGCCGGCGAGGCGCTGCCCGCCGCCGACAAAGTGGTCAGCCTGTTCGAGCCGCATGCCGACATCATCGTCAAAGGCAGCCGCGACGTCGACTATGGCCACAAGCTCAACCTGACCACCGGCAAGAGCGGCCTGATCCTCGACCTCGTCATCGAAGCCGGCAACCCGGCAGACAGCGAGCGGCTCGTGCCGATGCTGGAGCGCCACATCGCGTTTTGGGACGCCGCGCCACGTCAGGCCGCGGCCGATGGCGGCTTCGCCAGCCGCGCCAATCTCGCCGCGGCCAAAGCCCGCGGCGTGCAGGACATGGCCTTCCACAAGAAGGCTGGCCTCAGGATCGAAGACATGGTCCGGAGCCGCTGGGTCTATCGCAAGCTCAGGAACTTCCGCGCCGGCATCGAGGCCGACATCTCCTGCCTCAAGCGCGCCTACGGCCTGGCCCGCTGCACCTGGCGCGGGCTCGACCACTTCAAGGCCTACGTCTGGTCCGCGGTCGTCGCTTACAACCTCGCCCTCTTCGCGCGTCTCAGATCCGCCTGACGCCGGCCGCTCCCGCAAAGCCGCACCGGCTGCGCCGGCCGATCACCCCTGCGCCGACTTCCCCTTGGCATGCCGCCAAGCCGCCCGCCACTCGAATCGTCTCAGCCAAGCCCCCCAACATCGCCTACCTCGCCCAGCCAAGCCCAGCTAATCACTTGAAAAACAAGCGTTTATGGACGGGCACTAGTCTAGGTCCAACTCTTCCCGATTGCGCAGAATGGCGGTGAGGTCTTCCGGTTTCATCTTGAAGCCGTCGATCAAAACCCGGCGTTCCTGCGGCGACATGCGGGGATAGTTCTCTCCGGGCTCGGTCAAGGCCCTGGTGGCGGCGATCACGGCCTCGGCGACGGGGCGGCGTTCGGCCTCGTAGCTGTCGAGCAGGGCCTCGGACGCCAGCCCGCGGCTGGCTAGGGTCAATTTCCAGGCCAGGTTGCAGGCATCCTGGATTCCGGTATTCATGCCGTGACCGCCGACCAGGGAATTGAGGTGCGCTGCATCGCCGGCGAGAAAGACGCGGCCCACGCGATAGCGCTCGGCCAAGCGATAGTGGATGTGGAAGTAGGCCAACCATCGAGGATCGCTGAGCGGATAGTCGGCTTGGCTGCGCCGCGTGACAAGCTCCTGCACCTCGTCAAGCGTCGGATCCGCCTCGACTGGCCGATCTCCAAGCATATTCGCCACGATCAACCGTCTGCCTACGTCGAGGATGAAGAAGAAAAGATCGCCTTCACGATGGAGAAAATAGAAATAAGCGCTCGCTGGATCGGCCCCCTGGACCACGACATCCGCCAGAAGATAGGGATAGCGGCTTTGATCGCCAGGGAATCCGAGCCCAAGCAGGTGCCGAGTTTGGCTATGCGCGCCATCGCATCCGACGAGCCAGGCGCTTTCGACCCCTTCCTCCCTGCCGTCCGAATGCCTCAGGACGACCCGGACAAGGTCGGGGGTCTGTTCCAGGGTGAGGAGTTGCGTGTCCCGTTCGACTGTGACGCCGAGCGCTGCGAGCTGCTCTTCCAGCAAGGCCTCCACCTTTGGTTGGGAAAGGGCGATCCCATAGGGAAAGGGGGAATCCACCGGGGGATGGTCGACTCCGAGCACAAAGTCCCCTTCTACGAACAGCCGCGTGCCGCGGAGGGCCTGACCTCGGGCACAGATGTCCTCGGCTATGCCGAGCGTGTGCAGGATCTCCAAGGTCCTTGAATGCACCAATGTTGCGCGGGAGTGCGGATCGATGCCCGGCGACTTGTCGACGATCCTGACAGAGAGGCCTTGACGTCGCAGGCGAATGGCCATCATCAGGCCGGTTGTCCGGCCGCCGACCACAAGTACGTCCAGATCATTGGTTGTTGGTGTTGCCGGCTGGGCCATGATACCTCCCACCTATCGTCGCCATCTGAGCCACTGCTTGACCGAGCCTACCTTATTTTGAAAGTCGTAGGGGCAGGTTTTCCGGGGCCGGGGTGTCCGAGCTTGGGACTGAGTTTGGCTGCCGGTCGAACGCAGATCAGGGAAGGTGCGGGGCGCGATGGTCGCGAATGTAGTCGGCCGTTCGGAGCGCCAGAGCGGTCAAGGTCCCGGTCGGATTGACCGCCGCTGACGTCAACAGTCGAGGTTGTTTGACGGATGACTGATGGTCATCATGCGGTCCCGGCGGTGGATTGGTTCGGATCTGGCGCGTGCGCAGATCTGGCGCAAGTGATGGCGGGCGGGGACTGGCTCAGGGCGCTTCTTCGGGTGCGCTTGGGGTGGGCGAGGCGGCGAGGCCGAGCGCCTTCTCGATCACGAACAGGAAGGTGATCAGGCCGCCCGCCGGGATCGCGCTGTAGACCACGCCGACCCGGATGTACTGGAACTCGGGATAGCTCTGGAAGAGGGTCTTCTCGACCAGGCTCACGCCGTACCAGACCATGAACAGGCTGATCGCCGCCATCAGCAGGAGGACCAGAAGGTCCGGGATCCAGCGCGTCGCCGGCGGCCAGCGGCGGCTCACCATGTCGAGGGCGATGTGGGCGTTCGCCCGGTAGCAGGCGGCGCCGCCGTAGAAGGTCACCTGGATGGCGAGAAAGATCGAGATCGGCTCGGGCCAGAAGGAGCCCTGGCCCAGCACGTAGCGGGCGAACACGCCCCAGGCGATGATCACCGACTGGGTCGCGATGCCGGCCCCGGCGATCACCATGCAGAGCAGATAGAGCGCGTCCATCGCGCGCCGGTAGGCGGCCTTCATGGCGTTCGGCATGTGGCGCTCGGCATGGCGCTCGGTCCGGGCGGCCGGGAGCCGGCGCGATCGGACGATCGCACCGGCCCGCATGGCCCGCGCGCGGCTCTGGCCCGGCGTCAGCTCTTCGGCGCGGCCGCCTCGATCTGCTTCATCAGATCGCCGTACTTCTCGCCGAACTTGTCACGCACGGCCTGGGTCGCGTCGATGAACGGCTGCTTGTCGACGTCGGTCGTGATCTCGGCGCCCTCCGCCTTCAGCTGCTCGAGCGACTGCTGCTCCATCTTGGCCCAGAGCTCGCGCTCCTTGTAGACGGTGAGGACCGCAGCCTTGCGGATCAGCTCCTGATCGACCGGATCGAGCGTGTCCCAGACCTGCTTCGAGAACACGAAGATCTCGGGCACGATCAGGTGCTCATCCAGCGTGTAGTACTTGGCGACCTCGAAGTGGTTCTGGGTGGCATAGCTCGGCGGGTTGTTCTCCGCACCGTCGACCACCCCGGTCTGCAGCGCCGTGTACAGCTCGTTGAAGGCGATCGGGATGCCGTCGGCGCCGAGCGCGCTCGCCATGTCGACGAAGATCGGGTTCTGCATCACCCGGATCTTCAGGCCCTTGAGATCGGCGACCGACTTGATCGGGTGCTGGCTGTTGTAGAAGGAGCGCGAGCCGGCATCCATGTAGCCGAGGCCGATCAGGCCGCCCGCGGCCAGCTGGTCGAGCAGGCGCTGGCCGATCTCGCCGTCGACCACGCGGTGCATGTGCTCGACGCTGTGGAACAGATACGGCAGGTTGAAGGCGTTGAACTCGTCGACGATCGGGCCGACCACACCGACCGAGACCCGGGTCATCTCGAGTGCCCCGACCTGCACCTGCTCGAGCGCCTCCTTCTCGCCGCCGAGCTGCATCGAGTGGAAGATGTTCATGGTGATCCGGCCGTTGGTCCAGTCATTGAGCAGATCGCCCATGTACTGGATGGCGGCGACGGTCGGATATTCGGGTCCGTGCACGTCGCTCGACTTGATCTCGAGCGCGCCGGCCGGGCTCGCAAGGGCAAGCGCCAGCGCCCCACCGGCCGCGAGCGCGGTAGTACGATAGGCTCCCATGATAAGGCTCCCCGAGTTTTGTTGTCCCTCGCATGAAGTTAACCCGAGACCGCCCCGCCCGGCAACCCATCGGGGCACGCGCGCGGCTCGCGGCGGGCGTCGAGAGGCCGGAGACGCGGCGATTGAGCCACCGGGCTCGACCGCTGCGCGCGGCTCCTTTGCGATCACATGGCCGTTGCGGTGTGCGCGGCCTTGGAGGGCTGCGCGGCACCGCGCATCAGGATCGCGGTGCGTCGCTCGCGGACCACCCGGTGCAGCTCGACGGCCGCCTCGGTCAACATCTTGCCCACCGCCACCACCGACTTCCTCACCAGGTCGCTCCTAGCCCAGTCTGCGGCGGCACCATCCGCAAAACGGCCGCAACAATGCACCATCACGGCTCCCGAAGAAAGCGCTCGGCTTCCTTTCGCATCTTCTCCGGCATCTGTTGCAGCTTCTCCGGGTGATCTCGCAGCAGCTGGGCAATCTTCTCCCGGTTGCCCGCCGAGTAGCGCGCCATCCTCTCCTCCAGATGAGATCCGAGGACGGCGACGAGCCAGCCCCCGATGGCCCCGATCGCGATCGCGGCGGTTCCGCCCGAGACGTAGGCACCGAGGATCATCCCCAGCGCGACAAAGACCACGATGCGGCCGAACCGCGACTTCAGGGGGGCAGGCATGAATACCTCCGATGCCTGGGACGGCGGGCAACAGGTTGGCCGACGCCAGGGCGTGCATGGCGACAGTAGTGTTCCTATGTCCAAATCACTCGCGGAACGACACTAGCGGCAGCTCTTACCGGCGTTCGTGACCCGAACCGAAACAACATGCTTCCCGAGCGCTGCGCTCGACCCAAACTCGATGCCGCCGCTGCTTGCTCCATCAGGCTGCGGCGAGCTGGCAGTCTCCGCGGCGCACCTTCTTCCGGGCCATCCAATAGTTTCCCGCTATGAAGGCCACACCCAGCCCCATCGCGCCCCACGCCGAGGGATCACCCAACAGGCTCTGGAGGTCGGGCTGACTGAAAAAATATACAACATACGCGAAGTAAACGGCGCTGGTTGCGACCCCCGGCGTATAGCCCTTCCTTCCGAGGCTGAAGACCGCGTGCTGCACCAGGTCTGCCGTGATGATGCAGATGGCAATGAAAATCCAGCGGGCATCGTACCGGGCGCCCAGGATCGCCAGCAGGGCCAAGGCCAGGAACAGGCCAATCTTGTCAACCACCAGGCCCTTAAAGGGCGTAACCGGGCAGTTTTCGTTACCGGCGAACCACTGCGTGTTGAAGAAGCTGCGAAAACCCGCCACGGCTTCCTCAGCAATGTGAGCCGCTGCAACCGCGATCAGAACGATC
This sequence comes from uncultured Alphaproteobacteria bacterium, assembly GCA_963815435.1. GTDB lineage: Bacteria > Pseudomonadota > Alphaproteobacteria > Geminicoccales > Geminicoccaceae > DATAOG01. The sequence continues at coordinate 49,458 of CAWFGZ010000022.1, forward strand.
GCCATGCCCCAACCCGCCACAGGTTCCATCATTTCCTCCCATGCTCCCGCTACCCATCGCCTGCGGGCTATCACGCCGGGCCGGCCTTGAGATGTGAGCTCTTTCACAACTCGGGCGTGATCCGTCCATGCGGTCGAAAAACGCCCGATCCAGGTCGACAGGGGCGGCTGAGGAGGTGCTTGGCGAACTCAGACGCGGACCGATGAACCAGCGCGTGAGTTAACGAGCGAGGAATTCTGCGCCATACGGGCGCAGGGGCTGGTTGCCGTTCCATCGGTTCGAGCATTAGCGTCGGCGCAACACATGGCGCGACACATGAAGATCGGGACCCGATCCATCCACGCGTCAGGCGGATCAATCATGGGCCTTTGTGAGGTTGATGATCTCGGGCATCGGTCAGGTGAGGGTGGAAGACCCGGACCGGTTTGTCCGGTGAACGAGGAAATTCAAATAGGAGATCTGTACCTGTCCACCTATGCTGCTGCCATCTATGCTGCTGCCACCTATGCAGTCAGCGCAGACGAACAATACTCGTGGATAGGGAGGTCGGAGATGTCCAGTGTATCAGTAATCGGCCTTGGCGCCATGGGCAGTGCTCTGGCGCACACGCTTCTGCGAAACGGCTATGCGGTTACGGTCTGGAACCGTACTGGGAAAAAGGCCGAACCGCTGGTGTCCGCCGGCGCAACGCTGGCGAATTCGGCAGCAGAAGCCGTTGCCGCGAGCCCGGCCACGATCACCTGCATCGCCTCGCACGACCAGACCATCGCGCTCCTCGACGAATTTGCTCCCTCCCTCCGAGGCAAGACGATCATCGAGCTCAGTACCGGCGGGGCGACCGAGGCTCAGGCGCTCGCCGGGCTATTGTCAGATAACGGCGCTGACTGGCTGATCGGCATCATAAACGCCTATCCCACCGCGGTTGGCAAGGCAGAGACCGTACTGACCACAGTCGGCGCGACGAATGTCTGGGAGACTTGGAAGCCCCTCATCAAGACCCTTGGCGGTAGTTCGACCCGAGTAGGCGCGGAAGCCGGTATGGCGGCCGCGCTCTTCGCCGCGCTGTTCACGACGCGCCAGGGTTTCAAGTTCGGTATGATCTATGGCGGACTGGTCTGCAAGAAGGCCGGGATACCGCTCGCCACTTTTGCTGGTCAGGTGCCCGTGTCGCTAGGTATGCTGCCCAGCTATCACAAGTACTCCGCTGATACCGTTGCCACCGGTAACTTCGACAATCCACCAGCGACTATGACGACCTATGCGGCAGCGCTCGATGATGCGCTTAGCACGTTCAAGGCGCTCGGCGCTCGAGCGGATCTGCCGCAGCTGTTCAGCGACCTCGCCCACAAGGGTGTCGCCGCAGGGCTGAATGACCAAGCCCTGACGGCATTGGTAAAGCTCCTTGGCAACGACGGTTAGGAAGGTGAAGGATGGTGCCCCGGCCGGAGAGCCCGGACGCACACCTGAACCCTAGCGTTTCCGCCAGTTTCCTGCTGTTGCACACCTTCCTGGTGCGAGAAAAAGTGTAGCAGAACCGGGCGGGGCCGATCAAGCGGCCTCGTCTGGTTCCTCGGGCTCAGGCTCGGGATTTTCCGCCGCCCGCAGCGCTCGCAGGTGCTCGATGACCGGCCCGAGCTTGGTGACCTTCGGCATGATCGGCCAGCCGGGAATGGGGTCCTCGTCGCCCGGCCGGTTGTATGAACCGGTGAAGCCGTCTGCGCGCTGGCGAGCGGTCGCGCGTCGAGCGGCCTGAACGCCGGGGCTCCACGCGCAGATGTCTTCCGGATCGACTTCCGGGAGCGGACCCCACTCGGGATAGCGCTTCATGCAGTCGAGACGACATTGGACCTGATCCTGATACCGTTGCTCAGGGGTCCTTTCGTCGGCGGGAAATTCGAAGAAGCCGGTCTTTTCCAGGATCTCGTTACCCTCTATGACCTTGGTGACCAGCGCATCAATGTCCTCGCGTAGCAGGCGGGCTTGACGCGTGGCATCGTCCTCAGGCGGAGCGACCTTCAACTGGCTCAAGCCATGCCGGTCGAGTAGCTTCGCCCGGTCATTCATGAGCTTGGTCTTCTGGGTGAGCAGCCCGAGCGTGACGCGTCCCTTGTCTTTCAGCGAGGGATCGGACAGGAGCATGTTGACGCGCGCGATCTCCTTGTCGTACTCGGCCACGTCTCCGGCTACGCGGTCGGTTGGATCGGTGTGGAGCAGGCTGTGCCGCTGGCCGCCGCGGGCGATCTCTTGCCACTGCATGACGACCGAAACCGGCACATCGACCATCCGGGCGAAGCTGGACGGCGAGACACGGGCCTGCATTCCAAGCCAATCGACCACCAACGCGAGGGCCTCGGTCTTGACATCGGCGATGCCGCCGGCACTGTACCGCTGGACGTTCCGAAGCCTGACGGCGTGCTTTTGGTCCGGACGCTGTTCGCCCGGTGCCCATGGATAGGCCAGCGAGCGCACGTCGAACAAGGCATCATCCGAGGTAGGAGGGGAGGGGGTGATTTCCATGACAGCCCTACGCGTGAGGGCGGCCGGAGCGGGGGTTTCGGCAGACTGATCCTGAGGTGAAACCGGTTTCAGGTCGGCACGCATGGTCTTCCGGTGCCTCCGGACGGCAGCTTCGGAGACGCCGAAACGCCGGGCAATGCTTAGGGTGCTCTCGCAGGTGGTCATGGCGGCGAGCAGTTCCTCCCGAATACAGGACGTTATATGTTGTCATACGGAAGTTCAACGGAGCGGCCCTATGTCGTTACAGCCTCGCGCCCAGATCACCATTCCGCTGCCGGCACACCTCGTCGAGCAACTGGATCGTCGCGTCCTAGACCGCCGGCAAGCGGACGGACCCGGCACCCGGATCACCAGGACAAGCGTGATCCGCGAGTTCATCGAGGTCGGCCTCAACGCGAACGATTGTGTTCCCGGGAACGCAGGCCAGCCGGTCCGGGTCCGGACGCGCAAGCCTTTCCTGGACACAGCATGAGTGAGCGCGGCGTGGCCGCGGCGCGCACGTGGCTCGGCACGCCCGGGCGCCATCAGGGCCAACTCACGGGCGCGGCGGTGGACTGCGGCGGCCCATCTTCGCTGCGATGGGCCGCCGAGTCATAAGACAAGCCAATTGCCTTGAGGCGGTCAGCGGCGATCCTTAGCCTCCGGCGATGCGCAACGGTTATGCCAAGGCGTGTCGCACCTGGTGGAATCCCAAAGAGTACCCAGCTGTCGTCTTATGGCAAGAAGACAGGCTTGAGTTTGAGTTAAATCCAGGGAAGCTCGGTTGGTACCGCCGACAAGATCCCGGGTAACATGGGGGGACTCTGCCATGGCCGATTCGCACACAGCGCTCTTGCCCTTCGATGCCGTGCTTTTCGATCTTGACGGTGTGCTCACCTCCACGGCCAAGATCCACGCCGATTGCTGGAAGTCGCTCGACCAGGTGAAGCTGGCGATCTTGCGCAGGGTCGCCCCGGGTGAGGAGGGGCATCCCCGAATGTCATGCACGGTTTCTGCGGGGCCGGCCGTCTGGCCACGCGCTGATGACGGCAGCCGGCGCTGTCCGAGCCGGCGTACCCCAGTAGAATGCTTCGGCAAGCCTGCCGGCTGACTAGCACGTCAACGCTAAAAAGGAGCGGTGATCTCGATGGAGTATATCAGAAGATTTCACGTTGAGCCTGGCAGCAAAATCGATCTCGCCAAGGTCGACCCGAGCTTCAAGGGCAAACACGAGAGTCCCGAGCACGCCCTGCCGGAGATCGAAGTCTACGCCAGAAAGCTGCGCGACCTGCAGTATCTGATGTACGCCGAGGACCAGCGCTCACTCTTGATATGCCTGCAGGGACGCGATGCCGCCGGCAAAGACGGTACCATCAATCATGTGCTTGGGGCGATAAATCCTCAAGGTTGCACGGTGACTGGTTTCAAGGTGCCCTCCAAAGAGGAGGCCGCCCATGACTTCCTCTGGCGCTACCACAAGGCCACACCCGCCAAGGGTCAAGTCGCAATCTTCAATCGCTCGCACTACGAGGATGTGCTTGTGGTGCGCGTGCACAACCTGGTGCCGAAGAACGTCTGGGCCGGACGCTACGAGCACATCAACGCCTTCGAAAAGATGCTGCACGACAACGGCACCCACATCCTCAAGTTCTATCTGCACATCGATCCCGATGAGGAGCTGCGACGCTTCAAGGAGCGGATCGACGATCCCGCTCGTCACTGGAAGATCAGTGACGGCGACTACGCCGAGCGATCGTTCTGGGGCGCCTATACCGAAGCGTTCGAGGCAGCGCTCAGCAAGTGCAGCACCAAACATGCCCCATGGTTCGTCATTCCTGCGAACCACAAATGGTTTCGCAATCTTGCCGTCTCAAGAATCATGTGCGAATACATGGAGTCGCTGAATATGCGATTTCCAGAACCGACGGTTGATATTAACGAAATCAAGAAGAAGTACCACCAAATCGTGGAAAAAGGTGCGCGCCAAAATCAAGCAGACAATAACCGTGGCAGCAAAGAAACAAAGAGAAGCAAAAAGAACAAGAAAAGCAATAAGAAGGCGGCGTAGCATGGGCCGGATGACGCCGCCGTGAAGTTGGCCAGGAGCCGAGCTACGTCTGGCCGGCCTCTACCCCCTGGCCCGTCCCCCTTCCTCGCGGTCGGGATACCGCCCTTGCGGAGCGGGGGCCGTGGGGCTTACCCAGTTGATCGAGATCGAGATGCGTCGTGGGGAGGCTGGGCTCAATAGCCCGGTGGGACATCCGGGTGCTGCCGCCGGCAGAGCTAGATCCGACGGTCCGTCCCACGTCGCCTTTTGGCTGCGGCCTGTCAGCCTCTTTGGCCGCTTCGGAGTGACGAGCCCTGCGAGCCTTCACGTTGTTCAGCCTTCCACGTCTCCCCTGGCCGCGCTCCGTATCCGTTGCGCACGCGAAAGGGTCGGCTACAAAGCGCCCGAGGTAGTTATCGTGCTGGACAAAATGCCGATCAACGCCACTGGCAAAGTCGATCGTGCAACCTTGAAGAAATGGGCGGCCGAGCGCGTCTCCGCAGAGCATGTAGCCTAGCGGAGTCGAGAGGGAACTGACGCGACCACACAGCGTCACCGTCTGTCAAGTTGGCGCGCCTGCTGGCTACACGCCGCCGTCCCGCCCGGGTGCCCGGGACGTCCGCTGTCAGCCGGAGTCCAGCCGTTAGAGCCGCGTGCGTCCGCGTACCGGCTTTTCGGCGGCTTCACCCTCAGTAGCGGACGCGACGGTCCGCTCGCCGCAAGGGTGGGAGTTGACCCGGAGCCGACGCTGACCCGCCGCCAACGCCCTTGCGCGAGGCTGGGTCTTGACCCAAGCTCGCCCACCTCGGTGGCGTTTGATGGAGGCTGAAGATGGTGCGCCGGACCTATAGCGAAATCGCTCACGAATACGATGAGATCGCCCACGAATACCGGGATTCGAAATTGCTCCCCTTTCGCGATTTCGTCGAAAGCTTCAGCCTGTTCCGACTCATCGGCAAGCTCGAGGGTAGGGCCGTTCTCGACCTGGCCTGCGGGGAAGGGCATTATACACGGCCTGGACCTAGACACCGAGCTTGTGTTCCATGACCTGGGCGTGTGTGGTGGAGTACGGTGGTGAGGGTGACATGGCCTACCAGGTAGGCATATTTGCCATCACGGACCGGTTTGTCAGCAACTACGACTGAAAGGAGAAAACCATGGATATGAAAAAGATACTGGAAGACTTTGACGCTGCCTATAACAAGGCTTTTAACCAAGGTGATGCTGCGGGGTGTGCCGCATTCTTTACTGAAGATGTTATCTTGCTAGCACCTGACCTACCCATAACTCGTGGCAAAAGGGCATTTGAAGAAATCTACCAATCTCGGATGGACAAAACCAGCGGCGGCACACACAGCAATAAACTGGTGGAATACGGTGTCGAGGGTGACTTGGCCTATCAGGTAGGAACGTTCGCCATTACAGGCACGAACCCACCCGAGCAGGGCAAGTTCATCAATATTTTGAGACGCCAGGCGGACGGCACATGGAAGGTCACCGTGTCCATCTTCAACAGCGACAGGCCATAGCATGATGCGATTGCGCTGATTGATAGATCGTATGCGGGCCGTAGTCGCCGCCGGTGTCAACCTTGCCCGATGACCGCTCGTGTGCAGGTTTGTTGGACGCCCGAGCGGCGATGCGGGTGTTGGCGGGCGGGGACGGCAGGCGTCCGACAAGCGCCAAGGCACGAAATCGCGGGGATGGGGCAGCCTCGATGGAGGCGGCGCTATGGGGATTCGAGGCCGGTGGGGAGGACGGTGGTGTCGAGTTGCCACGGCGTGAGTGGTGGCGCGGCCGATGCAGGATGAGGCTCTGGCGCGGCTGAAGGAGAGCCGTGACCATCGAGCGGTGACTTGGCAGGCGCTATGGGGCGCTGAGCGGGCGGCTGGCCCGGACGCAGTGCCTGACCCGAAGCTGACCAAAGGTAGTTGGCTTCGCGCCGAAGAAGCGTACCGTCGTCACTCGACAGATGCCATCCGAAAATCTTCGGGAAAGGGAGGCGTGTCCGTGCCCGAGTACGACGAGTTTGCGGAGACCTATCAGCACTGGAGCGCGACTGCAAGTCCTTACGGCGTGATCGAGACCTATACCTTCTTCAAAGTGCTGGGATCGGTTCGGGAACTTCACGTTCTCGATCTCGCCTCTGGCGAGGGGCGCACCTCGCGCATGCTGATGAAACGTGGCGCCGCTTCGGTCTTGGGTGCTGACATCTCTCCGGAGATGGTGCGGCGTGCCACCAACCAGAACTCTCCAGAGCATGCCGCCCAGCAGAGCCCGCCGCTGCCAACCTGGCAGAACCTACGCTACATCGTGCTCGACGCCAGGGATGCCGAGTTCCAACTCGATCCCCCGGTCGACGTCGTGACCGCAATGTACCTGTTCCACTACGCGCCGACCGAGGACGATCTGGAGCGGATGGCTCGCTTGGTCGCACGCAACCTCAAGCCCGGCGGCCGCTTCGTGACCTACACACTGAGCCCCGATTACGATTTTCGTCGCAGCGAGCCGCAATTGATGGGGCGTTGTGGTTTCGACTATGCCGGCGTCAGAGGATCCCATTGCGAATTGATCATCGGTGAGGAACGCGTCGATATTTGGAAGTGGAGCCGCGAGGTCCACGAAATGCGCCTTCGCCGTGCGGGTCTTACCGACATCCGCTGGCACCCACTCCAAGCGCCGCCCGATGTGCCCGAAGTGACAAGCGCGATGGGGTTTTATAGTAGCGACCTGGTTGACAAAGCGACGATCCTGGATTCCGCGCGAACGGAGCCATGCTGTCGGAAATAGATGGTGGGCTTCGCTGGCCACGCGCGCAGCATCTGCGGGCGGGACGAGCAGGTCTCGAAGAAACTGATCCGAGAAAAGCGCGCGCGTTCCGAGAACGACCTGGGCGGCCCGGAATGCAAGTGCAGCGGGAGCTCGTGCCTTCTCCGTCGCCAGCGCCGAGACTAGCGACTGGGTCCAATAGTCGCCCGTGAAGGTCTCACCCATCGCGTCGTCGAGCGCGCGTATGAAACCGTCGGCGTCGTCCGGTTCCAGCCTGGCAACCCGTGCCAGGTCCTGCTCAAAGATGGTTTCCGACGCCCCCGAGTAGCGTGCCGTAAGCAACGTCCCGAACACCCAGCGCGCAATCATTTCGTCGAGCTTGCTCTTCGGGAGACCAGCTTTCCGACCGCGGATGTAAAAGGCATAACCGTTTACGACTGCGTTCTTAGAGGCGACGAGCGCTTGGCTGACAAACCCAGCATGCTGCACACGAAGCAAGTAGTCGCGCCACGGCGTGTTCTCCATGCACTGCTTCGCTGCGTCGTCGAGTTGGTCCAGGCGCTTCATGCGCTCAGTGGCATCCGCTTCGCCCGTCGTTGGATCGACGCCGCGAAGATAACGATAGATGGCCGACATTCGCGCACGACCAAACGCGACGCCGCAAACGGCCCGCAGAAGTTGTTGTGTGTCGATCCCGACGACGGTCCCCTGGGACATTTCCCGCGCGCGCACCTCGATCCGGTCGCGCAACCCGCCATGAAACACAGAAAGTAGCGTTAGAACAAAGTCGGCTTGCCCGAGTTTCGTTCCCTGGTTGTTAATACGGACAAAAATTTCGGCGACGTCCTCGTCTGTGATCTCCTCATCCTGCGTTGTCGCGGTCTTGCGAATGTCGACCGTAGGAAACCGGTAGTCGATGATCGCATGCGCACGATCGAGATTGCGATCCACGGCGTCCTCGTACTTGTCATCGACCGCGCGACCCTTGTCCCGGAGCGCATTGATGAGATCTCGGCGGATCTGTGTCGTGAGACGCCGCCCATCCCAGAGCTCAGTCACGTTAGGCAGGAACTCCGGATCGTTGCGAATCGCCGCGTTGGCAACCTCGAATCGCCCGTCGCGCGGCCGGAACGCGATCGTGATCTTTCGCGTTACACCGTCTTTGCCGACGACGACTGCACCGCGCATCACGGCGTAGAGCGCCGTGAGGCGCTGCTGGCCATCGATGACTAGGGTCGTGGCTCGCAGGCCTGGTCTTTCCGCTCCCAGAGCACGAGCGTCCTTGTCGTCGGACGTGTGCCAGAAGACGAGCGTCCCGACCGGGAAACCCACGAAGAGCGAGTCGAGGAGTTTCTGCGCCCCTGTGTCTTCCCAAACGAAGGGCCGCTGCAGATCGGGCAGGGCAATCACCTCCCGCTCGATGTCGCTCATCAGCGAAGCAATGGAGCGCTGACCGTGCTCGAAGATCGGCGCCCGCCCGCGAACCCGTGGCTCATGTGAAGCGCTCGCATCGTCCTCGTCCGACGGACCGTCGAGCTGTTCGGAGTCTTGCGCTTCGGCCACGGGCTGCGGTAACTCGCGGCATACGACGCTGGCTATGTAGGCGACCGCTTCAGGCACGTGATCTTCGAGGCTCACCGGATGCCTCACGCGCGCCATTGCCAGGTCAACAAAGCTGGTGAACCCCTGCTTGAGCGAGGTAAGAGCTTCCGCCGCCTGCTCCACGGGAAACGTGAGGAGCAGGCCTCCGAGAACCTTCTTGAACTCCCAGTCGCTCTCGGCCTCAGCTCCGAGGGCCCCGCGGACATCCTCACCGACAGGTCCAATCACACTGACCCGTATCTTCGACGGCGCGACCTCGCATGCGAACAGACGGCCCGTCATGAGCCGAAGCCCGCGCCCGGTCTCGCGTACGTACCAGGCGTTGCTACGCCCCTCATCCGCGATCTCGATGGCCGACGCCAGAAAACGCAGCGCCTCGCGGCGTATCGTCTCATTGGGAATTGGCAATTCCAGCGTCTTGCGGACCCGTTCCTCGACGCCCGCGCGCTGGTTCCAGGTGCCATCCGCGGCGTTGAAGATCGCGGGCGGCTCCTCGTTCGCGGCCCCGCCTGCAATGGCGCGGCCGGAAGCGCTGCGTTGGCGCCACTCGACGTAGCTCGGATAGCGCTTGAGCAAGCGCAAGTCGATACGCTCGGGCCTCTCTGCCAGCACTTTCCGACCTTCGTCGGTGATCCGATAGACGCCTCTGCTCAGCCTTTCGATCAGACCGGCCCGTTGCAGGAATACGTTCGCCCATGCCGTCCGATTGGTAAAAGTCGTCTGACGGCCACTTGGCAGCATCTCCGCAAGATCGGCATCGGTCAGTCGCAGTTCGGAGGCTACACGACTGCGCAGATCCGCTGAGGAGGTTTCCTCGGCCGTGGCACACAGCACCGGCAGCATCAGGCTCTGAAAATCGGGAACTGCCATGCCTAGCCTACATCCTTCCCCCCCGGTTGCCACGCTGGGCTTGGTATCAGCTGTAGCGGTCTACGGTTTTGAGACACCGCGTTGATGTTTATGCCGCGGTAGTGAGGGTGCCGAGGTGCTCGGCGCGGATCTGGGCTGGGGTTCGATAGCCGTGTCGCTCGACGATCCAGGTCCGGTTGTAGGTGTCCTTGAAGGCGTGGAGGGCCTGACGCAGCTCCTTGATGGTGGCGAAACGGCGGACCCACAGCAGGTTCTCCTTCAGCGTCCGGATGAAGCGCTCGACGCAGCCGTTGCCCTCGGGCTCGCGTACAAAGGCGGGCGAGCTCACGATGCCGAGGAAGGCGAGTTCGGCCTGGAAGTCATCGGCGACGAACTGACTGCCGTGGTCGTGGCGCAGCTCGAGGCCGCTCGCGATGTCCTCGGCGAAGGCGCCGAAGCAGGAGCGCACGCTCTGCCGGATCGGCTCGAGCGCCTCGAAGCGGGTGGCCCGGCGCGACGCGTGAACGCCGAGACACTCAGTCGAGCAATGGTCGACGGTGACGAAGATCGAGGCCTGGCCCTGGCCGGTCATGGTGGACGTGAGATCGGTGCCCCACATCACGTCGATCTGTTCGGTTCGGATCGTGCCGCCGTGGGCCTTGGGGCCGCGCGGCCGGCCGACGCGCCCTGGGGCCTGCAGCCCATGCTCGCGGGTCAGGCGCAGGACGCGGCGTTTGGAGGTGCGAATGCCGGCGAAGCGCAGCCGCGCCCAGAGCTTGCGATAGCCCTCGCCATGGAACGGGCTCGCGGCGAGTACGCTACGGATCGTCTCGACCAGGGCTTCGTCCGGCATCGGCCCGACCGGACCCGGCCGACACCGCGGGCGCGAGACGTCAGGGCGGCGATGGCGGTACACTGCGGCCCGCGACGTGCCCCAGACCCGGGTCACCCGCAGCAGGCCGTAAGGTCGGTTCGTGGAGGGCGAGACCATACCGCTCATCGTCTCGACCTCCGGCGGGCCAAAGGGCGGCCACCCTCCATCCGCCCAATCTTCGCCTCGAGCAACTCGGTCGTCATCGTCAGCTCACCGACCTTCTCCTTGAGACGCCCGATCTCATGGTCACGCGCATCGCTCGGACGGCTCTTGAGCGACGCCTCGCCCGCCGCAAGGAACGCCTCACGCCAGCCGCTCAGCTCCGCCGCGGTGACCCCGAGTTCGCGCGAAACCAGCTCCAGGTCCTCGCCGCGCAGCAGCCTCAGGACAGCGCTCTGCTTGCGCTTCGCCGACATCCGCCGGCGGCCACGCCAGTCGCTTCCCGCCGCCGCTGGCCCGGCCTCGCCAGCGTGATGGGCGCGCTCTGCCGGGCCCGCGCCCCGTGTCGTCTTTGCCTCCATGTCCACCTCCTTGCTCCTTCATTAAGCGCAAGGCGGTGTCTCAGCTATCTGTAGACCGGCGGACAGCCATTGAGGCAAACGTCCAGGCGAGACCTAGTGCACATGGGGTAACGGCGGGCGGGCTGAGGCAAGCTCTCGATCGAGTTCAACCGAGCCGGAGAGCTGCCATGACCACGTTTGCCGGACTGGATGTATCGCAAGCCAAGACCTCAGTGTGCATCGTCGATAAGCGCGGTTGCGTGACCTGGCGCGGGATCTGTCCGAGCGAGTCCCGGGGCCATCGCGCAGACGCTGGCGAGACGGGCGTCATCGCTCGAGCGGATCGGGCTGGAAAGTGGCGCCCTCGAGCTGCCAGTGGTGTGCTTGGATGTGGGAAGCGCTCAGCATCGCAACTACTGTGGCTGCAAATGGGAGAGATCCAGTCCGGGATACTGGATCCTCGCCATGGCGCGGGCGAGCGTTGATGGCCGCAGACCGCCGCCGTAGATCTCCTCGGTGCCGCCAGCAGACCAGCCGCCGAGTGCCAGCACTGCATCCCGAGCCACGTCGGCTTCGCGTAGGGCGTCGCGGAAATTGTGATCTACCCGATGACGTGATCCAGCATGTGAAAGACATGGCAGACCTGTATTCCAGGCGGGTGATTGCTGAGCGCCTGGACGTGCCCGAGCACGTGGTTGCTCGCATTCTCGGCCCCTCCAAAGCGAAGAACTCCCGACCGGGGCTGTCCAAGGCGGCGAAGAAGGTCATCCTCGCCATGCGCGGCAAGGCGTCCGTCGCTGAGATCGCAACGCGCTTCGGGGTCGGGACCGATACCATCTACAAGGTCTTTCGGGTCAATGGCGTCGGCCTCGGTCGCAAGCCGAAGGCTCCGAAGCTGCGGAAATCGAACCGGAAGTCTCCCGGCAAGATCACGCCAGAGATCCGGCAGCAGATCGTCGAGCTGCGGCCGAGCACCAACTAGAAGTGTAAACTGAACCGGGTCGGCTGGGCGGGTACTCGACGGTGTGTCACACCGGAATGCGCCCGAATTGCCTACCTATTCGGCCCTGCATAGAGCGCCCGGCTACGCAACTTCGGCGCTAATCGTGCCCACCTGAGGCGGAGCCATCGGGCCACCATCCACCTGCCGGCGATGCCGATGATCACTCGCGGCGGCGAGGGCGCCTGTCCGAGGCTGCCGGTGATCATGCTCCCGAGCGCAATCGGGACGGTGAGCAGCAGGCCGCGCAGAGCTAGGGCTCGTTCACGGTCAATCCCACGGCCGATCGGGGCGCTCAGCTAGGCCGGCGAGCGCTTCGCCTTCTTGCAGCTGATCAGATCGGCCTCGCCGGCCGGCTCGATCCGAGTTCACGCTTGGCATCGAAGTTCCCCTCCTCGCGCGGCGGTCCGCCGCGTGATCAACTGAGGGGCAGGAAACCGCAGAAATCCCCTTCTGGCCTAGTTTCAACGGCTTCGTACACTGGAGCGCCAACGCGGTGTGCTGGAAGATCGGTTATGGAAAGACGAAGGGGCGAGCTCGTTACCGCCCTGGCTATGGCGCCGCGGCGTTTCGTCTCAACCTGAGATCAGCATAGCAGCCTGCGGTTGGCCGGGGACCTAGATCTGCGATGGACTGACACACGATAGGAGCTGACCCCGTCGCTTCTCAGGCGGGCACGGGGAGCAACAGCCCCGCTAAGCTGGCTATCGTTTAGTCTAGACAAATTCATAATGCTTGCGTACTCCTAATAAGATTGCGCACGATGTTGAAGGCACCGATAGTCACTGCTGATGAACCTAAGAACGCGACGTGTCCAGGGCTTCGATTCCGAGATATTGCATGAATCGCTGGACAATCTCAGTCGAGCCCTTGCATAGCCCTATACTCTCTCAGACGCTCGTGTAAAAAACCAACTTGTTGAGAGACATTTTCGTTATCACCATTCCGCGGCAGCTTTCTCGCCCACTGGTGTGTTAGGGTCACTGAGAATAGATGTTTCCCGGTGCTATTTAGTCGACTTGCTTGGATGCCAAAGATACCGATCATGTAAATGAAAGCCATGGTTTCGCGGGTTGCCTTGGCGGACATCTGCCCTGGTCCCAGCCGTTCATTGATTTGATCCACGAGGTTGTTGAGAATGTCCCCAATTATGTCTTTGATCACTTCCCTTCTTTCAATAGGCTTCTTGAACAGACCAAGCATTTTATCAACGTCCCCTTGACTGGACATCTATCCCCTAGCCCTCAACCTCCCTCGTAGAGAATTAGCCCAAGCACTACAAGCCCGTAAGCCTCTAGGGGCCACAGACATCTTGCAGACACATACAGTTCCACCCAGCGTGACCCCTCCTTGTGCGGCGGTCCGCCGCACCCCAACCGTGCGTCACCTGCGGTTGATCACGCCTCGCCTATGTGCGAGTGTTGAATGAAATCGGCAAGAGCTAGGTATAGAAGAGGCTAGTGGCGAATGCTGAGTACCTCGCCATGCTTAGGCAGGGCGTGCAAATCTGGAATGCTTGGAGGATTGAGGAACCAGCTTTGTGGTGGCGGGACCTCAGCGGCGCAGATCTCAGCAACAGCTGGCTCGTCGGCGAGCCACCGCCACGGCCCGATCTCGACCAGTGGTACCAAGAGGCGGAAGTTGGCCAAGCTTGCTCACGCGCTCGACCCACCAGGCGGTCGGAGGCTGGCCACCTTCGAGAGGTACACGCTGGCGCCGGCGGCAACGCTGACCACCAGTTCCGCTTCCTCGAAGCCGAGCTCGCGCCCCTCCCGGAGGTGCCGGCCCCGCTCGGACGCGTAGCCCCAGAGCTTGCTCAGGGCTTGGTCGAGGGGAGGGACGATCCCGAGCGCCTGGCCGTGCCGCTTCAACAGGTCCCCCAGCGTCGCGCTGCTCTCCCCCGACAGGTCGCGCATCACGCACTCTAGCGCCGCCATCGCGTGCTGGATGGAGCCGGAAACGTCAGGCTTCGGCCGGCGAGACAGGTCTCCCAGGGCCTCGTGGATCTCGCGGGCGGCGGTCGGCCTGCCGTGCTCTTCCAGCGTGTCCGACGCCTGCCGGGTCACCGCCTCGAACGGCTCAGAGCCCCTGAACATGATCTTGCCGTTTTGCATCTGCCACCCGATGCCACCATCCCGGAACGCCTGGTTCAGCCGATGCTGGTACTGTGCCGCCGGCTTCCCGTCGCCGCCCGTGCGCTTCCGCCAGGGTGGCGGCCCGCCTCGCCCTTCTAGCGCCGCGTACAGGGCCTCGGCTATGTCGTAGACGCTGTACCATTCGCACCCGCTGAGCAGTTCGACCACCTCGCCCCAGACATTCCCCTCGGACCAGTTGTCCGGGTTTGGCGCGACGAAAAGCGTCCGGCACGCGATCTTGCGCATGAGCGCTGCGCTCAGCCCGAGTTCGCCCGCGATCTCAACCAACGCGAGCCGCAGCCAGTTCGGCGCGTCCTCGCGGATGGTGATCTCGGGCTCAGCCGACCGGTATCCGAACCGTCGAGAGAACGGGGCGTCGGTGACTGCGGACACGTCGTATTTCCTTTGCTGGCGATGCTGGGGCCTTAGACTTAGGGTTGTGAGACCGCTACCGCAACCCGAGCGCCAACCTCCCAGGGCTTGTCCTCCCAAGTGCGGATGAGCTGCTAGACAGGCTGATCGGTTTCTGGGAAAGCCAAAAGAAGCTTGGTGTATTCTAGAAGTGGTACAGGTGCCTCAGATCGAGGCCGGGGTATTCGACCCGCTGCACCACCTCGGCGAGCATCATGATCCTTGGACCGCTGCCGTATGTCTCGCGCATGGTCCGGCGGGTCCAGCCCATGAGAGCGTCAACGATCTCGTCTGAGACCTGAGCATCCCGGAGGGCATCGCGAAATGCGTGCCTGAAGCTGTGAAAGCTGGTCCGGGGAGCGCGCGCACCAATGCGATCGAGGTACCGAGAGAACCACTTCGCGAAGCCGTCTGAGAACCGGCCGCGGCTATCCTTGGCCAGCTCGGGGAACAGGCGCTCGTGGTCGATGCCGCTGGCGTAGGCGAGGAACGCCGGCCGGATCAGGGGGTGAATGGGGATGGTGCGCTTGGCGGCGGCCGTCTTGAGGCCGCGGGTGTCCGGGCGGATCAAGAGCACCGGCACGCCGTCTTGCTCGGTCACTGGTGTAGTGGTGCCCCCGGCCGGACTCGAACCAGCACGGCCTTGCGGCCAACAGATTTTGAGTCTGCCGCGTCTACCAATTCCGCCACAGGGGCGCGCGCTGTCGCCCGGGATCTTAGGCGCGCCGATCGCGCGGTCAAGCGCCGCCTCGGGGTGGCGCGGGGCAGGCGATCAGATCAGATGGCGGTCCCGCCCGCCGGTGCCGGCTGGTTGGGGCTCGACGAGGCGGCGACGTCAGCGGTGACCGGCGTCACCCGCAGCAAAGTGCCCTCGAGGTCAATGGCGCGTCGCCTTTAATGGTGCCACCGGCGGACGACCATCGAGATTCAGGCAGGGTTTGCGGAACCAAGAGGAGCGCTCGCGCGTTCCGGAGCCGTTCAGCGGGCCGTGCGTGGTCGGCGGGCGCGCGGGTTCGAGACGAGCGGATCGAAGGGGTGGCCGAGAGCTGCCGGCCGGACGCCTTTCGGCCCGACCATGCGGCGACCAGGCCGACGCCCCCTACCGCGATGCACGCGCCAGAACCGACCTGGGAGTTTCGGCCACGCACGGCTACGGAACGGCGCGGAGCATTACCGGGGGCGCGTCAACCGCCATCCGCCCGGTAGGAGAGCGAGCCATGCTCACGAACGATTCGACCAGTGCAGCCGGTGCGCGTGAAATCCCCTTCGTAAGTCCCGATCCTCATGCCGCGTCTCTCGGCGGCGGCACGATCAGCGTTGAAGTCAGCCGGTTGGGCGCGGTCGCGCTGATTCTCGAGCCGGCCGGGCCGGGGAAGGTGCGCACACTGTTGCTGAACGTCGATTCGGCGGAGGACCTGGCGCAGGCGCTGATTGCAACCGCGGGCATGGTCCGCCGCCAGCCGAAGGGCGGGCGATGAACCGGACGCTTCAAGCCATCCAAGCGGTCGAGAAAGCCTGTCCACGCCGCGGTCGCCCTCGGGAGCCGGACCAATGAAGGTGGACATGCTGCTCGCGTTCGCCGTCGTGTTCGCGGTGGCGTTTGCGCTCAGCGCGTGGATCTGGTTGCTCTGAGGTTGCAGCGCCGCCGGCCTTGGCAATACTCGGCGATCAAGCGCCGACCTGCGAGGCGGGGCGGGCGATCAGATCAGGCGGCGGTCCCGCCCGCCGGCGCCGGCGGGTTGGGGCTTGGCGAGCCGGCGATGTCAGCGGTCACCGGCGCCACCCGCAGCACGGTGCCTTCGACCCCGGTGATCTCGACGGTCGCGCCGGCGGGCAGATCGGGGCCGGTCACCGCCCAGCTGCCGTCGGCGAGCCCGATCCGGCCGTGGCCGTTCACGATCGGCGTGATCAGGGCCGAGCGCTGGCCGAGGTACTGCGGCGCCGCGCCGGTTGAGGGCGGGCTGATCGCTCGCTGCCGGCCGCAGCCTTCTGGACCCGGCGCCAGACGACGACGCTGGCCACCGACAGGACGGCGAAGGCGAGGAGTTGGGAGGCGAACTCGAGCCCCGGCCAGACCAGCAGCAGGAGCCCGACCAGAGCGGCCGCGACGCCGAGCCAGAGAAACATGAAGCCCGGCGCGAGCGCCTCGACGATCATCAGGAGGCCGCCGAGCGCCCACCAGTGCCAGAACTGGATCGGCTCGAGCGCCAGCATCAGGGGTGCGCCCCGCCGTTGGCGGCGCCGTTCGGGCGGCCGAGCGCCTCGCGCGCGATCTCGCCGATGCCGCCGAGCGTGCCGAGCAGCGAGGTCGCCTCGAGCGGCAGGAACACGACCTTCTGGTTCGGCGCGGTGGCGAACTTGCCGAACGCCTCGACGTATTTCTGGGCGACGAAATAGTTGATCGCCTGGCGATCGCCGCGGGCGAGCGCCTGGGACAGCATGGCGGTCGCCTTGGCCTCGGCCTCGGCCTGGCGCTCGCGCGCCTCGGCGTCGCGAAACGCGGCCTCCTTGCGGCCCTCGGCCTCGAGGATCGCCGCCTGCTTCTCGCCCTCGGCGCGCAGGATCGCCGCCTGGCGCAGGCCCTCGGCCTCGAGGATCGAGGCGCGCTTGTCGCGCTCGGCCTTCATCTGGCGCGCCATCGAGTCGACCAGATCGTTCGGCGGCGCGATGTCCTTGATCTCGATCCGGGTCACCTTGATGCCCCAGGGCGTGGTCGCGTCGTCGACCGTGTGCAGCAGCTGGGCGTTGATCCGGTCGCGCTGCGAGAGCAGCTCGTCCAGATCCATCGAGCCCATCACGGTGCGCAGGTTGGTCATGGTCAGGTTCAGGATCGCGATCTCCAGACCGCTCACCTCGTAGGCCGCCTTGGCCGCGTCCAGCATCTGGTAGAAGACGATGCCGTCGACCGTGACCATGGCGTTGTCCTTGGTGATCACCTCCTGCGAGGGCACGTCCAGGACCTGCTCCATCATGTTCAGTCGCGCGCCGACGCTCTCGACGAACGGCGTGATCAGGTGCAGGCCCGGCTGCAGGGTGCGCATGTAGCGGCCGAAGCGCTCGACCGTGTACTCGCGGCCCTGGGGCACGACCTTGACGCCCGTGAACACCGTCACCAGCGCCAGTCCGACGATCACGATCGCCACCAGCCCGAACCCGCCGATCATCAGGCACCACTCCCCGCTGCGCCGACCCGCAGGCTTTGTCGCCGAGCGTGGTTAAGGACCGGTTAGCAAGGCGCGCTCGCCCGCGCGCCGCTCAGCGCCCGCCGGCGCCAGCGGCCTTGTGCCGTCGCCTGGCATCGGCTAGAGCGTGGCGACCGCGCGCGGGGCGGTGCGTCCTGAAGGAGATCGAAGCTGAACGAGACGGGCGAAACGCGCGCGGGCGGCGTCCCGCGCTGGCCGGCCGAGCCGGTCGCGGCGCGGGTCGGCTGGCTGCGCGGCCTCTACGACTGGGCCATGGCGCAGGCGGAGAAGCCCTATGCGCTCTGGATGCTGGCGCTGATCGCCTTCGTCGAGAGCTCGGTCTTCCCGATCCCGCCCGACGTCCTGTTGATCCCGATGGTGCTGGCGGCGCCCGGCCGCGCCTGGCTGATCGCCACCCTCTGCACGGTGAGCTCGGTCGCGGGCGGCATGCTCGGCTATGCGATCGGGGCGCTGCTGTTCGAGGCGATCGGGCGGCCGATCCTCGACTTCTACGGCTATGCCAGCCAGTTCGCCGAGTTCCAGACCTGGTACAACGACTGGGGTGCGTGGATCGTGTTCGGCGCCGGGCTGACGCCCTTCCCCTACAAGGTGATCACCATCGCAAGCGGCGTCACCGGGCTGAACCTCGCGACCTTCATGATCGCCTCGGTGCTCGCGCGGGGCGGCCGGTTCTTCGCGGTCGCGGCGCTGCTCTGGTGGTTCGGCGAGCCGATCCGGCAGCTTCATCGAGCGCAATCTCGGCTGGCTGACCGCGCTGTTCTTCGTCCTCCTGCTCGGCGGCTTTCTGGTCCTGAAGCTGCTCTGAGGCCACCGGCGGTGGCGGGCCGAACCGGAAGCCGGCGATGGGCCAAAGCGCCGCAGGGGTGGGACGGCCGGCGCCGGGCGCGCTAGGTTGGAGCGATGTGGTTGAACCGCGCGCTGGCACCACCGACCGCCTGCCTGCTGCTGGCGCTGGCCAGCGGCGCGGTCCTGCTCGCGGCCTTCGCGCTCCAGTATCTGGGCGGCGCCGCAGCCCTGCCATCTCTGCCTCCTGGAGCGCTGGCCCTACGCGGGGCTGATCGCGCTCGGCCTGATCGGCTGGCGCTGGCGGCCGCGGGCGGTGCTCGGGCTCGCCTGCCTGGTGCTCCTGGGCAGCGCCGCGCTCGCCGGCTACCACGTCGGCGTCGAGCAGGGCTGGTTCGCGCTCCCCGCGAGCTGCGCGGCGAGCGGCCAGGCGAGCAGCATCGAGGAGTTGCAGCGGATGCTGGCCGAGGCGCCGCCCGCCTGCGATCAGGTCCGCTTCACCGTTGCTCGGCCTGTCGCTCGCCAGCTGGAACGTCATCGCCTCGCTGGCACTCGCCGCCTTCGCCGCCGCGGCCGCGCTCGGCCTCGGCCGGCGACGCGCTAGAGGATCGGCTCGCCTCGGCCGAACCTTGACCGCGTTTCGCCAGCTAGTCCCGGTCGGCTGACACCGGACGGGCCCGGCGCGCACGGCGCGCCGCAGCGCGCACTCCGGCGGCATTAGGAGATCAGCCGGGTCCGGGTTCACAGCCTCGGATTTGATGTCGAAGAAAAGGAAGAAGAGGTCGCGATCATGCGAGGGCTGCGCATCGCCTTGTCAATCGCTCTGCTCGGGGCCCTGTCCATCGCTCTGCTGGGGCTGTCCGGCTGCACCAGCCTCGGTCCGGCCACGATCCGGCGCGACCGGGTCGACTTCGCCGAGGCGATCATCGACGCGGCCAAGCGCGAGACGCTGCTCAACATCGTCAAGCTG
The DNA here is from genome assembly GCA_963815435.1 of uncultured Alphaproteobacteria bacterium. Classification (GTDB taxonomy): domain Bacteria; phylum Pseudomonadota; class Alphaproteobacteria; order Geminicoccales; family Geminicoccaceae; genus DATAOG01. The sequence continues at coordinate 69,097 of CAWFGZ010000022.1, forward strand.
CGCTACGCCGACACGCCGGGCCTGGTCTCGGTGAGCCAGCTGGTCGCGGGCTACAGCCTTAATACCTCGGCCACGGTCGGCACCGCCTTCCAGCAGCAGACCTTCAACTTCGCCAACGACGTCAATCTGGGCGTGAGCGGCTCGTTCAGCGAGAACCCGACCGTGACCTACACGCCCGTCGCCGGCGAGGATTTCGCCCGGGTCATGCTGACCCCGATCCCGCCGAGCGAGCTGTTCGCCATGGTCGCCGCCGGCGCGACCGCCCGACACCATGCTCGGCCTCGGGGTGCAGTCGATCAACGGCCTGCGCAACTGGTCGGCCAATGCCGCGCGGCGCGACCCCGGCCGACCCCGGCTTTTCCGAGGTGCTGGGCCTGCTCGATGTCCTGCGGCGCGACGGCGAGGTGGGCTTCGGCTTCGCGACCAAAGAGGGCGTCCAGACGGCCGAGCTGCTGATCAACGCCGGCCCGAAGGCGCCGCTCGAGTCCCGCGTCCGGCGGCTGATCGAGCTCCTGGGCCTCGACCCCGCGGGGCGCAGCTTTCACATCGCGTTCGGCTTCGGCGAGGGCGCGCGCCAGGAGATCAAGGTCTATACGCGCTCGCTGTTCGACATTCTGAGCAGCCTCGCCGCGCGCATCGAAGTCCCCGACGGCGACATCGTCGCCGGGCGGACCTATCCGACCCGTCTGGCACCGAGTCGGCCTGATCCCGCAGCTCGCCGTCAAGCATCAGGTCCTCTCGCCCGAGAGCACCTTCGCCGCGGTCGAGTATCAGGGCACCTGGTACTGGGTCGACGACACCGACTACGCGTCGAAGCGCGTCTTCACCGGCCTGATGCTGATCCTGAACGTGGTCGAGAAGACCGGCCAGCCGCAGCTGCCCGTGATCACCATCCCGACCGGCTAGCGGTCGGCCCCTTCATGCCGGCCCGACCCGACCCGGGCACGGATTCCCACGGTCGCATGGACCAGCCGAAGACCTGGTTAACGCCCAATCCTTAACGCCCGGTTAACGCGCGGGCTCAATCCGACCGACCCCTCCGGGCTTCCCCGACGCCGGATTGACCATGCCCCGGTGGTTGAATGCGGATGCTGGACAGGTACTCGACGCGCTACTAGCATCTCCGCCAATAGACGACGCGAAATCCAGAGCGTTCAGGCATGGCCATGTGTTTCCTCGGCGAACCATTCAAGCACGACCTGTTCGTCAGCTATAGCCACGGCGCGTTCGCCGGTCAGCACGACGCCGATCTGAAGCTCTGGTCGCAGAAGTTTGCCGAGAACCTTCGCGGTGAATTGGCGGGTACGACCGAGTTCGAAGCGATCTCCGTTTTCCTTGACCAGAGCGATCGATCCGACGAGAGCGTCGATCGGACTGCCGATCTGCCCAGCATCTCAAAGAGCGAGTGCATGCGTCGGCGCTACTCACCATTCTCATGACGCCGCACTAACTGCGCTCCGATTGGTCCGCCAGGAGCGCGAGTGGTGGTGCAAGAAAAATCATCCGGACACCCTAGGAGCCGGCGGCCGCATCTTCATCTGTCGGGCCCGGCCGACCGCCGAGAAGCCCTGGCCGAAGGAGCTTCCAGCCGCTGTTGGTTATGATTGCTACGACCCGAACAAACATCCCGACAAGGCGCGGCCCTTCACCTGGCGTGGCTCGACCGACGACCTCAACCAATACAACAAGCTGCTCATCGACCTTGCCGGGGATTTCATGCAGCGCCTGCGCGCAATCAAAGCCAACCTGGATGAACGCCGGCGCCAGGAAGAGCAGGCCAAGCGGTATGCCGCCGGCAACGGACAGGTCCTGTTCCTGCATGGTCGGCCACAGGCAGCGACCGCCTGGGATCAGGTATGTGACCGCCTGCAGGACGCCGGTTTCTTCGTGGTTCCCGACAAGCCGGTCCCTCTGGCGGCCGATGGCGGTCTCGACCCCGAATATCAGGCCCAGCTTGTAAAAAGTGACGGCGTGCTCCTTCTGGGGACCGAGGACGGTCCGGCGATCGACACCGACATCATCGTCATCGGCAGAAACTTTCGCAATCTGGCGATAGCCCGCAAGCCCTTTCTGCCTTGCGCGGTGCTCAATGTAGAGGGTGAGCCGCTACGGACCCCCCGCCGGCTGAGGAACGCCCGAAACTTGCGCATGGGCTGGATCAACTCGAGCATCAATGACTGGCCGATGCAGGTTCGGTCGTGGCTCCTCGAAGTCAGCGCGCAATTGGAGCTGGTCGCGTGACCGGTCGCGGCCGCGCTCGACCCGGGCCTCTTCGACGTCGAGCTGCCGTCCGCGCCCTATCCTGGGCTCCGGCCGTTCGAACGGCACGAGTGGCCGATCTTCTTCGGCCGCGAACCGATGATCCAGGACGTCATCACGCGCCTCTTGGATCAGAATCTCGTGGTCGTGCATGGCGATTCCGGCTGCGGCAAGAGCTCGCTCATCCGGGCGGGCGTGCTGGTGCAACTGGAGCAGCAGCACGAGCGCGGCGGCCAGACCTGGCGCACCTGCGACATGCTGCCCCGCGAAGCACCGCTATGGGGCCTGGCACAGGCGCTTGCCGGGTTGCGTGAGAGCAAACCGCCACAAGATCTGGTGCGCGAGATCCGCCGGGCGCTGAACGCAGGCCGTGGTGCCGCCGGCAAGCTCGAGCAGCTCCTCTGCACCGATTCCGCTGATCGCGTCTGTATCCTGGTCGACCAGTTCGAGGAGCTGTTCCGCTTCGCCAAGGAGACCAGCGCCGATGAGGCCGGCTGTTCGTCGACGTCGTGGTCGGGCTGCTTGAAGAGGCCGAGAGGCGAGGGCGTCCCGATTCTGACCTTCCGCCACTTCGCATCTACGCGATCCTCACCATGCGCTCGGAGTTTCTGGGCGTCTGCGCCCGGTTCAAGGGCCTGGCGGAGGCCGTCAACCGGACCCAGTACCTGTTGCCGCAGATGGAACGGCCGGCGTTGCTTCGAGCCATTCGTGAGCCGGCGATGCTCTACGACGGCGAGGTGAGTTGCGAGCTGGCCGAGCGCCTGATCGCAGATGCCGGTGGCGGCCAGGACCAGCTGCCTCTGATCCAGCACGGCCTGATGCTGCTCTGGCGAAACAAGATCGGCGCCCCGGCCGCCGGGACTTCGGAGCCCGATGGCCTGGCCGACGCAGCGGTGCCCTTCCGCCATCAGCCCGGCTCCGCCTGGCGCCTCGACCTCATTGACTACCAGGGCGCCGGCAGTCTCGCCGACCTGCTGTCCAAACATGCCGATCAGGTGATGGAGGCTGCTGCTCGCGATCCCGAGCGCAAGAAGATTGTCGAGCATCTGTTTCGGGCGCTGACCGACATCAACGCCGAGGGCAACGCGGTCCGCCGCCCGCAGAAACTGGCGGAGCTCATGGCGACAGCCGGCGCCAGTGAGGAAGTCGTCAAGCCGATCATCGACCACTTCCGGGCCGAGGGCGTGTCGTTCCTGACGCCCTACGGCACGACGCCAATCGAATCGAAGACCCTCATCGATATCAGCCACGAGGCCCTGATCCGCTGTTGGCAGAAGATCGCGGACAAGAAGGACGGCTGGCTCCAGCTCGAGTTCCGAGACGGCCTGATCTGGAAGACGCTCCGTATGCTGGCGCAGAGAGGTGAGATCCTCTCGGCCACGGCCACCGAGGGTCGAGATGCCTGGCTGACGACGCTGCCTTCGCCGGGGTGGGCCAAGCGCTACGACGGCGGCTGGGAGGATGTCCAGCGGCTGATGAGCACCAGCCGCAAGGCGGCCGAGGAAGACGCCAGACGCAAGCAGGACCTCGAAGAGGCCAGGCGCCGGGAAGCCGAAGCGCGCGCGCTCCGGGCTGAAGAGGCTCGCGCAGCCGCCGCTAAGCTTGCGGAGGCGCGAGAGCGGATCGCCGAGGAGCAGACCCAGCGCGCGGACGCAGAGCGCAAGAGGGCGGTGGAAGCAGAAGCCCACGCCAAAGAAGCCGAAACTGGCCGCCGCCGCTCGAGGAAAATGGCGATCGCCGCCGGTGTCTTTGGCCTCCTCGCATTAGGCGCGGCCCTGGCGGCCGGTTGGAGCTGGCACAAGGCGACCCTTGCCCAGGCAGAACTCCAAACAGCGCTTCAAATGTGCAAACAGCGCTGGCGCGAAGTCGCCGACCGCAGAGGCCGCGGCACAAGCGGCGCGAGGCGACGCGCAGCTTGGCATTTGCTCTACCGCGCCGTGCAGGCGCGTGATGAGCTCCAGCACGACCTGCCGATCACCGCGATGCAGCTGGCGCTTGCGGGTCTCCCCGAACACCCAGCGCAGCCCGACGCCCGGCCCTGGGTCGGCGAGACTGCGGGTGCGCTGGTCGAGGCCATGGGCGCCCAGCGCGAGCTGAAAGACCTGCGCGGCCATGAGGGTGGGGTCCTTAGCGTCGCGTTCTCGCCCCAGGGCGACCGGATCGTCTCGGGCGGGCAGGATGGCACGGTGCGGCTCTGGCGGCTCGACGGCACGCCCGCGGCCGCGCCCTTCAAGGGCCATGAGGGTGGGGTCAGTAGCGTCGCGTTCTCGCCCCAGGGCGACCGGATCGTCTCGGGCGGGTACGATGGCACGGTGCGGCTCTGGCGGCTCGACGGCACGCCCGCGGCCGCGCCCTTCAAGGGCCATGAGGGTTGGGTCTCGAGCGTCGCGTTCTCGCCCCAGGGCGACCGGATCGTCTCGGGCGGGCAGGATGGCACGGTGCGGCTCTGGCAGCTCGACGGCACGCCCGCGGCCGCGCCCTTCAAGGGCCATGAGGGTTGGTCAGGAGCGTCGCGTTCTCGCCGCAGGGCGACCGGATCGTCTCGGGCGGGGAGGATGGCACGGTGCGGCTCTGGCAGCTCGACGGCACGCCCGCGGCCGCGCCCTTCAAGGGCCATGAGGGTGGGGTCTGAGCGTCGCGTTCTCGCCCCAGGGCGACCGGATCGTCTCGGGCGGGCATGATGGCACGGTGCGGCTCTGGCAGCTCGACGGCACGCCCGCGGCCGCGCCCTTCAAGGGCCATGAGGGTGTCTGTCTGGAGCGTCGCGTTCTCGCCGCAGGGCGACCGGATCGTCTCGGGCGGGCAGGATGGCACGGTGCGGCTCTGGCAGCTCGACGGCACGCCCGCGGCCGCGCCCTTCAAGGGCCATGAGGGTTATGTCCTGAGCGTCGCGTTCTCGCCGCAGGGCGACCGGATCGTCTCGGGCGGGTTGGATGGCACGGTGCGGCTCTGGCGGCTCGACGGCACGCCCGCGGCCGCGCCCTTCAAGGGCCATGAGGGTGCGGTCTAGAGCGTCGCGTTCTCGCCGCAGGGCGACCGGATCGTCTCGGGCGGGCAGGATGGCACGGTGCGGCTCTGGCGGCTCGACGGCACGCCCGCGGCCGCGCCCTTCAAGGGCCATGAGGGTTGGGTCAGGAGCGTCGCGTTCTCGCCGCAGGGCGACCGGATCGTCTCGGGCGGGCAGGATGGCACGGTGCGGCTCTGGCGGCTCGACGGCACGCCCGCGGCCGCGCCCTTCAAGGGCCATGAGGGTTGTGTCAAGAGCGTCGCGTTCTCGCCGCAGGGCGACCGGATCGTCTCGGGCGGGTTTGATGGCACGGTGCGGCTCTGGCGGCTCGACGGCACGCCCGCGGCCGCGCCCTTCAAGGGCCATGAGGGTTGGGTCTGGAGCGTCGCGTTCTCGCCGCAGGGCGACCGGATCGTCTCGGGCGGGGACGATGGCACGGTGCGGCTCTGGCAGCTCGACGGCACGCCCGCGGCCGCGCCCTTCAAGGGCCATGAGGGTGGGGTCTCGAGCGTCGCGTTCTCGCCGCAGGGCGACCGGATCGTCTCGGGCGGGGACGATGGCACGGTGCGGCTCTGGCGGCTCGACGGCACGCCCGCGGCCGCGCCCTTCAAGGGCCATGAGGGTTGGGTCATGAGCGTCGCGTTCTCGCCGCAGGGCGACCGGATCGTCTCGGGCGGGCACGATGGCACGGTGCGGCTCTGGGATGCGGCGAGCGGCCGGGAACTAATGGTTTTGCGCGGCCACTCGGGTGGGTTGTCTCCGCCCGGTTTTCGCCGGATGGCGCACGCATCGTGAGCGGGTCGGCCGACACGACCGTGCGGGTGACCTGGGTGTCCAACAGCCAGAAGGAGCTGATCGAGACCGCTCACTCTCGCCTGCCGCGCGAGCTCACCGAGGCGGAAAAGCGGCATTTTCACGTCACGACCGAGTGAATGTCGCCGCCGCTCGGCCACCGGAGCGGCCATGGCGCAGATATGCGTCAGAAGTGCGGCATCGAGAAATTTTGCGGGTA
>CAWFGZ010000023.1:0-31318 GCA_963815435.1 uncultured Alphaproteobacteria bacterium
GAACGTGATCGGCCATTCCGGCCGAAGGTGATCACCGATTCCGGTGATCGTGATCATCTCGACCCGCTGGGCGGCGGACCGGGATGACGGAGCGGGCAGCAGTGCCGCTGGCTCGTGTTGAAGTTGCCTGACGACCGTGTGGGCAGTCAAGGCGGTGGGGATCGTCCCCAAAGTCCAAAGGGGGGGACCCGGGCCGGGAGCGAGCGCGCTCCACGCGCGCTGGCGAGCGGACGGCGCGGGGGGTGCCTGTGGACCCCTGGGGGCGATCGGGGATCGGGACCTCATGCTGGTTCGGGCTTCTTGACGGCGCCGCGTCGGCGCAAGGAATTGCCCTTGAGCTCGATCCGGTGAGCGGCGTGGATGATGCGGTCGAGGATGGCGTCGGCAAGCGTCGGGTCGCCGATCACCTCATGCCATCGACCGAGGGGGAGCTGGCTGGTGATGATCAGCGAGCCTCGGTCGTAGCGATCATCGACGATCTCGAGGAGATCACGCCGTTGCTCGGCATTGAAGGGCTCGGGTCCCCAGTCGTCGAGGATCAGCAGCCGGGTGCGCTCGAGCGCGGCCATCAAACGCGGCAGTCGTCCTTCGCCGCGCGCCTGGGCGAGGTCGGCGAACAGGCGCGGCGTGCGCTTGTAGAGGACGGAGAAGCCCTCGCGGCAGGCCTTGTGGCCGAGCGCACAGGCAATCCAGCTCTTGCCGATGCCGGTCGGCCCGACCACCGCCAGGTGCTGGTGGTCGCGGATCCAATGGCAGGTGGTAAGCTTCTGAAACAGCCCGCGATCGAGGCCGCGCGGCGCGCGGAAGTCGACGTCTTCGACGACCGCGGCCTGGCGCAGCCGGGCCGCCCGCAGCCGTCGCGTGAGCTTGCGATTCTCGCGATGGGTGACCTCGCGATCGAGCAGCAGCCCGAGCCAGTCTTCGCGCGACAGCTCGGCGGCATCCCTGGTGTTCTGCAGCTCGACGAAGGCGTCGGCCATGGCCGAAAGTCCGAGCGCGTGCAGGCGCTCGATGGTGGGGTGGACCAGCATCGGGTCTCCTCCTGCTCAGTGGTAGTAGCCGGGGCCACGCAGGTTCTCGTGGAGCAGGATCGGCGCTTCGGCTGCGTCAGCGGCCCGCTCCCTGCGGTTCTTCAAGATCGCCGCCACCGAGCTGTAAGAGCGCGTGCCGATGGCGAGCGCCCGGGCGCAGGCGGCATCGACCCGTTCAGCGCCAAAGCGCTTGACCAGGCCGAGAATGCCGATACATGAGCGGAAGCCCTGCTCGGGATGGGGGCGCGCGCGCAGGATGACATCGACCAGGGTGGCGGCGTCGGCACCGATCCCGGCCGCCTCGCGGCGAATCCGCTCGTGCGTCCAGTCGCGGTAGCGTCGATGCGAGCTCGGCATGTGCTCGGCGATCGTGCTGGGCCGGTGCGGGCGATGACAGCGGACATGGCTGGCGACCCGTTTGCCGCGATGGAAGATCTCGACCGTCGCCGTGGTGATCCGCGCCTCCACCTCCTGGCGCAGGAGCCGGTACGGCACGCTGTAGTAGTGACGCGCGATCTCGACGTGGTAGTCGAGGCCAACCCGGCACCGCTTCCACTCGGCGTATTCGTAATCGACCGCCGGCAACGTCAGCAGGGCGGGCCGGTCAAGCTGCTCGAACAGAGCCCGCCGGCTCGTGCCCAAGCCGCGCATCGAACGCGCGTTCAGATCGTCGAGCAGCGTGCGGATCGCGTCATTGAGCGCAGCGAGGCTGAAGAACCGGTGATGGCGCAGCCGAGCCAGGATCCAGCGCTCGACCACTTGGACGCCGACCTCCACCTTCGCCTTATCGCGCGGTTTGTACGGGCGCGCCGGAACGATCGCCGTGCCGTAGTGGCGCGCCAGGTCGGCGTAGGTCCGGTTCACCGTGGGCTCACGGAAGCATGCCCTGGTGATGCCGGCCTTGAGGTTGTCGCTGACCGTGAGCTGCGCGGCTCCGCCCAGATAGCGGAAGGTGCGGACATGGGCGCCGATCCAATCCGGCAACGTCTCGCTCCAGGTCGCCTCGGCGTAGGTGAAGCTCGAGGCGCCGAGCACGGCGACGAAGATGTGCGCCGCGCGCACCTCGCCCGTGACGGCATCGATCACCTCCACCGTCTTGCCGGCGAAGTCGACGAACAGCCGCTCGCCCGCGACATGGGCCTGCCGCATCGTCGGCTTCAGCTTGCCGGCCCAGGCCTTGTAGAGGTCGCAGAACCAAGAATAGCCAAAGCCATCGGGCGCGCTCGCCCGGTACTCCTCCCACAGAAGGGCCAGCGTCACATGCGACCGCCGGAGCTCGCGATGGACCACCGCCCAGTGCGGCTGCGGACGCTGTTCGGCAGGGATTGTCGGCGCAGGCGGGAACAGCAGGCGCTCGAGCTCGGCATCGTCGAGCGAGCTCACGGCCGGCCAACTCAGGCCGGCGCGCCGCGCACGGCCGAGATAGTCACAGACGGCGCCCTGGCTCAGCCCCAGGCTGCGGGCGATCGCCCGCTGCGTCAGCCCGTTCGCCAGGCGCAGACGCAACAATTCGTGCAGCTTTCGCATCGGCAGTCTCTCGGCCGGCATCCCGGTCCCCCCGCTGTTGGTCGCGGGACCGAGACACCATGGGTTGAGAACTGCCAGCCGCCCTGCTGCTCTACCGCCACCCCTCGGAGTTCGTGATCACCGCTTCGGCGATCACGATCGACCGGAAACCATGATCACGTTCGTCTGGAATCCGCGATCACGTTCCACCGGATTCGCTGATCACGTTCCCCCGGAACGCGCACCGCACCCACGGTGGCAGCTTGTCGGACAACTTGTCGGCGGAATAATCGCCCAGCGCTCGCCTGCGTAGCGCCTGCAATAACCGTATGGTGTGATCATACACCCGCTCGGAGAGGAGCGTAAAAGTCTGCTTATCTACCACAAGCCCTTCTTTGTGTAATATATCCTCAACATCTTCTTTCACTTCCTCAAGAAAATCAGTGTCAATGTATTTCTCGGCGAGCTCGAAATCTTCGATCCGATGTGAATGATCAAAGAGACATTCGCGATACTCGGGTGTGCAGCTATCATAATATTTATCAATAAGGACGTCCGCCGCGATCTCGAGATCGGTTGGATTTCCAGGCTCATCCTCCCGGGCGGCGAGTTGCCGCTTATGCCATTCGCCGGCGAGAGCCAGGATCTGCTTGTGCGTGAGTTTGATGGCGCCACCCTCGGCCCGCTGAAGAATGAGGTTGGCCTGAGCGGCCTTATCGGGGTAGCGGAGCTTCGCCTCGCGAAAACTCTTCGTGTCGAGGCTGATCTTGATTTCCCACTTGCCGATGAGAGGCCGCAGCCGCTCGGGCACGACCTTGCGGAAATAATACACACCGGTCTTGGGATGCTTCCAGGGCTGGGGCATCAGCTGCCTCATTTGGACCTCTTCTTTGTACCACAAGGAGGCTGTAAAGTCCAGTCAAATCAGAAAGTTAGTGAAAATCTTGCCCTTGAATGTGAGCTGGCGGAGGGAGTGGGATTCGAACCCACGGTACGCTCGCGCGTACAACGGTTTTCGAGACCGCCCCGTTCGACCGCTCCGGCATCCCTCCGAGCTGCGGCGTGGCATGGACGTGGGTTCTGCTGCGACCAGCTGCAACCCCATGCCCTCAGTCGCGAATACTCAGGTCGCGCTCGCGCGGCCGCGCCGCACCCGTCCTCGCTCGATCGAGCTCCTAGCAAGTTCGCTCGGCACCTTCAAGCAGCCGTCCCCACTCGCCGATGGCCCGGCGGAGCGAGCGGCTCCGTCGTCGCTCAGTCCGGATCGGCCTCGGCCGGGACCGGGGTCGGCCGGCGCAGGAAGCGCCCGAACAGGAGCGGTGCCAAGAAACCGACGATCGCCGCGATCCACAGGCCCACGGCGAGCGGGCTGCCCCAGAGGATCCACCACTCGCCGTTCGAGATTGGTCAGCGCGCGGCGCAGATTGTCCTCCATCTGGTTGCCCAGCAGGATGCCCAGGATGATCGGCACCAGCGGCACGTCGAGCTTGCGCAGGAGGTAGCCCAGCACGCCGAAGCCGATCATGACGAACAGGTCGAAGACGCTGCCGCTGATCGCATAGATGCCGACGAAGCGCGATCATCGCCACCGCCGGCATCAGAATGTGCGACGGCACCATCAGCACCCGGACGAACATGCCGACCATCGGAATGTTCATGATCAGCAGCATGACGTTGGCGATGAACAGCGCGGCGATCAGGCCCCAGACCACGTCCGGCTGCTGCTGAAAGAGGAGCGGCCCGGGGGTGATGTTGAGGGTCATCAGCATGGCGAGCAGCACGGCGGTCGTGCCGCTGCCCGGCACGCCGAGCGTCAGCATCGGGACCAGCGCGCCGCCCGCGGCGGCATTGTTGCCGGCCTCGGGCGCGGCGACGCCGCGCGGGATCGCCCTTGCCGAAGGTGCCCTCGCGATCGACGATGCGCTTCTCGATCGTGTAGGAGATGAAGCTGCCGAGCGAGGCGCCGGCACCCGGCAGCATGCCGGCGAAGAAGCCCACGATCGTGCTGCGCAGCATGGTCGGCGCCGCAGCGCGATCAGCTCCTTGAGCGGCACGGTGATGCGCCCGAGCTTCATCCCGATCGGCCGCATCCGCCCCCTGATGCTCGATGAACAGCAGAACCTCGCTGATCGCGAACAGCCCGACGATCGCGACCAGGAAGTCGATGCCCTCATAGAGGTGCATGTCGCCGAAGGTGTAGCGCGGAATGCCGGTCGCGTAGTCGACGCCGATCATCGCGATGCCGAGCCCGAGCGCGGCCGCGAGCGCGGCCTTGCGCCTGGTTGTGGCTGGCGATGCCGCCGAGCGTCGCAAAGGCGAGCGTGTAGAGCGCGAAATACTCGGCCGGTCCGAACAGCAGCGCGACCCGCGCCAGGAGCGGCGCGAACAGGACCAGGCCCGACGGTGGCGAGGAAGCTGCCGACGAACGAGGCGACGCCGGACAGCGCCAGCGCCTCGCCCGCCCGGCCCTGCCTGGCCATCGGATAGCCGTCGAGGGTCGTCATCACCGCCGGCTCGTCGCCCGGGATGTTGAGCAGGATCGAGGAGATCCGCCCGCCATACATGGCGCCGTAGTAGACGCTGGTCAGCATGATCAGCGCCGAGGTCGCCGGCAGGCCGAGCGTGAAGGCGAGCGGGATCAGGATCGCCACGCCGTTCGAAGGCCCGAGCCCCGGCAGCGCGCCGATGATCGTGCCGAGAAAGCAGCCGAGGACGCGCGAGCGCGAGGTTCTCGGCGTCAGCGCGACCTCGAAGCCATGGAGCGAGGAAGCCCAGCGTCTCCATGGCTCAGAAGCCCGAGGTCAGCGGCACCCGTGGCCAGCGACAGCCCGAGGATCAGATGGAACACGACGTAGATCAGCACGGCAACGCCAATGCCGGTCAGCACGGCCGCGGGCCGGCTTGCGCCGAGCCGCCAGCTCAGCACGAAGACGGCGATCGCGGTCGCGATGATGAAGCCCAGCCGGTCGAGCAGGAGCGCGTAGGCGATCATGCACCACGACCGCGAGCACGATCTCCGAGCACCCGGCCGCGCGGCCGGCCAGTCCGGCTCGCGGGTCGGGCTTGAGCGATCAGGTAGAGGCTGGAGACCGCCAGCAGGCGCGGCGATGATGACCGGGAAGGTGTCGGGGCCCGAGCGGGTCGAGCATCGGCCCCGTCTGGATCTGCCAGAGCACCGACGATGAAGCGCGATCGCGCAGCAGGAGCGCGAGCGCCGCCGAGCAGCCGGTCGCTCATCGCTCCCTCCCGGGGCGGGCGGTGGTGCCCGGCCGGAGGCCGGGCACTCGCCGTCAGTTGATGATGCCGATCTCGCGCGAGAGCGTCTCGATGTCGGCGATCTGCTTGGCGACGAAGTCCTTGAGCTCGTCGCCATCGAGACCGAAGGGCATCAGGCCGTTCGGCGCCATGGTCTTCTGCCACTCGTCCGACTCGATAGACCTACTGGATCGCGTCGACCCAGTAGTCATAGGCGTCCTCGGACATGCCGCCGGGCCCGTAGAAGCCGCGCCAGTTGGCGCCGACCGCGTCGATGCCCTGCTCCTTCGCGGTCGGCAGGTCGGCGAGATTGCCCGGCAGGCGCTCATCGGACAGCACCGCGAGCACCCGGATGTCGCCCGAGTCCATGAAGCCCTGCGCCTCGGAGATGTCGCCCGAGAACGCCTGGACATGGCCGCCGAGCAGCTGCGTGATCGCCTCGCCGCCGCCCTGGAAGGCGACGTACTTGACCGTGGCGAGGTTCTTGACGCCCGCTTCTTTGGCGGCGATCAGCACCTTCAGATGATCCCAGCCGCCGACCGCGCTGCCGCCGGCGACCGAGATCGAGCGCGGGATCGGCCTTGATCGCGTTCATCAGGTCGGGCAGCGTCTTGAACGGGCTGTCCTTGGCCACCGCGATCACGCCGTAGTCGGCGCCGACCGCGGCCGAGCCAGCGGACCATGTCCATGTTCATGCCGACGAAGGCGCCCTGGGCGAGGCGGGTCGTGGTCGCGGTCGAGGCGGCGACGATCAGGTCGTTGTCGTCGTTGCGCTTGGACACCACCGCCGCATAGGCGACGCCGCCGGACGCCGCCGGCCATGTTGGTGACCTGGACCGGTCCTGGTATCAGGTTCTGATCGTAGAGCGCCTTGCCGACCTGGCGGCAGGTGAAGTCCCAGCCGCCGCCCGGACCCGATGGCGCGATGCATTCGACGTTGCCCGGCTCGAAGGCGTTCGCCGCGGCCGCGAGACCGAACGTCATCGCCGCCAGCGTGGCGCAACCGAGGAAACCTCTGCGGAACATGGAATGCCTCTCCTGATGTTCTTGGTCTGACTTCACAAGAACCGAGGCACTACCCGTGTCAAGGACGCTTCAACGACGAGAGGAGTCGAAATCGGCGGAGGCGACGGCTCGGGCGACGACCGCCGTTGACGGTCTGGATCCGTCCCCGTCATTCAGGGTCTGCGCCTCGGCTCAAGTGACGAAGCCGCATGCCGAGGCCGGCGTGCGCGTGTCCATGTTGCGGCCGCGGTTGAGGTGGTCGTCGATTTCGGCGGCGCAGCCAATCATGCGGCCGTACAGGAATACCGTGAACGCGGCGCTCTCGAGATCGCGCTCGCTCAGCTGCTCCGTTGCGAAAGTCCTGCCACAGCAGGCCGAGCAGAAGCGCCGCGATCACGGCATCGACGTTGACGCAGAACACGTAGGGCGAGACGCCTTCATCATACAGCGCCTGGACCAGATGCCGGTAGAAGTCGTGGAACACATTGTAGTCGCCGCGCTCCTCCATGACCTTGGCGATGAAGCGCTCGCGCGGATCATGATTGACCGGCTTGCCCTTGAAGACCGGGTGGTGCACGCCGGGCAGGGCTCTCGGCTCGCCCGCGCCATGCTCCCTGCCCTCGACCTTCTCGCGCTTGTAGGCGCGGGCAAACTCGGTCGCCATCGCCTTCAGGTCGAGCCCGTGGTTCGGGTCGGCCGGATCGGCGAGACCCTTGTCCTTGAACTGCTCGAGGAGGAACGCCATGCCCTCGAAGCCGTTGCCGCCATGGCTGTAGCCGGTGTGGGTGAGGAAGCCGACCATGGCCTTGTTGATCTGCACGCGCTCCGGCGTCTGCGGACCGTCGGCGGACACCGCCCCCTTGGCGCCCTGGGCCGAGATCGCGCCGGGTCCGTTCGAGATCAGGAGGCCGATCAGGATCTGCAGCGGCCGGCCTCGGCCTCGGTCGGCTTCTTGCCGGTCATGGCGAGGAAGGCGAGGTCCGCCATGGTCCAGGCTCTCGAACCGCTCCTGGCGCGGGATGCCGTAGAGCGACCCGCGCTGGTGCTGCGCGGCCGGGGATGGAAGCGCCGATCAGCACCCCGTAGAGCCGCAGATACCAGGGCAGGGTGCGCGCCGTGAGCCGCGAGATGCGCTTGCGCATCAGCGGGCCCCAGGCGATGGTCGCGGCGATGGCGGCGAGCACCGCGTCGCGGTGCAGCCGGCGCGCGAGGCTCTCCAGAAACTTCAGAAAGATCGAGCGGGCGCCGCGCGCGCGGACCGCTTTGATCATCAGTCGGGGCGCACGTCGTCGGCCTCGTCCGCCAGGAAGAGCGCGCGGGTGGTCGGGATCGAGCTCGATCGGCGTGAGGTCGAAGCGTCTCGTCGCGAGCATCGTCGAAGGCCCGGCTGGGCGAACAGATCGATCAGAGCATCGACGCACGCCTGAGCGCGCGCTCGACGCGGCGCGGGCCGATGATGCTCGCGGCCGCGGCCATCACGCTGTTCGGCGCGTTGCCGGCCTCGCGCGCGGCATCCGCCGCGACCAGGACCGGATCGCCGACCAGATTGACCTCGCCCGCCACGGCGACGTCGAGCAGCGCGCGGTCGTTCTCGTCCGCGATCTCGTGCACCAGCGGCAGGGCGAAATTGGCCTCGAGCGGCTGCTGGCGAGATCCAGGACCGAGAAGCCGTGCACGCTCGTGATCTGCGTCTTCGGGTCCATCAGCGAAGCGCCGGAGCAGTCCTTCATGACCTGCCGCGGCAGGACCGCGCCGATCTGGCGGCCGAACGCGGCGATCTGCCGGTCGTAGGGCGCATGGCCTGGACCAGCGGCAGATCGAGCTCCGGCGGCAGCTTGATCCCCTGGTTGTTGGCGACCCAGGCCTTGAGCTCGAGGCTGCCCGCCGGCGCGAAGTCCGGCGCGCTGCCATTGAGCTCCATGACCATCGTCAGCGCCATCGGGATGTGCGGCGATATTGGTCACCACCGCGCCCTTGGCCGAGAACACCGGATCGTTCGGGCGTGAAGAACCCGTCGACGCCAAAGGCGTCCATGAACCACCGTTCCTTGGCCTCGGCGCTGTCGCCCGAGCCGGCCATCGCGCCGGCGTGGCCGACGGCGCGGGTGAGCTTGGCCTTCCAGCGGCCGACGACGCAGACCACGACCGGCTTGGTCAGCTCGATGCCGTGCTCGTAGTAGCCGCCCGGCTCGACGTACATCACGGCGGCCTTGCTGCGCTCGTCGTTGGCGAGGGCAAAGGCCAACTCGCGCGCGGCATAGTGGATGTAGACGTCCTTGCCGCTGGAGATCAGCGTGGTCGTGCCCCAGCCGGCGGTGGTGAGATAATGGGCGATCGTCGTGGTGAAATTGCCGGAGTTGGAGAAGAGGGCGATCGAGCCCTTGCGCAGCGATTCCTCCGGTTGGTCGCCGCCGAGCGCGCCGCCGATGCGCACGCGGTTCCAGGAGTCGGCGACGCCCAGGCAGTTGGCGCCGAAGATGTCGATGCCGTTGGCCTGGCCGATGGCGCGGATCTCGCGCGCGTCGTGGATCGCGACCTTCTCGGTGACGATGACGATCTTTTCGAGATCGGGGTTGACGCGGACCAGCTCGGCGACCCCGTCGCGCACGCCGGCCGGCGGCAGGTAGACGACGCCGGTGTTGAAACGCAGGCCGGCGTCCAGGCCCTCGCGCACGTTGTTGTAGACCGGGATGTCGCCGGCCGTGGTCTTGAGCGCCTGACCGCGCCGGCCGGGCGAGGTGCCGAAGACGACGTTGCCGCCGGAAAAGGCATGGCTGACCGGCGTCACCGTGCGGGACTCCCCGCCCATGATGTTGAGCACGCAGACGCGATCGTCGCGGCGTCGCCACCTCGGCGAGCGAATCGATGCCGACGTAGTACGGGAAGCCGCCGACGCCTTTCTTGTACATGGTGCGTGCTCCTGTCCAGCCTGCCTGCGCCTTCCAGCTCACGCGCTCGCGCAGCCGAGCGAATGCGCGATCTGCCGCGCCGCCGGCCTTCATCCAGCGGTCGACCTTCTGGGCGTAGTTGACCACCTCGCTGATCGCCGAATCGAAGCCGAACATCCGATAGGGCAGCCCAGCGCATCGAGCGTGTCGGCAAAGGCGCCCATGCCGCGCACCAGGTTCGGACCGCCGCGGCCGATGACCACGAACAGCGGCGTCGGGCCATGCGCTGCTGAAGTGCTCGCGCAGCGCGTCCGCGATCGCCCGGAACGTCTCGAAGATGTCGGTGTTGTTCGACTTGCCGCCGATCACGAACAGGACGTTGGCCTGCTTCAGCCAGTGCTTGAAGCAGATGCGTGCGACGTCCCGCATCTTGTCGTACGGCGGGTTGCCGCCGAAGTCGGAGGAGATGATCGGCGTCGTCGCCGAGAACCTCGGTCACCAGCGAGTTGGCGCCGCCGCCGAAGGTCGGGGCCAGAATCGTGCCCGCGGGGTTGATCACGAAAACGTCGCTCTGCCCCTGGTAAGTGCGCAGCTGGTTGATCTCCTGCTCGAACGGCGAGGTGTCCGCGGCGAACAGGTGATCGGGCAGGCCAAGGCGCTGCCAGCGCGGATCGTCGCGATCGAAACCGCATTTGAAGTCGCAGGCGACCGGCACCAGCCGTCCGTCGCGCGCGGGCATCATCCGGATCGGGTTCAGCTCGAGCACGGTCATGCCATAGTGATGCACGAGCTCCCAGAGCTTGGGGAGCTGCTGCACGAGCGGCGAGACGATCTCCCTCGGCGCTCCGAGGTCGGAGAGGGCGTTGGCGACGACGAAGGCCTTGAGCCCGGTCAGGGCCTCGAACGGCACTTCGGCGACATGGCCCTTGTCGAGCTCTTCGATGTCCATCCCGCCCGTGTGGGTCAGCGTCATGGTCGGCGCGCGATAGGCGGTCGAGTCGGCAATCGCGAAATAGACCTCGTGCTCGGCCGGCACTGCACCTTCGAAGGTGACCCCCTGGGCCTTGGCATAGGCGTTGCCGTGGCGGTGCTCGGCAAAGTAGAGGCGTTCCTTCTCGAGCAGCGCCGTCTCAGGTCGCCGGCCCGGCCGAGGAGCCCCGATTTGCCCTTCTTGCCGACGCCGCCCTTGAAGATCGGCTTGACGAAGACCGAACCGCAGCGATCGATCAAATTCTGGATCTGGTCCTCGCCCGCCTCCGGCCCCAGAACCTCGGCGCTTGGGAAGTCCACATGGCGAAGGAGGCGCGAGCCGTAGAGCATGCCCGTGAGCTGCATCTCGCCGTCCCCCTTGGTTCATTCAGCTGCACCCTATACCGCGGCCGGACGAAGGATCAACAGGTCTCGCCGGGGCCGAGCGAGCGCGGCTCGCGGCCGGTGTAGCGCCAGGTGTACTGGCGCGGGATCGGCCCCTTGTTGCGGCCACCCTGCTGCATCTGCTCCCAGGCGTGGGCGAGCACGCCGACCGAGCGCGAGAGGACGAACAGCCCGCGGCAGAGCGGCGGCGGGAAGCCGAGCTCGGCGTAGATGACGCGCGGTCGCGCCGTCGATGTTCATGGGAATGCGGCGGCCCTTCTCGGCGGCGATGGCGTCTTCGAGCGCCCGGCCGATCGCGGCGTAGCGGCCCGCTCACCACGCCTTCGGGCGGCGAACTGGTCGACCACTTCCATAAGCCGCGGCGCGCGCGGATCGATCGGATGGAAGCGATGGCCGAAGCCCGGCACGTAGCGGGCGCCGAGCGCGGCCTTCGCGCCGCGTACCGCGTCGTCGAGCGCGGCCCCCTCATCGAGGCGGGCGGCGACGGCGTTGTAGAGTGCGACGCATTGCTCGCCGGCGCCGCCATGGACGTCGCCGAGCACGTTGATCGCCGAGGCCATGGCGTTGTTGATGCCGACGCCGCAGGTCGCCGCCATGCGCGCGATCGCGATCGAGGGCGCCTGCGGCCCATGGTCGACCGCGGCCATGAGCGCGGTGCCCAGGAGCTCCGCCTCGCCCTCGCCCGGCAGCTCGCCCTTCAGCATCAGCCAGATCATCGCCGGGAAGCTGATCCGGCCGATCAGCTCCTCGATCGGATAGCCGCGGTAGCGGATCATCCCGGGCTGCATCTCGATGATCTCGCTCGACCACCAGTCCTCACAGAGCGCGCGATCGCCGCCACTCGTGCTCATATCGCCTTCTCCGCGCGCAGGGCCGCGATCTCGTCGGGGCCGTAGCCGAGCTCCTCGAGGATCGCCTCGGTGTCCGCCCCGAGCGCCGGCGGCGGCGACTTCGGCTCCGGATCGCCGTGCGCGAGGCGAAAGCCGGCGCGCACCACCGCAACCTCGCGCTCGATACCCGCGACGTCGGGGAAGCGCTTGATCAGCTGGCGCCCGTTCACCTGCGGGTGCTCGAGGATCTCCGGCACGGACAGGATCTCACCCGCCGGCACGCCCGCGGCATTGAGCTCCGGCGCCCACTCGGCGGCGGACTTGCGGGCCAGAGCGCTGCTCGAGCTCGGTCTTGAGCTCGTAGCGGTTGAGCTTGCGATCGTCGCGCGCGGCGAAGCGCGGATCGGCGATCAGCTCCTCGCGCCCGACCAGCCGGCAGAGGGTCTCGAACTGCTCCTGCTGGTTGGCGGCGATGTTGAGCAGGCCGCGCCCGGTGCGAAAGGCGCCCGACGGCGCGGCGCTCATGTTCTCGTTGCCCATGGGCGTCGGGCGCACGCCCGCGATCAGCCAGTTCGAGACCGCCCAGCCCATGGCGACCAGGGTCGCCTCCAGCATCGAGACGTCGATGCACTCGCCCCCGCCCGTGCGCTCGCGCCGAAAGAGCGCCGCGGCGATCGCGAAGGCGGCGGTGATCCCGCCCATGGTGTCGCAGACCGGATAGCCGACCCGAAGCGGCGCGGTGTGCGGGCTGCCGGTCACGCTCATCACGCCCGAGAGGCCCTGGATGATCTGGTCGTAGGCCGGATTGCCGGCGAGCGGCCCGTCCTGGCCGAAGCCCGAGATCGCGCAGTAGACGAGGTCGGCCTTGAGCTGGCGCAGGGCCGCATAGCCCAGGCCGAGCCGCTCCATCACGCCCGGGCCGAAAGTTCTCGACCAGGACATCCGCGCTCGCGACCAGACGCTCGAACGCCGCCTTGCCGGCCGGGATGCTTGAGATTGAGCGTGACCGAGCGCTTGCCGGCGTTCTGGGCCAGGAACGAGGCGCCCATGCGCCTGCTGTTGAGCGTCGGGATCGGCGCCGAGCTCGCGGGCGAGATCGCCCGCACCCGGGACCTCGACCTTGATCACCTCGGCGCCGAGCTGCGCCAGCTGGTAGCCGCAGAACGGCCCGGCCAGCACGTTGGTCAGGTCGAGGACGCGCACACCCTCGAGCAGCTGCGCCACCATGCCTCCCTCAAGGCGTATTCATAGAACAATGTTTTGTTTGCCAGAACGAGCCTATCGATGCAAGCATTTTTTCCGCAGCCCGATTTCCGAAGGGGTTGATCTCACGGGCTGGAATGCCGCATGGTCGGCCTTGCGGAAAGCCGACAGCCGGGGCAGCCGGAACAGGTCCGGCAACAACCCGGTTCGAGAGGCGGGCCATATGCGTGGATTCAGCGCTGCCGAGCAGGCTCTGATCGATGTGTGGGAAGCCCACACCGCCGCCGAGTTCGAGCATAAGAGTGCCGACGCGGCGATTGCGACGATGACGGAGCATCCCGTATTGATCCATGTGCCGGTTGGCACCGGCGCCAGCGGGCGGGAGGCTTTGCGCAAGTTCTACAAGGAGATCTTCATTCCTCAGATGCCGCCGGATGTCGAGCTCCAGCTCTTAACCCGCAGTGTTGCGCAAGATCGACTGATCGACGAGTTCATTCTGCGACTGTCACACACCGTTCAAATGGACTGGTTTGTGCCCGGAGTGGCGCCGACCGGCCGCCGGCTCGAGGTTCCTACCGTTGGATTATTGCATTTGAGGACGGCAAGATAAGCTCCGAGCACATTTACTGGGATCAGGCTACGGTTCTGCTACAGCTGGGTATTCTTGCGGCGGATCTGCCGGCTCTTGGTGCTGGCCAGACGGCGCGACTGTTGGATCCCGACGCGCCGGCCAACCAGCTGATCCGGAACCCGGATAGGTTTTGGCGAGCCCGCACCAATCCCTTGATCAACATCGACTGCGCGGCAGGCGAGGGCGCAGCAGCCCCCCACCTGGTCGATCGGGGCGTCTGAGACGAAAGCGCCGCTTACCGGCATCAACCGACACATGGCGATCCGACTCGCTCAAGACCAGTGCGCCGACCACCGGTTTCGAGGGGCACACGGCGATCCCACTTCGCTCAGGGCATCTACGACAAACAGTGCGCCGCCCACCGACCTCGAGGGGCGCGGCGATCCCACTCCGCTCAGGAGCGTTCACTTGAACGTTCGGTGTCAAAGCGATCTCGCGGCCCGCCCCTGCGCGCCGCCGCGCCAGGCGCCGGCACGGATTCCCACGGTCGCATGGACCACCCGAAGACTTGGCTAACGCCAAAAAGTGAACGAATGGGTTAATGACCGGCCGCGGTCTGCCGCGCGCTGACCGAGTCAGCGCCAATTTCGTCTAGAAGAACACTGTTTTCACTGCCGTGATTCCGGTGTAGGATCGGCCGGGTTTGATCGGTGCGGAAACATGACCGGAAATCGGGTCGAGGCGGTCGAGCGGGCGCTCGCGATCCTGGAGGCTTACCAGGACGGCGACAACGCGCTCAGCCTGGCCGAGCTCGCCGCGCGCACGGGCCTCTACAAGAGCACGATCCTGCGTCTGATCGGTTCGCTCGAGCGTTTCGGCTACCTGCACCGGCGCGACGACGGCCGCTACGCGCTGGGGGCGAGCCTCTGGCGGCTCGGCTCGCTCTACCGTCGCGCCTTCGATCTGTCCGAGCAAATCCGGCCCGAACTCCGCAAGCTCGTCGACACCACCGGCGAAACCGCGTCCTTCTACGTCCGCGAGGGCGACGAGCGGGTCTGCCTCTATCGGCAGAACTCGCCCCGGTCGATCCGTCATCATCTCGAAGAGGGCGTCCGCCTGCCCCTCGAACGGGGCGCCGCCGGCCGGGTCCTGCTGGCTTTCTCGGGCGCGGGCGGCGAGCCGTTCGAGACGATCCGGCGCGAGCAGGCTTACGTGTCGCTCGGTGAGCGGGATCCGGAGATCGCCGCTGCCGCCGTGCCGCTCCTGGACCGCGCGGGTCGGCTGCGCGGCGCGCTCGCCGTCTCGGGCCTGATCACCCGCTTCGATGTCGGCGCCCGCTCGCGCGCACTCACGGCGCTCCGCGCGAGCGCTTCACGGCTCGCCGGACTGGTGCCACCAGAGTAGTCGCCACGGCCGGATGCCATGAGGCCCTCTCGCCTCGTCTGCGTGCAATGACGCCCGGAGTTGCCTGCGCGAAGTAATCGTCGTACCCAGACGGGACCGGAGTGACTTGAACCTTCGTCGCGCTCGACAAAGGACATACCGGAGGGGAGGCATGATGATGGCGAGGATATCGATCGGGACGTGCGTTTCGGCGCTGGCGGTGACGGTCGGCGCGGTAGTGGTGCTGGCGAGCGCCAGGCCGGCGCGGGCGGACGACGTCGTCGCGCAGGCCAAGGCCGAAGTGGCCAAGTACACCGGGCCGCAGACGACCTGGCATGGGCCGACCTCGGGGCCGAAGCCCACGCCGGGCAAGAAGATCGTCTACCTCTCGGGCGACGAGCAGAACGACATCTGCCGCCTTTACGGCGTCTTCCAGAAGGAGGCCGGCGCCAAGCTCGGCTGGGACGTCACGGTGATCGATGGCAAGGGCAGCCCGACCTCCTGGCTCGCCGGCATGAACCAGGCGATCGCGCTCAAGCCCGACGGCATCTCGATGTGCGCCGATGCCGCGAGCCTGCAGGAGCCGATCAAGACCGGCGCCCAGATGGGCATCACCTTCATCGGCCTGCACGCGGCGGCGCAGCCCGGGCCGCAGCCGGATCTGCACCTCTTCGTCAACATCCAGGAGGATCCGGAGGCGATCGGCCGCGCCGAGGCGCTCTGGGCGGTCGCCGATTCGGGCGGCACCGCGCGCGTGGTCGTGATCACCCACAACGAGTACGCGATCGCCGCGACCAAGTCCGGGGCGACCCGCGACGCGATCGAGCAGTGCGCCGGCTGCAAGATGCTCGAGTACGTCAACTTCCCGGCCTCGGCGGCGGCCGAGCGCATGCCGCAGCTGATGACCAGCTGGGTGCAGCGCTACGGCCTGCCGCTCTACGTCACCTCGGTCGGCGACAACGACTTCGACTTCGCCGTGCCGGCGCTGCGCACGGGTGGCGTCGACCCGGATCAGGTCAAGCTGATCGGCGCCGACGGCAACCGCTCGGCCTACGGCCGCATCCGCAAGGGCGGCGAGTACCAGGTGGTCACCGTCTCGGAGCCGTTCGAGATGCAGGCCTATCAGGCGATCGACGAGTTCAACCGCGCCTTCAACGGCGCGCCGCCGAGCGGCTTCGTCCAGGAGCCCTTCCTGGTCACCAAGGGCAACGTCGACAGCGAGGGCGGCGAGCAGGACATGTTCTTCCCGGGCAACGGCTACAAGGACGAGTATCTGAAGATCTGGGGCGTCGCCGGCAACTGACCGGGCGTTCGGGCCTCTCGTCGGAGGACGAGGGGCCTCCCCTCGGGCCGGGAGCGACAGGATGACCCCGCTGCCGATGCGACGTCTCGACGATCCCTTCTTTGCCATCCTGCCGCCACGTGCGGAGGGAACCCTCGACCGTGGTGACGGGCATGAGATCGTCTGGGAAGACGTGGGCGACCCGTCGCTGATGGCGGTCATCATCTGCCATGGGGGGCCGGGTGGGGCGAGCGATCGAATACGGCGCCGGTTCTACGATCCGGCGCTGTTCCGCGTCGTGCACTTCGACCAGCGCGGCTGCGGCCGCTCCTCCCCCACCGGTCGACTTGATGGCAACAGCCTCGAGGCTACGATCGGCGACATGGAGGCGACTCCGCGAGTTTCTGGGGATCGAGCGCTGGATCATTTCCGGCAGTTCCTGGGGGAGCACGGTCGCGCTCGCCTATGCCGAGGCCCATCCCGACCGCTGCCTCGGTCTCAATCTCACCTGCGTCTGGCTCTGTCGGGCCAAGGATACGCAGTGGTGGTTTCAGGGCGTGCGCTCAATGTTTCCTGAATTGTGGGAAGCGTTCGCGAGCCTGGTGCCTGCGGAGGAGCGAAGCGATCTGCGCCAAGCCTATGTGCGTCGAATTCTCGGCGACGACAGCGAGCTTGCAGAGGCAGCAGCGACCCGCCTCTATCTCTATGAGCAGGGCTTCATGCACTTCGATACGCCGCTCGCCGAACCGGAGCTGCAACGCGGCCCGGGCTACGGGCGCATCTTCGCTCACTACGCAGCGCACGATTTCTTCGTGCGCGATACCCAACTCCTGGATGCGGCGTCGCGGCTGGCGCACTTGCCGGTGGAGATCGTGACTGGCCGGTATGATTGCTGCACGACCCCAGACAATTCATTCGATCTCGCCAGCCGTCTGCCGCTTGCCAACCTGACGATCGTGCCGGCTGGCGGGCATTTCCCCACCGAGGTAGCGATGGCGCAGGCCGTGGCGCTTGCCCCGGGCCGGCTCTATCGCCGCATCGTCGCGAACGACCGCTCGTGAGCCTCCTCGGCGCAGGAGCCGACCTCGATGGAGACCGAATCAGGATTGGCCATGCCCTGGTCGAAAGCCTCCCGGTCGCTTCGGCATCGCTGCCCGACGACCCGGACCAGACCACCCTGCCGCAGGCGCATCTTGGCGCGGAAGAGTGAGCCTACTGCAGGTCCACGCCGTAGAAATCGTGGTCGCCCAGCGGGTTGATCTTGTAGCCCACGACGTTCTTGCGCATCGGCTGGTTCGTCACCCCATGCGCGATCGTGAGCCAGGGCGCCTCCTCCTTGAACAGGACCTGCGCCTTCTGGTACAGCTCCGCCCGCTTGCTCTGGTCGGTCGTGCGCTTGGCCTCGTTCAGCAGATCGTCGAATTGGGCGTTGCACCAGCGCGCGCGGTTCGTCCCATCCTTCGCCGCCGCGCAGCTGAGCAAAGGATAGAAGAAATTGTCGGGATCGCCGTTGTCGCCGGTCCAGCCCATCAGGGCCGTCTGATGCTCGCCCTTCTTGGTGCGCTGCAGGAACTCGCCCCATTCGTAGCTCACGATCTTCGCCGTCACGCCGATCTTCGCGAGGTCCTGCTGCATGAGCTCCGCCATGCGGCGGGCGTTCGGGTTGTATGTGCGAGCGACCGGCATCGCCCAGATCTCCATCTGGAAGCCGTTCGGATAGCCCGCTTCCGCGAGAAGCTGCTTCGCCTTGGCCGGATCGTAGGGGTAGTCCTTCACGTCGGGGTTCCAGGACCACATGTTCGGCGGGATCGGATTGATCGCGCTGATGGCGGTGCCGAAATAGACCACGTCGAGAATCGGCTTCTTGTCGATCGCCATGCTCAGCGCCTGGCGCACGCGCCGGTTGTCATAGGGCTTCTTCTCGACATTGAAGGCCCAGAAGCCGACATTGAGCCCGGGCTGCGTCTCGAGTTTCAGGTCAGGGTCCTCCTTGATCGCGTCGATGTCGGAGGGGTTCGGCAGCGCCATCACCTGGCACTCATTGGCGCGCAGCTTGGCCAGGCGCACCTCCGCATCGGGGGTGATCAGGAAGACCAGCGTGTCGACCGGAGCCTTGCCGCGCCAGTAGTCCGGATTCGCCTTGTAGCGGATCGTCGTGTCCTGCTCGTAGTTCACCAGCTGGAACGGCCCCGTTCCGACCGGATCTCGGTCAAACTTGTCGGGCGTGCCCGCCGTCATCATCCGCTCGGCGTATTCCGCCGAATTCGATCGATGCGAAGTCCATCGCGAGATCGGCCAGGAACGGCGCCTCCGGCGCGCTGAGCACGAAACGGACGGTGTTGTCGTCCACCTTGTCGATGCTCTTCAGCAGCTTCGGAAAATCCATGCTCTCGAAATACTCGAACGTTCCATTGCCGACCGTGTGGTAGGGATTGTCCGCCTTCCATTGACGATCGAAGGTGAACAGCACGTCATCGGCGTTGAACTCGCGCGAGGGCGTAAAGGTCGGAGTGGTCTGGAACTTCACGCCGCTCCTGAGGTGGAGCGTATAGGTGAGCCCGTCATCCGAGATCTGCCAGGATTCGGCGAGCCCCGGCACCAGGTTCGTCGTGCCGCGCTCGAACTCCAGCAGCCGGTCATAGATCTGCCGGGATGATGCATCGAAGGTGACGTTCGAGGAGGAGAACGCCGGAGTGAAGCCTTCGGGGCTGGCTTCCGAGCAATAGGCGAGCGTTTTGGCTTCGGCGCCCGCAACGCTACAGAAGACCAGCGCTGCGCTCAGAGTGATCCGCAGACCGGTGCCATACATGGGTTTTTGCCTTGATTTTGGGCCGGTCAAAACGGTACGAGCTGCGGCCGGACGCGTCAAGCCGGAGGCGTTCGTCCAGGGGAAGAGGGCGATCCCGGCGATGCGAACCCGCGCCGGGTCACGATGGCCGAAGATTCGCATTCGAAGTGCGAATACCATCCCGTTAGGATGGATCGCGATGAAAGAACATGCGATCAGCTGACGCTCGAGCATGAGACTCTGAATTCCTACCCGACAGGAACTCGAAGGAAGAATCCACCATGGCCAGCAGCTTCTCGAAGCGGGTTCTCTGGTGGCTATGCCTGGTCGCGGCACCCGCGGTCCTGGTCGTCATCGAGCTGTTTCATCCGGCCGGCTTCACCAGGGAGCCGGGCATGTACGAATACCTGTCGAAGCCTGAAGCTCATAGCAGCGCCCATCATGCCCTCGACTACTTCGGGCCGAAGTGGTGGTTCACGCTGCACATGATCCAGACGCCCATGGTCGGCCTGGTCGCGCTCGGTCTCTGGCTGATGGTCGAGGACGGCGATGGCCGGACCGGCATGCTGCCATCGATCGCGGCATGGGTGTCGCGAATCGCAACCTTCATCTTTGCCGTCTACTACACGGTATTGGATGCGATCGGCGGCATCAGCCTCGGTCGGACCATCGAGATCACCGAAGACCTCGCCAAGGCCGGGCATCTGACGCACGACCAGCTGAGCGGGGTGGTCCTCGTCCTGAATACCGCCTGGACCGATCCCTGGGTTGGGGGCGAGGGCTCCTTCGTCAGCGAGCTCGGCTCCTGGGCCGTGTTCGTGGCCGCGCTCGCCGCCGCCCTCGCCCTCCATCTGACCCGGAAGGCTCCGCCCCTCTCGTTGGCCGCTCTGATCGCGTTCGGCTGGCTCCTTCAGGTGAGCCACGCCAGCTACACCGGGCCGCTCGCATTCGCCTTGCTGACCGTCTCGGCGCTCGGGATGTGGTTCGCCGCAAAGCGCCGCGCGCAGCCGGCGCCCTGGGCGACGCCGACCTGACCCTGTGCACTTGTCCCGGAGCGTCCGCCCTTTAGATGGATCATTGACGATCGGGATCTGGAGCAGCGATCCTGTGCCTGCAATCCCGGCGACACCCACGGAGGCGCAGCCATGGCGAAGACGATGAAGGCAGCGGTGGTCCGCGAATTCGGCAAGCCGCTGGTGGTTGGCGATGCCCCGGTGCCGGAGCCCGGACCGGGGCAGATCCAGGTCAAGATCGAGGCGTGCGGCGTCTGTCACACCGATCTGCACGCCGCCGAGGGCGACTGGCCGGTCAAGCCCAGCCCGCCTTTCATTCCCGGTCACGAAGGCGTCGGCCATGTTTCTGGCGTCGGCCGCGACGTCCGCCACGTCAAGGAGGGTGACCGCGTCGGCGTTCCCTGGCTCTACAGCGCCTGTGGTCATTGCGAGCACTGCCTCGGCGGCTGGGAGACGCTCTGCGAGGCGCAGCAGAACGCCGGCTATTCGGTCAATGGCGGCTTCGCCGAATATGTCGTGGCCGATCCGAACTTCGTCGGCCATCTGCCCGGCAATCTCGGCTTCATCGAAGCTGGCGCCTGTCCTCTGCGCCGGCGTGACCGTCTACAAGGGTCTGAAGGTCACCGACACCAAGCCCGGCGACTGGGTGGTCATTTCCGGCATCGGCGGCCTCGGCCACATGGCCGTGCAATACGCCCGGGCGATGGGCCTCAACGTCGCCGCGGTCGATGTCGCCGACGACAAGCTCGCCCTCGCCAAACGGCTCGGCGCCACCGTCACGGTCAACGCCAGGACCACCGATCCGGCCGCCTACCTCAAGAAGGAGATCGGCGGCGCGCATGGCGTGCTGGTGACCGCCGTCTCGCCCAAGGCCTTCGAGCAGGCGTTCGGCATGCTTCGCCGCGGCGGCACGGTGTCGCTGAACGGTCTGCCGCCCGGATCCTTTCCGCTGCCGATCTTCGACATGGTGCTGAACGGCATCACCGTGCGCGGCTCGATCGTCGGCACCCGGCTCGATCTTCAGGAGGCGCTGCAGTTCGCCGGCGAGGGCAAGGTGCACGCGACCACCGCGACGGCGAAGCTCGACGACATCAACGACGTCTTCGCCCGCATGCACGCCGGCAAGATCGAAGGGCGCATCGTCCTCGACATGAGCGCCTGAATCGCCCCAGGCCCGCGGCCGACCGCTTCCCGCCCGAACCGGCCACCAGAGAGGAGGACGCTCTACTGGAAATGACCTGAGCCCAATGAGGCGAGTAGCGTCACCGACCGTCTCGGCGGGTCGAGCTGATTTGCGGCCCGCGCTCTGGCACCGTCCCTGAGCATGGGGTTGAGGATAGTGACCAACTGTGCACCGAGCGTCATTTCGAAAGACGCTGGTTGATTTGCGCGATTTCCGATCTGAGACTTTGTAACATGTCGTTGCTCTTCTTAAGATCCGTCTCCACCGTCTTTGCATCACTCTTTTCTGGAGGGCTTGAAATAAGTTCCAGCGCAATTAGTGAGGATGCAAGTTCTGCACTCCAACTAAGTTGTCGTCTATATTCGTCTTCCGGGAGTGCCCCATTCAGATATGCGACGCATGTGTAGAACATCTTGTCGCGAAAAAACTGCAGACCTTGATTTCTTCTGACCAATGGTGCAACGCTAGTTGCCAGCGCATTTCCAAATTCGGCCGATATGTCCGCGGCGGTTGCTCCCTCCGGTGGAGTAATAGCACCTTTAAGTGCCGCGGTGATTGCAGCGCTCACCGCCTGTGCCACATCTGGTGGTGGCTCAGGGCAGAATTGACCCGGATGGCGCTGTAATCCCGCGCCACGATCGGCTCCACTGTTAAGAAGAATGTAAGCGGAGCGGTAAGACGCGTCAGTCGATATACTGGATAAAACCGCTCCTCGCGTAAACACGTTGGTTCCGGTATACTCTTCGTGGAGAGGAGGTCTACTGGCACCAGCGCAGGCAGAGAGCACGAAGCCGGTAAGCACAATCGGAAACAACCGGATGATTTTCATTTGTAGGGCTCCATTCCGGAGGAGGTCAACGTCCACAGAGGTAGTGGAAATTCGCTGAGCGAGGCGACACGCCCGAGCCACCTTCGAGCAGTCTTGCGCGGGTGCGCCGCCGGGTCGCGGCGAGGTCGCCCCGGACCTGAGGACCACCGCGCCACCCTCCCGGGGACGCGGGTGGCCGAGATCGCGCAAGAGAGACGGAGCGCACCACCTCGTCTGAGCCATCGATCCGACCCTCGACCCCGATGCTGGCGCTTCAAGCCCGGAAAGAATCATGACTCCGGCCGCGACCCAAGAGCAACCACCCCTTGTCCGACTCGAGAACCCTCTCCCCTCCACGCAACACCGCGCTGAGTTCTAACGACGCCCTGAACGCTGCCGGCAAAGCCAGGAAGCTCGTGCTGACCGCCGCCATGCGCGAGCTCCGGGTCATCCTCAAGGCCATGCTCGGGGGTCGCCAACCATGGCGTGCACCAAGATCAGCTTGACCTTCCAAGACAGTCGATGACACCTTCCTGCCCAAGATCTCCACGACCAGGTCACCCGCGGCTTTCCACGAAGCAAAACTTAGTGAATGTGCAGAGCCAGTAACCTGTAAGCCTGGGATAGGCATTCGTCTGACCGCTCAGATCTCGACAGTATTCAGTTTCGACTCGTCAGCTCCGCTCAACCGCCTGCGCTCTTCTTCAGTGTGGCACCCATGATCGTTGCTACAACTCGCACCCATTGCTTCAGCTCGTTGTAAATCTGATAGAGTGCATTCTCCCCAGAGAAAGCGTTGTTGTTGACGATATCGACATAAACACCGTTGTCTTCAAATCTCATGGTGCAGTGAAAATCAGATCCCTTTGGCACAGCTTGTCGCAAGATTTCCTGCCCGTTAATTACATCTTGAAACATAATCCAATTCTTATCTCCGACTTCAGAGGTGAAGAAAGAAACAGCATTCTTCGTTCTATCTATAGTAAATACCTTGTAGTGTTGACCATTATAATACCAAGGAATTCCACACCAGTCGGCATGATAGTGTGTACGTGGTCTCAACTGATGAAACTGTTTATCATCAAGTTTAAAATTGGGGTAACCGCCACCGCTTAGTTCACCATTGTTTCTATCATCGATAGATTGCAGGTACCAGTTTTGAACGGTATTGTTGTAGATATTGTCAATCCATCCGATACCCATGGTAAATCTCCTTATGTGTGCACCGGTAGGCATTCACCGTGACTGCCTTCAGGCGCCTCGTTGCTGCAGACACTGCCTAGCGTGAGTCACGCGCGGGAATCTGCAAAGTCAATCACAGTCTGGCAGTGTCGCATCACAGACAGTTTGGGGATATAGATCATAAGGTCTGGCAGACGGTCCGGGCTTCTCTCGGTTTGGCGCCCGGAAACGACCTAGTCCGATCGGCCTATAGCTATAGACCTTTCGACCTAAGAATGATGGTCCATAAGATGACGGCGACGGTGGTCGGCTATCGGCGCGGAACACCCCCAAGCGGAAGCCCACCGATGGCCGGTAAGAGCGCGCGACCGGGCGGCGCCGGTCAGGGCCGTGACGCTGGTCAGGAAAGGGACGAGCGATCAGCCGTTGGCGGCGGCTTGGCCGCGCAGCCGCGCTGCGGCCTGCCCGCGGCGGGCGACCTTGAGCTTCTGGAGGATGTTGTGGATGTGGTTCTTGACGGTCGCTGGGCTGATCTGCAGCCGGCGCCCGATCTCCTTGTTCGACCACCCCTCGTTGGAGAGCATCAGGACCTGCCGCTCGCGCACGGACAGCACCGAGGCGCCGTTGGCCGCCCTCGGCGGGTTCAGCCGGTCGGCGAGCTGATTGAACAAGGCCGCGGCGATGTGCGGCGAGCAGCTCATCTGACCGTCGCGCGCGGCGCGCACGGCGCGCAGCACGTCCCCGACGCCGGCCTCGCGGGTCACGTATCCGGAGAAGCCCGCGGCCGCGCAGGCGAAGACGTCCTCCACCGTGTCGTCGACCGAGAAGGCGACGAGGTTCGATGTGGGAGACAGTGAGCGCAGGGTCTCTGCGGCGGCAATTCCCTCAGGACTGGCGAGATCCACGAGGATGACGTCGGGCTTGAGTTCGGCAACGCGCGCTGTCTCGGCCTCGGCAAAGCCGGCGCAGCCGACGACGGCCATGTCGATCCGCCCACGCGTCTGCACGCTGCGGGCGAGACCCTCGCGCGCCAGCCGGACCCCGCTCACCACGAACAGCCGGATCTGGCCGAGAAATTCGATGCCGAGAGACCACATCAGAGGATGTCCGGCGACCGCATGAGCCAGGTGCATGATCGTCATCTCGCTCCCCTCCGGAGCGCGGTCGGGAAGCCGGGGCAGCCCAATCGCCTGTCGTTGTCCGGCCTGACCGCCTTATCCCGGCGGTTACGGTACGCGGCATCGAGATCGGGCAGATGTGAAGCACTTCACAACTTTGGGACCTTGTGACGGGCGGGATCGATGCGTCAGAACTGTGCTTTTTGTCGCATCAGCGCCAACCTGCCTGGAGATCCATATCAGCCGCGGGGCGCATGCCGCGTCCGGCCGAACCCGCAGAAACCCTTGCGTCGAGGCCTCGGCTGGAGGCAAGTTGAGATGGAGATCAGCATCAGTCGCTGATGCCGCCCTTGATTCGACAACCTCAAGTCATCGATGCGTCAGAAGTGCGCCATAGCTGCCGCAGATTCGCGACAGTGCTGTCCGATTTGAAATATCTGACAAATATCTGCGGTCCTGGAGAATCGCGTCACATCGGCTGTCAATCTACGAAGATCGCCATAGTCCGCGGGTTTTACTCGATGTTGTCTTAGTTCTTCGACATATCATCTGCGCTCGCGCAAAAGGATGGCAAGACGAAGGGCAACGCTTCGGCACCTCCAGCGAATCAATCAAGATGGATTTGCGGATCAATCTCCAGCCGGGCTGGAGGCGCTGGAGGCGGGGCGTCCACCCCGACATCGGCCCGCGGCGATCTGCCATGGACATTCGTCGCCGGTCATCCAGGCGCCCGCCGTGACCAGTTCGCCGCGGCCTTCGTCGGTTGCGGCGGCGCGCCCGTTTACGCATATATGGTTTCGGTAGGATCCGTACGGGAGGGTCGCATGCCCTCGAGCGCCCGCCGAGGCAACCATGTCTGATCGATCCATGTGCGCCAAACCTCGGCATCGAACTGACTTATACCGGTCCCGCGAAGTCTTGGCCTTCGCGGGGCGCGCGCGCCGCGCCGCCAACCCGTGCGCGCAGACCAAGCGAGAAAGTCGAGACTTTCTGCGCTTGGTATTAGTCATGCTCCGATGAGCGCGTCGCCCGCCGTCTGGCAGCTGGTTCTGGAGTATCGATACTGGATCATATTTCCCCTGGCCTGCCTCGAGGGGCCGCTGGTCGCCTTCGTTGTCGGTGCGCTCGCGGCGCGCGACCTCTTCGACCTCGAAGCCGCGTTTGCGCTTCTCATGCTCGGCGATATCGTGCCCGACCTGGCCTGCTTCCTGATCGGCCAGCGGGCCGCGCGCAGCGGCTCCTTCGGCCGATGGCTTAAGCGTGGCCGCATCGGGCGCTCGACCCGCCTCGCCGATGCCCTCTGGCGCGGACACGGCATGAAGACCATGGTCATCAGCAAGCTCAGCTACGGCCTTTCGATCCCGTTCCTCATATCGGCGGGCCTGACCGGCCTGCCGCTCTGGCGGTTCGCCGCCTACGCGCTTCCGGTCACCGCTCTCCAGTACGGCGCGTTCCTGACCCTCGGCTACTATCTTGGGTCGCGCTTTGCCGCGGTGGCATCGATCGCGCACTATGCCCAGATCATCGCGGCCGCGGTCGTACTCTTGGGGATTCTGCACGTTCTCGGCGGCTCCTGGCTCAACCGACGCTTCACCTCCGTGTCCGGGCGCGAGCCGTGAGATCGGCCACGCCATGCGCATCGCCCTCGCCACCGACATCTATCTGCCCCAGATCTCAGGCGTGGCGGACTCGGTCGATCTGCTCGCCAGGACGCTGCTCGGGCGCGGGCACGCGGTCCGGATCTATGCGCCCGAGCTGCCAGGCGCCGAGCCGGATCCGATCGTCCTGCGCCGGCCCGCCTGGGCCTTGCCCGGATCGGGCGGCGGGCTCGCCCTCGTGGCACCCTTCGGCGTGCTCAGGGACCTCCGCCGCTTCGGGCCCGACATCGTCCACACGCACAGCTGTTCGACCATCGGCCTTGCCGCCATGGTTGCGGCCCGGCGTCTCGGGCGTCCGCTCGTCGGAACCGACCATACCTTTCCCGCCGACTACCTGCACTATGTTGGGCTCGACTACGCGCCCGTCCGCTTCGCTGCGCGTAAAGCGGCGGCGCTCTACTACAACCGCTGCGCCTATGTGACGACGCCGAGCCGCAGCCTGCTGTCGGAGCTTGAGGAGCATGGCCTTTGCCGGCCGGCGGCGGTCGTCTCGAACCACATTCCCGCGCAGATCTTCCGGCCGTTGCCGCAGCGTGCTGAGCTCAAGGCGAGGCTCGGGCTGCGCCGCCCCACGCTTCTGCTGTTCGGGCGCATTGCGGTCGAAAAGAACCTGGATTTCGCGCTCGATGTCTTCGCCCGGGTCTGCGGGGCGATGGATCTGGATCTCGCGGTGGTCGGCGACGGCCCCTATCGGGCGGGCTTCGAGTCGCGGGTTCGCGCCCACGACCTCGCCGCTCGAGTGCGCATGTTCGGCGTGCTGCGCGGCGCTCCGCTCGTCGAGGCGATCAACGCCTGCGACGTCTTTCTGACCACGAGTTGGTCGGAGACCCAGTCCATGACCATGGTCCAGGCCATGGCGTGCGGCCTGCCAGTCGTCGCCGCCCGGGCCGGGGGGCTGGTCGAATACGTCGAGGACGGCAGGACCGGCTTCCTCGTCGATCCCGAGGATCCGCAGAGCTTCGTGCCGCCGATACTCGCCCTGTTTCATGACCCGGATCTGCGCGCGCGCATGTCCCGTGCGGCCCTGGCCAGCACCGCCGCGTTCGATCCCGAGACAATCACCGCACGATTCGAAGAAATCTATCGCGGCCTCGTCGATGCCCGGCCGTTCACGCCCGCTCGCCTCGCGCTCGAAACAAGACCAGGAAAGTAAGGCCGCATGCCGGAGCTCGCGTTTGTCGTTCCCGCATACAATGAAGAGGCCTTGATCGGGCGCTGCCTGGAATCGATCCTGCGGGAAATCGAGACCACGGACTGCCGGCGGAAGTGGTCGTCGTGAACAACGCGTCGACCGACCGGACCCGGGAAATCGCCTTGTCCTTTCCCAAGGTCCGCGTGGTCGATGAGCCCGTCAAAGGATTGGTGCGGGCGCGGCACGCCGGGCTGATGGCGTCGTCGGCCGAGCTGGTCGCCAACGTCGATGCCGACACGATGCTTCCCGAGGGCTGGATTACCACTGTCTTGCAATCTTTCGCGGCGGACAAGGACCTCGTCGCCCTCAGCGGACCTTTCATATTTTATGACTTGTCGCCGTATAGGAGAGCTCTTGTTCAGCTATACTATTATGCGGCGTTTCTTTCTACCTCGTGAACCGGCATGTTCTGCACGTTGGCTCTGTCGTACAGGGCGGCAACTTCGTCTTCCGGCGCTCGGTGTGGCTCGAGATCGGCGGATACGACCGGACGATATCCTTTTACGGTGAGGATACCGACGTCGCGCGTCGCCTCACCAGGGTGGGAGCCGTGCGCTGGACCTTCGCCTTGCCGATGTATGCCTCAGGCCGGCGGCTCAAAGCCGAAGGGATGCTCAGGAGCGCATTTCGCTACGCGGCGAACTATGTGTGGATGACCTTCGCCGGGCGGCCGTTTACCTTCGAGTACACCGACATACGCCCCACGGCCAGCGCAAGGACGTCACGACAACCGCATGCAGTCCGGGCGCGCCCGGATCGACGATTACCCTAACTCAGTGCACGTTCGGGCTACCGGAAGTCTCGGGGCGGACGAGGTTCTCGAGCAGATCGTCCTGCTGGAGCAGCGCTAACAGCCGCACACCCGTCTGCGGTGCGGGGGCACCGGGCCGGGCGTTGAAACAACTGATACGAAGTTGCTGCTGGAGCGACATCATCCTGAAACCGGGCCGGGCCATCCTCGCAGCGTAGTAGCCTCCCGGGCGGGTGACCTGGCGGGCGAGGGGGCAGGGGTGGAAGCCATGACGCCTGAGCAAGTTGATCTGGTGCGCAACAGTTTCGCCAAGATTGCAGCGGCTGGAGCCGACCCGGCGGCGCTGTTCTACCAGCGCCTGTTCGAGCTCGATCCGCGGCTACGGCACCTCTTTCCGAGCGAGCTGATGGCGCAGCGCGGCCAGCTGATGGCCGCGCTCCGGAACGTGATTGGCACCCTCGACCGGCTCGACCAGATTCTGCCGGCGGTGCGTGAGCTCGGTCGCCGCCACGCCCACCATGGTGTCGAGACGGAGCACTACGCCACGGTCGGCGCGGCCCTGATCTTGACCCTGGAGCGGGGGCTCGGCGCCGACTTCACGCTGGCAACCCGGCGTGCCTGGGTCGACGCCTACAGCTGGCTCGCCTGGACCATGATCGACGCGGCCGACGACGCGCCCGGCCAGCCACAGGCCGCCTGAGCGCGGTGCGGGCCTGCCACGGAGCCCCACTGTTCACACCAAGCCGTGCTGGCGGCAGGTCTGGGCGGCGGACTCGTCCAAGGCGATGCGCGCGTTGCGGCAGGCATGGACGATGGTCGCGGGCCAGTCGGTGGTGAATGCCGCTTCGCTCAGGAGTCGAAGCGCCGCTGCCTGTTTATGCGCGCCATTCAGCACCATGACTACCGCCGCCGAAAGCCGGGCGATCGTACCGAGCCCGACTGATACGCCGTGCGTCGGCACCGCCGCGAGATCCTCGAACGCGGGAAAAGTTGCGAGATTGTCTCGGCGGGTCGTCTCCGCCAGGCGAACGATCCGCGAACCGCTGTCGATCGCGCTTCCCGGCGGGTTGAAGCCGACATGACCATCTGAAGCACCGCTCGCCAGCAGGAAAAGATCGACCCCGCCGGCCGCCGCCAGACGCGCGTCGAACGCCACTGGATCGGCCGGGTCGGGCAACCAGACGTTGTGAGGGGGGATGCGTGCTGCGAACGGGATCGCGCAATTCAAACACCCCCGGATCTCGTGCTCGGCGAACCGCCGACAGCTGTAATGCGCATGCGCCGGGCAATAGCTGAAACCATCGCCGCTCGATACGACGTACTCGTCCATCATGACGATCACGAGGGGGGCCAAGTCGGCCCCGGTGTCGCCCGCCCGCCGGGCGAGGGCTTGGTATGTGCTCAAGAGGCTGCGTCCGCCCGGACAGCCCAGCAGGAAGCGCCGGCTCGCCGAGCGCGCCCGCGCGATGCCGTCAAGGATTTCCCGGGCCAGCCGGTCACCCAGCTCGTTGGCATCGGGATAGATCGTCACGACCGCTGCCACACCGATGACGCCTCGATCTGCTGTCTTTCGAGCCATGCGCTTGATCGCTTCGTAGGCGTTTCTGTTCGCACGGCAAAGACCCAGCTGTGATATTCGAGCTTGCCGGTGTTGCCAAGAACTCGCCTCAGAATTTAAGGTGACATAGCGGTCGGCAGGATGCACGGAATAGGATTTGATCGTCTCCGGGCACTACCAGGACGATCCTTTCGACGTTTCGCTTAGTAAACGCGGTAGCTCCCGACCTGTCGTTTCGTGTGCGTGCGCTCAAGCTCTACCAATTCGGGAGCGCTGGGCTGCGAGCGTGGTGTGACGGCGGCGCAGGCGACGTAAACAGTTCGCGATCGTCCGCGGCCCGCGTGTGTAGCGAGCGCGTTGTTTTGTCCGCAATAGGTAGCGCATGAGTTGACCGCTGTTGTGGTGGGCCCTGTGGGGTTGTGGGCGACGCGCAGCGTCGTCCAGCAAGTCCACAGGGCTGGCCGCGTGGCGGTGGTCACGCGGCCAGGTCCTCGGCGCGCGCAGGCGCCGCCGGCGGGAAGCTGGCCAGGCGCTGCGGCCCCTTGAAGATGGCAAGCGTGCCGTCGGGATAGTCGTGCACCCGGACGGTCGCCCGCACCAGGTGGGGACGCAGCGGCGTCGGCGGGATCTGCAGACTGCGGCCATGCCAGCGCACGCAGTTGTCGTTGCCGACCCGACGTTCTTCCTGGACACAGAGGGCGTCGCGCCAGAGCGCCTCGGGCACCTTGACGAAGACCGCGGCCGGCTCTTCGGCGGGCTCGGCAAAACGGGCATTGTGCTCGGGCAGGTAGCCCTCGCGCAGGAAGCGGTTGGCGGCCTCGACAGTGGTGATCCCGGCCAGCGCCAGCTCTTTGGGCAGGCGATCTTGCAGGGTTCGAAAGGCGCGCTCGCATCGGCCTCTGGCCTCGGGCGAGTAGGCCGGGATGTGACCGATGCCGAGCTGCTTCAGGGCTCGCCCGACCTGGGTCAGCTGGGTCTTGGAGACCTTGCCGCCCCCTTCCGGCGTGAAGAAGTAGTGGCTGCCACGGTCGGTGTAGAGCTCCATGAACAGGCCGTGCCGCTCGACCACCTCGAGCAGCCCGCGGAAGCTGCTCATCGTGCCTTCTTCGTCGACCAGGAGCGCCGAATAGAGCTCGCTGGTGGCGTCGTCCATCGTGATGATCAGGTCGAGCGCCGGCTGGTCGGTGAGCCAGGCGTGCTTCGAGCCGTCCTGATGCAGCAACATGCCACGCATTGGCCGGCGAGGACGCTTGCGACGATGGGCGCCCCGTCGGGCTGCCGGCGCCACCACACCGGTCTTTTGCAGGTAAATCCGGGTCGTGGTGTAGCCGAGCTTGTAGTCGTGGCGCTTCTCCAGCTTCTCGTGGAAATGCTTGATCGTGAAGCCCTGATAGTTCTCCTGATACAGCGCGCGCATACGCTCGAGCTCGTCCTCGGGCGCCCGTTTGGGCGACGGCTGGCCAGCCCGGCGATCGACCAGTCCTGCCGCGCCCTCCTCCTCGTAGCGTTCCCGCCAGCGGCGCAAGGTTCGCTCGCTGACCCCGAGCGCTGCCGCCGCCTCGGCGTGGCTCAGGCGACCCTTCTCCCAACGTTCCACCAGCTCCTCGAAACGCATGATCCCGATCCTCGCAAGCCTCTCCACCCAGCCCCCCGTTCCAAGTTCCTTGGAACGCTTCCAGAACCGGACAGATCACGCGCTACCTAAACCGGCCAGCTCACGCGCTCCCTACAGTCCGCGGC
>CAWFGZ010000024.1:0-54260 GCA_963815435.1 uncultured Alphaproteobacteria bacterium
GTCAGCCAGAGTTGATTTACTGGTCAGGCGGAGGTTGTGGCCGGCGCCGCGCAGAAGGGCGTGGACGGCGTCGCCGAGCGCGCCCTTGAGGTGGTTGCGGGCGAGCTTGCCGTCGAGCTTCATGTGGCCGATCATCGCCTCGATCGCGGCGCGCCGGCGCAGCTCGCGCCGGATGGCGGGGTGAGGCGGCGCCGGCTTCCGGCGACGAAGACCTCGGTCGCGCCGCTTACGCCGTGCCCCCGATAGCCGCGGTCGACGTAGCAGCGTGCGGGCGTCGTGCCGGTGAGGCGCTCGACCTGGCGAGCGCGGGGCCAGGGTCTGGCCGTCGTACGGGTTGCCGGCGTGGGCTTGCATGCCGACCACCAGGCCTTCGCGATTGGTGATCGCGACCGAGACCTTGGCGCCGAACTCGTACTTCTTGTGCGCTTTGCCTTTGGCGATGCAAGCCACCTCGGGCGCGTGCAGCGCGTAGAGCTTGTTCTTGTCGGTGGGCTGCTGCGCCAGCAGCCGCTCGATGCGGGTCAGCGGCTCGACGAAGTGTCGGCCACCTTCGGCCGGCGCTCGAGCTGGCGCCGGACATCCGAAAGACCGAAAGACCCGACCGAGATAGGTCTTGAGGCGTCTGATCTCGCGTCTGGCCCGCTTCATCTGGCGGGCGTGGGCGTAGCGGCTGGCCAGGCGCAGCGCCTTCTTGCCAAGCCTGGCGTAGCTCTGGCGCCGCGGCACGCCGTGGCGCCGGGCCAGGCGGACCAGGATCTCGCGGCCGCGGTGGTAGAGGCGCGAGTCCAGAGGGCTGGGCGATCGCCTTGGGTTGGACCGTGGTGTCGACGCTGACCCGCTCGAGGCTCTGCTCCTTAATGGCTTCGGCCCGCCGGGCCGCGGCGATGGTCTCCTGGAGCAGGAACTCCATGCCGTCCGGGCCGATCCGCTGCCGCTAGCGGGTCAGCGAACTCCGGGTCGATCGGCAGCGCAGCTGCAGGTAGTCGAACCGCAAAAGTACTGTTTCGCGCCCGCCTCAGCCAGCAGCTCGACCTGCGGCACCCGTTGGTGCGGCTGGCCGGCCTGATCAATTGGCGGGTGTTCGCCGATCCGGCTGATGGTCGGGCTCTGCTACTGCAGCACGCCTTCGCCCTGTCCGACGAGGAGGTGGTCGAGCGCCGGGTCGAGAACCGTGGTCGTCCGGTGATTTCAATGGACGGCTTGGGGACGCATTGGAATCGCCGGATTTCAACATCTCGGCGGCCAGTTCCTGGCAATCTAGAATATTTGGCGGCGACCAGACATCCCTAAGTTCCAATCACTTGCTGCCTTTTCAGGCCCGACGAGCCTACTCCGCCGCCGACGGCCGGGTCAGCTCGATCGCCTGCTGCGCGATCGCGGCGGTCGACGGCTCGCCACCACCCGCGACCGTGACGGTCGGGAAGGCGAACTTGATACCGTTGGCGTCGAACGCCTTCTTGATCATGCCGTAGGCGCGGCGCCGGATCACGAACTGCTCGCCCGGCTTGGTCATCATCTTCATCCGGATCTGGATCGCGAAATCGCCGAACTGCTCGACGCCCTGCATCTTCAGCGTCTCGATGATGTGCGGCGCGAACTCCGCGTTCTGCGCTGCAGCTCCTTGCCGATCTGCTTGATGATCCGCTTCACTTTGTCGACGTCGGTGTCATAGGTGACCCCGACGCTCAACTTGTCGATCACCCAGTCGCGGCTCATGTTCTCGATCGCGCCGAGCGTGCCGAACGGCACGGTATAGAGATAGCCGCGATGGTGGCGGAGCTTGATCGAGCGCAGCGAGAACGACTCGACCGTGCCCTTGTAGTTGCCGCTGACGATGTACTCGCCGATCCGGAAGGCGTCGTCGAGCAGGTAGAACATGCCGGAGATGACGTCCTTGACCAGGGTCTGGGCGCCGAAGCCGATCGCGACGCCGACCACGCCCGCGCCGGCGATCAGCGGGCCGACCTCGACGCCGAGCGCCGAGAGCGCCATCAAGCGCGGCCATCACGACCAGGACCACCAACAGCAGGTTCTTGAAAATCGGCAACAGCGTGCGCAGCCGCGCCCGGCGGCGCGCCTCGTCGCCCTCCGCCTGGCCGGCGGTGCTGGCCTCGGCCAGCCGACGGTCGATCCAGGCGCGGGCGAGATGCCAGGCGAAGTCGGCAAGCAGAAGGATGACCACGGCGTTGATCGCGCCCCGCAGAAGCCGGGTCGCCATGGTGTCCTGCATGGTCATGGCGGCGACATCGAGGCCGAGCAGCCAGGCGATCAGATAGGCGCCGCCGATCAGCAGCGCCGCCCGCAGCCCGCGCTCGATCGTGACGGCGGTCAGCGACGGGACGGAGTCGTCGGCGGCAGCGCTGCCCGCCGGGCGCCGCACATGCTCGACCGCAAGATTGACGCCCCGGAGCGCGATCGGCAGCAGCAGGAGGACGACGCCGACGTAAAACGGCGTCGCCGAGCCGGTGAACAGCAGCAGCCAGACGACCACCACGTAGAGCGAGAGCAGCCAGGCGCCGAGCCGATGCGTGCGGCTCGCCCGCTCACCGGTTTCGCCGCGCCGGATGCCGCCAGACCACGTAGAGCGCGAGCCCGACCAGGACGACGCCGCAGGCGAGCCCGACCAGGTAGCCCGGCGGGCCGGCTGACCCCGAGCATCGCGAGCTCGCTGAGGGTGAACTTCACGAAGAAGAACCAGCCGACCAGAACCGCCGACCAGACGAACCAGAAGCGGGCGGTCGCAGTCGCCATCGGCACCAGACGGAAGCGCTCGGCGCCGGGCGCCAGGAGGAATCGCCCGAGCACGAGCACCAGCCGGACGATCAGGAACACCAGCAGATAGCCGAGCACGACGTGCTTGAGCAGCGGCGGCCAGTCGAACAGCAGGAAGGCGCCGATGCTGCCGATCGCGAAGGCGAGCAGCACGCAGCAGACCGTAGGTCGCCCCGCACCGCGATCGCGCGCAGGCGATCCGGCGCCGTCTCGAGCGTGCTCGCGATCAGGCGCTGGCGAACGCCGGTCAACGCCCACCACAAGAGCCACTCGAGGCCGAAGCCAAGCGCCACGAACATGGCGACCAGGACGATCGGCCTCTGCCCGCCCCATGCCTGCGCGTTCGGCGGCTAAGGTGGTCCAGGCCCGGTGAAGCTCGTCGGGCAGGGTCGGCGACCGCCGCCACGAGCTCGCGCAGGAAGGCGCGCATGGCATCGAGCTGACTGACCATCATCGCCTGCGCGTCCGCGCGGCTCGCTCACCGCCGCGCGGCGGGCGCGCAGCCTCCGGCGACGTCCGCTCGGCCTGGGCCTGCAGCCAGGCCTGCATGCGCCGGGTCGCGCAGCAGATCGGCGAGCGTGCGCAGCTGCTCGGGGCTGGGCGCGGCCGGCTGGGCGAGCGCCGACCCGGCGGTCAGCAAGCCCGCGAGCATGATCAGGAGACACAACAGTCGGCGCATTTCGGTTCACCCGCTGGCGATCGCTCTTCCTAGCACGCTCTGCGCGTCGCGTCGAAGCTCCGCCTCGACCATCGAAGGCGCGAAGGGCGTGCCGCCGCCGTTGGTCAGCAGCGCGAGCGCACCGAGGACGCCCATCACCTGCGGCCGCCGGCAGCGTGCCGGCCCAGGCGTGCAGGCGGTGTTGCGAGCACCCAGAGCCCGAGCGCGCCGAGGCTGGCACCCTTGAGCAGGGCCGCGCGGGCGCGCCAGGAAGCGGCATGCGGGCGACGCGAGGCTGATCGCGTAGTTCGCGGCGTCGCCAAGGAAATCGAGCGCGTCGCCTGGAGCGAGGACGAGCCGGCGCGACGCCCGCGATGATCTCGGTAAGGAACATGCCGGCATTGATCGCGAGCGCGATCCAGAGCGCCTGCCGCCACGCCCGGCCGTCGAACCCACGCGGCGCCTCGTGTTGATGATCGCTACAGCAGTCGGCCACGAGCGCCGTACTCCTGGGCATGACGCCTGGAGGTTCCCGAGCTTCAGCCGCGCCGCTCGATCGGCACGTAGGAGCGCCGCTCGGCGCCGGTGTACAGCTGGCGCGGCCGGCCGATCTTCTGCTCGGGATCCTCGACCATCTCGTTCCACTGCGCCGCCCAGCCGACCGTGCGCGCGAGCGCGAAGATCGCGGTGAACATCGAGGTCGGGATGCCCATCGCCTGCAGGATGATGCCGGAGTAGAAGTCGACGTTCGGAAACAGCTTGCGCTCGACGAAGTAGTCGTCCTCGAGGGCGATCTTCTCCAGCTCCTGGGCGATCGGCAGCAGCGGATCATCGGCCTTGCCGAGCTCGGCCAGCACCTCGTGCGCGCTCTCGCGCAGCACCGCGGCGCGCGGATCGTAGTGCTTGTACACCCGGTGGCCGAAGCCCATCAGGCGGAACGGGTCGTTGCGATCCTTGGCGCGGCCGATGAAATCCGGGATCCGGTCGACCGAGCCGATCTCCTTCAGCATGTTGACCACCGCCTCGTTGGCGCCGCCGTGCGCCGGCCCCCAGAGCGAGGCGATGCCGGCGGCGATCGCGGCATAGGGGCTCGCCCCGGTCGAGCCGACCAGGCGCACGGTCGAGGTCGAGGCGTTCTGCTCGTGGTCGGCGTGCAGGATGAAGATCCGATCGAGCGCCTTGGCGAGCACCGGCCTGATCTTGTAGGGCTCGCAGGGCACCGCGAACATCATGTGGAGAAAGTTCTCGGCGTAGCTCAGGTCGTTGCGCGGATAGATGAAAGGCTGGCCGGCCGCATATTTGAACGCCATCGCGGCGATCGTCGGCACCTTGGCCACCAGCCGGTAGCTCGCGATCATGCGATTGTGCGGATCTTCGATGTCGAGGTCTTCGTGATAGAAGGCCGAGAGGGCGCCGACCACCGCGATCATGACCGCCATCGGGTGGGCATCGCGCCGGAAACCGCGGAACAGATACATGATCTGCTCGTGCACCATGGTGTGATAGGTCACGCCGTGCACGAACTTCGCCTTCTGCTCGGCGGTCGGCAGCTCGCCGAACAGGATCAGATAGGCGACCTCGAGAAAGTCGCTCCTGGTCGCGAGCTCTTCGATCGGGTAGCCGCGATGCAGCAGGATGCCTTCTTCGCCATCGATGAAGGTGATCTTGGACGAGCAGCTGGCCGTGCTCGTGTAGCCCGGATCGTAGGTGAAGCGCCCGGTGTCGGCATACAGCTTGCGTATGTCGATGACCTCCGGTCCCATGCTGCCGCTGAGCACGGGCAGCTCGGCCGACTCCCCGCCGCGGTCCGACAACGTGATCGTCCGCATGTTCGATTCGGTCATGGACCACCCTCTCGCTTTCTGCTCGCGAACCCCGGAGGATTCCGGTGATCGATCGAGATTAAGAGATCCTCAAGGCCGACTGTAGATGGCGTCGTTCAGGCGATCAATCGCCATGTTGCACTGCGGTATTACGGCCCTCGATCGCATCGTCGATCCGCGCCAGCACTTCGTCGCGGCCAAGGACCGCCATCACCTCGAAGATTCCGGGCGAGGCGTCGGACCCGGTCAGAGCGGCCCGTAACGGCTGCGCGATCTGGCCGAGCTTCACACCCAGCTCATCCGCCCGAGCGCGCACCGCTTCCTCGAGAGCCGACCCGATCCCAGACCGGCAGCGCGGCCAGCGCAGGCGCCAGGCCCGCCAGCCGTTCCCGCGCCGCCTCGTCCAACAGCCCGGCCGCCTTGCCGCTCAGCGCCAAGGGTCGCGCCGCGACATAGAATCTGGCGCTCGCCGCCAATTCGACCAGGGTCGTCGCGCGTGGCTTGAGGCCAGCCATGCCCGCCTCGAGCCGGGCGAGCGCCCGTGGCGTCGATCCGGTAACCCTCGGCCTCGAGGCGCGGCGCGATCAGCCGGGCAAGCGTCGCGTCGTCGGTCGCGCGCAGATAATGGGCGTTCAGACTGGTCAGCCTGGCCAGGTCGAAGCGGGCGGCGCCCTTGCCGACCGCGTCGAGATCGAACCAGGCGATCGCCTGCTCGGTCGAGATGATCTCGTCGTCGCCGTGGCTCCAGCCGAGCCGGAGCAGGTAGTTGCGCAGCGCCTCGGGCAGGAAGCCCATCTCGCGATAGGCATCGACGCCGAGGGCGCCGTGCCGCTTGGATAGCTTGGCGCCGTCGGGCCCATGGATCAGCGGGATGTGCGCGAACTCCGGCACTGTCCAGTCGAACGCCCGGTAGAGCTGGGTCTGGCGGGCGGCGTTCACCAGATGATCGTCGCCCCGGATGATGTGGGTCACGCCCATGTCGTGATCGTCGACCACCACCGAAAGCATGTAGGTCGGCGTGCCGTCGGAGCGCAGGAGCACCATGTCGTCGAGCTGCGCGTTGTCGAAGCGAACCTCGCCCTGGA
Organism: uncultured Alphaproteobacteria bacterium; assembly: GCA_963815435.1. Lineage (GTDB taxonomy): Bacteria > Pseudomonadota > Alphaproteobacteria > Geminicoccales > Geminicoccaceae > DATAOG01. The sequence goes on from CAWFGZ010000024.1 coordinate 6,339, forward strand.
CCCGATCGTCGATGACGGTCTCGCCGTCGCGCGGCGCCTTCAGGCGGATCACCGGCAGGACGCCGGGCGGCGCCTCGGCCGGGTCACGATCGCGCCAGCGGCCGTCGTAGCGGGCCGAGCGACCTTCGGCGCGCGCCTTCTCGCGCATCTCCTGCAGCTCTTCCGGTGTGCAGTAGCAGTGGTAGGCCCGGCCGCGCTCGAGCAGCTCGCGGGCGACTTCGGCGTGCCGCGCCGATCCGTTTCGACTGGAAGATCGGGAGCTCGTCGCCCTCGAGACCGAGCCAGCCGAGACCATCGAAAATCGCCTGGATGGCGGCCTCGGTCGAGCGCGCCCGATCGGTGTCCTCGATCCGCAGCAGATAGCGCCCGCCATGGTGCCGGGCGTACAGCCAGTTGAACAGCGCGGTGCGCGCGCCGCCGATGTGCAGAAAGCCGGTGGGCGAAGGCGCGAACCTTGTAACTATACTCATGGTTGATAAACTAGCGCCCCATGACAGACCGCGACCGATCTTCCCTCTAGCACAAAGTCCGCCATGGCGCAGCGTTACCCCGGCTTCGCCCCGGCGGCCCTCGGCCTGCATGGGGCGTTCGCCCGGATATGGGCGCGCTGGCTGGCCGGGGCCAGCAGCGTGCGCTGGGTTTGTGGCCCGGCTGCTCGAGGAGCGCGAGCGCTGGTTTCTCTGGCTGCCGGTCGGCGTCGGGCTCGGTATCGCGCTGTATTTCGGGCTGCCGCGCGAGCCGCCGGTCTGGCTGGGTCCGGCCCTGCTCGTGCCGCTGGCGCTCGCCTCAGTCGGCCTGAGCTCCGGTCCGCGGCCGCCGACGAGCCGTCCCTGGCCAAGCCGGCACTGATCGGACTGGCGGCGATCGCCCTCGGGCTGACGGTCGCGTCGCTTCGCACCCAGTTGGTCGCCGCACCGGTCCTCGAGCGGCGCGGCGCCTACCTGATCGAGGGCCAGGTCCTTCTGGTCGAGGATCAGCTTCGCGGCGAGCGTCTCTTGTTGGGCGACCTGGCAGTGGAGGGGCTCGCGGCCGCGCACACACCGGCGCAGGTCCGGGTGAGCGCTCGAACCAGCGACATCACGGTCCGGCCGGGCGATCGGGTGCACCTCAGAGCCGTCCTCATGCCGCCCTCGGCGCCGAGCGAGCCGCACGGCTTCGATTTCGCCCGCCAGGCCTACTTCATGCAGCTGGGCGCGGTCGGCTTCGCCCTCGGCAAGCTGGAGCGCGTGCGCCGGGCGGAGAGCTCCGACCTGGGACCTCGGCCTCGCCCGGCTGCGCCAGGAGATCGCAGGCAGGATTCGGGCCGCCGTCGCCGGCCCAGCCGGCGGCGTCGCGATGGCGCTGCTGACCGGGCTCCGCGGCGCGATCCCCGATCCAGGTCTGGCGCAACATGCAGATCGCCGGGATTGCGCACCTCCTCGCGATCTCGGGGCTGCATCTCGGCCTGGTCGCCGGCACCCTGTTCTTCGCGGTGCGCGTGGCCCTGGCACTCGCGCCGCCGCTTGCCCTTCGTCTGCCGGGCAAGAAGATCGCCGCGGCACTCGCGCTGATCGGCGCGCTCGCCTATCTGCTTCTCACCGGGGCCACGGTCCCGACCCAGCGCGCCTTCGTCATGACCGCGCTGATGCTGCTCGCGGTCATGGTCGATCGCAATCCGTTCTCGATGCGCCTGGTCGCCTGGGCCGCGCTCGTGGTCCTGCTCAGCCAACCCGAGAGCCTGCTCGGCGCATCCTTCCAGATGTCGTTCGCCGCGGTGGTTGCCCTGATCGCGACCTACGAGACCGGCATCGCCCGGCGCGCGCAGGCGAGCGGGCTCGACGGTCGGCTGGCGCTGTACGTCGGCGGCGTCGCGCTCACGACGATCGTCGCCAGTCTGGCCACCGCGCCGCTCACGATCTACCACTTCGGGCGGCTGGCCACCTATGGCGTCGTCGCCAATCTGATCGCCGTGCCGCTGACCGCGTTCTGGATCATGCCGGTCGGCCTGCTCGGCCTCCTGCTGCTGCCGCTCGGCCTGGATGGCCCCTGCTTCGTCCTGATGGGCCATGGCATCGAGTTGATGCTCGCTCTGGCGGCGACCATCGCCGACTGGCCGGGTGCGGCGGCGTATCTCGCCCGGCCGCCGATCGCGGCGCTGACCGTGACGGTGCTCGGCGGCTTGTGGCTCTGCCTCTGGCGCACCGGCTGGCGCCGGCTCGGCCTTCTCGGCGTGGCGCTCGGCGGGCTGCTGATGCTGCTCGAGCGACCGCCCGATCTCCTGATCGACGGGCGCGGCGAACTCGTCGCGGTGCGCCTCGAGGACGGGCGGCTCGCCCTCTCACCCTGGCAACGCGATCGCTGGATCACCGACGGCTGGCTGCGCTCGGCTGGCCAGGCGAGCGCCGCGCCCTGGCCGGCGGCGGGCGAGGTACTGGGCGAGGGTTTGCGCTGCGACGGCCTCGGCTGCGTGGTCAGCCGGGGCGGCCATCGGATCGCTCTGAGCCGGCGGCCCGAAGCGCTCGAGGCCGACTGCGCCCGCGCCGATCTGGTGATCAGCTACCCGCGGATCGAGCGCTGCCCAACGGCGCGCCGCTGATCGGGCCGCGGGCGCTCCGCGACGCGGGCGGCCTGGCTCTTTGGCTGGGGCCCTCCGGCATCGAGACGTTGAGCGTCCGCGAGGCCCGCGGCGATCGCCCCTGGGCCCGATAGGCCCTCAGGCGGCCGCCGAGCGGGCGATCGGCTCCGCTGGCCGACGCAGCAGGCGGTCGACATGGCTCAGATAGGCCGGCACGACGACGTCCGGGGCGAGGCGCGGGTCGGGCAGCGGTCGGCCCGAGGTCGTGATCAGCGGCAGGACGCCCGCCCAGACCGGAAGCGCATAGTCCTCCTCGTCGTCAATCGGCGGGCCGGTCCGGATCTTGGCCGAGACCTCGTCCAGGTCCATCCAGAGGACCGTGGTGGCCTTCATCTCCTGCCGGGTGGGCGGGCGCAGCTCGGGCCAGCGGCCGGGGAACAGGCGCTCGACGAAGTCTTCGAGCACCGCGAGCTTGGCCTCGTCCGGCACCAGATGCGCGGTCCCGAGCGCCATCACCGAGCGGTAGTTGACCGAGTGGTGGAAGCCCGAGCGGGCGAGGACGAAGCCGTCGATGTGGGTCACCGTGACACAGACCGGCACGCCCTGCTTCAGGTGGCGCAGCATGCGGCTCGCCGACGAGCCGTGCCAGTACAGCCGATCCCCGTTTCGCCAGTACGAGGTCGGGGTAACGTAGGGCTGGCCGTCGATCACATAGCCGACGTGGCAGACGACGCCGGCATCGAGCACGGCATGCACGGTTGCGCGATCGTAGTGGCCGCGCTTCGGCAGGCGCCTGACGCGGGTCTTCACGGTCGGTGGGAAGCGATCCGTCATGCCGGCGGCTCCTCTGACTTGGCGCGGCGAGGTTAAGTGTCCGACTGGCCCCGCGCAAAGGGCCACTTCCGTCGGATCGATGGGGCCATTCTGGCTCAGAAGCCGCGCAGCGGCATGTCCGGTGCGCGCCGCAGCCAGTTGTCGGCGCTGTAGCGCGCCCGCCCGTCGATCACGTGCAGGGTGTAGGCGTGGCGCGATCGGGCCGAGCGATTGGGCGCGCTGCCGTGGGGCAGGAGGCCGTGGAGGACGATGAGCGTGCCCTTCTCGACCTCGAGCGCCACGAGACCCTCGCTCGGCAACGGGCCCGGATCGAGCGTGATCGTCTCGGTCCGCTCGCCATGGCGGAGGAAGCGCGTGCGGAGCGGCCCTTTGTGGCCGCCCGGCGTGGCATACATGCAACCGTTCAGAGTCGTTGCATCCTCGAGCGCGAACCAGAGGCCGAGGACGCTCGGGGGCTCGGTGTGCAGGAAGGCCGCATCCTGATGGCAGACGACCTCGCCGCCGATCCGTGGCTGCTTGAAGATGTACATCGACTGGAGGAGGAGCGGCTCGGCCACGCCGAGCTCGCGGACCAGCGCTGCCAGCGCCGGGCGGCGCGAGAACCGCTCGAAGACCGGGTCGAGATCGTGCAGCGCATGGCCGACCTTGTTGATCGAGCGCTGCTTGCTCTGCCGGAGCCGCCCCTTCTGATCGAACGCCTCCTCCTCGAAGAAGAAGCGGATCTGGTCGCCCGACTCGAGAAAGTAGCGGTCCTGAGCGTGGCTGCGGCGGGTGGTCGAGAAGATCGTTGCCACCTCGCCCGGCTCGAACGCCTCGACCAGCTCGGCCATTCGGGCCCGCAACGCATCGCATTCGGGCGCCGACACGAACCCCGGCAGGACCAGATAGCCGTCACGCTCGAACCGCTCTCGATGACTGGCCGCGCTCATGACCGATGTCTTCCTCCTGAATCGACATTACCCCGGATCAGGCTTCCAGCAATCGTCGATTGCACCAGCCTGGCCCCGATGGAGCGCTTGGACATCCGCCGGGCATTCGCGTTCGACAGGCGCTCCAGATCCTGCCGCACTGATCGAGAGCAGCGAACCGCTCAGCCACGCCGCGTGCCTAGCGTCGTGCTGAGCCCGGTGCCGGCGAGCGCGATCGCGGCCATGGCGAAGAACGCGTGCCCGCCGAGCGAGCCGTAGAGCCAGCCGGCGAGCGGGGTGATCACGCCGAGCAGCAGTGCGCCGCCGATCGCGGCGTAGACGCCCTGGGCGCTCGCCAACAGCTCGGCCGGTACCTGGTCGCGCAGATGGTACATGACCGCGACGTGCACGGCACCGAAGCTCGCGGCATGCAAGGCCTGCGCGGGGATCAGGAGCGCGAGGTCGCTGCCAGGGGCCATCAGGCACCAGCGCAGCACCGTGAGACCACCGGCCACGACCAGCAGCCGGGGCGGCTCCAGCCTGCGCAAGAGCGCGCCCGCGCCGGCGAACAGAAGCACCTCCGCCACCACGCCCTCGGCCCAGAGCCAGCCGATCACGGTCGCGCTGAGACCGCTCGCCCGCCAATGCAGGCTGGCGAAGCCGTAGTAGAGCGCATGGCTCGCCTGAATCAGGCCGGCCGCCAGGACCAGGCCGAGGAAACCGGGCAGCCGCAGGAGATGACCGAGGCGTGGCGGATCGGCCGGACGCGCGCGATTGGCGTCCTCGGGCACCTGCACGCAGGCGAGAAGGTTGAGCCCGAGCAGCGCCAGCAGCAGCCCGAGCACGATCGCGGGGCCGCGCCGCTCGATCCACCAGCCGCCCCCGACCGCCGCGAGGATGAAGGCGATCGAGCCCCAGAGTCGGACCGGCCCGTAAGCGATGCCGTGCGCCTTCATCGCCTGGAGTGCCAGCGCCTCGCCGAGCGGCACGATCGTGGTCCAGGTCGCCCCGGTCACGACGCTCAGCAGCAGGAAGAGCCAGAAGTGCCGCGCAAGTCCGAACAGCGCCAGCGCGAGGAGAGTGATGCCGGCCAGCAGCACCATCAGGCGCCGGCGCTCGCCCGAGCGATCGGCGGCATGGGGAATCGCGATGCTGGTGACGACCCGCGGCCAGAAGTTGGCCGCGAGCAGGAGGCCGATCTCGCCCGCCGTGAGCCCCTGCGCCGCCAGCCAGACCGGCCAATAGGGCAAGGCGATGCCGATCGCTGCGAAGCTTGCGCCGTAGAACAGCGCGAGGCGGAAGCTGATCATGCGGGCCATGGCTGAGGGGGCTGCTGCCAAGACGACGGGTTTGCGCCAAGATGCTCAGCGCGTCAGCAGTGGAGGTAGCAGCCATGGCCGCTCGAAGCGAGAAGATCACCTTCGCCAATGCCCAAGGCGAGGCGCTGGCGGCACGGCTCGATTTGCCAGACGGCGCGCCGCGCGCCTGCGCGCTCTTCGCCCATTGCTTCGCCTGCTCCAAGGACGTGTTCGCGGCCGCGCGCATCAGCCAGGGGCTGGCGGCGCGCGGCTTTGCCGTCCTGCGCTTCGATTTCACCGGCCTCGGCGCCAGCGAAGGCGAATTCGCCAACACCAACTTCTCGTCGAACCTCGATGATCTGGCGGCGGGGGCCGATTTCCTCCGCGAGCGGCATCAGGCGCCCCGGCTCCTGATCGGCCACTCGCTCGGCGGCGCAGCCGTGCTGGCCGCAGCGCAGCGGGTCCCCGAGGCGGTCGCGGTCGCAACCATCGGTGCGCCGTTCGATCCGGGCCACGTCGCGCACGTCTTCGCGCCGGCACGCGCCGAGATCGAGGCCAGAGGTGAGGCGGAAGTGACTCTGGCCGGCCGCCCGTTTCGAGTGAAAAGACAATTCCTCGAGGAGGTTACGGCGCACAAGCTAAGTGATCACATCGCCAGGCTCAAAAAGGCGCTGATCATCTTCCACGCGCCGCGCGACGAGATTGTCGGCATTGAGAACGCCGGCCAGATCTTCGCGGCGGCGAAGCATCCCAAGAGCTTCATCTCGCTCGACGACGCCGATCACCTTCTGACCCGGCGCGCCGATGCCATCTATGTCGCCGAGGTTCTGGCCGCCTGGGCGAGCCGCTATCTGCCCGAGGCCGAGGCGGCGACCTCACCGGAGGTCAAAGCCGGCCAGCCGGACGAGGTCGTGGTCGCCGAAACCGGTCAGGGGCGCTTTGCCCAGCTCGTCCGGGTCGGCCGTCACGAACTGCGGGCCGACGAGCCCACGAGCGTGCCGGGCGGTCTCGATACCGGGCCCGGCCCTTACGACTATCTGCTCGCAGGCCTCGGCGCCTGCACCTCGATGACCCTTCGCCTCTACGCCGAGCGCAAAGACCTGCCGCTCGAGCGGGTCACGGTTCGCCTGACGCACGATAAAATCCACGCAAAGGATTGTGAAGACTGTGAAACGAGAGAGGGCGTGCTCGATGAGATTCGGCGCACGCTGGAACTGACCGGCCCGCTTGACGATGCTCAGCGCCAGCGCCTGCTGGAGATCGCCGATAAATGTCCAGTGCACCGGACCCTTACCAGCGAAGTCAAAATCCGCACAAGTCTGGTCGAGTAGAGGGTCGGCCGATCTCGCCGAACGCCGCGCGCGCTGCTTTCCGGATGGCCTGTATTTCGGATGCCTCGAGACGCATGGCGGCATCCTGAACAGCGTCGGCGATCGCAGCAAGCCTCCTCAGACCGCCTCGGGTTGCACCCAGCGGCCCCCGGCGCTGGAGCGCAGGATGGCGTCGACCACCTGCGCGATCCGCCAAGCCTCGCGGAAATCGGGATAGAGGGCAGTCTTGTTCGCGATCCCGGCCAGAAGGGTCCGGACCTCGATCACTTTCAGGTCGTTGAAGCCGAGCTGATGGCCGGGAGCAGGGCAGAATGCGCCATAGGGCGGATGCTCCGGGCCGATCAGAATGGTCTTGAAGCCGTCGAGCCGCTTGCGGTCGCCGAAGTTGAACAGACGCAGCTCGTTCATCCGCTCCTGGTCGAAGCCGAGTGCGCCCCTCGTGCCCGTGATCTCGCAGGTCAGATGCATCTTGCGGCCGGCCGCGATCCAGCTCGCCTCGAGCGTGCCGGCTGCACCGCCGGCAAAGCGCACCAGCGCCTGGGCCTGATCGTCGACCTCGACCGTGCCCATCTTGCCCGGTTCGCCCGGAAGCGGCCGCTCGGCGATCACGGTCTGCAGGCGGCCGCACACGTCGGTGATCTCGCCGACCAGAAAACGGGCCAGGCTGATCGCATGCGAGCCCAGATCGGCGACCGCGCCGGCGCCGGCGGTCGCCTTCCGCGAGCGCCAGGTAAGGGGTGCCGTCGGATCGCTCATGTAGTCCTCGAAGTGGGAGCCGCGAAAGTGCACCACCTCGCCGATCTCGCCGCTCGCGATGATCTCGCGCGCGAAACTGGTCACCGGGTTGCTGAGATAGTTGTAGCCGACCAGAGTCTGATGCCAGCCGCTTCGGCTGCAGCGGTCATGGCGCCCGCGCCCGCGACGTCGAGGGCGAGCGGCTTTTCGCAATAGACGTGCTTGCCGGCCGCGATCGCGGCCATGGCCATCTCCTGGTGGAGAAAGTTCGGCGTGGTGATGGCGACCACATCGACCGCCGGGTCGGCGATCAGGCTGCGCCAGTCGGTGGTCCAGCGAGCAAAGCCGAAGGCCGCCGCCGCCCGCTCGGTCGTCTTGGCATCGACGTCGGCGATCAGCTCGAGCCGGGGCGGCGGGACATCGGCGAACACCGCCCTGACCGCACGAAACGCAAGGGCATGGCACTTGCCCATGAAGCCGGTGCCGATCAGGCCGACCCCGATCTCCGACATGGCCGATCTCCCCAAGGCCGCGCGTTTCGGGACAGCCTAACCGACAGCCGGCAACACGTCATGATGAAATAAATATTTTACAAATGTCAAAAAATGTCATAAACATTCCATCAGCGTCGGATTCGCAGTTGGCAGAGCCGCGATCCGGCGCTAACCCTAAGTGCAGAACGATAACCAAGACAGGGAGTACAAGGCGTGAGAACCAAACTCGCCACGGCAGCCGTCCTGGCGGCCGCATTGGGCTTGGCCACCTCGGCCATGGCCCAGCAGTATCGCTTCGTCGTGGTCGTGCACGGTCAGGCTTCCGACCCGTTCTGGTCGGTGGTCAAGAACGGCGTCGACGAGGCCGCCAAAGATATGAACGTCAACGTCGAATACCGCGCGCCGACCACCTTCGACATGGTGCAGATGGCCCAGCTGATTGACGCAGCGGTCGCTTCGCAACCGGACGGCCTGGTGGTTTCGATTCCCGACGCCGACGCGCTTGGCCCGTCGATCAAAAATGCGGTCGCCGCCGGCATCCCCGTCATCTCCATGAACTCGGGCTCGGATGTGCGCGAGAAGCTGGGGATCGCGGTGCACGTCGGCCAGACCGAGTACGAGGCCGGTCTCGGCGGCGGCAAGAAGATGAAGGAGGCTGGGGTCACCAAGGCCATCTGCATCAACCAGGAGGTCGGTAACGTGGCGCTCGACCTGCGCTGCAAGGGCTTTACCGACGGCCTGGGGGGCAACGTCAAGGTGGTCGCAGTCACCATGGACCCGACCGAGATCAAATGCCGTCTCGGCCACGCTCAGCGCCGACCCGAGCATCAATGGCGTGCTGGCGCTTGGACCGTCGGCCGCGGAGCCGGCCCTGCAGGCGCTGCAGCAGTCGGCCATGCTGGACAAAGTCAAGTTTGGGACCTTCGACCTGTCGCCGGGCGTGCTGAAGGCGATCGCCGACGGCAAAATGATGTTCGCGATCGACCAGCAGCAGTTCCTCCAGGGCTATCTGCCGATCGTGCTGCTTAAGAAGAATGCTCAGTACGGGGTCATGCCGTCTGGCACGGTCATGACTGGGCCCGGCTTCGTCACCAAGGACAACGCCGCCCAGGTGATCGAGCTGAGCCAGAAGGGCATTCGCTAGTCGCGTGCCGGCTGGGGCCTGCCGCCCGGCGGGCCTCGGCCGGCAGCGCCAGGTTCGTGCCGCAGTTTCGAGGGAGGTTGAACGTGCCTGCCACCACTGCTCCGACCATGGACGAGCGCTCAAAGAGACGCCCTGGATCCGCAGGGCTCTTGCCCGCCCCGAGCTCGGCGCCGTAGCTGGGACCATCCTGGTGTTCGCCTTCTTCGCGATCATCGCGAGCGGCACCGGCATGTTCTCGGCGCTCGGCGTCATCAATTTCCTCGAGGTGTCGGCCCAGCTCGGGATCATTGCGGTCGCCGCCTGCATGCTGATGATCGGCGGCGAGTTTGATCTCTCGATCGGCTCGATGATCGGCGCCGCCGGGGTGATCATGGCGATCCCGGCGACGCAGTTGGGCTGGCCGCTCTGGCTCTGCATCCTGCTCGCCTTTGCGGTCGCCTGCGTGGTCGGCTACATCAACGGTACGATCGTGATCCGCACGCGGACTGCCGTCGTTCATCGTCACCCTCGCCGGTCTCTTCATCCTGCGCGGCGCGACCATCGGCTTTACCCGTCTGATCACTGGCCGCACGCAGGTCTCGGGCCTGCACGAGCTTGCCCAGGGCGACTGGCTGGTTCCGGTGTTCAGCGGTCATGTCGGCCATGGCCTGTTCAAGTGGGCCGCGGGCGCCGGGATGATCCTGGCCCGTCCGGACGGCGAGCCCTTCGTTCAGGGCGTGCCGATGTCGGTCGTCTGGTGGCTGGTGCTGACCGCGATCTGCGAGCTGGGTGCTGCTGCGTACCCGGGTCGGCAACTGGATCTTCGCCTCGGGCGGCGATCCGGTCGCGGCGCGCAACGTCGGCGTGCCGGTCGCCGCGGTCAAGAAAGGGCTGTTCATGTTCACCGCCTGCGCCGCGACGCTGTTTGCCTGCGTCCAGGTGCTCGACCAGGGTTCGGCCGACGTGCTGCGCGGCTTTCAGAAGGAGTTCGAGGCGATCATCGCCGCGGTGATCGGCGGCTACGCTCCTCACCGGCGGCTACGGCTCGGCGATCGGCGCTTCCTTCGGCGCCCTGATCTTCGGCACCGTGCGCCAGGGCATCTTCTACACCGGCGTCAACACCGACTGGTTCCAGGTGTTCCTCGGCGTGCATGCTGCTGATCGCCGTGATCTTCAACAACTACATCCGCCGCAAGGTGACCGAGGCGCGCTAGTCGGGCAAACGGAAGGGAGACGAGCAATGGCAGACCGGAGCAATGGCGGTGCCCCGCCGCTCGTCGAACTCCGCGACATCGTCAAGCGCTTCGGCTCGGTGATCGCGCTGAGCGGCGTCACCATGAAGGTGCACGCGGGCGAGGTGATGTGCCTGCTCGGCGACAACGGCGCCGGCAAGTCGACCCTGATCAAGACGCTCTCGGGCGTCCACCAGCCGACCGAGGGGCAGATCCTGATCGATGGCGAGCCGGTCGCGATGAACAGCCCGCGCGACGCGCTCGATCGCGGCATCGCGACCGTCTACCAGGACCTCGCCATGATTCCGCTGATGAGCATCACGCGTAATTTCTTCATGGGCCGCGAGCCGGGCAGCGGGCGGAGCGCCTTCGGCCGCTTCGACATCGGCAGCGCCAACCGCGTCGCCAAGGAGGAGATGGGCAAGATCGGCATCGACGTGCGCGATCCGACCCAGGCGGTCGGCACCCTCTCGGGCGGCGAGCGGCAGTGCGTGGCGATCGCCCGCGCGGTCTATTTCGGCGCCCGCGTCCTGATCCTCGACGAGCCGACCTCGGCGCTCGGGCGTCAAGCAGGCGTCGGTGGTGCTGCGCTACGTCGCCCAGGCCAGGGCGCGCGGTCTCGGCGTGATCTTCATCACCCACAACGTGCACCACGCCTATCCGGTCGGCGACGCCTTCACGATCCTCAACCGCGGCCGCACCTACGGCACGTTCCAGAAGGACGAGGTGTCGCGCGAGGAGGTCCTGAACATGATGGCCGGCGGCAAGGAGCTGGAGGAGCTCTCGGCCGAGCTCGAGGAGTTCGCCCGTGCCGACACCGGCGGCAGCTCAAAGTTTGACGCCGCCGCCGCGGCCGAGCACGCCATGGCCGAGACGCTGCACGAGGAGGCAGAATTACCTCGGCAAGCACTGAGCGGCGTGCGGCAGCTGACGAGATCGACGCCGCCCTATGCTCTGACCGATGCCTCGCGGCCTGAAGTTCCACCGCCCGGCGGTGCTCAGCTGAAATGGAGACCGCCGTTGGCGGCGACCGTCTGGCCCGTCATGTAGGCGTTGCCGATCACCATGAGCACGGTGCTCGCGATCTCCTCGACCGTGCCGAGCCGGCCGAGCGGGATGCGCGGCAGGCTGTCGAGCCGGTGCGGCTTGATCATCTCGGTCGCGATCAGCGAAGGCGCGACGGCATTGACTGTGACGCCGTCCTTGACCACGCGTGCCGCGTAGCCGCGGGTCAGTCCTTCCATCCCGGCCTTGGACGCGTTGTAGTGGACGCCGACCGCGCCCGCGCCGCGCGCGGCACCCGACGAGATGTTGACGATCCGCCCGAAGCCGCGCGCCCGCATGCCGGGCAGCACCGCCTGGGTACACAGGAACGCCGATTTCAGGTTCACGGTCAGCGTGCGCTCGAACAGCTCCTCGGTCAGCTCCTCGATCGTGCAGGGCTCCGAGATGCCGGCGTTGTTGATCAGGATGTCGATCGGTCCGAGCTCCTGCTCGGTCCTCTCGACCAGCGCCGCGACCTCGGTCGCGATCGAGACGTCGGCCCGGATCACCTCCGCCCGCCGCCCGGACTGCCGGATTCCGTCGGCGGTCGCGCCCGCCGCGTCGGCGCGCTCGCGATAGTTCACCGCAACGTCGGCGCCCGCCTCGGCCAGCGTGAGCGCGATCGCCCGGCCGATGCCACGGCTCGCGCCGGTCACCAGTGCGACCATGTCGTCAAGGTCCGGATACAGAGCCATCGCATAACCCTCCGGTTGCGTGCCGCGCGGGAGAGCATAGCCCGGACCGACCCACCACGCGCGCCGCCCTGTCGCCAGAGACGCGGGGCAATAACCGGATGAGCGGCCGCCTCAGGCCGGCGCCCGGGCGCGCTCAGGCGACGCCGCGCGGCGCCTGCGGATGGAGCAGAGCGAAGAAGCTCAGCTCCGGCGCGCCGCCATCGGCGCGATACATCCGGAAGCAGTCGTTGAACCACTCGACGAATCGATTGGCATGGTGGTCGGTCCCGATCGGGAACTGCCGCATGCGCCAGCGATTGTCCGGGCTCTGATTCTCGCGCACGCTGCCGGCATTGTAGGCGCAGGCGACGACCGGCGGGTCGAACTGCGTCTGCGCCTGCTGGCTCGCGATGTAGGCGGTGCCGGCGCGGATCGAGTTGTCCGCCTCGAGCAGCCAGGCATGATCGATCGCCGGCATCTGCAGCGTGCCCCGGGCGGTGCTGATCAGCGTCTGCATCAGGCCGGTCGAGACCCGGTGCGGCGTCTCCTCATAGGAGATGAAGCCGGGTTCCTTCCGCTCGTCAGCCGGATTGCCGCCGCTCTCGGTGCAGATCGTGGCGACGATGAGCTCGGCCGGCACCCCGAACTCTGCCCCCCAGCGCTCGATCGAGTCGCCGAACTGCGCGCGCACCCGGCGAACCGTGGCCGGCTCGCCCGCCGTGCCCTGCGGCTCCGCACCATCGATCGAAACCCCTCGATCGGTCAGCCGCCAGCTTACGCTGCCGTCGAATTCGACGGTGGGAAGTGCACAGCGCGGCCAAGCTTGCCTTGAGCTCGTCCATCGGTCGCCTCCTTTGCGGCTGCCCGGCAGCCCCGGATAAGAGCGCCAGACGCTATGGTCGAGGGCCACGATGCACCTTCGCGGATCTGGCTCCTGTGAAGTCCTTCACAGACCCGGGGCGTCAGCTCGGGCGGATGGTTCACGGCGACCTCCGGGTCCGCCACCGCCGGCAAGAGGGCAATCGCTCTTGCCAATGCCGCGCCTGGCGCCGGTCGCCAGCGTGACCCGGTCGGCGAGGCGCGACACCGGCCACCGGCCACCGGCCAGCAAGGCGCGGAGTTGCGCCGCGATATTGAGCGTAGTGGTGTCGTGGTCGAGCGTGTCGCCGTCCATCGTGCGGATCACGCCGCCGACGTATTCGTAGCGATCCTCCTGCTCGCGCTCCCAGGCGAGGAACTCCTCGACCGTCTCGGGCTCGAGCGGGACGGGTCGTGCGCGTGCCACGTTTCGTCTCCCTCGCTTCCCCGGCGAACTATACACGCCCTGCCCGCCGCCCGCGACCCGATCTGCACCTGCCCCGGCGGGGCAACGGGCTGGGCGAAATCGACGCCTCTACGCCCTGACCGTCAGGGCCGCCTCGACTTCGGACGTCAAAGCCTGGATCCCGCGATGCGCAGCGGCAGGAAGGCTGATCACGCGGTTGCCTCGAACAGCTCGCGGCCGATCAGCATGCGCCGAATCTCGCTGGTGCCGGCGCCGATCTCGTAGAGCTTGGCGTCGCGCAGCAGCCGTCCGGTCGGGTAGTCGTTGATGTAGCCATTGGCACCGAGCGCCTGCACGGCCTCGAGCGCCATCCAGGTCGCCTTTTCCGCAGCGTAGAGCAGGCAGCCGGCGGCGTCCTGACGGGTGGTCTCGCCGCGGTCGCACGCCCGCGCGGTGAAGTACACGTAAGCCTTGCAGGCGTTCATGGTGGTGTACATGTCGGCGAGCTTGCCCTGCATCAGCTGGAAGGTACCGATCGGCTGGCCGAACTGGCGCCGATCGTGCATGTACGGCAGCGTGACGTCGAGGCACGCCTGCATGATCCCCAGGGGTCCGCCCGCGAGCACCAGACGCTCGTAGTCGAGGCCCCCCATCAGCACCCGCACGCCGCCGCCCACCTTGCCCAGGACGTTCTCCGCCGGGACCTCGCAATCCTCGAAGACCAGCTCGCAGGTGTCCGAGCCACGCATGCCGAGCTTGTCGAGCTTCTGCGCGGTCCGGAAGCCCGGCATGCCCTTCTCGATCAGAAAGGCAGTGATGCCGCGCGAGCCGGCGCCCGGGTCAGTCTTGGCGTAGACCACCAGCACTTCGGCCTCGGGGCCGTTGGTGATCCACATCTTGGAGCCGTTCAGGACATAGCGGTCGCCGCGCTTCTCCGCGCGGGTGCGCATCCCAACCACGTCCGAGCCGGCGCCGGGCTCGCTCATCGCGAGCGCCCCGACATGCTCGCCGCTGATCAGCTTCGGCAGGTAGCGTCGCTTCTGTTCATCCGTGCCGTGCAGGCGGATCTGGTTCACGCAGAGGTTTGAATGTGCGCCGTAACTCAATCCCACGGAAGCCGATGCGCGCGAAATTTCCTCCATCGCCAGAACATGCTCGGTATAGCCGAGCCCGGCTCCGCCGTACTCTTCATCGACCGTGATCCCAAGCAGCCCGAGTTCGCCCAGCCGCGGCCAGAGATCCCGCGGAAACTGGTTGCTCCGGTCGATCTCTTCGGCGCGCGGCGCGATCTCGCTCTGCGCGAAGGTGCTCACCGTGTCGCGGATCATCTCGGCGGTCTCGCCAAGATCGAAATTGAGGGACGGGCAGGTGAACTGAGCCATGACACACACCTACAGTAGGAACAGGGTGGCCAGCCCGAGGAACGAGAAAAACCCGACCACATCAGTGACCGTCGTCAGGAATACCCCTGAGGCGACGGCCGGATCGACGCCAAAGCGTTCGAACACGACCGGGATCGCGACCCCGGCGAGGCCTGCGAAAATCAGGTTGATCAGCAGCGCCGCGCCAAACAGCGCGCCGAGCAGCGGGTTGCCGAACCAGACAACCGCGAGGACCACGCCAACGGCAAGGAACAGTAGGCCGTTGAAGCCGCCGACCAGGAACTCCTTGCCCAGCACACGGAGCGCGTTCGCTGCAGTGATCTCGCGCGTGGCCAGCGCCCGAACCACGATGGTGACGGTCTGCGTGCCGCCATTGCCGCCCATCGATGCCACGATCGGCATGAGCACGGCGAGCGCCACGACCTGCTGGATCGCCTTTTCGAACAGCGCGATCACCATCGACGCCAGGATCGCGGTGCCGAGGTTGATCAGCAGCCAGGGAAAGCGGCGAAGGCCCGTCTGCAGAGGCGGGGCGAAGATGTCGGTCTCCTGGACACCGCCCAGCTTCAGGATGTCCTCCTCGGCTTCCTCTTCGATCACGTGCACCACGTCGTCGACCGTGATGACGCCAAGGAGGCGTCCCGCCTGGTTCACGACCGGCGCCGAGACCAGGCCATACTTGCGAAACTGATAGCCGACCTCTTCCTGGTCCATTTCGGCCGGAATCAGGTGCAGCTCCTTCAGCTTGAGCTCGGTCAGAAGCTCGCCCCGCCTGGCGCGCAGCACCTTGCTCAACGGAATCGATCCTACGGGTTCGAAACGTGGATTGATGATGTAGATATCGTAGAAGTCGTCCGGCAGATTCGGATTGGCACGCAGGTAGTCGATGGTCTGGCCGACGGTCCAGAATTCCGGCGCCGCGACCAGCTCGCGCTGCATCAGGCGACCGGCGCTGTCCTCCGGATAGTGGAGCCCTTCCTCGACCGCGGCGCGCTCCGGCATCGGCAGGGTCTCGAGCAGGGCAATCTGCTCGGCCTCGTCCAGATCGCTCAGGACATCGATCGCGTCGTCGGTGTCGAGCTGCGCAATCGCCGCTCCGGCTTCCTCGCGGCCGAGCAGATCGAGCACCTCGGCGCGAAGGTCCTCGTCGAGATGGGTGAGGATCTCGGGGTCGAGCTCGGGCTTCAGCTTGGCGATCAGCGCCGCCCGCTCTTCCCGGCCCAGCTGCTCCAGAAGGTCGGCCTGGTCAGCGACATGGAGCGGCCGCGCCAGCTCGGCCGCCCGTTCCACCTCCTGCGCATGGAGTGCGTCACGGACCGCCCGAATCAGCTCGTCGGTAAGCTCGACCTGGCCCTCGGGCTCAGGCGGCAGCTCGGTCGGAGCTTCGAGGTCGGTCAAGACGCGCTCAGTCCAGCTTGGCCAGGGCGTCGACGGCGGCGAGTGCCGACAGATTGACGATGCCGCGCGCGGTCACCGACGATGTCAGGACGTGCGCGGGCTTCGCGGGTCCGATCAGGATCGGCCCGACCGCCACCGAATGGGTTACCTCCTTCAAGAGGTTGAAAGCGATGTTGGCGGCATCGAGATTGGGAAAGATCAGCAGGTTCGCTTCGCCACTCAACGTCGAGTCGGGCAGAATGCGGGCGCGGATCGCCGCCGAGAGCGCCGCATCCGCGTGCATCTCGCCATCGATTTCCAGATCCGGGGCCTGCTCCCGGATCATGGCCAGGGCGCGCCGCATCTTGCGCGCGCTCGCCGACTCGAGACTGCCGAAGTTGGAATGCGAGAGCAGCGCCACCTTGGGCGTGATGCCGAAGCGGCGCACCATCTCCGCGGCCATCAGCGTCGTTTCCGCCACCTCTTCCGGTGGCAGATCGACGCTGACATAGGTGTCGGCGAGGAACAGGGAGCCCCGCTCGAGAACGAGGAGATGGAGGGTCGAGGAATCGTGGACCTCCGGACGCAGACCGAGCACCTGATGGATATGCTGAAGGTGGCTTTGGAAGCGACCGGTCGGGCCTGCGATCAGGGCGTCGGCTTCGCCGCGATCGACCATGATCGCCCCGATCACGGTCGTGCGGGTGCGCACGATTTCTCGCGCCGCATCGGGCGTCACGCCGTGCCGGCCCATGCCCTTGAGGTAGTGGGCGACGTAGTCGTCATAGCGCGGATCACTCTCCGGATTGCAGAGCTCGACGCCTTTCTCCAGCGGCAAGGTCAGATCGAGGCGCTCGATCCGCGCTCGGACCACGTCCGGTCGCCCGATCAGAATCGGCCGCGCCAGACCTTCCTCGAGCAGGACCTGCACGGCGCGCAGGACGCGCGGCTCCTCACCATCGGCGAACACGACGCGCATCGACCGCTCGCGCGCCCGATCGAAAATCGGCTTCATCGTCAGGCCCGAGCGGAACACGAACTGGGAGAGCCGTTCGCGGTAGCCTTTGAAGTCGGCGATGGGCCGGGTCGCCACGCCGCTCGCCATTGCCGCCCTCGCGATTGCGATCGGCAGCTCCACCGCGAGCCTGGGGTCGAACGGCTTCGGAATGATGCAGTCCGGTCCGAACGTCAGGTTGCTCAGCCCGTAAGCGGCCGCAACGGTTTCCGGCGCGCTGGTCCGTGCCAGTTGAGCGATCGCCTCGGCGCAGGCAATCTTCATCTCCTGATTGATGGTGGTCGCGCCGACGTCCAAGGCGCCACGAAAGATGAAGGGAAAGCCGATGACGTTGTTGACCTGGTTCGGAAAGTCGCTGCGGCCGGTGGCGATGATGGCATCGGGCCTCGCGGCGCGCGCCTCGTCCGGGTCGATCTCTGGGACCGGATTGGCGAGAGCCAGGATCAGCGGCCGCTCGGCCATGGTCCTGACCATCGCCTGGCTGACCAGGCGTGGCGCCGAGAGGCCGAGGAACACCTCCGCGCCCTCGATCGCCTCGGCCAGCGTGCGCTTCGAGGTCGTCCGCGCATAACGCGCCTTGTAGGGATCCATCAGCGCCGTGCGGCCGGCGTAGACCACACCCTCGATGTCGACCACCAGCACGTTCTCGCGTCGCAGGCCAAGCGCCACGAGGAGGTCCAGACAGGCGAGCGCAGCGGCGCCCGCACCACAGACCGTGAGGCGGACCTCGCCCAGCGCCTTGTCGACCAGATGGAGCCCGTTCAGCACCGCGGCGGCGACGATGATCGCGGTGCCGTGCTGATCGTCGTGAAACACCGGAATCCGCATCCGCTCGCGCAGCCTGGTCTCGACCTCGAAGCACTCGGGCGCCTTGATGTCCTCGAGATTGATGGCACCGAAAGTCGGCTCCAGAGCCGCGATGATCTCGACCAGTTTGTCCGGGTCGCGCTCGTCGATCTCGATGTCGAACGCGTCGATGTCGGCGAACTTCTTGAACAGCACCGCCTTGCCTTCCATCACCGGCTTGGCGGCGAGCGGCCCGATCGCGCCGAGGCCAAGGACGGCAGTGCCATTGGTGATCACCGCGACCAGATTGCCGCGGGCGGTAAGCGCCGCGGCCTCGGCCGGGTTCTCGACGATCAGCTCCGAGGCCGCGGCGACGCCCGGCGAGTAGGCGAGCGCCAGATCGCGCTGATTCGCCAGCGGCTTGGTCGCCACCACCGCAAGCTTGCCCGCGCGCGGCTGACGATGGTAGTCGAGCGCAGCATCTCGCAGCGGATCGGACATGGCCGCGTTTCCCCAACCGAACAACGTCGCCGGCTTGCGTCCGTCAGGAACTGCCGTTGCCGGGACGATCGGAGCTGTGGAAAACTATCGATGCCGGCGCGAAAAGGCCAGCGACTGAGAGATGGTGCGGTCGAGAAGACTCGAACTTCCACCCCGTTTCCGGGACAGCGACCTCAACGCTGCGCGTCTACCAATTCCGCCACGACCGCACGGATGCAAGGGGCGAGCGAAACCGCCGCCACTCGCCTGCGAGATAGCAAATGATGCCGCTTGCTTCAAGAGTCACCGCCGCTGGCGCCGGACAGCCGGAGGCACTCGAATGGCGGATCACCGACCAGCCGGTCCCCTACCCCGAGGCGCTCGCCACGATGGAAGCGAGGGTCGCGGCGATTCGCGCCGGTGCAGCGCCCGAGCTCTGCTGGCTGCTCGAGCATCCGCCGCTCTACACCGCGGGGACGAGCGCCCGCGAGGCCGACCTTCTGACGCCGCAGCGTTTCCCGGTATTCAAAGCCGGCCGCGGCGGTCAGTACACCTACCACGGGCCCGGCCAGCGGGTCGCCTACCTCATGCTCGATCTGCAGCGGCGCGGGCCCGACCTTCGCGCCTACATCTGGTCGCTCGAAGAATGGGTGATCCGGGCGCTCGCGTCGTTCAATGTCCGGGGTGAGCGGCGCCCGGGCCGGGTCGGAATCTGGGTGGTCAAGCCGGGCCGGGTCGAGGCGAAGATCGCCGCGATCGGCGTCCGTGTGCGCCGCTGGGTGAGCTACCATGGGATTGCGGTCAATCTCGACCCCGATCTCGAGCATTTCGCCGGCATCGTGCCCTGCGGCATCAAAGACTTCGGCGTCACTTCGCTGGCCGACCTCGGGCTCACGGTCAGCATGTCGGAGCTCGACAGCGCGCTGCGCGCCGCGTTCCGCGAGATTTTCGAAACCGCTGACCCTGGCTGAGCGATCACTCGGTCGGCAGAAGATGGAAGCCCGGCCTGACGGCCGCAGCTTCCGGCTCCTCGACGATCCGCTCCACCCGCGCCGCTGGCGGCCCTTGCCGACAGCGCTCGATCATCTCCCGCACGCTCGCCTCGGGTCCCGAGAACAGCGCTTCGACCGATCCGTCGCGGCGGTTGCGGACCCAGCCGGACAATCGTAGCTCACGTGCCTGCTCGGCGGTCCAGGCGCGAAACCAGACGCCCTGAACCCGACCGCTGATCCGGATGCGAATGCAGGCGCTCGCGCCACTCATCGCCGTGCAACCGCATGTGTCATTTTGGGATCCCCGACGTCCTCGATATACTGCGCGGGGTCCGTCGGCGCAAAGTCGCCGAAAGCCGGGCGCCGGCCTGCAAACCCGCAGAGGTCGTTGAAGAGTTGCCATCTTGCTCGAGATGGCCACTGCGCCGCCCTTTCAACGCCGGCGGGCTTGGCATATGACTATGCAATGGTCTGTTCTCCATCCGTCCGCGCGCTAGGTCTGGCCTGTCTGCTGATCGCGATCGGCGAGCCGGTCTGGGCCAACTGCACCGACGTGCCGGCACCGGGCGTGTACTGGCGCCGCTGCCTGCAGGACGGACAGGACCTGCACGCGGTCGACCTGACCGGGGCGACGCTGCGCGACGCCTCCTTCGAGCGGGCGGACCTGTCTGAGGCCATCCTGGTCGAGGTCGATGCACGCCGCGCCAAGTTCATTTCCACAACTCTCCAGAAGGCTCACCTGGACCGCGCCAACCTGGTACGAGCCGATTTCACCAATGCGGATTTGAGAGGCGCGTCGCTCACCGGTGCCGACCTGACCATGGCGCGGATGTTTCGAGCCGATTTGAGTGGGGCCAATTTGACCGGAGCGCGCCTCGCCGACACCGATCTCCTGAAGGCGGTTCTTGCGGGCGCGACCTGGATCGACGGCAAGACGGTCTGCGCCGAGGATTCGATCGGCCAGTGCCACCCCGCGCCGCAGGATCACGGCATCAGCGCCGCCGAACCGAGCGGCTAGCCTGACCTCGGCCCCGCCTGTCCCCGAGCCGCCGCAAGCGCGCGCCAGGTCCGAGATCAGTGGACCAGTCGCGAGCCGCTCTGGAGCAGCTCCAGGAGCTTGTTCGCCGGCATCGGCCGCGCGAACAGATAGCCCTGCATTTCGTCGCAGTGATAGCGACGCAACAGATCCAGCTGGTCCTTGGTCTCGACGCCCTCGGCGATCACTTTCATCTGCAGGCTTTCCGCGAGCGCGATGATTGCCTGCGCGATCGCCGCGTCGTTAGCGTCGGTCGTAATGTCCTGGATGAAGGACTGATCAATTTTCAGGGTGCGGATCGGAAAGCGCTTCAGATGCCCGAGGGACGAGTAGCCGGTGCCGAAATCGTCGATCGACAGGCGGATGCCGAGCCGATCCAGCGCCTGAAGCTTGGTTACCGCCTGCTCCGGGCTGCGCATGATGCTGCTCTCGGTGATCTCGAGCTCGAGGTCGGCCGGATCAAGCGTCGTGTCTTCAATCACGCGAGCAATACTGGGGACCAGGTCGTCCTGCTCGAACTGTCGGCTTGACAGGTTGACCGCGAGACGCAGATCGGCAAAGCCTTGCTCCTGCCAGGCACGAACCTGAGCGCAGGCGGTGTTCAGCACCCAGCGGCCAAGCTCGAGAATGAGCCCCGTCTCCTCGGCCAGCGGGATGAATTCCGCGGGCGAAATCAGACCAAGCTCGTCATGGAACCAGCGGACCAGGGCCTCGACGGCGACCACGGCGCCGTTGTCCAGACGGACCTGGGGCTGATAGTAGACCACCAGCTCGTCGCGCTCCAACGCCTTGCGCAGCTGGGTCTCCAGAACCAAGCGCTCGAAGGCGGTCGCGTTCATGTCCGTGGTGTAGAACTGGTAGCTGCCACGAGAGTGCTCTTTGGCCCGATAGAGGGCGGTATCGGCGTTCCGGATCAGCGTCTCCGGGTCGTCGCCGTCATGAGGATAGAGGGTAATTCCGAGGCTCGCCCCGAGGTGCAGCTCCTGGTCATCGACGCGGAGCGGCGGCGCGAAGGTGTCGAGGATCTTCTGGGCCACCTTGGCCGCGCTCTCCGCCCCTTCGACCCCCGGCAGCAGGAGCAGGAAGTCGTCGCCGCCCAGTCTGGCCACGGTATCGCTACGACGCACCGCCGCGACGAGACGTTCGCCGACCGCGCGCAGGACGTGATCGCCGCTCGACAGCCCGAGCGAGTCATTGATCAGCTTGAAGCGGTCGAGATCCAGGATCATGACCGCCAGCATCTGCTGGTTTCTGCGCGCCCGCTCGATGGCCTGGTTCAGACGGTCGTTGAACAGCAGGCGATTGGGCAAACCGGTCAGCGGATCGTGATAGGCGAGATTGCGGATCGTCTCTTCGGTGTACCTGCGGACCGTGATATCGCGAATCGTCAGGATGTACAGGTTGTCGCCGTTGAACCTGACCTCACTGACCGCTAGCTCGATCGGGATGACTTCGCCGGCCTTGCGTCTGGCCATGATCTCGCGGCTGTCGCCGGGGATTTTGGCGGCGGCGACGATACGGTCGAGGGCGCTGCTGCGGCCCCGGGTTCCCGGCACCACGAGCAGATCGACGCCTTGACCGATCACCTCTTCCGCCCGATAGCCGAAAATGATCTCGGCGGAACGACTGAACGAGACGATCTCTCCCCGGTTGTCGAGCGTGACGATCCCGTCGGCGACGTTGTCCATGATCGCCTTGAGACGTGGCTGATCGCTCGCCAGCTCCGATGCCGGCTCGCTTATGGGTGCCAAGCGGGTCGCCGCGGGCAACGATTCCCAGTATCTCGCCCTCGGGGCCGAGCAGAGGGTCATAGTTCCAGACAACGCGTCCTTCCTGGCCACCTGGCAGGCGCAGCCAGGCTTCGCTTGCCGTGACGCGCGTGCCGGCCAGGACCCGCGCGAGATCCTGAAGCAAGGCCGGCTGCTCGGTGGTGAGCGCCATCAGCTCATGAAACGGACGGCTTCGCACCTCGCCCCGCTGCCAGCCGGTCAACTGTTCGGCCGCAAGGTTGAGTTCCAAGACGGTCAGATCCGGCGCAAGGAGGACGGCTGCGCAACGCTGGAGATCGAGCAGAGCGCGCGACAGCGGGTCGACGCGAGCTTCCGGTTCTTGCCGGTCGGCATCACCGACCAAGCCAGAAAGGGGCCGAATCCATGCCAGGATCGTACCGCTGGCCGCCGCACATAAGCGGATCCGATACCGCTCGTCGATGGTCCCGCTCGAAAAAGAGAACTCGAAGGTGGTCGGTGGCCACCCGGGCAGGATCTGGCCGATGTGTTGGCGCCACGTCCCGGCGAGATCGATGCCGAGCAATTCCTCCAGCGTGTGACCAGCGCCGCTCTGCAGGCGACCGCCCAGCTGGCCTTGCAGATGGCCGCTGGTGAGACGCAGGCAACCGGTGTCGTCGATCTCGCAGACCAGGCCGTCAATCAGACCGATCAGCGCTTTTCGGTCCCGCTGATGGGCCAGGAGCTGCTCCTCGAGCCGCCGTTGCTCGGTGATATCCTGCGCGGCGCACAGGATAGCGACGACCAGCTCCCGGGATTCGTCCCACTCCGGCCAGCCAGTGTCGCGCCACCAGCGCCGATGGCCACTTCGGTTCCTGATCCGATACTCCGCCGTAGCCTCCTCGCCCGCGAGCAGCCGTTGGGCGCGACGCTGCACGATGCGCAGGTCGGCGGGCTCGATCAGGCTCGACCAGCCACCCAAGGCTTCGATCTCGGCCACGCTATAGCCGGTCAGGCCGGCGAAAGCGCCGGCTGCCCAGTCGAGGACCAACCGGCAATCGGGATCGACACGCAGGCGGTAGACGCCATCGGAGGTCAACCTGCCGAGCGCATCTGAACGCTGCTCGGACCTTTGCGCAGCTTGCGTCAGGGTCTGCTGACTGGTCACATCGCGCAGGTAAACGAGATAAGAGCCATCCTCGTCGGTCAGCGGGCGCCCTTTGACCTCGGTCCAGAGGGGACGATCGCCGGCGGCTGTAATCCGGAAGGCCAGATCGCTCACCCGGCGCTGATCGATAGCATCGATCAGGCGGGTGAACTCCAGCGGATCGGTGGTCGCCAAGCCCAGAATTTCGAGCGACTGCCCGACGATCTCCGCAGGGCCGCGACCGATCAACCTCGCGAAAGCGGCGTTGGCGTACGTGATCTTCGGCCTGGCAGAGTCGTCGCGCCGCGGCACCACGATCAATACCGAATCGCCGATCAGCTCGAGAATCTGGGCCAGCAACTCTGCCGATGGCTCACCAGGCAAGACCTGTTGGCGAACCCTTGCCTGTCGCCCCTCCCCGCTCGAGCCCGCCGTTCCGTAGCCGCATGCCAGCCCACTGCCTCGCCACCGCCGTCTGCCCGCCGCGGGTCACGCGGGAGCGCACGCCGCGCGCGAGCGAAGCTGCGGCGATGCTGAGCGATCCGAAGGCCGTCAACGCTGAGCCGCTCGACGGTGTCGGGGCAGCCACCACCGTTGCCGGTGCCGCTACTCGGCGCTCTTCAAACCCGTCCGTGGCTCCTATGGTCCTGGGCCCCGAGCTACGGATTGACGGTTGGATCGGGCTCGGTCTGTTCCGGCTTCGGGCGAGAGCAAGGCCCGATCGCGGCTTCGCCTTATCCCGACACTTCCAACCAGACTTGGCTATGAATAAACCACAGCTTTAACGTAACGACCACCTTTCGCCGCGCAGGCCGCGCAGTCGTTGTCGGCAGCGAGATCAGGAAAGCTGGGCGAGAGCCGCCGGCAAGGCCTCGATCAGATCCTCGGCGATCATCCCCGGCCCGAGCTGTCGGGCGGCGGATGCATGCAACCAGACGGCGGCCGCCGCCGCCTCGAATGCCGCCATGCCCTGGGCCAGCAGACCGAGCGCGATCCCGGCCAGAACGTCACCTGAGCCGGCGGTCGCCAGGATGGGAGGGGCATGCGGTTGAATGATCGCCCGCCCGTCGGGCGCCGCAATCACCGTATCCGATCCCTTGAGAAGTAGGACGGCGCCACTCTCGGCCGCGGCGGCCCGGGCACGCGAGAGCTTGTCGCCCTCGAGGTGGAACAGACGCCCGAACTCGCCTTCGTGAGGCGTCAGGAGGCAGGCCCCCGTGATCGCTTCGAACAGCGTGCGCGGCTCGTCGGCGAAGCTGGTCAAGGCGTCGGCATCCAGGACGCATGCCTTGCCGCTTGCGAGCGCCGTCAGCACCCGGCTGCGAAGCGCGTCCCCCACCCCCGCGCCGGGACCAAGCAGGATGGCGTTCCGCCTCGGATCCTCGAGCTGCCGGTCGAACCCCCGATCGTCCGCGAAGGGCGCCACCATGACCGCGGTCAGCTGTCCGGCGTACACGCCGAGCGCGACTTCGGGACAGAGCACCGTGACCAGGCCCGCGCCGGCGCGCAGCGCGGCCCGGGCGGCCATGCGTGCGGCGCCGGACGAGGCCATCCCGCCACCGAGCACGAGCGCATGACCATGGGTGTATTTATTGCTCGTCGAGCCCCGATGCGGCATCTGCGATCGCCACAGCGCGGGCTGATTGGCCCAAAGGTGCACTCCCAGCATCTGAGTGACCCCTTCAGGGATGCCGATGTCGGCGACGATGAGCTCGCCCTGGCGGTCGCGTCCCGGCAACAGCAGATGGCCGGGCTTGGGTCGCTGGAAGGTGACCGTGAGACGGGCGGGCGCTGCCGTGCCGAGGATGGCGCCAGTGTCGCCATCGACGCCCGAGGGGACATCGACGGCGACCACCGGCAAGCCCGATTCCCTGACCGCCTCGATCATCTCCTGGGCGACGCCCTCGATCGGCCGGGCGAGGCCGGCCCCGAACAGGGCGTCGACGACGAGACCGGCGCCTTCGAGGAGCGCTGGTGCGAGCGCCGCGGTCTCGCCAGGCCAGGCCGCCGCCGCACCTGCGGCATCGCCCCGCAAACGCTCGCGCTGGCCGAGCAGGCCAACCCGTACCCGCCAGCCGGCCCGGGCCAGCCGACGCGCCACGACGAAGCCGTCGCCACCGTTGTTGCCCGGCCCGCAGAGCACGATGGTCGGCATCGGCGCAAAGCGCGTCATGATCGCAGCCGCTACAGCCGCGCCCGCGTTCTCCATGAGCTCGGCGCCCGGAATGCCGGCCGCGATCGCAGCCGCATCCGCGGCCGACATCTGCTCGATCGTGAGGACCTTGCCGTCGCCGCTCACAGCCGTAGCCTTTTCGGGCCGACGGTCGGCCCGATCGTAGCGTCAGAGCGCGGCGTGGCGGACATAGGTGGTGCGTTCGATCGCCGCCGCCACCAGCCGATCCAGGCTCAAACGCTGCCGCAACAACCTGAGCAGATCGATTTCCTCGCTCGCCAGATCCCCGTCGGCCGCGGCGACCTCGCAGGCCAGGGCATATGCGGTTTCGCGCAGGGATTGAGGAAGCGCCTCCGCAATCATGGCGCAAGCCTGGTCGAGGCCGTCCTCGTCCCGCAACAACTCCGCGCACTGTCGCCCGACCTCGGTCAACCGCTCGTGCTCGAAATGGCGGAACACCGGCAGATAGCGGACCTGGCGGCCGATCGAGTTCGAGTTCGGCATCGGTCATCTCGCCCTCCGCCGCAGAGATCAGCACCATGGTGAAGATCAGGGCGGTATGCTGGTCGATCGGTCGTTGCATCGCAGCGGCTCCCTTGGCTCGGCGGCGATTATGCCGCAAACCGGAGGGGCCGCAAGGCTCACCCGTTCACGAGTGCCGGGAGACACCGCCATGGCTATCGAAGTGTCGCCCGAGGTCGCCGATGCGCTCGCCGCCTCCCGGGCTGTGGTCGCCCTGGAGTCGACGCTGCTTTGCCACGGCCTGCCTCGACCGCAGAACCTGGCGCTCGCGTTCGAGCTGGAGCAGCTCGTTCGGAGCGAGGGGGCGGTGCCAGCCACGGTCGCGGCCATTGACGGCCAGGTGAAGGTCGGCCTGAGCGACGCCGAACTGCGGCGGCTGCTCGATGCCGCGGAGGTCCTCAAATGCACGACCAGAGACCTGCCGACGGTCCTGGCGAGTAGCCGCCTCGGCGCGACCACGATCGCCGCCACGGTGTTCATCGCCGCGCGCAGCGGCATCAAGGTGATGGCGACCGGAGGGCTCGGTGGCGTGCACCATGGCGGCGAGCGATCGATGGACGTCTCAGCGGATCTCGAGGAACTGGCGCGAAGTCAGGTCGTCGTGATCTGCAGCGGCGTCAAATCGGTCCTGGACCAGGCGCGCACGCTCGAACGCTTGGAAACGCTCGGTATCCCGATCGTTGGCTACGGCTGCAATGAGCTGCCGGGTTTCTATACCTCAGAAACCGGACTTGCAGTGCCAGCGATCGACGATATGGCGGCGCTCCGTCGGCTCTGCCGTGCTCATGAGACACTGGGACTGCCGGGCGGGATGGTGGTCGTGCAGCCACCACCGCCCGATCAGGCGATGGCGAAGGCGGCCGCCGACCGACTGGTCGACGAGGCCAGGCGTGCGGCAGCGGATGCCGGAATCCGCGGCGCCGAGCAGACTCCTCTCATGCTGCGCCATATGGCCCAGCAAAGCGCGGGCCGGACCGTGCGCGTCAATCAGGCGCTCGTGCTTGCCAATGCTCGTCTGGCGAGCCGTCTCGCCGTGGCGCTGACCCAACGCGCCTGAGATCGCGTTCGTGGGCGAAAAGGGGCTTGACCAGCTCAACGACATCGATACAAGCGTTTGGGAAACCATAGGTTGAAAAGAGCACCAGCCCCTCATGCAGCCCACGGCGGTCTTGCCCTCCGCTCGTATCCTGCTCGCCGAGGAACAGGCGGCGAGCCGTGATCTCGTCGTCCTCGTGCTCGGCAAGCTGGACTATCAGATCGACGTTGTCGGCAGCGCTCGGGATGCCCTCACCCGGCTCGATTCGGTGAGGCCGGCGCTGCTCCTCGTCAGCGCAACCCTGCCGGATCTCTCCGGCCCCGAGTTGGTGCGCGCCATCGGCCGGAGGGCGTCGCCAGACCCAGCACCGATCGTGGTGATCGGCCCGGACAGCGGAGAGCCGCCTCGGAGCGACTACCTCCTGGCTGGGGCATTCGACTACCTCGCCCGCCCGATCGACATCGAGCGGCTCCTGCGGGTGGTCGAGCGATCGGTTCGTCACCGAGCGCGAAGGCAGACGGCGCAACCCGGTGGCCCACCGGTCCTGGACCTCGACCATTTGCGTGGCTTCACCGATGGCGACCGGCAGCTGGAGGGCGAGTTGTTGGCGCTGTTCTTGTCGAGCGCCGACGTTTATGTCGAGCGGATGGGCCAGGCCTTGCGCGCCGGTCAGCCGTGGAGCGCCTTCGCGCATGCTCTGAAGGGGGCGAGCGCGAACCTTGGCGCACGGCGCGTGGCCGCGCTCGCACTCGACGCGGAGCGCTCGACGCCGGATCCCGCTCGGCTGGAAGCGATCGGGCGCGCCATCGACGAGGTACGAGAGCTCGGTCAAGCCTGGCAGACGTGACACGCCTGACCTGCGCCTCGGGGACAAAGCCCTTGATCCCTGCGCTCATTTAGCCTGTTATCTGAGCGGGCCGGTTGTGCCGAGAACGGTTGCAGCGATGACAGCCGCGGCCAGCCATTCAGCCGGCCCTGGTCACAGGGGCAACGAACCGAAATGCGCAGGCTCATCAAGTCAGGTATGATTCTTGCGGCTTTGGGCACCACTTTCAGTTGCACGTACGATCCGGAGCTGGCCGACGACGCCAACGTCGCGCTCTATGAGTACGACGCCGTACGCGCGATGGAGCCGCAGGGACCGGCTTTCAGCCAAGGGTTGCGACAAGGCTACCTCGACTACACCGACGTGATGATCGCCGAGTACGAGGTCTCCGACACGATCCATTTCGCCTTCAAGGCGGTCGACTCGGCGAAGGGCAATCTGGTCCTCCCAGACCGTGTCGAGTCGCGCCATCTGGCCCCCGCCAATGCCGAGGAGCTGGCCGCGGCGCGCGCGCGTCTGATGGCGGCCCTGGACCAGACCGGGCGCAAGAAGGCGCCCTGGGAGGCGGCCAAGGCGCAGACCGCGTTCGACTGCTGGCTGGAGAGGGCCGAAGAGAACGCCCCCGAGAAGACGATCATGGTCTGCAAGGGGCAATACGAAACTGCGATCACCGCGGTCGAGCGGGCGCTCACGACCGAGGGCAATGTCTACCTCGTGTTCTTCGCCTGGGATCAGGCCGAGCTGACACCGGTCGCCATGGCGGTGCTCGATCAGGTGCAGGCCGACTTCCTGCGCGGCCGACCGAGCGTCGTCACGGTCGCGGGCCACGCCGACCGCTCCGGCCCGGAGCCCTACAACGAGAAGCTCTCGGAGACCCGCGCCCGCAACGTCGCGCGCGCCCTCGTGCAACGCGGCATTCCCGAGCAGGCGCTGCACGTCGAGTGGTTCGGCGAACGGCGGCCGCGGATACCGACCCCCGATGGCGTGCGCGAGCCGCGTAACCGGCGCGTCGAAATCGTGTTCGGGCCGGCCCCAGGCACGGCAGGCGGCCGCCCGGCGCCCCAGAGCTAGCCGCCGGTCACGCTCATGTGGCGCTGGACCGCCGGCCGGTTGTGGCGGCGGTCGATGACGAAGTCGTGCCCCTTGGGCTTGCGACCGATGCCCTCGAGGATCGCCTGCCTCAGGAGCTCGTCGCCCTCGGATGCACGCAGCGGCGTGCAGAGATCGGCCTCGTCTTCCTGGCCGAGGCACATGTACATCCTGCCGGTGCAGGTAACGCGAACCCGATTGCACGATTCGCAGAAATTGTGGGTCATTGGCGTGATGAAGCCGAGCCGGCCACCCGTCTCCTCGATCCGCACGTAACGGGCTGGCCCGCCGGTCCGATCCGGCATGTCGGTCATGCGTCCAGGTGCGGGCAAGTCGGGCGCGGACCAGGGAGAGCGGCAGGTACTGCTCGGTGCGGTCGCCGTCGACCTCGCCGAGCGGCATGGTTTCGATCAGAGTCAGATCGAACCCCTCGGCACCGGACCAGGCGATCATGCGGTCGAACTCGTCGTCGTTGACGCCCTTCAGAGCGACCATGTTGATCTTGACGTGCAGCCCGGCCGCCTTGGCCGCGGCAATGCCGGCCATCACCTTCTCGTATTTGCCCCAACGCGTGATGGCCTGAAATCGGGTCGGGTCGAGCGTGTCGAGCGAGACGTTGATCCGGCGCACGCCATGGCGAAACAGCTCTTCGGCAAAGTGCTCGAGCTGGCTTCCGTTGGTGGTCAGCGTGAGCTCCTCGAGCCGGCCAGAGCGTAGATGGCGGCCGAGTGATCCGACGAGGCTCATGATGTTGCGGCGGACCAGGGGTTCACCACCGGTCAGCCGGATCTTGCGCACGCCGAGGTCAATGAACGTCGTGCCGAGCCTGTCCAGCTCCTCCAGGCTGAGCAGATCCTTCTTCGGCAGGAAGGTCATGTTCTCCGCCATGCAATAGACACAGCGGAAATCGCACCGGTCGGTGACCGAGATCCGAACGTAGCTGATCACGCGCTCGAAGGGGTCGATCAGCATCTTGACGCGCGCTCCCAAAGGCAGCCCGGCCGGCCACATCGACAAAGACGCTGCGGCCGGCATCTGCCTTAATCTAGCAACGGCGCGGGCGATTGTGAATGGCAGCGGCGGGCGGTTGGGCCCGAGGGCTTGACCGCTTCGCCGGCAGGATCGCAAAGTGACCCCCTGATCCAGACCCCCCGGATCGGGATTCAGGCCGTTCAGACGCCCGTGAGCCAGTTCAGGACCATCGGCTTTCGCGCCGCCGACGGCGCCGAGGCGAAAGCCGGTCTCGCGCAGCTGAAGAGCGCCTACGAGCACGTCCCGGTCGACCAGGCCGATGTGATCGTCGCTCTGGGCGGCGACGGCTTCATGCTCGAGACTCTGCACAGCTGCATCGACCGACAGGTGCCGATCTACGGCATGAACCTCGGAACGGTGGGCTTTCTGTTGAACGAGTACCGCGTCGATGGTCTGCTGGAGCGCCTGCGGCAGGCGGTGCCTGTGCCGCTCCACCCGTTGCGCATGCGCGTTGCCTGCCGGAACGGTCAGGTCGAAGACGGGCTCGGCATCAACGAGGTCTCGCTGTTTCGCGAGACCCGTCAGGCAGCGAATCTCAGCGTCGAGATCGACGGCATCGTCCGCCTGCCGGAGCTCGTCTGCGACGGTATCCTGGTCGCTACGCCCGCGGGCAGCACCGCCTACAATCTCTCCGCGCACGGGCCGATCCTACCGGTTGGTGCCAATCTCCTGGCGCTGACGCCGATCAGCGCGTTTCGTCCGCGGCGCTGGCGTGGCGCGCTGTTGCCGAGCAGGACGTACTTTCGTTTCAGGGTCTCTGATCCGGTCAAGCGGCCGGTCAGCGCGGTCGCCGACTATACCGAGATTCGCGACGTGGTCGAGGTCGAGGTCTGGGAGGACCGTGGCATCGCCCTGACGCTGCTCTTCGACCCCGAGCACAATCTCGAGGAGCGGATCCTGAAGGAGCAGTTCGTGCCCTGAGGCGGCTCCTGTTAGTGCTCGTAGGTAAGCAGGCTCGCGACGGGGACGTCCAATCGATCGCGCCCGTTCAGTTCTGCGAGCTCGATCAGAAACACCGCGCCTGCGACCTCCGCATCGATCTTGCGCAGCAGATCGACCGTCGCAGCCGCCGTCCCCCCGGTCGCGATCAGGTCGTCGATGATCACGATGCGGGAGCGGGCCGGGATCAGATCGGCCGAGATCTCGATGGTGTCGTTGCCATACTCGAGGCTGTAAGCGTGGGTGACCACAGAGCCCGGCAGCTTGCCGCGCTTTCGGACCATGGCGAGGCCCACCCCGAGGCGCAGTGCCAGCGGTGCAGCAAAGATGAAGCCGCGCGAACTCGATACCGACCAGGCGATCCGGTCGATGCGCCGCGACGATCTCCGCCATCCGGTCGATCGCGACCTGCCAGGCGTCAGGCCTCTGCAACAGGGTGGAGATGTCGTAGAACAGAATTCCCGGCTTGGGGAAATCCGGAATCTTCCGGATATGCTCGTTCAGGTCCACGGCGTTCCGTCCTCATGCCGAGCGTCGGGCGGTTCAGGCGAGACCTCGGGAACCAGGCCCAAACGACAAGAGAGTGCCGCCGGCTACGGCTCGGCGGCAGCCGACGCCACGAACGAGCCGGTCGGCTCAGCCGTTGTTGTAGTACTTGGTATACTTTTCGTCGTAGTAGTAGCCGGAGTCGCGATATCCGTAGCGCGCATGCTTGCGGACGTTGACCCGGGTCAGCACCACGCCGGCCATGTCGGCGCCCGCCTCGATCAGCTGTTTGATTCCCATCATCGAGTCGTGCCGCCGCGTAGCGCCCCAATGGATCAGAAACACGGTCTTGTCGACCATCTGTGACAGCACCCGTGCATCCGACACGCTCAGCACCGGCGGGCTGTCGAGGAGCACCAGGTCGTAGCGGTTCGAGACCTCCTTCAAGAGGCGCCGCATCCGCTCGGACGCCAGCAACGCAGCCGGATCGGGGGCAGGCGCACCCGCAGTGACGAAGTACGCCCCGGAGCGCTCATCCGAATGCACGACCTCGTTCAGCTCGCGCTGGCGCAGCAGGACGTCGCTGAGACCGATCTGGTTGGCCACGCCGGTAAGTTCATGCAGGCGCGGCCGGCGCACGTCGCAGTCGATGATCAGCGTGCGTCGACCCGAGCGGGCATGAACCCGGGCGAGACACATCGCCATCGACGTCTTGCCTTCGCTCGGGATCGCCGAGGTGAGCAGGACGGTCTTTGGCGGCGCGCCCATACTGGTCAGCAGCATGGCGGTTCGCAAGCTGCGCACGGATTCGCCGAACGGCGAATTGGGGTTGTCCAGAACGTAGTCCTGCGGCGCGCCGTAGCGCTTGTCCAGGCCGGCGATGACGGGCACCAGACCGAGGGTCGGCAAGCCAATCGCATCCTCGATCTGCTCGGAGCTGCGGAAGGTGTTGTCCAGCTGCTCCAAGCCGAAGACCGCAAGCGACCCGAGCAAAAGCGCGCCGAACAACGCCACCCCGAAAATCAGCTTGCGGCGCGGATAGGTCGGCTCGTCGGGCAGGACGGCGCTCGAGATGATGCGCGCGTCGGGCTCCTGTGCCTTTTGCTGGGATGCGATCTCCTTGGCCCGGTTGATATAGGTCTCGAGCAGGTCACGATCGGCTGTCGCCTCGCGCTGCAGGGCCTCGAGCCCGATGTTGGCCTCATTGTGCTGCGCAAGCTGGCTCTTCAGGCCATCGATGTTGGATTCCAGCGTGGCTTCACGCTGGCGCTGGACCTGCACATCGTCCCTGAGGCGCTGCCTGACTTGTAGAATTTCGGTCTGCTTGCGCTCCTCCAGCGATTTCAGTTCGGAGCGCAGATTGACCATCTTCGGGTGTCGGTCGCCGTATTCATTCGACAGCTCCGCTAGCTGCCGATTGAGATCGACCTCGCGCGTGCGCAGGTCGGCCAGCACCGGCAAATCCAGCATCTGCGCCGCCTGCTCGAGGTTAACGCCGCTGCTTACCAGCTTCTCGACCTGGCGCAGACGCGCTTCCGCCTGGGCGCGCTCGCTGCGCGAGAGCACCAGCTGCGTGGTCAACTCAGCGAGCTGCTGCTCGTCCGGCTGGGCGCCACCGAGGCCCGATTTCTGGCGGTAGTCGTGGACCGCCTGTTCGGCCGAAGCGACGCTTGCACGCAGACGGTCGATCTCATGCTCGAGGAAATCGCGCGCGCGCCGCGAGGCCGACTGCTTGGTCTCGAGTTGCTCGGTCAGATAGAGCCGCGCGAGCGCGTTGGTGCCGAGCGCAGCCAGCTGCGGGTCGGTCGAGATGAACTTCAGGCTGAGTACGGTCGAGCGGTTGGCCGGGTCGGCCACGATGCTCGCCATGACGTTATCGACGATCTGGGTCCGCAAAAGCGCCGCCCGCTCCTGATCGGTCATGTCCGAGCCCAGCGCGGTCGTCATCAGGGTATCGGCCCAGGCGCGGGGCAGCCGGTCGAGGATCGCCGCCGGGATCAGGCGCACCGGGTCGAGCAAGCTAATCAGGTTCACGGTCTTCGGTTGCAGAGCCGGATTGAATTCGGGCAACAGATGCAGATTGAGCTCGTCGACCATGCGTTCGGCCATGCTGCGCGACTTGATCAGCAGCAGCTGGCTCTGCAGCCCCTCCTCGTTCGGCGGCGACCCGACCACCACGTCCGGGATCTGCGGCACAGCCTGCTGCGGCCGGTCGTTCAGCATCACGAGCGCCTCGGCCTCGTAGGCCGGCGGCATGCGACTCACGTAAGCCGCGGTCACGCCCAGCACGATGGCGACGAAGCCGAGCAGGAACAGCTTGCGGCGCCACAAAGTCCGACCTAGCGAGAGCCAGTCGAGGTCGTCACTCGTGGGCTCACGGGCGGGCCGCCGACGCGCCGGCTCGTAGCCGATGCGTGGCGTGGAACGGACGTCTATAGCCATGGCGTCACCCTAACCTTCACCCCTACCCCACGCTACCCTGACGAGCCTCGAACGATAAAGCGAGCGATCCAGTTCCCCGCCAACCCTTCAAGCACATCTGATTTGCCTCGATCCTCAGCTTGCCGGCAAACTGCTCCTGCCGTGACCTGGTGATCCGCGCTCATCCAAACGGTCGCAGATGCGTATGACTGGAGATTTCGGGATAGATCGTCA
Organism: uncultured Alphaproteobacteria bacterium; assembly: GCA_963815435.1. Taxonomy (GTDB): domain Bacteria; phylum Pseudomonadota; class Alphaproteobacteria; order Geminicoccales; family Geminicoccaceae; genus DATAOG01. Next base: position 40,530 of record CAWFGZ010000024.1, read on the forward strand.
CGTCGGAGCTGACCAAGCTGACCCGGGAGCAGGCGTTTCCAGGATGAGGCATTGGTCAATACCTTTAGTTTTCTTAGTGACCGGTCGGTGCGCATCGACGCATAAAACCGGTTGGAGCTTAGTATAAAGCGCCTAAAATCTCAATGGCGAAGATGCAATCACGCTTCCGTGAACTCCAGTTGCGAAAGTCCTGGTCCCGATGAGCCTCTCGGTCTTCCCACCCGGTCGACGAACGCTCGGCTGGTCGATCGGCTGGTTGGCGCTCGCGCTCGCAATCGTGATCGCCGCCAACGCCGAGGAGCCGTCGCCGCCGTTCCAGGTAAGCCCGCTCGAGATCGACGCTTCGAAGGGTCGCTTCGAGTTCCAGGTCGAACTCGCAGTGACGCCAGCCGAACGAACCCGCGGCCTGATGTTTCGCGAGAGTCTGGCCGATGACCACGGCATGCTGTTCGACTTTGGCGTGCCGCAGCCAGTCGCGATGTGGATGCGCAACACCTACATTCCTCTCGACATGCTGTTCGTTCGCGCAGACGGACGGATCAGCCAGATCGCCGCCAATACCGAGCCGCTGTCCGACAAGGTCATTGCGTCGAACGAGCTGGTGCGTGCCGTGCTCGAACTGCGCGGCGGCATCACCAACGAACTTGGCATCAAGCCAGGCGATCGCATCATCCATCCGTTATTCGGAAAGCGCTGATCGGCGGATCACTCGCGGTCAGTCAAGCGCTTCACAGGCGCGGATAATTCGCCGACAGGCATCCTCCAGAAGGTCGGTCGAGGTCGCGTAAGAGATCCGGACATAGGGATCCATGCCGAAGGCGGTACCGTGCACCACGGCGACGCCCTCACCTGCAAGCAGGTAGCGAGCGAAACCTTCGCTGTCCGCGAGGACCGTGCCATCGGGCGTCCGCCGCCCGATCACGCCGGCGATGCTGGGATAGACGTAGAATGCGCCTTCGGGCCGGTGACAGCGCAGCCCCGGCGCCCGATTCAGCAGATCGACGACGAGATCGCGCCGCTCGCGGAAGATGGCGGCCCGCTCGGCGATGAAGCCCTGCGGCCCGGTCAGCGCCGCCACGGCGGCCGCCTGGCTGATCGAGCAGGGATTCGAGGTGCTCTGCGACTGAATCTTGGCCATCGCCTTGATCAGCTCTGTCGGGCCGCCGGCATAGCCAATTCGCCAGCCGGTCATCGCGTACGCCTTGGCGACGCCGTTCATGGTCAGGCAGCGGGGCCGCAGCCGCGGCTCGACCGCGAGCGGCGTGACGAACCGGAAGCCGTCGTAGACCAGATGCTCGTAGATGTCGTCGGTGAGCAGCCAGACCTGCGGGTGGCGCAGAAGAACATCGGTCAGCGCGCGCAACTCCGCCGCGCTGTAGGCAGCACCGGTCGGATTGCTGGGCGAATTGAGAATGACCCACTTGGTCCGCGCTGTGATCGCCTCCTCGAGATCCTCGGCTCGGAGCTTGAAGCCGGTCTGGTCCAGGCAGGAGACGAAGACCGGCGTTCCCCCGGCGAGCAGGACCATGTCCGGGTACGACACCCAATAGGGCGTCGGAATCAACACCTCGTCGCCCGGATCGAGGGTTGCCATCAGCGCGTTGTAGATGATCTGCTTGCCGCCCGCGCCCACGCTGATCTCGCCGAAGTCGAACTCGAGCCCGTTCTCGCGCGCGAACTTCGCCGCTACGGCAGCCTTCAGTTCGGGCGTCCCGTCGACCGCAGTGTACTTTGTCTGGCCGGCTCGAATGGCCGCGATTGCCGCCTCTTTGATGCTGTCCGGCGTATCGAAGTCGGGCTCGCCGGCGCCGAGCCCGATGACGTCGCGGCCGGCCGCCTTGAGCTCGCGCGCCAGATTGGACACGGCAATGGTCGGCGACGGTTTGATCGCCGCCATGCGCCGCGCGATGATCGACATTCGTGCCCGCTCCATGATCCCATCGGATCAGGGCGCAACTTAGGAGCCCAGAGCACGGTCTGCAATGCCTGCTGCCCGCGGCCAAGGACGGTGCGCCGCTTTGCCGCTGATCGACCGAACGCGGCCGCGGGCGCGATCGCCCAGCGCACCTCTCAGGCCACGGATGAAGCGCGCCGGCGGCGCGCGGCCGCCGCGCTGGTCTGGTCTACCGCCCGCGCAGGATGGCAATCGCGCCGGGCGGCGGCCGGTCGTCGTCGCCGGAGCCCGGCAGAACCACCCGGGACCGCGGCCGCTGGTCGGCGCGAGGGGGCTCCTGATCGACGCCCAGCGGCGATCCGGCGAGGCGCACCGGCAAATCGGCGCCGGGGCGGCGTTGGCGCAGCTCGTGCCACAGCCGGTACACTTTGTCGCGATACGCCTCGCCGCGATCGGGATCGCTCGAGTGGTAACGCGCCGTCGCCCGGGCCCAGGAGCGGGTCTCCAGGCGCAGACGCTTCAGGAACCTGGCGCCGTAGGCTATATTGCTCGCCGGCTCGATCGCCTCCTCGAGGGAGGCGAAGGCGTTAGGATGATAGCCGAGGTTGACCTGCATGCAGCCGACGTCGATGTTCGAGCGGCCCTCTGCCTGCAGTTCACGGACCTTGCGCAGCGCCTCCTCCCGCGAGGGCAGAAAGAAGCTTTCCCCGCCGGAGGTGACGGTCCAGGGCCAGGCCTGCGTCTCGCCAAGGGTCGCAAGCCAGCGGCCGGATTCGGCGAGCGCCACGGCGCGCACCAGACCGGGCGGAATCCCTTCGGCCTTCTCGGTCTGCGTCGCCACCGCCCCGCAGATGTCGGGAAGGGTCGCCGCGGCGGGTCTTGGCAGCACCGCGAGCGCTGCCACCAGCAGAGTCGGCGCGGCGGGCCACAGGCCGCGTGGGATGCGGGTGCGGGTCGACACATGACGATCATCGCCAACCCCGGTTAGGATTCGGTTGCCGGAGCATCTGGCACGCCCTCTGGGGCTCTCCGATCAAGGTGTCTTCGACCGCCCCGGCCGTCGCGCGATCCGAAGCGCACGGCTCACAGGGTCGCGGATCTTGCGATGGTCGCCTCGGCGCCAGCGGCCCGTTCCGGGGCAGGGCGCTCAGAGGGCTGCGGTTCGACCGGTGCGCGCCGGCTCGCGCGGCGCGAGCTGCTCCAACGTCAGCCGCGCGAGGCTGGCCAAGAGCTGGCGCAGCACGGACTGCAGATCGACCGCGACTCGGCACGGCCCGCTGGTCCTCTCCTCCATGAACAGACTCCGGCGGACTTCGAGCTGGAGCGCGTGCACTCCTGCCTCGGGCCGCCCGTATCGAGCCGTGATGTGCCCGCCCGCGTAGGGACGGTTGCGGGCCACCCGGAACCCACGGCGGCCGAGCAGCGTCTCGACCTGTTCAACGATCAGGGCGGAGCAGCTTCTGCCGAAGCGATCGCCGAGGGCGAAGTCGATCGAGCCATCGTTGTCGGCCGCGCCATTGGTTGCAAAGCTGGGCATCGAGTGACAGTCGAGCAGAAGGACGGCGCTGAATTCGCTCCGGGCGCACGCGAGCAAGCTTTGCAGCGCCTGGTGATAGGGCCAGTAAGCCAGGCGGAGCCGACGCTCCGCTTCCGCGAATTCGAGCCGTTGCCCATAGATCGCCTTGCCGCCGATGCGGCTCGGAATCGTGCCGAGCCCGGCCCTCGCCTTGACCGAACCGCCGTTGACGTAACTTGGCAGCGGCGCCTCGAACAGCTCCGCGTCCAGCTCGAATGCCTCGCGGTTCGGATCGACGTAGGCGCGCGCGAAGCGTGCCCGCAGGAGCGGCGCGCCGAGCTCGACCGCACAGCTGAACAGACGATCGACCCGCCCGTCCTCCAGGCAGCGCAGCTGGTCGAGCGGCAGGCGGACCTGGCTGAGCAGGCCCGGCGGGTAGATCTGACCGCTGTGCGGCGACGACAGCACCAACGGGATCGAGCCCGTCTGCGGATAGAGGATCTCGATCGGCGGGCCAAGCTCGGACGTCATCGGCGGCGATACATGGAGGGTGGTTTCGGGGCGAGGGCATGACACCATAAGGCCGAAGCGGCCGCAAGCACCATGCGGGGCGGCCGGCCCCCCGAGACACGCTCGGGCCGGGCCACGGTCAGGTTGAAACGCGCGCGATTTGGCCTTAGGTTGCGCCGTTCGTGGGCGCTTAGCTCAGCGGGAGAGCACTACGTTGACATCGTAGGGGTCGGTGGTTCGATCCCACCAGCGCCCACCACTCTAACCCGCAGAAACTCTAGCAAATCCACCGATCTGCGCCTAGCGCTTTGCGCCTCGCCGTGCCTTGAAATGCCCGGAAAACGCTCGGGCTGCCGGACGAATCTGGTGCAAGATCTGGGCAGTCGGAGGCGGCGCCGGGCTGCTGTGGTTTGGCCACCCGGCAATGGTGCCGCGGCACGGGCTGGCGCGCAGGGTGCGCCCTGAGTGTGGAGCGATGACGAGATGATGATGAGGACGGACCTGATGCTGCCGGCGGTCGCGGTGCGCAGGGTGCCCAGGCCGGAGCGGCATCCACCCATGCGCTACCTTATCGAGGGAGAGATCACCGGCTGCGCCGCCGGCTCGGCACGCTGTACAGGTACGCGGAGCGGACCGGCGAGAACGATGAGAGGTTCCTCCGGTTCCTCGAGCGGTTCCGGCGGACGCTCGATGCGAACATTGAGCGCCCGCGGGCGGCTGGCGCCACGATCGATGCGGAGTTGTCCCACTGCCGTCAATGCGTGCGCGGCGCATCTCATCTGAACAGCGCCTCGCGTCGAAAGAGGCGCTCGAGCTGCTCTACAGGCTGTGGGCGATGGCGAAGGGCGAGAAATAGCTGGAGTCTCCTCCCCGCGCAGCGAGGGAGGGAGACCAGTTCTCACACTGCCGGCCGGGTGGCGGTGCGCAGCTCGTGGAAGTTGTCGCGCAGGTGCTCGGCGGCGCGCAGCGCGAGCGCGCAGATCGTCGGCGTCGGGTTCGACGACGCCGCCGGTCGTGAGGACGCTGCCGTCGACGATGAAGAGGTTCGGCACGTCCCAGCATTGCTGCCACTTGTTGACCACCGACATCTCCGGCACTGCGCCCATACGGCAGGTGCCGAGCAGGTGCCAGGCCGGCGTGCGGTAGACGCCCGCGGCATCGACATAGTCCTGCAGGCGGTGGTCGAACGCACCGGCCGCGCCGGCGATATCGACCAGCCGCTCGAGCATGTAACGCATCATCCGCCGGTCGTTCTCGCCAGGGCGATAGTGCAGCTGCGCGATCGGCACGCCGTCGGCGTCGACCGCCGCGGGATCGAGGCTGACGCGGTTCTCCGGGTTCGGCAGGTCGTCGCCGATGGCATGGACGCCGAAGCCGTGGTCGAAGTGCTGCTCGAACCAGCGGTGATGGCCCTCGCCCCAGGGCGCCCGCGCCTCGGTCAGGAAGCCCGCCGCCTGCTCGCCGGCGCCGCCGCTGGTGAGGCAGTTGAAGTTGAAGCCGTTGACGAAGCCGCGCGAGACGTCGGTCTCGGCGAACTCGCGGCTGATGAGCGCGGCGACATAGCCGATATGCGCGGCGAGATCGGCTCCTCCACCCAATACTCGGCGGAGACCAGCGTGTGGTGCAGCAGGTTGCGGCCGACCTGGTCGGAGGAGTTCGCGAGGTTGTCGGAGGCCAGCAGCAGCCGCGGCGTGCCGACGCCGTTGGCCGCGAGGATCACCACGGCGGCGGCCTGGAAGTGCCGCTGGCCGGTCATTCGGTCGACATAGACGCGCGCCGGTCGCCCGCCCGTCGCGCCCGCGCTCGAGCCGCAGCACGCGCGCATAGGGCCGCAGCTCGACCCCGGCCTCCAGCGCCTTCGGCCAGACCGACGTCGCGAACCCGCTCATCGAGCCGCGCGGGCAGCCGTAGCACATGCCGCAATTGTTGCAGCCCGGCCGGCCGTCATAGTCCTGCGAGATCACGCCGGCCGGCACCGGCCACCAGTGCCAGCCGAGCCGGTCGAAGGCCTGCGGCCAGCCGCCGCGACGCCGGGCCCATGGGCAGCGGCGGCGTCGGGTAGTCCGGCTGCGGCGGCATCGACGGGTCGCCGGCGAGGCCGCTGACGCCGACGAGCCGGTCGGCGCGATCGTAGAAGCGCGCGAGGTCCTCGTAGGTGATCGGCCAGTCCGGCGCCAAGCCGTGCTCGGTGCCCTTGCGGAAGTCCGACGGCCGGTAGCGCGGCCAGATCGCGCCATAGACGTTGGTCGAGCCGCCGACGGCGTTCCACATCAGACCTGCGAGGAGTCGTCCGTACCGCGAAGTCGTCGGCGTTGCTGCGGAGGTTGACGTCAGCGTTCCAGCGCGTGCGCCGCTGCCACTGCCAGTCGGCATGGAGCTGCGGATGATCCTGCGCCGCGACCCAGCCGCCCTGCTCCAGGCAGACGACGTCGAGGCCCGCCGCGCCGAGCACGCGCGCGGCGATCGACCCGGTGGCGCCGGAGCCGATGATGAGGACGTCGGCCGGCTGCCTACGGCTCGCCATGGTCCGCCCCCTCCGACGTCTCCATGAGAATCCAGGCCGCTGAGGTCGACCGCTCGCACCTCCGCCGTGGCGATCTAGCGACCGCGCCCGTGGCGCGGGCGGTCGCGCTCGGAATCGAACGGCAGCACCGGATAGCCTCCGGCGTGCGGCATCGCGCGGTAGGCGTGCCCGAGCGACAGCAATGACGCCGACGATGGCCGGATTTTCGTAATAGGCCAGATAGGCGGCGGTGCGCACGAGGGCAAAAAGGGCCGCATCCTCGGCCTCGAACCGGGCGGCGATGGCCACGCGGTCCGCAGCACTGCGATCGGCCAGCGGTCCGCCGCAGCGTCGGATCGCGGCCGCTACCTGATCGACACCCCGCGGCCCGCGGACCTCGAGCAGCCGGGCGGCCAGCACGCCGTGCACGCCGACCTGCGACGCCGATGGCCAGCGAGCCCCGTCGCCGGGGATCAGCACATCGACCAAGTCGGCGAGCAGACGGGCGAGGTCCGCGCCGATCGTCGTGTCGTGTTCAACCATCGGCGCGACCCCGGTCACAGCTGGAACTGGAGCAGCTGCGAGAGGACGAGGCCGGCGGCGCCGCGCAGCGTCGCCCAGATCCTCCGGGTCGGCGAAGACGATGCGCACCTCGCTGCCCGGGCGCGGTGGCACGAGACGGTGGACATGCGCCTCAATGGCGCTGCGCAGCCGCTCGCCGCCGCCGACGGCGTCGCCATGGAGCACGAAGAGGTTGGGCGCGACCGTCTGCTGCAGGTTGGCGATGCCGACGGCGATGTTGCGCGCGTAGAGGTCAAGGAGGGCGGCAGCGCCCGGCGTGCCCGCCTCAGCCAGGCCGGTAAGGCGCCGCGCCGTCATTCGCCGGGCGTCCGGCAGGCCAGCGGCATCGCGCGCTCGCGTCGCGCAGCCAGAAGGTGGTGGCGATCGTCTCCCAGCAGCCCCGGCGTCCGCACCGGCATACCTCGCCGTCCACCTGGACGAAAGTGTGGCCCAGCTCGCCGCCCGCCCCGGACGGGCCGCGGTGAAGATGGCCGTCGAGAAGGAGCGCCCCGCCGAGAACCTCGTCCACATGGAGCGCCGCGAAGTTGCGGGCGCCGCGGCCGACGCCGAACCAACGGTCGGCGAGCAGGAGCGCGCGTGGCAGATGGTCGATATGGACCGGCAGGCGCAGGCGCTCGCGCAGCACGGGGCCGAGCGCGAGGCCGGAGAGGATCGGGGCAAGGTTCGCCTTGACGATCACGCCCCGGTCGGTGTCGACCATGCCGCCGGAGGCGATCCCGATGGCAAGCGGGGGCTCCCGGGACGCGGCCAGGGTGGCCGAGACGCAGGCGAGGATGGCGTCGACCGCGGGCGCGGGATCCAGGCCCTTCACGGCAAATCGGCCCCGATGCTCGCCGATCACCTCGCCCGTCCAGGAGACCAGCGCGGAGCGCACGGAGCCTGGCTGCAGCTCGATGGCGCCAACGAGCCGGGCGTGTCGCGGAAACTTGAGCGGACGCGCTCGCTTGCCGCCGGTGCCCCCGGCGGGCAACGGGTCGTCCTCGATGAGGAATCCCTCATCGAGCAGCGGCTGCACGATGCCGGTGATGGTGGCGCGGTTGACCCCGATGTGGCGCGCAAGCTCGGCGCGGCTCGTCGGCCCCAGGTCGAAGATGGCCTGCAGGACGCGGCCACGATTGGCATGGCCCATCTGAGCCGGCGAGATCAGGGAGTGGGCATGGCGCGGCGAACGGCAGCGCGGCATTTCCAAATGGTGGTAGCCCCGAGCCTCCTCAAGGGCGCGCGCGCCTTCGAGCCCCGGCGTCACGTCCGCCGCAGACCCCTGAAGGAGCCGACGGTTGCGCGATCGTCTCTCTGTCATCGCATCCCGTGGTGCACGCCCCGCAGCCGTCGCCGCTGCGCCGCGCAGCAACGCCACGCCGGAGCCCGCCCGTTGACAGTGAGCTTAGTTTGTTATTAGGTCAAACATACTCGTCAACCCGCTTTCGACGAAGCGCTTTCTCCTCGGTCCCGCGGGAGCCGCAATGGCTGAGATGGTGAGCATCGGTATCGTCGGGGCGGGCATCTGGGGCCGCAACCACGCCCTGGCGCTTGCTGGCCACCCGCGCGGCAGCGTGGACCTGGTCTGCGACCGCGACGAGGGGCGCGCCCGCGCGCTGGCCGAGAAGGTTGGCTGCCGCTGGGTGACGAGCCTTGCGGAGGTCGCCGGCAGCCCGGTCGACGCCGTGACCATTGCGACGCCAGACCATCTGCATCGCGAGCCCGCCGTGGCCATGCTGGAGGCGGGCAAGCATGTGATGGTCGAGAAGCCGCTGGCCACGACCGTGGCCGACGGCCGCGCCATGGTGGCCGCCGCCGAGAAGGCCGGCGTCAAGCTCATGGTGGACTTCCACGCGCGCTGGCATCCGCTGTTCATGGGGGCCAAGGCCTATGTCGAGCGGGGCGACCTCGGCGCCCCGGTGATGGCCTACGCGCGCCTCAGCGACACGATCTACGTGCCGACCGAGATGCTGGACTGGGGTGGCCGGTCGGGGCCCGAGTGGTTCCTGTTCCCGCACACGATGGACGTCGTGCGCTGGCTGTTCGGGCGCAATCCCATCGAGGTGTATGCCAAGGGCCATCGCGGCGTGCTGGAGAGCCGCGGCATCTCCTGCTGGGACGCGGTGCAGGCGCTCGTGGAGTTCGAGGGCAAGGCGTTCGCCACCTTCGAGACCTCCTGGATCGTGCCCAACAGCTACACCAACGTGGTCGACAACCGCCTCACCCTCTACGGCGAGAAGGGCGGGCTCGAGCTGAAGAACGAGCCCAACCTGTGGGTCTTCACCGACCGCTATCCACACGCCGTTCTCTTCCGAATCGGTGACGCGCTACGGCAAGGCGTGGGGCTTCCAGTACGAATCGATCCGCTATTTCATCGACTGCGTTGCCGACGGCGTCACGCCCGAGGCCAGCGGCCGTGACGGCCTGATCGTGACGGCGATGATCGAAGCGACACTGAAATCCCTCGCCGAGCATCGGCCAGTGAAGATCGCGGAGGTGCTGGGCGACGCCTGAGGCGCCGCGCCGGCCTTACGAAGCAACGAGGCAGGGAGCGAAGCAACAATGCAGGGAGTGAAGAAGACGATCGAGACGAAGGCAAGCGGCGGCATCACTCGGCGCCGGGTCCTCAAGGGCACGGCGGCGGCGATCGGGGCGGCCAGCGTGGCGGGCGTGTCGCGCTTCGCCATCGCGCAGAACAAGTCGATCCAGGTGCTGACGGTCGCCGACCCGTTCTTCTACGCCATGCAGGGCGTCGCCGACCAGTTCACCAAGGAGACCGGGATCGAGGCCAAGATCGAGAGCCTGTCCTACGAGGCGCTGCAGGCCCGCCTCGTCTCCTCCTTCGTCAGCGGTCAGCCGGACGCCGACGTCATCTCGGTCGACAACATCTGGCTCGGCCAGTACCTCGAGAGCAAGTGGATCAAGCCGCTGGGCGACCTGGTCCAGGCCGACAAGGAGGTCGACGTCAAGGACTTCGTGCCCGAGGTCATCTACTCGATGAACACCTGGAAAGGCCAGCTCGGCACGCTGCCGGTCGCCGCCTACGGCCAGGGCGTGATGTACCGGCAGGATTTCGTCGAGAAGATGGGCCTGAAGATCCCGAGCGACGGCAGCTGGACCTGGGCCCAGTACGCCGATGCAGTGCACAAGATGCAGGGCCAGAAGTTCGACGGCCTCGACCATGGCCGGCTCGGTGGTCGCGGGGCAGCAGCCGGCGCCGATCGTCCACATGTTCACCCAGATCTCGGCCAGCATGGGCGCGCGCTGGTTCAAGAGCTTCCCCGAGGCCCCGTGGGACTTCGAGCCGTCGCGTCGACAGCCCGGAGAACCTGGCGGCGGTCGAGATGTTCCTCGACATGTACAAGAACTCGCCGCCGGAGGCGGTGAATTACAACTGGTTCGACGCCGGCATGCGGTTCGCCAAGGGCGACATCGGCATGTTCTACTGGTGGACGCCCTACTTCTACCTGTGCCGCAAGGACGGCTACATGTCGGGCAAGGACTTCATCATCGCCGACAAGATCGGCATCGTGCAGCTGCCGCACTCCGACAAGCCGCAGGTGGTGAGCATCGGCGGCTGGAGCCTGGGGATGACCGCCAACTCCGCGGCGCCGGACGAGGCCTGGGCCTTCATCAAGTGGGCGACCTCGGCCAAGACCCAGAAGGCCATGGGCCTCTACGACAAGTACGGTTACCAGTTCTCCGACTTCAGCCGGAAGAGCCTCTACAGCGATCCCGAGATGCTGAAGATCTATCCCTACCTGCCGGCGCAGCTGGCGGCGATCGAGAAGGGCAACGGCAAGATCTCTCGGCCCGCGGTGCCGACCTACACGACGCTGGAGAGCATCTACGGCCTCAACCTCAACAAAGTGCTGACCGGCGAGCTCACGCCCGACAAGGCGCTCATGGAGACGGCCGCCCTATGGACCAACGTGCTCAAGGGCAACTTCCTCATCCCCTACAGCCTGCAGAGCTACGACGACACGCTCGCGGCCACCAAGGCACTGATCGAGAAGCTCGCCGCCTGACCGGCGCACCCTCACCCCGCCTCACCCATGAAGGGGGAGGGGTCGCACCCTGTCGCGGCGCCACCCCCTTCTCTCCCCCCTTGTGGGATCGAGGTGGAGGGCCGTCGCGGCATCCCTGGTTGCTGGCGTTAGTCGAGCGTGCTAAAGCGGACCGTCTTCCCCTATCTGCTGATCGCGCCCTCCGTCGTCATCCTGCTGGCGCTCACGGCGTTCCCGCTGTTTTTCGCGCTCAAGAACAGCTTCTACTTCTGGAACCTGCAGATGGGGCCGCAGCCGCTCGGCTTCGTCGGGTTCGACAACTATGTCATGACGCTCACCGACTCCGTCTTCCTGGAGTCGCTCAAGAACACGCTCGTCCTCACGGTCACCGGCACGCTCATCGAGGTGACGCTGGGCCTGGCGATCGCGCTGCTGCTGACGCGCGCGCTGCCCGGCATGAGCACGGCCCGCGCCATCCTCATTATGCCGACCACCATCGCCCCGATCGTCGTCGGCTTCCTGTTCCGCTTCATGTACGACCCGACCGGCGGCCTCATCCCCTGGCTGCTGCGCACGGCGGGCCTGCCGGTGCCCAAGGAGGGGCTGCTCGGCTCCGGCTATACCGCGCTCGGCTCGATCCTGGTGGCCGACGCCTGGCAGTGGACGCCGTTTTGCGCCATCGTGCTCTATGCCGCGCTGCTCGCCGTGCCGCAGGACGTGATCGAGGCGGCGCGTATCGACGGCGCAGCGGGCCTGGACGATCGTGACGCGGATCAAGGTGCCGCTGATCCGCAAGACGCTCGCCTTCGTCGTCATGCTGCGCTCGATGCAGCTCTTCAACACCTTCGACCTGGTGCTGGTGCTGACGCGCGGCGGGCCCGGCACGTCTTCGCGCACGCTGGGCTACACGCTCTACCAGCAGGGCCTCGTCGACTTCAACATCGGGCTGGCGAGCGCCACGACCTGGGTGATCGTCGTGCTCGTCAACGCGCTCATCGCACTCTATGTCTTCGTCGTCTTCAAGGATCGGGAAGACACCGGGTGAGCAGGACACATCGCGAGACGCGCCGCCAGCCGAGCACGCTCGGCGACCTCGGCGCCTATGTGCTGCTGGCGCTGGTCCTTGCCGTGTTCGCGGGGCCGATCATCTGGTTCCTGATGCTGGCGATCCGCCCGTCGGAGACCGTGTTCGCCATGCCCCCGGTCTTAGCCTTCGAGCCCAGCTGGGAGGCGGTGAAGACCACCTTCATCGACCCCGGCAACAACCGCCACCAGCTGCTCAACAGCCTGATCGTGGCCGCCTTCGCTGTGGCGCTCAACCTGCCCTTCTCCTTCCCGGCAGCCTATTCGCTGTCGCGCTTTCGCATGCGCGGCCGGCAGAACATTATGCTGTGGTACCTGAGCCTGCTGATGGCGCCGCCGGTCGCCTTCCTCATCCCCTATTTCGTGCTCGTCTCGCGTCTGGGGCTATCCGGCACCTATCTGGCGATGATCCTCATCATGCAGACCATCACGATCCCGTTCTCGGTCTGGCTGATGAAGAGCTTCATCGACGAGGTGCCGGTGGAGCTCGAGGAGGCCGCGCGTGTCGACGGCGCCGGCTGGTGGACGGTGATCCTGCGCGTGACGCTGCCGCTAGTTCGCCCCGGCCTCATCGTCACCTCGATGTTCGCCTTCGTGTTCGCCTGGAACAACGCCGCCTTTCCGCTCGTCCTCTCCTCGCAGAAGACGGCGACTCTGCCGATCGGCACGCTCAGCTATTTCGCGACCTCGGGCGCGACCTGGACCTTCATCGGCGCCGCGGCGGTCGCGGCGATGCTGCCGCCGATGATCATCTTCCTCATGCTCGACCGCTACGTCGTGCGCGGCCTGACTTTCGGTTCGGTGAAGGGATAGCCTTCGCCTCCAGCCACGGCCCGAGCGCGCGGCGCTTGAGGATCGCGGCCAGGAAGCCGCTGTTGGAGGTGACTTGGCCGCGACCGGGTCGGCGGCACGCAGATCGTCGTTCCGATAGCCTCAGCGTGGCTGACTTGCTTGCCTTAGGACGAACGCCGCGGCTAGGCTACGTCAGCTGGCGCTGGAGCGCTACGAGGAGGCGTTCCGGGAGAACGAGATAGACGCTGAGATCCTCCCCCAAGGTGACTGCTGACGGTCTCAAAGACATTGGCGTCAGCATCGTCGGGCATCGCCGCAAGCTCGCCGAAGCGATTTCCGCTTTGCAAAGACCTGATTTGGCACCGCAAGCGGGACCGAGCGCCCAAGGCGACGCAGCAGCCAAAGCGAGGCCTGCGGAAGCTGAGCGGCGGCAGCTCTCGGTGCTGTTCTGCGACCTGGTCGGGTCGACCGAGCCTTCGGCGCGGCTCGATCCCGAGGACATGGGGCAGGTGATTCGGGCGCACCAAGACTGTTGTACGAAGTTCATCAAACGCTGGGACGGCAACGTCGCCAGGTACATGGGCGATGGCATGCTCGCCTACTTCGGCTGGCCGCATGCGCACGAGGATGACGCTGAGCGCGGTCCCGGTCCGTGCTTGCTTTGGCGCAGGCGGCGGAAGCCGTCCGGGAGGATGCCCTTGAGCGGCGTTTCGGCCTGCAGATGCGTAGCGACACAGGGTTCGCGACGGCGAGCGCCACCAGCACGGGCCTCATGGGCTCCCCCAGGGCGGTTGCCCTTCTTGCCCGGATACTAGACCTGAAGGCCGGCCCGCCGCCAGCCGTCCTTCGTCCTACTGGGAGAACT
>CAWFGZ010000025.1:0-21900 GCA_963815435.1 uncultured Alphaproteobacteria bacterium
CCATGGCCGCCCTGGGTCTGGCACGGCTCGATCCGCGGCGCGCACAACTCGCCGCCGCCCTGCTCTGCCTGCCGCTCATGTTGCCGCCGCTGGTACTGGGCGTGGCGCTGCTCAGCTTCTACTCGCGCGCTGATATTCCCATGGGCCCGCAAACGGTCATCATGAGTCATTTGCTGTTCGCGCTGCCATTCGTCGTGCTCGTCGTCTATGCCCGGCTGCGCAATTTCGACTTTCTCGTCGTCGAGAGCGCGCGCGATCTCGGTGCCTCCCAGCTGCGGGCCTTCTTCACGATCACTTTGCCGATTATCCGCCCGACGGTGGTCGGCGCCGCGCTCATCGCCATGTCTCTCTCCCTCGACGATTTCATCATTACCTTCTTCACCATCGGCAAGGGCATGACCCTGCCGACGTTCGTCTTCTCCATGATTCGCACCGCGCTCACGCCCGCCGCCAATGCGGTCGGGACGCTCATACTCGTCATGACCATCGGCACCACGCTTATCGCCCTCTGGCTGACGCGGTATCGCGGATGAATGCCGGCGGATGAACTCGGCGGCAGCAGGGGTCCTCGGCATCGATATCGGCGGCACGAAGATCGCCGCCGGAATCGTCGATCCCTCCAGCGGTGCGATCATTCTGAGCGACGCGATCACCACCAAGGCGGCGAGCGGCGGCGCTGTCGTGCTGGCGGATACTCTGGACCTGGCCAGGCGGCTGATCGCGACCGGCGAGCGCCGGATCGTCCGCATCGGTCTCGGCGTGCCGCAACTGGTGGACAACGAGGGGCGCATCCGCAGCGCGTACAATTTCGACTGGACCGGTCTGCCCGTGCGCGAACGCCTGTCCATGCTGGCGCCTACGACGATCGAGTCCGACGTTCGCGCGGCCGCGCGGGCGGAAGCCCGCTTCGGCGCCGGCAAGGGGCGCCGCACATTCGCCTACGTCAGCATCGGCACCGGAGTGAGCTATTGCCTGGTGATCGACGGCCGCCCGCATGTGGGCGCCAACGGTTTCGCCATTCATTTCGCTTCGAGCGCTCTCTACGTGCCCTGTACGGCCTGCGGCCACCTCAACGTGCCGGTCGTCGAGGAAATCGCGTCGGGCCCGGCGATCGCCGATGCCTTCGCCCGGCGGACCGGACGCGTCACCGGGAGCGCCGAGATCCTGGCGGCCGCGAATGCCGGAGACGCCATCGCCATCGACATCCTGAATTCTGCAGCGGACCAGCTAGGGTCCTTGATCGCCCTCATCGTGAACATGCTCGATCCCGAGGCGGTCGTGCTGGGTGGCGGCCTCGGCCTTGCCGCCGGTCCCTATCGAGACCGACTGATTGCCTCCACGCGTGCCCACATCTGGGCCGATGCCTGCCGTAGCCTGCCGATCGTGGCGGCGGCGCTTGGAAAGAATGCTGGCGTGATCGGCGCCGCCCTCGCCGGGTGGGAGCTGTCGACCGGGGGGGATGCCGGGCGCAGCCTGATGCACGTCGAGGCTAGCCTTCGATCACGCGTTGGTCGACCAATTCCCAGCCAATCTTCACCGGCGCGTTGGGCGACAGCGACCGGCGCAGGGCGGAGTCTGGATTGTGCACGGTGATCCGCTGGCCACCTGGCAATGCGACGATGTACTTCACGAACACGCCGAGATAGATCACGTCGATGAGGAGACCATCGAGCACGACGTCGGCGGTCAGGTTCGCGGGCGAGATCCGCACCGCCTCCGGCCGAACGACGATAGTGATCGGTCCGTCCGCACCGGAGGAGGCGATGCGCGCGCCCGCGTCCAAGGTTATCCATTCTCCCTGGCGATGCCCCTCGAACACGTTGGCCTCGCCAATGAAAGTTGAGACGAAGCGCGTTTTTGGCGCCGCATAGATGTCCTCAGGCCCGCCCTCCTGGATCATCTCGCCCTGGTCCATTACGGCGATGCGATTGGCGAGGCCCAACGCCTCGCCTTGATCATGAGTGACGAACACGAAGGTGCCGCCGATCTGCTGGTGGATTCGGCGCAACTCCTCCTGCATGGCCTGGCGCAGCTTGAGGTCGAGCGCGGCCAGGGGCTCGTCCAGCAGCAGCACGCGGGGCTGCATGACCAGCGCGCGTGCCAGGGCGACGCGCTGCTGCTGGCCGCCCGACAGCTGGTCGATCGACCGGTCGACGAACTCCTCGAGCCTGACGAGTGCGATGGCCTCGTCAACTCGCTGCCGGATCTCCGACCGCGGGCGGCGGGCGGTTCGAAGTCCGTAGGCGATGTTCTGGCGCACGGTCATATGCGGAAACAGACCGTAGCCTTGAAACACAGTGTTGGTCGGCCGCTTCTCCGGCCCCCAGCCGGTGACATCCTCGCCATCGATCTCGACGGTGCCAGTGGTCGGCGCGACGAAGCCGCCGATGAGGCGCAGGAGCGTGGTCTTACCACAGCCGGAAGGGCCGAGGATGGCCAGAAAGTCGCCGCGGCGAATCTCAAGGTCGAGCTGCTTTACCGCGAGGGTGGTCCCATAGCGCTTGGAGACCCCGCGCAGCCGAACAAGCGCGTGCGCGTCCGTCGCCGGCATAGCTGCAGCGCCGAGGACCGACTTCTCGTTCATGTCGTTCATCGCTACTCCTGATGCGCGATGATCGGGGAGCGGGTATGGTTTGTCCAGCCGCCGGCTGGCCGGACAAAGAGCACGCGGAGCGATCCATGCCACAGGTAGAGTGCGTCTTCGAGGCGAAAGACTGGCTAGGCGAGGGCCCATGCTGGCATCCCGGCGAGCATGCCCTCTACTGGACCGACGTGCCGTCCAAGACGGTGAAGTGCTGGCACCCCAGGACCGGCGAGCACGTCAACTGGCGCATGCGCGAGATGGTCACCACCGTCGCCGTGCGGCGAGCAGGTGGTCTCATCATCGCCTCGCAGACCGGCATCGATTTCTTCGATCCCCATACGGGACGTGCTACCCGGTTCGTCGCTCCCGAGAAGGACAAGCCGAAGAACCGCTCCAACGACGGCAGGTGCGACCGTCAGGGGCGCTTCTGGTATGGGACGATGATGAACAACTTCGCCGACGACATGAGCGAGCTGCCGATCACCGCGAACACCGGCGGCCTCTATCGCATCGACCCGGACGGATCGGTGCATCCGTTCGAGCAGACGGTCGGCATCGCCAACACCTTCGCCTGGAGCCCCGACGACAGCACGATGTATTTCGCCGACACTTTGGACGCGATCTACGCCTACGACTTCGATGCCGGGAGCGGCCGGGTCAGCAACCGCCGAACCTTCGCCAAGGCCGACACGACACAGTACGGCCATCCGGACGGTTCGACCATCGATGCCGAGGGGTTTCTGTGGAACGCCCGCTGGGATGGCGGTTGTCTCATTCGCTGGGCGCCCGACGGCAGGATCGACCGGGTGGTGAAGCTGCCCTGCCGGCGCGTGACGAGCTGTACCTTCGGCGGGCCGGATCTCGATGTTCTCTATGTAACGACCGTCCGTTACGGCCTGAGCGAGGCCGAGTTGGCTGAGCAGCCGCTGGCCGGCGGGATCTTCGCTCTCGATGCGGGAGTCGCGGGCGTGTCGGACGGGCAGTTCGCGGGTTAGCCGATCAGAACCGATCAATTCAGAAAGCGGACACGGCGCTGTGCTCGTTGTGCGCTACATGGAAACGCGCGTGAGCCACGGACCCGGCGCGTTCAAAAAAAGAGGGTGTCAGATGAAGGTCGTGAAGCTCGAAGCGATTCCCGTACGCATTCCTTACAAACGCGTGGAGGCCAGCTCGCTCATCGCCCGCGGCGGGGTCGCCGACGTGCTTGTCAAGGTCACGACCGAAGATGGCATCGTCGGCTGGGGCGAATGCACGCGCGCCGCCGATGTGCCGGGCATCGAGTCGGCGGTCAAAGCCATGGCGCCGCTGGTCATCGGGCGCAGCGCCTGGGACCGCGAGATCATGCAGCGTGACCTGGCGGTATACGCCGTCTGGGCGTTTCAGCCGATGACCGCCAATTTCGCCTTCGCCGGCATCGACATGGCGCTGTGGGACGCCTGCGGCAAGGCCTGCGGCCAGCCGCTCTACCGGTTGTTCGGCGGCGCAATGCGCGAGGAGGTCGACTACTTCTACTACATGGAATGGGGCACGCCGAAGGAGATTGCGCGCCAGGCGAAGGACGGCGTGAAGAAGGGCTATCGCGTCTACTACATCAAGGCCGGTGTCGACGCAAAGAAGGAGGAGTCGATGCTGGAGGCCCTGCGCGCCGGCATCGGCCCGGAGGGCAAGATCCGTATCGACGTCAACCAGGCCTGGGACATGCCGACGGCGGTGCGCCTGCTGAAGCGCTGGCACGACAAGTTCGTCCTCGATTTCGTCGAGGCGCCCGTACGCGTCGATCCGATCGAAAATCACCTCGACCTCATGAAGCGGGTGGACGTTCCGATCTGCGTCAACGAGGGCCTGTGGCGGGAGGCCGACGCCTGGCGCATCATCAAGAGCCGCGCCGGCCACTATCTCTGCTTCAGCTCGTATTGGGTCGGTTCGCTGTCGCGCTGGCACATGATGTGCCACGCCGGCCATCAGGAAGGCTGGCTCGTCTGCAAACACACCCACGGCGAGTTCGGCCTGACGGCGGCCGCAGGACAACACATCATGCTGACCATCCCCAACGCCTGCCTCGGCCACCAGCAGACCGCCCAGATGATGGCAGACGACATCCTCACCGAACGCATTCCGATTGCCGATGCCCCCCGCTGGGGCCGGATCGACAAGCCAGGATTGGGCGTCGAGGTCGACGAAGACAAGGTCGCGAAGTACCAGGACGCATACCGTAAGCACGGCGAGTTCCCGACCTATGCCGGGATGGCGGTAACCGGCGCGGAGAAGGGGAAACGACGCAATCCTCCATCGAGGCCCAGTTCCAACGGTAGGTGAGCCCGGCGTGCACGGTCGCTTCTTGGCCTGAGGTCGATCAGCGCGAGTTGCCGAGGCAGCCGCGCGCGCCGACCGTGACGCCCGCGCCCAGATCAACACTCCTTGCCGAAGGTCGCGCTGGGTTGTGCGCGCGCCCGTGCCGGACGATCAGGCGTTGACGCGCGTCGCCGCCGGACTGACAATGGTCGCCAAGCAACGCAGCCAGAGGGGAGGCATAACTATGGCGAAGAAGACGATCCTCGAGGGCATTTTGGCGCTCGGCGCCGGCATCGTGACCGTCGTGGCAGCGCTGGCGTGCGCGAACGCTGCGCCGCCAAAGACCATCGAGCCCGGCAAGCTGAACGTGGCGCTGAATGGCGACATGCCGATGACCGGCCTGAAGGACGGCAAGCTGATCGGCACCGACGGCGATCTGATGGTGCTGATCGCCGATCGGCTGGGGCTCGAGGTCGTACCGCACATGATGGAGTGGTCGGCCGAGATCCAGTCGACCAAGCAAGGCAAGGTCGACATCATGCACGGCGCCATGGGCTGGATCGCGGCGCGCTCTGAGATCATGCTGCTGACCGACCCGATTTATTATTTCGGCACGCTGCTCGCCCAGAAGAAGGATACCAACTGGTCGACCTTCGAGGACATGAAAGGTCGAAGCGTGGCCACGGTGTCGGGCTTCACCCTGGTGCCGGAGCTCAAGAGCGTCGAGGGCATCGGCGAGGTCAAGCTCTACGACACCACCGACGGGGCGCTGCGCGATCTGATTGCCGGCCGGGTCGATATGGCGATCCTCGACCCGCCGCTGATGCAGCTGGCGATCCAGGAAAACCCGGACTGGAACCTCCATCAGGTGCCGCTCAAGCCCGAGCCCGACAAGTATCCGATCATGTCACAGGTCTACAACGTGATCTTCGGCATCAATCCCGAGGAGAAAGAGCTCCACGACGCTTTCAACGAACAGATCGCCAAGATCTGGGCCGACTGCACCAATGTCAAAGTGATGGCCAAGTATGGTCTGGGCGACAAGAGCTGGTTCACACCGCCGCCCCAGGGGCAGAACCTGCGGAACGGGGTCGACCGGCCCAAGGACTGGGTAGCGCCAAACGGCGAACACTGCTTTTAGGGTCCGCCCGCGCGCGAACCCAGCGCGTGCGTGAGAAGCTGCCCGGCATGACCGCCCTGGACATGCCGGGCGTCTTCCATCGACCATCGAACGGCGGGATCGTCGTATGGACCCTCTGCTCAGGATCGTCGACCTGCACAAGAGCTTCGGCGCGCTCGAGGTCCTGAAGGGGGTCAGCATCGAGGTCGAAAGGGGAGAGAACCTCTCGATCATCGGTCCGAGCGGCTCGGGCAAGACGACGCTCTTGCGCTGCGTCAACTACCTCGAGAAGCCGACCTCGGGTCACGTCTGGGTTGACGGCACACTTATCGGCGAGCGGCAGGTCAACGGCAAGTTCGTCCACCTGAGCGATCGCGAGCTGGCTCGGGAGCGCGCCGAGATCGGGTTCGTTTTCCAGCGCTTCAACCTGTTCCCCCACCTCAGCGCTCTCGACAACGTCACGGTGGCGCCCCGCCGGGTGCTGGGCTGCTCCAGACCCGAGGCCGAGGAGCGGGCGATGGCGATGCTCGAGAAGGTCGGCCTCGCCCATAAGGCGAGCGAGTACCCCGAACGCCTCTCGGGCGGCCAGCAGCAGCGGGTCGCGATCGCCCGCGTGCTCGCCATGCAGCCGAAGCTGATGCTGTTCGACGAGGCGACCTCGGCGCTCGATCCGGAGCTGATCGGCGAGGTCCTGAAGGTGATGCGCGAGCTCGCCGAGGAGGGCCGCACCATGCTGATCGTCACCCACGAGATCCAATTCGCGGCCGAAGTCTCCGACCGGGTGATCTTCATGGACGGCGGCCACATCGTCGAGGAGGGTCGGCCCGAGCAGATCCTCAGACACCCCGCGCACGAGCGGACGCGCGCATTCCTGCGCCAGATCCTCGAACGTTAGGCGGCCGATGCTCGAGTTCTGGGTCAAGCTCTGGCGTTGGCTACCGGAGATCCTGCCGGTTCTCTGGCACGCGACCGGCATGACGGTCTGGGTGACCCTGGGCGCGCTCGTGGTCGCGCTCCTGATGGGGCTCGTGGTCGCGCTGATGCGGATCTCGCCGATTCGGCCGATCCGCTACGTCGCCCTGGTCTATACCGATGTGCTGCGCGGCACGCCCGCCCTGGTTCAGCTGTTCATCATCTATTTCGGCCTCTCGGACATCGGCCTCGAGTTCGACCCGGTGAGCGCCGCGATCATCGGCCTCGGTATCAACGGCGCGGCCTACGTCGGCGAGATCTACCGGGCCGGGATCGAGGCGTTGCATCGCGGCCAGATGGAGGCGGCGCTGTCGCTCGGCATGACGCCGGCCAAAGCGATGACCTGGATCATCCTGCCCCAGGCGATCCGGATCATGCTGCCGCCGCTTGGCAACTACGCGATCGCCCTGGTCAAGGACACCGCGATCATCTCGACGATCGCCGCGCCGGAGATCATGTTCGAGGCCAGGCGCCTGGTGCAAGCGACCTTCATGCACAGCATCAGCGGTCAGATTTACCTGGTCTGTGCGCTCTTCTATCTGGGCTTGACGCTCCCGCTCTCCTATGTCGTCCGGCGCTTCGAGCGCGCCAGGCAGCGCTGGCGCTAGTGAGCGGCGGTGATCCAGTTCCTTGCCGGCTACCGCAACCACCTCGGCGACTGGATCGTCGAGATGAGCATCGCGTCCTTGGGCACGCTCGAGCTGATGTTGGTCGCGTTCTGTCTCGCCTGTGCGATCGGCATGGTGATCGCGCTCTTGCGGATCTCGCGCTTCGCGCTGCTGCGCGGCTTTGCCAGGGTCTACATCGGCTTCTTCCGCGGCGTGCCGGTGCTGGTGATCCTTTATTGGATCTACTTCGCGCTGCCCGAGATGGGCTACGACTTCCTGATCATCTCGTCCTACACCGCCGCAATCCTCGGCCTTGGCATCCACGGCGGTGCCTTCCTCGCCGAAGTCTTCCGCTCGGGCATCGAATCCCTGCACCGGGGCCAGATGGAAGCGGCGCTGTCGCTCGGTATGACGCCTGCCAAGGCGATGACCTGGATCATCCTGCCGCAGGCTATCCGGGTGGTCGTGCCACCGATCGCCAACTACGCGGTCGGCCTGCTGAAGGAGACCGCGCTCTGCTCGATCATCGCGGCGCCTGAGCTGATGCTGCGGGCGAAGGACCTGGCGTCCTCGTCCTTCCTGCCGATGCACGCCTTCGTGCTGGCCGCGGTCTTCTACTACATCATGAGCTTTCCGCTGATGCGCGCCGCCGAATATCTGGAGGTCCACATGGGGGCTGGCCGATGACCCGAGCCCAGGCGCGAAGCAGACCATGAAGGTGATCGTGCTGGGCGGCGGCGTGGTTGGCCTCACCACCGTCTATTTCCTATTGCAGGACCGCCACGAGGTGACCCTGGTCGAGCGTCAGCCGGGCGTCGCACGCGAGTGCAGCCATGCCAACGGCGGCTTCGTCGCGATCAGCCAGGCAGTGCCCTGGTCGGCGCCGGGCGTACCGACCAAGACGCTGAAAACGATGACCCGGCCGGACGCGCCGATCCTGATCCACGCGCGGCAGCTGCCGCAGATCTGGCGCTGGGGGCTCGACTTCATGCGTGCCTCCCGCGCCGGGCCATCCTGGGAAAACACACGAAACGTGCTCCGGCTGGCCCTGTACAGCCTCGACGCGCTGAAGGAGATCCGCACGGCGACCGGCATCGACTACGACCGCGTCACGGGCGGTGCGCTCAAGGTCTATTCGGACCAGAAGAGCCTGGACGAGGCGCTCGCCGTATCTGAGCGGCAGCGGCCTTTCGGCCTCGACTTCCGGGTCCTCGACCGCAAGGCCTGCCTGGAGTTGGTGCCGGCGCTGGCGCCGCGGATCGACTCGCTCTCTGGCGGCATCCATTTTCTCGACGAGGAAGGTGGCGACTGCTTCAAGTTCTGTGAACGCCTCGCCGCTTGGTGTGCCGGGCGGGGGGCCGAATTCCGTTTCGACACCAGGATCGAAGCCCTGGAAATCGACCGCGCCCGGGTCACGGGCGCCCGCAGCGATCGGGGACTCCTGAGCGCGGATGCCTACGTGCTGGCGCTCGGCGCCGACAGTCCGCTGCTCATGCGCCCGCTCGGCATCCGTCTGCCGATCATCCCGGCCAAGGGCTACAGCATCACGGTGCCCAAGGCGCCGTTCCCCGATGCGCCGACCATTCCGGTGCTCGATGAGCTACGAAAATTCGGCATGATGCCGCTGCCCGATCGCCTCCGTATGAGCGGACTCGCCGAGATCGCGGGCTACGACACAGTGCCGCAGGAGCGCCGCTTTCGCGCTTTTGTCGCGGGATTCACCGGACTCTTTCCCCAGCTGGAAAAATGCCTGGAGGCCGCGGGCGAGCTTCGCCCCTTCTGCTGTCTCCGGCCAGTGACGCCGCTCGGCCCCCCGATCCTTGGCCGCTCGCGCTTTTCGAACCTGTTCTACAACGTCGGCCAGGGCCACCTCGGCTGGACCCTTGCCCACGGCTCAGCCAAGATCGTCGCGGCTCTGCTGGCCGACCGCGATCCCGGCCTCGACCTCAAAGGTCTGCTTCCCACTTCCGCTCAATAGCCGTGCCTGGCGCCGATCATGTCCACTCGCGAAAGCCCGTGCGCCGGCCGCCTGGTCGCGCTCGGTCAGCTTTGCCGATAGCATCGCGGGCGACCGTGGCGTCCTTCGGAACGGCAGCGCTCGGAGTCCTTCGACCAATGGCTGACGTGATCCGTCCATGCGCCGATCAGGATCTTGAGGTGATCTTCGAGGTGATCAACGACGCGGCGCGAGCCTACAAAGGCGTAATTCCCGAGGATCGGTTCAACGACCCCTACATGCCGCGCGAGGAACTGCAGCACCAGATCGGGCAGGGGGTCCGCTTCTGGGGCTTCGAACAGGATGGACGCCTGCTCGGCGTGATGGGTCTGCAGGACGTCGAGGACGTGACGCTGATCCGTCACGCCTATGTCCGAAGCATCCACCGCCGGCGCGGCATTGGCGGTCGGCTGCTGAACGATCTCCGATCCAGAGCGACACGACCGCTCCTCGTCGGCACGTGGGCAGCTGCAGGCTGGGCCATAGAGTTCTACCGTCAACATGGCTTCGAAATGGTCGCGCGGGACCAGGTGCCACTCCTGTTGCGCCGTTACTGGTTGGTGCCCGAGCGCCAGATCGAGACCTCCGTCGTGCTGGCCGAGAAAGCCTGTCTCGATCGAGGCTGACCTCTGCCCGTGGCGGAGCAGTTGTCCGGCTTGATCAGGTCGCGGCGGGCCGGTCGCGACGGCCCATGGCCCGGCGCGACGGTAGCCCGAACAGGAAACGCAGCGGGTCAAACGGGCGAACGACGAGGCAGTACAGGGTAAGGATGATCGGCAGCGACACGAGAAGGATGATGGCAAACTTCACGAGCGGCGCCATCTCCCAGCGCACAACGAAGTAGGCGACGAGCACGATCACCGACTGGTGCAGGATGTAGAAGGGCAGGATGCCTTCGTTCACGGACCGCCGCCAGAACACGTCTCGGTTCAGATGCAGCGCGGCGTATCCCAGGATGGCGGTGACGCCACCCCAGGCCACCGCTATGCGGACCACGCGGTTACCGACGTAGCCGAAGTCCGTTGCGCCGATGACGATCGCGAGCCCCGCCATCACGCCGATCAGCGCGACGATCAACGTTCCGTGCCGGGCGCGCACCAGCGCGTCCTGCAACCGGACATCGCGACCGATCAGGTAGCCGAGCAGAAACCAGACGATGTAGGTCACGAAGCTCCAGCCACCGAAGTCCTCACGACCCAGGCTGTGCGGGAAGAGGCCGACGAACAACTCGGTTGCGAGCAGGGACAGCCCGGCACCGAGAAGGATTGCCGCGGCCGCGACCTGACCGTTGTCGGGCGGCGGCCTCTTCAGCCGTATGAAAAGAGGGAGCAGCAGCAGGGAATAGAGAAAGAGGATCTCAAGATACCAGAGATGCAAGCCCATCCAGGCGAAGTTGCCACCAAACGCGTAGAAACCGTCGAAGTAATCGGGCAGCCAGGTGATGAAATTCACGTCGACTCCGCCTTGGGTAAGGCGCTCGATGTAAACCTGATGCGGTACGAGCACCAGGGTACCGAAGACGAAGGGTACGAGCAGGCGCTTGACCCGCGAAGTGACGAAGCTGCCAGGGATCGCTCGCTGCAGGATCAGAAACGTGACCCAGCCCGAGATGAGGAAGAAGGTTGGCATCATCCACTGGGCGAGCAGCGTCGTGAAGACGCTGAAGCCGAGACCGGTCTCGGGGTTTTTGATGTGCCAGCCACCGCGGTCGAAGGGGCGAGCACAATGAAACAGGAATACGGCCGCCATGGCGCCCGCGCGTACCCAGTCGAGGCGATACATGCGCCCAACGGCACGGCCATTGGCCGGGACCAAGGGAGCCGTGGCTCCATCCATGCGCCATCGCCCACATCACGTCGGTGGCGTGACAGGTAGCCCGGGTTCAAGCCTTCAGACAAGCAACCGGGACCGAACGCTCGCGCTGTTCCTCCGGCACTCTACTGCAGGGATTGCAGTGGCGTTGTCTGGAAAAGCTGCCCGGGTTTTCCCGGTCTCTCGCTTCGCAATACAGGCGGGCTGCGCCGGCGGCGCGCTCCGGGTCGAGCACTCGGTGCCGCAGGCATCGGCTCGACTTGGCGATCGAGCGACCCTATACCGGATCGGCGAAGTCTTCGCCTTCGCGGAGGTGCGTCTGCACGGCCGCTGCCGGAGAGAGCGAACATGACCCAGAACCAGACGCGCAGCGCGCACGTCCTGTTGATTCTCGCGATCGGGTTGATTCTCGAAGCGGGTTGTGCCTCCAGACAGCCCCCGCCGGCGGCTCTGGACCCGATCGGCAAGCAGCTGGGCGAAGTGGTCGCTCTGCACGGCTGGCCGTGCGGCGGCGTGACGAGCTACCGGCTGGTGGAGGCGCATCGATACCAGGCCATGTGTCGCGACGGCCAGAACTACGAGGTGTACCTGCGCGAGGACTGGAACTGGCGAGCCGCCGATCGGCAGACCGGGCTTCACCAGATGCTCGACATCGGAGAGCAGGCGGAACAGCTGAAGACCGCGGCCGACCCTGCGGAGCGGCGCAAAGCGGCCGAACTCGCTGGGTCAGCTGGGCGCAGCCGCCTATCCGGCCGTGCCAGCGCTGATCGAGGCGTTGAGCGATGCGGACGCCGGGGTGCGTCGGTCTGCCGCGCAGGCGCTCGGCCACATGGGACCCCAGGCCGATCCCGCCGTCCCGGCTTTGACCGCGGCGCTCGCCGACCCGAATCCAGGCGTCCGCGAAAGCGCGGCGCAGGCCCTGACGGCCTTGGGCAAGACATGACCTTCCCGCGGCTTGGTCATTGTCGCGCGTCGCCGAGCACCTCGGCGATGACGCGAGCCGCGCCGGGATCGGCCGCCCGCAGACGCTCGAGATCATTGGGCTGCTCCCGCGCGAGCTGGCGGATCTGTGCCGCGAAAGTCGGCCGATCTTCGGCCGCCGTCGCCGACCACAGTTGCAGGATCAGACCGACCCGCCAGGCGGCCAGCGTCGGCTCGTAGCTGCCAACCCGGATCGAGGCTCGAAGAGCGGCGATCGCCGTGCGCGCATCGCGGTCCCGGCGCCAGGCGATATGCGCAAGGCGCGCCCACGCGTAGGGATCGACCGGCCCAAGCGCGAGGCTTCGGCGGACGGCGCGCTCGGCGTCGTCGTAGCCCGCATCGTGCCGGCCGCGATGAATCAACTCCAGCTCCGCGGCCGCGATGTCGCGATCCCCTTGCGCGGTTTCCTGCCAGTCGGCCGCCGAACGACGCGCCACGATCAGTCCCCGCAACGCCTCGTCGGTGACGGTCGCGCCATGGCGGATGTAGAAGACGACGCGATCGGCCGGACCATCGAGCACCGCCGCCACCAGGCGCGGCCCGGCCAGCGCCATGAGCAGTGCGCCCAAGGCGAGGCCAAGCACGAGAGG
This sequence comes from uncultured Alphaproteobacteria bacterium, assembly GCA_963815435.1. GTDB lineage: Bacteria > Pseudomonadota > Alphaproteobacteria > Geminicoccales > Geminicoccaceae > DATAOG01. The sequence goes on from CAWFGZ010000025.1 coordinate 12,956, forward strand.
CGCCCGGTCCGGTCCCGTGCGCCTCGCGCCAGCGTTCACGCCACCTGCCTCGAGTGATCGGGATGGGCCGCGCGGTAGGTGTCGTAGTAGTGCCCGTAGCTCTGGTCGGTCTTGTCCCTGACCTGGCTCAGCACCACCGCCAACGGCATGGCGCCAGTCTGCCTCAGCTGCTCGACGGCGCGCCGGACGGACTTGCGGTCCGTCGTTCGCCAGCGGACCACGAGCACGGAGCGATCGGCGACCGCGGTGAGCAGGCGTGTGTCGGCGATCGGCAGGAGCGGAGGCGAGTTCGAGCAGGATGACGTCGTAGCGCGCGCGCAGATCGCGCAGCAGATTGGGCGAGCTTGCCGGAGCGCAGTAGCTGGATGGGGCTCTCCGTCACGTCTCCCGCAGCGATCAGTTCGGCTCCCGAAGCGCGGTCCTCCTGAACGACAGCCTCGACGCGCGCCCGATCCGACAGATAGGTGGTGAGACCCGGGGCCAGGTTGAGATGAAAGGGCGTGTGACAGTTCGGATGCCGCAGATCGCAGTCCACGACGAGGACACGCCGGCCGGTCGCCGCCATGGTTCGGGCGAGGCATGTGACGAGGCTCGTCTTACCTTCTTTCGGCAGACTTGAGGTGACCAGAACGATCCTTCTCCGCTCGGGCGGGTCTCCAAACAGCTCGAGTGAGGTGGCGACCGTGCGCAAGGCCTCGGCATAGGCGCCCGCAGGCTCGCTCAGAAGCAGATCAACCAACGGTTCTCTCTGGGCCCGTCGGCCGACCGCGGGGATTTCGCCGAGGACCCGCAGCGACAGGTCGCGCGCAAGTTGGTCACCGCCCCGATAACCGCCTTCCAATCCCTCCGCAACGCCGACCAGCGTGCCGCTGAGCGCGACTGACCCCACGAGTGCGACGCCAATCAGCAGGAGCCGGTTCGGGAAGGACGGACGCGGCGGCACGCTCGCGTGCGAGATGATCCTGGCATCGGGCTGCTCGAGGCCGGTCTGTGCGGTCTCCTTCGATCTCGTGAGCAGCGTCTCGATAGAGTTCCGTGGTCGCCTTCGCGTCGCGCTCGGCAGCGCGCAGCTTCACCTGAGCCCGCCGCATCGCAATCGATTCCTCGACCAGCTGCTTGAGCTCGCTCTCGAGGGCACGGACCTTGGCGGTGGACACCTCCACGCGGTTGCGCGCGCTCGCGATCAGGCGCGCCGAAGTGTCTTTGAGCAGCCGGGCGATCGCCGCGCGCACTTCGGCGACCGCGGGGTGATCGGGGCCGTATTGGGCCTTGAGTTCGACCTCGCTCCGATGCAACCACATCAGTGTCTCGTTGGTCGAGATCAAAAGGTGCGGGTCGATCACCTCGAACACCGCTTCATCGCCTTTGGCGGCCACGAGGCTGTCGATCTGGTGCAATTCTGCCTGCGCCTGCTCCTGTTCGGCGCGCGCCTGAATCAGCTGGCTGTTCACCTGCGCAATCTGCTGGTTGGAAAAGTTCGGGATCCCAGCCGCCCGCCGCCACGTCAGCGGCGCGCATGTCCTCGATCGCCTGCTCTGAGGCCGTGACCTCGCCACCGAGACCGGCGAGCCGTTTCTTCAGCCACTCGGACGCCTTCTCGGTCGCCTCGAGCTTACGCTCCACCTGCAGGCCGACATACATCTCTGCGATCGTGTTCGCCACCCGCGCCGCGAGGTCCGGATTCTCCGACGAGAATGAGATTCCGATGACCCGCGAGCTCCGCCCCAAGGCTTCAACGTGAAGTCGGTCGAAGTACTTCTCGACGACTTCCGCTCGGACCCGCCGATTCTGTTCGGCATCATCCGGACGCGCGAGGATGTTGCCGAAGGCTGCATTCAGCCACGGCCAATCCAGACTTCGAAGGAGGAGGCTGACTACTGACTGCGTGAGAACGGGATTGAACTCCCGCGACTGGTCGAGGTTGGTCTGCGCAATCACGCGTCGGGCCAGGTCCTCGGAGCGAAGGACCTCGATCTCGCTCTGGATCGCGGGGTCGTCTGCGGTCAGCCGCGACAGCACGGCTTCGATGTTGACCACGTTCTCCGCGCGAGGGTCGACCATCACCCGAGCCTCCGCCGTATAGCGCGGCGTGATCGCGAAGACGGCGACCACGGCCGCAATCAGCAGAGTCGTCATGGTGCCGAAAAACAGGACGCGTCGGCGCCGAACCGCCTCGAGAAAGGCCAGGATGCTGGTCTCGATCGGCTCGACCATCGCCTGGCCGGTCCGTGTGCCGGCCGTCGCTTCTGGTCCGCGATCATTCATCGGCGGACCACCAGACCTGGATCGGAACGAGTTGCCCCCGCTGCGCTCGCGTCACGCTGCCGCGGCCCTTCCTGCTCGAGACGTCCGAACCGGTCAAACGAGGCACCTCCTCATCGATGATCCACGTAAAAGAGTGCACAAGGCCGCGGCGGAGTTCAAGCCACCGTTGTCGTGTACTATCTCTATAGTAGATTAATCGGAAAGTGATTAAATCATGAGTTCCTGCCCGATGGAAAATCCAGTGCATGGCCTGAGTCGCCGTGCTAGGACTTGCGAGCGGTGCATTCACGAAATCGGGTCGCCAGTGATCCCACGTACAGCAGCTCCTCCGGTCGGCCCACGAGATCGTGGAGAATCTTGGGCGGCGCGGCCGCTGCTCGCGGACGACCGGTCGACACTTCGCCGCGGCCAACACCGCTCGGCGCCGAGCGCCCCCCGATTCGGCCAGATCGCCTCGGTTGGGTGGCACTTCTGCTGCTGCCCTTGGCGGTCGCGGGATGCAGCGCGACCTCCTCGGTCCAGCACGATCCGGCGCAGTTCGCTCCGATCGATTTTGCCGTGGAGGTGGGAGCCGGGACCGACGTGGTCTGGGAGGGCCTGAAGAACCGGCCACCGCCGCCGGGCTTCACGGTGGTCGAGGTCGACAACGCCCGGAGGCTCCTGCGGCTGTCTCTGACCACCGATCAGCCGGAGGCTTACGTCGACTGCGGGCGCACGCGGCGCACCTTCGAGGGGGCGTTCGGCGGGGTCGAGACGTTTGACTATCAGCCCGCAGGGCGAGCGTCGTATAAGCTGTCGAACTACAAGGGGGTGCCGCTCGACGCCGCGCGCGACACGGTGCTCGATGCCACCGCAGTCGTGCAGACGACGCCGAGCGGCTCCACGACGAAGGTCAGCGTCAATGTGTCCTACGTTCTGAAAACCATGATCACCTACAGCAAACTCGGCCTGTTCGGTTCCCCGACGGGCGAGCTCGACTCGGTGACGCGAGAGATCCGTTTTCAGACGGACAAGCCCGGCATCGGCGATGAGGAGGTAGCATTTTGCCTGCCAACGGTAAGCTGGAGCGTCAGCTCCTGGGGTGGGCGGCCTAGGTATCGAACTCCCGCGGACAACGGGTCGAGGTGAGGGAAGCGCCGAGATGAGGATCAAGCGAAGAACGCCGCGGGGCATGGCCGCTCACGGACGACTGGCGATCGTTGCGGTCGCGCTGCTGGCGGGTCCTCAGATGGCGACCGCGGCGACACCGCAGGCTCCCCAGATCGGCCAGGCCGAACTCGTGGTCAGCGAGGTGCGTGGTCGGCTTGGCGAGATCACTCGCGAGCTGGCCATCAAGGACAACGTCTTCGCGGAAGAGGTCATTGAGACCGAAGCCGACGCCGCCACGCGGATCGTCTTTCTCGACGGCACCGAACTGTCGATGGGGCCGTCGTCGCGCATGTTGCTCGACCGCTACGTGTACGATCCGAACAGCGGGGCTGGCGAGATGGCCTTACAGGTCGTCACCGGCGTGTTCGAGTTCGCTTCGGGTGCCATCCCCTCCTCCGGCTACGACATTCGCACCCCCTTCGGCAACCTCGGGGTCCGCGGCACCCGCTGCCTGATGGTCCTTACGACCGGGCAGCAGGCGGTGTTCAGCTGCGACCCGCAAGATGTCGTCACGATCGCGGGGCAGACCCTCAACGGCGCGAATAACTGCGTGCTCGTGCCGCTGCCCGGCACCGGCAACCCGGTGTCTCTGTCGGCTGCCGCGTGCCAACAGCAACTCCAGCCGGCTGCACAAATGCTGGCGATGCTGGGCGGCCCGGCACCTGTCGCACCCATTCAGCCGGCAGCCGGCCCGCTGGGGGGCCCGCCTCAAGGACCGGGCGCCGGCGACACGACCGCCGCCCGGCTTCGGTGCGGGCGGCGCGAGCCCGCGGTGAGACCGCCGGAGCGGGGGCCGGCTCGGATAGGTGTTCGCTCGAGCCATCTGGCGCTCGAAACCGGTAGCGCGGCCCGCCGAGCGACGACGGCGGTCCTGGTCGTTCGACTGGCCGACGACGACGGCCGGCTGTGTGATGATCCTGCTGCTGCTCGGGCTGCACGTCTGGAACCCGCCGCTGATCGAAGCCGCCCGGCTCAAAGTGTTCGATCAGTACATGAAGCTGGAACCGCGGCAGGCCCTGCAGCCCTCGCCCGTGGTCATCGTCGACATCGACGAGGCGAGCCTCAAGCAGGTCGGCCAGTGGCCATGGCCGCGCACGGTTTTCGCGGACCTGATCGATCGCCTGGGCTCGCTCGGCGCGGCGGCGATCGCGTTCGACGTCATCTTCGCCGAGCCGGACCGGTTCTCGCCGGCCGAGTTCGCGGCCACGATCGAGAGCGTCGACCCGGCCGCGGCGGAGAGCCTGCGCCGGTTGCCCAATAACGACGAGGCCATGGCGGCGGCCATGCGCCGGCATCCGGTGGTTCTGGGCCAGCCGGCGAGCACGCGGCACCTGGCGCAGAAAGAGGCCGCGAAGGCGCCGCCCATGACGGTCGCCGAGATCAACGGCGACCCGCGGCCGTATCTCATCCAGTTTCCCGATCTCGTGCGCAGCGTGCCGGTGCTCGAGGAGGCTGCCCGAGGCGTCGGACTGTTGACCTTCAATGCCGATCTGGACGGCATCGTGCGCCGCGTACCTGCTGTGGTCGACGTCGGCGGTCGGATCGTGCCGACCCTCTCGATCGAGGCGCTGCGCGTCGCCACCGGGCAGCCGACGATCGCGGTCCGTTCCGGCAAGGGCGGCATCGAGAGCGTCATCTTGCGGGGTGTGGCGATCCCGACCGACGGCGAAGGGGAGATCTGGGTCCACTACGCGCTCCCTGATCCGGATCTCTATGTCTCGGCGGGCGACGTGTTGGCCGGACGGGTCGACCGCGGGCGAATTGCGAACCGCGTCGTGATCGTCGGGACATCCGCTGCCGGCCTGGGCGATATCAAGGCCACGCCGGTCGCCGCGCGAATGCCGGGCGTAGAGGTTCATGCTCAGCTGCTGGAGACGATTTACAGCGCCGATCACCTGGCCAGGCCCTCCTATGCTCCGGGTGCGGAGCGCACTTTCTTCGTCGCCACCGGCCTGGTGCTCGCCGTGGTCGGACCGCTCATTCCTGCAGGCTTCCTGCCGCCTCTGCTGCTCGGCAGCACGGCGCTGGCGCTCGGCGTCAGCTGGTACGCCTTCGCCGACCACAACCTGCTGATCGACGGCTCCTATCCGGCATTCGTCGTGGTCGCGCTGGTGCTCTGGCTCGCGCTCGCGAAGTACATCCGCGAGCAGGCGATGCGCCGTTCGATTCGCGGCGCCTTCAGCCAGTACCTTTCGCCGGTCATGGTCGATCAGCTGGCCGGTAATCCCGAGCAGCTCAAGCTGACCGGCGAGACGCGCGAGCTCTCGATCATGTTCTGCGACATCCGGGGTTTCACCACGTTGTCGGAAGCCTATGCCGGCGCGCCCGAAGACCTCACCCGGTTGATGAACCGCTTCCTGACCGCGATGACCGAGAAGATCATGGAACGGAGCGGGACCATCGACAAATACATCGGGGACGCGATCATGGCGTTCTGGAACGCGCCGCTCGACGTCCCGGACCACGCTCGCCAGGCATGTCTTGCCGCCCTCGCGATGATCGGACGTGTGCGCGAGTTCAACGAGGAAATGCAGGCCGAGGCTGCCGGCACGGGTCAGCCCGCCGTGCCGATCGCGATCGGCGTGGGGATCAACTCCGGCGAGTGTTACGTCGGCAACCTGGGCTCCGACCAGCGCTTCAACTACTCGGTGCTCGGCGATCCGGTGAACGTCGCCTCGCGCCTGGAAGGGCAGAGCAAGACGTACGGCGTCGCGATCGTCATTGGGGACACGACGCAGGCCGCCGCGCCCGATCTGGCGAGCCTCCGGCTGGACCTCATTCGTCTCAAGGGGAAGACGCTGCCGGTCTGGCTGTTCGGGCTGCTCGGCGATGCCGAGTTGGCGCGATCGGAGATCTTCATCGCTCTCGCCCGCGCCCACGAGGCGATGCTCGAGGCCTATCGCGGGCAGGATTGGGACGCTGCCGAGCGGCATCTCCTCGAGTGCCGGCGGCGCGGCGAGACGTTCGGGGCGATCCTCTGGCGGAGCGGCGACGAGGCGCCGCAGCTCGGCACGCTGTATCGGCTCTACGGCGAGCGGATCGTCGCCATGCGCCTCGACCCGCCCGGACCGGACTGGGACGGCGTCTATGTCGCACTCTCGAAATAGCTTTCGGGTCATCCGGCCCGGCGGTCGGCTCCTCCGGCCGGATCAGGTCGGGCGCGCGCAGGAGACGGACGGGCCATGCAGGCCGATCGGCGCCGCATTGGCCTGGCGGCTCCAGGACTGGCTGCAGCCGATCCCGAGAATGACGGCATAGAGGATCGCGACCGCCGGGATCTGCAGGCTGAAGTCGAAGGCGGCATGGACCCCGACGAGGAGCGTCGCGCACGCGGCCGCCCAACCGTAGACCCATGCCGGGTGGCGCCGCCGGAAAGCGCCGAGGCAGATCACGGCCAGCCAGCCGATCGACGTCCAGAGCGCCAGGGCCGCCGGCAGGCCGAGCTCGATGGCGTTCTCCAGGTAGGTGTTGTGGGCAGTGTCGAAGTAGACCACGATCGGCGGCGCGCGGTAGATCTTGAAGGCATCCTCGAACGCGCCGTAGCCCAACCCGAGCCAGGGGAAGTCCGCAATCGCGCCGAGCATCAGCCGATAAGCCGGAAAACGATACTCCGCCGCCTCGGGGTCGAACAGAAGGGCGAGGCGGTCGGCGAGGCCTTCGCCAGCCGAAGCGACGTAGAGGCTTGCCAAGGTGAAAAAGGCGGCCAGCAAGGCAAGCCAGATCATGCGCTGGCCGCGGCCGCGCCGCACCAGCCCGATCAGGAACACGGTACAAGCGAGCAGTGTGCTGACCGAGCCGGCCCGCGAGAGCGACAGCAGCAGGCCTGCGAGATCGAGCGGCACGGCCGCAAGGATCGCGAACTGCCGCGGCTGCGGATGAAGGAGAAGCTCGCTCAGCCCGTCCTTCGGGTTCCCGGCAGCGCTCAGCTGCCGGGCGAGATAGGCGAGCGCGCACAGCAAGCCGAGGCCCGTGAAGGTCGCGAAGTGGTTCCGGTTGGGGAAGGTTCCGGTCACGCTGTCGAGATGGTCCCATTTCGGATACCAGAGGATGAGCTCGGCGCCGGACAAGTGCATCAGCAGGCCGTAGGCGCTGTAGCCGGCGGCGGCAACAGCGATCGTGAACATTGCGCGATCCGCCTGCTCGATCGGGCGAAAGCTCTGCAGCGCCAGCCAGAAGATGGCACCGTAGGTGAGCAGACGCATCAGCGCCGTGATGGTTCCGACCGGATCGATGCTGATGCTGTTGTCTGGCGCCTCGCCCAGGAGCCGGGCAGGCAGCTGCCAATACGGGTTGGCAAGCCAGTCGGGCAGCCCGGGCACGGCTTGCAGGCCCGCGTACAGGCAGACCAGTAGAAACAGCAGCATGGGGCCGCCGATCCGCGCCGGCGCCACCGCCGGTGGCGCGCCCGAGCGCCAGGAACGCCAGGCCCACGACACCAGCAGTGCGCCCGCCGCCAGAGCGAGGAGGCTCCACGCCCACGGCCGGTTGCTGCCGAACGGCAGCGGCGCAAGCACGACGATCAGGACGAGCGCCCGAGCCATCTGGCGATTGATGACACCCAAGGAGCCCATGGCCTCCGGGCAAGCTTCTGCGACCACATCGGAGTCTATCCGAACTCGGCCAAGCCACGTAAGGCCCGGCGGCGGCGGTACGGAGTGTGTGGACTCCTGGTGCACGGCGAGCAGCGAGGGGCTGCTCGCTGCGGTAAGCTGCGAGCCGAACCGCGCCGCAAGCACGCGCGCCCCTGGCCGGGCGGGGTAAGGATCTCCCCGGCGCGGTCTTACGCGTCGAGGCGCAAACGAATGGATCGCCCGGTTGCCAAATTGTTGTTTCAGCATCCTTTCTCGGGTTCGTTTGGTCGCGGGACCATCGACCTGAGGAGCGTCCCGCCCGCATTGGGCCCGGAATACCTCGCCCTGGAGCAGCGTCAGCCCGGCAGGGCGTGGGTCGAGGATCTCGTGCGCGCGGGGCATGACCGTGCCGCATTGGCCTTTGGACGGCATCTTCGGGGCCTTTGCGGCGCATGGGATGGGATCCTTCGGAGAGGAGAGCGTAGCGAAGCTCCAGCAGGATGGTATCATTTCATAGGAAAAAATACAAGAAGCCGAACCGGGCTCGCGGCGGCAGCAGCGGGCCGACGTGGCCGGAGTTGGATGCAGAAGGTAGCGGGAGACGTACGGCCCTGGCTACGGTCCGGACGGGCAAGCGGCGGCGCATGCACGGGGATGTTGCGCGCCTGGCTCCCAGGGCTCGCTTGGGACCCAGGACCGACCACCGAGGTCGGTCCGGTCCAGCGAGCCACCAAGGTCGGCCTGGAGCGGCGCGCGTGCAGGATTTCGGCCGCCTCGACGGGCCCGATCCGGCGCCGACCGCGTCGGCTTCGCGCGGGTGTCGCGCCGCCACGGCGATCGCAAGACCGGCGTCAGACTTTTACCCGGGCGTTAACCTGGGCCGGTTAACGCAACCTTTGAATGGTCCATGCGATCCTGGGAATCCATGCCCGTGAATTGGCGGGAGCGAGGGGAGGGTGG
>CAWFGZ010000026.1:0-197478 GCA_963815435.1 uncultured Alphaproteobacteria bacterium
GCAGCCCGGCGCGGCCCACGACGATGTTGAGGCCGGTCGCCAGCAGTCCGTAGATGCCAATCATCGCCAGGATGCGCAGCAGGTACTGCGATGGATCGGCGACGGGGATGACGATGGCGGCCACGATCACCGCAAGGACGAGCGCTCGCGGCCGCCACGGCCGCCAGCTCCCCTTCTCGGCCGGCGGCGCCAGGACGTTGTCGGTAACGTCCTGCGGTGTCGCGGGGGGGCGCTGCACGGTCTAGGCTCCGCGCTCGCCCATGATGCCCGTCGGCTTCAGGGTGAGGACGCCGACGAGCACAAGGAAGGCGATGACGTCCTTGTAGCCGATGCCGAAACCGTAAGTAGCCGTGTACGAGAGGATGGTGGTGCCGAGCGCCTCGATGATCCCCAAAAGCAACCCTCCGAGTACGGCGCCGCGGATGTTGCCGATGCCGCCCAGCACGGCGGCGGCGAAAGCCTTGAGCCCGAGATACCAGCCGAGCAGGAAATCCGTCTGCGTGTAGTACAGGGCCACGAGGACGCCGCCGATGCCCGCCAGCGCCGACCCGACGAAGAAGGTGAGCGCCACGGTGCGGTCGATGTTCACGCCCATCAGCATCGTCGCCTGGCGGTTCTCGCGCAGCGCGCGCATCCCGCGACCCCATTTCGTGCGACCGACGAGCCACTCGACGAAGAGCATCGAGATCAGCGTCACGACGCCCATGATCACGACGATCGGGCTGATGTTCACCATGCCGAGGTGGATCGAGGACAGGCCCTTGATGGTCGCCCGGGTCGGGTAGACCAGCGCGTTGGCGCCCATCACCATGAGCGTCGTGTTCTGCAGGACCATCGAGACGCCGAGCGCGCTGATGAGCGGACCGAGGCGCGAGCTGCCGCGCGCGTACAGGGGGCGGTACGCGATCCGCTCGATGGCCACCCCCAGAGCACCCGCCAGCAGCGCGCCGACGACCACGGCGAGCACGAGCACGACGAGGGGAGCGCCGGGCATCGCCGTGATGGCCCCGGTAAGGATCGCCCAGCCGGCCATGGAGCCGATCATCAACACGTCGCCGTGGGCGAAGTTGATCATGAAGAGCACGCCGTAGACCATCGTGTAGCCGACGGCGAGCAGCGCGTAGACCGCGCCCAGCGCAAGCCCGAAGACGATCTGCTGGGGCAGGATCGCGAGGATGTCCCCGATGTCCATAGGCTCAGGACCGAGCGCCGTCGACTAGGAGGAGGCGGGGGCAGCCGACCCCCGGATGGCCGTCCCCGCCTTGATCACGCGACCAGCGGAGCCCGCGATGTGCGGCCTCCCGGCTACTTGACCTTCACCTTGACGGTGATGGTGTCGACCATCTGGAAACCGTCGCCGACGACCTTGTAGATGTACATCTGGGCGCCCTTGGGATTGCCGAACTCGTCGAAGGAGACCGGGCCGAGGACGGTATTCACGGACGTGTCGTGCAGGGCCTGTACGATCGCATCGCGATCGGTGCTGCCGGCGCGCTTGATCGCATCGGCCATGACCTGGACCGCATCGCAAGCCACGGGTGCGTACCCGGAGGGAGCCTCATGGTAGAGCTCCTTGTACTTGGTCACGAAGTCGGCGGCGCTCGGGATGACGGAGGAATCCGGAGCGCCGGAGGTGACCAGATTGCCCTCCGCCGCTCCGGCCGCGGCCGCGATGTACTGGACCGGGTCGAGCGTGCTGTCGTTGCTGACGATGGGCACCTCGAAACCGAGCTCCTGGGCCTGCTGCACCCAAAGAGCCAGCGGGCTCGGCCCGATGTTGACGATCATCGCGTCGACGCTGCGGGGGATCGTTCCCAGGACGGTGCGGAAGTCCTTGTCCTGGGGACGGATCGAGTAGCGCAACGTCTCGACCTTGTCCTGGCCGGTGAGGATCTCGATGCGGTCGTTCATCAGCACCGTCGACTCGGTGCTCTCGTCGACGAGAGCGATCTTGGTCGGGCTGAAGGCCTTCTTGAGGTAGAGATACTGCGCGGGCGCCTGGTAGTCGTCGTCGGCGACGACGCGGAAGACGTTGGCGTGCCCCCGCGCCGTGAGGACCGGGTTGGTCGCCCCGACCGAGATCATGGCGAGGTTCAGCGGCGCGAAGATGTCCGAGGTCGGGATGGCGACGGAGCTGTTCAGCCAGCCCAGCGTCGCCGCGACCGAGGGGTCGTCCGCCATCTTCTGCGCGGCGAGCGTGCCCTTGCCGGGATCGCCCTCGTCGTCCGTCTGGACGAGTTCCAGCTGCGCGCCCAGGATGCCGCCTGCTGCGTTGATCTCGTCACCGCATTGCTTGGCGCCCGTCCAGATCTGCTTGCCGGTCGCGGCGTAGAGGCCCGTCATCGGGCCGAAGACGGCGATCCGCACCGGGCCCGAGATCTGCCGCTCAGTGCGCCGGCCCCCCAAGCCACAAAGCTCGCGACCGCGAGCGCAACCCCTGCAACGGTACTCCGCAAAGCATGTGCACGACCAAGCATGATGGTTCTCCTTGACAGATCCGCTTGTTTGTTGTTTCGGGAGGCGCCCCTTCGCTGCCTGCCGTGTCGGGCGCCTTCTCTCTTCACGCTTGTCTGCGCCTGCCTCCCTTGCCTGCGGATACGGGACCGTCCGCAGGTGCTGACGCCCCATGAGTTCCGGATGGGCGACCTTTGGCTGCTGAAGGGACCGCTGCGCCACGAGCCGGGCGCTTCCCGCCGCTTCCAGGTGACCGCACGGCACCTTTTGCAGCTTACAGCAAGCTACGGGGCATGCAAGTACCGGCCAGTTAGCGAAGCGCAAAAAAGCCGGACACCCTCGCCGCCGGCGGTTTCTGTTGCGACGCATCCAGTGCCACGGGCGATCGTCCGCGATCCACGCCAGCTGTCGGGCCAGGGAGGTTGTCGCTGGTTCGCGCAGGAGCGCGTCCACAGCGGGTATTGGCAACGAGCGCCATTCGGGCCCGTCGGCCAGCCGGGTAGCGGGCGGCTGGTGGGCCAGGGCGGCATGCGGCCGGACGGTGGTGCTCGAGCCAGCGGACGAGCGCGGCGGTGCGCTCGTGTGAAGTCGCGAACGGACGCCCATACGCGTCGCCGAGGTGGTCGGTGTCCGACGTCGACACCAGGCGCATGCTCCGTCCGGGACGACATCGTGGGGCAGGCGGCGGACGTTGACCCGGCAGGACGGCCGCCGTTACATCGCGCGTTCGCACAAGAGGGGAGGCTGGCGTGGCTCAGCACAGGTCCGCGAGGGCGAGGCCGATTTCCGCGGCTGGAAGACCTGGTACCGCGTCACCGGCGACCTCAAGGCGGGCAAGCTGCCGCTGGTCGTGCTGCACGGCGGGCCGGGCGCGGCGCACAACTATCTCGATGCGCTGACCGGCGATCGCCGGGCAGGGCCGGGCGGTCGTCCACTACGACCAGCTCGGCTGCGGCCTCTCCACGCACCTGCCCGACAAGGGCGCCGACTTCTGGACGCCGCAGCTCTTCGTCGACGAGCTCTACAACCTGCTCGACCATCTGGGCATCGCCGCGGCCTATCACGTGCTCGGCCAGTCCTGGGGCGGCATGCTGGCGGCCGAGTTCGCGGTCACGCGGCCGAAGGGGCTGCAAGGCGCTGGTCATCGCCAACTCGCCGGCCTCGATGGTGACCTGGGTCGAGGAGGCCAACCGCCTGCGCGCCGCGCTGCCGCCGGAGGTGCAGGCGACGCTCCTGCGCCACGAGCAGGCCGGCACGACGAGCGACCCGGACTACGTCGCGGCCACGCGCGTCTTCTACGACCGCCACCTCTGCCGCGTGCCCTGGCCCGAGGGGTCACGCCAGTCCTTCGCGCAGATCGAGAAGGACCCGACCGTCTACCACACGATGAACGGGCCCAACGAGTTCCATGTCGTCGGCACGCTCAAGGACTGGAGCATCGTCGACCGGCTCGAGCCGCATCGAGGTGCCGACGCTGGTGATCTCCGGCCGCCACGACGAGGCGACCGAGGCCTGCGTGCGCCCCTACGCCGAGCGCATCAAGGGCGCGCGCTGGGAGATCTTCGAGAATTCCAGCCACCTGCCGCATGTCGAGGAGACGCGAGCCCTACATGAAGCTGGTCGGCGCCTTCCTCGACGCGCACGATCCTTCGCTGACGCGCGCCCTTCGGGCGGCCTCGCGGAGCGGCGTCACCGAGCCTGTCGCTCCGCTCACGCTTTAGTGTTTGCCACCGGGCGCGGAGTTGGGGAAGACTTGCCGGCCACAGGACGGCGATCGGCCGGTCACGGCCGAGGCACGGTCGGCAAGACAGGGAGAACGGGAATGAGGCACGGAAGACGGCTGGCCGCTGCGGCCGGCGCGCTGGGGATGCTCTTGCTGGCCTGCGAGCACGGCCGGGCCGACGCCGGCCCAGGCCGCGATGATGGCGGAGCACAAGGGCGGCACGATGCGGCTGGTCGCCTCGGCGGCGGGCACGATCGATCCGCAGGTCAACTACACGCTGCAGTACTGGCAGCTCTACCAGGTCATCTATGACGGCCTGATGGCGCTTCAAGCAGGCCGCCGGCGAGGAGGGCTTCACCGTCGTTCCCGACCTGGCCGAGGCGCATGCCGCAGCCGGACCGACGGCGGCAAGACCTATACCTTCAAGCTGCGCACGGGCATCAAGTTCTCGAACGGCCAGGACGTGACGGTGAAGGACGTCGTCGCCTCCTTCCAGCGCATCTTCAAGGTCTCCGGCCCGACCTCCGGCACGTTCTACGCCGGCATCGTCGGCGCCGACGCCTGCCTGAAGGACGGCGCCACCTGCACGCTCGACGGCGGCGTGGTCGGCGACGAGGCGGCCGGCACGGTCACCTTCCACCTCGTGGCGCCCGACCCCGAGTTCTTCGACAAGCTCGCGGTGCCGCACGCCGCGGTCGCTGCCGGCCGACACGCCTGCGAGGACGTCGGCACCACGCCGATCCCCGGCACCGGCGCCTACATGATCGACGAGCTACGATCCCAACAAGCAGCTGAAGCTGGTGCGCAACCCGCACTTCAAGGAGTGGAGCGCGGACGCCCAGCCGGACGGCTATCCCGACGAGATCGACTACGACTTCGGCCTGACCGACGAGGCCGAGGTGACCGCGGTGGAGAACGGCGAGGCGGACTGGATGTTCGACCAGCCCCCGACCGACCGGCTCGGCGAGATCGGCACGCAAGTACAAGGACCAGGTCCACATCAACACGCTGACGGCGATGTGGTACGCGCCGATGAACATCAACCTGCCGCCGTTCGACAACATCAAGGCGCGCCAGGCGGTGAACTTCGCGATCGACCGCAACGCGCTGGTCAAGCTGTTCGGCGGCCCGGTGCTGGCCTCGCCGGTCTGCCAGATCCTGCCGCCCGGCTTCCCCGGCCATGTCGACTACTGCCCCTACACCAAGGACCCGGGCGCCAAGTGGTCGGCGCCCGACATGGAAAAGGCCAAGCAGCTGGTCAAGGAGTCCGGCACCGCCGGCCAGAAGGTGACCGTCATCGTCGAGGACTACTGCGGTCTCACGCAGCATCGGCGACTATCTGCAGAGCGTGCTGAACGAGCTCGGCTACAACGCCAGCGTGAAGGCGATGTCGCCGAACATCCAGTTCACCTACATCCAGAACACCAACAACAAAGTCGCAGATCAGCGTGTCGCAGTGGTACCAGGACTATCCGGCCGCCTCGGACTTCCTCTACGTCCTGTTCGGCTGCAACTCCTTCCACCCCGGCTCGGATTCCTCGGTCAACATCGCCGGCTTCTGCGACAAGGAGATCGAGGCCAAGATGGAGCAGGCGCTGAAGATCGCGGTCACCGACCCGGAAGGCGCCAACGAGATGTGGGCGGAGATCGACAAGCAGGTCATGGAGCAGGCGCCGATGGCCGCACTGTTCACGCCGAAGCACGTCGACTTCGTGTCGAAGCGCCTCGGCAACTTCCAGTTCAACGCGCAGTTCTACTGGGTGATCGCGGCAGTCCTGGGTGAAGTAGGACGGGACGCTGAGGCGCGGGCACCGGCAGACGACCGCCGGGGCCGCGACGGGATCGCGTGGTGAGCGAGCGATCGTGGCCGACGCCGGGCCGCTTCGCCGGGGACGACCCGGCCGCCGCCGCTGCGCCGGGCCGCGGCCCGTGGGCCACGGCGCTTGCGCAAGCTCTCCAGCGACAGGGCCGCCATGGCGCCCTGGTCGCTGCTGCTCGCCATCGTCGTCGCTCTGCCTGCTGGCGCCGCTCTATGCCGCGCGGTGTCGCGCACACCGACCCGTTCCGCTCGAACCTCGCGGCAAGGTCACGATCGACGGCAAGAGCGTGCAGGTGATGCAGCCCTCGACCGAAGGCCTCGGCCTCGGCACAGACGCCGATCGGCCCGACCTGGGCTTCGGCGCCTATCTGCTCGGCGCCGACAGCCAGGGCCGCGACGTCGCGGCCCGGCTGCTCTACGGCGGCCGCAACTCGCTGATGATCGCCGGCGCCGCCACCGTGCATCTGTCTGGCGCTGGCCGGCCTCGTCGGGCTCGTCGCCGGCTATCTTCGGCGGCATCGTCGACTGGGTCGCTGTCGCGCTTGCTCGACGTGCTGTGGGCGTTCCCGATCTACCTGCTGGCGATCTCGCTCTCCATCGTGCTGATCAGCAAGGGCATCGACATCGGCCCGATCTCGATCACCGCCGGCAGCCTGTGGCTGCCGATCTTCATCATCGGCATCGTCTACGTGCCCTATGTCGCGCGGCCGATCCGCGGCCAGGTGCTGTCGTTGAAGCAGAGCGAGTTCGTGCTGGCCGCCGTCGGCCTCGGCGTGCCGGGCCGGCGCATCCTCGTTGCGCGACATCCTGCCCAACGTGACGACCACGCTGATCGTCTTCGTGCCGCTGATGATGGCGCTGAACATGCTGACGGAATCGGCGCTGTCGCTTCCTGTCGATCGGCGTGCAGCCGCCGGACGCGAGCTGGGGCACCATCATCCAGGACGGCCAGGCGCTGCTCTACACCCGGCCGATGGTGGCGCTGGCGCCGGGCATCGCCATCGTCGCTGACCGTGCTGGCGCTCAACATGTTCGGCGACGGCCTGCGCGACGCGCTCGACCCGCGCGCCAAGCTCGGATCAGGCAGGGCTGATGCTCGCTGCCGTCGTCCGCCGCCTGGGGCAGATGCTGTTCGTCATGCTCGGCATCAGCATCGTGGTGTTCCTGATCTTCTTCGCCACGCCCGGAGCCGATCCGGCCGCGCGCATCGCCGGCCGCAACGCCTCGCCGGAGACGCTGGCCGCCGTGCGCGCGAGCTTCGGCCTCGACCGGCCGCTGCCGGTGCAATACGCGCTGATGATGAAGCGGCTGTTCATCACCGGCGACCTGACCTCGTTCGTCAACCGCGGCATGGAAGGTGGTGCCGGCCGTGGCGCGGGCCGTGGCGCCGGTGACGCTGTCGCTGGTCATCGGCGCCGCCGTGCTGTGGGTCGTCGGCGGCATCGGCGATCGGCGTCGTCGCGGCGGCGACGCGCGGCAGCATGCTCGATCGCCTGCTGCATGATCCTCGGCCTCGATCGGCATCTCGATGCCGGTCTACTGGCTGGGCGAGGTGATGAACCTGATCACCCAGAGCCGGCTGCACGACACCTGGCTGTTCTCCTGGGTGCCGGGGCTCGGCTACAAGCCGCTGCTGGAGGATCCGCTGGGCTGGTTCAAGACCATGGTGATCCCGTGGTTCACGCTGGCCGTGCTCTATATCGGCCTCTACGGCCGGGTGCTGCGCGCCAGCCTCGTCGAGGCGCTGCAGGAGGACTACATCCGCACCGCCCGCTCCAAGGGCATCAGCGAGACGCGCGTGCTGCTGCGCCACGCGCTGCGCACCTCGCTGATCACCTTCGTCAGCATGTTCGGCCTCGACTTCGGCGCCCTGGTCGGCGGCGCCGCGCTGCTGACCGAGGTGGTCTTCGGCCTGCAGGGCGTCGGCAAGCTGACCTACGACGCGCTGCACAACCTCGACCTGCCGGTGATCATGGCGACCGTGATGTACGCCTCGTTCTTCGTCGTCGCCGCCAACGCGGCCGTGGACCTCGTCTATGCCGTCCTCGACCCCCGCATCCGCGCGGCTGATTCGTCCTCCCCCGCAGCGCGGGGAGGATGGCAGCCGGGACCGCTGCGTGAGGCGAGGATCCCCCCTGCTCGAGGTGCGCGACCTCAGGGTGTCGTTCCGCACGCAGCATGGGCTGGTGCGCGCGGTCGACGGCGTCTCCTTCACGCGTGGCGCCGCGCGAGATCGTCGGCGTCGTCGGCGAGTCCGGCTCGGGCAAGACCATCTCGCTCATGAGCGTGGTCGGGCCTGATCAACGATCCCAACGTGGTCATCGAAGGCTCGATCCGCTACAAGGGCCGCGAGCTCGTCGGGCTGTCGCAGCGCGCGCTGCGCGCGGTGCGCGGCGCCGAGATCGCGATGATCTTCCAGGACCCGATGACGGCGCTGACGCCGGTCTACACCATCGGCTGGCAGATCGCCGAGCAGATCCGCGCGCACAACGCCATCTCCGCCCGCGCCGCGCGCAGGCGCGCGGTCGAGCTCCTCGAGGCCGTCGGCATCCCGCACCCCGCCGCTGCGGTCGACCGCTATCCCGCACCAGCTCTCCGGCGGCATGCGCCAGCGCGCGGTGATCGCCATGGCGCTGTCCTGCAACCCCTCGCTGCTCATCGCCGACGAGCCGACGACCGCGCTCGACGTCACGGTGCAGGCGCAGATCCTGGAGCTCATCCAGTCGCTGCGCCGCGACTTCGGCTCCTCGGTGGTGCTGATCACGCACGACATGGGCGTGATCGCCGAGATGGCCGACCGCGTCGTCGTCATGTATGCCGGCCGCATCGTCGAGCGTGGCACCAAGCGCGACCTGTTCAAGGACTCCTGGCACCCCTACACCTGGGGCCTGTTCGCCTCGATCCCGCCGCTGGAGGGCGCGCGGCCGCGGCGGCTGAGCTCGATCCCCGGCGTGCCGCCATCGCTCCTGCAGCTGCCGCCGGGCTGCGCCTTCGCGCCGCGCTGCCGCTATCGCTTCGCCCGCTGCGCCGAGCGCCCGCCGCTGGCCGGTGAGGGCGGGCACGAGGCCGCCTGCTTCCTGCCGGCGGAGAACCGCGCGGCCCTGCGCGCCGGCCAGCTGCAGCCGCTCAAGGACGCCTCATGAACGGCGCCGCGGCCGCGCCGCTGCTCGAGGCCGAGGGGCTCACCAAGCATTTCACCGTCGGCCGGCGCGGCATCCTGCCCGGGCAGCAGCAGGCGGACGGTCCAGGCCGTCGACAACGTCTCGCTGGCGATCCGCCCCGGCGAGACGCTCGGGCTGGTGGGCGAGTCCGGCTGCGGCAAGTCGACACTCGCGCGCTGCCTCGTGCGCCTCTACGACCTCACGGCGGGCCGGCTCATCTTCGAGGGCACCGACATCTCGCGCTACGGCGTGCGGCAGCTCCGGCCGTTCCGGCGGCGGATGCAGATGGTGTTCCAGGACCCCTACGCCTCGCTCAACCCGCGCCGGCGCGTCGGCGACCTCATCGCCGAGCCGCTGCGCGTGCACGGGCGCGCCAGCCGCGGCGACATCGCGCGCGCGGGTGCGCGAGCTGCTGCGCCTCGTGGGCCTTTCGCCGGAGCACCATCTCGACCGCTTCCCGCACGAGTTCTCCGGCGGCCAGCGCCAGCGCATCGGCATCGCGCGGGCGCTGGCGCTGGAGCCGCGGCTGATCGTCGCCGACGAGCCGGTCTCGGCGCTCGACGTGTCGATCCAGGCGCAGATCCTCAACCTCTTCGCCGACCTCAAGGAGCGCCTCGGCCTCACCTACGTCTTCATCGCGCACGACCTCTCGGTGGTGCGCCAGGTGTCGGACCGCATCGCCGTCATGTATCTGGGCTCGATCGTGGAGACCGGCACGGCCGAGGATCTCTACCGGACGCCGGCGCACCCCTACACGCAGGCGCTCATCTCCGCCGTGCCGGTGCCGGATATCGACCGGCAGCGGAACCGCATCGTGCTCACCGGCGACGTGCCGAGCCCGATGAGCCCGCCCGCCGGCTGCCGCTTCCACCCGCGCTGCCGCTACGCCCAGGACCGCTGCCGCGCCGAGCGCCCCGCGCTCAGGCCCGATCGCCGAGGGCCGCACGGTGGCATGCCACTTCCCGCTGCTCGCCTCCGCCGGCACCATCCTCGGCGGAGCGGGGGAGCCTGACTTCGAGACTCGTGATTTCCAGCGGGGTTGCGCTGTACGACGGCCGAGCGGTGCCGGATCCTGACTCTGGTTCTAGGGGCCTCATCGTCCGATCGACCAACGCCATCGGCCTCATCGTCGGATGCAGGTCGAGGTGCCTCACAGGCGGGGTCAGCCGTATTGTCAACGTCCATTGCAGGTTAATGTAGGGAGCGCGTGAGCTGGCCGGTTTAGGTAGCGCGTGATCTGTCCGGTTCTGGAAGCGTTCCAAGGAACTTGGAACGGGGGGCTGGGTGGAGAGGCTTGCGAGGATCGGGATCATGCGTTTCGAGGAGCTGGTGGAACGTTTGGAGAAGGGTCGCCTGAGCCACGCCGAGGCGGCGGCAGCGCTCGGGGTCAGCGAGCGAACCTTGCGCCGCTGGCGGGAACGCTACGAGGAGGAGGGCGCGGCAGGACTGGTCGATCGCCGGGCTGGCCAGCCGTCGCCCAAACGGGCGCCCGAGGACGAGCTCGAGCGTATGCGCGCGCTGTATCAGGAGAACTATCAGGGCTTCACGATCAAGCATTTCCACGAGAAGCTGGAGAAGCGCCACGACTACAAGCTCGGCTACACCACGACCCGGATTTACCTGCAAAAGACCGGTGTGGTGGCGCCGGCAGCCCGACGGGGCGCCCATCGTCGCAAGCGTCCTCGCCGGCCAATGCGTGGCATGTTGCTGCATCAGGACGGCTCGAAGCACGCCTGGCTCACCGACCAGCCGGCGCTCGACCTGATCATCACGATGGACGACGCCACCAGCGAGCTCTATTCGGCGCTCCTGGTCGACGAAGAAGGCACGATGAGCAGCTTCCGCGGGCTGCTCGAGGTGGTCGAGCGGCACGGCCTGTTCATGGAGCTCTACACCGACCGTGGCAGCCACTACTTCTTCACGCCGGAAGGGGGCGGCAAGGTCTCCAAGACCCAGCTGACCCAGGTCGGGCGAGCCCTGAAGCAGCTCGGCATCGGTCACATCCCGGCCTACTCGCCCGAGGCCAGAGGCCGATGCGAGCGCGCCTTTCGAACCCTGCAAGATCGCCTGCCCAAAGAGCTGGCGCTGGCCGGGATCACCACTGTCGAGGCCGCCAACCGCTTCCTGCGCGAGGGCTACCTGCCCGAGCACAATGCCCGTTTTGCCGAGCCCGCCGAAGAGCCGGCCGCGGTCTTCGTCAAGGTGCCCGAGGCGCTCTGGCGCGACGCCCTCTGTGTCCAGGAAGAACGTCGGGTCGGCAACGACAACTGCGTGCGCTGGCATGGCCGCAGTCTGCAGATCCCGCCGACGCCGCTGCGTCCCCACCTGGTGCGGGCGACCGTCCGGGTGCACGACTATCCCGACGGCACGCTTGCCATCTTCAAGGGGCCGCAGCGCCTGGCCAGCTTCCCGCCGGCGGCGCCTGCGCGCGCCGAGGACCTGGCCGCGTGACCACCGCCACGCGGCCAGCCCTGTGGACTTGCTGGACGACGCTGCGCGTCGCCCACAACCCCACAGGGCCCACAACGGCGGTCAACTCATGCGCTACCTATTGCGGACAAAACAACGCGCTCGCTACACGTCCATTGCAGGTTAACTAAGTCTGCCTGCAAAGCCTCAATCTCACACTTTGCGGCTGTCTTCGCGGTATCGCTCGGCCTCGGTGGTGAGGATCACGACGCCGCCGCGCGAGGCGGCAGCGAGCGCTGCCTGGAGCGGCGACGCGCACCGTGCACCGGAACCTTGTCCACGGCCCCCAAGGAACGGAAAGCCGCCTTCACACCGGCGAGGGTTCGGCGGTAGAGCAGGCGGCCTCGATAACTGTTGATTTCATATTTCGTGATGCATATGTTAAACCACAGGTTGGGTGAATGGGAAGCTCAAATGGAGGTCAAGCAATTTGCCATTGGCGCGGCACTGAGCGCCGCCCTCATCGGTATCCTTCCGGTCACCACGGGAGCCGACCGGCGGATGGATTTGCGGTTCAGCAGCGTGCGCGACTGGAGGCCCCGCGGCGACGCGAGCGAGACCGTGACGCCCAAGCCGAGTACCAGGAGCCCCGCGGTTCAGGACCACGGTCAGGTCTTCGATCCACTGAACGTGCGCAGCCCTTTCGACCGGCCGAAGCTGCGCGGTCGCTTCGTCCTGCTCGACCTGCACGACCGCTTCGATTGGCTGAACCTACGCGGCCGTTTCGACCCGCTGTACGGCGGCTTCGACTGGCTGAACGTGTACGATCGCGTCGACCAGCCGAACCTGCACGACCGCTTTGATCGGCCGAACCCACGCGGTCGCTTCGATCGGCCGGACCTGCACGGCCGCTTCAAGCCGCTCAACCTGCGCGAGCACTTCGAGCACCCAGGTGTCGACCGTCGCTTCGATCGGCCGGACCTGCGCGAGCACTTCGAGCACCCAAGTGTCGACCGTCGCTTCGATCGGCCGGCCCCGCACGGCCGCTTCAACCAGCGGAACCTGAACGGCCGCTTCGATCTGCTGGACGTCCGCGACCGCTTCGATCCGCTGAGCCTGCGCAGCCGCTTCGACGTTGGTTCGCCCAGGCGGCTGCCTCAGGAGATCAACCATATGCGCCTTGTGGCGGAGCTGCGGAAGCTGATCCGCGTCGCCGTGCAGAAGAGCGCCTGCCATCCGCGCGGCAAGCCCCCGCACGGCGCGTTCGGCTACACGTCGGTCGGGTATTTCCCGGGGTTCGGCTTCGACGACGGCCAGGGGGAGCACGACGAGTCGCGGGGACGATGGCCATGAGCCGCCCTTTTGCCCGAGTCCGCACTGAGACAGGCGCGCGCATCCGACTCCGGTGCAGAGGTGGCAGGTCGTACGAGCGTGCTCGACGCCGGCGCGTCCGGTCTGGCCTCCGAGGGGAGGGCGCGGTCCGCGCCGCGTGCGCGCATCGAGACGCCACAGCCAGGGGCAGCCTGGCGCCGCGGCCGCTCTCAGCGCAGCGCAGGTTCGCGGCATGCTTCAGCATTCTGCTGGGCGCGGCCATCGTCGCCCTCGCGGTTCCACGCGTCGTGGCGTCGTTCTGGCTATGGTTGCGCGCACCGGTGATGGATCGCGTGAACTATGAGGAGCCGGTCTCGGCGCACGATTTGTATGGCCTGATCGCATCCCGGGAGCTCGCCCTCGGCTGGATCCAGGCTGGCGGGACGTACAGCGATCTGGCGTCCGCGCTCACGGTGCTCGCCTCGTTTGAGCCGCCGGACAGCGAGAAGGCGCGTCGACTGCTCGAGCGGGCGATCGCTGCGACGGAGGCGGGCCTCGCGCGGGCGCCGGCGGATCCGCGAAGCTGGACCCGCCTCGCCTATCTGCGCACGCTTCTGAAGTCAGGGCCCGACCCGCAGGCGGCGCAGGCATTGCAGCTATCGTTGCAGAGCGGCCCCTACCAGCGGCCAGACTTCCTGACGCTGCGGCTCTACCTGCTCCTTTTGCAGTGGCCGCTGATACCGGATGCGGGCCGCGCCCGGATCCGCGATCAGGTCGAGCTGCTCTGGCGGGAGGCGCCGGACCAGCTCGTGCGGCTCGCCCGCGAGGCGGGCTTGACCGATCTCATCCTCGCCGCCCTCGCGGATGCCCCAATCGTCAAGTCGAACTTCCTGGACACCGTGCGCGGCGTCATCCGGGCGAAGTAACTATGAGCGAGCCATCAGCCGGTCTGGCTTCCGGTCGGCTCCGGCCGGGCCGCAAGACCTGGGCGCACCCCACGCCGAGCAGCAGCGCGTAGGTCACGGCGTTGGCCGGCATCTCGAGGCTGAAGTCGACCAGCGACTGGACGCCGACGAACGTCGAGCAGGCGAGTGTCGTGGCCGGGTAGACGTTGTCCGCGGGTGCCTGCCGGCAAGCCCCGCCAGCACCGGAAAGCAAGACAACCGATGGAGGAGAAGAGCGCGAGGGCGGCCGGCCAGCCGAGCTCCATGAGGAGCTGCAGATAGGTGTTGTGCGCCTTGTCGAGAAAATAGGTCCCGGTCTCGGGACGGTTGTAAGCCATGAAGGCATCGGCATAAGTGCCATAGCCCGTGCCGAGAAGCGGCCGCTCCTGCATCGCTTCCCAGGTCGTCCGATAATACACGATCCGGTTACGGAAGTTGGCGCCCGACTCTTCGAAGCGTCGCAACGTCCCTTCACCCGAGTAGAGCATCAGGCTGACCGCGCTGACCAGCATGATCGCGATGAAGAGGCCGTAGAAGGCGCGTGATCGAATGATGAATGTTGTGCGCATCAGCCAGACATAGAGCAGGAATGCGACCGCGAACGCGACGAGCGCACCCCGCGACCGGGTGAGCAGCAGGGCCATGGCGCAGGCGAGGCAGCTCAGCATGGCGGCGGTCGTGGCCAGGTCGAGCCGCGAGAGCGCATGCACGAGCGCGCGTCTTAGCGGCACATCGACCCGCGCGTAGCGGGCGAAGCTCTGCACGACGAGGCTGAGGCCGCAGAACAGGGTCAGGCCGGCGTAGGTGGCGTAGGAATTGCGGTTGACGAACGTGCCGGTGACGGGCTCTGGGCTGGTCGAAATACGCATACAGGCCATAGAGCGCGTAGAGCAGCCCGGCCAAGGTCAGCGCCAACATCACCTGCCGGGCGCGCACCTTTGTGGCGCAGAGCTGCAATGCCAGCCAGAACACCCCGCCGTAGGCGAGCAGACCCTGAAGTCGCGTCCAGGTGGCTTCGGGGTTCACGCTGATGGCACCAGCGACCGGCACGCCCAGAACGGCGCGCGCCTCCCGCCAGTAGGGGTGGTGCAGGAACCCGGGCGTGAAGCTGGAGCCCTGCACCGTTACCCAGGCGACCGCACCGGCGAACAGCACTGCCGCGGGCAGGAGAGGTCTGATCGGAACCGACGGGCTGACGCCCGCGACCAGCACGCCGGCGCCCCAGGCCAGCAGGAGCACGCCGACCGCCGCGCACAGGAGGCTCGCCGGCAGCGGCCGGTCGCTGCCGAGTGGCCAAGGCGCCAGCAGGACGACCGTCGTGAGCGACCAAAAGACGCCCGCTTCCCAGCGGGACATGGCACACTGCACCTCCTGGGTACCGCAAAAAGATCTCGCGTCTCAGCCCGCCGCTGAACTCCTGAGCCAGCATATCGGCCCAACCTGCGATAGTCCAGCTCCGGAGACGCCGCGATCCGGACCGGAGTGCAGATCCGCGCACTTCGCCCGCTCGCCGACGGATCGGCCTCAAGCACGAGAGCTGAGCGGGTCTCTACGGGGCGGCGTGGCTCCTTGATCTCGAGCTGACCATCAGTCTTAAGGTTGAAGCTATCTGGCGATCGCATTTCACTTTTTGTTGCCATTCTCAAGTAAGAAGGCTATCGTTCTTTCAACCAATGGTGGATACCGGCGAGCGCATGCCCGAGACATCCCAGTCAACGCCTGCGGCCGCTGCCAACGTACCCGGACGCGCAGCGGCGGGGCTGCCATTGCGAGAGCTGCTCGCGATCCTGCGCCGCCGGCGGCGGCTGATCGTGTCGGTCGTCGTGCTGATCACGGGGATCGCCACGCTGCTCGGCCTGCAGGTCGAGGCGACCTACACCGCGACCGCCCTGGTGATGGTGCAGCCGCAGGGCAACCGGATCGTGGACGTGCAGCAGGTGGCGCAGGACCTTTCGCCCGATGCCGCGACGATCGAGACCCAGATCAAGTTCATCCAGTCGTACGAGAACCTGGCGCGCGCTGCCGACCTCCTCAACCTCAAAGGCGACCGCGCCGTGGTCGAGTCGCACAATGGCCTGACGGGGGCGCTGAGCGCCGCCAGCGCCGTGCTTCCGAACAAGTGGCTGATCGCGGCGGGTCTTGCCGATGCTCCAGAGGTCCAGCCGGACCCCGCGGAGATGACGAGGCGCGCGGTCAACGCGCTGCGCACCGGTCTCAAGGTTGCCCAGTCCGGCCACGCGTACGTGCTCGCGATCAGCTACACCGCGCCCGACCCGGGCGGCGCGGCACACCTCGCCAACGGCGTGGCCGAAGCGTACGTCCTGGGCCAGCTGGGGGACAAGCTGGCCACGACCGAAGGTGCCAAGGAGTGGCTGACCAGACGGGTCGAGGAGATGCGTCAGGGCCTGCTCGACTCGGAGCGGGCGGTCGAGGAGTACCGGACGGCGCACGGGCTCGAGAGCCCCGGCGGTTCCGACCTGCATGCCCAGGAGATCGCGGGGCTGACCACGGAATTGATCGATGCGCAGGCCGAGCAGACAGCGCGGGAAGCCAAGCTGCGCAAGATCCGCGAGCTCGAGAAGAGCGGCGGCTCCGGCGAAATCTTGGCCGACCTGTTGTCGTCTCCGTTGATCACCACCCTGCGCGAGCAGGAGCTCGAACTGCAGCGGGAAGAGGCTCAGCTGTCGCGCGAATTCGGCGAGCAGCATCCGGTCATCAAGCAGGTGAAGGCGGAGAAGGAACGTATCGCGACGCGCATCGATCTCGAGGTCCAGGCGGCAATTCAGAACCTCCAGAACGAGATCGCGGTCGACCAGGAACCGGGCCGAGGCGATCCAAGGACGTCTCCAGGAGGCGAGCGGTCAGGTCGCGTTGAGCGGGCAGGCCGAGAGTCCAGCTGCGCGAGCTCGAGCGGGAGGCGGCCGCGAACCGTTCTCTCTACGAGACCTTTCTCGTCCGCCTGAAGGAAACCGACGAGCAGCAGGAGCTCGTCCGTCCGGATGTGCGCGTCATTTCACCGGCCGAAGCCCCGACCACGCCGAGCTCGGCGTCGCCGGTGATGTTCATGTTCGTCGGGTTCACCGCGTCGACCATGATCGGGGCGATGCTCGCGCTCCTCATGGAGCAGCTCGATACCAGCCTGCGCAGCACGCGGCAGATCGAGGACCTGCTGGGGATACCGTCGCTCGGCCTCGTGCCCGAGGTGAGGGGCCTTGGAGGCAGCTTGTCCAGCTACTTGGTGGACAAGCCGGAGTCGGCTTACGCTCAGGCGGTGCGCGCCCTCTACGCGCAGCTGCAGCTCATGGACGTCGAGCGGCCATCCAAGACGCTGCTGGTGACCTCGGCGTTGCCCGGCGAAGGCAAGACCACGCTGTCGATCAGCCTCGCCAAGTGCGCCGCCGAGCTTCAGCTCCGGACCATTCTCCTGGAACTCGACGTGCGGCGACCGAAGGTGGCGAAAGAGCTGGGACTGGAGCCGCTCGTGGGCATCGTCGAGCTGCTGGAAGGCGACGTTCCGTTCGAGCAGGCGGTCCAGCACGACGAGGGCAGTGGGGTCGACGTGCTCCTGGTCGCGAGCGGCCATACCAACCCTTCGTCACTCCTGACCTCGCCCCGGCTTGTGGCCCTGCTCGAGCATCTGGAGGCGCGCTTCGATTGCGTGATCATCGACACGCCGCCGGTGCTTGGCGTGCCGGACGCGAAGACCCTGGCACGCCTCGCGGATGCCGTCGTGCTCGTGGTGCGGTGGGACCGGACCAAGCGCGATGCCGCCCAGGCCGCCCTCAGGGAAATCCAACACTTCTCGGCCCATGTCGCGGGCGCCGTGCTCAACCAGGTCAACATGAAGAGACACGCCAGATGTAGCTATGGCGATGCTGGTCAATACTATATGAAGTACAACATTTACTACCATAATTAGGATGATCGTGCAACGAGATAGTCTGCGGTAGAATCAAAGGCCCGAAAATGCGGCCCGGATTTCCGAGGATCACAATTATCCTTGTGCACGATGTGCTCGTGGCCAGCGCCTCGTTCTTTTTGGCATTCTGGCTCAGCAAGGGCGGCCATTGGCTTCAGACGGGGTATCAAGCGCTGGAATATGGCGTTCCGGCCACCATTCTGATCGCGGTGACGTGCTTCTACTCATGCGGTCAGCACCGCCGCGCCTGGAGCTACACATCACTCCCCGATCTGATGTCGATCGCGCGCACGTCGACATGGATCACTGCGATCTTGTTTTTCCTCATTGTCTTTATCTTCTACGGCGACGCGAATATACCCGAGTCGACGCCGATCATCCAATGGTTTGTCATGGTCGTCCTGCTGAGCGCATCGCGGCTTCTATACCGCGCGACCAAGGACGGCGGCCTGTCGCTGCAGGCACTGCGGAAGCCGCAGGAGAAGGTGCCAGTCCTGATTTGCGGCTATGGACCTATGGCGTCGCTGATTGTGCGGGCGGCGCAATCCACCTCGCACGTCGGCCTGCACATTGTCGGCATCATTGATCACGTCGACGATTGCAGTGGGCGCTACTTCAACAATGTTCCGGCGCTTGGACGGGTAGCCGACCTCCAACGCATCCTGGTGGGGCTCGCGGTCC
This sequence comes from uncultured Alphaproteobacteria bacterium, assembly GCA_963815435.1. Lineage (GTDB taxonomy): Bacteria > Pseudomonadota > Alphaproteobacteria > Geminicoccales > Geminicoccaceae > DATAOG01. Next base: position 18,422 of record CAWFGZ010000026.1, read on the forward strand.
AGGGCGTGCATCCGCAAAAGATCATTGTCACCGGCGCGCCCGACGCGATCCCGCAGGAAGCACGGACCGCAATGGAGGCGGCGTCCTGGCGCCATGATCTGAAGGTCGAATATCTTCCGAACCTCCTGAACATCGGCGATGCCGTGTCGGCCCCGCTCCGCGCCGTTCGAAGCAACGCGCCTCTTGCCTACTTTCGTCTCCGGATCAATGCCGAACGATTGCGGCAGGCGCTCGCCCGGGCCAGGCGGACTCTTGACCTCAAGCTCCTTCCTGGCCTGCTGGGGCGATCCATGAGGACCGAACCCCAGCCGCAGGTCCTGGTCGTCAACCGTTACTTCCATCCCGATCGCTCGGCGACGGCACAGTTGCTTACCGACCTGGTCGAGATGGCGGTCGGCCAGGGCTTCGCCACCACCGTCTTCGCGAGCCGTCAACTCTACAACGAGCCTCGCGCCTCCCTGCCGGCGCGCGAAACCCATTGCGGCGCCATGGTGCGGCGCCTCTGGGCCACACGTTCCGGGCGATTCTGCCTGCACGGACGGGCGCTCGACTACGCGACCTTCTGCTGGAGCGCTTTCTGGGCGCTCCTCGCCGCGGCTCGGCCGGGCGACGTCATCCTGGCCAAGACCGACCCGCCGCTGCTCTCGGTCGTGGCCTGGGCGGTCGCGCGAATCAAGGGTGCCAGGCTCGTCAACTGGTGCCAGGACCTGTTCCCTGAGGCGGCGGCCGCGGTTGGCGTCCGGCTCGCGGCCGGGATCAGCGGCCGCCTGCTGCGCGCGCTGCGCAATGCCTCGCTCGGAGGCGCCGCCATGAACGTCGCCGTCTGCGAGCGCATGGCCGAGCGGCTGCGCGCCGAGGGCATTCCGGCGGATCGGATCACGATCATTCATAACTGGGCGGACGGGTTGCAGGTTCGACCCCTGGCCCGGGAGCAGAACCATCTGCGCCAGCAATGGGACCTCGGCGATCGCTTCGTGATCGGCTACTCGGGCAACCTCGGCCGGGTCCACGAGGTCGAGACCCTGATCGAGCTGATGGATGCCCTGAGCGAAGAGCCAGGGCTGGTCTTTCTGCTGATTGGCGCCGGCGCCGGTTACGGGCGACTGAAGGAACGGGCGGGCGAGCGCGGTCTCGGCAACCTGATGCTCCGGCCCTATCAGCCGGCGGAGCGCCTCGGCGAGAGCCTGACGGCGCCGGATCTGCACATCGTCAGTCTGCGGCCGGATTGCGAGGGCCTGGTCATGCCCAGCAAGTTGTATGGGGTGCTCGCCGCCGGGCGGCCGGTGCTGGCGATCGGCGATCCCGCGGGCAACGCCGCGCGCATCGTGCGCACCCATGACGCGGGCCTCGTTGTGGCGCCGGGGCAGGCCGCGGCCGCGGCCGCGGCGATCCGCGCGCTGCGCGCCGACCCTGGACGCCTCGCCTGTATGGGCGCCAACGCCCGGAGCGCCTACGAGCGCGCCTACAGCCGCGAGGCAAGCCTCGCCGCCTGGAGCCGCTGCCTGCGCGCGGTCCTGCCCGCCGAGCACCGGGCCCTCGAAGTGGTGGCCGCGGAGTAGGGCCGTGCTGATCCTCGGTATCAACTGTTTTCACGCCGATTCCGCGGCATGCCTGCTGCGCGACGGCGCCATTGTCGCGGCGGCCGAGGAGGAGCGCTTTCGCCGCATCAAGCACTGGGCAGGTTTCCCGACCAAAGCGATCCAATACTGCCTGGACGAGGCGGGGGCCGCGCCCGCCGATCTCGACCACGTCGCGATCAACCGCGATCCGAGCGCCAATCTGCTGCGCAAGGCCCTGTTCAGCGTCGCCCATCGGCCGAGCCTCGAGCTGATCCGCGCGCGCCTCAAGAATGCGGCCCGGGTCAGGAGTCCGGTGCGGCTGCTCGCCCCGACCCTCGGCGCCGATCCCGCCAGGCTCAAGGCCAGGTTTCACAACGTCGAGCACCACCTCGCCCACCTCGCCAGCGCGTTTTACGTCTCACCCTTCGAGCGCGCCGCCGTAGTCTCGCTCGACGGCTTCGGTGACTTCGCGAGCGCCATGTGGGGGGTGGGCGCCGGCTCCCGGATCGATGTGCTCGGCCGGGTCCATTTTCCCCATTCGCTCGGCCTCTTCTACCAGGCGGTCACGCAGCTCCTGGGCTTTTGGAACTTCGGCGACGAGTACAAAGTCATGGGCCTCGCCCCCTACGGCGAGCCCTCCGAAATGGCCGCCATGCGCCGGATCGTCCAGCTGCTGCCCGACGGCGGCTACCGCCTCGACCTCGACTGCTTCCGCCACCACGCCGAAGGCATCGAGATGGTCTGGGACGGTGGTGCGCCCGAGGTCGGCCGGATCTTCACCGACGAGATGTGCGAGCTGCTTGGGCCCCCGCGCGCGCCCGGCGCCGAGATCACCCGCCACCACCGGAACGTCGCCGCCTCGCTCCAGGCGATGCACGAGGAGGCCTTCTTCCACCTTCTGAACCGGGTCGCCGCGGCGACCGGCGAGCGCGCGCTCTGCCTGGCCGGCGGCTGCGCCATGAACTCGGTCGCCAACGGCCGGATCTTCGAGCGCAGCCCCTTCACCGAGCTCTACGTCCAGTCGGCCGCGGGCGACGCCGGCGGCGCGCTCGGCGCTGCCTTCGCCGTCTGGCACAAGCAAGGCGGCCCGCGCGGCTTCGTCATGGACCACGCCTACCTCGGCCCCGCCTTCGCCAACGGCTCGCTCGAGCCCGCGCTCGATCGCCACCGCGCCGCCTTCGCCGCCGCCGGCTGCAGCATCGAGCGCATCGACGATCCGGACGAGCTCTGCCGGCGGACCGCGGCCGGCATCGCCAAGGGTCAGGTCGTCGGCTGGTTTCAGGGCCGCATGGAGTGGGGCCCGCGCGCCCTCGGCAACCGCTCGATCCTCGGCGACCCGCGCCGCGCCGACATGAAGGCCATCCTCAACGACAAGATCAAGCGCCGGGAATCCTTCCGCCCGTTCGCGCCCGCGATCCTGCGCGAGCGCGTCGGCGAGTGGTTCGAGACCGACTACGACGTGCCCTTCATGCTCCAGGTCTATCAGGTGCGTGACGCACAGCGCCCGCGCATCCCGGCCGTCACCCACGTCAACGGCTCGGGCCGCCTGCAGACCGTGACCCGGGCGCAGAACCCGCTCTACCATCGCCTGATCGAAGCCTTCGCCGAGGCGACCGGCGTCCCGATCGTCCTCAACACCTCCTTCAACGAGAACGAGCCGGTGGTCTGCCGGCCCGAGGAGGCGATCGACTGCTTCCTGCGCACCCGCATGGACGCGCTCGTGCTCGGCCCGCACGTGGTCACCCGGGGCTGAGCGATGCGCAGCGTCCTCGCCTCTGCCAAGCGCATGATCAACCAGGGCCTCCAACCGCTTGGGCTCGTCATCGCCCACGAGCCCTGCGTTCCCTCCTGGCAGCGCTTCTTCGCGACCCTCCGGGCCAACGGCCTGACGCCGCAGACCGTGTTCGACATCGGCGTGGCACAAGGGACGCCCTGGCTCTACGACGCCTTTCCGGAAGCCTTCTATTACCTCGTCGACCCGACCAGAGAGTCGCTGCCCCACATGCAGCGCTGGGCGCAGAGGCTGCGCGCCGAGGTCCTGAACGTTGCGCTTGGCGCTCGGGCCGGCACGACGGTGATCGACGTCCACGACGAGATCGGTTGCTCCACCTTCTTCCGTGAGCTCGGGCCCTACGTCAGCGCCGCCAGATACGAGGTGCCGGTCCAACGCTTCGATACCCTGATCGGCGACTTCGCCAGGCCCGCCCTCTGCAAGATCGACGTCCAGGGCGCCGAGCTCATGGTGCTGGAAGGTATGTCGGCGCGCATGCGCGACATTGACGCCATTCTCATCGAGACCAGCGCGCTCGCGACGATCGAGAATGGCCCCGAGGTCTCGGCGGTCATTCAGAAGCTGAAGGACTACGGGTTCGTACTCTACGACGTGCTGAGCCTTCTCCGACGGCCCCTGGATCAGGCCCTCGCTCAGCTCGACCTCGCCTTCGTGCCAGAGGCTTCGCCGCTGCGGCAGGACCGCCGGTGGAGCGCAGCGACGTGACCGGCGCCGGACCGCAGCCAGTCCGATTCCTCGGCGTGGCCCGTCGCACGCCAGCCATCCGGCCGCGCGATAGCGCACGTACCGGCGGCCGGACGTACAGATCAGCACTCGTCGTGGAGGCGTAAGAGCTTTGGCGCTGCGCACCCTCGCCCTCATTACCGACGGCTTCGGCGCGCCCGGCGGCATCGCCCGCTACAACCAGGCACTGCTGAGCGCGCTCGCCGATCTTGAGAATGTGGAAGATGTCCTCGTCATGCCTCGCTTCGGCGACACCGCCGGCGAGCAACTTCCGCCCCACCTCCGTCAGCTGCCCGCCTCAGCCGGTAAGGCCGCCTACCTGGCCCGGGTTCTCGCAGTCGCCGCGCGCCGCCCGCCCTTCGACCTCCTGTTCTGCGGTCACATCTACATGGCCGCGCTCGCTGCCGGCCTCGCCCGCTGGCTCGGCTGCCCCTGGTGGCTGCAGCTCCACGGCGTCGACGCCTGGGCCCCCCTCGGCCGGCCCATCCGGTGGGCCGTGGCCCGGGCCGACCTGATTACCTCCGTCAGTCGCTACACCCGCGAACGCTTCCTCGCCTGGGCCGACGTGGCGCCGGACAGGGTCGAGGTCCTCCCCAATGTCCTCGATCCCCGCTTCACGCCCGGGCCCAAGCCCCTGCACCTCTTGCGGCGCTACGGCCTCGAAGGCCGACGCGTGCTGCTCACGGTCGCCCGCCTTTCCGCCGAAGACCGTTACAAAGGTCATGACCGGGTGATCCGGGCGTTGCCGGAGCTGCGCGCGCGCTTTCCTGATCTCGCCTACGTCATCGCCGGCGACGGCGACGATCGACCGCGCCTCGAGGCCTTGGCCCTCGAGCGAGGCGTCGCCGACATCGTGTGTTTCGTCGGCCAGGTCGCGGAAGCGGAGCTGGTCGAGCACTATCGGATGGCGGACCTCTTCGTCATGCCCAGTACTGGCGAGGGCTTCGGCATCGTGTTCCTGGAGGCGATGGCCTGTGGTGTGCCGACCATCGGAGGCGATGTCGACGGCAGCGTCGAGGCGCTCTCCTGCTCGCCCTTGGGCAAGGCGGTACCGCCGGAGCAGGTCGGCGAAGCCATCGCGCACGTTCTCGAAACCTCAGCCCGGAACGACCAGCCGGGCGTGCTCGCCAACCGCTTCGGCGAGGCAGCCTTCGCCGACCATCTCGCCGCATTGACTGCTTCCTTCGCACCACGGGCCGGAAAGCAGAACCATTCAAGGCATCGCGCGCGCTTCAACCCTGCACGGCATCCCCCACTACCCTCGTCCACCGTGACCCGCATTGGGGTAGCTCAGGAGCGGGTTCGCCCATGACCCACCGCTACCTGTGCCCGGCGTGGTACGCATGAGCCTGCGCCAGCAAGCCTTCGTCGCCGTCGGCTCGAATGCCGCGCTGTCGTTGGTCGGCGACCTCGTCCGCCTCGTGACCATGATGATCATGGCCCGCCTCCTGACACCCGCGGACTATGGCACCTTCGCGCTCGTGAGCTCGGTGACGCTCTGGATCAGCGCCGCTGGCTTCGAGAATTTCGCCCCCAATCTCCTGCGCCAGCGGGGCGGTGATACCGAGATTGGCACCTACCTCCTGTTCGGCCTGCTGTTGCAGACGAGCCTGCTCGTGCTTGGCGTGGCGATCGCAGGCATCCTCTATTTCGGCTTCGGTCTCCGGCTGGTCGCCGTCCTGCTCGTCCTTAGTCTGCTCGCCTTTCCGTTCAAGGTCCCAGGCGACATCGAGGTCCAGCTTCTCCAACGCGACTTTTCCTGGAAGCGTCTGCGCCTGGTCCAGGTCGGGACGCTCCTGCTCGGGAGTTTCGCCGCGATCGCGCTTGCCGCGGCCGGCGCCGGTCCGTTCGCCCTCGTCGTCGCGGTCCTCCTCGAACCTCTGCCGTTCGCCGCCTTCTCGTGGCCTCGCGAAAACTCCGACCCACTGCGGCTCGATCCGAAGCTGCTTCCGGCACCTTCAGGCCTTCGGCTGGCCCATGGTCGGCGCCAGCCAGGCTTGGGGGATGCGCGGGACCGTCAGTTCATGGGCCGTCGGTATGGTCCTCGGCGCCGCCGATCTCGGGCTCCTTGGTCGCGCCGCGAGCTTGTCAAACCTCGTCCTCGGCCGCTTCGCCGGGCAGGTCACCTACGCCCTGCTGCCAATTCTCGCCGCCGCGCAGGGCGATCCCGGACGACGCCTGCGCGTCGGCAATCTGCTCCTGCGCGCGATCGTCTGGAGCCAGGTGCCGCTCGCGGTTGCGCTCGCCCTGCTCGCCGCCCCCCTCGTCCATCTCCTCTACGGCGAACGCTGGGTGGCACTCGTTCCGCTGGTGCCATTCGCCAGCGCCTTGGCCCTGGGCCAGGGCATGCTGACGCTCTTCGTCCCGCTTCTGATCGCCTCCGGCGCGACCGGCGACCGTCTCAAAGGTGACGCCCTCCATCTCGCTTTCGCCCTGCTCGCTCTGGCCGCATTGCCCCTCGGATTGATCGCCTACATGCTGGCGCAGATCGCAGCCGTCGGCTTTGCGTCGATCGCCTTCGCGCTGCTGGTCCATCGCCGGGGTTGGATCGATCGACGAGGCTTCGTCGATGCAGTGCTGCCGCCGATCCAGGCCGCATTGACCGCGGCGCTGCCCGCCGCCTTGATCGTCTCCTCGGTGGCCGGGACCGCGGGGGCGGTTCTGGCCGCGACGGCGTTCCTGGCCCTGTATGCCCTGACCTTGCGATTGATTTCAACGCCACTGCTTGACGAGCTGCTCGGCGTGCTGCCCGGCGCTTCGTTTCTTCGCCGCGCAGTCTTTATCTCTGCAGCGTCCGAATCGAGCGTGCCGGGTCACGCCTGATGAATCCCTCCGCTCGCCCCAGGCTCGTATCCTTCGGCTCAGGTTGGATCGGAGCGCACCGTTGCAGTTGATCCAAATCGTGCCCGAGCTCCCGCCGATCATCGGCGGCATCGGCGATTACGCGTTTCTTCTTTCGAAGGAACTGCAACGGCTGAACATCCGGACCACATTTGTCATCTCGGAGCCTCAGCAGCAGACGCAAGTCGAGCGTCCGCATGATCTGCCCGAGGTCTTGCCGGTATTGCCGCGGGCAGATGCTTTGACGCAACGACTCGGCGCGCTCCGCCCCGATGCAGTGCTGGTTCACTACTCCGGCTATGGCTACGCGCAGCCGTGGCGCCCCGCTCTGGCTGGTCCAAGGACTGCGGCGCTGGAAGGAGAGCGCATCGAACTGCCGGCTTCTGGTGATGTTCCACGAGCTTTGGGCATTCGGGCCGCCGTGGCGGTCATCATTCTGGCTCTATCGACTGCAACGGGCGCTCGCGGCTGCCCTGCTCCGCCTCACCGACGACTATCTCACCAGCACCGATCTCTACGCCAGGCGCCTGCGACGACTGGCCCCGAGCCGCTCGCCGCTGGCGGTCCTCCCGGTCCTGTCGAACATCGGCGAGCCCGACGAGCCGCTGCGACTCGGCGCTCGCGAGCCCCTCGCCGTGGTGTTCGGCCGACCTGGGTTGCGGCGCCGCGTCTACGCCCACATCGAAGACTTCCTGCCGACGTTGCGCTCCGCCGGGATCGAATCCATCTTGGATATCGGCCCGCCCTTCAGCGACGGCGGGCTTCCTCGTTCGCCGCTGCCGGTAGTCCGCTGCGGCTATCTCGACCCGGGCTTCGGCTTCGGCCGCGATGCTTCGCGCCAGCTTCGGCCTGCTCGACTATCCTTTGGACTTCGCCGCCAAGTCGGGCATTCTTGCCGCCTATGCCGCGCACGGCCTGGTTCCCCTGGTTCGAGGCGCCGCCGGCGGGGCAGGCGATCGTCTTCGCCACGGGCTCAATCTCGTGCGCACGAGCGAGCCCACGCCTGAGCTGAAAGTCACCGGTCAGCGCCTCGCGACCGAGGCTCATCTCTGGTACCGGGACCATTCTCTCGAACAGGCGGCCGCCACCTTCGCGCGCGCCCTTGATCCGCTCGAGGCGCCCTCGTGAGGATTTTCATCTTCACAACCTGCTTCGCGCCGAGCATCGGCGGTATCGAGCGGCTCACCGAGCTGCTTGCCACTCAGTTCACCGAGCTCGGCCACGACGTGGCCCTCGCAACGCTCACGCCCGGCCCCGATCGTGGGCCGTGGCCCTTTCCCGTTGTCCGCCGGCCATCCTCGGCGCGCTTCTGGTCATTGCTCCGCTGGAGCGACGTCCACCTTCAGGCCAATCTGAGCCTGAAATACTTCCATGCGGCGGGCGCCCGTAGGCCGCTTCTTCGTTCACCACGGCAGCCTGACTACACCCGTCGCCAGCGGCAGGCTGGGCCTGCGCGATTACCTCAAGCTCGCCTGCGCCCGGCTCGTGCATGGCATCGCCTGCAGCCGCTACATAGCCGGGCGGGTCGGATGCAGCGAGGTCATCGGCAATCCCTACGACGATTCGATCTTTCGCCGGGAAGTGCCGCTGGATGAACGAGAGCGGGACATCGTGTTCCTTGGCCGGCTGGTCTCTGACAAAGGCTGCGACACGCTGCTCGAGGCCCTCGCGGTCTTGAAGCAGCGCGGCATCACGCCGTGTTGCACCGTCATCGGCGACGGGCCGGAGCGGGACCGGTTGATCACCATGACCGTCGGGCTCGGGCTGGAACGCAGCATCCGCTTCCTCGGTGCGCTCCGGGGCGCCGCCATCGCCGACGAGCTCAACCGTCACCGCATCATGGTCGTGCCGTCGCGCTACCGCGAGCCGTTCGGGATCGTCGCTCTGGAGGGCCTGGCCTGCGGCTGCCTGCCGATCGTCTCGGCGGACGGTGGACTGATCGACGCGATCGGTGGCCACGGCCTGACCTTTCGCAATGGCGATCCGACCGACCTGGCGGATCGTCTTGAGTCCGCGCTCGGGCGACGGAGATCTGCCCCGCCGCAAGCTCGAAAGCGTGGACCGGCACCTCGAAGTCTTCAAGGCCCGCCGCGTCGCCCAACAGTATCTGGCCCTCTTCGAGCGAGTTCTCGCGGGGACCGGATGACCGTGATCGTGGCGCATCCCACGGGCAATCCAAACGTCCGCAGCGACGTTCGTGCTCTGGAGCGCACTGGCCGTCTCGCAGCCTTCTACACAACAGTCGCCGTCCCGTCGCGAGTCGGCCAGATAGCGCGCTTGGCCTGCGAGGCTCAAACAAGAGTTCGCCCGCCGCAGCTTTCCTGAAGTGCCGCGGTCCAAGCTCGTCACCCGTCCGATTCGGGAACTCGTGCGGCAGACTGCGGGGCGATTGCGGCTGCGTGGCCTCATCCGGCATGAGGTCGGCTGGGCGTCGGTCGACGCGGTCTACCATGCCCTCGACCGGCGACTGGCGCGCGACCTCGAGGCCGGCAGGATCGCAGCTGCGACGGTCTACGCGTACGAAGACGGAGCGTTGGAGAGCTTCAAAGCGGCGCGCCGGCTCGGCATGCGCCGGATCTATCATCTGCCGATCGCCTACTGGCGCCTGCTTCAGGGGCTCCTGGCTGAGGAGCGCGACCGCCGCCCAGACTGGGCGCCGACCATGATCGGATTGGCCGATTCCGAGGCCAAGCACCGGCGGAAGGATCTCGAGCTCGCCGAGGCCGATTGCGTCGTCGTCGCCAGCAGCTTCACCCGGCGCTCGCTGAGCCATTGCCCAGAGCCTCCACGCCGGATCGAGGTCGTGCCTTATGGAGCGCCACCGGCGGTCGCTCGCTCGCGTGTTGCGGCGGATGACCGAAGCCGCCCCTTGCGCGCACTGTTCGTCGGCCACCTGTCACAGCGCAAAGGTCTCGCCGACCTGCACGAGGCGATGGCAAGCATCCGCGGCATGGTCGGCTGACCCTGATCGGACCGCGCATGACGGCGGACTGCACCGCTCTGGACCGGGTGATCGAGGCGCACCGCTGGCTCCCGCCGGTGCCGCACGCCCGGCTGCTCGAGCTGATGGCGGAGCACGATGTCCTCGTATTTCCTTCAATCGTGGAGGGTTTTGGTCTCGTCATCACCGAGGCGCTCTCGCGCGGGTTGCCTGTCATCACCACGCCGCACACCGGCGCGCCGGACATGATGAACGACGGGCGCGACGGCTTCATCGTGCCGATCCGGAGCCCCGATGCCATCGCCGATCGCCTGACCCGGCTGGCCGAGGATCGGGATCTGCTTGCGGCGATGAGCGAGGCGGCACTGGAGACCGCGCGTCGCAACCCCTGGGAGCGCTACGAGGAGCGCATCGTGCAGATCATCGCCGGTGACACGGCCGGGGACCGGTAGATGATCTCCGCCCGCCTTCGTTCACCACGAGCATGTCGCGCAGGAGGCCGAACGTCGGCTGATCGTCCGCCTCGTCTTCATCATCTTTCTTGTTGTTGGTTTTTGAGGGCGCGCTGCGCAAGTGGGCGCTGCCGGGTTTGCAGCGCCCGCTCTACTTCTCACGCGATCCGTTCGTCGCTGCTGATCTATGTCTGCGTGCTGCTCAACGGCCTCATCCTGCGCAGCCGGATGCTGATCGTCCTCGGACTGTTCGCCGTCCCCGTCTCGGTCTTCCACCTGCTCCTGGTCCCCTTCGGCACCGGACATCCGATCGCCTGGGCGCTCGGCGTGCGCGACTACTTCTTCTACATTCCGCTCGCCTTCATCATCGGCCGATGCTTTCGCTTCGAGGATCTGGCGGCGCTGATCCGCCTCAACCTCTTCCTCGCCATTCCCATCGCGATCCTCGTTTTCGTCCAGTACCGCTCGCCCCCTGCCGCTGCGATCAACCGCTCGATCGCCGGCGACGTCGACGGCATAGCCCGCGTGGCAGGTGACATGGTCCGCCCCTACGGCACCTTCGCCTATAGCTCGGGCCACGTGTTCTATACGGCGGTCAGCGTGTCCATGCTTGCGGCGGCATGGGTTTTACGGCCGCAGATGCGCTTGCCGCTCTGGCTGCTCGTGAGCTCGACCGGCGCGACCATGGTCATGGCGCTCACCACCGGCAGCCGCGCCGTCTGGCTCTTCTACATTTTCACGCTGGCTTGTCTCGCTGCCGCCGCCCTGTCGAGCTCCGGAGTGCCGCCAGAGCTTACGGATGCTGTCGTTTGTCCTGTTGGTCGTCCTTGCCGGAGTGACGCTCTACAGCACCCTCCTGGCGCCCGCGTACGACGCGATGCTCGAGCGCTATCAGACTGCCGGCGGCTCGACCTCCATCTCGACCCGCTTGCTCGACATGTTCACCCATGCCTTCGACATGATGCGCTCGGCCCCGATCCAAGGCTTCGGCCTCGGCTCCGGCATCCTCGGCGCCGTCGCCGCCATCACAGGTGAGCGCCATTTCGCGCTCGCCGAGACCGAGTGGGATCGGATCGTGCTCGAGCTCGGGCCGGTTTTCGGCCTGGGCTTTATCGCCCTGCGCCTCGTCCTGATCGCCTGGCTCCTCCGGCGCGCGCTGCTCGCCAACCGCAGGTTCGGCAACCCGGCGGGCCTGCTGCTCTTCGGCTTCGTCGGGCCGCATCTCCTGGTCGGCCAGATCACCATGAGCGGCGAGGGCGCCATGTTCGCTTGGCTGTTCGTCGGCTTGATCCTCGCGGCCACCAACGCCTGGAACCAGCCGGCCGGCCGCGGGAACTTCACGAAAAGTCTTGGAACGGGCCGCCAATGCAGCTTCGCCAGGCCATAAAGACTGTAGCGAGATCCGGAATGGAGCGGGTTGCCTCGGAGCTCACCCTCGTCGCGCTTTCGATTCGCTCGCGTCGCTTGATCGAGAAGCAGGCACGTGATCTTGGCCTTGCGGATCTTGCCCGAAAGCTCGCCAAAACATCCGGATCTCGAGTTCGGTCCGGTCCATTCACCGGAATGCATCTCGATTTCGAGGCGCTACCGGTGCATGTTGCCCCTAAGTTTCTTGGGACCTACGAGGACGAGCTTCACGAATCCATCGAGACCGCGATCGCTCGTCGGCCAGAGATTGTCCTGAACGTAGGCTGCGCTGAAGGCTACTATGCCGTCGGTTTCGCGACTTGGTTGCCCGGTGCGACCGTCTATGCCTTTGATGCTGATCCCAAGGCGAGGAAGGCGACCGTCCGCAATGCATCGTTGAACGGCGTTGCTGCCCAAGTGCACGTGTCCGGCGTGGTTCGCGCGAAGAGACTGGAGAACTTGCTGCGACTTGGCCGAGCGCTCGTCGTCATGGATTGCGAGGGCGCCGAGTTCGAGTTACTCGATCCGAAAGCGGCGCCATCTCTCGCCGGAGCCGAGATCATCGTCGAGCTTCATCCGCACCGGCATTTAGCGATCGAGGAGACGATGGTTGATCGTTTTCAAATCATGCACAGGCTCGAGCGCATTGCCCAGCGCGCGACAGAGGCGAAGCTCACCCGCGCACCCCTGGCGGCGGCGCTTGGCGCCTCTGATGGCCGTAGGGCGGCAGACGAGCGACGGAGTTTGGACGTCTGTTGGCTTTATCTTCGCCCACGCGATTAGCGTCACCTGCAAAGCGCAGCCCGCTGGTCGGGAATGAAGATCGCCCACGTTGTCTCTGACCTTAGCAACCCGGCCGCCGGAACCAGGTATGCCGTCCTCAAGCTGGCGGAGGCCTTGGCGGAAACCGGCGTGGCCGTCTGGGTGCACACGCTGCAGCCCGTCCCTGACGATCTCTCTGCGGCCGGTATCGTCGGCTATCCCACCGCCCCGATCGTCCGTCGACTCGGCATCTCGCCCGCCATGCGCTGTGGCCTGGGCCAGGTCGACGCCGACCTTCTTCACAACACTGGCGTCTGGATGATGCCCAATATCTATGCGGGATCGGTCGCCAGGCAGCGCCGCATTCCCCTCGTCCTCTCCCCTCAAGGCATGTTCTCCGAGTGGGCCATGGCCTTCTCGCGGCGGCGCAAGCAGTTCGCTTGGTGGTGCCTCGGGCAACGCCGCACGGCCGCGGCCACCACCTGTTTTCATGCCACCTCCGAGAGCGAGGCCCGCGACATCCGCAGACTCGGGTTTCGCCAGCCGGTCGCCGTCATCCCGAACGGCGTTGACCTCCCTGAACTCGAGACTGATCCCGCTCCGGACCGAAGCGCACGGCGAAGGCTGCTGTTTCTGAGCCGCATCCATCCCAAAAAAGGCGTTCCGATCCTCCTCCGCGCCTGGCAACGGGTCGAGGGGCGCTATCCCGACTGGGAGCTGGTCGTCGCCGGGCCCGACGAGGTCGGGCACCTCGCGGAGGTGCGGGCGCTGGCGGCCGAGCTCCGCCTGCAGCGCGTCGCCTTCCCCGGCCCCGCCTATGGCGCGGCCAAGGCCGCCCTCTACCGCAGCGCCAGTCTCTTCGTGCTGCCGACCCACTCCGACAACTTCGCTATCGCAATCGCCGAGGCCCTGGCCCATGGCGTGCCGGTCATCACCACCACCGGCGCGCCCTGGGCGGGGCTGGAGAAGCGCGACTGCGGCTGGTGGATCGAGCTGTCGGAGCGGAATCTCGCCGAGGCCTTGCAAGCAGCCATGGACCTGCCGCCGGTGCGCCGTGCCGAGATGGGCCGCCGCGGCCGCCTCTGGATGACGGAGTGCTATGGCTGGGACGGGATCGCCGAGGAGATGAAATCCGTCTACGAATGGGCGCTCGGCGGCGGCCCGCCACCGTCCTGCGTCCTGACCGATTGATGAGCGCCGCCTCGCGCCGCCAGACCACGCGGCCGGACCCGAAGGCTTCCCGACCGGCGGCCCCTGGACCCGGCAGAAAAAGCCTAGAGATTGTAAACCATAGGTCGAGTAAAATAGGACTGAAGGCCGGCCGGGCTTCGCTGCCCGGCGTCCACGCCTGATTTCGGTCCGAGCACCGCAACCGCCTCCCGGTCACCGGAAGCCAGCGCGCAGGCTCGGGAAGGCGGGCTTCTCATTCCGGCTGCCGGGATGGGCGGCTCAGCAGGAGCCGGCGGGAGTGCCGGCGCGGCGAGGATCGGTGTTGACGCTGCCCGGCGCGCCTCGCTCGCTCGCGCCGGCCCCGCAGCGTCCTCCGGGCGGCCGAAATCCTGCACCAGGCGAAGGCGCATGGCGTTGCGCTCCCAGCCCACCACCATGATCAGCGCCATCCGCGTCTCGCCCACGGCCCGCCCGCTCGCACGGTCCCCGCGCGGGCAACTCCGCACATAGATCAACGCCGATGAGGAATTGCTGAACCTCACCTCGCCGCCCACGGTGCTGCCTTCCTCGGAGGGACGAGCGGCTCCGGTCCTCACGGTGAACGAGGCCGACCCCGCTGTCGATTTGTCCCAGAAGCCGATGATGCCGCCTCCGTAGCTTTGTAGCGACTCCGGGTCCGGAGTAGTACGAGACGTTGTCCCCTCCCGCCGTAGCGGAGTTCGTGAACTTGAGAGTTGCGGATCCTGGTAGCGGACCCCGATAGAAGCAACGACGAAGCTCTGGATGCTCGAGGAGTGGTTGGTCACTCCCGCGCGGGCAATCGTCAAAGCCGATGTGGGCGTCGGAAGAGCCAAACTTGAAGGAGTAGGGGGAGCGCCGGCAGCAAACACCGACAGAGTCCACCGTGGCGCTGGTGTCCGGCGAGAAAGCGATCCCCGTCCGGGATGACGCGCCAAAGTTAGCCGCGTCCATGGGCACCACGGCAGGGTCCCAGTGGGACGCTGTGTCCCAATCGTCGGTGGCCGGTTGGCCTCCCCAGGTGGCGGAAGTCGATGCGCCCTGGTTCATACGTTTCACCTCAGCCGGGATGCCCCGTTTGCCGGCTTCCGAGGGCCAAGATGACATAGTCTGCGATGGGAAGCGTGCTGCGGTACCGCCTGCGCTTGCGCCGCGCTTTCACCGTCTCCCGGCTCAGCGGGCGGCGATCGGAAACCCGTTGCGGTCGAAGCGCCAGTCCTCGAAGGCGAAGCCGTAGCCCGCGGGGTCGATCAGGCGCCATTCGTTCCGATGGTTGAAGCGGATCGCCCGTTGGCTGCTCGCGAGATCGAGCCGCCACTGGCCGGCCTCGTGCACCAGGAACCAGGGGGCGCACTGGCGCTCCCCGACCGGGGTAGCGGACGACCGCGCGCCGGTCGCCCGGCCCGAGGCGGGTCACTGGCCCGGCGCAGTTTCCATAGGCGCGGGCGATCTGGTCCATCTGGGCTGGCGTGATCGTCCAGGAGCCGAGCGTCGCCCGGGTGTCGCGGCTGTAGAGGGCGAGGTCGGCGCTCGCGTTGCGAGCGCCCATGGCGGCGAGATAGGCGGCGACCGTGGCTTCGGGCGTCGCGCCCGGCGCCACCTGGCCCGCAGGCGTGGTGATCTGCTCCCGACCTTGGCGCAGCCGGGCGGCCGTCGAGGCGCCGCCGCCCAGGCTGAAGGGCTTGGCCGTCACCGCATCGAACGCCTGGCCGGCGGCCGCCTCCTGGGCGCGGGCGAAGATCAGCTCGGTGGTCGCGAGGATGCCATCGGCCACCCGCCCGGCCTCGAAGAAGGGCACCATCTGGCGGTGCTGGAGGTAGGCGACGAAGCCGTCGGTATAAATGGCCTCCAGCGCGGCCGCGACCTCGAGGCGGACGCGATCGCCCGCCGGATCGATCACCAGCAGCAGGCCACGTCCGCTCCGGCTGGCGCTGCCGACCCCGAGCGCGCCGAACTGCTCGTGGCTCAGGCGTTCGATGTCACCCGCAGCCCCGACCGTGAAGACACGATAGTCGATGTCGTGGTCTTCGAGCAGCCGCGCATGGTAGGCGGCGATTGAAATCACGCTCGGCAGCGCTCATGAGGCCGGCCCGGTCGACGACCGAGCTGATCGACGCGTCGTCCGGCCAGGCGAGCGCAAGCAGGAGCGCGCCGGCGACGCCGATGCCGATCAGGGCCTCGATCAGGCGCGCCGGGCGGCTAGTCAAAGCCGAGCGCGGCCGCGGCCGCCGCGCCCTCCTCGGCCTGGAAGTAGGCCTTGCGCCGCAAATGGCCGAGACCGGCCACCAGACTGCCGGGCAGGCGGCGGATCGCGCTGTTGAACTGCTCGACCTGCCGGTTGAACTCGACCCGGGCGACGTTGATGCGGTTCTCGGTGCCCTCGAGCTGCGCCTGCAGCTCCAGGAACTGATCCGCCGAGCGGAGCTGCGGATAGCTTTCCGCCACCCCGAAGAAGCGGCCGAGACTTTGCCGCAGCGCCTCCTCCGCCGCCGCGAGACGTGCGAGCGCCGCTTCGGCCTCGGGCTTCGCTTCCCCGGCCGGCGCCTCGGCCTTCTCTCGGGCGGCATCGACGTCCGCGAGCGCAGCCGCGAGCGGGTCGAGCGCGGCGCTACGCTCCGCCGTGACGTCAACCAGTGTGCCGCGCTCGTGGCCGAGGTAGCGATTGACGGTCTGCACCAGGTCGGGAATCAGGTCGTTGCGGCGCTGGTAGTTGGATTCCACCTGCGCCCAGGCGGCGTAGACACCCTCCTCCTGGTCGACGATGCGGTTGTAGAGCCAGACCAGCCAGACCAGCGGCAGCACCAGCGGCAGGCCGAGGAGCCAGAGGCTGATCGAACTCTTGACGCTGCCATTCATTTCGCCGGTGGCTCCCGCCCGATTGAGTTCTGTCGCGACCGTCTCGATCGGGGCCGGCCCAGCCCCCTCGAGAACCAGCCAGGTGAGCGCGCCGCCGCCGAGCAGGAGTGCGGCCAGCAACAGCGCGAGCGGTGCCTTGCGCGCGCTCTGCCCGAACCGCGGCACGGCATCCGGCGACACGACCTCGGGGTGCGCCACGTTCGACGGGCTCCGTCGTTTTCCCGACCGATCGACACCGGGCCGTGCCCGAGCCGCTTCGACCCTCGTCAGGATCGCGCAGTCCGGTAAATTATGCTTTGACCCCTATTCGACGTTTGACGGAGGCGCGTGCGCCCCGGCCGCCCAAGTCCGCGCCATCGCAACGTCACGACCAGCCGGCGCGGCCGGCGGTCACTAGGACCCGGCGGGAGTCATGAAGGTCTTTCTGATCGTCATCGTCCTCGGCGCGCTGCTCGCGGCCAGCGTCGGCGTATCGCTTCTGGCCTCGCGCGAGATCGGCGACGTCGACATCGGCTGGCACGGCGCGATCGCGCTCGGGCTCGGCGTCGGCCTGAGCTGCCTGCTCGGCGGCGGGCTGATGGCGCTGATGTTCTTCAGCGCGCGCCGGGGCTACGACGATCGCGCGCACGAGAACGATCGTCTGCGCCGCTTCGGCGAGCCACCGCCCGAAGACTAGCCCGAGGTCATATCAAACCCGCGCCTATATCTTGCGATAGCTGGAGCCCGATGAGCCCTTGCAGACGACCCGGACGCAACCGATTTATCTGAGAGAACGATCCCCCCGGCATGAGAAGAACCCTCCCCCGGCAGGTGCGCCATGAAGGTCAAGGTCGAGCGGATTCGGGCGGGCCGCAGGCTGCCAGACATCGATTACATCGAGACGCGCTCGCCGCGCCGCGCTCCGAGGGAGCGACCGGAGGCCGATGGCGTTCGATTTCCGTCCGCCCCGGCCGGCGAGCCGCCCTCGAAGCTCCGCCTGCCCTGGCAGATCAGGCGGCGCGCCGAATAGCTTCAGTTACGCGCGGGTGCGCCGCGCGCGCGGCGGCCGGCAATGCCTCGCCACTTCCCCGATGCCCGGCCTCCGGAAGCCGTACCGGTAACGCGACTGTGAAAGAGGGCTGAGCGCGCTGACGCGTGCGGACGCGACGCCGCCCCGTCTTTGACCTTTGGTATCGGGCACGCCATTTCGCGCTGTGGGCGAGAGGCCCGTGCGAGGAGGAAACCGATGCCCGCGGTCCGTCGCATCGCCGCTGTGATCGTTGCCGGGGTGGCCGGCACGCTCGCGAACTCGGTCGTGGTCGCCGCGTTGACGCCGAACCGGTTCATCCCGCTGGCCATCAGCCCCGGGCGGAACGCGGTCGCAATCGCAGTGGCCCTGCTGCTGCCCGTCATCTATGCCATGACCTCCGGGGCCGCGGCCGCGATCATCGCCGCCGTGGCGCTGACGGTCATCCCTTCGCTGCTGGCGAAGTTCGTGTTCGGCGCGGGCGCGCCCTGGCTGTTCGTGCTCGGTGTCAACGCCCTGTATGCGCTCACCGCCTGGGCCGTCTATGGCGCCATCGCACGTACTGGCGCCAGCGATCCGGCCCACCGATCCGCCTGAGCCCGGAAGCTTCACAGGGCGCGCCGACCAGCGGCAGCTCATGCTGATCTCGACCGTCAGAGCGGCGCTCATCGTCCTGGGCAGCGCTGCCTATTTCGGCCTCGCCATCCTCGGTCGGGGCGGGTTCGCCGCCTTCTTTGCCCAGCCGGCGCTGATCGCGCTCGGGGTTGCCTTCGCGGCACTCGCGGGCGCCGCGCTGTTCGCCGGCGGCAATCTGAGCGCGGGCGTGCGCGAGGATCGCGCCAACCGCTGGGTCATCGTCGCCTTCGCGCTGATCGGGGCGCTGAGCGCCTGGCTGCCCGCCTACACGGACCGCATCCACTTCTGGACCATCGATGGCGACGCTGTTCGCTGGCTCGGCGTCGCTCTCTTCACGGCCGGCGGCGCGCCCCGGCTCTGGCCGGTCTTCGTCCTCGGCGATCGGTTCAGCGGCCTGGTCGCCATCCAGCCCGGGCACACCCTGGTCACCGGCGGCATCTACGCCCGGATCCGCCACCCCAGCTATCTCGGCCTGCTGGTCAATGCGCTCGGCTGGGCCCTCGCCTTCCGCTCGGCGGTCGGCCTGCTGCTCACCGCCCTCCTGATGCCGCCGCTCCTTGCGCGCATCCGGGCGGAAGAGAGGCTGCTGCGCACCCAGTTCGGCACCGAGTACGATGCCTACCGCGCGCGTACGTCCCGCCTTATTCCGGGGCTCTATTAGGAGCGGCTAACAGCGCCCAGAGATCAGGCCATGGATCTGACGCTGCTGAAGGCAGTGATGGCGCCGGGTGCCTGAATGAAAGCCGCGAAGGGCTTGCTACGTCTTGCTGTCGGCGCTCGCCCGGCCGGGCTTAGGCTTGCTGAGGGCACTCGGCACGGTGCCGCTCGACGTCGAGGGCTTCTTCTTGTCGGCCTTGGGCTTTTTGGGCTCCCGGTTGCTTCTTTTCTGACCTTTCGCCATCATCGCTCTCCGAGCTCGTGCATCAACGCGCAGCCACGAACAATAAGCTGTCTGGCAGCGCACCGGCAATCGAAACCGCTCGCCTGTCCCCCGCCGCAGCGCCTTGATCAGCCCGCGCGAAAAATCAGACTTTGTGCACTTGGTAGGCGACGAGTACGATGCCTACTGCGTGCGCACGTCACGGGCGCCGGGCGACCTCCTCGACGGCGCCCGCCGCTTGGCCGCTGGGTTGGGGGAACGGGGCCCCAACCCCGTTCCGGCGGCCAAGCGATGTTCGAGGGCCGCAGCGGGGCCGCCAGCAGGCGCCGGCCACAGAACACGTACAGCGGCAGATAGCAGTAGCAGCCGTAATAGCCATGGAAGAATCGCCCTTCCTGCTGCCCGTGCAGCGGATCGT
Organism: uncultured Alphaproteobacteria bacterium; assembly: GCA_963815435.1. Taxonomy (GTDB): domain Bacteria; phylum Pseudomonadota; class Alphaproteobacteria; order Geminicoccales; family Geminicoccaceae; genus DATAOG01. Next base: position 37,883 of record CAWFGZ010000026.1, read on the forward strand.
CGGTGGCATCCAGGTCGAGGACGATCTGCTTTGGCGGCCGCTTGTGGGCTTCGAGGAGCAGGTCGAGGAACCAGATGGGCGATCGCGTCGCGGGCGTGGGCGATCTTGTGGTAGCGGTCGTCGGGCTGGCGCGGCGCGTGCTCGAGGCGATTGAGCGTGCTCCTTCCGGCGAGCGGCGCGCAGACCGAGCGCTTCGGCTCGAGCCGGTCGGCGGACAGGGCGAGCACCGGGTCGTGGCGCAGCTCGTCGTGGTCGCTCACATCCTCGTAACCCAAGGCAATGCCGACGATCCGCTGCCCGACCAAGGTCCGCGTGCTGTGCGCGACTTGCTCCGGCGCGCGGTGATCCGCAAAGCACGCCGCCACCCGCTCGATCAGCCCGATCGCCCCGGTTGGTGTGTCGCAGCAGCAGCCCGCCGGCATCGGAGGTCACCGCCCCGCCATCGAACGCCGCCACCACCCGCCGGCGGCCAAGACCTTCAAACTCGAACTGCTCAGCGCTACACACTGTCGGCATAGGTCCCGCGCTCGAATGTAAGCGGGGCAAGAGCTCGGGAAGTCGGTAGTGCCGCTCGAATGTCGCACACGATAAGACCAGATGATCGTTTGCCCCATCGCGAAAGATTTGCAGGATGAAGTCCGTGTCGTAGAGGCCGTGGGCGACCAGCAACATCGAACAGGCCTGCGGCGCCGGCGACGCCTTGACGCGATCCAGGCGGGATCGTTGACGTCGGGGCCGGCCGTGCTGCCGAGCCGGCCATGGTGGCCGTTGCCGCTGTAGTCGGTCAGCGTCTGCCCCGCGCCCTGATTGAAGCGCCATTCGGCAATGAGCCCAGCGGCGACGATGGATGGCGTAAACTTCCGAGGCGCGCGGCGGCGTGGGCTGAGGCCGAGGCCCGTGCCGAGGCAGTTCAGGGTGAGACGCGTCGTCAATCGACGCGTTCGCTGGTGAAATCGCCTCTGTGCCAGCTCAGCGGGTGAAGCTGGCAAGCAATCATCGTCGGGCGGTATGGGGAAGCGGCACTTTCTGGCTGCAAATGGCCTGAACGCGAGGCTCAGAGCGGGTTTTGGGTTCGTTTGGTAGTAGCGGCCGGCGGCGGCAGGCTGGCCACCGCAGCAGTCATCGAGTCGGCCGCCTCGGCCTGCAGCGCCTTCAGGGCGGCGAGCGCGCGAAAGAGCTCGGCCTGCACCGAGCCGCGGTAGCGCAGCAGCGTGTCGAGGGCGCGGGCGCCATTGCGGTCGCGGATCACGAGCAGGCCGAAGTCCGGCGCCGGCGCGCAGCTAGGCCGGTCCTTCTCGAGATAATAGTTGAAGAGCTCGGTCTCGATGCGGTTGGAGCGGCGCGCGCGCCAGATCGCGAGCGCGATCTGATCGGCAAGCTCCTCCTGGAGCGGGCCTGCGGGTGCGAGCTCCTCGCGCAGTGCCGCGGCGAGGCTCAGGAATGCTGCCTCGTCCTCGTTGCCGAGCACCCCGATCCTGCTCGCCCGCAGCCCGTGCCTGAGCGCGTTGCGCGCCGAGGACGCCCTGCCCTCGGCGGTCACCGGCCCGCGCGAGCGGCCCCCATTGCGCCGGCTGGCCTCCGCCCGGGGGTTCAGATTGCTCTTGCTGGTCATGCGAACGTCCTCGTCCTGGGGCCGGATATTCTCGGGGAGCTGGATTCGGAGCACCGCCGGGCACACCGACGGCGGCGCTGGCGACCGACCCGGCATCTTACAGCGTGGCAGGAATATATTCAAGGAGAGTGTAAGGCCGGCGCTCGAGAGTGGCCTGTACTTGAGCCGAGGGTTTCCGAAAAAAATCCTAGACAAGGATCGCAATCCGGATAAGGTAGGTCGCTGCCGTCAACCACTACGCGAGAAAGGCCCCGCCGGAATAAGAACTGCTCTACGCGCAGTTCGGCGCTGCGTACGATACCTGCCGCGCGCGCACGTCGCGGCTGATTCCGAGGTCCTACTACGGGCGGTCAACAGCGCGTCAGAGATCAGGCACCCACGCGATTGACCGCGGCGCCGGGCCGGACCATCCTGGTCGAGTTGACCAAGGAGCCGCCGATGGCCGAAGCGATCGTCAATCTCTACGAGGCCAAGACCTCGCTGTCGCAGCTGGTGGAGCGGGCGGCGGCAGGCGAGGAGATCATCATCGCCAAGGCGGGCAAGCCCAGGGCGCGCCTCATGTCGCTCTCCTACCGCGCAAAGCCGCGCGAGCCCGGTGGCTGGGAAGGCAAGGTCTGGGTCGCCGACGACTTCGACGAGCCTCTGCCAGACGACATCCTCGCCGGCTTCGAGGGTCGGGACTGACTTATTGGCGGAGCAGCTTCTCCTCGATACGCCACGCCTTTCTCTGCGGTTATGTCTATGAGTTGCATTCCTGTAGCCGCGAGGAAACGGACCAGCTACTGAGAACCTTTGTGGCCGAATGCCCTTGGTGCAGTAGAGAAAACATCTTCAACCGTGCCTCAGACCTACGCACTTTCGAACCCATCGGTGGTCGCGACGTGTCATGCCAGCATGTGGACTGTGGTAAACCGTTCCGTATTGTGGGAGATTCGGTCAATAACGCACATGAGATGTTGATTTTTGATTGCTATGAACTGATGGAACGAAAGCACTACATGAATTGCGTTCTCACTCTTGCCCAGTCATATGAAGTCTTCTTCAGTCTGTTTTTTCGGGCAGAGCTTGTCTACAAGCCCTTCGGCGCCGATCGTGACCTGGTCAAGCTGAAATCGGCTGCTCGAAAATCTACGTTCAAAGATCGGCAAATACACATTCGGACCCATGCGAGCGCTCTTTCTACACCACCTGACCGCTGGGCGATCACCACAGAATCTAGCGGACGCGGCGGCCGTCATAGCAGCCCTTCCCAAGCGTCCGCCGTGCCCGACAGACACAGCCATTGAAGGCCTGACTGACGCGAAGCTTGTTTCACTGCTGAAGGTGCTAAAGTCCACCAATATCCACAAGCTAAGGAATAGCATCGTTCACAAACAGGCCTACAGACCGACCCGCCAGCAGGTCGAGGCTGCCCTCAAGGAAACTCTGGCTACTCTGTTCCCGCTAACCACCCATCTCCAGCTCTACGACGATATCAACTGGTACCTGAGAAAACCATGAGAGGGAACGGGCCAGCGACTGTCTTGCCGGGGAAGCTGTCTGCATCCTTTTGCACGGTTGCCGGGGGTTGCCGCGCTGGGTGACATGATGCGGCAGGCCGGCGGCGACGATGCGGGCGCGACGCGCCATGAACGGCCCTCGATCAGCCTCCTCCAACCTGCGTCAATCGCGTAATGTGTCCCCGTAACCCAAGATGTTGCTTTCACCTTGATCGAAATCAAAGCAGTGACGGGGCAACGTTGGCAGGCTTGCCTTGTTTATCGCGGGATTACGCGCACATCGCTCACACCGGCCCGCCGGTGGGTCTCCAGAGGTGGACAAGCCGCACGCGGCGAACATTCGGAGAAGACATGAAAAAGGGAAACCTGCCGGGTCCGGTGGAACAGTCCGGTCGCCGCCGCTCTGGCCGCAGCCAATGGGACCATATCCTTGACCCCTACAAGCGCGTGCACAAGCTCCATGAACCAACGGTCTGCCCTCAGTGCGGCGCTGTCTATCACGAGGCGCGGTGGCATTGGGCGCCGCGACCGGTGGATGCGCACGAGGAGCTATGCCAAGCCTGCCACCGTATCAACGATAAGTACCCTGCGGGTGTCGTGACGCTGACCGGCTCCATCGTTCAGCAGCAAAAGGCGGAGATCATCGGGCTCGTCCATCATCAGGAACAGGCAGAGAAGACGGAGCATCCGTTGAACCGCATCATGAGCATCGTGGAAACCGCCGATAGCGTGGTCATCAACACGACCGACATTCATCTTCCGATGCGCATCGGCAGGGCGATAAAGCGGGCATTCCACGGCGAGCTTAATCACCATTTCGACGAGCACGGTTACTTTCTCCGCGTCGACTGGCACGAGGGAAACTAGCAGGCTGCCAACAGAAGTCGCTGGCACGGCATTGCGGCGGTCAGAGACGTGGTTGGGCATGAGGCACCAGGCCCAAGCCAAGCCGAGGCAGCAGAATTTCGTCCATTGCCGTCCATGCGCCGATGCGTCCTTGCCAAAGTAGCTTCCGGTAGCTACGTTGCTCGCATGCGCGCCGTCGGTATCAAGACCCTGAAGAACAAGCTCAGCGAGTATGTCCGCCTGGCCGCGGCGGGCGAGACCGTGCTGATCTCGGATCGGGATCGGGTCGTGGCCCAGCTCGGGCCGCCCGAGGCGGGCCGGAGCGGCGCGGTCGGCGATGCGCTGCTGGCCGATGCCGTGCGCGAGGGCCTGGTGACGCCGGCGGCGCTGCCGCCCGGCCCGCCGCCCACCTCGTCGCCGGTCACCCGGCTGGCCGAGCTGCTGCATGAGCTCGATCGGGACCGCAGCGAGCGTTGATCTACATCGACACCTCGGTCGTGCTTGCCCAACTCCTGGCCGAGGACCGAAGGCCGCCTGCGGAAATCTGGCAGGAGTCCCTGCTGGCGAGCCGGCTGCTCGAATACGAGGTCTGGTGTCGCCTGCACGCGCGCGGCCTCGCGTCGAGCCATGGCGAGCCCGCACGGCAACTCCTCGGCCGCATCTCGTTCCTCGAGCTGTCGCCTCTGGTTCTCGGACGGGCGCTGGAGCCGTTTCCGGAGCCGGTGCGCACGCTCGACGCGTTGCACCTGGCCTCGATCGAATTTCTGCGCGGGCGCCGCATCGACGTTCGCCTCGCGACCTACGACCGGCGCATGAGCGCCCTCGCGCAGGCGATGGCCATCCCCCTCGTCCCCTTGTCCTGATCGCACGGCGGGCGCGGCGCGGGTAACGATCGCGCGACCGTGATTGCCCAACGCTCGCGCCTGGGCCATGATCGGCTCCGCGGAGCCATCCGTTTGGGGGACAACATCGTTGAGGGAGTGTCGACTGACCGCCTCCGGCTGTAGGGCGGAGCGGACGTCGATCTCTCCACGAATCCAGGGAGCAAGCCATGTCGTCAGTCGTCAAGCCGCTCAAGCCCGGCAACTCGTCGGACCCCGAGGTGAACCGCCTGCTTCAGGAAGCGGTCGACGGCTGGTGGAACAATTCCGCCATGTTCGGCGTGATCGGCCGGCAGCCGGACCTCCTGAAGAAGATCGTGCCGGTGTTCGCGGCCTTCTTCATGGCCGGCCGCCTGCCCGCCTCTCTGTTCGAGCTGATGCGTCTCAAGACCGGCGAGATCAATCAGTGCACCTATTGCGCCACGGTGCGCGCGGCCGGCGTGCGCGACGCGGTCCGGCCCAAAGAGTCAGCGGTGTTCGGCGAGATCGACCCGACCCAGCTGAGCCGGCGCGAGTGGCTGGGCGTGCGCCTCGCCGAGTACATGGCGGGCGATCCGAACTTCATCCCCGATGCCTTCTACGATCAGCTGCGCGAAGAGTTTTCGAACGAGGAGATCGTCGAGCTCGTCTTTGCCTGCAGCGTGTTCAACTTTGGCAACAAGTTCAACATCACCATGCGGCTCGACAGCGCCGAGGAGAGCAAGTACCCGAAGGGCATGACCTATCCCTTGGGCGAGCCCCAGGTCGCCGCCGAGTAGTGCCGCCGGTGACCGCGGCCGGCCGTCCGGTCGCCGCCGACGGCGCCGCCTGCCGCGCCGCGCTGCAGCGCAAGGGGACCGTACTGGTCGACTTCTGGGCGCCGTGGTGCGGGCCCTGTCGGGCGGTCAAGCCCATGGTCGCCAGGATCGCCCGGGATCATCCCTGGCTTGCCGTGCTCGAGGTCGACATCGAAGCCGAGGGCGATCTGGCTGACGAGCTTGGCGTGCAGAGCATCCCGTCTCTTCTGCTGTTCAAGGACGGGCACTGCGTCGACCGCCTGGTCGGCAAGGTGCCGTTCATCACGCTCAGGCGCATGGTCGAGCGACACGCGCCGCCATGATCACCTGGGGCGGGCACTGGCGGGTCTCTGCCCCTCATTGCTCGTACCTGTTACGCTGCGCGACCAGGTCGCGCAGGACGGACTCGAAGAGGCGGGCCAGCGCGAGCACGGGCACGACTTGTTGGACGGTGCCGCAGCCGCCGCCCGCGATGCAACCCTTGTGCCCGGCGGCCATGGCCCAATAGAGCTTGCCGTACGGTGCGCTGATCTCGTCGAGGACCTGCCGGGTCTCCGCCTCGCCCATCACCTGCGGGTCGAAGAATCCGGCACCCTGGCGGATGATTGTGGCCTCGAGGCATGCGAGCGTCCGCGCTGTCCCCTCGCGCATGCGCTGGGTGACGCCGCTGTCCCGGTCTTCCTTCGACAGCACCCAGCAGCCGCTGACCAGCGCGTCCGCGTCGATCTTCTGCCAGGCCGGTTTCTCACTCTGCGCCGCGGCTGGCGCACTCAGAACGCCGGCGAGACAGAGGAGCGGAACCAGCGTCCGCATGAGGAGCATCGCTGCGCGCATGTCATGGGACCCCGTGCTGACCGGCGGCCGTGCCGCCATTTCGATCGAGGCGACCCATAGCACCCCCGCCGAACCCGCGACACTGGCTGGCCCCGGCGCAGACGTTCTGGCATCCTGCCGGCCGAACCGGCGGAGCGATGGCACCGGAGGCACGCGCGATGATCGATCACCTGGGCCTCAGCGTTTCGGACTATGGCAGGAGCAAGGCGTTCTACCTCGCAGCCTTGAAGCCGCTTGGTTACGAGCTGATCATGGAGGTGACCGAAGCCGGCCCCTACGCCGGGTTCGGTGAAGGCGGCAAGCCGGACTTCTGGATCGGCCGGGGCAAGGCGTCGACCGCCGGCGCTCACGTCGCCTTTCGAGCCAGGGACCGGGCGACCGTGCGGGCGTTCCATGATGCCGCCCTCAAGGCGGGGGCGCGCGACAATGGCCCGCCTGGCCTGCGCGAGATCTACCATCCAAACTACTACGGTGCCTTCGCGCTCGACCCGGACGGGCACAACATCGAGGCAGTCTGCCACGATCCGGAATGATCGAGTGGATCGCTACTTCTTGAGATCCATGCCGACCTTCTGGTTGACGAACTGCAGGGTATAAGCCTTGGCGAGGTCGAGATTGGCCGGGTAGAGGCCGGCCTTGTTGGCGAACTGGAAGAATTTCCGCCAGCGCTCGTCGGTCATGGCACCGATGCCGACCTCGAGCGCTTCGCGTGAATCGACGAGTCCGTATTCCTTCAGCTTGGCGATCGAATAGGCGATCTGGTCGTCCGTCATGTCCGGATTGTCCCGCTTGATCAGCGCATTGGCCGGTGCCGGATCGCCGTAGAGATAGCTGTACCAGCCCTCGATCGAGCCGTTGACGAAGCGCTGCACCAGATCCGGGTTCTCGTTCACGAGCTTCCACGAGGTCTCGATCGTGGTCGAGTAGGTGTCGTAGCCGGAATCCGCCAGCAGAAAGACCTTCGGCGTGAAGCCCCCTTCGCGCTCGACCGCGAACGGCTCCGAGGTCAGATAGCCCTGCTGGATCGCGCTCGGGTCGGCGAGGAACGGCGCCGGGTTGAAGGTGTAGGGGCGGATCTGACTGTCGGTATAGCCGTACTTGGCCTTCAGCCACTCCCAGAAGGTCGTGCGCGCGTCCTGCGAGATCAGGATCGGATGGCCCTTGAGGTCGGCGAGGCTCTCGAAGCCCTGGTCGGGGTGCGCCATCAAAATCTGCGGATCCTTCTGGAAGATCGCCGCGACCACGACCATCGGCACGTCGTTCTGGACGTAGTTGAAGGCCTCGAACACGTTGCCGCCCATGTTGAAGTCGATCTTGCCGGCGGCCAGCAGCTGGGCGTGGTTGACCTGCGGCCCGCCCGGCCGGATGGTCACGTCCAGGCCATACTTCTCGTAGATCCCGGTCGCCACGGCTTGGTAGAAGCCGCCGTGCTCGGGCTCCGCCTTCCAATTGGTGCCGAAGGTGACCTGATCGAGCGCCCAGGCCGGCCCGGCGAGGCACGCGAGGGCGAGCGCCAGAGACACCGCGATGCGAGCCATGTGCCATCTCCATCGTTGCGGCCCTTGGACCTGCGGGCGCGTTCGCCTCGCATTTGAGCAGATTCCGAAGCCGGGGCCTAGCGCCGGCGTCAGGCGCGAAAGATACTCTCGCCCGCGATCTGCCGTTTCAGAATCGATGATGCGAGCGGCCAGGACGAGGCGCGCAGCACCGTATCCCGGACGATCAGGCGCCAACCGCTCTCGGGCACGAACCAGCGGGCGATCCGGCGGCCGGCGCGCTGCTTCTGCTCGATGCTCGGCCGCAGCCGAAGCTCGTAGCGCGCCAGCGCCGCGGCGACGTCGTCGCCCACCGCCAGCTCCTCGGCCAGCACGTAGGCACCGGCCATGGCCATGGACGCGCCTTGGCCAGCAACCAGGGAGACGCATTGCGAGGCATCGCCGAGCAGCACCACGCGCTCGCGGCTCCAGCCCGGCAACTCGATCTGCGCAACGTCATCGAGATAGATCTCGGACTGGCGATCAAGGCGCCGGAGCAGTTCCGGCACCAGCCAGTTCAGGTCGCCGTAGACGGTGCGCAGCTCCCGACGCGCCGCGGCGACCGAGAAGTCTTCGAGGCGTCGATCGGCCGCGTGCACGAAAAAGCTGGCCATGCGGCCGCCTCGAATCGGATAGATGCCGACCTGCCGCTTCGGTTCGGTCAGAATCGAGAAGACATCGCCCGGCGCCTCGGTGGGCGGGTCGTCGATGATGGTGGCAGCGGTGTGATAGCCAAGGAAACGCTCGAAGCGCTCCGGCCCGCCGAACACCAGCCGGCGGACCTTGGAGTGCACGCCGTCCGCGCCCGCGACCAGGTCGACGGTCTCCCCGCTCCCGTCGCTCAGCTGCACCGAGACCCGCTCGCCGTCGTGGCGCACTTGCTCGACCGTCGTGCCGAACCGGACCGGCACATCGTCCTGGAGCTGCGCATACAGCACCCGCTCGAGGTCGCCGCGCATGAAATTGAAGTGCCGGTCATCGAACAGCCGGCGGCGGAGCGTGGGGTAGGCGATCGAGAAGCGCTCGCGGCCATCGGCCGCGACGAAAGACAGGCGTGGGATCTGGTAGTGGATGCGGGCGAGGTCGTCGAGCAGGCCGATGCGCTCCGCAGCGTCGTAGCCGGAACCGAAGAAATCGATCATATAGCCCGCGTCGCGAAGCTCGGGCGCCTGCTCCACGATCCGGGCTTCGTGGCCGTTGCGTCGCAGGCAGAGCGCGAGCGTCAGCCCGGCGATGCCGGCGCCCACGATCAGGACTTTCACGGCGGCCTCCGTGCTGCTCTAAGATCTGGTCGCGCGGGTTTGGATCCAAACGGAGCGAGGTCGACGGTGCTGCTTGCCCAGATTTCCGATCTGCATTTTCTGCCCAACGGGACGCTCGCCTTCGGCCGGGTCGACACCGCCGGCTACCTCGAGCGCGCGCTGGCCCACCTGAACGCGCTCGAGCCGGCCGCCGATGCGGTGTTGATCACAGGCGATCTCACCAACGACGGCGATGCGCCGGTCTGGGCCGAACTGATGCCGCTGCTCAGCCGCCTGCGCGCGCCGATTTATCCAATCCCCGGCAACCACGACGATCGCGAGCTGATGCGGGCGGCGTGCGCCCATCTCGGCGTGTTTGCGAATGAGGGGCCGCTTTGCCTCGATGTCGACCTGGGGCCGCTTCGCCTGATCGGGCTTGACAGCCTGATCCCGGGCCAACCCGCTGGCCGGCTCGGCGCCGACCAGCTCGCCTGGCTGGACGAGCAGCTCGGCAGGGCGCCCGAACGGCCGACGCTGGTCGCGCTGCACCACCCGCCGTTCCGGACCGGCATCGATCACATGGACGCGATGATGCTCGAGGACGGCGCGGCGCTCGCCGAGGTGATCGGCCGGCATGCGCAGGTCGCGAGCGTCGTCTGCGGGCATGTGCACCGGGTGGTGCAGTGCCGGTTCGCCGGCACGCTCGGGCAGATCGGGCCGGGCGTCGCGCACGCCGTGCAGCTGACGCTCGCGGGCGCGCCGGCGCGCTGGGTGCTGGAGCCGCCCGCGGTGCTGCTGCACGAATGGCGCGATGGCCGCGGCCTGGTCAGCCACCTCGATTTCATCGGCGATTTTCCGGTGGGCCGGTTCAGCAACCAGCATACGCGCCCCCCAGCGGAATAAGCGCCATGCTGATCGCCCAGATATCGGATCTCCACTTCCTGCCCAGAGGCGTGCTTGCCTTCGGCAAGGTCGACACGGCGGATTGCCTCGAGCGCGGCATCGCGCATCTGAATGCGCTCGACCCGGCGCCCGATCTGGTGCTGATCACCGGCGATCTGACCAGCGACGGCGACGAGGCGGTGTTCGCCGCGCTCGTGGCGACGCTGGCCGAGCTCGAGGCGCCCTACTATCCGCTGCCCGGCAACCATGACGGGCGCGAGGAGATGCGCCGCGCCTTCGCGCACCTCGGCTGCCTGCCCGCCCGTGGACGCCTCTGCTACACGGTCGACGACTTCCCGATCCGGATCATTGTGCTCGACAGCCTGCTTGAAGGCAGGCCGTCCGGCAGTCTCGGCGAGAACCAGCTCGCCTGGCTGGATGAGCGCCTCAAGGAGCGGCCGAGGAAGCCGACCGTGGTCGCCCTGCACCACCCGCCATTCCGGACCGGGATCGGGCACATGGACGGGTCGATGCTGCGCGACCGCCATGACCTGGCAGCGGTGATCGGGCGCCACGAGCAGGTCGAGCGCGTGCTCTGCGGCCACGTGCACCGCCCGGTTCAGCAGCGTTTTGCCGGCACCATCGCCCAGATCGCGCCGGGCATTGCGCACCAGGTCGGGCTGGTCCTTGGCGACGGGCGTGGCCCCTGGATCTGCGAGCCGCCCGCCGTGCTCCTGCACTATTGGAACGGCTCCAGGCTGGTCACCCATCAGAGCATGATCGGCGCGTATGGCCCGACCGGCCGCTTCAGCGATCCGCACGGGTTCGCGCCCGATCCGGCCGCCCCTGGACGCTGAACGCGACTGCCGAAGCCCGGCCTCAATTGGTCGTGTCCCGATAGTTGCCCGAGAGGAAGAAGTCCCAGAGCGCGTAGCCGGTCGCGACCAGCGCAATCCAGAACCAGAGCCCGCCCGGCTCCAGCCAGACCTCGACACCGACCCACCCGACGCAGGGCCGTCGTCACGACGCGCCGGTGCAGCGGCTTCAGCCAGGGATGCGGTTGCATGTGTCCGACGATAGCATTGCCGACCGCGCGCCGCACAGCCTTGCTTTGCCGCGAAAAAGACATCATATACGTGTACGCCACGTATATGAGCCGGACATGCGAAAGAAGCTCACGATCACGGTTGATGAGGAGGTCTACGAGGGCCTGCATCGCGTCGTCGGCAGACGGCGGATAAGCCGGTTCCTGACCGAGTTGGCGCGACCTCATGTCGTGCAGGACGACCTCGAGGCCGGTTACCGGGCCATGGCCGCGGATGAGGAGCACGAGCGCGCGGCCATGGAATGGATCGAAGGCATCGTCGCCGACATCGCCGATGAGCGGGGCTGAGCCGCGCCGCGGCCAAGTCTGGTGGGTGGCGTTCGATCCGGCTCTGGGTGGCGAGATCCGCAAGACGAGGCCGGCTGTGGTCGTCAGCAACGACGCCGCCAACCGAGTCCTCAATCGTGTCCAAGTCGTGCCGCTCTCGAGCAAAACCACCAAGCTCTATCCGGGCCAGGCGCTCGTTGTGATCGATGGACGCCAAAGCAAGGCCATGGCTGATCAGCTGGGCACGATTTCGAAATTCCGCCTGCGCGGCTGCATCGGCGTCCTCGACCCGGTCGATCTGAGCGCCGTCGAGCGCGCGGTCCGGATTCAGCTCGCTCTCTAACGCGCCGCGCCCGACGTCAGGCCAGCATCAGGCCACCGTCGACCACGATGATGCTGCCGGTCATGTAGCGGGACGCATCCGAGGCGAGGAGCAGGAGCGCGCCGTCGAGATCCTGCGGTGCGCCGAAGCGGCGTTGCGGGATGCGCTTTCGCATGCGCTGGCCGGCCTCGGTCGCCAGGAAGTCGCGGTTGATCTCGGTCTCGATGTAGCCCGGAGCGAGAGCGTTAACCCGGACGTCGTGGCGGGCGAGCTCCAGCGCCATGGTCCGGGTCAGCTGCCAGAGGCCGCCCTTCGATGCGGCGTAGGGGGCGAGGTGACCGACCACGTCGAGGCCCATCTTCGACAGTGGGTTTTGCTAAGTAGCTGAACGTGAACGGCAATCGGCGCCGCGGAGGCGGCGTGGCACTACATTTCGGAGGTGGATCAGTTGCCGGCGCGGGGCCGAACGGTGGGCGGCAGGGCGACGCCTGCGGCGCGGAGCGCGAGGCTGGCGGCGGGGCGCGGGCTGGAGCGGACGAGGAAGTGCTTGTCGTCGTGGGCGATCTCGGTCTCGGTCAGGGAATCGAGGTCGGCGAGAATCTCGGCCCAGGATGCTGTGCGGCCGAGGTCGGCGATGCGCTGCTCGAGCTCGGCCTTGAGGACGAGCGCGAGGAAACTGGCGAAAACGTGGCCGCGGATGGTGTCGTCGAGCTTGTGGAAAATCGGCCGGGTGGCGAGCAGGTGCTTCGCCGTACGGAAGGTCGCCTCCACGGTCCAGAGCTGCTTGTAGCGCAGCATGGCGGCGAGCGGGTCGAGGTCGGTGTTGGTGCGTAGCACGAAGACGCCGTCGAACCTGGCGTCCGCCTCGGCTTTGGCCGGGTCGATGGCGAAGTGGCTGCCTTCGGTCTTGAGGAAGCGGCGGAAGCCGGTGTTGCCGACCAGCGCCTTGTCGCCCCTGGCCAGCTGACGTTCGAGGTTGGCCAGAATGGCTTGGCGGGTGACAGCGTCCCTCTCGGCCTCCTGATGGTTGCGACAGAGGATGTAGCGTGCATCGCCCACGGTCACCGCCTTGGCCTCGTAGTCGATCTCGTGGCCGCGCTTGGTGATGGTCAGCGGCACGGCCGGCGCGGCGTCGGCAAGCACGACATCGCGCACCACCTTGTCGGTACGCTCACGGGTGCCGAGCAGATACAACAAGTCGCGCCCCTCGAGCGCTGCGACGGTCTCGGTGCTGATCATGCCGCGGTCGGCGACCACGCAGATCCGGCCGATCGCGAAGCGCTGGCGCAGCCGGTCGATCACCGGGATCAGGGTGGTGACGTCGGCGACATTGCCCGGCCACATCTCCGAGCAGACCGGCCGCCCGTCGCCATCGATGAGGACCGCCAGGATCATCTGGGGCAGGTCCGGGCGATGATCCTTGCTGTGGCCGTGGCGGCCGAGGGTCTGCCCGCCGGCGCCTTCGAAGTAGAGACTCGTCGTGTCCATGAACACCAGGTCGAGCCGGCTGAAGAGATCGCGCCGGTGGGCGAACAGCCGCTCCTCGACCAGGTCCTTGGTGCAACGCGGGGCGAACGGCGTGCGCGCGTCCTGCTCCTCTTCCGGCAATTCTTGGCCGAGCCACGCCATCGCCCGGTAGAGATGCTGCAGCTCCAGCGCCTCGGCGCCAGCAATTCGATAGTCCTCGCGCCAACGATCGGCGGCGAGATCGGAGCCGCCGCCCATCAGCCGGTGCAGCACGGTGAGGAAGATCGCCCGCTCGAGCGCGAACCCGTGCTTGCGCTCCTCGGCCAGGTCTTCGATGACCGCTCGGCAGCCGGTCTCGGCCCACAGGCGCTCGAACACCAAGCCCGGCCCGATCCGCCGGACCACCGCGGTCGGGTCGTCCTGCACCGCGGTCACCACCAGCGCGCGCGTCGCGAACCGCGCCCCCGAGCGCAGCAGCCGCTCCAATTGGCCGCTCGCCTCCAGCTGGTCGAGGCGCCCGAGGGTGGCGATCACCCGCTGCTGCACTCGACCACCCGCACGTCGGCTCTCGGCGATCTGGAGATAGGCCCGCCCGCCCGAGGTCTTCTTGCGGAAGTACATCGCTGCTCCCACGTGGAGCGTACACACTTCCACTGTAGACCGCATAATTCAAGCAAAATCGATCGATTGCGTGGCACTACATTTTGAGCTTGACCCACCCTCGACCCTAGGAAATCTGCGGCTTTCACAGCTACTCGGCCGTCCCAACTGTCGAAGATGGGTGAGGGCGAGAACCGAGGCGATGTTGACGATGGTGCCGCCCCAGGCGGGCTTCTGCTCGCGCGCCACCATGCGTCTCGCGACCGCCTGGGCCGTGAAGAAAGCGCCCTTGAGATTGGTGTCGAGCACCTTGTCCCAGTCGGCCTCGGTCTGCTCGAGCACGGCCTTCGAGACCGCGACGCCCGCGTTGTTGATCAGGATGTCGATCGGGCCGAGGGCACTCTCGACGCGATCGAGCGCGTTCTCGATCGCGCCGTGATCGGTCACATCGAGCGCGACGCCGGCGGCACGGCCGCCCCGCTTCTCGATCTCCTCGCGCAGGTCCTCGAGCCGGTCGACCTGACGGGCTGCGAGGCCGACCGCGGCGCCATGCCCGGCCAGCACCCTCGGCAAAGCGCCGGCCGAGCCCCTGTGAGGCGCCGGTGACCAGGGCGACGCGGCCGGAGAGATCGAACGGATCACTCATCGCGGCATCTCGAGCTGGTCCCGTGCGGCAGGGCGGCGCGTGGGGCGTTCATCGAATGGCGCCGGCAGTCATGCCTTTGATGATGTAGCGCTCGAGAAAGATGCCGACGAGCACGAGCGGCGCGATCGCCGCCGTCGAGAGCGCCGCCATGGACCACCAGTTGATCCCCTGAGAGCCGGTCTGGCTCGCCACCATGACCGGCAGCGTCTTCGCGTCGGTGCTGGTGAGCAGGGCAGCGAAGAAAGTACTCGTTCCAGCACAGCACCAGCGAGAGGATGAACGCCGCCACCATGCCCGGGAGCGCCAGCGGCAGCACGATGCGCAGGAACGCCCCCCAGACCGACAGGCCGTCGACCAGGGCTGCCTCCTCGAGCTCGATCGGGATCGCGCCGAACTGGTCGCGCATGACCCAGATCACGATCGGCAGCACCATCAGCGTGTAGAGCAGGATCAGCCCTACCCGCGTGTCCAGCAGCGCCAGCTCCTTGTAGAGCACCAGAAACGGCAGGGCGAGGACGACCGGCGGCAGGATCAGCTGCGACAGGAAGAAGAACGAGATGTCCTTGTTCCGCATCGGTCCGAACCGGTAGGAGAAGCGGCTGAGCCCGTAGGCGGCGAGCGAGCCGATGACGACCGCCAGGCAGCGATGCGCTGAGCCGAGGTGACGACGCTGTTGGTGAACCGCTTGAGAAATTCCTCCCGCACGGTCGAGGTCTGCGCCGATCGTGTCGGGCGACAGGCCGAGCGAGCGCCAGCCCTTCCAGTCCGGCTGGAAGTCGACCCAGGGCAGCAGGTGCACCCTGCGTCACGTTGCGGCGCCGTCTTGAACGAGGTCGAGACGGTCCAGTAGATCGGGAACAGGCAGACGAACGCCCAGAAGATCAGCGCGCCATAGACCAGAATGCGGTTGGCGTAACGGCCGCGGCGCAGCGCGATCGGGCTTTCGGCGGCGGTCCTGAAGGGCAGCGCCGTCGTCTTCATGTCGCCCGTCGCATCCAGCGATTGACCAGGTTGAGCAAGGCGGTCACGAAGACGATGATCAGAACCAGATAGACCATCGCGAGCAGCGTGCCGTAGCCGACGTTCGAGCGGTCGCGGTACTCGCGGAAGATGAAGCTGGTGACCGAGTCGGTCGCGCCGCCGGGCCCGCCGGCGGTGACGTTGATGATGATGTCGGCGAGCTTCAGCTTGAAGATGATCCTGATCACGATCGCGGTGATGCTCACCGGCAGCATCAGCGGGAACACCACCTTCCAGAACCGCTGCCAGGCGTTGGCGCCGTCGACCTCGGCCGCCTCCATCACCTCCTTGGGCAGCGCCTGGAGGCCGGCGAGCAGCATGACCATCATCAACGGAATGAAGGTCCAGGCATCCATCACCATGATGGTTAGCCGCGCGATCTCGGGCGAGGTGAAGAACGCCGGGCTCTCCCAGCCGAGCTGACGCGCGCAGGGTGCGGACCGGGCCGAAGCGGTACTCCAACATCGACTTGCCGATCATCCAGCTCACAGCGACCGGGCTCAGCATGAGCGGCATCAGGAACACGACCCGGAAGAACTTGCGCGCCCGGATCTCGGCGTTGAGCAATAAAGCCAGGCCAAACGCGATCGCATATTCGACCAGCACGGCCAGCACGTAATAGACCATGTTGCGCAGCGCGTTCCAATAAAACGGGTCGTTGATCATATGGCGAAAATTGTCGAGGCCGTTGAACTTGCGGCCGGCGAACGCGCTGAGATTCCAGTCGCTGAAGGCGATAGAGATCCCGAACAGCATCGGGAAGATCACCATCGCGACGGTGAACAGCACTGCCGGCAGCACGAACAGGGCGCGCAGGCCCAGCCTCGCCGCCGGATCATCACCTGCGCGACGCAGAGCGCGATGGCCCAGAGTACGAAGGCGTAGAGCAGCGGGCGCCAGGTCTCGAAGCCGAGCGCGATGGTCCCGGCCTGGTCAAGAATCTGGACAAGAGCACCGCCGCGAGCGCCAGCGAGGCGACCAGCAGGATCGCCCGGCCAGTCGACCGCCGGGCGGGCGACAGCTCGCCCGCCCCGACGACGTGCAGTCGGTCGCCTTCCAGTTGTCGATGCGGCCATCGTCGAGATCGACACCTGGTCGCGCGCGCGGCTGGCGGTGCGGCACCGCCAGCCGCGCGCAAGGCCCGACGGCGCTAGCACGCCGAGCGAGGCCTTGTAGAGCTCGATCTGCCGTTTTCGGCCGATCTGGTCGGTGAGCTTCTCCCAGGCCGCCGCGATGTTGTCGGCGCCGGTCTGGGCGTCGAACTGGCCGGCAAAGATCTTGGCCAGCTCGTCCTCGGCCACGCTGTAGTACTGGAAGATGCCCGGGATGCGCGGCTCGATCGCGGCGTTGGGGTGATTGTAGGAGTCGGACTGCGACTCGAGATAGTCGGTGATGAACGCCTCGTCGTAGCCGGCGGCCACCCATTCGGGGATGTTGAAGTGGCTGTTCCGGTAGGGCTGGAAGCCGGACGGATAGGCCGCGCACCAGAGCGAGAGGTCCTTGCCGCCGAGGTGCGCCGCGGCGCTCCAGGCCGCCTTATGCTTGGCCGGGTCGCTGTCGACCCGTGCCATGACGTAGATGCCCCAGCCGAGATAGGCCATGTTCGGGGCATAGTTCGGGCCGCTCGGCAGCTTCTCCCACTGGCCCTTGGTATGATTGTAGACGTCGTCCGAGCCCGGCAGGATGGCGAAGCCGACCACGTCGCCAATGACCGAGGCGTCGTTGGTCTTGGCGTTGGAGCCGATGTCGCCCCACCAGGCGAGCATCGAGCCGGTGCCGGCGAGGAATTGCTGGAAGCCGGTGGTGTTGGGATCGGCGTTGATCTGATCGGGCGGCTCGGCCGGGATCACGTCGATCACGTCCTGGATCGCGCGCACCCAGGCCGGGTTGTTGACCCGCGGCTTCATCGTGTCGACGTCGAACAGCCAGGCCTTGTCGTCCGGATGCTTGGCGTAGGCGGTGGCCCGGCTGCCGAGGAAGTAGAAGGCGAAACCGCCCCAGCGCCTTGAGCGGATCGAGATAGCCGTAGGCGTCCTGGCCGCCGATCTTCTTGCCCTTGAGGAACTTCGTCACCTCCTGGACCTGCTGCCAGGTCTTCGGCACGCCCCATTCGCCCTTATGGCCCTCGTCCTTCCAGGCCTTGGCGAGGTCGGCATCGGCGAAATAGTCGGTGCGGTAGTTGAAGTTGTGGCAGTCGCCGTCGATCGAGATGCGATAGATCTTGCCGTTCCAGGTGCCGACCGGCGGCTTCAGGTAGCCGACATAGTCGTCCATGTCGATCTGGGTCGCGACCCAGTCGGGCATCTCGGAAGCGAGCCCCTTGCCGCAGACGTCGCCCTCGAACGGCGCGCCCATCTCGAGGATGTCGAAATCGACCGTGCCGGTCGCGATCGACTGCTGCAGCCGCGGGTTGTAGTCGGCCTGGGAAAGGTCGATCCAGGTGATCTTCGCGCCGGTGTACTCCTCCCACGGCTTGAGAAAGCCCCGAAACAGGAAGTTGTGCAGATTCTGATTGTTGAGGCCCATGAAGGAGAGCTCGACGCCCTTGAACTCGCCCGCCTTGACGTTGGCCTTGGTCGGCTCGAGGCAGAGCGCGCCGACCTTCTGCCAGTCGGCGTCGGTGGGCGACCCCATGTTGACACCCGGGATCTTCAGAATCTGCGCCCGGACATCACCCTGGGCCAGCGCGCGGCTCGGAAACGCGCCGAGCGCGCCCATCGCCGCCGCGGCGCCGACTGCGGCCGTCCCCTTGAGAACGCTGCGCCGCGCCGTCTGCAGCCGAAGCAGCCGGTCGTACACGTCAGTCTTCATCGCATGCACTCCCCAATTCGTGTTGGTCTGCCGCCGCCTGTGCGCCGCCGCTGCTGTGCGCGGCGCGGACGCGCGGCACATGGGCTTTGAGACGAGAGCCCGAGCGCTGACGGCGTTCGCGGCAAGCCGACACCAGCCAACCCGCCCTCCGGCGCTCGATCTCGACATCTGACCCAGGCTGGTGCCGAGTATGCGGCGGCCCTTGCCGCTGTCAATGAGCCCGCACGGTGTCGCCGACGCATGAGCCGCGCGGCCCGCGAGCGGTCGTGCTATGGGCGGGGCGAGCGATCATACGACGGAGGCCAGCCGATGGGCCGGGCGACGCGGATTCGATGCTTCGTGGACTTCGAGCGGGACGGCAAGCAGATCTCGCACCTGCAGCTGCCTCACTCCAGCAACAGCTCCGCCTATGGCTGGATCGGCATCCCGATCGCCGTGATCAGGAACGGCGCCGGTCCGACCCTCTATCTCGGCGCCGGCAATCATGGCGACGAATACGAGGGCCAGATCACGCTCGCCCGGCTGATCCGCGAGCTCGAGCCGGCCGCGATCCGGGGCCGCCTGATCATCCTGCCGGCGACCAACCTGCCCGCCGCAATGGCCGGCCAGCGTTGCTCACCGATCGATGGCGGCAATCTCAATCGAAGCTTTCCGGGTGATCCCGACGGCCCGCCGACGGCGGCGATCGCCGATTTCATCGAGACCGCGCTCATGCCGATGTGCGATGCCGTGGTCGACCTGCACTCGGGCGGCAAGACCCTCGACTACATTCCGAGCGCGATGACCCGGCGGCATGGCGCCGACGATCCGCTGCTCGCGGCCAAGCTCGCGGCCTTGAAGGCGTTCCGGGCGCCGATCGCCTACTTCGGGACCGATCTGCGCGAAGACCGGACCATTCTGGCAGCGGCCGATCGGGCCGGCATTGTCGGTATCGGCACCGAACTCGGCGGCGCGGGCACGGTGACGCTGGAGACGCTCAAGGTCGCGCGCATCGGTGTGCGCAATCTGCTCGCCCATTTCAGCCTCGTGGAGAAGTCGCCGGGCGACGCCGAGGGCGTCGAGCCGCGGCTGATGACGGTCGGCGGCTCCGAATACTACGTCCACGCGCCCGCTCGCGGGCTGTTCGAGCCGGCCTTCGAGCTCGGCGATCAGGTTCGGGCCGGGCAGACTGCCGGCTACATCCACCTCATCGACGATCCGGCCACGCCTGCACGCGAGGTGCCTTTCCGGGGTGCGGGCACGGTGATCTGCAAGCGGCCGATCCTGCAGGTGGAGCGCGGCGACTGCCTCGCCCATCTGGCCACGGACTATCAGGGCTTCCGTAATGGGCCGTTGGGTGTCAAGTCCCCCGAATGATGGTCGCGGCGCCGGGTTCATGCTTCCGTCCGTGGTCGGCGTGTGATCCGCCACATCATGCCATCAGAAACGGGTCAGCGAGCCAATCTAGGTGCGCGTGATTCTCGCGGAGAACGAGATCACTCCCGGATCACCGGCTTTGCCGATCCCGCGTCCCGGCGACGGGACCTCGGTGGAGCAGGACGGTCCGGCCTGCTCCGAAACTTGCTCCTTGTCAGCCGATCACGCGGCGGCGACCTCCTTACCGAAGCGGAAGCCGGTGCCGTCGAGCCACATCCGGTGCAGGACGCTGGCGAGCTTGCGGGCGAGCGCGACCTTCGCCCGCTTCATGCCGCGGCGCCGGGCGACTGCCATCGCCCAGCGCTTCAGGCTCGAGAACCGACCCGCGCGGGTCAGCATCACGTTGGCCGCCTCATAGAGGGCACTCCGGACCATGGCGTCACCCACCTTGCTGATCCCGCCGGTGACGTCGGTCTCGCCGGACTGGTACTTCTTCGGTGTGAGGCCGAAGTGAGCGCCCACCGCTCGGGATCGCGCAAATCGGCCCGGGTCGTCGATCGCCGAGGTAAAGGTGATCGCCACCAGAGCGCCGACCCCCGGCACCGTCATCAGCCGACGGCAGGTCGTGTCCTCGCGAACGATGCCCAGCATGGCCCGGTGCAGCGCGTGGTACTCGGTGCGCAGCGCCTCGCGCGCCCGCAGCATCGGCTCGATCACCCGTTCCAGCATCGCCTGGCCGGTCACGAGCTCGCGGATGCGGCCCACGAACCGGCCCTTGCTCACCACGCCGACCTTCAGCCCGAACCCGCGCAAGATGCCCCGGATGCTCAGCTCGACATCCAAGAGCTTGCCCTGCAAGAGCTTGCGCCCGACCAGCAGCGCCCGGACCTCCTGGGCCCGCGGCGACTTGCAGTGCACCGACCGGAACCAGCCCATCCGCAACAGCTGAGCGATGCCCCGCGCGTCCTTGCGATCGGTCTTCACCACCATCGCCGACAGCGCCGCCTTCACCTGGCGGGTCTCGAGCAGCACGACATCGAGCCCGGCCTGCGTCAGGCCGGCATGCAGCCATTGCGACAGCGGTCCGGCCTCGAGCCCGATCCGCGTCACTACCAAGCCGAGCTGGCCGAGGAACCGCATCAGCGCCTCGGGCTCACTCGCCACCTTGGCCTCTCGCACGATCCGTCCGGTCCCATCCACCACGCACACGCTGCTCTGTTCCAGCGACACGTCGATCCCGGCATAATGCTCCATGGCTGTCCCTCGACGATGCTTGGGGCCGACCCGTTCGGACCCCGTTCACATCATCACTCTGAGGGACAGCCGCCCGACCGACACGCTTCGGCTCAGGCCCATTACGGCATCTAGGAGCCGGGCTTGCCGCCTGAAGGGCGCGCCGTCGCGGCCACCCTCTGCGGTGCCGAGATCCTGGCAATGGCCGGGACGATGACCTTCCAGGCGCTGATCCCGATCTTGATCGCCGAGTGGCGGCTCTCGCAACCGAGGCCGGCTGGATCAGCGGCGCAGCCTATGCCGGCTACATGGCCGGCGTGCCGCTGCTGGTGAGTCTGACCGACCGGGTCGATGCCCGCCGCATCGTCGTCACGTTCGCGCTCTCGCCTGTCTCGTCCTCGCTCGGCTTCGCGCTGCTCGCCGCAGGTCCCTGGAGTGCGCTTGCCTTCAGCGTGCTCAACGGCCTCGCGCTCGCCGGCACTTACATGCCGGGCCTCAAGGCGCTGACCGATCGCATCGAGGCCCGGCGCCTGAGCCGCTACCAGTCGCTCTACACCGCGACCTTCTCGGTCGGCACCAGCCTCTCGCTCCTCCAGGCGGGCCTGGTGCCCAATGGCTGGTTGGGCTGGCCCGCGGCCTTCGCGGCCGCCGGCATCGCGCCTTTGCTGGCCGCCGCGCTGATCGCGTGGCGGCTGCGCCCGCTGGCCCGGGCGCGCCGGAGCGGCCCGAGCAGGAGCTGCTCGATTTCCGCCTCGTGCTGCGCAATCGCGAGGCCATGGGCTACATCCTCGGCTACGGTGCGCACACTGCTGGGAGCTTTTCGGCTTTCGCACCTGGCTGGTCGCCTTCATGGCTTCGCCGCGACCCGCCGGCGCCGGTCGGCGAGGCCGCGATCAGCGTCTGGGCGACGGCGATTCTGACGCTGGGTCTGCCCGCGAGCGTGCGGCAACGAGATCGCCGCCGCTTCGGCCGCCGGCGCATGCTGATCCTCCTGATGCTCGTCTCGGCCGTCGCTTGCTTGGGCGGTCGGGCTCGGCGCCGCGCTTCCCTTCTGGCTCGCCGCCGCGTTGCTGGCGCTCTACGGCGCCACGTGATGACCGACAGCGCCTCGCTCACGGTCGGCGCGGTCAGCGCCGCCACGGCTGAGCGCCGTGGCATCACGCTGGCGCTGCACAGCACGATCGGCTCTCTCACCGCCTTCCTCAGCCCGCTCGCCTCGGGTCTCGTCCTGGATCTGACCGGCGGCGGCGCGACGGTCCTGTCCTGGGTCGGCGTGCTTTGCCACTCTCGGCACCGGGGTCGCCTTCGGCCCGCTCGCGCTGGCCTGGCTGGCCAGGTCGGATCGCCCAAGCGGCCTCTCGGAATGATGCGCGACCGGCCTCGGCGTCTCGAAAAGAAGCCTCCCCAGAGTGGCCGGTCTCCGGGCCTGCGCTGCAGCCGGGTGCGCCGCCTGTGCAAGTAGCGCTGGAAAGTCCGGTCGAATTCGGCGAGTTTGACTTCGCCGAAGCCGTTGGCCATAGCCGATCCGATGCCGCGGCACTGCGGTCGCCGCCGCACGAAGGCGGGGGCGAGCGGCCCCGGCGGTCAGGAGAGCGACGACCATGACCATGGGCACAATTCTGGTTCACCTTGAAGAGCACCCGGGACTGCAGTCCGTTCTGACCTCGGCGCTCCTGGTTGCCGGGCGGTTTCGCGCCCGCGTCTCGGGCGTCCACGTACGCCCGGGCATGCCGCGGATGGTGCCGGTCGCCCCCGAAGGCGCCTTCATCCCGGCGACCGAGATCGTCGAGGACCTGGAGCGGGCCGACCGCGAGCTGAGCCGCCGGTTGCGCGACCAGTTCGAGGCCTTCATGCGCGACCACGACGTCGCCGTGGGCCGGGACGTGCTCGCGGGCGAGCGTCCGGTCGCCGACTGGCAGGAGGAGGTCTCGCCCGGCAGCGAGGTTCTGGGCAGCCTCGGCCGGGTGTTCGACCTGATCGTCATGGGGCGCCCGGTGGCAGGCTCGGCGGCGCCCTCGATGAGCGCCCTCGAGGCGGCGCTGTTCGAGAGCGGCCGGCCGATCCTGATCGCCCCTCCGAAAGTGCCGCAGGCGCTCGGCAGCACCATCACCGTCGCCTGGAACGGCAGTACCGAGACCGCGCGCACGATCGCGCTGGCGATGCCCTTCCTCACCGGAGCCGAGCAGGTGCTGGTGCTGAGCGTCGAGGAGGGCATGGTGCCCGGTCCAAGCGGGCTCGAGGTCGCGCAGAACCTAATTCGTAACGGCATCGCGGCGCGCGCCAGGCATGTCGCTGCGGGCGGCCGGTCGGTCGGCGCGGCGCTGCTCGAAGAAGCCGCCGCGGCCGGCACCGACCTGCTTCTCAAGGGCGCCTATACTCACAGCCGGCTGCGCCAGATGATCTTCGGCGGCGCCACCAGCCACATCCTGAGCGCTGCCGAGGTGCCCGTGATCATGGCGCATTAGCCAGGCGGGGCGCCGCGCCACCGCCGATCTCAGGGTGCGGGCAACAACGCGCTGGTCCGACCGCTCAGGCGATAGGCGAGCAGCCCGACCCAGGCCTTGATCGCGTCGTCGAACTCCTTGAGGTGCCACGAGACGTCGAAGCCGCCCCAGAGGGGGTAGCGCCCCGTTGTGGTGTAGTCGACCGGATAAGCAGTGACCGGCCATTCAACCGCGCGGAACGCGCCGATCGCGCGCGGCATGTGCGCTGCCGAGGTGACCAGCAACCACCGCTCGCCCGGGCGAGGGTGCACCAGCTGCTTACTGAACAGGGCGTTCTGGTAGGTGTCGCGCGCCCGGCTCTCGAACACCATTCGCGCGGGATCGAACTGCTGCCGCCGGCAGAACTCGCGCACCACCTCGGCCTCGCTCAGTTTCGTGCCGGCGAGCCAGTCCTGGCCCCCCGTGAAGACCAGACGGGCATCCGGATAGTGCCGGCCGAGCTCGATCAGCGCCGCGAGCCGCTCGGCATGGTCGTTCAGCGCTATTTGGTGGCGGTCTTCGGCGATCGGCAACTCGACCGCGCCGCCCAGCACGATCACACCGTCGACCCGATCGGGCGGCTCGGTCACGGCGGGAAAGCGATCCTCGAGCGGGGTCAGGAGCCATTCGCCGACCGGCAGGACACCGACGACGACGAGGATTGCGGTGACGCCGCAAAGCAAGGGCATGGCGAAGCGCCGCCGGCCTAAGCATCAGCCCGAGCACGGCCGCGAGAGAGCAGCAGGAGGAGCAGGTTGCTCGGCTGAATGAGGAGCCAGAGCAGCTTCGAAGCATAAAGGAACATCGGCTTTGCCCGGGACGAGGCTGATTGGTGCCGACGCGGCCTTGGGTCGATATCGCGGCCAGCGGGACGGCCGTGTCGCTCCGCGTCTGGCCCGCCCGTCGCGAGCGGTCAGGCTGGCGAGAAGCTATGCCGGCCGGAGCGGGCCGGGGCGCTGGCGGCATCACTTCAGGGTGAGGCAGGCGCAGTTCGCCAGCTGGCACACCTTATGCGTGACGCTGCCGAGCAGCAGTCCCTTCAGATCGCCGAGGCCCCGTCGGCCCATCACGATCAGATCGGCGCCCTCGCGCTCGGCGGCCTGGATGATCTGGTCGGCCGGATCGCCGTGCTCGACCAGTGTCTTGACCTGGGTGATCCCGCGCTCCTCGGCCCGTAGTTTGGCGGCGCCGACCAGCCGCTCGCCGAGCTCGTGGTAGATTCGGGCGCTGCTGACCACGGTCTCTTCCAGCTCAGGCGATCCGATCGATCCGGACGGATAGGCCGGGTCGGCGACGCGGGGCACGTCGCGCAGTTCGGGCTCGACGATGTGCTCGATCTCGGCCATGCGGCGCAGCTCCAGCGGCACGACCCGGTGGGGCGCGACGAAGAGCAGCGTCAGGTGCGCGCCGTGTTGGGCCGCGAGGTCGATTGCCGAGTCCACGGCCTTCTCGGCGGGATCAGAACCATCGGTCGCCGCCAGTATCTTCTTGAACATCGATCCCATCCCGCCATGCCTCCCTTTAAAGAGCCCTCGGGTGCGCTCCCGGCTTCCACTCAGTCTAGCACCGATGGCATCGATGCATCCAGTTCCGCGCTCCGCGCAGCCGGACCCTCGAGTCCGGTCCGTCGAACCAAAGCGCCGGGCACCGGCGACAAGAGGTCGCTGCCCTTAGGATCGGCGGGATCTTGATGGCGTGATTGTTCGGACCAGTTCTTCTGGCAAACTCGAAACCCGCGAGGGGTCGAGTCACGCGAGGAGTTGAACCATGGCTAGCAAGGTTGAGGCTGATCGCTGGCGCGATTGGGTCATGCTCGTGCTGGCGGTGTGGCTGTTCGTTTCACCCTGGGTCCTGCGCTTCGCCTTTGGCATGCCGGCCGAAGCAACGGGCCAGGCCGCAGCCGGCACCACGGCGCAGGCCGTGATGCCGCTCGCCAATCTGACCGCGGCCGCCTGGAATGCCTGGATCGTCGCGATCGTGATCGGTGCGCTCTCGATCTGGGCCATCGCGATGTATGCCGAGTGGCAGGACTGGCTGAACGGCCTGCTCGGCATCTGGCTGATCGTCGCGCCCTGGGTCCTGAAGTTCAGTGCGGCCGCGATCGCAACCTGGGACCACGTCATCGTGGGCATCCTGGTCGTCGTGCTCGCTGCCTGGGAGCTCTGGGCGGTCCGCCACGAGGGCACCCGGGCGCACGCCTGAGGCCAATCCGAGGAACCGGCCCCGGCGGCCGGCTTCCGTCGAATCAAGGGGGCTGGACTTCGGTCCGCCCCCTTTTTTTGTCGGCGCGATGCCGCCCTCGTGCCCATGGCTGCTTCGATGTTGGCTCGGCACCTTTGCGGGCGGTCTAGAATGATCCCTGCCTGCCCGCGGGAGCACTGTCGGTGAGCCATTCCTGGAGCAGGGTATAGCCGAGCGCGAGCAGGGTCGGGCCGAGGAATATGCCGAGGAAGCCGAACGCGACCACGCCGCCGAGCACGCCGAGAAAGACCAGAATCAGCGGCAACTTGCTGCCCCGGCTGATCAGATAGGGTTTGAGCACGTTGTCGACGCCGCTGACCGCGCAAAAGCCCCAGAGCGCTAGAAACACGCCCCAGCCGAGCGCGCCCTTGTAGAACAGCCAGATCGTCGCCGGCAGCCAGACCAGGGTCGGGCCCATCGGCACGAACGACAGGAAGAACGTGAGAAAGCCGAGAAACGCAGCCGCCGGTACGCCCGTGAGCCAGAGCCCGATCAGTCTGCAGCGTCGCCTGGGCGAGCGCCGTGCCCATGATGCCGTAGACCACGCCCTTGATCGTGCCGCCGGCCACGGCCAGGAGACGGCGCGCCCGCTCGCCGGCCAGGCGGAGGATTGCAGCGTCGAGCTGTCGAGCCCCCTCGGCACCGTCGCGAAAGAAGAAGAATGCCGCGAGCACGCTCAGACTCAGCTGCAGCACGCCCTGGCCGAGGCTGACCCCCGTGCTCAGGAGCAGATCGCGACCGGCCTCGAAGTAGGGATGCAGTGCGGCGGTCCAGCCCGTGCCCTGCTGGCTCAGCTCCTGCCAGTAGTCGTGCAGCGTCGCGCCGAGCAGCGGCAGCTGGGCAACCCAGAGGGGCGGCCCGGGCAGTCCCTGCTCGAGCAGCGTGCGCACCATGCCGGCGACCTCGGCGACATTGTCGGCGAGGCTCGAACCGATAGCCACCGGCGGCAGCACCAGCACGGCGGCGACCAGTGCCGTCATCGACGTGGCCGCCAGCGTCCGCCGGCCACCAAGTGCGCGCAACAGCCAGGCATAGAGCGGCCAGGCCGAAAACGACAGGATCAGCGCCCAGAGCAGGGCCGAAAGGAACGGCCGCAGCACGAGGAAACAGCCGATCGTGAGGATCAGGAGCGAGCCGATCACGACGATCTGCTCGATGCGGGCTTGGGCGTCCATGCCAGTCGGCTCCGGGGCGAGGTCGGCACACCGTAGCACAGGGCTGCGCCAGTGAGCGCAGCGCGCTCGTGCGACCGTATCGCAGGCGCTCGCAAAGAGCCGGGATGGCTCGAAGCGACAGGCGTTCCAGACTTTCCGATCCGGCGCCGTGCCCTATGTCAGCAGAAGAGGGCCGGGCGTCCGGTCCGGCCCGAGCGCCAGGGAGCTTGTCATGCCGCAAGGCAATCCAACGTCCTCGAAAGCGACCGGCTGGAGCACCAAACAGCTGGTCTGGGGTTGCATCGGCTCGCTCGTCGCGGGTGCCCTGCTGCTGTACGGCGCCGGCTTCTACTGGGTCGGGCACTGGCAGACTGGCCAGCAGATGCAGCAGAAGCTCGCCGTCGCCGCCTGCATGCAGGACTTCCTGCTGCAGCCGGATCGCGGTGTGATCTATACGCAGCTGAAAGACACGTCGAGCTCCTACCAGCGCCGACAGATGATCCGCGATCACAAGCTGGCGGCGAGCTTCGACGTCGCCGACCAGTGCGACGAGCAAATTCGGGCGCTTGACCCGGCCGACTTCCCGGCCCCCGCACAGGCCGGTGCCGAAGCCAACAAGCCGGCGTAAGCGAGGTCCAGCGCGACTCGATCGGCCGCCCGGCGACCGCGGCGGCGACCGACGTCAGCCCGTCGGCTCGACGGCGGCGCCGTCCGCGGTGATTCTGCGCGCAGGGGCGCGGCCATGTGGTAAGACCCCCGGGCTCATGCTCGGGCGCCCGGCGCGGTCGGAGAGCGGCCGCGGGATGCGAGCCGCTGCTCGACGCCAACGGTTGGCAGATCGACGTCGGCTCACCACCTAACCTGTTGGACGCCCATCGCTTACCGGCTCGTCGACGTCGTGGGTGAGCTCGGAACACCGCCAAATCTTGAAGGGAGAATCATGCCGCGCAAGCCAAATTACCGTTTCGAGCGGCACGAGCGCGAACGCATCAAAGCCGCCAAGAAGGCCGCCCGCGCCGAGGCCAAGGCGGCGAAGAAAGCCAAAGCGGCCGAGGGCAGCGAGGCGCCGGCGGACCAGGACCTCCCGGCTGCGGGCGAGGGCGCTCGCCCGGAGGACTAGCACCGGCGCGCCCATATCGAGCCTTACCGACGCTTTCAGGATTTGTCGTGGACGTCGCGGAGAGGGTGCGCCGGCCAACCGGCGCGTCCAGGCGCCCTGCGCGTGCGAAACGAGAAAGGCCCACCACCAAATCCGGGCATAACAGGCTGCCCGATGCTCGGGCCGACGGGCGTGCGCCCACCCTCCGTGGCGCCCCGATTGATCCGCACCGGGATTCGGATCTGGCCTAAAACCGAGGCAGATCGGGAAAGCGGAGCTGGCCGCGGTGAACGTGGACGCGGCCGAGCTCGGCGCAGCGATGCAGCTGAGGGAACACCTTGCCGGGGTTGAGGATCTGGGAGGGATCGAAGGCGCACTTGACCCGTTGCTGCTGGTTGAGGTCGTCCTCGTTGAACATCACCGGCATCAGGTCGCGCTTCTCGACCCCGACGCCGTGCTCGCCGGTCAGCACACCCCCGACCTCGACGCAGAGCTTGAGGATCTCGGCGCCGAACTCCTCGGCGCGCTCGAGCTCGCCCGGCCGGTTGGCGTCGTAGAGGATCAGCGGGTGCAGATTGCCGTCGCCGGCGTGGAACACGTTCGCGATCCGAAGGCCATAGTGCTCCGACATCTCGCGCATCCGGCGCAGCACCGCCGGCAGCTGGCGCCGCGGGATGGTACCGTCCATGCAGTAGTAATCGGGTGAGATCTTGCCGACCGCGGGGAAGGCAGCTTTGCGGCCGGCCCAGAAGCGCTGCCGCTCGGCCTCGTCCTGGCTGACCCGGACCGAGGTCGCCCCACACTGGCGCGCGATCGCACCTACCACGCCGATCAGATGCTCGACCTCGGCCGCGCAGCCGTCCAACTCGCAGATCAGGAGACCCTCGACGTCGAGCGGATAGCCGGCGTGGCAGAAGTCTTCGGCCGCATGGATCGCCGGCCGGTCCATCATCTCGAGCCCGCCCGGAATGATGCCGTTGGCGATGATCGCGGCGACGCAATCGCCTGCCTGTTCGTTGGTCGCGAAGCCGATCAGGAGGGCCCGCGCGGTCTCCGGCTTCTTCAGGATACGCACCGTGACTTCGGTCACCACGCCAAGGAGCCCCTCGGAGCCGGTCATCAGGCCGAGCAGGTCGTAGGCTTCGGCGTCCAGATGCTTGCCACCGATCCGCACGACGTCGCCGTTCGGCAGGACGATCTCGAAACCGAGCACGTTGTTGGTGGTCAGGCCATATTTCAGGCAGTGCACGCCACCCGAGTTCTCGGCGATGTTGCCGCCGATCGTGCACGCGATCTGGCTCGACGGATCGGGCGCGTAGTAGAAGCCCGCGTGCTCGACCGCAGCCGTGATGCCGAGGTTGGTCACGCCGGGCTGGGCGACCACGCAGCGGTTTTCGAAGTCGACCTCGAGGATGCGATTGAACTTGCCGAGGCCGAGCACGATGCCGTCGGTGAGCGGCAGTGCGCCACCCGAGAGCGAGGTGCCCGCCCCGCGCGGCACGACTTTGATCCGTTCGGCATCGCAGAGCTTGAGGACCTCGGCGACCTGCTGGGTCGTGCTCGGCAGGACCACCGCCATCGGCACCGCGCGATAGGCCGAGAGGCCATCGCACTCATAGGCGCGCAGCTCGTCCTCGGCTGCGATGACGCCCTCGCCCGGTACGATCCGCCGGAGCCGCGCGACGATGTCCTCGCGCTTCGCGAGCGCGTCCCGATCGGGTTCCGGCATACGCATCGGCGTCTCCGCTGCTCACGGAACCATCGGCAAGACTTACCCGGTAAGATGCTGGCCGGTCGTCAGAACGTCAACGCCCGCCGGCGAGCGCAGCGCGCCCCCCGCCTGCAACGATCGTGATCGGTCAGACGGCGGGACGCTTCGGAGGCAGTGGCTGGAGCTCGGACGAAGGCCTGGAGGGCAGAGGCCGGACGATCAGATAGACGGTCAGGCCGAAGGAGGCCCCGGGAGACGGGCCAACCGTCGTCAGCACATGACCGCATGGGCCACCGCGGGCGGCAGGCACGCCCGCCTGGCAGTCGGATGAACCGTCGTCGGCGACCAGCAGTGCGGCGTCCGGCGCCGCAATGGCAAGCCGTTCACCATCCGACGGGTAAACCGGCAGCAGGACACCCGCCGTGATGATCAGCGTGACGAGAGCGAACAGGATGCGCCCGAGCATCATGCCAATATAGCGATCCCGCGCTCGGTGCGCCAGAGGCTAAAGCTCCGCGCTTGATCAACTCGGGGCGATCGATGAGGTCAGGCCCGCTCAGCCCGCCCGTGCTGCGCCTTCGGGCCAGACCCCGACGGTCAGAAGTTCGTGGTCGGAGATCGCGACGCCGTCGGCATCGACTGCGGCGAGGGTGCACGGCTCGCTCGCCTCGAGCCCGCGGCAGAGAAACCAGTCGATCTTGCCGAGCGGCGCTCGCGGCGTGCCGTCAGGACGGGTTCGCTGGGTCGGCACCCCGAGGGTGTTGCAGGCACGCCAGTCGAAGCCGGCGGCTGCGGCGACTTCAAACATCGGCTCGTAAGGCACCGGGTCGAGCACGCGCCCGACCGGCAGGACCGGTTTCTCGCCCGTGCCGCGCGCCCAGTCGCGGCTCACGGTCGAGGTGTTGAAATCGCCGCCGATCAGCGTGGGCGCGCCCGGCGCATACCGATCGATCGCCTCGATCAGGCGCCGCACCTGCGCCGCCCGCTGCTCTGGGTCGCCGTGGCTTTCGGCATGCACGCTGACCAGGGTCACCGGCTGGCCGTCGATCCGAAGCGTCGCGGCCATTGCTATGCGGCCGCCGACCCGGCGCTCGCCGTGGCGGCCGTCGAACCAGTCGCCGTCGCTCTCGAGACGGAACAGGGCCGGACGCTCGAGAGGGTAGGGTGAGAGGATCGCGGCGCCGTGCAGCCCCGCCTCGTTGTCCCGGCCAGCGTACCAGACCTGCTCGCGCACGTCGCCGAGGCCGAGCTCCAGGAACTCGGCCCCGAAGGCGTAGCCCGCGCCGAGGCGCGCCGCGAGGTCGCGGGTCGTGTGCCTCTGGTCCGAGCGCGCCATGCCGAGGTCGAGCTCGCAGAGTAAGAAGGCTGCAGCATCGATCTGACCGAGCAGCTTCGCCGACTGGTCGGCCTGCTTTCCCCGCTCGGCGTTCCAGAAGGCGATCCGGGCGGGGCCGGCGAGCGGCGGGCGCGCCGCCGGCGGTGGCAGCACCTCGATCTCATGCAGGCCCGCGAAGGCCGCAAACTGGCGCGCGTGCTCGTCCGGGGTCGCGGGCAACGCCGCGATCTGAACGCGCGCCGCGGCGTCGAGCCGGGTAAGATGCGGTGTCACTCGGGTGACGATCACGGTACCGGCTGTCGCCATAGCTTCTCCAGCGCCTCGGGTGAGTCGGTCGTGATCTGATCGACGCCCGCCTCGATAAGGTTGGCGAGCTTGGCGTGCGCCTGCTCGTCCTCGGGCTCGAGACGCCAGACGTCGACCTCGGCGCCGCTGGCCTTGACCATCGCGATCAGATCGACGCCGACCCTGAGACCTAGCAGCACGGTCGGGATGTGGAGGTAGAAGATCGCCGCCTCTGGCGCATGGGCGAGCGTATAGGCGCCGAGCGCCTGAAACTCGGCCGCCGATCCGGGTGGTGCTGCTTCGTGGAGGGCGAGCGGATCGAAACCGAGACGAAGCCCGGGGACGCCGCGCCCCAGCCTGACGACAGCGCGCCATTCCGTGCCGCCCAGCATCAGGTGATGCGCGACCGGCTCGGCGAGCGTCGCGAAGCGCTCCACCATTGCCGCATCGAGAAGGTCGAGAGGTTGCTTCAGGTCGAGCTGCAGCCGGCCCGGCCAGTCCGCCGGCGCACCGGCCAGCGTCACGACCACCTCGTCGAGGAAAAGCGGCGGTGCGGCGAGCGCTAGCCCGTCGTTGCCGCACTGGCGCAGCTGCTCCACGGCGGCGCGATCCTGCTCATGGACCTGGCCTCGTCCGGTGGTCTCGGAGGCGAGCTCGCTGTCGTGCAGACAGACGAAATGGCCATCGCGGGTCGCGACGATGTCGACCTCGAGGCTGGCGCCGCGCGCGATGCCGAGGCGCAGGTTGGCTCGATCATGAGACGGGTCGGTGCTCGCGCGCCGGAGCTGATGCCATTTCAGCCGGACCCGGCGCGCGTCCTGGTGCAGCTCGACACCTTTGCTCACGCCGCGAGCGCCAGATGTGCATCCGGGACCAGCCGTTCGCTGGTCTGATCGAAAATCAGGGTATCGCCGTCGTCGAACGCCACCGCGATCGGCTCGCCATCGCGATGGCGGACCGCCGAGCCCGCTTCGAGCACCCGCAGCTGGCCGAGCTCGCTGTCCACGAGGTAGAGCGTCTCGCGGCCCATGGGCTCGATCCCGGCAATCCGCCCCCGAATGCCGCTCGGCTCGAAACGCAGGGCTTCCGGCCGGATGCCGAGCACGACCGGGCCTTCGGCCTCGCCGGCGTAGGGCAGCGTGGCGCGCTCGATCTCCAGCTTGCCAGCGCGCGCCGTGCCTGCCAGCAGGTTGATCGGCGGCGCGCCGATGAAGCCCGCGACGAACAGACTGTTCGGGCGCAGGTACAGATCGTCGTGCGTGCCGACCTGCTCGATCCGCCCGCGGCGCATGCAGACGATGCGATCGGCCATGGTGGTCGCCTCGAGCTGGTCGTGAGTGACGAGGATCGTGGTCACGCCGAGCTTGCGCTGCAGGCTCTTGATCTCGGAGCGCATGGTGAGGCGAAGCGTGGCGTCGAGGTTGGAGAGCGGCTCGTCGAGCAGCAGGAGCTGCGGCTGCTTGACCAGGGCGCGGACCAGCGCGACGCGCTGCTGCTGCCCGCCCGACAGCTCGGACGGCATGCGCTCCAGGAGCTCCTCGACCTGGACCAGGCGGGCCGCCTTGCGCGCGCGCGTCTCGGCCTCGGCCCGCGGCAGGCGCTTGAACTTGAGCGGAAACATGATGTTCTTCAGAGCGGTCATGCTCGGATAGAGCGCGTAGGACTGGAAGACGATGCCGACGTTGCGGTCGCGCGCCTCGACCTCGTTGACCTCGGCACCGCCGAAGCGGATCTCGCCGGCGCTCGGCGCGTAGATGCCCGCGAGCATGAACAGCGTGGTGGTCTTGCCGCAGCCCGAAGGACCGAGGATCGACACGAACTCGCCGTCCTCGATCGCGAGCGACATGTCCTCGACCGCCACCACGTCGCCCCAGCGCTTGGTCACCCGGTCGAACTCGATCCGCGCCATCCGCCGCTATCCCTTGATTCCACCCACGCTCATCTGGGTCAGATACTTCTGAGTGAAGCTGTAGAGCAGCAGGCTCGGGACGATGTAGAAGACGCCCACGGCCGACACGATGCCATAATCGACGCCCATCACGTCCTCGGAGACGAAGAACAGGTAGAGGCTCATCACCCAGTTGGATTTCGCGACCAGCAGGGTGCGGACGAAGACGTACTCCTCCCAGCCACGCAGGAAGGCGAAGATGCCGATTGCCAGCATGCCGAAGCGGACCTGCGGCAGAAGCACCTGGACGAACGCCTGGCGGCGCGAGGCGCCATCGGTCATCGCGCTCATCTCGATGTCCCAGGGCACGGCGTCGAAGAAGCCCTTCATGATGAAGATCGCGAACGGCAGCTCGATGGTGCAGATGACCAGCACCACGCCGGTGATGGTGTCCAGAAGCCCGACCCAGTACATCAGGAGGAAGATCGGAATGATCAGGGTCATCGCCGGGAAGGCGTGCAGCACCAGCACCCCCTTGAGCACCCCCTCGCGGCCCGCGAAAGCGAAGCGCGACAGGTAGTAGCCGGCGAGCGTGGCGACCGTGACCACGATCGCGGTCACGCTGAGCGCCAGCGCCAGCGAGTTGCGAAACGCAACCCAGACCGAAGGAAACTGCGCGGCCCCGACGCTCGCCGGGCCATAGTTGATGCCGGCGGAGAAATTCGGGTTCCACAGGAAGCGCCAGTTGTCGAGGTGCAGGTAGGGGCCGGTCAGAATGGCCAGAACCATCAGCGTGCCGAGCCCGAGCAGCCCCTGCGCGAGCCGCAGATGACGCGCGCTCTCGAGGTTGAGGCGCAGAATCCACCAGGCAAACAGCGCCGGAACGATGATCGCCATCGTGCGCCACAGGACGTAGGTGTTGGTCCCGCCGCGTGCCGAGAACGCGACCGTGAACAGCCAGAAATAGGGAATGATGATCGGCAGCGAAGCGAGGATCAGGAAAGCGTACACCAGCGTGTTGGTCCAGCGCCGCCGAACCTTGGCCCGCTCGACCACCGAGTGCCAGTGCGCGGCGTCCTTGGCGATGGCGGTGGCCGTCGCGCTCACTGGACCTCGATCCGGGGCTTTTGCAGGAGCGAGCGCATGTCAAGGAAGCGCCACATCAGCAGCGCCGCGGCGATGCCGATCACCACGAGCCCGAGCGCCAGCGCCGCCCCGTAGGCGTACTGGCCGTTGCCGAACGCCCGCTTGTAGACGTAGAGCGCGTAGACCGTGGTGTCGTAGAAGGGGCCGCCGTCGGTGATCAGCCAGATGTACTCGAAGCTCACCAGCAGCGAGAGCGCCTGGTAGATGGTGACGAACGACAACGGCCAGCGGATCGCCGGCAGCGTGATGTAGCGGACGATCGCGAGGCCGCCTGCGCCGTCCACCCGCGCCGCGAAGAACAGGTGCTCGGGGATCGAGCGGATCGCCGAGGTGAAGATGATCATGCCCAAGGACGCGCCGATGAAGCCGTTGGCGACGATGATCAGCGCCCAGGGGGCGTCGTTCAGGACGTCGACCGACGGCAGGCCGGCGAGGCTCATGAACTGGTTGAGCAGGCCGTAGTCGGTCGGCGAGATCACCCAGGTCCAGAGCAGCGCGTAGACGACCGAGGGGCTCATCCGCGGCAACAGCCAGATCGCCCGGAAGAAGGCGCCGGAGCGCGCGGGAACCGCGGTCGTGACCAGCGCCAGCACGAGCGCGAAGGTGACGTTGAAGATCGCGAGCGTGCCGAGGATGTAGACCAGCGTGACGGTCAGCACCGAGGCCAGCCGGGTGTCGCCGCCGAGCATGCGCTCGAAGTTGGCGGTGGTGAACGTCGTCACCTGGAGATTGCGCCCCATGTCGGTGAAGGCGATCACGACGTCGATGATCACCGGCGCGATGAAGAACCCCACAAGAAGGACAGCGGCCGGTCCGAGGAAGATCAGCATGTTGAGCCGCTGGCGGCGGAGCGCCGCGGCGTGGGTGCTGGCGGGCATCGGCGGGCGTCTCAGCGGTAAGGGGCGGGAGCGCAGGCCCCCGCCCCTGGCGCGCCTACTGCGTGACGCTGTCGACCACCTCGACCTTGTCCCCGAGCTGGGAGGTCATCTCGTCCTCGAGGAACGCGACCGCATCCTTGGGGCTCAACCGTCCGGTCTCGACGCCCTGGAGGCCCTTGTAGAGGATGCCGTTGTAAGTGCCGAAGTCCGGGTGGTTGGGAATGAAGGTCGTGGACTCGAGCAACGGGCTCGCGGCGTGCAGCGGCCAGGCCTCCACGTAGGCCGGCATGCTCTGCTCGCCGTTCAGGATGCCGAGGTGGTAGGTCGTGACCGCGTGCTGGATGTTGTAGTAGGGCAGCGTCGCGATCGCGATGATCTGGGCGGCGAGGTCGGCGTGTGCCGACTTGGGGTTCACGACGTAGACGATCGGGTGTGAGAGGTTGGCCGGATGGCCGCCCTTCTCGCCCGCCGGCGCGTTGATCCAGCCGATCTTGTGGAAGAAGGCGGCCTGCTCGGTCGGCCAGGTGGCGTCGTGGCCATCGCCCAGCATCCAGGCCATGTCCCAGATGCCGTGGTGGAAGGCGAACGCCTTCTCCTGCTTGAACGCCGCCTCGATGTCGTCCCAGGACATCGCGGTGTTGTTCTCGGGCGTGGCGCCGTTGCGGGCCATCCAGTCGAACCACTCGAGCGCCTTTTCCATCTCGGCGCGCGGCAGCAGCAGCTTGCCGGTCTTCTCGTCCATGAACTTCACGCCGAAGGCGGCGAAGGTCATGATGTAATCGGGGCCGACGTTCGGCCGGTGCAGGAGGCCCATCTGGGCGGCGCCCTTGTCGACCACCTCCTTGGTCAGCTCGCCGAAGTCGGCCATGGTCATCTCGCCCGAATCGACCTTCTGCGGGATCGACTCGATGAACGCCTCGTCCTTGCCGATCTTGCGCAGCATGTCCTTGTTGTAGAAGAACATGCGGATCTCGGTGTCCTGCGGGATGGCGTAGCGCTCGCCCTGGTACTTGGTCGAGTCCCATAGCACCGGGATGACGTCCTTGAAGGCCCAGTCGTTGTCGGCGATGAACTTCTCCATGTTCATCGCGTAGCCGTCCTTGGCGAACTCGCCGACCCATTCGTGGGCGGCGACGTACAGGTCCGGGCACTGGTCGACGGCGCACGCCTGGAGCAGCTGCAGCGCGTCGTCGTCGTAGCCCTTGGCGTTGCCCTCGTGGACGTTGAGCTTGACGGTCGTGGCCGACCCCGAGGCGGCGAGCATGGCGTTGAGCTGCTTGGCGGCCTCGACGATGTTGCCGGTCCGGAGCGGACCCGAGCGGTCGGCGCGCGACCAGAAGGACAGCGTGACTTCCTCGGCCGTGGCCGGTGGCGGCAGCGCCAGCCCACCCAGCGTCGCGAGGGTCAATGCGCTGGCGGCGAGTTTCAGGCCGTTCATGTAACCTCTCCCTTGTTGCCTCGGCGCTGTTGCCCGGTACGGCAAGGTGGCGCATTGCTCTTGCGCCGGCCGACCGGCCTCGGCGCCGACGTCAAAGTCTCCCTGAGCGCGATGACAGGACTGCGACCGCTGCCGTCTCGGCTGACCGGCCGGCTGTCATCACGTCGGACAATTTTAGTTCGGAACGGCCCTCAGCTGGAAGCTGTATTTCACTTCGCCCGCATTGCTCGCCGGAGCACGGGGCTCAGGTGATCAGGCCGAGCACGATGTCGAAGGCGGCGCGTTTGGCGCCGGACTTCGCGGCCGGCTCCAGGTCAGGGGCGGGAATCAGCGACACCGTCACCAGCTTTCGGGCTGGCTCGGGCAAGGCCTGGTAAATGGAATCCCGGGCGTTCAGGGGCTGACCGGCGACGTACATCTGCGTGGTCAGCGCCTCGAAGCCGGGGCCGCTCACCTTGAAGTGGATGTGCGGCGTGCGGCCGGGGTAGGGGACCGGTTCGATGGTGCGGAAGCGCCAGGCGCCGTCCTCGTTCACGCTGGTCGCGCCGAAGCCTTGAAAATTGGGATCGGCGGGCCCGCGCCGATCGCGCGAGTTGTGATAGACGCCGAAGGCATCGCACTGCCAGATCTCGACCCGGGCGCCGCGCACCGGCCGGCCGTCCGGATCGAGCACGCGGCCGCCCAGATGCAGGATGGTGCCCGCTGGCCCGCTCCCGGTGACCGACGATCTGGATCAGATCGTTGTCGGAATCGAGCGGCAGCTCGAGCGGATAGAACGGCCCCTCGGTCTGCTGCGGGGTCGCCAGCAAGGCGGCCAGGGCACCCCGCGGCAGGCCGGCGAGCGCGCCGAGCGCGGTCGCCGATGCCATGAGACGCCGCCGCGTGAGACGTCGATGCGGGCTCGCCATCGCCCTGCCACTCCTTCCAGAAGCATCGAATTGTTCCAGAAGTATGGGGGCATTGGGCTGGCGCTGCCAGCGTCGGCGCTCGAACTTCGTCAGACGTGGCGCAAATCAGGCGGTCGCGTCGGCGGACGGCCAGAGCGGCGGACCGTGACGCAGCGTGTGGAACAGGCCCGCCTCCACCGTGCCGTCTTCATGCCATGGGCAGTCGGCGCGGTTGGTGAGATCGATCAGCACCGCGTCGAGTTCCCAGAGATAGTAGCTGCCGAACAGGAGCCGGCCGCGGCTGGTGTCGATGGCATACACCTCGAGCGGCAGGCGGAAGGGCAAGGCACCGAGGCGGTAGATCTCGGTGCGGTGGCGGATGGCGTGCAGATCCTGCCAGCCAAGCCGGACCTCGCGTACGGGCGGAAAGGGGCAGGCCCGCCAGCCCGGGGCGGAAACCGTGAGGCCCTCCGGAGCGATCTCGATCCGGGTCGAGAGACCGACGTAGCCGATCAGCACCCCGAAGAGGCCGGCCGCTGCGAGCGGCACGCCGATCAGCGCCGCGAGCAGCCAACCGGCGCCGAACGTCGCCGGCACGAGGGCGAGCAGCAGCAGAGCGGAAATGCCGAGGCCTGCGAGCAGAGCGCCGTTGACGCGTGCGCTGTAGACGTCGGGGGCTGCGAGCGTTGCGCCATTGGGCGTAGGAGCGAGACCAAGCATGGGCGCGTCCTTCTATGGCTATGACCATCCTATCAGACCAGGGTGAACGCCCGGTTAGAACCACAGCGGCGACCCCTGGCCTTTCAGGCGTCGGGCTGCGGAGGCCGCGTCCTGCGTCGTTTCGCGCTTTGACCCGCGGCGCGGCAGCGCCGACACAAGAGCATGCGCAAGGGGTCCGCTGATCGAGCATGCACGATCAGGGTGCCGGCGGACGGGGCAGGTGCGGGCCGAGCACGCGCTGCCTATGCTGCGATCCTCGCGCTGGGCGCGCTGCTGTTCTGGCTTTGCGCCCGCCATCCGACGCTGATGCCCGTCTGGGCGCCCTGGGACTTCTCGGCGCCCGAGTATCTGGCGACGGCCCTCATCCTCCTCTGGTTCTGCCGCGGCCTGGCGCTCGCGCCGCCGGGTGAGCGGCCGCCGGTGGCACGCCGCGTTGCCTTTCTGGTCGGCCTGGTCGCGATTTACGCGGTGCTGCAGACGCGCTTCGAGTACTGGTCGCAGCACATGTTCTTCCTGAACCGCGTCCAGCACGTGGCGATGCACCATCTCGGCCCGTTGCTGATTGCGCTCGGCTGTGCCGGGCCAACGATCAAGCGGGGCATGCCGATTCGGGCGCAAAAGGTGATCGAAAGCCGCGCCGTCGCCATGGCGCTGCGAATTCTGCAGCAGCCTGTGGTGGCGGCCTTCCTGTTCGTCGGGCTGTTCTACTTCTGGCTCATTCCCTGGGTGCATTTCCGGGCGATGCTCGACCCGCGCCTCTATGCCCTGATGAACTGGAGCATGGTCCTCGATGGCATTCTGTTCTGGTCTCTCGTGCTGGACCCGCGGCCAAAGCCGCCGGCGCGCGTGTCCTTTGGCGTTCGCGCGGCGCTCGCGCTGGGCGTCATGTTCCCGCAGATCATGCTCGGGGCGCCGATCGCGTTGGCCGAGCGCGACCTCTACCCTTACTACGATCTCTGCGGCCGGCTGTTTCCCTCCATGGGCGCGCTTGCCGACCAGCACGTCGGCGGCATCGTGATCTGGATTCCGCCGGCGATGATGAGCGTGATGGCCCTCTTGCTGGTGCTGAACGCGCTCCGAATCTCCGAGGAAACGACAAAGGGCGTGACCGATGACGATTCTGGCATGGCGCGGCTCGCAAGCCGCTGGACCGGTCTCTAGACCGAGCGGCGGCGCGCTGCTGCTGCTGCTCTGCGCCCTCGTCGGCGCGTTGGCGGCGGGCCCGGCGGCATGGGCCGCGGAGCCCGGCCTCACCGTGAGCGATCCGTGGCTGCGTCTGGTGCTCCCCTCGCGGCCCGCCGCGGGCTATCTCACCTTGGCCAACGGGACCGACAAGCCGCTGGCCCTGGTCGGCGCCGCGTCGCCCGCCTGCGGCTCGATCATGCTGCATCGGAGCGTACAGCGAGAACGGACTGGAGCGGATGGAGATGGTGAAGAGCGTGGCCGTTCCCGCGCGCGGCAAGGTGCAATTCGCGCCCGGCGGCTATCATCTCATGTGCATGACCCCCGGGAAGGAGGTGACGCCCGGACAGTCGGTCCCGGTCACGCTCCGCTTCGCCGATGGCGGCACGATCACCGAGAGCTTCCCGGTACGCGGCGCCACTGGCAAATAGCTCCTCACCGCCATTGCCGCAGCCGGGCGAACCATCCAGGCGGATTCGCCTCCTCCACGAGCTGCTTCAGATCGGCCGCGGTCCCGGCCACGTCCGGCTCGGCGGTCCCGAGCGAGGACACCAGCAGGCGGGCCGCACCGGAAGCGTCGAAGACGTAGATCGCCGAGCTGTGGGTCACCTCGTAGGGGTGATCCTTGGTCTCGGGGGTCACGGAATAGGCGATGCGGTAACGCCGCGCCAGCGCCTCGAGCTGGTCCGGAGTGCCGCGCAGGCCCTCGATCTGCGGCGCGAAGTTCTTGACGTAGGCCGCGAGCACGGGCGCGGTGTCGCGATCCGGATCGACGGTGACGAAGAGGACGCGGACATGCTCCGCCTCCGGTCCGAGCTGGTTCAGGATCTCGGCGACGTTGGCAAGCGTGGTCGGGCAGATGTCCGGGCAGAAGGTGTAGCCGAAGTAGAGCATCACGACCCGGCCGCGGTAGTCGGCCGGCGGTCACCTGCTGCCCGTCGGAGGCGCGGGTCATGGTGAGCGCGAGCGGCGGCGAGCTGCCCGAGACGTCGAACGCATGCCATCGGTCGCTGCGGTCACAGCCCGCCAGCAGGGCGAGGGCAATTCCTGCAACGATCCATCCCAGCACATGACGCCGCAGCATCGACCGTCCGGATGGCGGCGCCACCGGGACGAGATCGTCAAGGGCTCGCAAGCGTGTGATGAATCTCGGCATAGTGGAACAGGACGACCAAGGCCACGACCGTCACGAAGACCAGGGCGACAACGCTCGCGAGCACGAAGGCGAGCATCCGGTTCCTTTGCCTTGGCACCGCCTGGGCCCGCACCACCGGTCGCCCCGCCGTCGCGTCCGAAGGCACCGCGCCCCGTCTCTCGTCTCGCGGCGCGGCCGTTGCCATCGCCTTTTTCTGAGGCATGCCCGATCGCTGATCCTGGCCCGCGCTCGAGCCGCTTCGTCGTGCCCGAATGAAGCTAGGCGGGCAGGCCCTCGATGCAAGCGCGGAGTTTGAACCTTCCTGCGGCCGATGAACGCAACCTCGAGCGGCCAGAGATAGCGGGGCCGCCATTCCAGATGCTCGGAGCCGGCGCCGCAAAGCCACCTGGTGGCAACAACAGCTAACGCTCGATCGGGCCGCCGGCGCCGTGCCAGGCGCGGAAGCCGCCGAGCATGTTGGCGACCCGCTCGATGCCCATGTCCTTGAGCGTCTTGGCCGCCAGCGCGGAGCGCGCGCCGGAGCCGCAGTACAGCACGAGGCGTTTGCCTGAGGCCAGCTCCGGCTTGTGCGCCGGGCTCGAGGGGTCGGCGTAGAACTCGAGCAGGCCGCGCGGCGCGTGCAGGGCACCCGGAATCTTGCCCTGGGCGAACTCCTGGGCCTCACGCACGTCGACGAACTGCACGTCGTCACTGCCGAGGAGCGCCCTGGCGTCCTCGACCGAGAGCGTCTGGACCTGGGCGTTCGCCTCCGCGATCAGCTCGCTGGAATTCTTTACCATGGCGCGTGGTTCCCCCAACCTGACTAGTGGACGGCCCGGTTCATCCTAGATCTGGTTCGGATCAACCTCCAGGCCGCCGACGTCTCGTGCGTCGGAGACGCGGGCGTGGCCGACGTCGCGGCATGAGAGACCTTGCTTTTGCGGTCGGTTTTCCGACATAACGGGCCGCGCGACCATCGGCGGGAACTGACCGAAAGAGATCATGAGCAGACGGACACGAACCTCGTTCACCAACCTACTTCTGATTGCCTTCCTTGGCGTCGGCGCAGCCGCCAGTGTCCAGGCCCAGGAAGACCAGGGCCAGCCCAAGCCCCCTGTGCCGCAATTCGTCGGCAGCCACCGCGACTGGAACGTCTACAAGTTTCAGGACGGTGACCAGGCGATCTGTTACATCGCCAGCGAGCCGAAGAAGCAGGAGGGCAACTACACGCGCCGCGGCAGCGTGGCGGTCCTGGTCACCCGGCGACCCGGACCGCGGGTGGCCTACGAGGTGAGCGTTCAACCGGGCTACACCTTCATGGACGGCAGCGAGGTCGAGGTCGAGGTCGGTAAGGACAAGTTCACGATGTTCACCCGCGGCGAGCATGCCTGGACGCCGAAGGAGCAGGACGACAAGCAGCTGATCAGCGCCATGAAGCGTGGCACGGACATGACCGTGCGCGGCACGTCGAGCAAGGGCACCTACTCCCTCGATACCTATTCGTTGCTCGGCTTCTCGGCAGCCTACGACGCCATGGCCGGGGCCTGCTCCGGCTCGACGTCCTGATCGGCGCATGAGCGCAACTCGCGCCCCGAGCCTGCCGCGCGGCGCCGAGGATCCTCGACCGAGCCTGATCGGCCTGCCGCCTGCCGAACTGGCGCAGATCTTCGGTGCCTTGGGCGAGCCCGAGCGGGTCGCCGCCATGCGGGCGCGCCAGCTCTGGCACTGGCTGTACCATCGGGGCGCCAGAGATTTCGCCGCCATGACCACGCTGCCGGCAATCCTGCGCCAGCGCCTCGCCGGGGCGTACGACATCGCCCGCCCGGAGATCGTCGCCGAACAGCGCTCGGCCGACGGCACCCGCAAATGGCTGCTGCGTTTTGGCGACCGGCAGGAAGTCGAGACCGTCTACATCCCCGAGGTGGACCGCGGCGCCCTCTGCATCTCGACCCAGGTCGGCTGTAGTCTGAGCTGCACCTTCTGCCACACCGGCACGATGCCGCTGGTGCGCAATCTCCGCGCGTACGAGATCCTGGGCCAGATCCTGGTCGCCCGCGATGCGCTCGACGAGTGGCCGACGCCTGCAGGCCCGCGTCAGCTCAGCCATCTGGTGGTCATGGGCATGGGCGA
This sequence comes from uncultured Alphaproteobacteria bacterium, assembly GCA_963815435.1. Lineage (GTDB taxonomy): Bacteria > Pseudomonadota > Alphaproteobacteria > Geminicoccales > Geminicoccaceae > DATAOG01. The sequence continues at coordinate 80,529 of CAWFGZ010000026.1, forward strand.
GCCGCTGCTCAACTACGGGCCGACGGCGCAGGCGCTGCGCATCGCCATGGACCCCGACGGCCTCGCCTTCGCACGGCGCAGGATCACGCTCTCGACCTCCGGCATCGTGCCCAAGATCGAGACCTGCGGCCGCGAGCTCGGGGTCGGGCTGGCGATCTCATTGCACGCGGTGCGCGACGAGCTGCGCGATCAGCTGGTCCCGATCAATCGCAAGTGGAACATCGGCCAGCTGCTCGATGCCTGCCGGCGCTATGCCGGGCCCGAGCGCCGGATCACCTTCGAATACGTCATGCTCGATCGGGTCAACGACAGCGAGGCCGACGCCAGGGAGCTGGTCCGGCTGCTGCGCGGCATCCCGGCGAAGGTCAATCTGATTCCGTTCAATCCCTGGCCGGGTGCGCCCTACCGCTGCTCGCCGCCGGAGCGGATCGAGGCGTTTGCCGCGGTCGTCAGCCGGGCGGGGTATGCCTCGCCCGTCCGGACCCCGCGCGGGCAGGACATCATGGCCGCCTGCGGCCAGCTCAGGACGGCGAGCGAGCGGCGCGGCCAGCGCCGTCTCGCGGCCTGAGCCATGCGGCGGTTTCTGGTTGGCTTTCTCGCGACGATCGGCGCGCTTGCGCTGCTCGCTGCGGGCGGCGTCGCGGTCCTGGCCTGGCGGTTGGTGCCGCACGCCCCGAGCCTGCCGGCGCGGATCGTGCTGACCGTCGATCTGCGCGGCGGCCTCGACGAGGTGGCCGCCACGCAACCCTTGAGCGTGCTCGGCCTGCCGGTGGCGCCGACGCTCAGCGATGTCGTCTTGGCGCTCGACCAGGCCGGCAACGACCCCAGGGTCCGGGGTCTGGTGGCGCGGCTCAGCGGCGAGGGACCAGGCCTGGCGCAGGCCCAGGAGCTGCGCGCCGCAATTGCGCGGTTTCGCGAGCACGGCAAGTTCGCTTACGCCCATTCCGAAAGCTTCGGCGAGTTCGGCCCGGGAACGCGGGGCTACTATCTGGCGACCGCGTTCGAGCAGATCCAACTGCAGCCGCTCGGCGCGCTCGGGCTCACCGGGATTCTGATCGAGACCCCGCTTCTGCGTGGACTGCTCGACAAGATCGGCGCGGAGCCGAGTGGCGACAAGCGCGGCGCCTACAAGACGGCGGCCGACATGTTCACCGATTTCGACCCTGACGCCGGCACACCTCGAGTCGCTGAACTCGCTCGCCAACTCCCTCGACCAGCAGATCCGGGACGGCATCGGCGGCGGCCGGGCCTTCGATGCGCCCCGGGTCGGCTGGCTGATCGACCACGGGCCCTATGAGGCCGAGGAGGCCGAGCACGAGCATCTGGTCGACGGCCTAAGCTACTGGGACGACGTGACCGAACAGGCAAAGCGTCAGGCCGGTCAGGGCAGCGAGCTGATCGATCTCACCGACTACGCCCGTGCGCTGGCCGGACCGCCGCGTGGCGCCCCGGTGGTCGCCCTGATCCACGGCGTCGGCCAGATCCAGAGCGGCGACAGCGACTACGGGCCGGCCAGTGGCTGGATCATGGGCGGCGATACCGTGGCGGGGGCGCTATCGGCAGCGATCGAGGATCCCGACGTGCGGGCGATCCTGTTCCGGATCGACTCGGGCGGCGGCTCGGTGGTCGCCTCGGAGACCATCGGTCGGCAGGTCCGGCGTGCGATCGAGCAGGGCAAGCCGGTCATCGTGTCGATGGGCGGGCTCGCCGCCTCGGGCGGCTATTGGATCGCCATGGATGCGTCCAAGATCGTCGCCGATCCGGCCACGCTCACCGGCTCGATCGGGGTGCTCGCGGGCAAGCTGGTGCTGAAGGATTTCTGGCACGACATCGGGGTCAACTGGGGCCAGGTGCAGCGTGGCGCCAACGCCGACATGTGGAGCATGACGGTCGACTTCGACGCGCAGGGCCGCGAACGCCTCGAAAGCTTTCTCGATCGGATCTACGGTGCCTTCGTCGCGGGCGTGGCGCGCGGCCGCCGGATGCCCGAGGCCGCGGTGGAAAAGGTGGCCGAGGGGCGGGTCTGGACCGGCGCCCAGGCCAAGGAGCTCGGTCTCGTCGACGAGCTCGGCGGCTTCGCGCGGGCGCTCGAGCTGACCAAAGAGGCGATCGGCGTCGACCCCAAGCAGGCGGTCGAACTGCGTCCCTTCCCGCCACCGCGCTCGCCCTGGCAGGAGGTGCTGCAGCTAGTCTCGGCCACATCGCCCTTCGCGCTCGGCGGGTTCAGAGAATGGCTGAACGCGCTCACGCCGGGCGTCCTGAGCGCGCCGCTGATCCAGATCCGCTGACGGGGGCTCGCCGATCGGGCTGAGGTCGGCGGGGCCGACGCTGAGGGCCGCGCGGCGGGCACCCGGCCCGCCGATCACCGGTTCATAGGTGCTGTGATGTGCCGCCTCTATGGGTTACGTGCCAGCCGGCCAAGCCGGGTCGAGTGCCATCTGGTGCACGCGGCGAACTCGCTCCTGGCGCAGAGCCGGCAGGATCTGCACGGCTTCGAGAACGCCGATGGCTGGGGTATCGCCGCGTATGCCGGCGACAGCTTCTGGCTGGAACGCAAGCCCTGGGCGGCGCACGACGGCGACGAGTTCCGGGCGACCGCGGGCCGGGTCGACGCCGCTACGGTCCTCGCGCACGTCCGGCGCGCGACGGTCGGTACGGTGCGCTTCGAGAACACGCACCCCTTCGAGCACGACGGCTGGACCTTCGTGCACAACGGCACGGTGCCCTATTTCGCCGACCTGCGCGAGCAGGTCCTGGGCGCAATCAGCCCGGCGCGGCGGGCCGCGATCCAAGGCGCCACCGACAGCGAGCATCTGTTCCAGCTGATCCTTTCGACCCACGACGACGCGCCCGCTCGCCCTCTGCTCGAGAGCCTGAAGGCGGCGCTCGAGCGCGTCGTCGCCTGGTGCCGCGGGGTCGGCTCCCAGCCCCGGCTCGGCCTGAACGTGCTGCTGACCGACGGCGAGCGCATGCTCGGCAGTCGCTGGCAGCGCACGTTGCATTGCCTCGAGGTCCGGGGCCTCGCCGACTGCCCGGTCTGCGGCCGCCGCCACGCCGCCGGGCACGATCCCGAAAGCTACCGCGCCCTCGTGATCGCCTCGGAGCCGATCACGGCGGAGGCCTGGCAGGAGGTCCCCGAGCGCTCGGTGTTCGAGGTCACCCCCGACCTTCGGCTGCGTATCGAACCGCTGGCTGAGACCTAGCAGGCGGCGGATCTCGTCGGCTCGCCGCCGAAGTCGCTGAGCCGCAATCAGGTGCCAGGACTGGCCTGGTCCTGGATGTGCCGCAGCCGGCGGGCGAGGAGCTTGGACAGTTCCAGGAGGATCTCCGGATGTTCCTGGCTGAGATCGTGAAACACGATCCGATGCAGGCGGAGCAGGACGCAGTCGTCGGCAGCCACCACGCGCGGCGATGGTGGCCGTTCGTCGGCCAGAACCAGCTCACCGAAGCAGGCCGGCGCGACCAGGCGCTCGGCGGCGCCGTTTTCCGCTGCCATGTCGACCGCACCCGTCTCGACGATGCAGAAATGGTCCGAGCGCGTGCCCGCCTCGATGATCGCTTCGCCGGCGAGGTACTGGCGGCGTTCCAGAACCCGGTTCACGGCGAGCAGGGTGTCGAGTGGCAGATAGCGAAACAGCGGCAGCTGCTTCAGGAACAGGACCCGCTCCATCTCGAGCTCCGTCGGTGTCGCCGCGGCGTCCTTGAGACATGCCGATGCCGGCGCGTTGGGTTGGAGTTGCAGGTCAGCCGGCCCGCGGGTTTCCGCGTGCGTTGCGCGCAAGGCCTTTGCGGTGCAAGCGGCGCCGGCGCGAACCCAGGGATCGTCCGCGCGCGCGGCGGCGGTGAGAATTTCCGTAGCGGCGGCGGGCGATAACGCGGTCGTCGCCGTGACGGCCGGCGCCGCCGGCGGTCTCGAGGAGCGGCAGAAGCGGTCGGACGAAGCGCCGGTAGGGCAGGGACAGCAGAGCCTCGAGCGCGTTGGCGCGGGTGCGCTGGTCGCCGGCGGCAAGCGCCCGCCGCAGCAGCGCGAGCGAGCGCTTCTCACCCAGGGCGGCCAGGACGTTCATCACGAGGTCGACGATGCGACGATTGTGGTCGAGGAGGGCAAACTCCAGGGCAGCCCAAGCGCGTCGTTCCGGCGCAGGCGGCAGGCGTTGCAGCCAGTCGAGATTGCGCCTGACCTGTCGGTAGACCGGCTGGAGCGAGGCGGCGAGGACGGCGCGCGCACGCCGTGAGCCGATTTGGCCGAGAACCTGGATCGCCGCCTCGGCGACCTCCGATCGGGCTGTCGACAGCCGCGCCTGTGCGATGTCGATCGCCACGTCGCCGTGCGCGGCCAGGGCATCGGCCGCGCGCTTGCGCACCAGGCGGCTCGGATCGCCGAGCGCCGCGCCGAGCGGTTCGAGCTCCGCGGGCGAAGTGGCGAGGGCGCCGAGGAGAGCGATTGCCTCGGCGCGCAGGGTCGCATCGGGGTGCGTCGCCAGCCGCCGGGCCAGGTCGGCCGCACTCGCGTTCGGCGCCATGACCGTCTCGGCGAGCGACCTCAGGCCGCGGCGCTGCTGCTCGAGCGGCGCGACCTCGACGACGGCGATCAGCAGACCTGCCAGATCGGCCCGCCCGGCCTGGGCCAGCGCATCGATCAGATCGGCGGCGACCTCGGAGTCGCGCGACCACTCGGCAAGGTCGGCCGGCGCGCCGGCAACGGCATCGCCCGGCCTGCGCGCGGCGAGGCGAGCGAGGATGGCGACGCTTCGGCTCGGCGAGCGCGCCAGTCGCTCCGCCCGGGATTGATCGATCGCCTCCCGCCGCGCGAGCTTGGCCTGGAGCGCGACCAGGCGGGCCGCTTCGTCGGGGCTGTCCAGCAGGTCGTCGAGCGGCCGCGCGATTTCGGCGCTGGGCGCGCGAACGAGCGCGCCTGCGAGCACGCGCCGCGTCGCCCGATCGGCGCCGGGCGCCAGCCTTGGCAGCTCCGCCAGGATCGTCGCCGGATCGAGGCGATCGGCGAGGTCGAGCCCGATCGATCGCGCGCCCGGATCGTCGCTCTGCAGGAGCTCGCGAATCGGTGTTCCCGGCGAGACCGAAGCCTCGAGGCTGGGTGGCAGATCGGCGAAGTCGACGATGCCGGAGCGCAGATTGCGCAGCAACGTCGGCAGAAAGATCACTCCGACGCCGACATTCTGAACGACGAACAGGAGCGCAAAGGTGATCGCGATGAAGGTGACCTGCAACGTGGCGAGCTGATCCTGAACGAAGAGCAGCATCAGGCCGGCCAGCGCCATGCCACCCGGATAGAAGATGCCGTCGGCGAGGGTCCGCATGCGACCGTGAAAGCCAAGGGCAGGGCGCCGTAATTGGCATTGTTGACCGGCTCAAAGATCGCGTTCGACACCGCCTCGGCGTTGATCTGCGCGGCGATCGCGGCCGGCAGGCTCGGGGTGAGCGGCGAGGGCGCCGAGGCAGGCGAGCGAGGTCGAGGGGAACACCAGATTGCGCAGCAGCGGCGCGGCCCGTTCGATGCAGCGGCCGGGTGACGGCATAGAGCAGCAGGAACTCCAGGACCTGGAACGACGGCGAAGATGGTGGCCAGGAACGCTGCGCAGATCGCGTCTCGTCCGGGAAATGCGGTCGCGTAGACCGTGAAGTACAGATACTCCGACAGCGCCATAAAGCACGGTGAGCATCAGCGAGTTGAGCGCGAGGAGCAGGATCAACGGGTGGCGTCGCGACCAGGCGCGGCAGGAGCCTCATCGCCTGGAGGCCGCCGCCCTCGGGCTGCGGCTCGTCGCCGTCGAGCAGCTCCCGTAGCCGGCGCTCGGCGAACTCGAGTTGCGCGATCATCAACAAGCCGAGCGGCGGCAGCACCGAGCAGCAGATCCTCGGGCGGCACGAGCTGCGAAAGCGTGCCGGCGAGCGCTCCGCCGGCGACGCCGCCCGCGGCCAGCGCGACATGCAGCGAAGGCGGTCGCGCGCCGCAGCTCGAAGCTGGTCGAAGTAGGCAGCGGCGACCACCCAGAACACGATGTCGGTGACGATGTCGTAGACATGGGCGCTGGCCAGCACGACGAAGTAGATGGCGGGCACGTCGAGGACGAGCAGCGCGCGCAGGGCCAGCGCGCCAGAGCCAGCGTGGCGAGCATCGTCAGCCGGAACAGCCTGCATCCCCGGCAGCCGGTCGACGACCCCGGAGAACAGACGCGAGACAGGAGGATCGCGGTCACAGCGAGCACGACGAAGAACAGCGGCATCGCTGCGGCCCCTCGCGCGCCAGGAACAGCGTGGTGCCGAGCGTGTACAGCACCACCTTGGCGGCCGAGAAGGTCGCAGCGATGCAGGGCGAAGTGGCACGAGGCGGTCCAATGGCGTGAGCCAACCGGCTGGCGCCGCTCGCCGTGATGCATCCGCCCCAGAGCCAATGTGGCCGCCGAGAGTCGACTGCTAGGCGCTCGATGCGGTCGGTTCCGGCCCCGCGTCCGCGAGCGAAAGCGCCGACACACTCAGGTCCAGATAGCGCCGCCTCACTCCGCGGGCAGGGCGCCGAAGCTGCCGATCATGCCCCGGCATTTCGGCGTGCCGCAGCGGCAATGGAGGCTCTCGCGCTTGCCGCTGATGTAGGTCGAGTAGTCGTAGGTCAGTTCGTCGCCCGGCGCGATGTCGCGCAGCGCAACGATCTGATAGCCCTCGCGCGTCAGACGAAGGCCGGTAGTTCGGGTCGCAGGAGTGGTTCATGATGTCGTCGAGGTTGCCATTTGGCAGATTGTAGAGATCAGGCCCAACCTGAATACAGTCTTGAACGATGTCGTAACCATTCTGGATCACCTCATCATAACTCATCGCGTTGTCGTAGTAGTCGCCGTCTTCGTCTGCAATGATAATGATCCCGGCTTTGAAATGTCTTGCGGCAAAAATGCCGAAACCCGAGTGTTCTGTTTCGCCGATGTAAACATACAAGCACTTTTCCAGTTTGCGCAGCGCGAACTTGAAGTCGATCTTGGGCGTGTTCCTGGCGCTCACGGTATCCCCCTTCGTTGGAGCGATTTGCCTCGTCATGAGCCTACTCTAAATATATATTACCTTGCAACTTATTCAATTATAAGTAAATACGAGACAAAATGCGGTTATCTGCTCCGGTCGCAGCGCGCCGTCGCTTTGACAGCGCGCGCCGCAGGCTCAGGGAGCGATCACATCGTCGCGGGAAGCGGCGCCCTGGCGACCGCGCCGTCCAAAGTCTTCAGGAATTGGCGCTGGAAGGCTTCGGCCGCCATCGGCCGGCCGAAGTAGTAGCCCTGTACTTCGTCGCACCCTTCGCTCTCGAGGAAGGTTAGCTGCTCGGCGGTCTCGACCCCTTCGGCGCAGGTCAGCATGCCGAGGCTGTGGCCGAGCCCAACGACGGCGCGCACGATCGCATCGGCGTCGGCGCGGGTCTCGAGGGCGCTGACGAACGACTTGTCGATCTTGATCTTGTCGAAGGGGAACTTCTGCAGATAGCCCAGGCTCGAGTAGCCGGTGCCGAAATCATCCATGGCGATGCGCACGCCCAGATCCTTGAGCTGGCGGAGAGTCGTCATCGCAGCCTCGGTGTGCTGGAGCAGAACGCCCTCGGTGATCTCGACCTCGAGGCGCTGCGGCTCGAGGCCGGAATTGGCCAGGCGCCCTGCTGATGACGTTGACCAGGTCGGGCTGCCTAAATTGCACCGGCGAGATGTTGACCGACATCTCCAGCTCGGGCCATTCGGTCGCCTGGGCGCAGGCGCGGCGCAGGACCCACTCGCCGAGCGCCAGGATCAGGCCGGTTTCCTCCGCGACGCCGATGAAGTCGCCGGGCGGCACCAGCCCGCGCTCGGGATGATGCCAACGGATCAGGGCCTCGACCCCGGACAGGCGGTTGCCGGCGAGCCCGATCTTGGGCTGGTAGTACAGCTCGAGCTCGTCGCGCCCCAGCGCCAGGCGCAGATCGCGCTCGAGCGCCTTGCGGGCCTGCAGCCGGGCATCCATGCCGGCCTCGAAAAAGCGGAAGGTGTTGCGTCCCTCGTCCTTGGCGCGATAGAGGGCGATGTCGGCGTTTTGCAGCAGGCGGCCGGGGATCGAGCCGTCCAGCGGGATCAGCGCGACCCCGACGCTGGCCGTGACCAGAACCTCGTGGCCGTCGAGATCGAACGGCGTGGCGAGGGTCTCGATCACCCGCCGGCAGAGCTTCTGAGCGCCGTCGGGCTGCTCGAGGCCGATCTGGACGATGGCGAATTCGTCCCCGCCGATCCGCGCCACGGTGTCGGTCTCGCGCACGCAGGCTTGCAGGCGCTCGGCGCAGCTCTGGATCAGGAGATCGCCCGCGCCGTGGCCCAGGGTGTCGTTGACGTCCTTGAAGCGGTCGATATCGATGCACAGCACCGCCGCCATCTCGCCGCGCCGGCTGACCGTGGCCACGGCCTGCTCGAGTCGCTCGCCGAACAGCTCGCGATTGGGCAATTCGGTCAGCGGATCGTGATGGGCAAGATACTGGGCGCGGCGCTCGGCCTCGATCTCCGCCGTGATGTCGGTTGCGGTGCCCCGGTAGCCGACGGTAGCGGCCCTTGTCGTCGGCGACCGGCTTGCCGGCAACGCGCAGCGTCCGGGTCCGCCCGGCAGCGTCCTCGCAGAGACACAGCAGATTGCGGAACGGGCGCCTTTGCCCGAGATCGTCCTGATGCCGCTCCCAGCGTTCGGCGCTCTCGGCCGAGTGCAAAAACTCGTCCAGCGGTTTGCCAACGACCAGGTTCGGCGGGACACCGGTGGTCGTGGCGAAGCGCTCGGAGAGGAAGCTCAGCCGAAGGTCGGCGTCGGTCTCCCAGATCCAGTCCGAACTCGCGTCGGCGACGTCGCGAAACCGCGCCTCGCTCGCCTCGATGGTTTCGGTCGCCTGGCGCGCGTGGCGCAGCACGATCGACGTGAAGATGGAGATCACCGCGATCGCGATCGCGAGCGAGGGGTGACCGAGCGCAGGAACTCCCAGCCGGGCTGATGCGGGCGCCAGACCAGGCGTACCGAGTGGGTGGCATCCGGCGCCATCAGCGGCAGGACAGCCGCGGCCATGACGGGTCCAGCGCGCGCTCGAGGCGCAGATCCTTCAGCGGCAGGGACTCGGCGATCGAGGCGAGCAATGGCTGGTCAACCCACTTGACATAGATCATGACCGACGCGTGGTCCCGGTGGCAGCTCGAATCTGGCGTTCTCTTCGGGCGTCATGGCGCTCACGCCGACCATGACGATATCGTCGCCGATCGCGAGGAGGCCATGCCGGCTAAGGCTGATGAGTCGGCGCCGCGCGAGCTTCGTCGATCAGCGGCCCGGATGCCGTGCGACAGCGTTTTGAAAGCATCGGGGTCCGCGCGCTTGTCTTCGACCGAAGCGTAGATGGTGCGGTTCTGCCCGTCGACCACGAAGCTCATCTCGTAGCCATGATTATCGTAGATATAGAATCCGATGTTGAGATCTGCCCATTCGGGGTCGAAGCTCAGGACCAAGTTCTTGGCCGAGTCGTTCCACCAGCTGTAGTCCTTGGCGAGCCGGCCGACCTGATCGGCCTTGCGCGCGATGGCGTCTCTGATGCTGTCGATCGACTGCTGCAGTGCGATCTGGTCCTGGTTCTTGGCGCTGAACCAGACGAAGGCGACGACCACGGCCATCGCGACTGCGACCAGTATGGCGATCGGCATGATCACCTGCTGGATGAGCTTTCCGCTGCGTTCACCCATGGCGCGAACCTTTACTCGCATTAAGATAAATCGAACTGCCGCTGCAGCACGCAGTGCTCTTTTGCCGGTCCAAGGTAAAGATTACGTTAGGGTAGATCGAATATATCTCTTAGTTATCTATTCATTGTTATGATTTTTATGTCAAATCAACAATAGAAAGTATGGACTAACGGGCGCGTGTCTGGCGAGAACTGATCTGCGGCGCTCAACTGGCGACTTCTTCCTCGCCGGCTGGCGGACGAAGCGCCCGCCAGAGTCGAAGGCCAGACCGTAAGTCAGGCGCCCGCAGGCCGACCGCCATACGCCTCAACGCGTGAACAAGCGTCGCTCGAACGAGGTCAGAGTCTCGCAGCCGGATGTGGTGACGCGAACCGTTTCGGTCAGGCCGACGCCCGCGAGATCGGGCACCTGCACCCATGGGATCAGGTGAAAGGTCATGTTCGGCTCGAGCGGTCGCGCCTCGCCTTCGAGCAGGCTCAGGATGTGGCCCTCGCCCCAGTCGGGGGCGAAGCCGATGCCGATCGAATAGCCGGTCCGCGAGCCCTGATCGATCCCGGGCCCCGCGCCGGCGATGACCCGGCGAGCGGTCCGATCGACCGCCTCGGCCGGCACGCCCGGCCGGATCGTCTCCAGGCACGCCTGCATGGCATCCTGAACCACACGCTCGGCAGCGCGCACCGCGCGGCGCGGGATCGCCGACAATCACGGTGCGCATCATCGCCGCGTGGTAACGGTGCCGGCAGCCACCGATCTCCAGGAACACCGCATCGCCCGGCTCGATCACCCGGTCCTCCCAGGTGGCATGGCCGACCGCGCCGCGCCAGCCGGAGGCAACGAAGGGATGGATCGCCGGGTAGTGGGAGCCCGCCCGCGTCATCGCCGCCTGAATCTCGGCCGCGACCTCGTTCTCGTTGACGCCCGCGCCGATCGCGTCGATCCCGGCCTGCATGCCGGCCTCGGTCGTGCGTGCCGCCGCGCGCATCAGGTCGATCTCGGTCTCCGACTTGATCAGGCGCAGCTCCTCGACCAGGCCGGAGGCATCAATGAAGCTCGCCTCGGGCAGGGTCGCGAACAGCACGTCCTGCTCGGTCGCGCGCAGAAAATAGCAGTGCCGCTCGTAGCCGATGCGCGCGCTCGCGAGCCCGAAGCGCGCCATGACCCGGCCGAGCGCCGCCGGCGGGTTCTCATGGTCGCGATAGGGGTGGCTCTCGCTGATCCAGGTCCGGGTCTGGACGTTGGAATCCTCGATCAGGCGGGTCACCATGAATGGCTCGCCCGCAAGCGGCACGACCAGAGCCTGGAACCAGTAATAGCCGGGCGTCTGATAGCCGGTGAGGTAGAACAGGTTCTCGGGGGTCGTCACCAGGAAAGCGTCGAGATTGCGGGCCGCCATGGCTTGCCGCAGACGCGCAAGGCGCGCCTCATACTCGGTCATGGCAAACACCAGATCGTCGCGCTGGCGCATCGCTCACTCCTCCCCTCTCACCGATGAAGGATACAATTCATTGCCGAGGCGCATCCGTCAGCCTCCAGGAAACGCCGGATTCAGCCAGTCGGCAAGGAAAGAATTAGCCGACATGTATCCCTCTGTTGCATCCGAGCGATCGCCGCTCTAGGCTGCATGCCACAGCGGGGGTCGGGCAGCCGACCCCGAGCGATCTCACTCATGCCATGGGAGGCGATCATGAATCCTACCCGCCGCTGCCTGCTGGGGGCCGCCTCGCTCGCCTTGATCGGCGCGCTTGCGTTCGTCACCGGAGCCCGTGCCGAAACCACCCTCGAGCGGGCCAAAGCCGGTGAAACGATCAAGATCGGCTACTCCAACGAGGCTCCCTACGCATTTCAGGGCGAGGGCGGCAAGATGGACGGCTTCGTCAATGTGGTCGGGCTCGCGGTCCTCAAACGGATGGGAATCAAGAATGTCGAGGGCGTGCTGACCGAATGGGGCTCGCTGATCCCGGGTCTGGAGGCCGGGCGGTTCGACATCATCACCGCCGGCATGTTCATCCTGCCCAAGCGCTGCGAGCAGGTGGCCTTTAGCGAACCGATGGGCGAGTTCTCGGAGCAGTTCCTGGTCCAGAAGGGCAACCCCAAGAATCTGCACAGCTTCGAGGACGTCGCCAAGAACGACGACACGGTGCTCGTCACCGGCGCCGGCTATTCGACCGTCGACTGGGCCAAGAAAGCCGGCATCCCCGAGGACCGGATCATGCAGGTCGCCGATCCGGCGGCGATGCTTCAGGCGGTCCGGGCCGGGCGCGCCGATGCGGCAAGCGCCACGGTGTTTGCGATCAAGGACCTGGCAGCCAAGGGCGGCGACGCTGTCGAGCTCGCCAAGCCGTTCAATCCGCCGGATTATACCAAGGGCTACTCGGCCTACGCCTTCCGCAAGGGCGACCAGGACTTCGTCGACGCCTTCAACGCCGAGCTCAAGAAGTTCATCGGCACCGACGAATTTCTGTCTCTGGTCGAACCCTTTGGCTACGACAAGGGGCAGCTGCCCCCCGACGTCGGCGACGACAGCCAAGCTCTGTGCCGGCTAGCGGCACTGGCGCCGGCGGCGGTGGCCGGACGAGGACGAACCTCCCGGCCACCATCGCCCAGCGAAGCGTGGGACCGGGGAGCGGATCGCATGCTTGAGTTCCTGCCCTCGCTGCTCCAGGGCACGGTCGTCACCCTCGAAATCACGATTGGCGCTTCGATCGCGGCAATCGTGATCGGGGTTGCGGTTGGCCTCGCCAAGCTGTCCAAGGTCTGGCCGGTCCGGGCCCTGGCGATCGGCTACATCGAGCTGTTTCGCGGCACCTCGCTTCTGGTGCAGCTGTTCTGGTGGTTCTTCGTCCTGCCGCAGTTCGGCATCTTTCTACCCGCCATGGTGGTCGGGATCATGGGCATCGGCATGAACGTCGGCGCCTACGGTGCCGAAATCGTGCGCGCCGCGATTCAAGCGGTACCGAGGGGGCAGTACGAGGCCGCGATCGCCCTCAACATGTCGCCCGCCGTCCGCATGCGCCGGGTGATCCTGCCCCAGGCCGTGATCGCCATGCTGCCGCCCTGGGGCAATCTTCTGATCGAGCTGTTGAAGGGCACCGCGCTGGTCTCGCTGATCACCCTCCACGACCTCACCTTCATGGCCAATGCGGAGAACATGCGGACCTTCCGCACGCTGCCGATCTTCAGCCTGGTCCTCCTGCTCTACTACCTGATCGGACGAGGCATGATCACGCCCTTCATGCGCTGGCTGGAGCGGCGCTTCAGTCGCGGCCTCATCCAGCGGCGGAGCGCCTGATCATGTGGGACTGGAGCTTCACCTGGGAGATTCTGCCGCGGCTCGCCAAGGCCGCCGTGGTCACCCTGGAGGCGACCGTCATCGGCTATCTGCTGGCTCTGGTCATCGGGCTGGCCTTCGCCCTGCTCAGGCGCAGCGAAAGTCGGCTGATCGCGGTCACGGTCCGCGAGATCGTCGAGTTCATCCGCAGCACGCCTCTGCTCGTGCAGATCTACTTCGCCTATTTCGTGCTGCCCGAGTTCGGCATCCGGCTATCGGCCTGGGTCGCGGGGCTGCTCGCGCTCGGCCTCCACTACGGCTGCTACACCTCGGAGGTCTACCGGGCCGGGCTCGACGGCGTGCCCAGAGGACAGTGGGAGGCCTCGATCGCCCTCAATCTGAGCAGCTACCGAACCTATCGCGACATCATCCTGCCGCAGGCGCTTCCGCCGATCGTGCCCGTGCTCGGCAACTACCTTATCGGCATCTTCAAGGAGACGCCGCTGCTCTCGGTGATCGCCATCATCGAGCTGCTGGCCGAGGCGAAAATCATCGGTTCCGAGACCTTCCGCTACCTCGAGCCGATCACCCTGGTGGGCGTGTTCTTTCTGGTCATGAGCCTCTTCACCTCGGGACTGATCCAGATCCTCGAGCGCCGGCTCGCCAGACGGGGAGGTTGAGGGATGGAAGCCATCGTCCGCTTCGATCAGGTCACCAAGCGCTATGGCCCCTTGACCGTGCTCGATCACCTCGATCTCGAGATCGCTGCGAACGAAAAGGTGGCGATCATCGGCCCGTCGGGCTCGGGCAAGACGACCGTGCTGCGGATGCTGATGACCCTCGAGCGGATCGACGACGGGGTTATCTGGGTCGACGGCGAGTCGCTCACCCACGTCAGCAGGAACGGCGAGCTCGTGCCGGCCGACGAGAGGCATCTGCGCAAGGTGCGCAGCAAGATCGGCATGGTCTTCCAGCACTTCAATCTATTCCCGCACATGACGGCGCTCCAGAACTGCATGGAGGCGCCGATTTATGTGCTCGGCCTGTCCAAGGCCGAGGCGACGGAACGGGCGAGCGAGCTCCTCGGCATGGTCGGCCTTGGCGACAAGACGGCGCACTATCCGGCCCAGCTCTCGGGCGGTCAGCAGCAGCGGGTCGCCATCGCCCGCGCGCTCGCCATGCGTCCCAAGGTGATGCTGTTCGACGAGGTCGACCTCGGCCCTCGACCCGGAGCTGGTCGGCGAGGTCCTGAATGTCATCCGCCGGCTCGGCGACGAGCACAACCTGACCATGCTGATGGTCACCCACGAGATGGGCTTCGCCAAGGAGTTCGCGGGCCGCATCTGCTTCTTCTACGGCGGCCGGATCGCCGAGCAGGGTCCGCCCGCGCAGATTTTCGGCAACGCTCAGAACGAGCGGACGCGGCAGTTCCTGTCCGCCGTGCTCGAGACGCGATGAGCAGGGCGCGGACCCGATTCGAGGCGATGCATGGCGCGCTGCGCGAGCGCATCTGCCTGCTCGTCTACCCGCCGGGGGCGCGGCTCGCCGAGGAGCAGCTGGCACGCGAGCTCGGCGTCTCGCGAACGCCGATTCGCCGGGTCCTCGCGCGCCTCGAGTCCGAGGGCCTGGTCCAGAGCCGGCACGGCCATGGCACCGTCGTCACCAACCCCGACCTCGAGACGCTGCGTCAGATTTACCAGCTGCGCATGCGCCACGCGGAGTTGATCGGCGAGCTCGACCCGCTGCCGCGGGACGAGGCCGATCTCGAGCGCGTCCGCGCGCTGCTCGGCGGCCTCGACCGGCTCGCCACGCAACCCGATGCGGGCGAGTACAGCCGGATCAACATGGCGTTTCATCAGGAACTGATCCGGATGATCGGCAATGCGGCGCTGCGCGACGCCTCCGAGCGGCTCTACTATCAGACCGCCAGGCTGTTCCTGCAGAGCGTGCCGGTCATCGACCTCGGCGAAGAGGTGCGGATCTTCCGCAGCGAGATCGTCGACATCCTCGCGGCGATGGAGCGCGACGACGCGCGCGCGGTCGGCTTCATCCGCCGCAACCACATCGCGATGAGCTTCCATCGCATGATCAAGGCGCGCGGCGCGACGGCGCTGGCGCGGGCACTGCCAGTGCCCCCGAGCCCCACCTACTCGGGGCGCTCGCGGAGCCCGAGTATGGTTCCCGACCCGGCGTTCGACCATGCCCGCTGACCTCCCGTTCACCGAGCAGGAATACGAGGACCGCCTCGCCGCGGTGCGGACCGCCATGGCCGGGCACGAGCTCGACTTTTGCCTGCTGTCGACCCCCGAGAACATCTACTACCTGACGGGCCTCGATCACTGGGGCTACTTCGCGCCGCACATGCTGATCCTGCCGCAGGATGGCGAGATGGTCCTGATCACGCGCGCGATGGAGCAAGTCACGGTTGCCAACCAGGTCCGGAACGCCCGCTTCGAAGGCCACGAGGACAACGAGACCGCGGCCGACGTGACCCTTCGCTGGCTGCGCGAGCGGGCGCCGCAGCGGCCTCGGATCGGCATCGAGAAGTGGTCCTCGGGCCTGCCCTGCGGGCTCGCCGAGAAGGTCTTCGCGAGCCTGCCCGAGGCGATCTGGCTCGACGTCTCGAGCCTCGTGGACCAGCTCCGGGCCGTCAAAAGCCCGGCCGAGCAGCGCTGCATGCGCGCTGCGGCCGGGGTCTCGGACGCGGCCATGCGGGCGGCCATCGACGCCATCCGCCCAGGCGCCACCGAACGCCACGTCGCCGCGGAATGTCAACGCGCCATGATCGAAGCGGGCGGCACGTTCCCCGGCTTCGGGCCGTTCATTCGCCCGGGCTCGCGGCTTGGCGAGGAACACACGAGCTGGGGCGAGGGAACTTTCGAAGACGGCGATGCCGTATTTCTCGAGCTCTCGGGCTGCATCAGGCGTTACCACGCGCCACTCGGCCGGCTGGTGCACGTCGGCAGAGTACCTGCGGCGAGCGAGGGGATGGCGAGGCTCTGCCTCACTGGCTTCGATGCAGTCCTGAACGCGCTCCGCCCCGGCGCCCTGGCCCGCGAGGTCTACGCCGCCTGGCAGGGCGTGGTCGATCGGGCGGGCCTCGCCTACTACCGCCGACACCATTGCGGCTATCTGGTCGGCATTGGCTTCCCGCCGAGCTGGACCGGCGGCAACCGGGTGAGCGGGCTGCGCCACGACAGCGATCTCGTGATCCGCGAAGGTATGGCGTTTCACATCATCTCCTGGCTGATGGGCACGGGTCGCGGCGACTATTTCGTCTCTGACACCGTGCTGCTCGGCGCGGATGGTCCTGAGGTGCTGACCAGGGCGCCACGCAGGATGCTCGTCCAATGAGACCAGACCCATCCGCGAACGCCGAGCTTTCCTTGCGCGACGTCTACCGCGCCCGGACCCGGATCGAGGGACGGGTCCGCCGCACGCCGCTCCTGCGCTCCGACAGCCTGTCGCGGCGGACCGGCGCCGAGGTCTTCCTCAAGCTCGAGAGTCTGCAGGAGACCGGCGCCTTCAAGCTGCGCGGCGCGACCAACAAGCTGATGGCGCTCCGCCCCGAGGAGCGCGCCCGCGGCGTCGTCACCGTGTCCACGGGCAACCACGGGCGGGCGGTCGCGTTCGCCAGCCAGAGCCTCGGCATCCGGGCCACGGTCTGCATGTCGGAGCTGGTGCCGCGCAACAAGGTGGCGGCGATCGAAGCGCTCGGCGCCGAGGTCCGGATCAGCGGCCGCAGTCAGGACGATGCCGAGCTCGTCGCCGACCGGCTGGCGGCCGAGCGGGGCATGGTCCCGGTCTCGCCGTTCGACGATCCTTTGGTCATCGCCGGTCAGGGCACGATCGGGCTCGAGCTGCTTGAGGAGCTGCCCGATCTCGATGCCGTCCTGGTGCCGCTTTCGGGTGGTGGCCTGCTCGGCGGTGTGGCGCTCGTCCTCAAGGCCGCGAGCCCGGCGATCCGCACGATCGGGATCACCATGGCGCGGGGCGCGGCCATGCACGAGAGCCTGAAGGCGGGCCATCCGGTCGAGGTCGAGGAGGTGGAGAGCCTGGCCGATTCCCTGGGTGGCGGCATCGGGCGGGGCAACCGGGCGACGTTCGATCTCTGCCGTCGCTACGTCGACGAGAGTCTGCTGGTGAGCGAGGCGGAGATCGCCGACGGGATGCGCCATCTGTTCTTCGAGGAGCGGCTGGTCGCCGAAGGTGGCGCTGCGGTCGGCGTGTCTGCGTTGCTGCACGAGCGGGTTGCGCTCAAGGGCCTCCGGGTCGCCCTGATCATCTCCGGTCGCAATGTCGACATGCAGCAGTTTCTGCGCGTGATTGGCGACGGGAGTTCCGGCTGATGGAAGACTCCCGGATCACGGCCAGCTTCGATCTCGATGCGCCCGGCAAGCATCGAGGCTACCTCACTGTGCCCTGGTCGCGCGACAACTCCGCCTGGGGCTCGATCCAGGTGCCGATCACCGTCGTGCGCAACGGGCAGGGGCCGCGCCTGCTCCTGCTCGCCGGCAATCACGGCGACGAATACGAGGGCCCGATCGCGCTCATGAAGCTCGCCGCGGCGCTCGAGGCCGAAGCGGTCCGCGGCGTGGTCACGATCCTTGCGACCATGAACCATCCGGCGGTGCTCGCCGCGAGGCGCACCTCGCCGATCGACGGCGGCAACATGAACCGCGTCTTTCCCGGCGCCCGCGGCGGCTCGCCCACGCCCATGATCGCGCATTTCGTCTACCACCAGCTGGTCGCCCGGGCCGACGTGGTCGTGGATCTGCACTCGGGCGGCAAGACCCTCGATTTCGTGCCGAGCGTCATCCTGCATGATCTCGATGATCCGCTTCTGATGCAGCGCACGGTCGAAGCCGGCCTCGCCTTCGGCGCCCCGCTCGCGCTGGTGATCCGGGAGCTGGACACCGAAGGCATGCTCGATGTGGCCGTCGAGTTCCTCGGCAAGCTGTTCGTGACCACCGAGCTCGGCGGTGGCGGCAGCACGACGGCCGCGCGCGTGGCAATCGCCGAGCGCGGCGTCTGGAACCTGCTACGCCATTTTGGCGTCATCGACGGCAAGCCCGGGGCGCCCGATCGGCCGAGCCGCCTCATGCAGACGCCGGCCGAGGGCTTCGTCCTCTGCCGGACCGCCGGCATGTTCGAGCCGCTGGTCGAGCTCGGTGCCCGGATCGGAAAGGGCGCGCCGCTCGGTCAGGTGCACTTCTTTGAGGACCAAGCGCAGGAACCCCATCGCTATGCCGCGCTCTGCGCCGGCATGCTCTACGCCCGCCACTTCCCCGGGCTGATCAAGCGGGGCGACTGCCTCGCCGTGATCGCCGTCGAGAGGGCCGGGGCGCCCTAGGAGAACTTCATGGAACCCGCCCGCAACGTTTCGCTCGAGGACATGGACCGGCACTCGGTCCTGCATCCCTTCACGCCGCTCAAGACCTTCGCCCACGGCGACCTTGGCGATCCACACCTGATCGAGGGCGGCAGCGGCGTGCGGATCGTCGACCGCAAGGGGCGCGAGTTCATCGACGCCTTCGCCGGGCTCTATTGCGTCAACATCGGCTACGGGCGCCGCGAGGTGGCCGATGCGATCTACGCGCAGGCGAAAAAGCTCGCCTACTACCATGCCTATGCCGCGCACTCGACCGAGGCGCTCGCCCGGCTGTCCGATCGTCTGGTGCGCATGGCGCCCGGCACGCCGAGCAAGGTCTTCTACGGCCTCTCCGGCTCGGACGCCAACGAGACCCAGATCAAGCTCGTCTGGTACTACAACAACCTGCTCGGCCGGCCGCGCAAGAAGAAGATCATCAGCCGCGAGCGCGGCTATCACGGCTGCACGGTGATGTCGGGCGGGCTGACCGGCCTCGCGTTCTATCACGCCGAGTTCGATCTGCCGTTCGGTCCGATCCGGCACACCGGCGTGCCCCACTACTTCCTCGGCGCCGAGCCCGACGAGAGCGAGAGCGAGTTCTCGAGGCGCCGGGCGCGCGAGCTGGAGGAGCTGATCCTCGCCGAGGGACCGGACACCGTGGCCGCCTTCATCGCCGAGCCCGTGCTCGGCACCGGCGGCATCATCCCGCCGCCCGAGGGCTACTGGCCCGCGATCCAGGAGGTGCTGCGCCGTTACGACGTGCTCCTGATCGCCGATGAGGTGGTCACCGGCTTCGGCCGCACGGGGCGGATGTTCGGCTCGGAGACCTACGGCCTGGAGCCGGACCTGGTCACCCTCGCCAAGGGGCTGACCAGCGCCTACGTGCCGCTCTCCGCCTGCATCGTCGGCGACAAGGTCTACCGGGTCATGGAGCAGGCGACCGATCGGCTCGGCGCGTTCAGCCATGGCTACACCTATTCCGGCCATCCGCTCGGCGCGGCCGCGGCCATGGCGGTGCTCGACATCGTCGAGGCCGAGGACCTGCCGGGCAACGCTGCGACCACCGGCGGCTACTTTCAGGAGCGCCTGCGCGCCGAGTTCGGCGACCATCCGCTGGTCGGCGAGGTGCGCGGCGTCGGTCTGATGGCGGCGCTGGAGTTCCTGGCGGGCAGAGGCCAGCGGCGGCGCTTCGATCCCGCGCTCAAGGTCGGAGCGCGGATCGCGGCCGCGGCGCTCGATCTCGGCCTGATCGCGCGTCCCATGCCGCATGGCGACATTCTCGGCTTCTCGCCGCCGCTGATCATATCCCGCGCCGAGATCGACCAGGTGGTCGAGATCAGCCGGGTGGCGGTCGACCGGGTGACGGACGAGCTGGTGCGCGAGGGCAACTGGCGCTCAGGCCAATGAACATCCTCGTTCTGAGCGAGGCCGAGCTCCGGCGCACGGTCGGGCTGACGCGCGCCGCCATGGCCGCAGTCGAAGAGGGCTTCGCGGCACTCGGCCGGGGCGGTGTCGGCATGCCGCCGATCCTGCATCTGGCGATTCCCGAGCGGAACGCCGAGATGGACGTCAAGACCGCCTATGTACCGGGCCTGCCCGCCTTCACGCTCAAGGTCTCGACCGGTTTCTTCGACAACCCGAAGCGTGGCCTCGCGAGCCTCTCCGGCATGATGACCCTGATCAGCGCCGAGACCGGACGGGTCGAGGCGGCGCTGCTCGACAACGGCTACCTCACCGACATCCGCACGGCGCTCGCCGGTGCGATCGCGGCAGATCGCCTCGCGCGGGCAGATGCCAAAGTCGCCGGCATCATCGGCGCCGGGCTGCAGGCGCGCTTGCAGCTCGAGGCGCTCTGCCTGGTACGGCCGATCGAGCGGGCGCTGGTCTGGGCCCGCGACCCCGGCAAGGCCGCAGCCTATGCCGGCGAGATGGGCGAGAAGCTCGGCATCGACGTGGTCGCGGGCGATGCCGAGGCGGTCGCGCGGCAAAGCGACATCCTGATCACTACGACCCCTGCACGCGCGCCGCTGGTCATGGCCGGCTGGCTGCGGCCCGGCCAGCACGTGACCGCCATGGGCTCGGACGCCGAGGGCAAGAACGAGCTGGATCCGAGGGCGCTCGCGATGGCGGATCTCGTGGTCGTCGATCGGCGAAGCCAGTGCGCGCGGCTGGGCGAGCTGGCAGCTGCTCTCAGTGCCGGCGCCGTCGGCGTCGATCTCGAGACCCCGGAACTCGGTGAGATCGTCTGCGGCAACAAGGCCGGTCGCACCGACGACCGGCAGCTCACGCTCTGCGATCTCACCGGCACCGGGGTCCAGGACACCGCGATCGCCCTCTACGCCTGGCGCGCAGCGAGCGCCGCCGGCGCCGGTGTCATGATCGACGCTTGAGCAGAGACTGGCTCCGTGGGCTGGGTCAGCCGGCGGTGGCAGCGACCGGCGCGGGTGCCGGGGCCCGGCGTGCCAGCCACCAAAGGACCAGCAGTCCTGGCGCCGCGGCCACGGTCGTGAACAGGAAAAACGAGACCCAGTCCATGCTCTCGGCCAGCACGCCGGCACCCGAGGCGAGCAGGGTCCGGGTCTGGGCCATGAACGAGGTCAAAAGCGCATACTGGGTCGCGGTATAGTGCTGGTTGCAGAGCGAGCTGAGATAGGCGACGAAGGCCGCGGTCGCCATGCCGCCCGCCAGGTTCTCGAGGCCGATGGTCAGGAACAGGAAGGGGACGCTGTGGCCGACCTGGGCCTGCGCCGCGAACATCAGATTGGAGAGCATCTGCAGAATGCCGCAGATCCAGAGCGCGGGCAGAATGCCGCGGGCGTTGATCAGCGTGCCGCCGAGCAGGCCGCCCGCGAGCGTGGCGATCAGGCCGAAGGTCTTGACCACGGAGGCGACCTCGGTCTTGGAGAAGCCGAGCTCGACATAGAAAGGGTTGGTCATCACGCCCAGCATCGCGTCGCCGAGCTTGTAGAACATGATGAACAGCAGGATGGCGAGCGCCGTCACGACCCCGTTGCGGCGCAGGAACTCGGCGAACGGATCGATCACTGCCTCGCGCAGCCAGATGCCGAGCGAGCGTTGCTCGCCGGGCTCGAGCAGCGCCGATGTCTGCGGCTCGGGGCTGAGCAGGACGGTCACGACTCCGACCAGCATGAGCGCCGCCATCGTCGCGTAAGCTGCGGACCAGCCGGCGTGGTCGGCGATCAGGAGCGCGCCTGCGCCGGACACCAGCATCGCGATCCGGTAGCCGATCACGTAGACCGCCGCGCCGGCGCCCTGCTGCTTCTCGTCGAGCAGTTCGATCCGATAGGCGTCGATGACGATGTCCTGGCTCGCCGAACAGAAGGCGACCAGGACCGCCAGCAGCGCGGTCCGCCAGAGGTCGGCCGCCGGATCGCTCAGGCCCATCGCGGTGATCGACAGGATCAGGCCAATCTGACAGAGCAGGAGCCAGCCCCGGCGGCGGCCGAGCCAACCGCTCAACAGCGGCAGCGGCAGATTGTCGATCGCCGGCGACCAGACGAATTTCCAGGCGTAGGCGCTGCCGACCAGCGCGAGGAAGCCGATCTCGGCCTTGTCGATGCCCGCCTCGGCGAGCCAGAAGGTGAGGGTGCCGAACGTCAGCGCGAGCGGCAGCCCACTCGCGAAGCCCAGGAACAGAATCGTGATGACGCGCGGCTCGCGATAGACCCGGGCAGCGCGCAGGAGTTGGCTCAGGCGGGCCCGAGCCGACTTGCGGTCAGGCCGATCGGTAACCATGAAGCCCGCGCCTTGCGCGCGCTCGGGCCCGTCGCCCCACGCGTCGGCAAACGGGCTGTGGGCCCAGTGCGGGCGGGTGAGACAGCGCGATCAGAAGAAACGCTCCGGCACCTCGATGATGTCGCCGGGCAGGACCGGGGTGTCGGCCTGGGCCTCTACCTTGGGACCGTTCGAGCCGCCCCGACTGATCTCGACCGAGCCCTGAGCGGCCCTGTACGTGAAGCCGCCGGCGAGCGCCACGGCGTTGATCACGGTCATGCCGTTGACATACTGATAGCTGCCGGGGTTGCTCACCTCGCCGATGATGTAGAACGGCCGATAGTTGAGCACCTCGATGCTGACCTGCGGATTGACCAGGTAGCCGCCGTTCTTGAGCCGCAGCTCGATCTCGTTCTCGAGCTCGCGGGCGGTCAGTCCGCCGCCCTGCACCTCGCCTACCAGCGGCATCGAGAAGAAGCCCTCGCCGTCCATCTCGAACTCGCCCGACAGATCCTCGTGGCGGAACACGGTGAGCCGGACCAGATCGCCCGGACCCAACCGGTAGCCGGCCACGCTGGCGGCGCTGCCATCGGCGGGCGGCGCCACTGCGTTGGTCGGGGTGGCCGAGACGGCAGGCGGCGCGGCTGGCCGGTCCGGAGACGAGCACGCGGCGAGCAGGCCAGCGATCAGAATCAGGCTGCCAAAGCGGCCACGTTGCGCGAACCGGACCATCGTCACCCTCTCCACAGACCGGCGGCGCGCTCCACCGGCGCGTCGGGACCGTACAATTCGGCCCCACAGCCTGGCGCTAACACCTCAACAAGCAATGAATCAGCCCCATCTGCGGTGACTTGCGCGGGCCGGGCTAGAGGCGCGCCGTCACGCCCAGGCGGATCACGTTTCGCGTGAATTCATGATTGCTGTCATCCGACCAGCGGTTGGAGAACAGGTAGTTCGCATCGAGCGAGAAATTGCGGTTCAGCAGGTAGCTGGCGTTGAGCCCGGTATTGACTTGCTGGTCGGTTCGACCGCCGGACGTGAAGTCGTCCCGAATGTAGCCCAGGTTGCCGCCGATCAGGACGTTGCGCAGCAGTTCGTGATCGACGCGCAGAGCGACATTATGCTCCAGGTTCGACGAGGCGTCGGATTGGTTGGTCGGCTGGAACCCGCCGGTACCCGACAGCGTCACCGTGGTCAGCCTGGTCGGAGTCCAGGTCAGATCGAGGCCGTAGGCGAGCCCCGACGAGTTACTGAAATCGCCTTGAGCGAACGTTTCCTGGGTGTAACCGAAGAAGAAATCACCGATGATCAGATCGGTGAGATTGAGCTCCGCGCCACCGGTGGCGGCCCAGGACTTGGTGTCGCGCTCGATCCCCGAATTGTCGACCCTCTGGTCGCGCTTCGTGACCGTATAGCTGCCTTGAACGAAGGTGTTGACCTTCGGCGACACGAGGTAGCCGGTGCGAAGGGTACCGGTATAGGCGTTTTGGTCCCGATCGCCCTGATTGTTGTTTAGGTAGTCGGCGCGCGCAAAGTCGCCGCTCACCCTGAAGTTCAGCCGGTTGAAGGCCTGATAGTAGCTGAGCCCGCTGCCATAATTGTCCAGCTTGGTCAGAGACTGGTTGGCGTTGTCTTCCGGGTCGTCGCGGTTCTGGTGCGTTTTCGCGAACGACGCTGTGCCGCTCGAGGTTGCTCTGCCCCGTGATGTCCAATCGACCATTGCCGTTGACGAAGAAGTCCTGGAAATCCTCGCTGCTGTGATCGGCGTAGATGCCGATATTGCTGCCTGCCGTGAGGCCCAAGGCGTGCCTCGAGAAATTGGACTCTATCCGCGATTTGCGGCTGGATCAGGGTGATGAAGTCGCTCTGGGTGTTGTTGTGCGTGGCACGGATGTTGTCGTCATAGCCCTCCGACACGCTCAAGCTCGGAAAGATCATGAAGCTCCCGGCCCGGATGCCGAGCGGTTGATAGGGTCGGCCTGCTGGCCAAAGGCGGTTACAGGTACGCTCAAGGCGAGAGCAGTGGTGGCGAGCAGCAGAGGTCGAGCGGTCACAGGGCGTCTCCTCGGCGCGTGGGTCCAGGGGCGGTGGCGCCTCTTCTCTCAGCTTTCCTCGCGTTATAGCCGTGGCGATGGCAAAGGCAAGGCCGGCAAGTTACGACCCCTGGTGGGCGGGCGTCGGGACCCGACGGCGCTACGGCCTTTCGTAGGCTCATCGGACGTGCTGGGCTCTTGCCAAAGCCGGCAAGACCAGCGAGGCTAGCGCTCCCGTTCGGCGGCAACGTCACCAGTCCATGCAACGCGGGTCGCTCCCACAGCTGCGATGAAGCGAAAAGCATTAACTTTTCCAATCTCCTATGGCAAGACGCTAAATCTTGATCTGATTGTCGCGACGATCGACCGCTCGGTCCGAGCGAATGCCGGCCGAGGCGCCGTGGTCTGGCCAACGACGAACGAAGCCTAGCCTTGCTGCGCAGTCTGTTCCGCCGCACCGGAGATGCCTGGCTGTCCGAGCCAACCGTGGCCGGCCAGCCGGCGCGCGTGCCGCCCGGCGTGTGCGTGTACGCGGTTGGCGACATTCATGGCCGCGCCGATCTTCTGGAGGAGCTGCACCAGCCAGATCGCCGCTGATGCCGGTCAGCTTACGCCCGGAACGGAGAAGCTGCTGATCTACGTCGGTGACTACGTCGACCGTGGCCTGGAGAGCCGTCGGGTGCTCGACCTGTTGATTCGACAACCGCTGAGGGGTTTCCACACGATCTTTCTGCTTGGCAACCACGACGCCTGGCTGCTGAATTTTCTGATCGATGCCAAGATCGGGCCGACGTGGCTCCGGTACGGCGGCGATGCGACGCTCCACAGCTACGGCGTACCGCTCGGAGGCGCGGTCGACGAGCCTCAGCACTACGACAGATTGCAGGCCAGTCTGCGCGAACGGCTGCCACGCCGGCACGTCGAGTTTCTGCACGACCTCGAGCTCAGCTATGAAACCGGCGACTACCTGTTCGTCCATGCCGGGGTACGGCCCAACGTGCCGCTCGATCAACAGGCGATCGAGGATCTGTTGTGGATCCGCGAACCGTTCCTGAGCTCGCGCCGTGATCTGGGCAAGATCATCGTCCATGGTCACACGGTCGAAGCCGAGCCGGCGATCCGGTCCAATCGGATCGGCATCGACACCGGCGCCTGCTGGACCGGCTGCCTGACCTGCCTCGTGTTGGATGAGGCCACCTACCGTTTCCTCAGCACCGGCCCGGCAATTGCCGTGGAGCGGCTCGAATGAGGCGTACACAGGCGATCGCGGTTGGCCCGCTCGGCGCATCGTCCGGTGGCTAGAACCGGCGTGGGACGCGCGGGGCGAAGCCTTCTGGTCACCGGCGGTGCCGGCTATATCGGAAGTCACGTCACACGTCTGTTGGCCGCAACCGGCGATCAGGTCGTCGTCTACGACGATCTTTCGAGTGGCCACGCCTGGGCGGTCCTGGGCGCTGAGCTCGTGGTGGGCGATCTCGCAGATCGCGCGCGTCTCTCGACCTTGTTTGCCGAGCGGCGCTTCGACGCGCTCCTGCACTTCGCGGCGTACGTCGACGTCGCCGAGTCGGTGCGCGAGCCGGCGAAGTATTATCGCAACAACCTGGTCAACGCGCTTGGGCTGTTCGAGCTGGCCGCACAGCATGGCACCGGGCGCTTGGTCTTCTCCTCGACCGCGGCCGTTTACGGCGAGCCCGAGGTCGAGTTGATCGATGAGGCCGCACCGCTCGCACCGATCAACCCTTACGGCGCCTCGAAGATGATGGCCGAGCGAATCCTGACCGACATCGCCGCCGCCTGCGGTCTGCGCTACGCGATCCTGCGCTATTTCAATGTCGCGGGTGCCGACCCGGAGGGCCGAATCGGCCAGGCGACCCCGGGCAGCCATCATTTGATCAAGGTGGCCTGTGAGACCGCCCTCGGCCTGCGCCCGGCCGTGCAGATCTACGGCACCGACTATCCGACGCCCGACGGCACCTGCGTGCGCGACTACATCCACGTCGACGATCTGGCTCGCGCTCATCTCGCTGCGCTGGACCATCTCGATGCGGGCGACGCTTCGGTCGTGCTCAACTGCGGCTACGGCCGTGGCTCGAGCGTGCGCGCCGTGCTCGACACGGTCCGACGCGTGAGCGGGGTCGATTTCCCGATCGAGGACGGACCGCGGCGGCCGGGCGATCCGGCCGCGCTGATCGCCAGCAATGCCAAGATCCGTCGCGTCCTGGGCTGGCAGCCCCACCATGACGATCTCGAGTTCATCGTCCGCACGGCCTGGGCCTGGGAGAAGGAACTTCAGAGCCGCGTGGGCGGCGCGCCGCCCCGGTAGGCGGCACCGGGCCGCCGGTGGCTGATCCGACCCCGACGAGGCAAGCCCGGGGGCGGCTTTGACAGGCCAGGCTGGAATCCTACACTGGCAAGCACCTGGATGGACGGGCCCGTGTGATCCCAACGTTACAGTCCTGGCGCCAACCCCTCGCGATCCTGCTCGCAGCGCTGCTGATGGTGGCTTCCGCCGCGGCGGCGCAGTCGCCCGTGCCGCTGGTTCCCGGCGTACCGGCGCCGCGCACTGCGCCGGCCCCTGAGGAGGCGCCCGCGCTCAGCGCGGAGCAGGTCCAGAGCCTGATCGGAACCCTCGAGGATCCAGCCAAACGGCGCGAGCTGATTGCCACCTTGCGCGCTCTGCAAACCGCGCAAGCCGAGCAGCACGCGAGCGCGTCGTCGCTCCCCGAGGACGTGGTGACGACCCTGGTTGGTGAAGTTTCGCTGCGGACCGAAGTCCTTCGCAAGGTGGCTGCGTCGATCGTCGATTTGCTGGACCAGATTCCGGCGCTCGTGACCTGGCTCGAGAGTCAGGCCGGGGATCCGCTCCAGCGTTCCCTCTGGCTCTATGTCGGATTACGCGTGGCCGTGTCGTTCGCGCTGGCCGTGCTCGCCTATCTCGGGGTTGCGGCGGCGTTGCGCGCCGCGCGGCAGAGCCTCACGCGGGGCGGCGACGGCAGCGTCTTCGATCGCCTGTGCCGCCTGTCGGCTGCACTGTTGCTCGAGCTGGTGCCGGTGCTCGCCTTCGCGGTGACGGTGTTCATGATCCTGGCGGTGGTCAACGCCTCGCCCGAAACGCGTGCGGTCGCCTTGCCGCTGATCCAGGCAGTCATCGGGGTGCGGGTCGGCGTCGCGGTGGCCCGGATGATCTTTGTTCCCGCGGCGCCGGCACTGCGACTGGTGCCGCTCCCGGATGCGACGGCCGCCTATGGCTTCCGCTGGGCAGGGCGGCTGATCTCGGTCGCCATCTACGGCTATCTGGTTCTGGCGGCAGGTCAGGAGCTCGGTCTACCCTGGACGATCTATGGCTTCCTGCTGCACATCCTTTTCTTCACGATCGTCCTCATGCTGATGACGGTCATCGTCCAGTGCCGCGAGCCCGTGGCCGAAGCCATTGAGCGCCTGGCCGACGAGCCTCACAGTGCTCTCATCAGGCGCCTGCCTTGGCGGAGCCTGGCGCGTGTCTGGCATCTGCTCGCACTGTTCTATGTCCTGTTCGTCTACGTCGTCTGGGCGCTGAAAATCCCGGGCGGGTTTGAACTGCTGCTCGGCGGCACTCTTGGCAGTGCCCTGATCGTGATCGCGACCAGGCTCGTGCTCCGCCTGGTCGAGCGCCTGTTCGGCCGGGACCCTGGGGGCAGCGAGGAGCTCGAGACGGTCCCGCGCGGGGTCGAGCGGCGCCTTCATCGCTATCTGCCGATCATCGGCGGGCTTCTGCGTGCTCTGGTGCTGCTCTGCGCCGCGACCACCCTGCTCGACGTCTGGGGGCTCGGCACGCTGCGCTGGCTGGTGAGCGACGTGGGCCAGGAGTTGGGCAGTCGCCTGATGATCGTCGCCGTGGTCGTCGTCGTGACCATCGTGGTCTGGGAGTTGATCAGTCTCGTCATCGAGCGCACGGTCACCGACACGGACGACGAGGGCAATCTGCGGCTGAGCAACCGGGCCCGCACCCTGCTCAACATCACGCGCAGCTTCCTGCTGGTGTTCCTGAGCCTGATCGCGCTGTTCCTGATCCTGTCCGAGCTCGGCCTCGATATCACGCCGCTCCTGGCCGGCGCCGGCGTGATCGGGCTCGCGATCGGCTTCGGGTCGCAGAAGCTGGTCCAGGACATCATCAACGGGATGTTCGTCCTGCTCGGCGACACGATCCGGGTCGGCGACGTGGTCGAGGTCGCCAGCCGGACCGGCGTGGTCGAAGAAATGACCATGCGCACGGTGGTCCTCCGTGAATACTCGGGCAACGTGCACACCATCCCGTACAATTCGATCGACACCGTCACGAACTACACCAAAGATTTCTCCTATGCGGTGTTCGACATCGGCGTCGCCTACCGGGAGAGCGTCGATCGGGTGATGGAGGTCCTGCGCCAGATCGGCGCGGAGATGAACCGCGAGCCGCACTTCCGCCGGCTGATCCTCGAGCCGCTCGAGGTCGCCGGCGTCGACAAGTTTGCCGATTCCGCCGTCGTCATCCGCGCGCGGCTCAAGACCCGGCCGCTCAAACAGTGGGAAGTCGGTCGCGAGTTCAATCGACGGGTCAAGAATTGGTTCGACGAGCTCGGCATCGAGATCCCGTTTCCCCATCAGACGGTCTACTTCGGGGTCGACAAGGAGGGCAACGCGCCGGCCCTCAGCGTTCGCGCCGCCCGAGAGCCGGGCGTCGAGGCAGCGGCCGAACCGGCGCGAGAGCCGGCTGCCAGGTCGGCTCCGGAGCCGGTCCTGAAGACCGACGCGGCGAAACCAGAGCCCATCGTCGCGCGGTCGCATGGCGATTGAGCCGCCCCGCCGCGGCTCCTTCGGTCGCGGGTTCTGGACTCGGTTCGCCGTCGCTCAGCTGCTGGTATTGCTCGGCGCGGGTTGCGCGACCCGATCGACCGAACCGCCTGCCTCGGAGGAGATGAAGGCGCGCGAGGGCGAGTTGGAGCAGACGGCCGGGGCGGTTCAACCCGAGATCAAGTACCAGGTCGCGATCGAGGGCGTCGACCAGCCCGAGCTGCGTGATCTCCTGAACCAGGTCTCGGAGGCGGTCCGTCTGGTCGATCGTCCGCCGCCGAGCCTGATCCGTCTGCGTCGGCGCGCCGAGGACGATCGGCCGCGGCTCGAGCAGGCGCTGCGCTCGCGCGGCTACTACGGCGCCGAAGTGACCGCCGCGATCGAACCGGATGCGAAGCCGGTGCGCGTGGTGTTCACGGTGAAGCCCGGGCCGGTCTACCGATTTCACGACGTGACCATCGAGGTGACCCCGCCCCGGCTGCGCTCCGACTTGCCAAGCCTCGAGGAGCTGGGGATCGCGCCCGGCCGACCGGCGGCCTCGCAGGCCATTCTCGACGCCGAAGCCGCGCTGCTCGCAAGGGCACGGGAGAAGGGGCATGCCTTGGCCGAGCTCGGCAATCGGCGGGCGGTGGTCGATCACGACACGGCGACCATGGACCTCACGCTGGTCCTCCAGGCGGGGCCGGTCGTCCGATTTGGCGCGATCGAGCTGAAGGGGCTGACGTCGGTTCGCGCCGATGCGGTCCGCCGCCGTCTGCCCTGGCGTACGGGCGAGGTGATCACCGCCGAAAATCTGGCCGAAGGCCGCACGGCGCTCTTCGATTCGGGCCTGTTCAGCTCGGTGGTGATCGACCTCGGCAGCACGCCCGATCAAAGCGGCGAGGTGCCGGTGACGGTCGCCCTCATCGAGAGCAAGCATCGCTCGATCGCGCTCGGCCTGCGCTATCGCACCGACGAGGGGCCCGGCGGCAACATCAGCTGGGAGGACCGCAACGTCTTCCATCGGGGCGAGCTGGCGAAGCTCGAACTCGACGCCTCCGGCATCGGCGGCACCCTGACCGGGACCTTCCGCAAGCCGGATTTCTGGCAACGCGACCTGGCCCTGGTCACCCAGAGCCAGCTCGCCTACCAGAACACCGACGCGTTCACGAGCCGGTCGGCGGGCGCGAGCGTCGGCCTCGAACGCATCCTCGCCAAGGGCATGACGGCCACTGGTGGCGTCGCCTTCCGGGCGTCCCGGGTCAAAGACCAGAACGGTGACGAGGACACCTTCGGCCTCGTCTCGCTGCCGGCACAGTTCAAGTGGGATCGTAGCGACAACCTGCTCAATCCGACCAAGGGCGGCCGGCTCACCGTCGACAACGAGCCTTTCACCAACACCATCGGCAACAACCTCACGTTCAACAAGAGCAAGCTCACGTACACGCACTACCTCGAGGTGGTCGAGACTCCACGCGTCATCCTCGCCGGTCGCGGCTCTGTCGGTACCCTCTTCGGCGCCTCGCGCAGCTCCGTGCCCGCGGACCTGCGCTTCTACGCCGGCGGGGGCGGATCGGTGCGCGGGTTCGGCTATCAGCTCGCGGGCAAGCTGGACGAGGATCACCACCCGCTCGGCGGCCGCTCGCTGCTCGAGCTGTCGGGCGAGGTGCGCGTGCGTCTCACCGAAACCATCGGCGCGGTCGCATTCGTCGACGCGGGCTCGGCGTTCACCGCCGAGGTGCCGAACCTGGATCCCAGCCCGCGGGT
Source organism: uncultured Alphaproteobacteria bacterium (assembly GCA_963815435.1). Classification (GTDB taxonomy): domain Bacteria; phylum Pseudomonadota; class Alphaproteobacteria; order Geminicoccales; family Geminicoccaceae; genus DATAOG01. The sequence continues at coordinate 111,219 of CAWFGZ010000026.1, forward strand.
CGGCGCCGGACCGGGCCTGCGCTACTTCAGTCCGATCGGCCCGCTTCGGCTCGACGTCGGCTTTCCCATCAACCGACGCCCGTCGGACGATGCCTATCAGCTCTACGTCAGCCTCGGCCAGGCGTTCTGATGACGCGCGCGGCGAGTCGTGATCAAATGAAATGTCGATGTTCAATGAGAAAGACCTTGCGGTTGAAGTTGCTCGGGGGCACAATTCTCGGTAATTGTCTAAAATCCGTTCGGCTCCAGTTAAAATCCCGGTAGGAGCGGCTGCGGAGCAGCTCTGATGCGACAGGATGCGCCCATCATCGACAAGCGCAAGCTGCTCGAGCAGCATCCGCTGTTCGGTCGGCTCGCGCCGGAGGATCTGGACGGACTGGTCGCTTACATGCGCGTGGCACGCTTCCCGCGGCGCACGGTCCTGTTCCGCAAGGGCGACCCGGGCACCAACATGATGGTGGTGCAGCGCGGTCGCGTGAAGGTCTGCACCCATTCCGAAGACGGTCGCGAGCTGGTGCTCAATCTGTTCAGCCCCGGCGAGGTATTCGGCGAGATCGCTCTGCTCGACGGCTCCGAGCGCACGGCCGATGCGGTCACTCTGGACGACTGCGAGCTGCTGGTGCTCGAGCGGCGCGATTTCATGCCCTTTCTCCAGAGGCATCCCGACGCCTGCATGAGACTGATCGGGGTGCTGTGCCAGAAGCTGCGCCAGACCAGCGAATTCCTCGAGGAGGCGTTGTTCCTCGAGGGTCCCTCGCGGCTGGCCAAGCGCCTCGTCCATCTGGCCGAGGCCTTCGGCACGCCGGTCGCGGGCGGCATCCGCATCGATCTGCAGCTCTCGCAGCAACAGCTCGGCAGCATGGTCGGCATGTCGCGCGAGAGCATGAACAAGCACCTGCGTCAGTGGCGCGACGAGGATCTGGTCCGGATCGAGGACGGTCACTACGTGATCACGGACCTCAAGGCGCTGCAGGCGATCTGAGCCCGGGCATAGTGGCGTAACGTGACCGCGACGCGGCGATTCTGGCGGGCCATGGGCCGAGCGCTATATGATGGGTAGTCTCAACCCCTGAGGAACGCGTCTTCGGGCGAAGCTGCCGTCGCCGCGTCCATTGCATCGAGATGGCCCGTCGCATTGGCCTGGCGCTGGGTTTGGCGCTGGGTCTCGTCCTCCTGCTTCTCGTCTGCGTGTTTGCGCTCGCGCAGACCGGTCCCGGCAAGCGCCTGATGGCGGCTGCGCTCGAGCGCGCCCTCGCGAGCCCGGGCAGCACGGTCGAGGTCCAGGGCCTGGAGGGCCTGATCCCGTTCGATCTGCGTCTCGCCCGGCTGACGATGGCGGACGACCGGGGCAAGTGGCTGGAGCTCGACGGACTGCGGCTCTCGTGGTCGGCCGCCGCGCTGCTGCATGGGCGCCTTCAGGTCGACGACCTGAGCGCCCAGCGAATCGAGCTCGCGCGTTACTCGACGAGCGAGGAGCCGTTCCGATTGCCGGAGCTGCCGAGGTGGCTGCCGCCGACCGTCGTCGAGCGCCTCGCCGTCGAACGGCTCGCGCTCGGGCCGGAGGTGCTCGGCGAGCCGGCCACCTTCACTCTGTCCGGACGGCTCGCCTCGAGCGATAACGGTCGCGCGGCGACGCTCTCGCTCGACGCCCGGCGGGTCGATCAGGCAACCGCGCGGGCTTCGCTCGAGGCCCGCCTCGACCTCGATCCGGCCACCCTGAAACTGACGCTCACCGCCGAGGAAACCGGGGGGCTCCTTGCCGCGCTCAGCCATCGGCCGGAGGCGGGCAACTTCTCCCTGAAGCTGACCGGCAGCGGCCCCCTCGACGCCTGGCGTGGCGATCTGCGGATCGAGGCCGAGCACCTGGCGAGCGCGGACGCCCGGCTCGAGATCGCGCTCACCGACCAGCCGACCTTGCGCCTCGATGGCACCGTGCGGCTGGTGCCCGGCCTTCTGCCCGGCGAGCTGGCGAAGCTCGTGGGCGATCAGCTCGGCCTGGCACTGAGCGTCACCCGGACCTCGGCCCAGCAGCTGGAGGTCCGGGATCTGCGTGCCCGGATCGCCGCAGGCGAACTCACCGGTGGCGCCACGCTCGATTTCGAGCGTGAGCGGATCTCCGCTCGGGCCGAGCTGGATCTGCCGCAGCTGGCGCCGCTTGGCGCGTTGATCGGCAGACCGCTCGCCGGCACGGCCAAAGCCACGCTCATGGCCGACGGCCCGCTGCTCCAGCCCAAGGGTCGCCTGGAGCTCGATGTCCTCGCGCCGAGCGTCGAGGACGTGGGGGCCAAGCGGCTCGAAACCGCCTTCGACTATGCTGTCCTCGAGCCGTCGAGCCCAAACCAGCTGACGGTCCAGATCTCGGGCAATGGTCGGGCAGAGGGCCTGCAACTGCCCGAACGGCTGCCGCTGCCCGCGCGCGAGCTCACCTGGCAGTTCGACCTCACGGGGTCGCCCGACGGCCCGGTCACGGTCCGCGAACTCGCGCTTCATGCCGAGCCCCTCGATCTCCGCCTGAGCGGGACGATCGATCCGACGACACTCGCCGGTCAGGCCAAGGTCGGACTGCAAGTGCACGAGATTGGACCGCTGAGCGCGCCGCTCGGCCAACGGATCGACGGCGGGGCCAGGCTCGATGCCGATCTGCAGATTGGCGAAGGCGCCCGTCAGATCGAGATCGACCTCAGGGGCGCGTTCGAACGGCTGGCCGGCCTGCCGCCCGGCGCCGCCGAACTTCTGGGACCCGAGCCGCGGCTCGAGGCGACGGCATCGTTCAACCCCGATCGGCGGCTCGAGATCAGGAGCCTGGCGCTCCAGGGCGCTGCGGCCACGCTGGGCGGCCACGTCGCTCTGACGCTGCCCGATCGGACGCTTGGCGGCAGGCTCACTCTCGCCCTGCCGAGGCTCGCGGTGTTGAGCCCGGTGCTGGGGCAAGAGCTTGCCGGCTCGATCGAGATCGTGGCGACGCCCGGCGGCAGCCTCGATGCGCCGACGATCGAGCTGCAGGCGCGCGGCCGGAGCCTGCTCCTTGCCGGCCGACAGATCAAGGCCATCGCACTCGAGGCGTCGGCCCGCGAGCTGCTGGCGGCGCCCGAGGGCAAGCTCAATCTCTCGCTCAAGGCGAGCGGGCTCGACGTGAAGCTCGCGACCGCCTTCCGGCTGCAAAACGATGTGCTGGCCCTCACCGATCTTCGCCTCAGCGCCCCCCGCACGTCAATCGACGGTAACCTGTCGGTCGACCTCGCTCGCTCTCTCATCGACGGCGCTCTGCGCGGCGACGTGCAGGATCTGGTCGCATTCGCGCCCCTGCTGCCGCTCCGCCCGCGCGGGCAGTTGAAGTTCGACGCCCGGCTTGAATTCGGCGCACCAGAGCCAGACGGTCGCGCTCGCGGTCGACGGCAGCGAGCTGAAGAGTGACGTCGGGCGCCTCGGACGGCTCCAGCTCCGGGCGACCGTCAACGACGCACTGGGCAAGCCGCGGATCGAGGCGACTGTGTCCGCCGACGAGTTTCACCAGGACCAGATCGCGCTCGCCCATGGCGAGCTGACGGCTGCAGGCGGGATGGACCAGCTGACCCTGACCGCAACCCTTGCGGGGGAGGCGATGCAGCGGTTCAAGCTGGACGGACGCGCCCAAGTGGCGCTCGACAGCGGCATCCGGCTTCGCCTCGAGCAGCTCACCGGACAATTCGCAGGCGAGCCGCTGCGCCTCGCCCAACCCGCCGAGCTGACCGTAGCGGGCGCCGACGTCCGGCTCGCGGGGCTGGATCTTCGCCTGGGCGATGCCCGGCTCCGCGGCGACGGCAATCTCGGCGCGCGTGAGGTCGCGGCCGAGGCGAGGCTCGAGGCGTTGCCGCTCGCTCTCTTGCAGCGCTTTGGCGGACCGCCGCTCAGCGGGCAGGCCGACGCGACCCTCCGCCTGGACGGCGCCGCTGACAACCCCCACGGCAGCCTCGATCTGAACGCTACCGACCTTCACGCGGCCAATCAGAAATTCACCGATCTGCCGCCCGGCCGGGTCAGCGGCCGAGCCGAGCTCGCTTCGCGCCGCCTCAGCGTCGATGTGCGCGGCGAAGGGGTGACCGACAAGCCGATCACGCTCACCGCGGAGCTGCCGCTCATCGCGCGGTTCGACACCTTCACGTTCGAGGTACCCAAGGACGGCCAGCTCGCCGGACGCTTGAACGCCGAGCTGTCGCTCGCGCGACTGGATGCTCTGGCCGGCCTCGACGATCAGACGATGGGCGGGATTTTGGTCGCAGATCTTGGCTTGAGCGGTACGGTGTCGGCGCCGCGCATCCAGGGCACGGCCAGCGTCGACAAGGGCACCTACGCGAACGGCACCAGCGGCACCGTGCTGCACGACATCACGGCGCGCCTACGGGCGAACGAGCGACAGATCGTGGTCGAGCAGCTCTCGGCCACCGATGGCGGCAGCGGTCGCCTGAGCGCGAAGGGGACGATCGGAGTCGAGCCGGAGACTCACTTTCCGCTCGACCTGAGCGTAGACCTGACTAACGCGCGCCTGGTGCGGCGCGATGACGTGGACGTGACGATCAGCGGCCAGCTGCAGCTCGGCGGCGACTTGGCCGAGCCGAAGCTCGCCGGCAAGCTCAAGGTCGAGCCCGCAGAGATCCGTATCCCGGACCGCGTCGGCCCGAACGTGCCGGTGATCCAGGTCGAAGAAGTCGGTGGCAGCAGCAAAAACGCTGCACCCACGAACGAAAGCGCGCCGTCGACCGACCTCACTCTCGACCTCGCCGTCGATCTGCCCGGCCGGATTTTCGTCCGCGGCCGCGGCCTGGAATCCGAATGGCAAGGCAAGCTGCGGGTCACCGGTCCGGCGAGCGAGCCCCGTGTTACCGGCACCCTGAATGTCAAGCGCGGCTATTTCGACCTCCTCGACCGACGGCTCCAGCTGCGCGAGGGCGTGGTCAGTTTCAGCGGCGAGAGCCCGCCCGACCCGATGCTTGACGTCCAGGCCGCGGCGGACGTCAATGGCGTGACGGCGATCATCCGGGTTGAAGGCCGGGCGCGCCAGCCGACCCTGACGCTCGACAGCCAGCCGCCTCTGCCTCAGGACGAGTTGCTGGCACGGCTGCTGTTCAACCGCGATGCCAGCCAGATCAGCCCGGCGCAGGCCGCGCAGCTGGCGTTCGCGGTGAACCGGCTGCGCGGCGGCGGCCTCGACGTCATGGGCAAGCTGCGCTCGCTCACGGGGCTCGATACCATCGACGTCACCGGCGGCCAGACGATGCAGGAGGGCAAGGTCCGCGCCGGCAAATATCTGAACGACGACGTCTACGTCGAGGTCGAGAAGGGCGCGGCCGAGCAGACCGGTCGCGCCAAGGTCGAGGTCCAGATCCTGCCCGGCATCCTGCCCAATGTCTCGGTCGAAGCCGACACCGGCCAGAACGCGCAAAGCGGGGTGGGGATCAAGTGGCGGTACAACTATTGAGCCGGTTTCGATGATCGGGCGCTGGGTCGAGCTCTGAGGAGGGAGTCGATCATGGCCGAGGCGAGCCGAGGCGCGCGACCCGCCGAGACGCCGGGCGCGGCGATCGATTTCGACCTTCGGCACCCCCTTCGACCTCAACGTCATCGGGCTCTGCACCCTCTACCTCAAGGAGGTGCGGCGCTTTCTCAAGGTGCCGGGGCAGACGCTCGTGGCTCCCGTGGTCACCACCTTGATATTCCTCCTGATCTTCTCGATCGCGCTCGGCCGCAGCGGCCGCATGGTCGGCGACGTGCCGTTTCTCGAGTTCCTGGCGCCCGGCCTGATCACGATGGCGATCATCCAGAATGCCTTCGCCAACACCTCCGCCTCGATCCTGATCGGCAAGATCCAGGGCAACATCGTCGACCTTCTGATGCCGCCGCTGCGTCCCGGCGAGCTGATGTTCGGCCTGGTCGCGGGAGCGGTGACCCGCGGCCTGCTCGTGGCATTCGCGGTGACGCTCGCCATGCTCCCGTTCGTCGCGCTGGCACCAGCGCACCCTGCTCTGGTCCTGTTTCACGCGCTCGGGGGCTCGCTGATGCTGGCGCTGCTCGGCCTGCTGGGCGGTCTCTGGGCCGAGAAGTTCGATCAGATGGCGGCGGTCACCAACTTCCTGATCACGCCATTGTCATTCCTCTCCGGCACCTTCTATTCGATCCGCCAGCTGCCCGATCCGTTCCTGGCGGTGGCCCATCTCAATCCGTTCTTCTATCTGATCGACGGCATGCGCTTCGGCTTCACCGGCCACGCCGACGGCTCGATCGCCCTGGGAATCGCCGCCGTCGTTCTGGTCGATGTCGGTCTCTGGTGCCTCGCGCAGCATCTGATCGCCCGCGGCTGGCGCCTGAAGGCGTGAGTTCGCGCCGCCGGCCGCCGTTGACAGCTGGGCTGGATCTCACCAAGTTTGCGGTTTCCCCCCTGACAAAAACTGACCCGACGATGTCCAACGCCACGGTGCCGCCGCTCCTGCCAGTCTACAAGCGTTCCGAGGTCAGCTTCGAGCGCGGCGAGGGCGCCTGGCTGTTCGATCGCGACGGGCGGCGCTATCTCGACTTTTGCAGCGGCATCGCGGTCACGCTGCTCGGCCACGCCCATCCCCATCTGGTCGAGGCGCTCAAGGCTCAGGCCGAGAAGCTCTGGCACTGCTCCAATCTCTATGGGATCGAGCCGCAGGAGCAGCTCGCCGAGCGGCTGGTCGCGCAGTCCTTCGCCGACACCGCGTTCTTCTGCAACTCGGGCGCGGAAGCTCTGGAGTGCGCGATCAAGATGGCCCGCCGGTTCCACTTCCAGCGCGGCCAGCCCGATCGCTTCCGGATCATCACCTTCGAGGGTGCCTTCCATGGCCGCACGATGGCGACCATATCGGCGGGCGGCCAGGAGAAGCACCTCGAGGGGTTCCGCCCCGCGCTGCCTGGCTTCGATCAGGTGCCGCTCGGCGACCTCGAACGGGTCGAGGCCGCGATCGGCGAGCAGACGGCGGCGATCCTGATCGAGCCGATCCAGGGCGAAAGCGGTATCCGCGCCGCCGAGGCGGCCTTTCTCGAGGAGCTGAGAAGGCTTTGCGACGAGCATGATCTGCTGCTGGTCTTCGATGAGGTGCAGTGCGGCATGGGCCGGAGCGGCCGGCTGTTCGCCTATCAGTGGACCAAGATCACGCCCGACGTCATGACGCTCGCCAAGGGGCTGGGGGGCGGCTTCCCGATCGGCGCCTGTCTCGCCACGGCGCGCGCCGCCTCAGGGATGACCCCCGGCAGCCATGGCTCGACTTTCGGCGGCAACCCGCTCGCCTGCACCGCGGGCAATGCCGTGCTCGACGTCCTGCTCGAGGCGGGCTTTCTCGAAAGGGCGCAGGAGACGGCCGCATATCTGCGCCATCAGCTCGAGCAGCTGGTGACGGCCTATCCGGGCGTGCTCTCCGGGCTGCGTGGCCAGGGGCTGATGCTGGGGCTCGTCTGCGCGCCACCCAATACCGAGTTCAACGCCAAGCTCCTGAAGCGCGGGTTGCTCGCCGTGCCGGCCGGTGACAACGTGCTGCGCCTGCTGCCGCCCCTGATCATCGAGCGCGCGCACGTCGACGAAGCGCTCGGCATCCTCGAGGACGTCTGCCAGGAGTTCGCGGGGCAGGAGGCGGCGCAGTGACCGGCCCGCGCCATTTCCTCGACCTCGACGAGCTCGAGCTGGGGACGCTGCGTCGCATCCTCGATCTGGCGGGCGAGCTGAAGGCGAACGGTACGTCCGAGGATCGCCTGCGCCTCGCCGGCAAGACGCTGGCGATGATCTTCGACAAGCCCTCGACCCGCACCCGCGTCTCGTTCGAGGTCGCGATCCGGGCGCTCGGCGGCGACGCCGTGGTGCTGAATGCCAAGGAAATGCAGCTCGGCCGCGGCGAGTTGATCGCGGACACGGCGCGGGTGCTCTCGCGCTACGTCGACGCGATCATGATCCGCACCGACCATCACGCCAAGCTGATCGAGCTGGCCCAGGCGGCGACGGTACCCGTGATCAATGGTCTGACCGATCGTTCGCATCCCTGCCAGATCATGGCCGACGTCATGACCTTCGAGGCGCATCGCGGCGCGATCCGGGACCGGACCCTGGCCTGGATCGGCGATGGCAACAATGTCGCCACGTCCTGGATCCACGCCGCGCAGCGCTTCGACTTCAATCTGCGGCTCGCTTGCCCGCGCGACCTCGCCCCGGATCCGGAAGTTCTGGCCTGGGCGGCGGAGCGCCAGGCCCGGGTGCAATTGTTCGAGGAGCCGCGGGACGCGGCCGCCGGCGCCGACGCCCTGCTGACCGACGTCTGGGTGTCGATGGGCGATCGCCAGCCCGAGCGCCGCCGCCAGCTGCTCGAACCCTATCGGGTCGACGACGAGCTGATGGCGGTGGCCGAGGCCAACGCCCTGTTCATGCACTGCCTGCCTGCGCATCGCGGCGAAGAAGTCAGCGCCTCGGTGATCGATGGGCCCCACTCGGTCGTGTTCGAGCAGGCGGAGAACCGACTGCACGCCCAGAAGGGCATCCTCGCGTGGTGCCTCGGCTGAGCCGGCCCTCGACCGCACGCTGACGCTCTGCGGCGCAACTGACGGATACGATGAGTGCCAGCCTGATCGGCGACAATCTCCTCCGCCCTTTTCAGCTCGAGCGCTCGGCCCTGCGCGGCCGTCTGGTCCGTCTCGGCGATCTGGTCGACCGGGTCCTGACCCGGCACGATTATCCCGATCCGGTCAGCCGGCTGCTCGGCGAGCTGTTCGTGCTCGCCGCGACCCTCGCCGGCGGGCTCAAGTTCAACGGCACCTTCAGCCTGCAGATCCGCAGCCACGGGCCGGTCTCGCTGATGATTGCCGACTGCACCAACGACGGCGCCATGCGCGGCTATGCCAAATTCGACGCCGACAAGGTGGCGGCGGCGCCAACGGCCGATGTTCCCGGTCTGCTCGGCGCCGGGCATCTCGCGCTGACCGCGGACCAGAGCGAGTTCGGTCGGACCTATCAGGGCATCGTCGAGCTGACCGGCGAGACGCTGACCGACTGCATGCAGGTCTATTTCCGCCAGAGCGAGCAGCTGAAAACCGGGATCAAGGTCGCGGTCGAGCAGGTCGAGGAGCAGAGCGATCGCCGCTGGCGGGCCGGCGGCATCATGGTCCAGCGCCTGCCCGAGCAGGTCGCCGAGGGACCCGGCGAGCAGCAGATGGAGGAGGACTGGCGGCGCACCATGCTGTTCCTCGGCAGCGCCACCGACGCCGAACTGGTCGACCCGAACCTGGCGCCCGAGCGCCTGCTGCTGCGCCTGTTTCACGAAGAGGGCGTGCGGGTGTTCCGGCCGATGGGGCTGAGCTTCGGCTGTCGCTGCTCGCGCGAGCGGGTCGAGACCTTGCTGCGCAGCTTTCCGCCGCAGGAGCTCGAGGACATGAAGGAGACGGATGGCGGTCTGATGGTGACCTGCGAGTTCTGCAACACGAGCTTCCACTTCGACGAGGTCGAGCTCGTCCGCCTGCACACGCGGACCAGCCATTGAGATGAGCCCGCCGAACCGGAGCCCGGCGATCGGGAGGCCGAGACGAGCCGTGCGGCTCCTGGGGGTTCCGCTGCTGCTCGGGCTGCTCGCGGCGTGCGCGCACCAATACGAGACCTTCCAGCCGCCGCCATTGGACTTCAGCGATCGCCCGAAGCTGCGCTTCGCGGTCGACGCGGTCACGGTCCAGAGCGCCTATCAGCCGCCGGGCAAGCCGCCGTTCATCGAGCACACCCTGGTCCTCACCCCGGAGGTCGCGGTCCGCACCCTGCTGGAGGCGCGCCTCGTCGCGGTCGGCGGACCGGGGCGGCTGCAGGCGGTGATCCTCGACGCTTCGGTTCAGGAGCAGCCGCTCGAGACCAGGACCGGCCTCAGCGGCTTTTTCACGACCGAGCCGGCCGCGCGCCTCGAGGGGCGCCTGAAGGTGCGCATCGATCGCCTCGACGCCTCGGGCAACGTGATCGGCTCGATCAGCACCGCGGCTACCCGGACCCGGACGGTGCCGGAGGACGCGGGCTACGCCGAGCGGCAGCGGATCGCGTACGAGCTGGTGCGCGCTCTGGTCGACGACCTCGACGCTGGCCTCGAGGCCAATCTGCGCGAGACCTTCGCCGCCATCATACGGCCCTGAGCCGGCCGGTTCGACGCCGGTCGTCGACGCTGAGCCGGGCCTGCGGGACCAGAGCCGGATTGAGCCAGAGCGGCCGGCTTGTGCTAGGCTGGGCGGCGTCCCGAGGGGGGAGCAGTCGCCATGAGCCACGTGTTCCAGCGTCAGCCGCGCCACGACTATCCGATCGCCGTAGAGGGCGATGGCGTCGAGATCATTGATCGCACCGGCCGGCGTTACATCGACGCGAGCGGCGGGGCGGCCGTGTCCTGCCTCGGCCACAGCCATCCGCGCGTGATCGCGGCGATCAAGGCCCAGCTCGACCGTCTGGCCTACGCCCACACCAGCTTCTTCACGAACGAGCCGGCCGAGCGGCTGGCCGACCATCTGATCGCACGGGCGCCCGAGGGCATCGATCGCGTCTACTACGTCTCGGGTGGCTCCGAGGCGGTCGAAGCGGCGCTCAAGATGGCCCGCCAGTACTTCCTCGAGATCGGCCAGCCGCAGCGCCGGCACTTCATCGCGCGCCGCCAGAGCTACCACGGCAACACGCTCGGCGCCCTCGCGGTCGGCGGCAACGCCTGGCGGCGCCGGCCGTTCGAGCCGCTCCTGATCGAGGTCGCCCACGTCAGCCCCTGCTATCCCTATCGCGACCGGCAGCCGGAGGAGAGCGACCAGGCCTACGTCGCGCGGCTCGCCGCGGAGCTCGAGGCGACCGCCCAGCGCCTCGGCCCCGAGACGGTGATCGGCTTCGTCGCCGAGCCGGTGGTCGGCGCGACCATGGGCGCGGTGCCGGCCCTGCCCGGCTATTTCAAGGCGGTGCGCGAGATCTGCGATCGCCACGGCATGCTCTTGATCCTCGACGAGGTGATGTGCGGCATGGGCCGCACCGGAACCCTGTTCGCCTGCGAGCAGGACGGCGTTCGGCCGGATCTGGTCACCATCGCCAAGGGCCTCGGCGCCGGCTACCAGCCGATCGGGGCGGTCCTGGTCGCGGGCGCGATCTTCGAGGCGATCCTTAGCGGCTCGGGCTTTTTCCAGCACGGGCACACCTACATGGCGCATCCGACCGCCTGCGCCGCCGCGCTCGCCGTGCAGGAGACGATCGCCGAGGAGCAGCTGCTCGGCCGGGTCCGACTGCAGGGCGCGAGGCTGCGCGAGCTGTTGATCGAGCGCTTCGGCGATCACCCGCAGATCGGCGAGATCCGCGGCCGCGGGCTGTTCCAGGGGCTGGAGTTCGTCGCCGACCGGGCGAGCAAACGACCCTTCGCGCCCGAACTCAGGCTGAACGCCCGGATCAAGGCCGAGGCCATGGCCCGGGGGCTGCTCTGCTATCCGATGGGCGGCACGATCGACGGTCGGCGCGGCGACCATCTGCTGCTCGCGCCGCCGTTCATCGTCACCGACGATCAGCTCGAGCAGATCGTCGAGCGGCTCGATCAGGCGATCGGCGCGGCGGTCGAGACGGCGCTTCGCGCGGCGGCATGAACCCCCTGGTCGTCATGGTCGCGCCGAATGGCGCGCGGCGGACCAAGGCGGACCATGCCAATCTGCCGATCACGGCGGACGAGATCGCGCGCGAGGCGGGGCTTTGCTGCGCGGCCGGCGCGACGATGCTGCACCTGCATGTGCGCACCGCCGACGGCCAGCACACGCTCGATCCGAACCGCTATCGGGTCGCGATCGATGCGATCCGGCGCATGCTCGGCGATCGCGTGGTGGTCCAGATCAGCACCGAGGCGGCGGGCCGCTACCAGTCGAGCGAGCAGATGAGCGTGGTCCGGCAGTTGCATCCGGAGGCGGTATCGCTGGCACTCGCCGAACTGATCCCGGACGACGGCGCGGCGGGCGAGGCGGCGGCGTTCCTCAACTGGCTGAAGCGCGAGCGTATCGCTCCCCTCTATATCCTCTACACGCCAGCCGAGGTGGCGAGGTTTCACAGTCTGCGCCGGCGCGGCGTGATCCCCCAGGAGCGGCCGTTCGTGCTCTTCGTGCTGGGCGGCCATGTCGAGCCGACCGAGGTGCGCCCGCGCGACGTGCTGCCCTATCTGAAGGCGCACGACGGCGACTACCCGTGGGCGCTCTCTGCGTTCGGGCCGAGCGAAGGCGCCTGCGTATTGACGGCGGCGGGGCTCGGGGGCCACGTTCGGGTCGGCTTCGAGAACAATCTCTGGCTGGCCGACGGCCGGCTGGCAGCGAGCAATGCCGAGCTGGTCGAGCAGATCGTGGCCGCTGCGAAGCTACTCGGCCGGCCGATCGCCGACATCGGGACGACCCGCGCTCTCCTGGCCGAAACCGCGCACTGACGAACCCTGGAGGAAGAGCCGTGACGCCCATGTGCAACAACCCTGACAGAGAGACCCGGCCGCGAGCCGGGCGAGCGCCAGCGCTCGTTGCCGCGCTCGCGCTGCTGGTCCTGGCCCTGGCGGGCAGCGAGCGCGCAAGCGCCGCGACGGCAAGTGCGGGCGCCGGCGCCGACCCCAGCGGCAAGTTGGCCGAGCAGGCAAAGGCGTGGCAGCTGCAGCTGAGAGAACACGTCATGCCGTATTGGTACGACACCACGATCGACCGGCAGCACGGCGGATACCTGCTCGCCGAGCAAGGCGTGGCGCGAAGAAAGCAGCTCGCCACCCAGGCGCAGATGGTCTGGGGTTTCGCGCACGCCTACCGCAAGGGCATCCGCGACCAGCAGCGCGACTACCTCGCGGCCGCCGCCCAAGGCTATCGCTACCTGATCGAGAACTTCCGGGACCCGACCAACGGCGGCTACTTCTGGGTCACCGACGTCGCCGGCCAGGTGCTCGACGATCGCAAGTTCCTCTTTGGTCAGGCCTACGTGCTCGCCGCCCTGGTCGAATATTATCAGGCGAGCGGTGACCGGGAGGCGCTGCGCGCCGCCGCCGAACTCTACCGAACGATTCAGGACCGCTGCCACGACGCCGCGAGCGGCGGCTGGGGCGAGCATTTCGAGCGGGACTGGAGCCCCGTCACGCCGGCCGAGACGGCGCAAGCCAACCCGACGCCGGGCGCCGATCCGCTCGCCACCCAGCTCCTCCTGGAGCGCGCGCGGCAGGCTGCCGGCCTGACCGGCGACCAGAAATCTCTCGATGGCGGAACCCGGCGGGGCACAAGGTGACCTGGGGCTGGGCGACGCGGGGCAAGGCGAGATGGGATCGGGTGATCTGGGCCAGGGTGACATGGCGCCGGGCGGTGCAGGGCAGAGCGGCATCGGGCCAGGTGGCACGCCGCCTGCCCCGGGGCAGGTCCCGGTCGGCATTCTTGGCACCAAGAGCGCGGATGCCCACCTCGCCTGGATGGAGGCGCTGACTGAGCTGCTGCTGGTCACGCGCGAGGCGAATGATCCGACCGTCGAGACCCCGGGGCTCGAGAGCGCGCTCGAGGAGGCCTTGCGTCTGAACCTGACCTACTTTTTCCCGGCGCGGCCCGGCCAGTCGTACGCCTATCGATACCCGGACTGGCGGCGACCTCTCGGGCCGAGCTTCACGCAAATCTCTTACGGCCGCAATGTCGAGTTCGCCTGGCAGATGCTGGCCGCCCAGCGCGCCCTCGGTCGGGAGGTGACCTGGGATCGCTTCGATGCGATCCTCAAGCATGCCCTCGCCCACGGCTATGACCACGAACACGGCGGTCTTTATTATCTGGGCTTCGATGACCGGACCGCCCTTGTCACCGACAAGCTGTGGTGGGTCCAGGCCGAGATGCTGGCCGCCCTGACCGAAGGTCTCAAACGCGGCCCCAATCCCAACTATGCGGCGGCACTCGACCAGCTCCTGTCGTTCCTGACCACCTATCAGATCGATCCGAGTGACGGTATCTGGTTGGATACCGTGCGCGCCGACGGCTCATCCTGGCGCCCCTACAAGGCGCACAATCGGAAGGCCAACTATCACGAGCTTCGAGCGATGGTGAAGTTCGTCGAGGCTTTCGGACCCGGGACTGAGTGAACCCGGCCGTTCAACGCCGAGGCGGCCTCGGCATCGTCGTCTTCGGCAAAGCCTCCGGTCCGCCGCCCCATAGAAGGCGAGGCCGCAGAGCCGCCGAGGATAGCGGTCTCGTCAGCGCCGGGCGGTCGTCTGGACGGTCCGCTTGGCGACCGCGTCGCTGATCTGGCGCGCGATGATTTCGTTACCGTTCGGCGACAGGTGACACCAGTCGATGTAGAAGTAGTCTTCTTGGTCGAGCGCGGAACGCAGATCGACGAAGTTGTCCTTGAGCGCAGCGAACTCACGGTCCAGGAGGTCGACGATCAGAGGGTAGAGGACCTGGTATTGGCGGCCGAGCTCGTCGTTGAGCTCCAGATGGTCCAGCCTGGACTTGCTGCCATAAGCCTGCGGCTGGAGGATCGCGATGAACGTGCCGCCATAGCTCTCCACCAGCTGCTTGACGATCATCCAGTCGGACAAGAGCACCCGCGCGATCAACTCGGCCTTGCGGGCATCCTCGGTGCAGTCGTAGTGCGACGACTGCGCGTGTTGCAGATTCTCCAAGCTCCTTCTGGCTTTGTCCAGGAAGATCTTGAGTGGTTGAATCACGCTCCAAAACGAATTTTCGGCGCTGTTTTCCTGGAGGAGCGTGCGGATCAGATATTCCCGCGAGTGGGAAAAATCGTCAAACTCCCGGCGACACTTGTTCCAGACATCGTTGACGCCATCATAGAATACTACGACGTCCGGTCGAAAGCCCTCGAAGTACTTTCTCATGAACAGATTGAGACTCTGATGAGCAATATAGCCGGTTTCGCCAAAATTAATGGCTTCGAATTGCGGATTGAATTGAGCGAAGAAGGAAGGAATCGTCGTTGCGTCGTTGGCGCCGGTGCCCCAGGTGGTCGAGCCGCCGAAGAACGCGATCACCTTGTCCGGCTCGGTGCCTTGCGGACGGACGGTGCGCCGCAGACCATTGGCGTCGATGTTGATGGTCTGGCCGTGAAACTCCGACCGCCGCCAACCGTAAAACAACTCATAGTAGCCTTTGGGCAAGTTGTCATATTCGGTAAAGTGTGTCCGTGCCCAATCGACATTGCGATAGTTCGGCAATAGATGCGATTGCGCATACTGCTTCGGCTTGACCCGGTCGTAGATCTTGACGGCAGAGATCGCCAGGACGTCGCCGAGGGAGAGAAGGAAGCCGAAAACCAGAACATTGACGGCAACAAACTTGCAGAGCTGTTTCACGCCAGCGGGACCTTTCGAGCTCGGTGCAGCGCCGAGGGTGCGAACGGGGGGCGGTCTCGACTGCGGATGCCCTACGACATCCATGGCTGACAAAGGGTTAATGACGATCGGCAATGAACCGCTTCACAAGCGCCCTGCGAATGAGCCAGTCTCGATTGCGCCAGCAGCGGATTGGAGGGGCGCCGTGGGCGGCATTCCGGAAGCGGAAGGGTCGAGCGCGGGAACACCGGGGCCGCCCCGGCGCACGCGCGGACATCTCCGTCATCGCGCTGGCTCGGACGCCCTGCCCGGTCCGGCGCCGCCCGGCCCGGTCCGCAATCGGCGCTGGCCGGGTCGATCGCCTGGGCCGCGCTTCTTCTGCTGGGCGCAACCGTCTACTACGCCTTCGTGGTCGAACGCGAGGAAAGCTACCTCTGCGCGGCGTACCCGATCGCATTCGAACGATACATGGCGAGCACGCCCCCGCCCTTTGGCGCGAGGCCGCGCAGGTCACCATTCGGCCGGCCCCGGTCGCGCGCACTTTGCTCGATGGCGCCTGGTTCCTCGCCGCAGTCCCTCTGCTGGAGGCACTGGCGGCCGCGCACGCAGCCGGCCTTCTGCCAAGCCTGCTGACGCTACCCTGAGGCGGAACGGTCGCGCCGGCAAGCGGAGCAGCGCCGCCGGCTCAGGCCTCGCTCGCCGATCCCTCCGGCGTCGCGGGCGGAACGATCTTGAGCAGCACGATCTGGTTGCGCTGGCGGCGCAGCACCTCGAAGCGGAAGCCGTGGAAGGCAAAGTTCTGGCCGACCTCCGGGATCCGGCGCGCCTCGTAGATCAGCAGCCCGGCGACCGTCGCCGCCTCGTCGTGGGGCAGCTTCCAGCCGAAGTGGCGGTTGAGATCGCGCACCGTGATCCAGCCGCTGACCAGCACCGAGCCGTCGGCCTGCGGCTCGATGCCCACCGTCTCGACGTCGGTCTCGTCGGTGATCTCGCCGACGATCTCCTCGAGAATGTCCTCGAGGGTCACGAGCCCCATGAGCGCGCCATATTCGTCGACGACCAGCGCGAGGTGCGATCGGCGCTGGCGGAACGCCAGAAGCTGATGCAGCAGCGCCGTGGTGTCCGGGATGAACCAGGGCGGCGTCGCCAGGGCGACCACGTCGATCCCGGCGAGGTCGTGCGGATTGCCGCGCACGCGCGCCAGCAGGTCCTTGGCGTGCAGGACGCCGATGATGCTGTCCGGATCGCCGCGCCAGACCGGCAGGCGCGTGTACGGGCTGCTGACCACCCGCTCGAAGACCTGCTCCGGCGTCGCGTCGGCGTCGATGCTGACGATGTCCTTGCGGTGGGTCATGATCTCGCTGACCTCGACGTCGGCCAGGTCGAGGATGCCGCCCAGCATGTCGCGCTCCTGCTTGCGCACCATGCCGTACTTGCGCGAGAGGTCGATCAGATCGCGCAGCTCTTCCCCCGAATAGACGTCGTGATGGCTGACCTCGGCGACGCCGAAGGCCGCCAGAATGGCGCGCGAGGCCCGGTTGAGCGCCCAGGTGAGCGGGAAGAACAGCAGATAGAAGGCGTGCAGCGGGTAGGCGATCCCGAGCGCCATCGGCTCCGCCTTGCGGATCGCGAAGGTCTTGGGCACCTGCTCGCCGACCACGATGTGCAGCGAGGAGAAGATCAGAAATCCGAGCAGGAAGGAGATCGTGTACACCGCCGGCGGGCCGACGCCGAGCGCCCGGAACAACGGTTCGAGCAGCGCGCTGACCACCGGCTCGCCGATCCAGCCGAGACCGAGCGAGGCCATCGTGATGCCCAGCTGACAGGCCGACAGATAGGCTTCGGCGCTGTGCAGGATCCGAAGCGTCATGCGGGCGACCGTGCTGCCCTGCTCGACCAGAGCCTCGATCCGGATGCCGCGGACCTTCACGATCGCGAACTCGGCGGCCACGAAGAAGGCGTTCGCGGCCAGCAGCAGAATGACCTCGATGATGGTCAGGAGCACAGTGGTTCAGCCATGACGCGTGCGCGCAGCCGCCGCCCGGAGCAGACGACAGCGGCGGTCCAATAGAGCATGCTCGCCTCGGAAGGAATACGCTGGCAAAGACGCTCGAGATAATTCGACATGTGGGGAGGGCGAAGGGAATCGACCAGATGGATCGCCGACGCCCTCGCTCTTCCCCTCAGGGTCGGGCGGCGCTGAACAGCGCCCGGAGTTCCGCCGGCGCCACCTCGGCGCCCGTGAACGCCCGCCCGATGCCGCGCAGGAGCACGAAGCGCGGCCGACCACCGCTCACCTTCTTGTCGCGCCCCATCGCGGCCAGCAGCGCATCGGCCGACAAACCCTCGGCACCGATCATCGAACGGTCGGTCGGCAGGCCAACCGCCGCGAAGTGCCGGCAGACGCGCTCGGCATCCACCGCCGGACAAAGCCCGAGACGCACCGACAACGTGGAGGCCAGCACGATGCCCAGCGCCACGGCTTCGCCGTGCAGCAGCTTCTCGCCATAGCCGGTGAGAGCTTCGAGCGCATGGGCGAAGGTGTGGCCGAGATTGAGCAGGGCGCGCGCCCCGCTCTCGCGCTCGTCGGCCGCGACCAGCTCGGCCTTGGCGCGGCAGCTCTCGAGGATGGCGTATTGCCGGGCCGCCCGGTCGCCGGCGAGCAGCGTCTCGCCGTGCTCCTCCAGCCATGAGAAGAACTCCGGCCGGTCGATCAGGCCGTACTTGACCACCTCGGCGTAGCCCGCGCGCAGCTCCCGCGCGGGCAGGCTCGCCAGCACGTCGGTGTCCGAGAGCACCAGGCGTGGCTGGTGGAAGCTGCCGATCAGATTTTTGCCGTGCCGGCTGTTGATTCCGGTCTTGCCGCCGACCGCGCTGTCGACCTGGGCGAGCAGCGACGTCGGGACCTGTACGTAGTCGAGGCCGCGCAGCAGGATGGCCGCGGCGAAGCCGGCGAGGTCGCCGATCACGCCGCCGCCGAAGGCGATGATCGTGGTCGAGCGCTCGATGCCCAGTGCGAGGATCTGATCAAGGAGCTGCTCGAGCTGGGCGATGCTCTTGGTCGCTTCGCCCGCGGGCAGGACGATCCGGCGCGAGCTGATCGCGGCAGCCGCGAGACCTGCCTCCAGCGTCTCGAGAAGCCCGCTTCGCGCCAGGTTCTGGTCAGTGACGACGATCACATCTGGTCGGCGCAGGACCCGGCCGAGCTCGGCTCCGGCGCGCTCGAGCAGACCCGACCCGACGACGATCTCGTAGCTGCGTTCGTCGAGATTGACCCGAAGGCGCGCCGCGTCCGTCACGATCGGGCTCCACCCTGTTGCGCGCCGAGGGCCTCGAGCACGCGCTCGACAACGACATTGATCTGGCCGTTGCCGCTGTCGACGGTCAGATCTGCTTCGGCGTAGACCGGCGAGCGCCGCTCGAGCAGCTGCGCGAGCGTGGCGCGCGTGTCACCCCGGGCGAGCAGCGGACGGGTGTTGCGCCGCGCGGTGCGCCGGACCAGCACATCGACATCGGCCCGCAGCCAGATCGAGATCCCGCGCTCGCGCACCAGAGCGCGCGTGTGCGGATCCATGAACGCGCCGCCGCCGAGCGCCAGGATCTGCTTGCCGTCCGACAGCAGGCGCTGAATGATCTGGCGCTCTTTGACGCGAAAGGCTGGCTCACCGATCTCGGCGAAAATGTTGGCGATGGTCGTGCCAGCCGCGGCCTCGATGGCGCTGTCGGCGTCCCTGAACGGCCAGTTCAGCGCCTTGGCGAGGCGCCGGCCGACCGCAGTCTTGCCCGCGCCCATCATGCCGACCAGGACGATGGTGCGGTCGATGGCGAGGCGGTTGGCGGGAATGAGGGGCGCACGGGCTGACATCGGGCTGCGAGTGAAAGGTGAGGAGCCGGCCAGTCGTTTGACCGGGCGTTGAAACTGACCCACACAGTCGATATAAAGCTGCGATCCGTGTGCGAGGCAAGTCTTTCGCCTCGCCGCCAACGGATGCAGCGCCGGGAGCCAATGTCCACAATCAGTCGTCTTCTTTTGGTTCTGCTGCTGGTCCTGGTCCTGGGCGGAGCCATGTTCCTCGTGACCTGGGAAATTCCGCCGCCGAGCGGGAAGGTCGAACGCGTCCTGCCCGACGACCAGTTTCCACGCTGACGCCGCGTGCCCACGTCGGCCGGGGAATGCGCATGAAGCCGGGGGCTCGGCTGCCGCTGATGGCCTTGCTCGCCTGGGCGGGCACCATGGCGGTGGTGGCGCCGCTGGCCGCCCAGCAGGGGCCGATACCGCTGTTCCCGTCCCAGCCGGCACCCACCCCCGCCGCGCCGGAAGGGTCCGCGCCGCCGTCCGCCCCCGGTGAAGCGCCCGCCGCCCCCGCGCCTGCGCCCGGCACCGAGACAGGCACCACGCCGCCGAGCGGCTTCCAGGTCGAGGGCCTCGCCCCGCCCGAGGTCGACAGCATCGGCCTTACCGGGCCGAGCGATGGCGGCTTCGACCGTCAGCTCTGGCAAGGCAGCGACGCCAAGGTCGTGCTGCCTCTGCTGTCCCAGCTGCCGGTCATCACGATCAACCCGCCGCTTCGGGCGCTGACGCGTCGCCTCCTCGCCTCGGGTGCGCCGCTTGAGGGTGTGAGCCAGGCGGGCAGCGTCCTCGAGGCGCGGGTCGAGCGACTGCTGGCCATGGGCGATCTCGATACCGCGAAGCGGCTGCTCGATCAGTTGCCGCCGGCGCGAGGCGACTCCAAGCTCGCCCGTCTGGCTGCGGAGACCGCCCTGCTCGACGGCGAGGATCCGGCCGCCTGTCGGAGCGCCAGTGACATTGCGCCAACCGCCAATGCCGTCTTCTGGTCCGAGATCGTGGTCTACTGCCGTCTGGCGCAAGGCGATTTGAATGGCGCCCGCCTCGGCCTCGATCTCCTGCAAGAAGCCGGTCAGACCGACGACCACGCTTTCTTCGAGCTGGCGAGCATGATCGCGGATGGCAACGTCAGCGCGGCGGCACCGCCGCTGCACAACCCGCAGCCGATTCACCTGGCTCTGCTCCGCCTCGCGAAGCTGCCCCTGCCCGCCAGCGCACTGGACGAGCTGTCGCCCGCGGCCCTGACCGCGGTGGCGCGCGCTCCGAGCCTGGCCGGTGACCAGCAGCTGGTTCTTGCCGAGCGGGCGTTTCGCAATGGCGGTCTGCCGGCCGCGAGCCTGGCAGCGCTCTATCGCGACCAGCCGTCCGAGAACGGCGCGGACGCCTTGCACGCCGTCGAGACCGCCTGGGGACCGCGGACCCGGGCTTTGGCCTATCGCACCGTGCTCGACCAGCAGGCCGTGCGCGATCGGGCGACGTTGCTCGATGCCACCTGGCGGGCCGCCGCTCCCGCTGAGCGCTTTATGGTCGCCGAAGTGTTCGCCGGTCCCTTCACGGACCTGCCGGTCGACCGCGGCCTGCTCACCGTGGCGCCGAGCGTCGCGCGGGCGCTCCTTGGCGCCGGGCGGCCGCTGCCGGCCGCGCGCTGGTTCGCCCTGCTCTCGGCCGAGACGGCGACCAACAGCGCCGCGCGAAGCGAGGTTGCCGCGCTGACGCCGTTGTTCACCCTGGCGGGGGTCGGTGACGGTAACGCGGTCCCCGAGTTCGACGAGGCTGCGATCGCCGCTTGGCGATCCGCCGCGCCGGGTGGCGAGGCAGCGGCCGAGCGGCTCTACGCCCTGCTCGAAGGCCTTGGTCTGACGGTTCCGGAGAGCGCCTGGGTCGAGGCGCTCCAGGGCCAGCTGGAGGAGACCGGGAACCTGCCCTCGGTCGCCCTCTGGCGCGGCCTCGAGCGGGCAGTCGCCAACAAACGTCAGGGCGAAACCCTGCTGTTTGCCCTGCACCTGCTGCAGGGCCGTCCCGAAACGGTCCACCCCGAGGCGCTGGTCGCCAGTCTGCGCGCGCTGCGCGCGGTCGGGCTGGACCAGGAAGCCCGCTCGATCGCGGTCGCGACGGCGCTCTCGATGAGGCTCTGAGCCTCGATGTGGGCCGGTCCGAGCGCAGTCTAGCCGCCATGGCCTGGGCGGAGGCGTTCCTGGAGATGATGGCGGTCGAGCGTGGCGCTTCGCCGCACACTCTCGACGCCTATCGGCGCGACCTCGCCGACTACGAAAGCTTTCTCGGCCGCCGCGGCCTCGCCGTGGAGAGCGCCGATGGCGCCGCCGTTCGGGCCTGGCTCGGCCAGCTGTCGAGCGCCGGCGCGGCGACGGCGACCATGGCGCGGCGCCTGTCTGCGATCCGCCAGTTCCATCGCTTCCTCTATCTCGAGGGCGGGCGCGGCGAGGATCCGACCCAGACCGTCGAAGGGCCTCGCCAGCGGCAGCCGCTGCCCAGACTGCTCTCAGCCGCCGAGATCGAAGCGCTGATCGAGGCGGCGCGGCTCAAGCCCGACGCGCCGGGGCTCCGGCTGGTCGCCTTGCTGGAGCTGCTCTACGCGACCGGGCTTCGCGTCTCGGAGCTCTGCGCGCTGCCGCTTTCGGCGCTGTCGGCGGACCGCCGTTTTCTGATCGTGCTCGGCAAGGGTGGCAAGGAGCGGATGGTTCCGATCGGCCGGGCCGCGCGCGCGGCGCTCGAAGCCTACCTTGCCGTGCGCGATCGGTTCATGGGCGGCGCGCTCAGGGGTGCCCGCTATCTGTTCCCCTCACGCGCCCGCCATGGCCACCTCACCCGCCAGCGGCTCACCCAGCTGCTGAAGGAGCTCGCCAGCGCGGCCGACATCGATCCGGCGCGGATCTCGCCTCACGTGCTGCGCCACGCGTTCGCGAGCCATCTCCTGGCGGGCGGCGCCGATCTGCGCGCGGTCCAGCTCATGCTCGGCCACGCCGACATTGCCACCACGCAAATCTACACCCATGTACAGGGCGAACATCTGGCAGCGGCGGTTCAGGCGCATCATCCGCTGGCGCAGCCGGGCGACGACGTGGAGGGGAACTCCGCCTGAGCCTTCGGCTGGGTCTGGAGCTGCCCGGACATGGCCATGACCGCAAGACTTCCTGGCTGATCGACCAGCCGACCGCATGCCGAAGGGAAAGCCGCTTTGAGCTTCACCGTCGTCGAACAATGCACGCCCCGCCTGCAGCGCTCCGAGCTCGCGGTGCCCGGCAGCTCGCCGCAGTTCTTCGAGAAGGCCGCGAGGTCGAAGGCCGACGCGGTGTTCCTCGATCTCGAGGATGCGGTCGCCCCGGACCAGAAGGTCCAGGCGCGCAGGAACGTGATCGAGGCGCTGAACGAGGTCGATTGGGGCGACAAGACGCTGACCGTGCGGGTCAACGGGCTCGACACGCATTACATGTACCGGGACGTGATCGACGTGATCGAGCAGGGCGGCGAGCGGCTCGACCTGATCATGCTGCCCAAGGTCGGCACGGCGGCCGACGTCTATGCCGTCGACATGCTGGTCACCCAGTGCGAGGCGGCGATCGGCCGCACCAGGCGGATCGGCTTCTCGCACATCATCGAGACCGCGCTCGGCATGGCCAACGTGCACGAGATCGCCGGCGCGAGTAAGCGCAACGAGGCGCTCCATTTCGGCGTCGCCGACTACGCCGCCTCGACCCGCGCCCGGACGACCAACATCGGCGGACCGAATCCGGCCTACGCGGTGCTGACCGACCAGGCCGAGGGTGCGCCGCGCGAGCGCCACTGGGGCGACATGTGGCACTACGCGCTCGCGCGCATGGTGGTCGCGGCCCGTGCCCATGGCCTCCGGCCGATCGACGGCCCGTTCGGCGACTTCTCCGATGCCGACGGCTATCGTGCCGCGGCAGAGCGCGCAGCGGCGCTCGGCTGCGAGGGCAAGTGGGCGATCCACCCCAGTCAGATCGCGCTCGCGAACGAGGTGATGAGCCCGCCCGAGGCCGAGGTCGTCAAAGCGAGGCGGATCCTCGAGGCCATGGAGCAGGCGCGCCAGGAAGGCAAGGGTGCGGCCAGCCTGGACGGCCGGCTGATCGACATCGCCTCGATCCGTCAGGCCGAGGCGCTGGTCGCCAAGGCCGGGCAGATCGCCGGCAGGCAGGCCTGAGGCGCCGCCGTCCGCCGCCGGACCAGAGGAGACGACGCCCCTGCTCGAGTTCGAGAAATCGATCAGCGAACTGGAAGGCAAGGTCAAGGAGCTGCGCCATCTGAGCGACGGCGGCGGCCTCGATCTCGCCGACGAGATCGCCCGCCTCGAAGCCCGCGCCGAGAAGCTGCTCCGTCAGACCTACGCCAAGCTCACGGCCTGGCAGAAGACGCAGGTCGCGCGCCATCCCGAGCGGCCACACTTCAGCGACTATATCGACGCGTTGTTCGAGGACTACACGGCGCTCGCCGGCGACCGGACGTTCGGCGACGACCGCGCGATCCAGGGTGGCCTCGCGCGGTTTCGCACGCGCTCGGTCGTGGTGATCGGCCATGAGAAGGGCACCGACACCGATGGCCGCGTGCGGCACAATTTCGGCATGGCCAACCCGGAGGGTTACCGGAAGGCCGTGCGCCTGATGCATCTGGCCGAGCGCTTCGGCCTGCCGGTGCTCACCCTGGTCGACACACCCGGCGCCTATCCCGGCGTCGGCGCCGAGGAGCGCGGTCAGGCCGAGGCGATAGCGCGCGCCATCGAGACCTGTCTGCAAGTCACCGTGCCGCTGGTCGGGGTGATCATCGGCGAGGGCGGCTCGGGTGGTGCGGTCGCGCTCGCGGTGGCCGATCGAGTGCTGATGCTCGAGCACGCGGTCTACTCGGTGATTTCGCCCGAGGGCTGCGCCGCGATCCTCTGGCGAAGCGGCGACGAGGCGCCGCAGGCGGCCGAGGCGATGCGTCTCACCGCGCAGGACCTGAGCCAGCTCGGCGTGATCGATCAGATCATTGTCGAGCCGCTCGGCGGCGCCCACCGCCAGCCGAAGGAGACCATCGAGGCGGTCGGCGATGCCCTCGAAGCCGCGCTCGAGCCGCTTCTCGTGCTCTCGGGCGCCGAGATCCGCCAGCGGCGCCGGCAGAAGTTCCTCAGCATGGGCAAGAACGGCGCCGCGATGTAGATTCGGAGCTCGGAATTGGGCGAGGCCAAGCGAAAGAAAGAGCAGTTTCGGGCGGCTCCGAAGCCGTGTGCCTACTGTGGGGCTGCCGCCGAAGGAACAGACCATGTGCCTCCAAAGGCGATGTTTCTGAGACCGTTTCCACGGAATCTCGATTCCGCCGGTTCCATCCTGCAACCGCTGCAATGTCAAATGGTCGAAGTTCGATGACAAACTCCCTGTAGCCTTGAGCGCCGGCTTCGGCCGAACAAATCGTCAAACTTATGAGCTATGGAACCAACGTGCACGTCGGATACTGAGAAGTAATAAGCGCTTGCGTCGGGAAATTCTAGAAAATGGTCAATTGTTATGGGCGCGTGATCCCATAACGGGCAGCTTTGGCCCCGGCTGGCTTTCTAAGATCAGCGAGGATGAATATCACTCCATGATTGAACGCATCACACGTGGATTGTTTTACCACGAGTTCAAATATACGTTGCCATCCGAGATCGATGTAGAGGTGACACGTTACAGAAATTTCAAGAAATTCGAATCACTTATGACACACATGCCTACCCGCCGCCTGGGTGTACAATTCTCTTACTCGTTCGTAACCGAACCGGAAATTGAAACAGATAGCGTCTGGTTCTACGAGTTCCATCAATCCGAGTGCGTAATGGCGCTCACCGGAAACCTGTGTCACGTCGCTCTGCCGAAGCCCTAGCACGCCCAGGAGGCACCTTCGGCGTGAGCCGAAAGCAAGAGATCGCGATCGCGTGCGATGTTGCCGGCCAAGGCTGATCAGGGCGTCGTGTTTCGGCCACCGGCGCATCGCCTGCGGGCGCCCGCAATCGCTACGGCCGACTTGGTCCGGCTTTGGTCAGCGCCGGCACCGGGGTGCTGCACCAGCAGACCGTGCTGCCGACCTTTAGCTTCCCGGTCCGGGATCGGATCGGCTCGCCCCGCCGCCGTCGGGGCGGGGGCGACCGCTGAACAGGTGCGCGAGATCGGTCGGGAACGGGAAGACGATGGTCGAGGAGCGCTCGTTGGCGATCGTCATCAGGGTCGAGAGATAGCGCAGCTGCATCGCCTCCGGGCGCACCGCGAGGATGGTCGCCGCGTCGAGGTACCTTTGCGCCGCCTGGAATTCGCCCTCCAACTCGATGATCTTGGCGCGCCGGATGCGCTCGGCTTCGGCCTGGCGGGCGATCACCCGAATCATGCTCTCATCGATGTCGACGTGCTTGAGCTCGACGTTGCTGACCTTGATGCCCCAGATCTCGGTCTGGTCGTCGAGGATGCGCTGCAGGTCTGTGTTCAGCTTCTCGCGCTCGGCCAGCATCTCGTCCAGCTCGTGCTGGCCGAGCACCGAGCGCAACGTGGTCTGGGCGAGCTGGCTGGTCGCCTGGTTGAAATCCTCGACCTGGATGATGGCGTTCCGGGCATCCATGACCCGGTAGTAGACCACCGCGTTGACCTTCACGAGCACGTTGTCGCGCGAGATGACGTCCTGGCTCGGGACGTCGTGCACCCGGATCCGAGGTCGACCTTGACCGCCTGCTGGATCACCGGAATCACCAGGATCATCCCCGGGCCTTTGACCTTCCAGAAACGGCCGAGCTGGAACACCACCGCCCGCTCGTACTCGCGCATGATCCGCATCGCGGAGAACACGAAGAGGAGCAGGAGGACGACGGGGATCGCCACCACCGCGTTGTTGAGCACGAACGTCATGTCATGATCTCCGCTTTACGGTTCGGGCTCGACCTCGACCGTCAGCCCCTCGATCGCCTTGACCCTGACCGTCCGACCGGGCTCGAGCCCGCGGGCCCGCGTGCCCGCCAGGTCTCGCCGTGCAGCCGGACCCGGCCGGTCCTCGGCGCGCCAGTCGAGGACCTTGCCGGCGCTGCCGACCATCTCCTCCTGACCGCGTCGCCACCGGCCGGGCGTGACTGCGCGCCAGCATGGTCATCATCAGCATGAGCAGCTAAGGCCGCGCTCAGCGCCATCGCCGCCGATCACCTGCCAGTAGATGCCGAAGCCGGGCGCCTCGGTGTCCATCAGCATGATCGAGCCGACCACGAAGGCGACGATGCCGCCGATGCCGAGCGCACCGCTCGGCACCAGCATCTCAGCGACCATCATCGCGAGGCCGAGCGCGATCAGGGCGAGGCCGGCGTAGTTCACCGGCAGCACCTGGAAGGAATAGAGTGCGAGCAGCAGGCTGATCGCGCCGGCGACGCCAGGAAGATACCATCCGGGATTGTAGAATTCGAAGATGATGCCGTAGATCCCGACCAGCATCAGGATGTAGGCGACGTTCGGGTTGGTGATGATGCCGAGGAGCTCGGTGCGCCAGTCGGGCTCGATGGTGACGACCGGCCGCCCGGTTGTCTCGAGGGTGCGCTCCGCGCCGCCGATCTCCAGCCGCCGGCCGTTCAGCTTGGCCAGCAGATCGTCGAGATTGGTCGCGATCAGGTCGATGACGTGATCGTTCAGAGCGTCGGCCGCCGACAGCTGGCGGCCTCGCGCACGGCCTTCTCGGCCCAGTCCACGTTGCGCCCCCGCAGCTGGGCGAGCGAGCGGATGTAGGCGATCGAAGTCGTTGACGATCTTGTCCTCCATGCCGGCGATCGGCGCCTTGTGCGGCGCGGCGCCCTGATCGGGCCGATTGTTCGACTTGCCCGGCTCACCGTCCTCAGCGGGCTTGCTCGCCGGCGCCGCCGGCTGTTCGGGGGCAGGTGCCGGTCCGCCCGGAAAGCCGCCGCCGATCTGGACCGGCGTCGCCGCGCCGAGATTGGTGCCGGGCGCCATCGCGGCGACATGACAGGCATAGAGGATGTAGGTGCCCGCGCTCGCCGCCCGGGCGCCGGACGGGGCGACGAAACCCACCACCGGCACCGGTGAGGCGAGGATTGTCTGGACGATCGTGCGCATCGAGTCGGCGAGCCCGCCGGGCGTGTCCATGCGCAGCACGATCAGCTCCGCACCCTCGGCCAGCGCCTTTTCGAAGCCGCGGTCGACATAGTCGCTGGTCGCGGGACCGATCGCGCCCTTGATGTCGAGCACCACCACCGGTGCCTGCTGGCCGAAAGCGGCGGTTCCGAGCAGCCAGAAGCCACCGCACGCCAGGAGCCCAAGAAGTCGTCGAGGCGAGCGGAACCACTGAACGCTTTGTCGAACACGGATCATCACGCGCTCAATATGAGCGCGCTTGCTCGCCGACGCCAGCGGCGGGCGCGCGGCGCGCCCGCCGACCGCCCTCAGTGCAGCCGGCCGTGGCAGTGCTTGTATTTCTTGCCCGAACCGCAGGGGCAGGGGGCGTTGCGCCCGACCTTGCCCCAGCCCTCCGGCCGCTGCCCGACGGCCGAAGCACCCGCGCTCTCTGCGCTCGCCGCAATGGTCGGCCGCGGCGCTCTCGGCGGACGCGGCGGCGCCAGCGGCCGGCCGCCGTCGGTCCCGGTCGCCGCCAGAGGCTCGGCTTCCTCGGCCGCACCTTCGGCCATCGCGACCTGCTGCGGCTGGACGCGGATCTCGAGGTGGCAGAGCACCTGGGTCACGGTCTGCCGCAGATTGGTCAGCATGGCCTCGAACAGGACGAACGCCTCGCGCTTGTATTCGTTCAGCGGATCGCGCTGGCCGTAGCCGCGCAGATGGATGCCCTGGCGCAGGTGGTCGAGGTGCAGGAGGTGCTCCTTCCACAGATGATCGAGGATCTGCAGGAGCAGGCTCTTCTCGGCCATGCGGATCATGTCGGGGCCGTAGGTCGCCACCTTCTGCGCCATCCGGCGATCGGACTCGGCAACGATCCGCTCCTTGATCTCGGCGTCGGCGATGCCCTCTTCCTTGGCCCACTCGGCGATCGGCAGCTCGAGCGCGAGCAGCCGCTTGCATTCGTCGGCGAGCTTCTCGAGATCCCACTGGTCGACATAGGCCTTCTCGGGGATCGCCTCCGCTACCAGGTCGTCGATGACCTGGTAGCGCATGTCGCGCACCTCCTCGGTGACCTCCTTGGCCTCGATCAGCTCGTGGCGCTGCTCGTAGATCACCTTGCGCTGATCGTTCATGACGTCGTCGTACTTCAGCAGATTCTTCCGAATCTCGAAGTTGCGCGCCTCGACCTTCTTCTGCGCCGTCTCGAGCGCCTTGTTGATCCAGCGATGGATGATCGCCTCGTCTTCCTTCAGCCCGAGCTTGCCGAGCATGCCGTCCATGCGCTCGGAGCCGAAGATCCGCATGAGGTCGTCCTCGAGCGCCAGGAAGAACTTCGAGCGGCCGGGATCGCCCTGGCGGCCCGAGCGTCCGCGCAGCTGGTTGTCGATCCGGCGCGAACTCGTGGCGCTCGGTGCCGAGCACGTACAGACCGCCGGCGGCGATCACCTTGTCCTTCTCGGCCGCCACCTCGCGCTCGATCGCGGCGGCCCGCTCGGCCCGCTCGGCCTCGTCCTCGATGCCCGCCGAGCTCCTGCTCCTTGCGCATCTCGGCGTGGCCGCCGAGCTGGATGTCGGTGCCGCGGCCGGCCATGTTGGTGGCGATCGTCACGCCGCCGAAGCGCCCGGCCTGGGCGACGATGTAGGCCTCCTGCTCGTGGTAGCGCGCGTTGAGCACCTGATGCGGGATCTTCTCCTTCTTCAGCAGCGTCGACAGATGCTCCGACTTCTCGATGCTGACCGTGCCGACCAGCAGCGGCTGGCCGCGCTCGTGAGCCTCGGCGATGCTGGCCACGATCGCCTTGTTCTTCTCGCCCGCCGTCCGGTAGACCTCGTCGTCCTGGTCGTCGCGGACCATCGGCATGTGGGTCGGGATCTCGACCACGTCGAGTTTGTAGATCTCACCGAATTCGGCCGCCTCGGTCGCCGCCGTGCCGGTCATGCCGGCGAGCTTGGGGTAGAGGCGGAAGTAGTTCTGGAAGGTGATCGAGGCGAGGGTCTGGTTCTCGGGCTGGATCTCCACCTTCTCCTTGGCCTCGAGCGCCTGATGCAGGCCGTCGGAGTAGCGCCGGCCTTCCATCATCCGGCCGGTGAACTCGTCGACGATCACGACTTTGCCGGCCTTGACCAGATAGTCGACGTCGCGGGTGAACAGGCGGTGCGCGCGCAGCGCTTGGTTGACGTGGTGGACCAGGGTGACGTTCGCGATGTCGTACAGCTCGGGATGCTTGAGCAGACCGGCCTCGCCGAGCCACGCCTCCATCTTCTCGGCGCCGCTCTCGGTCAGCGAAACCGCCCGCTGCTTCTCGTCCTTCTCGTAGTCGCCCTCCTCGAGCCGCGGGATGTAGGCGTCGACCGTGCGATACAGCTCCGAGCTGTCGTCGCTCGGGCCGGAGATGATCAGGGGCGTTCTCGCCTCGTCGACCAGGATGCTGTCGACCTCGTCGACGATCGCGAAGCTGAAGCTGCGCTGGACCATGCCCTCGCGCGAGAATTTCATGTTGTCGCGGAGGTAGTCGAAGCCGAACTCGTTGTTGGTGCCGTAGGTGATGTCGGCGGCGTAGGCCTGCTTGCGCGCCGCCTCGTCCAGCCCGGGTACGATGACGCCGACCGAGAGCCCGAGGAAACTCGTAGATCTGGCCCATCCAGGCGGCATCACGCCGGGCCAGATAGTCGTTGACGGTGACCACGTGCACGCCCTTGCCGTTGAGGGCGTTGAGATAGACCGCGAGCGTCGCCACCAGGGTCTTGCCCTCGCCGGTCTTCATCTCGGCGATCTTGCCCTGATGGAGAACCATGCCGCCCATCAGCTGGACGTCGAAGTGCCGCTGGCCGGAGGGTACGCTTGGACGCCTCGCGCACGGTGGCGAATGCGTCGATCAGAAGGTCGTCGAGCTCCTCGCCCGCGGCCAGGCGGCCGCGCAACCAATCGGTCCGGGCGCGCAGATCGGCGTCCGAGAGCGCCTCCAGCTCCGGCTCCAGCGCGTTGATGGCGGCGACCGTCTTGCTGAGTGACTTGATGACGCGGTCGTTGGCCGAGCCGAACAGCCGCTTGGCGAAAGCGCCAATCATGGGCGCACGGTCCTCCCGGGGCGGGGTCGAGACGGGCGAAACTGGTCGTCAGATAGGCAGTTTGCCGCGCAGTGTCAACGCGAGCGCCGGCTGGCAGCGGGGGAGAGCGCAAGGCGAAATGCTTGTAGGTGCCGTCCTCATGTGCTTTATGCGCCACGCTTGTCTCAGGAGCTGCGGAGCAGCCGTCCATGTCGGTCAGAGAACTCGTCGTCCTCGCCGGAATCCTGGCGTTCGCCTCGTCCGCGCTGGCTCAGACGCCGGCCGCCGAGCAGGCGCCCGCCGGCGCAGCAGCACCTGCCGCTGGCGGCGACAGATCCCGTGGTGGCGATCGTCAACGGCAGTCCGATCCACCGGACCGAGGTCGAGGAGGCGGCGCGCAGCCTGCCGGAAAAGTTTCGGCAGATGCCGATGCAGCTGATCTACGGCGTGCTGCTCGACCGGGTGATCGATTTCCGACTGCTGGCCAACGAGGCCGAGCGGCAGGACGTGGCGAAAGCCCCAGGGGTCGAGGCGGCGCTGGAGCGGGCCCGGGCGAGACGTCCTGCGCGATGCCTTCGTTCAGCAGAAAATCGACGAGGGGACGACCGATGCCAAGCTGCACGAGCGCTACGAGCAGCTCAAGCAAAGTGCCGACTTCACGAAGGAAGAGGTGCACGCGCGCCACATCCTTCTGAAGAGCGAGGACGAGGCCAAGGCGGTGATCCAGGAGCTGGCGGCGGGGGCCGACTTCGCCACCGTCGCGCAGCAGCGATCGACCGGGCCTTCGGCGCCGAGCGGCGGCGATCTCGGCTACTTCACCCGCGAGCAGATGGTGCCCGAATTCGCCGAGGCGGCGTTCGCGCTCGAGGCCGGTCAGATCTCGAGCGCGCCGGTGCAGACCCAGTTCGGCTGGCACGTCATCAAGGTCCTCGATCGGCGCACCGGCCGAGCCGACCTTCGCCGAGACCGAGCCGCAGCTGCGCCAGGACCTGGCGCGCGAGATCGTCACCGCCCTGGTCGCGGATCTGCGCGGCGGTGCCGCGATCGAGCGCTTCAATCTCGACGGCACGCCGATGCAAGAGCCGCCGACCGGCGGCCCAGTAGCCGCCGCCGAGCGGCGGGAGCGGCGCCGCCCGGGCCGAATGAGCGGACGAGAGACTGGCACCCATGACGACGGCGCGCTCGCCGCTCGCGCCGGCGCGCTTTCCCGACATGCCGGCGGTCGCCGGCGTCCGGCTTGCCGCCTGCGCCGCCGGGCTGCGTTATCGCGGCCGGCCCGATCTGACCCTGGTCGAGCTGGCCGGCGGCACGCACGGTCGCGGGCCTGTTCACCAGGAGCCTCCTGCCGGGTCACCCGGTGCGCTGGTGTCGCGCGATTCTGCCGTACGGGCGGGCGCGCGCGCTCGTTGTCAACGCGGGCCAGGCCAACGTGATGGTCGGTCCGGCCGGGCGATGCGGCGGTACGGAGCGAAGCCGAGGCGGCGGCGGCCCTGCTCGGCGCGAGGCCCGAGGAGATCTACATCGCCTCGACCGGCGTGATCGGCGAGCGTCTCGACGTCGCGACCGTCGTCGAGCCGGCTGCCCGAGCTCGAGGCCGGCCTCGATCCCGTTGCGCCTGGCAGCGGCGCGGCCTCGGCGATCATGACCACCGACACCTTCGCCAAAGGCAGCTTCGCGCAAGGCACGGATCGGCGAGGCCGAGGTCACGATCTGCGGCATCGCCAAGGGCTCCGGCATGATCCAGCCGGACATGGCGACCATGCTCGCCTTCCTGTTCACCGACGCCAGCTCTGGCGGCCGGGCTGCTCCAGGCGGCTGCTGGTCGAGGCCAACGCCCGCTCGTTCAATGCGATCACGGTCGACGGCGACACCTCGACCTCGGATACGGTGCTGCTGTTCGCGACCGGCCAGGCCCGGCACCCCGAGCCGGCCCGGCTCGACGATCCGCTGCTCGATGGCTTTCGTCGGGCGCTCGGCGCGGTCATGACCGACCTCGCCCAGCAGGTGGTGCGCGACGGCGAGGGCGCTCAGCAAGCTGATCACGATCACGGTCGCCGGCGCGGTGACCGACGAGTCGGCGCGGCGGGTCGCCTTCAGCATCGCCAACTCGCCGCTGGTCAAGACCGCGATCGCCGGCGGCGATGCCAACTGGGGCCGGCTCGCCATGGCGATCGGCAAGGCGGGCGAGCCGATCGAGCCGGAGCGGATCGCGATCCGGGTCGGCGGCCATGCCATCGCCGAGGCCGGCCACCGGCTCGAGGGCTACGACGAGGCCCCGGTCAGCGCCCATCTCAAGGGGCAGGAGGTCCTGCTCGAGGTGACGCTCGGCAGCGGGCCCGGCGCGGCCACGGTCTGGACCTGCGATCTCACCCACGACTACATCACGATCAACGCCCACTACCGCTCCTGAGCGCGGGCGCTACGGGATCCCCTGCGCAAAGGTGATCGGCTGCCGTGGAGGTGTGGGTTCCGATCACCATATCGGCGGCGTTCTTCCAGAACCTGCGCTCGGCGCTGCAGAAGCACCTGAAGGGGCGCCTCAGCACGACCGGCGCGACCTTCGCCCGCTTCGCCTACGCGGCGCCTCTCGCCCTTCTCTACGTCACGGCCCTGGCCACGCTCACCGGCGAGGCGCTCCCCCGCCCGAATGGCGCGTTCGTCCTCTACGCCGTGACCGGCGGTCTCGCGCAGATCATCGCAACCGCCCTTCTCCTCTACTCGTTTTCGTTCCGCAATTTCGCCGTCGGCACGACCTACTCCAAGACCGAGACGGTGCAGACCGCGCTCTTCGGCCTCGTCGTTCTCGGCGATCCGCTCGGCCTCAACGGGGCGGCGGCGATCCTGATCAGCCTGATCGGCGTGGTGGCGATCTCGGTCGCGCGCAGCCCGATGAGTTTCTCGGGGCTGCTGACCAGCTGCACGGAGAAACCGGCCCTGATCGGGCTTGCCTCCGGCGCCTTCTTCGGCATCGCGGCGATTTCCTATCGGGGTGCCTCGCTCTCGCTCGGCGACCAGGGCTTCCTGATCCGGGCCGCCTACACGCTCGCCTGCGTGACCGCGTTCCAGACCCTGGTGATGGCGCTCTTCATGCGCGCGCGCGAGCCGGGTCAGGTGACCGCCGTGCTTCGCTCCTGGCGCGTCGCCGCCTGGGCCGGAGTGACCGGCATGATCGCCTCGGCCGGCTGGTTCACCGCCATGACCATTCAGAACGCCGCCTACGTGCGCGCCCTCGGCCAGATCGAGCTGCGTGTTCACCTTCGCCGCATCGATCCTGTTCTTCCACGAACGCCCCAACGCGACCGAAGTCGCAGGGATCGTCCTGGTGATCGTCGGAATTCTGGTCCTGGTGCTGCTCTAGGAGGGCGTCGAAAGTGAGCTGCCGGGACGCCCGATTTTGAAGGTCGCTCGGAAGAGTCTACAGTACGATCATCGATGTTCCTGGCCCGCGAGGAGGGTCGCCCGTCATGCCCCATCTGCCCGCGAGCCAGGCGCTCGCCCGCTACACGGTGCTCGACCTGACCCGCGTGCGTGCCGGTCCGACCTGCGTACGCCAGCTCGCCGACTGGGGCGCCGATGTGATCAAGGTCGAGATGCCGGAGGGCGGCTCGGACGCGGATTCGCTCGGCGGGCCGCGCGCCGGGCTCGGATTTCCAGAACCTGCACCGCAACAAGCGCAGCCTGACCCTGAACCTCAAGGCGCCGGAGGGCCGCGAGATCCTGCTCCGCCTGGTCGAGCGCGCCGACGTGGTGGTCGAGAACTACCGCCCCGAGGTCAAGCGGCGTCTGCGGCATCGCCTACGAGCATCTGCGCATGGTCAACCCGCGCATCATCCTCGCCAGCATCTCCGGCTTCGGCCAGGACGGCCCCTACAGCGAGCGGCCGGGCTTCGATCAGATCGCGCAGGGGATGGGCGGGCTGATGTCGATCACCGGCCTGCCCGGCCAGGGCCCCGTCCGGGTCGGCATCCCCGTCGCCGATCTGTGTGCCGGGCTGTTCGCCGCCCAGGGTATCCTGATCGCGCTCCTCGAGCGGGAGGTCTCAGGCGAGGGCCAATGGGTCCAGAGCTCACTCCTGCAGGCGCAGGTCTTCATGCTCGACTTCCAGGCGACGCGCTGGCTGGTCGACCACGAGGTGCCGGGGCAGGCCGGCAACGATCACCCGACCAGCATCCCGACCGGCGTGTTCCCGACTGCGGATGGCCACATCAACATCGCGGCCTCCGGCCAGCCGATCTGGCGCCGCTTCTGCCAGGCGATCGGCCATGAGGAGCTGATCGAAAACCCGGCCTATGCCTCGGCAGCCGAGCGGTCGACCAACCGCGCCGCGCTCAATGCCGAGCTCGCCGCGATCACCCGGCGCCAGCCGAGCGCGCACTGGATCGAGCTCCTGAATCGGGCAGGCGTGCCCTGCGGGCCGATCAACAGCATCGATCAGGTGTTTGCCGATCCCCAGGTCCGCCATCTGGGCCTTGCCCAGCCGGTCCATTCGCACGAGCGCGGCGACACCGAGCTGGTCGGCCAGCCGATCCTGATGAGCCGGACGCCGTCCTGCATCCGCACGCCGCCGCCGCTGATGGGCGAGCACACCGAGGAGATCCTGAGCGAGCTCGGCTACGATCGGGCGCGGATCGATGCGCTGCGCGCGGCCGAGGTGCTCTGAGGCTGATCGGCCGAGCGCCGGCGAGCGGGAGGGAACATGAGCGACAAGATCATCAGCCGGCGCGAGGGCAGCATCGCGCGGATAATCTTCAACAACCCCGAGAAGCGAAACGCCATCTCGCTCGAGATGTGGCAGGCGGTCGAGCATGCCCTCGACGGCTTCGCCGCCGATCCGGCGGTGCGGGTGGTGGTGCTCTCGGGCGCCGGCGGCAAGGCGTTCGTTTCGGGCGCCGACATCTCCAAGTTCGAGAGCGAGCGCGCGAGCGCCGAGGCCCAGGCGCACTACAACGCGACCACCGGGCGGGTGTTCGACAAGCTCGCCGCATTGGCGAGGCCAACCATCGCCCAGATCGAGGGCAGCTGCGTCGGCGGCGGTGTGGCGCTCGCCATCTGCTGCGACCTGCGCATCTGTGGCGAAAGCTCGCGCTTTGGCATCCCGGCGGCCAGGCTCGGCCTCGGCTACGGCTACGGCGGGGTGCGACGCCTGGTCGACCTCATAGGCCCCGCCTTCGCCAAGGAGATCTTCTTCACCGCACGCCTGTTCTCGGCCGCCGAGGTGCATCAGATGGGCCTCGTCAACCGCGTGCTGCCGGACGACCAGGTCGAGGCCTACGTCGCTGACTACGCGCGCACGATCACCGGCAACGCGCCGCTCACGGTCGGCTCGATCAAAGCGATCGTCGGCGAAGCGCTGAAGGACCCGGGCGAGCGCGATCTCGCCCGCTGCCAGCAGCTGGTCAATGCCTGCTTCGCGAGCCGGGACTATGTCGAGGGCCGGCGCGCGTTCATGGAGAAGCGCAAGCCCGAGTTCACCGGCGCCTGAGGCGCCTCGCGGCGCTACTTGCGGGTCACAGTGAACTTGTTGCCCTTGTATTCGAGGCGCGACTGGAGCCAGTTGCCGTCTTTATCGTACCAAAGCTCGCGCTCGAGATCGCCGCTCATGACGTATTTCCGGGCGCTGATCTTGCGCCCGCCGGCTGTGGTGATCATCTCCTCGCCGGCGGGCGTGACCTGAACGTGCTGCAGCCTGCCCCTCTGAGTGTCGAACAGGAGCCGCCGGTCGAGCACGGCGAAATTCCAGAGATCGTTCGAGACGATCGTCGCCGGTGCCTCGATCCGCCCCCTGCGGCCTTCGATGATCGTGTGCTCGCCGTCGGCGCGCGCCTTGACCTCGTAGACCTCGCCGTTATCGACATAGTGGCTGTCGAAGGCGAGCAGCCGGTCGCCCCGCCAGACCTCGCGGTAGTGCGCGTCGCGCTCGAAGATGGGCACCGTCAGGAGCGTGACCTCGCCCTCGATCCGCGTCTCGACGACCAGATCGTCGCCCGCGCAGGAGAAGGCGATGACCTGACGCCCGACCTCGCCATAGGTCTCGTGCTTGACGACATATTCGACCGTGCCCGGCGGATGGGTGCAGGCCTCGGCCGGGCCGGGCCCGAGCAGGATGGCGGCGAGGGCTGGCACATGCGGGCGCATGAGCGACCTCAGGGCGCGACTTCCCGTCAGCCTGGCGGCGGTTCGTGACGACTAGAAGGCAGCATCCTCGAACTCCATCACCGGCGCCGCGCCGGCCATGATCTGGGCGAACAGAGCGCCGCTCTCGGGCAGCATCTTGGTCATGAAGAAGCGCGCGGTGCGGATCTTGGCCTCGTAGAACGAGGCGTCGCCATCGGCGCCGGCCGCGAGCTTCGCGCGCGCGACCTGGACCATGCGGGTCCACATGTAGGCCATCGCGACCAGCGCGAACAGGCGCAGATAGTCGGCCGAGGCGGCACCGGCCTCGTCCGGATCACGGAGGCCCTGCTGGGCGACGTGCAACGTGATCTGCTGCAGGCGGGCGAATGCCTTGGCGAGCGGCAGCACGAATTCGGCGAGCTCGGAATCGCTCTGGTGGCGTTCGATCAGCGCCATCACGGGGTGGAAGAAGGTCCGCAGGTGACGGCCGTAATGCGCCGGCAGCTTGCGCCCCACGAGGTCGAGCGCCTGGATGCCGTTGGCGCCCTCGTAGAGCTGGGTGATCCGCGCGTCGCGCACGAGCTGCTCCATGCCCGACTCGCGGATGTAGCCGTGGCCGCCCATGATCTGGACGCCCAGATTGGCGCAGGCCGAGCCCTGGTCGGTGAAGTAGGCCTTGACGATCGGGGTCATCAGGGCGAGCAGGTCCTCGGCCGCCTGGCGCACCTCGGCCTCGGGGTGCTTCTTGGCCAGATCGACCTGCATGCCGACCCAATAGGCGAGCGCCCGGGCGCCTTCGGTCGTCGCGCGCATGGTCAGCAGCATGCGGCGGACGTCCGGGTGGACGAGGATAGGATCGGCCGGCTTGTCGGGCTGCTTCGCGCCGGAGAGCGCCCTGCCCTGCAGGCGCTCGCGCGCATAGGCGACCGCGCTCTGATAGGCGGTCTCGGCGACCGCCAGACCCTGCAGGCCGACCTCGAGGCGGGCATCGTTCATCATCGTGAACATCGCGCGCATGCCGCGATGCGGCTCGCTGAGCAGCCAGCCGGTCGCGCGCTCGAAGCTCATCACGCAGGTCGCCGAGCCGTTGATTCCCATCTTGTGCTCGATGCCGGCGCACATGACGCCGTTCCTCGGTCCCGGCCGGCCATCCGTCTTCGGCAGGAACTTCGGCACCAGGAACAGGCTGATCCCCTTGACGCCCTTGGGCGCGTCGGGCAGGCGGGCGAGCACCAGATGGACGATGTTCTCGGTCAGATCGTGCTCGCCCGAGGTGATGAAGATCTTGGTGCCGGTGATCGCGAAGGTGCCATCGCCGTTCGGCTCGGCACGGGTGCGGATCAGACCGAGATCGGTGCCGCACTGCGGCTCGGTCAGGCACATGGTGCCGCTCCAGCGCCCTTCGGCCAGCTTCGGCAGATAGAGCGCCTTCAGCTCCTCGCTCGCATGGCTGTCGATCGCGAGATAGGCGCCCGCCGAGAGGCCCGGATAGTTGGCGAACGCCATGTTGGCCGAGCAGACCATCTCGTCGACCACGAACTTGATCGATTTGGGCAGCCCCTGGCCGCCATATTCGGGCGCGGCCGCAAGCCCGGTCCAGCCCGCGGCGGTGAAGGTGTCGTAGGCCTCCTTGAAGCCCTTGGGCGTGCGCACGACCCCGTTCTCGTAGCCGCAGCCCTCTTCGTCGCCTGAACGGCTGAGCGGGAGGAGCACGGTCTCGCAGAGCTTCGCCGCCTCCTCGATGACGTGGTCGATGAGATCGGCCGAGGCCTCCTCGCAGCCCGGCAGCCCGGCCAGCTGCTCGACCTCGAGCAGCTCGTGCAGGACGAAGCGCATGTCGCGCTGCGGCGCCCGGTAGGTGGTCATGGCGCTGGCTCCTAGTTGCGCAGCGGCTTGCCGGTCTCGAGCATGTGCTCCACGCGCGCGAGAGTCGCCGGCTGCCTGATCAGGGTCATGAAGGCCTGACGCTCGAGCTTGAGCAGATGATCGTCGCCGACCGGCGCTGTGATGTCCGCAGTCTCACCGCCCGAGAGCACCGTGGCCAGCTGCTTCGCCACTACCTCGTCATGGGGCGTGGCGACACCCTTGAGACGGAGCGCTCTTACCGCCATCTCGAGCGCGATCCGCCCGCTCGGCCCGGGCAGGGCAATCTCGGTCTTCTCGGGTGGGCGGTAGCCCTCGACCAGCGCGAGCGCCCTGGCCTTGGCGTCGGCCAGCAGCCGGTCGCGGTTCATGGTGATGCCATCGCCTTCGCGCAGGAACAGCATCTCCTTGGCCTCGAAGGCGGATTTGGCGACCTTGGCCATGCCGATGGTCTCGAACGCCTGGGCGAGCGGCGGTATCGGCCCGCCCGGCCTCCCTTTGCGCTGCACCCAGCGGGTCAGGAGCTCGGTTGAGCCGGTCCAGGCCGGGATCACGCCGACCCCGACCTCGACCAGGCCGATGTAGGTCTCGGCGTGGGCCTGGATGGCGTCGGCATTGAGGCAGACCTCGCAACCGCCGCCGAGCGCCATGCCCGAGGGT
Organism: uncultured Alphaproteobacteria bacterium; assembly: GCA_963815435.1. GTDB lineage: Bacteria > Pseudomonadota > Alphaproteobacteria > Geminicoccales > Geminicoccaceae > DATAOG01. Next base: position 150,122 of record CAWFGZ010000026.1, read on the forward strand.
GCGGCGACCACCGGGAAGGCGCTGTGCTTGAGCTTGCGGTAGATCTTCTGGCCCTTGGCGACCAGATCCTCGACCATCGGCCAGACGGCGACGTTAGCGGCGAACAGCGCGAGGCCGATGTTGGCGCCGACCGAGAAGTTGGTGCCCTCGTTGTAGATGACGAGCGCTTTGAAGTCCTTGGCGACGATGCCGATCGCTTTCTCGATCAGATCGAGGGTCTCGGAATCGATCGCATTCATCTTGCTGTGGAACTCGAGGCAGGCGACCCGATCGCCGATGTCCCAGAGGCTGGCCGAGCCGTTGCGGGCGAGCGGCGGGCTCCCGCGCTTGACGTCCTCGAGCAGCAGAACACCCTCCGGGCGTACGACGTCGGCATAGCCGTCATCGACCCTCAGATATTGCAGGCGGCCAGCCTCGACCCGATAGAAGCGCTCGCCACCGACCCGTTGCAGGAGCGGCGGTAGGGCGATGCCTTCGCCTGCGAGACGCTCGGCGAACCAGGCCGGGCCGATCCGGTCGAGCAGCTCGAAGGGACCCCACTTCCAGTTGTAGCCCCGCCGCATCGCCTGATCGACGGCGGTAATGTCGTCGGCAATCTCGGGCACCAGCGAGCAGGCGTAGGCGAGCGTCCGGCTCATGACCCGCCAGGCGTAACGCGCGGCCGGCTCGATCGCCTCGAACAGCGCCCGCGGCCCGCCGTCCCTGGCGGCATCGACCGCGTCCAGGCGTGGCTTGGTCGCAGCGTGATACTCGCCCGTCGTGAGGTCGATCGCCTCCTTGACCCGCTGGCCGTTCATCTTGGCGAGGTGATAGAAGCCGCCCTTGCCCTTGCGCCCGGTGTAGCCGGTCTCGATCAGCCGCGTGACCAGCGGCCACTCGCGATCGACCTCGTGGAACGGATCGTCGGGCTCCAGCGCGATCCGGAGGCTCGCCGCGACATGCGGCAAGAGATCGATGCCGACCAGATCGGCGAGACCGAAGATGCCGGTCTTGGGAATGCCGAGCGGGCGGCCCATGACCAGATCCGCCTCCTCGACCGGCAGGCCCATCTCGAACGCCTCGCAGAAGGCGGCCTGCATCCAGAAGGAGCCGATCCGATTGGCGATGAAGCCGGGAGTGTCCTTGCAGCGCACCACCGTCTTGCCGAGCGCACGGTCGGCGAAGTCGGATATCGCCTCGAGCGCCTCGCGCCGGGTCTTGGGACCTGCGACAACCTCGAGCAGACGCATGTAACGGGGCGGGTTGAAGAAGTGGGTGATCAGGAAATCGCGCCGGAAACCTAGGGACAGACCCTCGGTCAGTTTCGCGAGCGGCAGGGTCGAGGTGTTCGAGGAGACCACCGCGCCCGCTTTGCGCACCGCATCGATCCTGGCGTACAGCACGCGCTTGACGTCGAGCTTCTCGACCACGGCCTCGACGATCCAGTCGACCTCGCCAAGCCGCCCCAGATCGTCCTCGAGATTGCCGGGCTGACCAGGCGGGCCGCCTGCCTGCTCATGAACGGGGCCGGATCGGCCTTGGCCATGCGCTCGAGCGCGCTCATCGCGAGCACGTTCCGATCCGCAGCGCCGTCCGGCACGATGTCGAGCAGGAGGACCGGCACGCCGGCGTTGGCGATCTGCGCCGCGATCCCGGAGCCCATCACTCCGGCGCCGATCACCGCGGCGCGCTCGATCGCCATCAGAGCGCCTCCAGCACGGTCGCGATGCCCTGGCCGCCGCCGATGCACTGGGTCGCGAGGCCGTAGCGCCGGCCCTCGCGCTTGAGCAGCGCCGCCGTCTTGCCGGTGATGCGCGCGCCGGTGGCGCCCAGCGGGTGGCCGAGCGCCAGCGCGCCGCCGTCAAGGTTGAGGGTCTCGGGGTCGATCTCGAGGTCGCGCACGCAGGCGAGCGCCTGGGAAGCGAAGGCCTCGTTCAGCTCGACCACCTCCATGTCGGCGATCTCGAGCCCGGCGCGCGCGAGCGCCTTGCGGGTCGCCGCGACCGGCCCGATGCCCATGATCTCGGCGGCGCAGCCGGCGACCGCGACGCTCCGGACGCGCGCCAGCACATCGAGCCCGTGCTTCAGGGCATAGTCCTCGGTGCAGACGAGCACGGCAGCCGCGCCATCGGTCAGCGGCGAGGAGGTGCCGGCGGTCACGGTGCCGTTTTCGTCGAATGCCGGCTTCAGGCCCGAGAGCGCCTCCTGACTGGTCTCCGGACGGATGCAGCCGTCCGTCTCGATCACCTCGCCGTTCCGCCGGATCGGCACGATCTCGGCCGCGAGCCTGCCTTGCTCGCGGGCCGCGGCCGCCTTGCGGTGGCTCTCGACCGCGAACGCCTGCTGCGCCTCGCGCGTGATCTGGTATTGCCGGGCGACGTTCTCGGCGGTCACGCCCATGCTGTCGTAGGCCTGCGGGTAGTCCTCCATGAGGCGCGGACTGGGCAGAAAGTTGTAGCCGCCGATCGGCACGCGGGTCATCAACTCGACGCCCGCGCACACGAATACCTCGCCCGCGTCCAGCTGGATCGCGCCCGCCGCCATGTGGATCGCCTGCATCGAGGAGCCGCAGAAGCGGTTGACCGTGGTGCCGGCAACCGAGATCGGCAGATGGGCGAGCAGCGCCACCAGCCGCGCCATGTTCATGCCCTGCTCGCCCTCGGGGAAGGCGCAGCCGACGATCACGTCCTCGACATCGGCCGGTTCGATGCCCGTGCGCGCGATCAGCGCCTCGATCACCTGCGCCGCCAGATCGTCCGGGCGGACCTTGGTGAGCGCGCCCTTGTGCGCGAAGTGGAACGGCGAGCGGGCGTAGCCGGCAATCACCACGTTCTTGATCATGGTTTGGTTCCCATTGGCCGAGGGCGATGATGATGGCGAGCGAGGTCGAAGCACCAAGCGTTGATATGGTATTCCCGGGCCAGGATCGATAGGCGAGCTGGCGCGAGTGGTCGGAAGCTAACGGAGCCTGAGATGCCCGCTCGGCGGGCGCCTGACCAACGTGTACAAGCGCCTCGGCGTGCCGACCATCATCAACGCCAAGGGGCCCGTCGACCCGGCTCTCGGGCGGCATCATGCGGCGCGAGGTCGCCGAGGCGATGGTCGAGGCCTCGCAGCACTGCGTCGACATGGCGGTCTGCAGGCGCGCGCCTCCGAGATCATCGCCGAGATCACCGGCGCCGAGGCCGGGCTGGTCACGTCCGGCGCCGCCGCGGGGCTGCTGCTCGGCACCGCGGCCTGCGTGACCGGCCTGGATCCCGGCCGGATGAACCGCCTGCCCGACACCCCCGGCATGAAGAACGAGGTCGATCATGGTGCGCAGCCAGCGCAACTTCTACGACCATGCGGTCCGGGCGGCCGGCGTCCGGCTGGTCGAGGTCGGCCTGCCCGATCGCTATGCCGGGGCCGGCGTGCGCGACGCCGAGGCCTGGGAGATCGCGGATGCGATCGGCGAGCAGACCGCGGCGGTGCACTGGGTGGCCGGCGCCGGCGCCCGGCCGGCGCTGAGGAGGTGATCGCGGTCGCCCACGAGGCCGGCGTGCCGGTGCTGGTCGATGCCGCGGCGCAACTGCCGCCGGCCGAGAACCTGCGCCGCTTCATCGCCGCCGGCGCCGATCTGGTCGCGTTCAGCGGCGGCAAGGCGATCGGCGGGCCGCAGGCGTCGGGCATCCTCTGCGGCCGGCGCGACCTGATCATGGCCGCGGCTCTGCAGAACCTCGACCTCGACGTGTTCTACGAGCAGTGGGCGCCGCCCGCGCGATTTCATCGACAAGTCGCGCCTCAAGGGCCTGCCGCACGCACGGCATCGGCCGGCCCTGCAAGGTCGGCAAGGAGGAGATCGTCGGGCTGCTGGTCGCGCTGCGGCTGTTCGCGGACGAGGATCGCCGAGCGCCGCCGCGGTCGCTGGCTGCGCCTGATGCGGGAGCTGGTCGGGGCGCTCGAAGGCTGGCGCGGGCCGAGGTGCGCCTGCTCGATCAGGGCGAGGTTCCGCAGGTGGCGCTCGATCTGCGACCCGGAGGCCGCCGAGCTCAGTGCGCTCGAGGTGATGAGGCGGCTCGAGGCGGGCACGCCCGCGATCTTCGCCGATCCGATCGCGGCCGCGGCGAGCGCCGCATTCTGTTCGGGCCGCAGAGCCTGAAGGAGCGGCGAGCCGGCCCTGATCGCCCAGCGCGTGCGGGCGATCCTGGCGCGCCGTCCGCAGCGCGGGGGCGACGCCGGTGACCGGTCGCGTCAGGACAAGGTGGCGGTGGTCATCGGTGCGGCGCGTGGCATCGGCGCTGCGATCGCCGAGCGGCTGGTCGAAGAAGGCGCTCGGGTCGTCATCGCCGACACGCTGGAGGACGAAGGCCGGGCGACGCCGCGCGGCTCGCCTGCCAGGGCGAGACGCTTTCGTCAAAACCGACGTCGCCGAAAAAGCTTCGGTCGAGGCGCTCGTGCAGGCGACGCTCGCCCGCTTCGGCCGCATCGACATCCTGGTCCAGAATGCCGGCATCTATCCCTTCACGCTGCTCCACGACATCCCGGTGACGAATGGGATCGCGGTGCTCGGCGGTCAATCTCACGCGGCTGCTTCCTGGCCGTTCAGGCCTGCATCGCGGCCGATGCGGGCCCAGCGCTACGGCCGCATCGTGCTCACCTCCTCGATCACCGGACCGCGCGTCAGCGTCCCGGCCACGGCCACTACTGCGGCCAGCAAGGCCGGCATCAACGGCCTGATCCGCGCGGCGGCGCTCGAGCTGGCGCCGCTCGGCATCACCGTCAACGGCGTCGAGCCCGGCAACATCCTGACCGAGGCGATTGCAGGCGGAGCGCAGCCCGAGTTCATCGGCGCGATGGAGCGATCGGTGCCGCTCGGCCGGCTCGGCACGCCCCGCGACGTCGCGCTACGCGGTCCTGTTCCTCGCCTCCGACGAGGCCGCCTACATCACCGGCACGACGCATCGTCGTCGACGGCGGCCAGATCCTGCCCGAGAGCAAGGTCTGAGGGGATGGCGCCGTCGCAGCGGGAACGCCGGCCCTGGGACGTCCCGCCACTCTACTTCGCGCTCGCTATCGTCCTGATGGTGGCGCTGCGTCTCCTTCTGCCAATCGCGCCGTTGATCCCCTGGCCGTGGTCGCTCGCCGGCATCGTTGCGATCGTCGCCGGCATCGGGCTCGCGATCGTGGCCGAGCGCCGCTTCAGGCGGGCCGGCACGGCGGGCCGGCCGTTCGAGCCATCGACCGCACTGGTCGAGGATGGCCCGTTTCGCTTCAGCCGCAACCCGATGTACGTCGGCATACTGCTGGTGCTGGCCGGCCTCTTCGTCCTGCTCGGCACGCTCAGCCCGCTGCTGGTCATTCCGGCATTCTTCGGGCTGATCCGCACCCGCTTCGTGGTGCCCGAGGAAGCCCATATGGAGCGGCACTTCGGCGAGCGCTACCTCGACTATAAGCGCCGCGTCCGGCGCTGGCTCTGATAACGGGCCCGCGAGGTCTTCACCTTCGCGGGGCACGCCCGCCGCGCCGCCAACCCAGGCGCGCAGACCAAGCGCGAAAGTCGGGACTTTCTGCGCTTGGTATGAGACGGGTGGGCTTCAGCACTCGATCACGCTGACCGGAACCTCGACCACGTTGACCGCGAGGCCGCCGCGCGCGGTCTCCTTGTACTTGGTCTTCATGTCGGCGCCGGTCTCGCGCATCGTCTTGATACCTTGTCGAGCGAGACGAAGTGGGTGCCGTCGCCGCGCAGCGCCATGCGCGCGGCGTTGATCGCCTTGACCGCGGCCATCGCGTTGCGCTCGATGCACGGGATCTGCACGAGGCCGCCGATCGGATCGCAGGTCAGGCCGAGGTTGTGCTCCATGCCGATCTCGGCGGCGTTCTCGACCTGCTCGGGCGTGCCGCCGAGGACCTCGCACGAGGCCCGCCGCGGCCATCGAGCAGGCCGAGCCGACCTCGCCCTGGCAGCCGACCTCGGCGCCGGAGATCGACGCGTTCTCCTTGTACAGGATGCCGATCGCCGCCGGCGGTGAGCAGGAAGCGCACCACGCCGTCGTCGTCGGCGCCGCTTGCAGAAGCGCGTGTAGTAGTGCAGCACCGCCGGGACGATGCCGGCCGCGCCGTTGGTCGGCGCGGTGACCACGCGGCCGCCGGCGGCGTTCTCCTCGTTGACCGCGAGCGCGTAGAGATTGACCCAGTCCATCACGTCGAGCGGGTCGCGTCGGCGCCGCCCGTCGGCAGACAGCTGCCGGTAGAGCGTCGGCGGCGCGGCGCCTGACCTTGAGCCCGCCGGGCAGCATCGCCGTCGCTGCGCGCAGCCGCGCCGACGCAGTCCTGCATCACCTGCCAGATCTCGAGCAGGCGGGCGCGGATCTCGGCCTCCGCTGCGCCAGGCCTGCTCGTTCGCGAGCATCAGCTGCGCTGATCGAGAGCCCGTGCGTCGCGGCAGAGCCGCAGCAGCTCGGCGCCGGTCGTGAACGGGTAGGCAGCGGCGTCGTCGTCCGGCTTGATGCGGTCGGCGCCGATCGCCGCGCTCGTGCGACCACGAAGCCGCCGCCGACCGAGTAGTAGACCGCGGCGCTGCAGTTCGCGCCCGTCGTCGTCGAGCGCGGTGAAGCGCATGCCGTTGGGATGATGCGGCAGCGACTTCCGCGGTGCAGGATCAGGTGATCCTTCTCGGCGAAGCGGATCGCGTGCCGGCCGAGCAGGCGCAGCCGGCCGGCCTCGCGGATCCGCTCGCAGGCGCTCGGCACGCGTCTCGGTGTCGACCGTGTCCGGGCGCCTCGCCCTCGAGGCCGAGCAGCACCGCCTTGTCGGTGCCGTGGCCGATGCCGGTCGGCGCCGAGCGAGCCGAACAGCTCGGCCCGGATCGCGCCGACCCGATCGAGCAGGCCGTCGGTCTCGAGCCGCACGGGCGAAAGACGAGCGCCGCGCGCATCGGCCCGACCGTGTGCGAGCTCGACGGGCCGATGCCGATCTTGAACAGATCGAACGACGCTGATCGCCATCAGGCCACCTCCCGGAGCGCCTCCGGCTGCTCGAGAGCCGCGATCATACACCGGAAAGCGCCGGCAGAGCCCCGCGACCTGCTGGCGGACCTGCGCGACCACGCTCTCATCGCCCAGATGGTCGAGCACATCACAGATCCAGCCGGCGACCAGGTGCGCCTCGGCCTCGCCAAAACCGCGCGTGGTGATCGCGGGGGTGCCGATCCGCAGGCCGCTGGTCACGAAGGGCGACTGCGGGTCGTTCGGCACGCGCGTTCTTGTTGACGGTGATGTGCGCGCTGCCGAGCGCAGCATCGGCCGCTTTGCCGGTCAGGCCCTTGGCTCGAAGATCGAGCAGGAAGCAGGTGGCTGTCGGTGCCGCCCGAGACGACGGCGTAGCCGCGCGTCTGGAAGGTCGCCGACCATGGCGCGCGCATTGGCCGAGCACCTGCTGCCTGATAGCGCCGAACTCGGGCTGCATCGCCTCCTTGAGTGCCACCGCCTTGGCGGCGATGACGTGCATCAGCGGGCCGCCCTGGCGCCCGGGAACACCAGCGCGTTCGAGCTTCTTCTCCAGCTCCGCGTTGGCCTTGGCCAGGATCAGGCCGCCGCGCGGGCCGCGCGAGCGTCTTGTGGGTGGTCGTCGTGACCACGTCCGCGATCGGCACCGGGTTCGGGGTAGAGCCCGGCCGCGACCAGCCCGGCGACAGTGCGCCATGTCGACCAGCAGCCAGGCGCCCACCTCGTCGGCGATGTCGCGGAATCGCTGCCAGTCGACGATCCGCGAATAGGCCGAGAAGCCTGCGACGATCAGCTTCGGCCAGTGCGCCCGCGCCAGTGCGCCGACCTCTCGTAGTCGATCTCGCCGGTCGCCAGGTCGAGGCCGTACTGCACGGCGTTGTAGAGGCGCCCGAGAAGTTCGGCGCCGCGCCGTGGGTGAGATGGCCGCCGTGGGCCAGGCTCATGCCGAGCACGGTGTCATCAGGCTGCGGCAGCGCCATGTAGACCGGCGGCGTTGGCCTGCGAGCCGGAGTGCGGCTGGACGTTGGCGTAGTCGGCGCCGAACAGCTCCTTGGCGCGCTCGATGGCAAGCGCTCCGACTGGTCGATGCTCGCAGCCGCCGTAGTAGCGCTTGCCGGGATAGCCCTCGGCGTACTTGTTGGTCAGCACCGAGCCCTGCGCTTCCAGGACGCGCGGCTCGCGTAGTTCTCCGACGCGATCAGCTCGATGTGGTCTTCCTGGCGTCGCTCTTCGGCATGCATCGCCGCGAACAGCTCGTCATCAAACCGGGCGATCCCGTCGGCAGGATCGAACATGTCCGTCTCCATCGATCAGGGGGCCGCACGCTGGATCGGAGTGCCGATCCATGGCGGAGAGACCACGACTGACCGGTCTCCGCATGCGTCGGCGAGACGATTTGTTGTCAGAACACGACAGCTAAATTGTTAACCGATATCCTAGTTCTTTCAGTGCATTGAAAGTCTTCAACCTGGTTCGAAGTGGCAGGATTGCGACACCAATACCGTGATCGCGACACGGGTCCGCGGCCGCCGCCGTCAGCCGTGGCCGTGCTGGTGGCCGCCAGCCTGGTAGTGCTCGCGCAGCACGTCGCGGCCGAAGTTGCGCTCGAGGTCGTGCCACACGCTGTGGACGTGGTTGGCATTGTTCTGGGTGTTGTCGTACTCGATCAGGCTGATCGGGCCGTGCAGGCGCCAGTAGTTGGCGCGGCCGTCCTCGAGGGGGCCGCCCCAGGCGAAATGAATCTGCCCGACCCCGGCGTCCCGGATGCGCGCGAGCTGGGCCTCGGCCAAGTCATCGCGCAGACTGTGCGCGAAGGCGCCGAGCAGCTCCATGGCGAGGTCGCGCAGCCCCTCGGGCATGGCGGCGAGCGGCAGGCCCTGGCGCTCGCGCAGCACATCCTCGCGGCCTGGCGCGCTCACGATGTTGCCGAGTGAGGTTTCGGCGATGATCGCCCGCGTGCGCCGGTCCTCGTCGAGGCTCCGGATCAGCTGGTAGGAAAGATCGGTCTCGCGGCCGAGCGCGCGATGGCCCGCCATCGGATAACCGTCGGGCACCCTCGCCGGATTGGAGCCGAAGAACGCCGGCGTGACCGCGATCAATTCCTCGGTCAGCGCGGTGAAATTGAGCGACAGGTGGTGGCCCTCGATCCGCCAGCCCCAGGGCAGGCGCCCGGGCTCGCCGAACACCGTGACGCTGTAGTTGCCGGGATCGCGGCGCGGACCCTGATGGCGCTCGATCAGGCCGAGTGGCTCCTCGAGGCGCATGATGTCGTTTGCCTTTTGATAGCCCACCTCGCTCAGCGCCCCGTGCAGCAGCGCGTGCGCCGCGGCCTGCAATTCCGGGCTCATCTCGCCCAGGGGCACACCCTCGCGTTCGCGCGGCACGAAGTGCCAGTTGAACCGCTCGGCGTCATCCAACGGCCACTGCGCCATGCGGCGCTGCGCATCATTCAGCGATTCGAGCAGGTTCTTGGCGAGGGCCGCCATGGTCTGCCGCGAGGCCCGGGCGCTCGCACCGCGCTCGGGCAGAGCGGTTGCGCAGGGCACGATGCCCGCCGGGCGGATGAGGTGATTATGGGCCATGGCGGTTGCTCCCCTCGACGAGGCCGGGCGTCGGACGCGGCTTTTTGGAGCTTGATCCCCCGGCACCCGTTCGGCAAGCCCTCTACGGGCGATTTGCGCGCTTCAATCGTCGAGCGCGATCGCCGAAAGCAGGAGGCCGAAGCGCTCGCCGCCGCCCTTGCGGGTCCGCCGCGCGCTGAAGAAGCGGGCTTCGTCGGCGAAAGTGTCATCCGCCATGGCGTGGCGGTTGTCGATGCCCGCCCGCGCCAGCCGGCGGAGAGCGTAGGCCTTGAGATCGAACAGCAGGCGATCGGTGCCGGCGACCGGCGCGAACAGAGGCGCGCTCTCGGGATCCTCGGCGATCACGGGCCCCCGCAGGTCGGGTCCGACCTCGTAGGAGGGCTGGGCGATGCAGGGGCCGACCGCGGCGGCGATCCGCTCGGGCCTCGCGCCGAGACCGACCATCGCCCGGACCGCAGCCTCGATCACGCCACCGAGCGCGCCCCGCCAGCCGGCATGGGCGGCGCCGATGACCCGCGCCTCGCGATCGGCGAGCAGGACCGGCGCGCAGTCGGCAGAGAGCACGGCGAGCGTGACGCCCGGGCGATCGCTCACCAGCGCATCGGCCGGGCGGTGAGGTCGTCCGGGCTCCGGCGCGCGGGCGATCACCACTTCGGCGCCGTGCACCTGGCGGACGGTGCAGAGCGTACCCGCCGCAATACCCAGCCGGGCGAGGGCGAGCGCCCGGTTCTGCTCGACCCGCAGCGGCAGGTCACCGCTCGAATAGCCGCAGTTCAGGGACGCGAAGACGGTCCGGCTGACCCCGCCCTCGCGGGTGAAGAAACCGTGACGGATGTTGCCGAGATCGGTCAGATTCGAAGCCTGGAGCATGGCCCTGCGATCAGGATGGTGTGAGCGTCGGCGCGCCGAAGCCGGGCGGCAGCGGGCCGTCGGGCCGGGCTAGCACGAGAACCTTGAACAATTCGCCCATGGCGCCGGGGTCGGTCAGGCGAAACAGCGCCGCGCGCAGCGCCCGGCGCTGGTCCGGGTCCGCCCGCTCGAGCAGCCGGAGCGCGCGCGCCTCGATGCCGAGCGCGCGCAGGAAGGTCCCCTGCGGCACCGGGCCGTAGACCGCCGCACCACGCACAGAGGCCGCCTCGGCCAGAGCTCGGAAGTCGACCTGGGTCGAGAGATCGGCCTCGCCCGGCGCGGCGAGCGGATCGGTGGGCTCGTGGTCAGAGACCGCCTGCAGGGTGTCGCCGGTCGGGCCGCTCGTCCAGGCGCCGTAGTCGATCAGCAGCGCCACGCCGCCCGCTTCGGCGATCCGCCTGCCGATCTGCAACGCGAGCTCCGAGCGCGCCGGGCTGATCTCGGCAATCGTGCCCGGAGCAGCGTCCCCGCCATCCGCGACCTGCCCGGCCAGGGGCGAGGGACGATCGTCCAGCATGAAGCTCAGACGACCATTCTCGGCAAGCCCAACCCTGCGCTCGACCCAACCCGGCGCGGCCCGGACCAGCTGATGAAAGGGCAGGGCATCGAAGAATTCGTTCGCGATCAGGAGGAGGGGCCCGGCGGGAACTTCGGCGAAATCCTCGTGCCATTGGGGATCGACCCCTGCCAGGCGCTCGGCCTGCAAGCGGCGCAGCCGGGCGCTACGCTCGACCAGATGGACCGAGATGCTCGCGGGAAAACGCCCCGCACCTGCCGCCGCGCGCAGCACATCCGCGATCAGGGTGCCGCGCCCTGGGCCCAGCTCGACCAGACGCGCCGGCGCCGGCTGGCCGAGATCCGACCAGGCCTGGGCGAGCCACAAGCCCACGATCTCGCCGAACATCTGGCTGACCTCGGGTGCGGTGACGAAATCGCCGGCAACGCCGAACGGATCGCGCCGCTGGTAGTAGCCGAGCGTCGGATGACCGAGTGCCAGGGTCATGAAACGGGCCAGCGAGAGCGGGCCGTGGCGGCGGATCTCTTCGACCAGAAGGGCGCTAAGTTCGTTCAAGGTTCGAGCGGCGCGCGTTGCGATAGCTCCAGGCGACCAGCGCCAGGCCGACAGCGATCATCGGCAGCGACAGCAGCTGACCCATGGTCAGCCCGCCGACCAGGAAGCCGAGATTGGCGTCCGGTTGGCGGAACAGCTCGCCGATGCTGCGCGCGATGCCGTAGCCGATCAGAAAAGCGCCGGTCAGGCGGCCCTGCATGCCCGGCTCGCGTGGCCGCCGGGCGAGCCAGGCCATGACCGCGAACAGCACCAGCCCTTCGAGCCCGGCCTCGTAGAGCTGGCTCGGGTGGCGGGGCTCCGGGCCGGCGCCCGGGAACACCATCGCCCAGGGCACATCGCTCACCCGCCCCCAGAGCTCGCCATTGATGAAATTGGCGATCCGGCCGAGGAACAGGCCGATCGGCGTCGCGCAGACGAGCGCGTCGCCGATCTCGAGGATCGGGAGCTGATGCCATCGGGCGAAGAGGATCGTTGCGACCACGACCCCGAGCAGACCGCCGTGGAACGACATCCCGCCCTGCCAGACCGCGAGCGCCTCGAGCGGATGGCTGAAATAGAACCCGGGCCGGTAGAACAGGATGTAGCCGATGCGGCCGCCGAGGACCACGCCGAGCGTGACGTAGAGCAGGAGGTCGTCGAGCTGCTCGCGGGTCAGCTTCCAGCCCGGCCGCCGGACCAGCCAGCGCAGATATTGCCAGCCGAGGACCAGACCGAAGATGTAGGCGAGCGCATACCAGCGGATTGCGAACGGCCCGATCCGGATCAGGACCGGATCGATCGCCGGGAAGGGCAGCGCAAGGAGTGGCAAAACAGCGGCCTATGTTTCCAGGATCGGACGGCGCTCGTCGCCCGCCTTATAGGCCCGCGCGAAAGAGCGCCGCAAGGACGGCCGCGCGCCGCGGTGCCCGCGCGCCGGCATCAACCCTCGCGCAGGAGCGCACCGGCCGGGCCGGTTGCGTTGCCCGAGCACGTTCCTTACATCTCGCACGCGCGACATCTCGCACGCGCGCGGGCTTCCCACGGAAAGCCTGCTCGAAGGAGGGTCACCATGCAAACCGAGAACCGTCTGCTCGACGATCTGGCCCGGATGGCCAATGGCGCGTTGAACACGCTCTCCGGGCTGCGCGAGGAGTTCGAGACCCGGGTGCGCGAGCGGGTCGAGCGGATCCTCGCCGACATGGACATGGTGCCGCGCGAGGAGTTCGAGGCGGTCCGGGCCATGGCGCAGAAGGCGCGCACCGAGCAGGAGGACCTCGCTGCCAAGATCGCTGAGCTCGAGCGCAAGCGGGTGGCGAAGCTCTCGGACGCCAGCGAGAAACCGAAGCGAGCGGCGACCCGCGCCCGAGCGGGCAAGGCCAGCCCGACCGCACCCAAGGAGGCCGGCGAGCGAGTGGCGCTCGCGCCGGGGCGGCCAAGTGCCGCCTTGCAGCCGTATCATCCTTTTGGCAGTGTCGTGAGATCGGGCCGCCGCAGTGAGCCTGACCAGTCGCCCGGCTGCTGGAGTCGAGCCGGGCCGGCGCCGACGGAGAACAGGGCGGCCCCGGTGGCTCCCGGGGACGCTATCGAGGAGTGCGCCATGGTGTCGTCGCGACGAAGCGAAACCGAGGAACCCACCGGAAACCCTCTGGACTTGGTGGAACAGGTCGCGATCGCCAACGAATGGCCTTTCCAGCGTCAGAACGACGACGAGCTGGCGGCCGAGATCAGCGGTCACTGGTGCCAGTATCGGATGTGGTTCTGCTGGCATCCGGAGCTCGGCGTGATGCATCTCTCGTGCGCGCTCGAGATGAAGGTGCCGGCGAACAAGCGCACGGCCATCTACGCCCTGCTGGCCATGGCCAACGAGAAGCTCTGGCTCGGCCACTTCGATCTCTGGTCGGAGGAGAATCTGCCGGTGTTTCGCCACGCGCTTCTGCTGCGCGAGGGTGCCAGCGTGAGCAGCGAGCTCATGGAGGACCTGGTCGACATCGCGATCACCGAATGCGAGCGCTTCTATCCGGCCTTCCAGTTCGTCATCTGGGGCGGCAAATCGCCGCTCGAGGCGTTGACCGCGGCGATGCTCGAGACCGAAGGCGAAGCGTGATGACTTCGCTCGCCGGCCCGATGGTGCTGGTCGGCTGCGGCAAGATGGGCGGCGCCCTGCTCCAGGGCTGGCTGGCGCACGGCCTCGCGCCGAGGGAGGCCTACGTGGTCGAGCCCGAGGCGGGCCTGCGCGAGGCGCTACGCGCAGCGCCACGGCGTGGTCGCGGTGGCCGAGGCGAAGATGCTGCCGAAGGCGCTGGCATGCCGCGGGCGCTCGTGTTCGCGATCAAGCCGCAGGCGATGGCCGCGGTGCTGCCGGCTTATCCGAGCACTGGCGCGGAGCGGCGCGGTCGTTCTCTCGATCGCTGCCGGTACGACGATCGCCCGCTTCGAGGCGGCGTTCGGCGCGGCGACGCCGGTCGTGCGCGCGATGCCCAACACGCCCGCGGCGATCGGCCAGGGCGCCGCCGCCCTGGTCGCGAATCCGCATGTCGAGCGGGGCGCAGAGCGAGCTCTGCCACGCGCTGATGGCCGCGGTCGGTACGGTCCATTGGATCGAGGACGAGGCGCTGATGCACGCCGATCACGGCGATGTCGGGCGGCGGCCCCGCTTATGTATTTCTGCTGATCGAGACCCTGGCCAAGGCCGGAATCCAAGCGGTCTGCCGAGTGAGCTTGCCTGGCCGCTCGCGCGCGCCACGGTCGCCGGCAGCGGGGCGCTGGCGGCGAGCAGCACGGAGCCGGTCGAAGTCCTGCGCCGGAACGTGACCAGTCCGGGGGGTACGACCCAGGCCGCGCTCGATGTCCTGATGGCGGGGACGGCATTCAACCCTTGTTCGATCGCGCGATCGCTGCCGCCACGCAGCGCTCGCACGAGCTCGCGTGATCGCGCGGAGATTTCGCCATGGCCGAGCGGAAGCAGCCCCCAGCCGACCTCCTGGTCACAGCCTTCGATCTGATCGCCGAGCAGGGCTGGCGAAGGCTCTCGCTGATCGCCGTCGCCAGGCGGGCTGGAGTCCGTCCGGTCGAGGTGTATCGCGAGCTGCCGGGCCGGGGCGCCGTGCTGCGCGCGCTCAGCCGGCGGATCGACGAAGCGATGCTCGAGATCGACGAGGCGGACCTCGCCGGGCTGCCGCCGCGCGATCGGGTGTTCGAGCTGATGATGCGCCGCTTCGAGGCGCTGGTGCCGTTCCGCCCCGGCCTCCGGCGGCTGGTCCGCGACGCCCGGCGTGAGCCCTGCGTCCTCGCGCTGACCGCCTGCCGCCTCGAGCGCTCGCTCGCCTGGCTGCAGGATGCGGCCGGGCTGAGGCGCTCGGGCCTGCGGGCGCGGCTGGCACGGCGCGCCCTGGGGGCCGCCTATCTGCAGACGATGCGGGTCTGGTTCAAGGACGAGGCCGCCGATCTCGGCAAGACCATGGCCGAGCTCGACAAGCAATTGCGCCGCATCCAGCCGTTTGCCGGCCTGCGCGAGCCGCGCGCCGGCCGAGCACCCCAGGGCGAGGCGCCAGAACCGGCGTGAGGCAGCGCCGGCGCTTCGCCCGTTCATTGTTCCGTGGAGGACACCGCGTATGGCCAAGTCACCGCTTCCTTACGATCTCAGCGACTTCACCAAGCTCGCCAGCGAGTTTCAGATCCCCGGCGTCGACTGGCAGGAACTGCTGGCGTCGCAACAGAAGAACCTGCAGGCGCTGGCCAAGGCCAATCAGGTCCTGGTCGAGGGCGCCCAGACCGTCATGCGGCGTCAGGCCGAAATTCTGCAGAAGGCCATGGCCGAGGTCGCCGAGGCCTCGAAGGAGCTGATGCAGCAGGGCGACCCGCAGGCGCACGCGAGTAAGCGCCTGGCGATGGCCAAGGCGTCGTTCGAGGCCGCGATCCAGAACATGCGCGAGCTTGCCGAGCTCGCCAACCAGTCCAATCGCGAGGCGCTCGAGGTCATCAACAAGCGGGCGCTGGAGAGCTTCGAGGAGATCAAGAAGGCGCTCGAGCGCAAGCGCTGAGCTGCGAGGTTCACCGAGCGCCCGGCTCGGCGATCCCGAACCCGCGCTCGATGCCGATCAGCTTCGAGGACTTCGCCAAGGTCGACGTCCGGGTCGGCACGGTCGTGAGCGCCGCGCCGAACCCGGCGGCGAAGAAGCCCGCCTACGTCCTCGAGGTCGATCTGGGGCCGGAGATCGGCATCAAGAAGTCCTCGGCCCAGCTGACCGATCTCTACACGCCTGCAGAGCTGCTCGGCCGGCAGGTGGCGGCGGTAGTCAACTTCCCGCCCAAGCGGATCGCGGGCGTCAAGTCCGAGGTCCTGGTGCTCGGCTTTCCCGACGCCCGAGGGCCGGGTCGTTCTGGTCGCGATCGAGCGCCCGGTGCCAAACGGCGGCCGCCTGTTCTAGCTACGCCGCGCACTCCTTGTGCCTGGTGCGCAGGAGCTCGAGGACTTCCCGGGCGGCCTTGGGAATGTTCGTGCCGGGCGGGTAGATCGCGGCCACGCCGGCATCCTTGAGCGCCTTGTGGTCGCGCGGCGGCACCACGCCGCCGACCACGACCAGAATGTCCTCGCCGCCCTGGCGACGCAGCTCCTCGATCAGCTGCGGCACCAGTACCTTGTGGCCGGCGGCGAGGCTGCTCACGCCCACGATGTGAACGTCGTTCTCGATCGCCTCGCGGGCCGCTTCCTCGGGCGTCTGGAAGAGGGCGCCGACGTCGACGTCGAAGCCGATGTCGGCGAACGCGCTGGCGATCACCTTTGCGCCGCGGTCATGGCCGTCCTGGCCGAGCTTGGCGACCAGGAGGCGCGGCCTGCGGCCCTCGGCCTTGGCGAAGGCCTCGACCTCGCGCTGAATGCTCGCGAATTCCTCATCCTCCTTGAACGCCGAGCCATAGACACCGGAGACGGCGTGCACCTCGGCCCGCCAGCGGCCGAAGACCCGCTCCATGGCGGTCGAGATCTCGCCGAGGCTGGCGCGTGCCCGCGCGGCCTCGAGCGCGAGCTCGAGCAGATTGGCATCGCCCGCGGCGCCGGCCGTAAGCGCCTCCAGCGCCGCCCGGCAGCGATCTTCGTCACGGCGCTTGCGCACCTCGGCGAGGCGCCCGAGCTGGGCGTGGCGCACCGCCGTGGTGTCGATGTCCAGAAGCTCGACCGGCTCGTCCTCGGCCGGTCGGTACTTGTTGACCCCGACCACGACCTCCTCGCCCCGGTCCCAGGCGGCCTGGCGCCGCGCGGCCGCGGCCTCGATCCGGCCCTGGGGCATGCCCGCCTTGATCGCCTTGGTCATGCCGCCGATCGCCTCGACCTCGCCGATCAGCTCTTCGGCGGCACGGGCGAGGGTCGCGGTCAGCTGCTCGACGTAGTAGCTGCCGCCGAGCGGGTCGACGACGTGGCGGACGCCGCTCTCCTCGGCCAGGATCAGCTGGGTGTTGCGGGCGATCCGGGCGGAGAAGTCGGTCGGCAGGGCGAGCGCCTCGTCGAAGGCGTTGGTGTGCAGCGACTGGGTGCCGCCGAGCACGGCGGCCAGCGCCTCGATCGTGGTGCGGACGACGTTGTTGTAGACGTCCTGGGCCTGGAGCGAGACGCCGCTGGTCTGGCAGTGGGTGCGCAGCATCAGCGAGCGCGGGTCGCTCGGGCACGAACTCGTGCCGGATGAGCTTCGCCCAGAGGAAGCGCGCGGCGCGCAGCTTGGCGATCTCCATGAAGAAGTTCATGCCGATGCCGAAGAAGAACGAGAGGCGCGGCGCGAACTGATCGATCTCGAGGCCGCGCGAGGTGGCGGCGCGCGCGTACTCCAGCCCGTCGGCGAGGGTGAAGGCGAGCTCCTGGACCGCGGTCGCGCCCGCCTCCTGCATGTGGTAGCCCGAGATCGAGATCGGGTTGAACTTCGGCATGTGCGCGGCGCGCATAGCCGATCACGTCGGCGGCGATCCGCATCGAGGGCTCGGGCGGGTAGATGTAGGTGTTGCGGACCATGAACTCCTTCAGGATGTCGTTCTGGATGGTCCCGGCGAGCTGGTCGGCCTGGCACGCCCTGCTCCTCGGCGGCGACGATGTAGAACGCCATCACCGGCAGCACGGCGCCGTTCATGGTCATCGACACGCTGACCCGCTCGAGCGGGATGCCCTCGAACAGGATCTTCATGTCCTCGACCGTGTCGATCGCGACGCCCGCCTTGCCGACGTCGCCCGCGACCCGCGGGTGGTCGCTGTCGTAGCCGCGATGGGTGGCGAGGTCGAAGGCGACCGAAAGGCCGGTCTGCCCGGCGGCGAGGTTGCGCTTGTAGAAGGCGTTCGAACTCGGCGGCGGTCGAGAAGCCCGCGTACTGGCGAACCGTCCAGGGGTGGCGGGCGTACATGGTGGCGCGCGGGCCGCGCAGATACGGCGGAATGCCGGGCAGGCCGCCCATGGTCTCGAGGCGCTCGAGATCGGCCGCCGTATAGAGAGGCTTGATCGCGATACCCTCGGGCGTCGGCCAGAGCAGATCGGCCGTGCGCCCCTTGGTCTCCTGGTCGGCCAGCGCCTGCCAGTCGGCGAACTCGGGCATGGGGAAGTCGGCCATCGGGCGCACCTTTCGCTCGCGCGGGCAGCACGGTCGTCTGCGACGCTATCTACTATGTGGGAGGTGGCTTCAGGCCGTCAAATCGGGCGGGGGGCGCGCCAGCCTTGCTGCCATCATCCGCCAGAGCGGCGACCGCATCGTGCAGCTGGTCGGCGATCCGGCGATAGCGCACACCGTTCGGCTGCGAGGCCTCGCTCTCTAAGCTGATCGGCTGCCCGAAGCGGACGACGATCGGCCGAAGGCGTGGCCAGGAGCGATCCGGCGGCCAGGCATCGAAGCTGCCGCCGATCCAGACCGGCACCGCCGGCACGCCGGTCCGCTCCATGAGCCAACCGGCGCCGGGCTGAAAGCGGTGCAGGCGGCCATCGGTCGAACGGGCGCCCTCGGGAAACCAGACCAGGGCGAAGCCGCGCTCGAGGGCCGCCTTGCCGAGCGGCAGAGTGGAGGTCAGCCCGCCTTCCGGATCGACCGGCAGCACGTGAGCGATGCGGCTGAACAGGCGGGTGAGCGGGCCCCGGAACAGGAGCCCGGTCCAGCCGGCCCAGTAGAGCCGATGCAACTCGGCCCAGGAGAGCGCGGCGGCGATCGCGAAGGGGTCGAGATAGCTGGCGTGATTGGGCGCGAGCAGATAGGGGCCATCGGCCGGCAGGTGCTCGCGGCCCTCGGCGCGGACCCGGAACAGAGCGCGCATCAGGATGCGGTTGAGGGCGAACAGAACGGTGCCGAGCAACCTGATCAGCACGCCTTGGGGCTGCAGCCAGCGCACCGGTTCGGGGCCGAGCTCGCGGATCTCCGCGGCGCCCCCGCTGGGGGCCTCCGCGCTCTGCTCGATCTCGACCAGCAGATCGCGCAGCGTCGTCACCCGGCCGACGGCCTCCTCGCTCAAATAGACCCCGAAGCGCTCGCCGAGCTCCAGGGTGAGGCTCATCCAGTCGAAGGAGTCGAGGCCGAGGTCGAGCTGCGGGCTGGTGTCCGGCGAGAGCCGCTTGGGCGCAAATCGCTCTTCGAGCCACGCCCAGACCTGCCCGAGCAGCGTCAATTCGAGGAGTGCCCGGTCGCGCTCGGACAGCGCCGGCTGCGTTTCGCGATCGCTCGCACCGCTTCGCGCGCGCTCGAAACGCTCCGGCAGCTGATGCCGGCGCAGCTTGCCGATCTGGGTCCGAGGCAGCGCCTCGGTCGTGATCGCGAAATCGCTGAGGCGCTGGTAGGGCGCCAGGCGCGCCGACAGCCGTTCCACCTCCGCGCGCAGACGCTGGCGCAGCGCCTCCGGATCGCCACCGCGGAGCGCCTCGATCTCCGGCACCAGCAGCCCGACCAGACGATCGCCGTGCTCGAGGACCGCCAGCTCATGGATCAAAGGGCTCTCGGCGTAGACGGCCTCAACCTCCTCCGGGAAGACGTTCTTGCCGTCGGCCAGAACGATCAGCTCCTTACTGCGGCCGACGATGTGCAGATAGCCTTCGGGGTCGACGTAGCCGAGATCGCCGGTCCGGAAGAAGCCGTCCTCGGTGAACGCCTCGCGCGTCGCCTCGGGGTTCTTCCAGTAGCCCTCGAACACGTTCGGGCCGCGCGCCTGGATCTCACCCTCGCCCTCGGCGACGTCCGGGGCCGGCGCGATGCGCAGCTCGACGCCCTCGACGGCGCGACCCGCCGAGTCGAGCCGCGCCCGGCCGGGCGGATTGAAGGCCAAAATCGGCGCCGTCTCGGTCAGGCCGTAACCACTCAGCACCTCGAAGCCGAGACCTTCGAGTCCCCAGGCCACATCGGGATCGAGGCGCGCACCGCCCGAAGCGAGCAGACGGAGCTGGGAGCCGAGCCGGCGGTGCAGGGGCCAGAACAGGAGCCGGCCGAGCCGCCAGCCGAAGCGCCGGCGCAGCGCGATGGAAAAGTCGAGCAGGCCTCGGTAGCTCCGCCGGATGGCTTTAGGGCGATTCTTCAGCCGGCTCTCGATGCCGCCGAGCATGGCCTCGTAGAGCCGGGGCACGCCGATCATGATCGTGCAGTGGCACTCAGCCAGCGCCTGGCTGATCTCGGCGCCGCTGAGCCCGGCCGGCAGGACCACGGCGGCGCCGATCGTCAGCGACGCGAGCAGCCCCACGGTCAGCGGATAGGTATGGTGGAGCGGTAGCGGCAGGAAGACGCGATCGCCCGGGCCTGCCAGACGCTCGCGCAGCAGCGCCTCGATGTTGGCGCAG
Source organism: uncultured Alphaproteobacteria bacterium (assembly GCA_963815435.1). GTDB lineage: Bacteria > Pseudomonadota > Alphaproteobacteria > Geminicoccales > Geminicoccaceae > DATAOG01. Next base: position 170,409 of record CAWFGZ010000026.1, read on the forward strand.
AGATTGGCGTGGCTGAGCGGCACGCCCTTGGGGTGCCCGTCGTGCCGGAGGTATAGACCAGAACCGCGGTTTGATCGGCATCCACTTCCGCCAGGCCCGCGGTATCGTCGAAGAGCAGATCCTGCCAGCTGCGGGCTGAAGCCGCCCGCGCCGCCTCGGTGTCGTCGTCGAGCAGCCAGGTTTCGATCTCACCGACCCCCTCGAGCTTACCCAGGCCCGCGAGGAAGGTCGTCGTGGTGAAGATCCGCCGACAGCCGCTGTGCGCAAGGACGCGGCCGAGCTCCTCCCGGGTGACCTGCTCGCTGAGCGGCATCGCCACGCCGCCGGCGCGGACGATCGCGAGAAACGCCTGGACCCACTCGGGCCGGTTCGGCGCCAGCAGCCCGACGATCTCGCCCTTGGAAAGGCCAGCACGGCCAAGTCCGGCAGCAAGACGCCGCGCCCGATCAGCCAGGTCGCCGCGCGACCAGACTTCGGTGCCATCCCGGCGATGCGCCATGATCGCCGGCCCGTCGGCCCGCTCCCGCAGGCCATCGATCAGGGTGGCCAAGCTCTGCAATGTCATCGTCGACAGCCCATCGGGCCGGCTTGCCGGTATGGCAACCGCCAAAACACTTTGCGTGACAGGGAGGTCGTCTGTCATCGCACTAGCAACGCGAAATGGGGTACACCGTCACCGAGGCAGCGGTCGACCCCCGGCGACGACCTTGGCTCGAAACCGGGCTGAGCGGGCCCGCTCGCGTGGAGTACTGCTAGTGCCGCTGGTTCCTGCTTGCCGGCCCGAGGGCGGGAATTCCGGGACTCTGGGCCAGGTCCAGTATGACGAGCTGGATCCCGCCGTCCGGCTGAGGGCCGTCGGCTCCGGCGCTCGATGCGATCGGGTTCGGCTCGCCATTTCCTTGGGCGATGATGCGCTGCGGGTCGACGCCGGCTCGGAGCAGGCTGTTGCGGACCGCACTGATGCGGTGCTCTGATCTGTCCGGGGCGCGGTCGTTCGAGCCCGCGCCGGCGCCCTGGCTCCTGATCAGGACGATGCGCTCGGGGGCATCGCGTAGCAATGCCGCGACCCGTATGATCTGCGCGAGTCCCTCGGGCCCGAGGTTGGCGCCCTCGGCCCGAAACAGACTGTCGTCGAGCAGCAGAGCGAGGCTGCGTTCGGTCGCCTTCGCCCCGAGTTTGACCAGCTCCGCTTCGGGCTGTTCGACCCGGTGCTCGTCGGCTGCGCTTTGTGCCGGCCGCCCAATCGTTCGACGATGCTCGCTCAGGGCGTCGATTTCGTGCTGACCGCGCCGCTCCATCGCCCGCGCACGGGCGATTGCCGCCCGCTGTTCGGCCAGATAGGCAAGATGATCGACCTCGTCGGCCGCGGCGTTGGCCTGCCAGGCGGCGCTCGCCCGCGCGAGCGCCTGCTCAGCCTCGTCGAGCTCGGCGGCGGCATAGGCACGCACCCGAAGATCGCTACGGGCCCCTTCGAGCGCCGCCTGCGCCTCCTCGAGCGCCGTGCTGTCTGCCCTGACCGCGCAGGCGGCGAGCATGGCGGCGAGCGCCACGCCGAGGAGCCATTTGAACTCGTCAGACCGTCGCGATGTGATCGGGCTCGTCAGGATGCTCTCTCCCGCGCCCTCAGTAGTGGACGAGCTGCGGGCGCGCCTGGTCGGGGCGCCCCCGGATCCGCTGGCGCATTTCGGTCACGGTCCGAAGGGCGATCTCGGCGCGGGTGCGCGCCTCGGCGACCTGCGCGTCGACCAGGGCCTGTTCGGCCAGCCGACGCGCGGTTTCAGGCTGATCCGCCTGCATCGCCAGCTGCGCGGCATCCAGCTTGGCGCGCGCCTGGCGCAGCCCGGCGCCGGCATCGGTCGCGGCGGTCACCTCGGCCTTGCGAACCGCAAGGTCGGCTGCGGCGAGCGCGTCGATGGGGGCGGGCGTGCCGCTGCACGCCGTCATCGCCAGCAGCACCAGCACTGGCAGGCCCGAGGTCGTGCCGGCCTGCGGCATGCTCGTCCGACCTGATATCCTGGCCGCCTTCCGTGCCTGATCCACGCTAAGGTTGATGAGACCGGAGCGGTAAAAGCTTCGTTAACGGACCACAATGGACCGCCGGGTCGGCGATCGCAGCCCGCACGAGGAGCATCGACCCGCGACCGGATTCCTTCTAGCCCTGTCGAATGCCGGCGGGCTCGAACGTCATTGAGATGGCGGAGCATGATGCCCGGCCACAAAGGACAGGAGGCCTACCGATGAAGTACCTGTTGCTGATCTACGGCAATGAAGCAGGCATGCAGGCGGCGACCAAAGCCGAGACCGACCAGATGCATGCTGCCTATGGCGCCTATACCGAGGCGCTGCAGAAGGCGGGGGTCATCGTCGGGGGCGAGCGCCTTCGGCCAACCACCTCGGCGAGCACGGTGCGCATCGCCGGCGGCAAGACCCAGGTCCTCGACGGACCCTATGCCGAGACCAAGGAGCAGCTCGGCGGCTACTACATGATCGACGTCCCCGATCTCGACGCCGCCCTGTCCTGGGCGGCGCGCTGCCCGGGCGCCAGTCGTGGCGCGGTCGAGGTCCGTCCAACCTGGCCCATGTAGGCGCAGGCTACACGATGCTGCGAGAAGACGACCAGCCGGCCCGCGCAACCGCCGAGGCGCTGGCGCGGCGCAGCTACGGCAAGCTGGTCGCCTTTCTCGCAGCGCGCACGGGCGATGTCGCGGGGGCGGAGGATGCGCTCTCCGACGCCTTCGCGGCCGCGCTGGTCGATTGGCCCGCGAAGAGCACCCCCAGGAAGCCGGAGGCATGGCTGATCGCGGTCGCCCGGCGCAAGATGATCGACGCGGCCCGGCGGCGGCGCAGCAGTGAGGCGGCCGCCGGGCATCTGAAGCTGATCGCCGAGGAGCTCGAGGCCGCGGCCGCGACTCCGGCGCAGGTCCCGGACGACCGCCTCGCGCTGATGTTCGCCTGCGCCCACCCGGCGATCGATCCGCTCATCCGCGCGCCGCTGATTCTACAGACCATCCTCGGCTTCGACGCCGCCACGATCGCCTCGGCCTTCCTGATTTCGCCCGCCACCATGAGCCAGCGGCTGGTCCGCGCCAAGAACAAGCTCAGGCAGGCGGGCGTGCCGTTTCGGGTGCCCGAGCAGAGCAATCTCGGCGAGCGTCTCGAGGCCGTGCTCGAGGCCATCTATGCCGCGTTTGCCGAGGGTTGGTCCGATCCCGCCGGCACCGACATCCGCCGCCGCCACTTCGCCGAAGAGGGGATCTGGCTTGGCCGCCTCGTCGCCTCGCTGCTGCCGGACGAGCCCGAAGCGCTCGGCCTGCTGGCGCTGATGCTCCATGCCGAGGCGCGACGCGGCGCGCGGCGCAACCCGCGCGGCGACTATGTGCCGCTCGCCGAGCAGGACCTGGCGCTCTGGGACACGCCGCTGATCGAGGAGGCCGAGGCGCTGCTGCTGCGCGCGAGCCGTAGCGGCGCGACCGGACGCTATCAGCTGGAGGCGGCGGTGCAGTCGGCGCATGCGGTTCGCCGGTTGACCGGCCGCTCCGACTGGGCCGCAATCGAGAAAATCTATGACGCTCTGGTGGCGATCACGGGCTCGCCGGTCGTCCTGATCAACCGGGCGATCGCGATTGCCGAGGCGCGCGGCCCGGCCGCGGGGCTCGGCGCGCTCGCGGCGCTGGCCGAGGACGCACGCCTCGCCGAATATCAACCCTATTGGGCGGCGCGCGCCGCCCTTCTGGCGCGCACGGGCGACGTCGACGCCGCCGAGGTGGCCTACCGACGGGCGATCGGCCTGGAACCCGACCCGGCGGTCCGCCGCTTCCTGCAGCAATGCCGCGCCGAGCTCGTTGCCAAGCCGTCGGGGCCGAAAAATCTGAAAAGCAGCTCGTCCAGGCCCGCGATACTTGAGGCCAAGTCCTGATCGGTCGCGGGTGACTGTTCGACGCTCAACCGATCAGTTAATTTGTCAGTGTTATATCAATCTATAAGCGAAATCCGGATGTCTCCAGTCTCGATTTGACGTTGGCCGGCCAATTCGCTTAACTGTGTACTTGAGGGGGTCAGACAGAGGAACCACGGGACCTGCTCTGTCGTCTATCGACTGTGACTCGCGGGGAGGGCATGGTCGCAATGCTCTTCAGAAAGTTTGCCAGACGGGTTTTGAAATGGGGTCGGCTGACGATCATCGATGCCGGCGGCCGGCGCCACGACGTGGGGGGACAGGATGGTCCACGGGTGACCATCCGGCTGCACGATAAGAATCTGCATCATCGCCTCGCCCTGAATCCGTACCTCTATCTCGGCGAAGCCTACATGGACGGTACGCTCTCGATCGAGGAGGGCACCTTTTACGAGTTCATGGACATCTGCGCGGCCAACTGTCACCACGCTTTCGGCAGCCCGCTCGGGCAGGCGCTGAACGGCGTGCAGACCCTGCTGCGCCGGGCCCATCAGCACAATCCGAGGCACCGGGCGCGCCGCAACGTCGCCCATCACTACGATCTTTCCGATGACCTCTACGCGCTGTTCCTGGACAGCGACCGCCAGTATTCGTGCGCGTATTTCCGCGAGCCGGACGGCGATCTCGAGCAGGCACAGCTCGACAAGAAGCGTCATCTCGCGGCCAAGCTCCTGCTGAGGCCCGGGCAGCGGGTGCTCGACATCGGCTCGGGCTGGGGCGGGCTCGCCCTGCACCTGGCCGAGGCGGGTGCCGCCGAGGTGGTCGGGATCACGCTGTCCGAGGAGCAGCTCAGGGTCAGCCGCGAGCGCGCCCGGCGTCGAGGTCTCGCCGATCGGGTCCGCTTCGAGCTTCGCGACTACCGCGAGCAGACCGGCGCTTTCGACCGGATCGTCTCGGTCGGCATGTTCGAACACGTCGGGGTCAAGCATTACCCGGAATTCTTCCGCGCCGTCTGCAACCTGCTGACCGAGGATGGCATCGCTGTCCTGCATTCGATCGGGCGCATGGACGGCCCTGGCACGACCAACCCTTGGATTCGCAAGTACATCTTCCCGGGCGGCTATTCGCCGGCGCTTTCGGAGGTGCTGCCGGTCGTAGAGCGGCTCGGCCTCTGGGTCACCGACATCGAGATCCTGCGCCTGCACTACGCCGAGACACTGCGCGCGTGGCGCAAACGCTTCATGGCCAATCGGGCCAGGGTCGCCGAGCTCTACGACGAGCGCTTCTGCCGAATGTGGGAGTTCTACCTGATCGGCTCCGAGCTCGCCTTCCGGCGCATGGGCCACATGGTGTTCCAGATGCAGCTCGCCAGACACCAGGACGCCGTGCCGCTGACCCGCGACTACATTACCGACTGGGAGCGCGGCGACCTCGAGAGCGCGATCGCGGCTGAGTGACCTCCCGAACCGTATCGCTGCGGAGTGGGCAGCGCGACGCGGCCCGCTGCGGGCGGTGCGCGCGCGAGTGATCGAATGAGCGAGGCGCGATCGCCGATCAAGGCTGTGCTGTTCGACAAGGATGGCACCCTGATCGACTACCGCGCCACGTGGCTGGCCGCCAACCGCGCCGCGGCAAGCGAACTGGCCGAGGCGGCTGGCCAGGAGCGCGGCTTTGCCGAGGAGCTGCTGCGCCGGCTCGGCTACGATCCGGTGGCCGACCGGTTCACCGAGGACAGCCCCCTGCTCTGGGCGACCAATGCCGAGATCGCGACGCGCTGGAGCGCGGAGCCCGAGCTCGCCCCGGTCACCGACATCGTGCTCCGGGTCGAGCGCTGCTTCGCCGATCAGACGGCATTCCCGCCGATCGCGGTGACCGATCTGGCAGCCCTGTTCGAGCGTCTGGCTGCGCGCGGCCTCAAGCTTGGCATCGCGACGATGGACAGCACGGCAGCCACGGCAGCGACGCTTGCAAGGTTCGGCCTCTGCGAGCGGGTCGCGTTCGTCGCCGGCGCTGACAGCGGCTTCGGTCTCAAGCCCGAGCCCGGCATGGTGCTCGCGTTCTGCGCGGCGATCGGGCTGCCGCCCGCCGCGGTCGCGGTCGTCGGCGACAATCTCGCCGACATCGCCATGGCGCGCGCCGCGGGGGCGGGGCTTGCGATCGCCGTGCTCACCGGCGGCTGTCCGGCAGCCGCGCTCGAGGCTCGGGCCGACCTCGTCCTGCCGAGCATCGCGGCGCTGGAGGCGGCTCTCGATGGCTGGCTCGACCCGTCCAGCCTGCAGTTCTGACGCGACGGCCGATCAGCGCCGGGCGAGGGCGAGGCCGACGCCGGCGCCGATCAGGAGGGAGCCGGCAAGGCGATTGCGCAGCCGGGTGCGGCGGCGGTCGCGAAACTGCTCGCGCAGGCGCCCGGCCAGCAGCGTGTAGGCCCCGTCCAACACCGTCGCCAGGACCAGGAAGGTCATGCTCAGGACAATGAGCTGTGCCAGCGGCGGGCTCGCGGGATCGACGAACTGCGGCAGGAAGGCGACGTAGAACAGAAGCGTCTTCGGGTTGGTCGCGGACACGATGAAGCCCTGCCAGAAGAGAGCCCGCGCGGATTTCGCTCTGGGCTCGAGGTCGTCCAGTCCGAGCGCCGGCGCCCGCCATTGCTGAATGCCGAGCCAGACCAGGTAGACCACGCCCACCCAGCGCAACCACTCGAACCAGACGACCAGCACGAGCATCAGCGAGCTCATGCCGAGCACCGTGATCAGCAGCTGGAGCGCGATCGCCGAGCTGGTGCCGGTGAGTGCCGCGAGCGCCCGCCTCGCGCCGTAGGCGATGCTGTTGGCGACAAGAAACGTGACGTTCGGCCCCGGGATCAGGATCAGGACCGCGCTTGCCAGAACGAAGGCCAGATAGAGATCGAGGTGCATGACCTTGGTCTTTCCTTGCTTGTCTCAGGGCACCGGCTTGGAGCCGGCGTCAGCCTGCGCGGCCTCGTTTCGTGATCCGAACGCGGCGGCGAGGGGATTGGCGCTCAGCCCGTGGGCGAGGATACTCAAGATCACCGTGCAGACGACCGTCATGGCGAGCGTTTCGCCCCCGGGAAGGTGCTCCTCGAGCACGATGATGATGAACACGATGCTGGCGAGCCCGCGGGGCCCGAACCAGCCGATGAAGAGCTTGGCGTCGATCCGCAGACCGGTCCCGGCCAGGCAGATCAGGACGGGGACCATCCGGACAAGCGTGAGGCTCAGGACCGCATACAGAACCACCTGCCAGGACAGCCACTCACCGGCGCGGGCGACCACCGCCGCACCGAAAGCGACCCAGGTCACCATCGCGAGGGCATCGCCGATTCCTTCGGCCGCCCGCAGCAGCTGATCCTTGCGCCGCCTCGCCAGGGCGCCCGCCATCAGGCCGCCGACGAAGCAGGCGATGAAGCCACTTCCGCCGCTCGCCTGGGCCGTAGTGAAGCACAGGAGGGCCAGCGCCGGGACCGGAATCTGGAGCCAGATCTCGCTCGTCCAGCCGCGCCCGACCGCGAACCGAATCGCAATCGCGGCCAGCGCCGTCCACGCCAGCCCCACCACGGCGCCGATGCCGATCTGTCCGGCAAAGTGCCTGAGGACCAGGCTGGTGGTCGAACTCCTCGCCGACAGTGCCGACCGCGAGCGCCAGGAACAGGAGCAGGACGGGCACGCAGATGCCATCATTGAGGCCGCTCTCGACGTTGAGCGCTTCGCGTATTTCCACCGGAACCGCCGGGTTGGTCACGACGGCCTTGCCGAGCGCCGCGTCGGTCGGCGCGAGCATGGTCGCGAGGATCGCGATCTCCAGCAGGCCGAGCTGCTTGAAGATCGCAACGCCCACACCAAAGCCGAGGGCGATGGTGAGCGGCAGTCCGATCAAGAGCAGACGCTCCGGCAGCGCGAGGCTGCGCCGCAGAACCCCGAGATCGGCGTTCGCCGCATCCGTGAACAGGACGAAGGCCAGGGTAAGCTCGGCGAGCAGACGCAGCCCTTCGGTATCAACGTCGAGCTCGAGGATTCCGAGCCCGCGGGGGCCCGCGAACAGCCCAAAGGCAGTGTAAATGATCGCGCCACCGATCAGGGTCCGCTCGAGACGACCGGCAAACACGCTGTAAAGAAAGACAAACCCGGCCAGGACCGCCAGGTTCCAATACATCCGCGATCTCCTTTCCACGGTTGGGGCTGGACGGATCGCCGACGCCGCCCGCCGCTGCGCGCGTATGCTGGACGCCGCCGCAACGATCGAACAGAACGGCCTGCATGGCCAGTCCCCGACCCGGCCTTCGACGGACGGTTATGGCTCACTCGGTCCCAATGTCTCTGGAGCGGAGGCGTTGCGCTTCAGCTGGAGGTATCTGCTTTGCGCGATCTGCACCTGTTCCTCATCCATTTCTTTCGGGTGACCCACCTGGTACGCCATATCCTTGAAGCGCTGTTTGCCTGCCTGCTTGGCATCGCCGTGGTGATCGCTCTGGCGGAGCACCGATCCTTCGGTGACGCGGTCTACTTCACGCTGATCACGGGTTTGACCGTTGGCTACGGCGACATCTCTCCGGTCACGCCGGTCGGCCGCGTTGCCAGCATGATCTTGACCGGGATCTATGTCGCCATTTCGACGAACGCGGTCTCTCGAGCCCTGCAGGCAAAGATACCGCGCGAAGCCAATCCAAACGTCAACGCTCCCGGCTGACGCCTCCCGGGATGGAGGCGCGGCGCCGGGATGCCGATCGCCGGAGCGGTGAGGCGGCCCTCGCCAGGGCCGCGCCTCGCTCAGATGCGCGCGCGGATCGCCTCGACGTCGATCGTCTGGAACTCCGCGGGCAGCTGGTAGCCGTCGGCATCGGCCTTGACCCGCGCGTGGTCGAAGTCGTTGGCCGGGGCGACGAAATCGTTCGAGAGCACCTCCTGCGGCGTGATGTCCTTGGTGACCTGGCCGATCTTCTTGATTGTCGCGAAGAACAGGCCCCACTGGTCGAAGTCGTGCCAGCCCCAGCCCTTGCGCTTGGCGAAGTCGCCCCGGAACACGTTGGCGAGCTCCATCATCAATTCGGTGGCGACCGGCGGCTTGAGCGTCGAGGCCAGCGTGGGAAACTGCTGGAGAACGATGTCAGTCGCGGCGCGCGGGTTGAGGTGGCCGTACTCGAGCCCCATCGCCCACCCCTGGAGATAGGCCGCGTAAAGCTCCTTCTTCGCCGGATCCTCGAAGTCGGCGCGGCGGATGACGAAGCTGTTGGCCGGGAACTTGGAGAAGTTGCGGCCGAGGAAGTAGTCGAACTCGAGCCCCTGTCCCGTCCATTGCGCGCGCAGCCCTTCCCAGCTGAGCGCGGCGTCGCCCTGGCCCTGCTTCAGTGCCTGGCCCCAGAGATTGCCGGCCTCGGCGTATTTCACGCTGTCGGGCGGCACGCCGATCTGCGCCAGCATCGGATCGACGATGGCCTGCCAGCCGGCGCTGCCGAGGAGGATCGTCTTGCCGGCGAGCGCGCTCAGCTCGGCCGGCTTCTCGCCCTTGCGGAAGGCGAAGTCGAACACATCGAACGCGCCCATTTCCCAGACCGACATCAGCGGGATGCCCTGCTGGAGGCCGAGCGAGAACACGCCGGGCGACGGATAGCCCATGTCCGCCTGACCCTGATCGACCAGCTTGATGGTCGCGGTTGCCTCCATGGGGCCCGGCTCGAGCGTGGTCTTGATGTCGCCGAAGTAGCCGTACTTGTGCGCGACCCAGTACGGATAGTCGTCGAGCACCTCGATCGTGCCGCGCGGGCTGACCCAGCGCACCGTGCCCTCGACCGCGCTGGCCGGGCGCGGCCAGAGGCCGGCCGCGCCGCCGAGCGCCACCGCAGCGACGCCGGTTCCGGTCGCCTCGAGAAAATAGCGCCGGCTGAGACTGCTCGCCCCGATCCGATTGATGCCTCGCCTGATCATCTGCCTCCCCCTTCTCCGAGTTGTCCGCTGAGAGCTTAGCGCCGGTGGCGCCCTTGGTCACCTGCGCTATGCCTCCCAGCTCGCCCATCGCTTGCCGATCCAGAAGAACAGCACGTAGATCGAGATGCCGATCACCGCGAGCACCAGGATGCAGGCGAAGAACTGCGGCATCTGGATCAGCGACGAGTAATAGGCGAGACGGTTGCCGAGCCCGGAGGAGCCGCCGACCATCTCGGCGCCGACCGCGGTCAGGAGGCCGAAGATCGAGCCGATCATCAGCCCGACGATGACCATCGGGAGCGCCATCGGGATCCGGATCTTCAGGAAGATCTGCAGCGTGCCGGCGCCGAACGAGCGGGCGAGCGCGATCTTGGCGAGATCGACCCGCCTGAAGCCGGTCGCCGAGTTGATCATGACCATCGGCCCCGCGGCCAGCGCCACGGCGATGATGCGGGGCTCGAGGCCGAAGCCGAAGCGCAGGATCAGGAGCGGCACCAGGGCGATCATCGGCGTGGTCACGAGCAGCAGGATGTAGGGCGCCACGATCTTCTCGACCAAGGGAAACTGGGTGATCACCGCGGCCAGCACGAAGCCGATCGAGGCGCCGACCGCGAAGCCGACCAGGAGCTCGGTCAGGGTCACGCCGATGTGCGGCGCGATCAGGGGAAAATCCCCGATCAGCGCAGCCACGATCATGGACGGCGGCGGCATGATGTACTGCGGCACCTCCAGCGCCCGCAGCGCGACCTCGGCGCCGCCGATGATCAGCACCGCGACCAGAGCGATCGCGCCGATCTCGGCCCAGGTCCGGATGCCGCCGAGCGCCGAGGTCAGCGCCGAGAGATTGGTGATCGCGACCGAGCGGTCGCCCGCCGCGGGCTTCTCGAAAGTCGGGATCCGGTCGCCGAGCTCGCTGTCCATGGCGCCCCGCTATACCAGCTCGACATCCAGCCCGGCCTTGGCGCCGGCGCCATGGTCGATCGACCCCTTGATCTCGCTCACCAGCTCGAAGAAGTGCGGCTGCGCGGTCACCTCGAGCCGGCGCGGCCGCGGCAGATCGATCGTGAAGATGTTGGTGAGCCGGCCCGGGCGCGGCGACATGACCATGATCCGGTCGGCCAGAAACACCGCCTCGGCGATGTTGTGGGTGATGAACACGATGGTCTTGCCGGTCTCCAGCCAGATCTCCTGGAGCAGGAGGTTCATCTCGTCGCGGGTGAAGGCATCGAGCGCGCCGAACGGCTCGTCCATCAGAAGGAGCGAGGGATCGACCGAGAGCGAGCGCACGATCGAGGCTCGCTGCTGCATGCCGCCCGAAAGCTCGCGCGGGTACTTGCTCTCGAAGCCGAGCAGGCCGACCCGCTTCAGGAGAGCATCGATGCGGCGGCGATGCGCCTCCGGCTTCAGCCCCTTGAGCTCGAACGGCAGATAGATGTTCTTGAGCAGGGAGCGCCAGGGCAGGAGGTTGGCGTCCTGAAACACCATGCCGATCTGCGGGTGCGGCCGGGTCACCGGCTCGCCGTCCAGCAGCACGCGACCGCTGGTCAGGCCGTGCAGGCCGGCCATCGCCCAGAGCAGCGTGGACTTGCCGCAGCCGGACGGCCCGAGCACGCAGACCAGCTCGCCCTCGGCCACGCTCATCGAATAGTCTTCGAGCGCGTGCACCAGCCCGGACCTGGTCTCGTAGTGCTTGGTCGCCCGCTCGACGACCAGCTTGGCCGTCCGGCCCGCCCCGTTGCCGCCCATGCCCCTCACTTGCATTTCCGACGCTGCTCAGGCCAGGCAATAGCAGCCACGGGGCCGCCGTCAAGACACCCTCGATTCTTTCACCGCGAGCTCGCCAGCGCTGCTGACATAGGACGGGCTGTCTACCGGCTCGCCGTTGAGTTTCACGAGCTGGGCGAAGTCCACGTCGCCGCCGAATGCGCCTTCCTCGGCCTCTAGATACGCCTTGAGGCCGTCTGTCGTGAGCTGCACGCGGCATCGCACTGGATGCGCAACGCCGTGACGTTGCGGACGTGCTGGCCATGGCAGGCCGCGCACGCGTTGCCAGCGTCGATCAGAAGCTATTCACCGTGTTGATGGACACGCCGACGACGCGGGAGATCGATCGCATGGACGAGCCTGCCACAAGCGTGCAAAGAACTTTGTGCCCAGCGTCAAGCAGCATTGCAAGCATCCCGCGCTGAGTCCGGTGCTTGCTTTATCCTCCTGGCTGTTCTATAAATGCATGCATCGATTCGCCAGAAGGATGCTTGCATGACGGATGAACCTATCGGACGGGCTAAGGGCGGCATTGCGCGTGCGGCCGCTCTTTCCAACGACAGGAGGCAGGAAATCGCCAGGCGAGCGGCGCAGGCGCGCTGGGGCGTGCGGGCGACGCACAAGGGCAGTTTTTTGAAAGACTTCGGTATCGACGTGGACTGCTATGTCTTGGATGACGCCACCAAGACGCCGGTGATCAGCCAGCGCGGTATGGGGCAGGCTATCGGGTTTAGCCGACGCGGCTCGCGTCTGACCGTCTTCGTCAAGAGCAAGACGATGGACGGCTACATCGGCCGCGACTTAAGGCAGAAAATCGAAAATCCCCTAATTTTTCAATTACCCGGCGCGGCCGCGGCAAGCCCAGTCTCCGCGCAAGCAAACGGCTACGACGCCACTGTCTTGATCGATATCTGCAATGCCATCTTGGCCGCGAAGGCAGATGGCAAACTGTCGGGCAGCCGCTACGACAAGATGATCGAGCAGGCACGGATCATCACGTCGGCCTCGGCAAAGAATGGGATTCGACAACTCGTCTACGCGCTGGCCGGCTACAACCCCACGGCTGAAGAGGTCATTGCTGCCTTCAAGCTATACGTGCGCGAAGAGGCACGGGAATACGAAAAAGAGTTCCCCGACCAACTGTACGCCGAATGGTATAGACTTTATCAGTTGCCTAAGCCGCAGAAGAACAAGCCTTGGAAATTCAAACACCTTACCGTCGAGCACGTTTACGTGCCGCTGGCAAAGAGCAACGGGAAAATCTATCAGCTAACCCAGGCACTTCGGGCGGCGAGCAACGATCGATGGAAAAGGCTACACCAGTTCCTGTCTGAGGTCGGCGTCAAGGCGCTGAGGACGCAACTTGGGCAGACCCTAGGTATCGCTCAAGTATCCGATACGGCAGAGCGATACGAGGCGAACATCCAACGGGTATTCGGCGACCAGCTAGACCTGTTCAGGGGTTAGGGGCTTCCAGCGCTTTGCCGCCACCTTGCGGGCGATCTCCGCTAGCGCTTTTTACTCGGCTTGGCCGGTCGCGCCGTGCCGCCTTTCCGGCCCAGCTCGGCAGCGGCGCTTTGCGGGGCGATATATTCCTCGATCTCGCCTGTGGCGACCTTGATGGCTGCGCCTACCACGTCGGCGGGGCGTTTCTGGCCTTGCGGTTGTCCCTTGGGATCCCTTGTTCCATACCTCCCGCCAAGCATATGGGATGCTACGCCCGGATGCGAACCCGGCGTATAGGGCGCTGAATTCAAACTGAGACATTACCGGGATCGGCGCTGCGTTTCCAAGGCACGAGCCCGGTGCTATCGTCGCGCGGTCGCGAGGTCAGGGGCGGCGGCACAAGCGGAGGAGGGGGAGATGGCCGACAAGGTGCGCATTCTGGTGGTCGGTGTGGGCAACATGGGTGCGTCGCACGCCAAGGCCTACCACAAGCTTCCAGGGTTCGAGATCGCGGGCCTGATGAGCCGGACGATCCGTAGCCGCACCGACCTGCCGGACGAGCTCGCCGGCTATGCGCGCTACCAGGACTTCGAGCGGGCGCTGGCCGAGGCCAGGCCGGATGCGGTCTCGATCAACACCTGGCCGAATACGCACGCCGCCTATGCGATCCGCGCCATGGACGCCGGCTGCCACGTGTTCATGGAGAAGCCGATCGCGACCACCGACGAGGATGCGCGGCGGGTGGTCGCCAAGGCGCGCGAGAAAGACCGCAAGCTGGTGCTCGGCTACATCCTGCGCCACCACCCCTCTTGGGCCAAGCTGGTCGAGGTCGGCCGCACCCTCGGCAAGCCGCTGGTGATGCGCATGAACCTCAACCAGCAGTCCTCCGGCCCGGCCTGGAACTGGCACAAGAACCTGATGGAATCGCTCACCCCGATCGTCGACTGCGGCGTCCACTACGTCGACATCATGTGCCAGCTGACCGGGGCCAATCCGGTGCGCGTCCATGGCATCGGCGCGAAGCTCAGCGACGAGACGCGGGTCCAGAACTACGGCCATCTGCACGTCGTGTTCGACGACGGCTCGGTCGGCTGGTACGAGGCCGGCTGGGGGCCGATGATGAGCGAGGTCGCTTATTTCGTGAAGGACGTCGTCGGGCCGAAGGGCTGCGTCTCGATCGTCGTGCCCAAGCAGGAGGGCGGCGCCGAGGCGAAGCTCGACGCGATCTCGGATTCCGCCGACATCGACCAGCACACCAAGACCAACGCGCTCAAGATCCATCACAGCGAGATCGACGCTCAAAACAACTTCACCCGACCCGACGAGTGGATCAACATGGCCGACGAGCCCGATCATCAGGAGCTCTGCGAGCGCGAGCAGGCCTTCTTCCTGAAGGCGATCCGCGAGGACCTCGATCTGAGCGACTGGATGAACGACGCGGTCAACTCCTTGCGCATCGTGCTCGCCGCCGACGAGAGCATCAGGACCAGGAAGGCGGTCGAGCTGTAGCGGATGGCCGTCGGCCCGCGGGAGAGGTGGTCGCGCGCCGAGCGGAAGTTTCGGCGCGCGGTGCCGTTGCTCGCAATCCTGGGCCGAGGCAGGGATGCGCAGGAGCGCGGACATCGAGCACCACAACCAGGAGCCCCGCCCGTTCACCTGGAACGCCGACCCCAAAGCCATCATCGCCGCCGCCAAACGTGGGCATCAAACGTTACAGACAATCCACTAGCGGCTGGCGTGATGGGGCACGTCGACCATGTGCCTCGTGCCGGCCGCCACGTCGTAGATATGGAATGAGTTCATGTTGCGGCCGTAGAGGTGGAGGCTGACGCAGGTTTCGCGTTCCTCGGGCACGCCGGTCATGTGAATGTGGTCGGGGTTCGGCACGAAGCTGGAAACCGAGCCAGGGTTCAGCAGAATCACGCCGCCGCGTTTGAGGCGAATACCGCGGTCGCTGGTGATGTCGCCGGAAGCGCTCATGTAGTTGCGTTCCTCGAGCACGCCCCGAACGAGGCCGACCACGCCCCAGCAGCCATGGTCATGGACCGGCGTCCACTGGCCCGGCAGCCAGACCAGCGCGAACAGCGAGAGATCGCCGCTGGGCGCGATATGGATCGCATTCCGGGCATAGTAATCTGGCTCGCTGCGGAAGTGCTCGGCGGAAAGAAAGTCCTGGGCCCTGCCCGCAAGAGCCTGCATCAAAGGCGCAATGGCAGTGACCCGATCCGCCGCGTCCTCCGTCCTGGCGACGACCGATTCGGACCTCGCGATGAAATCCGCCAAAGCCGGATGCATCATCATTCCTCCGCTTTGCCGCTCGTTCAAATTGGGGATTCCCCATAGGCCGGCTGCGGAAGGCCGACTTTGCTCCGTTCCAGCGTGCCAGGCAAGGCTGAAAGGGCCGGAAGAGCCATGACAAAGACGAGCGCGGGCCTGCTGATCTACCGCCGCCAGGGCGGCGCACTCGAGGTGTTTCTGGTCCACCCCGGCGGCCCCTTCTGGGCGAACAAGGATGCCGCCGCCTGGTCGATCCCGAAAGGCGAGTTCGATCCGGCGGAGGATCCGCTCGACGCGGCCAGGCGTGAATTCGAGGAGGAGACTGGCCTGAAGATGGCGGGCGAGTTCACGCCGCTCGCGCCGGTCCGGCAGGCGGGCGGCAAGGTCGTGCACGCCTTCGCGCTCGAGGGCGACTGCGATCCCGCGGCGATCCAGCAGCAACACCTTCGAGATCGAATGGCCGCCGCGCTCCGGCAGGCGGCAGACGTTCCCCGAGGTCGACCGCGCGGCTTGGTTCCCGCTCGATGTCGCGCGCGGCAAGATCCACAAAGGACAGGCGGGTCTTCTGGATCAGCTCCGGGCGATGCTCGAGGGTGAGCTTGACCGGGGCGGCTGAGGGGTGCGAATCCTCTCGCTCGCGACGCAATCAGCCGGGAGGCGGACCGCCATGGCCTACAAGATCGATCCGAGGCGCGATCGCGAGGTGGTCGACGAGTTCCGCCAGAATCCGATCGGCCACCACAGCCCGAACCTGCAACGGGTGCTGAACACGCTCCGCGGCGGCCCGCTCGAGGGCAAATATGTCCTGGTCTGCACCAAACCGTTTCGCGAATGGGTGCTGGCCCGCCATCCGGGCGTGCGCGGCCGGCCAATCGAGCTTATGCCCGAGCACAACTTCACGAGCAAGGAGGAGGCCGAGTGGGTCGTGTTCCGCCTGCGCTGGAAGGAGCAGACCGGCGAGGACCTGAACTGACGCCGCGAGAGCCGATCAAGGCCTGAGGCCAGTGGGGAGGCGGAACGACGGATGCTGAAGATCCTGGGTTACTGCGACAGGCTTTCCGTCGCGCCTGGCGAGACCGTGCGCTTCATGGTCAGCTGCACGGGCGGGGAGCGCTATCGGGCCGAGATCGTCCGGATCATCCATGGCGATGCCAACCCGGCGGGGCCCGGCCTGAAGCTCGAGCGGATCGCGACGCCGGTCAGCGGCGACTACCCGGCGCGCGAGCAGAAGATCGACGCCGGCTCCTACGTCCTCGTGCCGGACCACGAGCGCCTGCGCGCGCTCGCGAGCTTCACCGTGATCGCGATGATCTGGCCGACCACGCCGCCGGGGGTCGCCAGGGCCTCCTCGCCAAGTGGTCGGCCGCGAGCGGCGCCGGCTTCGCGCTCGAGATCGTCGATGGCGAGCTGGCCCTCACCCTCGGTGACGGCCGGGGCGGTCGGGCCACGGTCAAGAGCGGCCGCAAGCTTCTGAAGCGGCGCTGGTATCTGGCCGCGGCGAGCTTCGATCCGAAGGACGGGGCTCGTGACCCTGGTGCAGCGGCCGCTCGAGCCGGCGGCGCTGATCGACGACGGCGCCGAGGTGAGCGAGACCGTGGCGCTCGTCCCGACCATGCCCGAGGGCCCCCTCCTGATGGCGGGCCTCGCGCAGGCCGACGGCTCGGTCGATGCCCACTTCAACGGCAAGATCGACAGCCCGGCGCTGCTCGGGCGGGCGCTCGAGCCGGCCGAGCTCGACGCGGTGCTGCTCCGGCCGATGCCCGAGGCGATCCGCCGCCACCTGATCGGCGCCTGGGACTTCGCCCAAGGGGATTCGGGCACGCGCGTCGTCGACATCGGCCCCTTCGGCCTCGACGGCGAGATCGTCAATCTGCCGGCGCGCGCCATGAAGGGCTGGAACTGGACGGGCCGAGACCATTCGCTGGACCGACCGGCCCGAGCAGTATGGCGCGATCCACTTCCACGAGGACGACCTCTACGACGCCGGCTGGGACGGTCGACTTCGAGCTCGACCGTGCCGGACGACATGCCGAGCGGCGCTCTACGCCGCGCACGTCTGGTGCGGCGACCGGAACCGAGCGACGGCACCGAGGAGGACTACATCACCTTCTTCGTCCGTCCGCCGCGCGGGCCCGGGCAAGACCGGCCGGCCCAAGGCCGCCTTCCTGGTGCCGACCGCGAGCTACATGGCCTATGCCAACGACCACAATCACCTGGACGGCGAGACGGCCGAGATGCTGATGGGCCGGCTCCTGGTCTACCAGCAGGGCGATCTGTACCTGCAGGAGCACCGCGAGCTCGGCTATTCGCTCTACGACAGCCACGCCGACGGCAGCGGCGTCTGCTATTCCTCGCGGCTGCGGCCGGTCCTCAACATGCGGCCGAAATATGCCTCCTGGCTCGGCGCCCACGGCTCCGGCCTCTGGCAGTTCAACGCCGACACCCACCTCATCGACTGGCTGGAGCACGAGGGCGTCGCGGTCGACTTCATCACCGACGAGGACCTCGAGAAGGAAGGCGTCGGCGCTGCTCGAGCCCTACCGCGTGGTCCTGACCGGCACGCATCCGGAGTACCATTCGCAAGCGGATGTCGGACGCGATGCTCGCCTGGCTCGAGCGGGGCGGGCGGCTGATGTATCTCGGCGCCAACGGCTGGTACTGGCGGATCGCCTGGCACCCGAGCCTGCCGGGCGTGATCGAGGTGCGCCGCGCCGAGGGCGGCATCCGCACCTGGGCGGCCGAGCCCGGCGAGTACTATCACAGCTTCACCGGCGAGTTCGGCGGCCTCTGGCGCCGCAACGGCCGGCCGCCGCAACGTCGTCGTCGGCCTCGGCTTCACCGCGCAGGGCTTCGATCTCAGCTCCTACTATCGGCGCCAGCCCGGCAGCTACGATCCGCGCGCCGCCTTCATCTTCGAGGGCGTCGAGGACGAGATGATCGGCGACTTCGGCCTGATCGGCGGCGGCGCCGCCGGCCTCGAGCTCGACCGCGCCGACTACGCGCTCGGCACGCCGCCCAACCTCCTGGTGCTGGCCTCGTCGGAGAACCACACCGATCTGATCCTGGTGGTGACCGAGGAGGTCAACGTCATGACCCCGGACCTCACCGGCTCGCAGAACGAGCTGGTGCGCGCCGACCTCGCGTTCTTCGAGACGCCCGCCGGCGGCGCCGTGTTCTCCACCGGCTCGATCGCCTGGTGCGGCTCGCTCTCGCACAACGGCTACGACAACAACGTCGCGCGGATCACCGGCAACGTGCTCCGCCGCTTCCTCGACCCGACGCCGTTCGCGGTCTGAGCGCGCGGACCTGCTCTCTACGCGTCAACGAGACGTTGCCGTCGCCCGCGTTCGGTGCTTTCCTGATGCGCCATTTGAGAGTGTGGCGGCATCGGGATTGCGAGGCGCGATGGACGACATCACCGCATGGCTCGGGACGATCGGGCTCAGTCAATACGCCGAGCTGTTTCGCGCCAACGACATCACCCCCTGCGGTCCTGCCCGAGCTGACCGACGATGACCTGAAGGAGCTCGGCCTCTCGCTCGGCCACCGGCGCGTCCTGCTCAGGGCGATCAAGGATCTCGCGGAGCCGCGGGATGAGGCCGCCGCTGGCGAGACCCCGGCGGTTCCTTACCGCCTGCGCGCGAACCGAGCCCACCGCGGCCCGAAGCCGAGCGGCGCCAGCTGACGGTGATGTTCGTCGATCTGGTCGGCTCGACCGCGCTCGCGGCCACGGCTCGATCCCGAGGACATGCGCGAGGTGATCACCGGCTATCAGAACGTTTGCAGCGAGGTGATCCGCCGCTACGAGGGCCACGTCGCGAAGTTCATGGGCGACGGCGTGCTCGCCTATTTCGGCTGGCCGCGGGCGCACGAGGACGAGGCCGAGCGGGCCGTGCGGGCGGGGCTGGCGCTCGCCGCGACCGTCGGCGGGCTGACGACCCCCGACGGCGAAGCGCTCGGCGCCCGGATCGGGATCGCGACCGGGCTCGTGGTGGTCGGCGATCTGGTCGGCGAGGGCGCGGCGCAGGAGCAGGCGGTGGTCGGCGAGACGCCGAACTTTGCGGCGCGCCTGCAAGGGATTGCGGCGCCCGGCCAGGTGGTGATCGCCGGCGCGACGCGCCGCCTCCTGGGCGCCGGCTTCGCGCTCGAGGATCTGGGCGAGCGCGAGCTCAAGGGGATCGGCACGCCGGTGCAGGCCTACGCGGTCACCGGCGAGCGGCCGCTCGAGAGCCGCTTCGAAGCGATGAGCGGCCCGGCGCTGCTGCCGATGGTCGGGCGCGATCAGGAGCTGGCGCTGCTGCTCGAGCGCTGGGCGCTGGCCAAGGCCGGCGAGGGCCAGGGCGTGCTCCTGGTCGGCGAAGCCGGCATCGGCAAATCGCGGATCAGCCGCGCGCTGCTCGACGCCCTGGCCGAGGAGCCGCATTTTCGCGTCCGCTACCAGTGCTCGCCCTACCATACCGACAGCGCGCTCTGGCCGGTGATCCAACAGCTGAACTACGCGGCGGGCCTGGCTGCGGACGACCCGCTCGAGGCGAGGCTCGACAAGCTGGAGGCCCTGCTCGACCGGGCGGGCGGGCACGGCGCGGCGCCCCTGATCGCCGACCTGCTCGGCCTCGACGGCAGCGCACGCTATGGCCCGCTCGATCTGACGCCGCAGGCGCAGCGGGCGCGGACCCTCGAGGCGCTCGTCGAGCAGATGCTCGGGCTCGCGGCCCGGCAGCCGGTGCTGGTGGTCATCGAGGACGCGCACTGGATCGACCCGACCACGCTCGAGCTGATCGAGCAGTGCCTGGACCGGATCGCCGCCGCCCGGGTCCTGTTCCTGCTGACCAGCCGGCCGGACCGCCAGCCGGCGCTCGCCGCCCACCCGCACGTGACCCGCCTGACCCTCAACCGCCTCGGGCGCGCCGGGGTCGAGGCGATCGTGGCGCGCCTCGGCGGCGAACGTCTGCCCACCGCGACGATCGATGCGATCATCGCGCGCACCGACGGCGTGCCGCTGTTCGTCGAGGAGCTGACCAAGGCGGTGCTGGAGACCGGCGAGACCGCGATCCCGGCCTCGCTCCACAACTCGCTGATGGCGCGCCTCGATCGCATCCCCGAGGTCAAGGAGGTGGCGCAGATCGCCGCCAGCATCGGCCGCGAGTTCGACTATCCGCTCCTTGCGGCCGTCGTGGATCGGAGCGAGCCCGACCTCCTCTCCGCGCTCGACAAGCTCGCGGCCGCCGAGCTGATCTTCCGCCGCGGTCACCCGCCCGATGCCCGCTACGTCTTCAAGCACAGCCTCGTCCAGGACGCCGCCTACCAGTCGCTGCTCAAGGGCCGGCGCCAGCAGTTGCACGCCCGGATCGCCGAGATTCTGGAGCAGCAGTTCCCCGACAAAGCGGAGACCGAGCCGGAGCTGTTCGCCCGCCACTATACGGCGGCGGGGCTCACGGAGGCGGGCGTGCATTACTGGGAGCGCGCCGGCGCAAGAGCGACCGAGCGCTCAGCCTTTGTCGAGGCGATCAATCACTACCGCAAGGGCCTGGAACTGCTGAGCGCCCTGGCGGATGGACCGAAGCGCAACCAGCTGGAGCTGTCGCTTCAGATGGGTCTCGGCGATGCCTTCAGCTGGATGCGGGGGTTCGCGGCGCCCGAGGTCGAAGCGGCGTACAGTCGCGCCCACGGGCTCTCTCGCCAGATGGGCGAGACCCCCGAGCTGTTCCGCATCGTGTGGGGCCTCTGGCATTTCTTCATCATCCGGGGGGATCTGGCCAAGGCTCAGGAGCTCAGCCGGGAGGTCGCGCAACTCGGCGAGCGGCTCCAGGATCCATCCCTTGCGCCGCACGTCCATCGGACCCTCGGCGAGACCGCTCTCTGGCGCGGCGAATTCGCCGCGGCCCAGCGCGAGTCGTTGAAATGCTTTGTCGGCGCCGGGCACGGCCCAGGCCAATTCCAGGCGTCCAGGATCCGCTGGTCATGTGCGGCTTGTGGCTGGCATTGGCGCTCTGGCATCTGGGATACCCGGACCAAGCGCTCGCGACGGGTGGACGCCGTGCTCGAACAAGCGAAGGAATCGCCACATTCGGGCGATCTCGGGGCCGCGCTCATCTTCGCTGCCTGGGTTCGCCTGTTGCGCCGTGAGACCAGGACCGCACGCGAGTTCGCAGAGACGGCGCCTCCAGTTCAACGCGGAGCGTGGCCACGGCTTCCATGTGGCGTCAGCGACATCCTGCTCGGCTCGGCCCTGGTCGCTGAGGAGCACGACGCGAGCGGCCTCGCCAAGGTTCGCGACGGGACTGCCGCAAGCGGCGCGACCGGCGCTGGTATTTTCCAGCCCTGGTATTCTTGCGCTGCTCGCTGCGGCGCATGCGCAACTGGGTGACCCGGAGGCGGGCCTCGCCGCTCTTGCCGAAGCCGAGACGCGCATGGGCCAAAGCGGGGAACGCTGGCCGGAGGCGGAGATTCATCGGCTGAAGGGCGAGCTGATGTTGTCGATGGAAGGCGCCGATGCAGGGGCCGAGCGGTGCTTTCGAAGGTCGATCGAAGTCGCCCGGGGTCAGCAGGCCAGATCGCCCGAGCTCCGCGCCGCGACCAGCCTTGCCCGGCTCTGGGCCGAGCAGGGCGAGCGGCAGAAGGCGTACGACCTGCTCGCCCCGGTCTACGACTGGTTCACCGAGGGCTTCGACACCGCCGACCTCAAGGACGCTGAGGCGCTGCTCGATGAGCTGCGTTGACGCTTCGGTCTGCTGCGCTGGGCATGAGACGAGGCCGGTCCCAGACAATCGAGGCGAGAAGGTGAGGCAATGCGCTTCGGGTTCATCGGGCTGGGCAATCTCGGCACGCATCTGGCGACGAGCCTGCTGCGCGCGGGCTTCGGGCTCACAGTTCACGATCGCGACCGGAATGCCGCCGCCCGTCTGATCGGCGCCGGCGCCAGCTGGGCGTCGTCACCCAGAGAAGCGGCCGCGGCGGCGGACAGCGTCATCACCTGCCTGCCCTCGCCCGCCGCGGTCGATGCGGTCGTGGCAGGACCCGGGGGCGTTCTGGCGGGGCTGAAGCCCGGCGGCACCTGGGTCGAGATGAGCACCAATGGTCAAGATGAGATCAAGCGCCTGGCGGCGCTCGCCGCGGCGCGAGGGATCGGCTCTCTCGAGGCGCCGGTCACCGGCGGCGTGCACAAGGCGGCCGCGGGCGAGATCACGGTCCTGGTCGGCGGCGAACGGGCGGTCTACGAGGTCCATCGGCCCGCTTTCGAGGCGATGGGCGGCAAGGTGCTCTACATCGGCCCGCTCGGCAGCGCGTCGGTGATCAAGGTGATCACCAACATGCTCGCCTTCATCCATCTGGTCGCCGCGGGCGAGGCGCTGATGCTGGCGAAGCGGAGCGGCATCGACCTCGCCGTAGCGTTCGAGGCGATCCGGGCGAGCTCGGGCAACAGCTTCGTGCATGAGACCGAGAGCCAGGTGATCCTGAGCGGCAGCTACAACATCGGCTTCACCATGGACCTCGCGTGCAAGGATCTGCACCTCGCCCGTCAGCTCGGCCGCGAGTTCGGCGTTCCGCTGGAGCTGGCGGCGCTGGTCGAGGCGATGTTCAGCCGTGCGCGCGAGCAGTACGGTGGCAGCGCCTGGTCGCCGATGGTCGTGAAGCTGCTCGAGGATGCGCTCCGAACCGAGCTGCGCGCGCCCGGCTTTCCGGAGGTCCTGACGGGGTAGGCCGCCGGTCGCGTGCGCGGACGGACCGCGGGTGAGGGAACATCGCCATGAAAGCTGCCGTGCTCGAAGCGTTCCGCGAACCTCTGGTGATGCGTGAGGTACCCGATCCGACCCCTGCCGCGCATGGCGCGGTGATCCAAGTCGAGGCGAACGGCATCTGCCGGAGCGACTGGCACGCCTGGGCGGGCCACTGGCCTAATGCTTTCCCGCTGCCGCATGTGCTCGGTCACGAGATGTGCGGCGTCGTCGAGGCGCTCGGGGCGGAGGTCGAGCGGTGGCGATCCGGCGATCGGGTCGTCGTCCCGTTCAGCGGCGGCGACGGCACCTGTCCCTGGTGCCGGCGCGGCCTCGCGAACCTCTGCGAGCACCCGGTCGTGCCGGGCTTTCGCTCCTGGGGCGGCTTCGCCCGCTACGTCGCGGTCGACCAGGCCGACTTCAATCTCGTCGGCCTGCCGGAGGCGATGAGCTTCGTCGCCGGCGCCGGCATGGGCTGCCGCTTCATGACCGCCTTTCACGGGCTCACCGAGCGGGCCGCGGTCAAGGCGGGCGAATGGGTCGTCGTGCACGGCTGCGGCGGTGTCGGCCTCTCCGCGATCGAGATCGCGACCGCGCTCGGCGGCAATGTGATCGGTGTCGACATCCGGGACGACAAGCTGGAGCTTGCGCGCGAGCTTGGCGCGCTCGAGGTGGTGAACGCCGCGCGGTCCAACGATGTCGCCGCCGCGGTGCGCGATCTGACCGACGGCGGCGTGCACGTCTCGGTCGATGCTCTGGGCATCGGCCCGACCTGCCGCAATGCGCTGAAGAGCCTGCGCAAGCGCGGCCGGCACGTTCAGATCGGCATGACCGATGCCGGTGAGGGGGCCAATTTCGCCATCCCGCTCGATCTGATCATCGACCGCGAGATCGAGCTCCTGGGCAGCAAGGGCATGCCGCCCTTGCACTACGATGCCATGCTGCGGATGGTGGCGGCGGGCCGGCTCGACCCGGGCCGGCTGGTCAGCCGCACCGTCGCGCTCGAGGAGGCGAGCGCGGTGCTCGCGGCGATGGACGCCTACGACACGCTTGGTTTCACCGTGATCGACCGCTATTGACGCGAGGAACGAAATCGATCGACCCGGGTATCACTGCCTAAGAATCAACCAATTTCAGCATGTGCTTAGATCTTGTGCAAATGCGCCCCGCGCCCACATAGAGCATTGGCCGTGCGCGGTGCCCGTTCCGGGCTGCGCTCGGGATGGCTGCCTGGGTCAGGGGCGATCGAAAGCAGGAGTTCGCGATGGACTTCCAGAAGTACACCGAGCGCGCGCAGGGTTTCATCCAGTCGGCGCAAGGCATGGCCTTGCGCGAAGGGCACCAGCGCTTCACGCCCGAGCACCTGCTCAAGGTGCTCCTCGATGATCCGGAAGGGCTCGCCGCCAATCTGATCAAGGCTGCGGGCGGCGATCCCAAGCGCGCGCTCGATGCGACCGAGGCCGCGCTTGCCAAGCTGCCCAAGGTCGAGGGCAGCGGCGCCGGCCAGCTCTATCTGGCGCCCGAGACCGCGCGTCTGTTCGAGCAGGCCGAGAAGCTCGCGCAAAAGGCCGGCGACAGCTTCGTCACGGTCGAGCGGCTCCTGCTGGCGCTGGCCATGGCGGCCGGCACCGAGGCGGCAAGGCGCTGCAGCAGGCCGGCGTCTCGGCGCAGAATCTGAACCGTGCGATCGAGGCGCTGCGCAAGGGCCGGACCGCCGACAGCCCCTCGGCCGAGCAGGGCTACGACGCGCTCAAGAAATACACCCGCGACCTCACCGAGGCGGCGCGCGAGGGCAAGCTCGACCCGGTGATCGGCCGCGACGACGAGATCCGCCGCGTGATCCAGGTGCTCTCGCGCCGGACCAAGAACAACCCCGTGCTGATCGGCGAGCCCGGCGTCGGCAAGACCGCGATCGCCGAGGGTCTCGCCCAGCGGATCGTCAACGGCGACGTGCCCGAGAGCCTGCGCGAGCGGCGCCTCCTCGCGCTCGATCTGGGCGCCCTGATCGCCGGCTCCAAGTACCGCGGCGAGTTCGAGGAGCGCCTCAAGGCGCTGCTCCAGGAGGTCACCCACGGCGAGGGCGACGTCATCCTGTTCATCGACGAGCTGCACAATCTGGTCGGCGCCGGCAAGGCCGAGGGCGCGATGGACGCCTCGAACATGCTGAAGCCCGCGCTCGCGCGCGGCGAGCTGCACTGCATCGGCGCGACCACGCTGGACGAGTACCGCAAGCACATCGAGAAGGACGCGGCGCTCGCCCGGCGCTTCCAGCCGGTCTTCGTGACCCAGCCGACGGTCGAGGACACGATCTCGATCCTGCGCGGCCTGAAGGAGAAGTACGAGCTGCACCACGGCGTGCGGATCACCGACGGCGCGCTCGTCGCCGCGGCGACGCTCTCGCACCGCTACATCACCGACCGCTTCCTGCCCGACAAGGCGATCGACCTGATCGACGAGGCCGCCGCCCGCAAGCGCATGGAGATCGATAGCAAGCCCGAGGAGATCGACGAGCTCGACCGCCGCATCGTCCAGCTCAAGATCGAGCGCGAGGCGCTCAAGAAGGAGACCGACGAGGCGTCCAAGGAGCGCCTTGGCAAGCTCGAGAAGGAGCTCGCCGAGCTCGAGCAGCAGTCGCCGGGCTGACCGCCCAGTGGCAGGCCGAGAAGGGCAAGCTCGCCGAGGCGCCAGCAGCTGAAGGAGCAGCTCGAGCAGGCGCGCAACGAGCTCGACCAGGCGCAGCGCAGCGGCGACTTCGACCGCGCCGGCGAGCTCGCCTACGGCGTGATCCCCGAGCTCGAGCGCAGCTCGCAGGCGCGCAGAAGCCGAGCAGGCCGCAGCGCATGGTCCAGGAGGAGGTGACCGAGAGCGACATCGCCCAGGTGGTCTCGCGCTGGACCGGCATCCCGGTCGACAAGATGCTCGAGGGCGAGCGCGACAAGCTGCTCGAGATGGAGGCGAAGCTGCACACGCGCGCGTGGTCGGCCAGGACGAGGCCGTGGCCGCGGTCGCCAACGCCGTGCGCCGCGCCCGCGCCGGCCTGCAGGACCCGAACCGCCCGATCGGCTCGTTCCTGTTCCTCGGGCCCGACCGGCGTCGGCAAGACCGAGCTCTGCAAGGCGCTCGCCGAGTTCCTGTTCGACGACGAGCAGGCGATGGTCCGGATCGACATGTGCGAGTACATGGAGAAGCACACGGTGGCGCGCCTGATCGGCGCGCCGCCCGGCTACGTCGGCTACGAGGAGGGCGGCGCGCTCACCGAGGCGGTGCGGCGCCGGCCCTACCAGGTCATGCTGTTCGACGAGGTCGAGAAGGCGCACCCCGACGTCTTCAACGTGCTCCTGCAGGTGCTCGACGACGGCCGGCTGACCGACGGCCAGGGCCGCACGGTCGACTTCCGCAACACCCTGATCGTGCTGACCTCGAACCTCGGCAGCGAGTACCTCGCGAGCCTGCCGGACCGGGCCAGTCGGTCGGCGAGGTGCGCGAGCAGGTGATGGCCGTGGTGCGGGCGAGCTTCCGGCCCGGAGTTCCTGAACCGGCTCGACGAGATCATCCTGTTCGAGCGGCTCGGCCGCGCGCACATGAAGGGCATCGTCGAGATCCAGCTCGAAGCGCCTCGAGGCGCTGCTCGCCGACCGCAGGATCACCCTCGAGCTCAGCGACGCCGCCCGCGAGTGGCTCGCCAACGCGGGCTACGACCCGGTCTACGGCGCGCGCCCGCTCAAGCGCGCGATCCAGAAGCAACCTGCAGGACCCGCTCGCGCGCCAGATCCTCGAGGGCAAGATCCGGGACGGCGACCGGGTCGAGGTCGATGCCGGCGAGAGCGGCCTTCTGATCAACGGTGCGGCCGTGCCCGCTCGCCGCCTGATACCAAGCGGAGAAAGTCCCGACTTTGTCGCTTGGTCTGCGCGCCCGGTTGGTGGCGCGGGCCGCGCCCGGAACGCTGAAGACTTCGCGGGACCGGTATGAAATGAGGCTCGGGGCCGGTCGGCTGGCAGCCGGCCCTTGCAGCGCCGGCGTGCTCGTTGACCTG
>CAWFGZ010000027.1:0-99086 GCA_963815435.1 uncultured Alphaproteobacteria bacterium
ATCCTCGGCCCAGTAGCCGGCGGGCGGGATGATCACCCCGCCGGCGCCCTGGATCGGCTCGCCGATGAACGCCGCGACCTGGTCGGGCCCGAGCTCGAGGATGCGCTGCTCGAGCGCCAAGGCCGCCCGCCGGCCGACCTCCTCAGGTGAGAGATCGCCGCCATGGGCGTACCAGTAGGGCGCCTCGACGTGCTCGAAGCCGGGCAGCGGCAGGTCCGATTGCGGATGCATGTTGGGCAGGCCCGACAGGCTGGCTGCGGCCAGGGTGACGCCGTGATAGGCGTAGTGGCGCGCAATGAACGTCTTCTTTTCCGGCCGGCCCTCGAGGTTCCAGAAGTAGCGCACCAGCTTGACCACCGTGTCGTTGGCCTCGGAGCCGGAATTCGTGAAGAACACCCGATCAAGCCCGGGCGGGGCGAGCTCGGCGAGGCGTGTCGCCAGCTCGACACTCGCCGGCGTCGAGGTCTGAAAGAAGGTGTTGTAGTAGGGCAAGGTCGCCATCTGGCGCGCCGCCGCCTCGACCAGCTCGCCGCGGCCATAGCCGACGTTGACGCACCAGAGGCCCGCCATGCCGTCCAGGATGCGATTGCCCTCACTGTCCCAGAGCCAGCAGCCCTCGGCGCGGGTGATGATGCGCGTGCCCTTCGCCGCCAGCTCGACGTGGTTGGTGAAGGGGTGGATGTGGTGGCGTCGATCCAGCTCGCGCCATCGCCGCGTGTCCGCCTCTGCCATTCGCATGAACCTCTCAGTCGACCATCCCATCGCGCATCGCGTCGCACGCCGTTCGGATTGTGATCTGGATCACAGACAATGGTCCCGGCGGGCGTGCTTAACGATCCCCGGATCCGATCTTGGCACCCCTGGCATCTCGCATGCCAGAGGGTGGAGCGCCAGATCGGATCCCCACGCCGTCGTGCCGAGGCGGCTAGATATCGGAGGGCTGAACCTCGGCACCAAGAAGAATGGCCGATCTGACATTTGAAGGATGAAACGGTGCTGTCTTTCCTGGGCCTCCTGTCGTTTCTCGCGGCAGCCATCGAGGGGGTCTGCTCCTGGTTCGGTCACCCCCTC
Source organism: uncultured Alphaproteobacteria bacterium (assembly GCA_963815435.1). Lineage (GTDB taxonomy): Bacteria > Pseudomonadota > Alphaproteobacteria > Geminicoccales > Geminicoccaceae > DATAOG01. The sequence continues at coordinate 1,072 of CAWFGZ010000027.1, forward strand.
ACCTCGGTGAGCTGGTCGCCGCTCCTGTTCGCGCTGCTCGGCGGCGTCTTCGTCATGCTCGAGGCGCTGCAGAGGGACGGGCGCCCGACCTGACTGGCGGCGCCTCGCCCGCTTCGAGCCTTCCGGACCCCGGTTGGAGCGACGTCCGCCCCCTCTGGTTTGAGCGGGCCTATGGGAGAAATCGGCTGGTGAGCGGATGGCCGGTCAGCAGGCTGACCAGGTGCGCCGCCATCAGAAGAGCCACGACCATCGCGATCATCTGGATCGCTGTGTAGGAGATCAGGGGAGGGTCGCCCAGTCGCCGCGGCCAGCGCTCCCGGTAGTTGGCGAGCCCGGTGACGGCGATCGCAAGCAGCAGGACGACCAGCGTGACCGCGAGGCTCACCGACCGTCCCGGACCCGCAAGGCCTTGATTCGCTGCGCCTCAGCCCCCCGACGCCGTGGCCGGGTCGACCATCTTGCGAGGCGCGGTGATCCTGCTGACCGAAAAGATGGTGAACCTCAGCATGCGGTGGCGCTCCAGAGTGGTTGACCAAGGGCCGCTCGAGCGGCCCTTGCCAAGGCCGGCAGCCTCGTGATCTTAGTGACCGGACGCAGCTTTGAGGAGCACCCGCTTGTCGACTGCCCGGCCGGCCCCGGCCGAAGCCCCCAACTGGGTAACGGAGGAGCGCGCGCGGCCGAACCTGGTGATCTGGCTGTCGGCCGCGGTGCTGGGCGCGGGTTTGGCGCTCGGCCCGGCGCTCTGGGCCAGGTGGGGCTTCTGATCGTGTTCGAGACGGTACGTGCTTACTGCTTCTAGCGCGTGCGGCGGTTGGGACGACCGTGGTTCGGGGCTGACACGGCTGGCGCCGTTGTTTGAAGGGTTGCCGACGATGGCCGAGACGACCATGGAGCACACCGGGCGGTGCCTGTGCGGCGCCGTACGCTATCGGGCGGCGGGTGCGCCCAAATGGATCGCCAACTGCCATTGCGCCAGCTGCCGGCGGGCAACCGGCGCGCCGATGGCGACCTACGCGGGCTTCCCGGTCGGGCGCTTCGCCTACCTCGCGGGCGAGCCGGTCCGCTTCGCCTCGTCGCCCGGCGTGACCAGGAGCTTCTGCGGGCGCTGCGGTACGCCGCTCACCTACGAGGGTGAGCGTTGGCCGGGCGAAATCCACATCCTCGTCGGCACCATGGATCGGCCGGAGGATTTCCCCCCGTCGGGCGATGCCTTCGTCGAGGAGAAGCTGCCCTGGCTGCATCTGGCCAAGGCGACGTGAAGCTCGCGGGCGGAGCCGGACCGGTGCCGCTTCGCCTGACCCGCACCATCCGAAGCGCGCTGCCATGATCGGATCGGAGCGCTTCGATCTTCTGCCTACCGGCGCGGTCGCCCTCGCGGCCGCTCTCTGGGGGCTCTGGTGGCTGCCGCTCCGCGGCCTGGCGGAAGCCGGGCTTACCGGGCCCGCGCTCAATGCCACGCTTTACTGCGCCGCAACCCTTGTGCTTCTGCCCTCGTTCTGGCGTCGGCGCCGGCGCATCGCGGCCGGCGGGCTGCTGCTGCTCGGCTCCGGTGGCCTGTTCGGCGCGGCGCTGGTCTGCTGGAACCTCGCCCTGGTCCTGGGCGAGGTCGTGCGGGTGACGCTCCTGTTCTATCTGGCGCCGGTCTGGGCGACGCTGCTCGCCGTGGCGGTGCTCGGCGAGCGGGTCGGCCGGCTGCGCGTCGTCTCGGTCGTCCTCGGCCTGAGCGGCGCCGTGGTGCTGCTCGGCTTTGCAGGCGGCCTGCCGCTGCCGCGCTCGCCCGGCGATTGGCTCGGCTTCTCGGCCGGTCTCCTGTTTGCATTGTCGGTGACGCTCGTACGCATAGGCGAGGCGATCGATGGTCGCGAGCAGACGCTGGTCTCCTGCGCCTGCTGCCGCGCTGTTGTCGCTGGCGCTTCTGTTCGTCCTGCCGCTGCCCGGCCTGGCGCTCGGACCGGGCACGATCGCGCCGGCGGTGCTGGCCTGGGCCGCGCTCGCAGCACTCGTCTGGCTCCTGCCTTGCACCTGGCTGCTGCTCTGGGGTGCCCGCTTTCTCGAGCCCGGCCGCGTCTCGCTGCTCCTGCTGCTCGAGGTCGCGGTCGCTGCGGTCTCGGCCGGGCTGCTCGCAGGCGAACCGTTCGGTCTGCGCGAGGCGATCGGGTGCCTTCTGATTCTCGCCGCCGGCGCCGTGGAAGGGGCGGCTGAGCTGCGTCCCGACCGAATGCCGGTCGGCTCGCTGCCACCCTGCGCGCCGACCACCGTCTCGGACTTCAACCGCCCGATCGAATGAGCGGCGCACGCCGGCGAGAGCAAGACGAGCTGTCCCGGCCGACGCGTAATGCGGCGGGGATGCTCTGGCTGGGCGCGGCGCGGCCGTGCCAGGAGGCGCGGCTGCGAGGCGCCGACGGCGTCATGAACGGGCTGGCGCGGCGTAGCCGGGAATGACCAAAGCCGTCGAGACAGAACGTATTCTGACCGTGCGGCGGACCGACGTCGAGGACGGCGCGAGGGCGCCCGCCCGGCCGCCGGCTGGCGCGAGCTCCTGGTCTTCCGCGGCCTGCCGAGCGCAACGATCCAGCTCTACGTCGCGATCGCGAGCTTCGCAGCGATCCTCCTGATCTGGACGGCGATCAGCGCGAGCGGGCTGGTCGCGCCGCAGTTTCTGCCGGCACCGCACGCCGTCCTGGCGGCGCTCCAGCGTCTGTTCACCGAGAGTGGCTTCGCTTGGGACATCTTGATCAGCATCGGGCGGGTCTGGATCGCCTTTGCGATCGCGGCGCTGATGGCCATTCCGCATCGGCATCCTGATGAGCTCGCTACCGACCGTCGGCGCGCGCAGCGAGCCGATCATCGATTTCATCCGCTATCTGCCGGTGCCGGCGCTGGTACCGCTGACCATCATCTGGTTCGGCGATCGGCGAGAACACTCGAAGATCTTCCTGCTCTGGCTCGGCACCTTCTTCCAGCTCGTGCTGCTGGTCGCCGACGATATGCGGCCGCGTGCCGCACGAATACTTCGAGATCGGCGCGCACCGTCGGCGCGCAATCGGCGCCAGATCATCACGCGACATCGCTGTTTCCGCGCCATGCTGCCCAAGCATGGTCGACAACCTGCGCATCACGCTCGGCTGGTGCTGGACCTATCTGGTCATTGCCGAGATCGTTGCCGCCGATACGCGGCCTCGGCTTCGTGATCTGGACCGCGCGGCGCTACATGAAGACCGCCCGAGGTGATGGCCGGCGTCCTCGCCATCGGCATCATCGGCCTCGTCACCGATCAGCTCCTGCGCCTCGCGCACCGGCGCGCTGTTCCGCTATTTGTGCGGCTGGCTCGCGCGATCGCAGCCGCACGTCCGCTCTTCGAGCGGGTCTCGAAGACGCTTCGGCGAGGACGACGGGCAGTGCTCGACCCGCGTGATCGACGACGTCTCGCTCGTCGATCGCCGAGGACGAGTTCGTGGTCTTCCTCGGACCGTCGGGCTGCGGCAAGACGACCCTGATGCGCATGGCGGGCGGGCTCGACGAGCGCCGAGCGGCGTCGTGACGCTGCTCGGGCGAGGTCGATCCGGAGGCCGGACCGGCGGCAAGCGGCATGGTCTCGCAATCCTATTCGTCCTTTCCCTGGCTGACGGTCCTCGGACAACATCGCCTTCGGCATGCAGCTACCGCGACGATCTGACCGCCGCCGAGAAGCGACGCCATCGGCGCGACCATTATCTCGCCCTGGTCGGGCTCACCGATTTCGCCGACTTCTATGTCGGTCGGATCTCCGGCGGCATGCGCCAGCGCGTCGCCATCGCCCGCACGCTCGCCGCCGGTCCCGAGGTGCTGCTGATGGACGAGCCGTTCGGCGCGCTCGACGCCCAGACCCGCGAGGCGCTCCAGGTCCAGCTCCTGGACGATCCGCCGGGCGCCGAGGAAGACCGTGATCTTCGTCACCCACGATGTCGACGAGGCGGTATTTCTGGCCGATCGGATCGTCCTGTTCTCGGCGCGCCCGGCGCGCATCATCGAGCAGATCGACGTGCTCGCCGAACTGCCGGCCGAGCGCACGCTCGAGGTCCATGACAGCGAGGCCTTCTTCCGCCTGCGCAAGCGCGTCCTGCAGCTGATCCGGGTCGAGGCCCGGCGTGGCGAAGCGGGTCTGATCGCGCCGTGACCCCGGGATCGTATTCGGTTGCTCTAAGATCAAGGCGTCACGATCGGCATAGCACCCGGGATGCGTCGCGCCCTGCGCGGCAAGGCATGATCGAAGGTCGCAAACGCCTCCGCCCGCGCGCTCGACGCGAGGTGCAGCGCGTCGGCGAAATCCAGACCCCGCCCATACCAGTCGAGCGCCTGAGCCACCGTTGGCTGGTCCTCGACTTCGACGCCCGGCAGGCCCAGCAGCTTCGTAATGCCGTCCGCGACCGCGGTTCGATCGAGGCGATAGACCGAGCGGAGCACCCAGTCGAGCTCGAGGATCACCGTCTTTGGCACCCAAATGGCGCCGCCGCGCAGCACCGCCTCCGCCCGATCCGCCTGCGTGACGTCATCCTCGACCAGATAACGCACAACGAGGCTGGTATCGATCGCGATCACTTGCGCTGCCGCTCGAACTCGGCCCACACTCGACGGGCCTCGCGCTCGATGCCTTCGTGCATCTCCTCGATGCTGAGCGGTGGCCCGTCGTACTTGAGGCAGCCACGCACGTCCTCGTACGTCGTCCGTGGGAAGGAGCTGGCCGGTCGCAGCACCACTGCGCCTTCCTGGTCCTCGACCTCCAACTCGACCCCGGGTCGCCAGCCATGCCGGTCCCGGACCGCCTTCGGGATGATGACCTGCCCCTTGCTTGACAGCCGCGTCCTCGTCATCGCTGGCTCCGGCCTGGTAAGATCAAAGTAAGAAGCATATTGTCGCCGCCAAACGCCGGTCAAGTCGGGAGCGGAACATGAGCGGGCTCGAAGGCAAATGCGCGCTGGTGACCGGGGCCTCGCGCGGCATCGGGCGCGCGATCGCGCGCGCGTTCGCCGAGGCAGGCGCCTCGGTCGCGCTGAACTATCACACCGGAGCCGGGCGGGCCGAGGCGCTGGCGGACGAGATCCGAGCGTGGGGCGTCGATGCGTTCGCGGTTGCAGCCGATGTCGCCGACGAGGCGGCGGTCGATCGCATGGTTGGCGGGGTGCTGGACCGCTTCGAGCGGATCGATCTCCTGGTCAACAACGCCGGGATCATCCTCGAGGCGCCGCTGCTCGCGACTACGACGGCGCAGTTTGACCGGATCGTCGCGGTCAATCTGCGCGGCACCTTCCTGGTCGGTCGTGCCTGCCTTGGTCATATGCTCGAAGCGGGGATCAGGGGCCGCGTCATCAACCTCGCCTCGGACCTCGGCTATCTGGGCCGGGCCGAGTTCTCGGCCTACTGTGCGACCAAGGGCGCGATTTTGGCGCTCACCCGCTCCTGGGCGCGCGAGTTCGCACCTGATATCCTGGTCAACGCGATCGCGCCCGGACCGATCGAGACCGACATGTTGAGCCCGGAATTGATGTCGCCGGAGTGGCTCGAGAAGGAAAAGGACATTCCGCTCGCGCGCTTCGGCCTGCCGGAGGAAGTCGCCGCGGTCGCGCTGTTTCTGCTGGCCCGGGGGCGACCTTCACCACCGGCCAGACGCTCAGCCCGAACGGCGGCAGCGTGATGATCTGAAGGGAGGAGGGCAAGATGACGCCGACCGCGATCGAGGAGGCCGTGAACCTCCTGATTCGAGCCCGCCGAAACCGGGCGGCCCTGGCCGGCTTCCCGGACTCCTGCCGGCCGCAGAGCCTGGCCGATGGCTATGCCATTCAGGACGCCTTCGTCGCCGCCTGGGATCAGCCGGTTGCCGGCTGGAAGGTCGGCTGCACGGCGCCCGAGACGCAGCGTCTGTTCGGCATCGAGGAGCCGTTCTACGGCCCGATCCTCGCGCCAGTGGTGTTCTCGTCGCCCGCCGAACTGCCGGCCGCCGACTTTCCCATGCGTGCGATCGAGTGCGAGTTTGCCTTCCGGCTGGCGGCCGACTTCGCGCCGCGCGAGAAGCCCTATCGACCCGAGGAAGCGGCCGAGCGGGCGAGCGCGCCGATCCCGGCGATCGAGATCGTCAATCCGCGCCTCGACCACCCGATCCGGCACGGCGCGCCCACGGCGATCGCCGATTGCGGCGTCAACGGCGGCCTGGTGCTCGGAGCGGCGATCCTCGACTGGCAGGCGCTCGACCTCGCGGCGCACGAGGTCCGGCTCGAGGTCGAAGGCGCGCCGAAGGCCGCGGGCACCGGTGCCCTGGTGCTCGGCCACCCGCTCAACGTGCTCGCCTGGTTCGTCAACCGCTACACGGCAAGCGGGCGCACCCTAAGCGCTGGCCAGATCGTCAGCACCGGCACCACGACCGGCCTCACGATCCTCGAGCCAGGCCAGACCGCGGTCGGCGACTTCGGCGTTCTCGGCCAGGTCTCGGTCCGCTTCACCCGGTGACGCGCCAGCTTCGCAAATCGCGGGAACGAACTTCGAGGCGGTGGCCGCCCATGGTATTGTGCCGACAGAGGATCGATCGATGACCACCGCCTCGGCACACAGCCAGCCGCGTATGACGGTTCGCGATTTCCTGGCCTGGCGCGCGGATCTCGCCGACGACGCGCGCTACGAGCTGGTCGGCGGCCAGCCGGTCCGGCTGATGTCGCCGACCAACCTCCGGCACGCGCAGATCCAGCAGAATGTCAGCGGAGCGCTGAGGCAGGCGTTGCGCGCAGCTCGCCTGCCGTGTCGCGTGTACGATGCTGGTCCGGGCGTAGCTGTTGGTGTCCAGGGCGATGAATGCCGGGTCCCGGACGTGGTGGTGACCTGCACCGCCGCGATCGACGAGGGCGCGTATCTGGTGCCCGATCCGGTGATCGTGGTCGAGGTTGCCTCGCGCTCGACCAGGCTTGCAGACGTCAACGACAAAGTCGAGTTCTACTCCGCGATCGAGTCGATCCAACACTATCTGGTAATCGAGCAGGACCAGCGGCGCGTGGTCTATCACGGTCGCGGGCCGGGGGGTGGTCTCGAACCCCACATTCTGCGTCAAGGCAGCATCGCCCTGGAGCCGCCGGGCATCAAGATGGCGCTGGCCGACTTCTACCTCGACACGGCGCTGGCCGATTCCGCAGAGCCCGCGGGAGGCCCATGAGGGGACTTCGAGCTCCGCGTCGCTCGCGGTGGACGTTCACGCAGGCGCGGCGGCGAGTGCCGCCTCGAAATCGACCAGGATCCGCTTCTGGGTGACGCCCCAGCGGTAGTTGTGGATGATCCCGGTCGAGAGGATCACCCGGTGGCAGGGGATCAGCCAGGAGATGTTGTTGGCGCCGACCGCGCGGCCGACCGCCCGGACCGCCTTGGGCTGCCCGATCGCGCGCGCGATTGCCTGATAGCTGACCAGCCGGCCGAATGGAATCCGGAGCAGCGCCTCCCAGACCTTGATCTGGAAGTTGGTGCCGCGCAGCAGCAGAGGTTGCGGCTCGCCGTCGCGGGGCCCGGCGAGGTTGAACGCGCGCTCGGTGACGGCGGCCGTAGCGCCTTCGTCGCGCACCAGACGCGCGCCGCGCCACTCGCGCTCGAACTCGGCAATCACCGGCGCGTCGTCGTCCGCGACGAAGGCGAGCCAGCAGATGCCGCGGCCGGTGACGCCGACCAGAACCCGGCCGAGCGGTGCATCGTGGAGACCCCAGCGGATCGTCAAACGCTCGCCCAGCGCCTTGAACTCGCCCGGCGTCATCGCCGTGCAGCTCACGAACAGGTCGTGAAGGCGCGACGGGCCCGACAGGCCCGCGTCGAGCGCGGCGTCGAGCACGCTTGCGTCGTCGGCGAGCGCGCGCTTGGCGTGAGCCAGCGTGACGTATTGCAGGAAGCGCTTCGGGCTGATTCCCGCCCAGCGCGTGAACATCCGTTGGAAATGAAATGGCGACAGGCCGGCCTGGGCGGCCATCGTCTCCAGCGAAGGCTGCTCCTCGCCGTGCTCGACCACATAGCGGATCGCCGCGGCAATCCGCCCGTTGAAGGGCAGCAGACGGGTGGTCGGTTCCTCCTCGACCCGCGCGAGATGGGCGGCCATGGGCTCAACTCCTCGGTAGTGGCTGGCGCGAAAATCGGCCTGTCCCACGCACGCGCACAACCCGATTCTTGCGCTCGCCGACGGGGCGCCACGAGCGGTCTCGTCTGCGGCCGAGCATGGTGCCGATCGGCTGCAGCGGCTCGATGTGATCGCAGCAGATTTTGAAGGTCGCGAGCAGGGGCACCGCCAGCAGCGCGCCCGCGATGCCCCACATCCAGGTCCAGACGATCAGCGCGAGGAAGACGGCGACCGGGTTGACCGTAAGCCGGCGGGCGAGCAGCGCGGGCGTCACGAACTGGGCCTCGATGGAGGTCAGGCAAAGGTAGCTGAGCGGTGGTAGGAAGATCGACCACGCCTGGTCAAAGGTCAGCAATGCGACCAGCCCGACGATCCCAATCCCGGTCACGGCGCCGAGGAAGGGCACGAAATTGAAGACCCCGGCCATAACGCCCCAGAGGAGCGCGTTGGGCATGCCGAGAAAATACATCGCCGTGCCGACCGCGACCCCGAGACCGGCGTTGATCAGGCTGATCGTCAGCAGGTAGTAGGAGATGTCGTCTTCGGTCTCGCGGGCAATCTCCACGACGCGTCGCTTGTCGCTCAGTCGGGGCGCGATGGTGACCGCTTGGCGCAGCAGCGTGTCGCCCGAAGCGAGCAGGAAGAATAGTAGAGCGATCATGACCACCAGCCCGGCGATCACGGTCACCGCGCCGCCCACGAACATCTCGGTGAGGCCGGGCCCCTGCACCGCCACCTGCACCGGTTTCTCCTCGCCCGACTTGGCCGCGCCCTGGGCCAGGTCCTCGACCTTCTTGGCCGCCTGCTGCACCTCCTTGACCGGCCGGCGCAAGGCTTCGACCTTGTCGCGCGCCTCGCTCATCGCCACCGGCAGCTGAGCGAACCAGCGCGTGGCGGGACCAGACAGCCCGTAGACCGTGCCGACCACGATCGCCACGAACGTCAGCAGTACCAGCGCAGCGCCAAACCCCTCGGGCAGCCGGAGATACCGCTTCAGGCCGCGCACCAGCGGCGCCAGCAGGAGGTTGAGCAGCAGGGCGAGCGCGATCGGGATCAGCACCGCCTGGGCAAAGTAGCAGGTGTAGAGGATGGCGAGCGTGAGCAGGCCGGTGAGCATGCGCGAATGCAGCCGGACCCGTCCTTCACCACCGGCTGCTGCCTCGTCGGCTCGGCCTGCTTCGATGGCAGGGGCAGGATCGGTGCTCGCCGCCGGCGGCTCGGCGATCGACCCGGTGGCAGGGTGCGGTCCGCGTTCGCCTGCGGCCATCTCTTGTCTGGCGCTCATCGCTCTCACGGTTTCAGGTGGCGGGGCTGGTCCTGGCGCGCGGGATAGCAGCCTCGTCATCCCGAGCACGGATCGATCAACGCGAGCCCGCTGTCAGAGTTCCCGCCCTCGGTAGTCGCCGGCCGACCGGCGCCCCGGCCTTCAATCCTCGAATACGATCTTGGGAAACGGCTTCCTCTCGGCGCCCTCTGGCTGATCGAGCTTCGCGATCACGACTTGGGCAATCTTGAGATAGGCTTCGGCCTGCGGCCCATCGGGCTGAGACACGACCGGCGGGTGGCCCGCGTCCGTGTTCTCGCGGATCGCGAGATCGAGCGGGATCTCGCCGAGGAAGTCGACGCCGAACTTCTCGGCGGTCGCTCGCGCGCCGCCGTAGCTGAAGATCTCCGAGCGGCCGCCGCAGTGCGGACAGAGGAAATAGCTCATGTTCTCGACGATGCCGAACACCGGCACGTCGACCTTGCGGAACATGTTGAGCGCCTTGCGCGCGTCGAGGAGTGCTATGTCCTGGGGCGTCGATACGATCACCGCGCCGGCGAGCGGCACCCGCTGCGCCATGGTCAGCTGGGCATCACCGGTGCCGGGCGGCAGGTCGACCACCAGCACGTCGAGCTCGCCCCACTCGACATCGGTCAGCATCTGCTGGATCGCGCTCTGGACCATCGGCCCGCGCCAGATCATCGGCGCGTCCTCGTCGACCAGGAAACCCATCGACATGACCCGGACGCCATAGTTGGCCATCGGCCGGAGCTTCTTGCCGTCCGGGCTGGACGGCCTGCCGGTGATGCCGAGCATGCGCGGCTGCGAGGGACCGTAAATGTCGGCGTCCAGGAGGCCGACCCGTTGACCGAGTCTCTGCGAGACCGAGCGCGAGATTGACCGCGGTGGTCGACTTGCCGACGCCACCCTTGCCGGAGGCGACCGCGACCACCGATCGGATCCCGGGCAGGCCGGGCTTGGCGCCCGGCTCCGGCCGCGCGCCGGGCGACGCGCCGCGGGCCATCGGGCTGCCGGCCGGCGCTGCCGCTCGGGCCCCGCCCGGCGCCCGCTCCGCGGTCAGCACCGCCGTGACCGAAGTGACTCCGGGCAACGCCAGCACCGCCTGCTCGCAGGCGAGACGCAACGGCTCCTTGGCCTCGGCCTCGCTCGGCTCGACCTCGAGGGCGAAGCCCACGTTGCTGCCCTTGACCACGATGCCGGACACCATCTCCAGGGCGACCACGCTCTGGCCGCGCGCGGCATCGACCACCCCGGTGAGGGCTTTGAGGACCTGCTCTCGGTTGACCTCCGTCATGGTTGAACACTCTGCCATGCCGCACGATATTCTCGCCAGCGATGCGGAATCGGGCGGGGCTGGCCCCGGTCGTTTGCGTCCTGCTGATATAGGGAGCGCCGTGATGCGGGCAAAGGCCTTCGGCGCGGCGGCACTGCGCAGGATCGAAAGGTAGCGACACATGCCGTGGAACAACCAAGGCGGCGGCTGGCAGGGCGGCGGCGGCCAGGGCCCCTGGGGTGGACGCCCCGGCGGCGGCCAGCAGCCTCCGGACCTCGAAGAGCTGCTGCGGCGCAGCCAGGAGAAGGTCAAGAAGCTGTTTCCGGGCGGCGGCGGCCCCGGTTTTGGCGGCAACCGCAAGGCGCTGGTCCTGATTCCGCTGGTACTCGTTGCGATCTGGCTGGCGAGCGGCTTCTATCGCGTGCAGCCGGATGAGCAGGGGGTGGTGCTGCGCTTTGGCCAATGGGTCAAGACCACCCAGCCGGGTCTCAACTGGCACCTGCCGGCGCCGATCGAGACCGTCTTGACGCCCAAGGTCACCCGATCCAACCGGGTCGAGGTGGGCTTCCGTTCCGCGGCGGACATCGGCCGTGGCGGCACTCCCGCGACGTGCCCAACGAGAGCCTGATGCTGACCGGCGACGAAAATATCGTCGACATCAACTTCGTCGTTCTGTGGATGATCAAGGACGCGGGGCAGTTCCTGTTCAACATTCGCGATCCGGAAACCACCGTGAAAGCGGTCGCCGAGAGCGTGATGCGCGAGATCATCGGCAAGACGCCGATCGCGGAAGCGACCACCGAGGCGCGCGGCCGGATCGAGGTCAATTCGCGCGAGCAGATGCAGCAGATTCTCGACGCTTACGGCGCCGGCATCCTGATCACCCAGGTCCAGCTGCAGAAGGTCGATCCGCCGAGCGAGGTGATCGACGCGTTCCGCGACGTGCAGCGGGCGCAGGCCGACCGTGAGCGGGCGCAGAACGAGGCCGAGGCGTTCGCCAACGACATCCTGCCGCGGGCGCGCGGCGATGCCGAGCGGATCTCGCAGGAAGCTCAGGCCTACCGCCAGGAGGTCGTCGCCAAGGCCGAGGGCGAGGCCTCGCGTTTCCTCGCCGTCTACCAGGCCTACAGCAAGGCGCGCGACGTCACTACCAAGCGCATCTACCTCGAGACCATGGAGCAGGTGCTGCGCGGCATGAACAAGGTCGTGATCGATCCGTCGGCGAGCACGGCCGGTGTGGTGCCCTATCTGCCGCTGCCCGAGCTCGAGCGCCGGGGGCGCGCGCCCGCGACCACGCCCGGGAGCGCGGCTGGCAGCGCGACCGGGACCGGGACTGCAACCGGCAGCGGGACCGTGGAGAGCGGGGGACAGCAGCAATGAACCGCAATCTCCTGATCGGCGCTGGCGCGGCGGCGGCTTTCGTCGTGGTGCTCCTGATGAGTGCGCTCTTCACCGTGCAGCAGACGCAGCAGGCCCTGGTCCTGCAGTTCGGCGATCCCAAGCGCGTGGTCACCGAGCCCGGCCTGCACTTCAAGCTGCCGTTCATTCAGAACGCGGTCTATGTCGACCGGCGCGTGCTCGACTTCGACGGCGAGGCTCAGGAGGTGATCCTGGGTGATCAGAAGCGGCTGGTGGTCGACGCCTTCGCTCGCTATCGGATCGTCGACCCGCTTGCGCTTTTACCAGTCGGTCGGCAGCGAGGAGATCCTGCGCGGCCGGATCGATACCATTCTCGACGCCTCGATGCGCAAGGTCCTGGGCGAAGTGCCGCTGTTCACCGTGCTCTCGGCCGATCGTTCCGAGCTGATGAACAAGATCCGCGACCAGGCGAACACCGAGACCAAGCAGTTCGGAATCGAAATCGTCGACGTGCGCATCAAGCGGGCTGACCTGCCCGGCGGAGAACAGCCAGGCGATCTATCGCCGGATGCAGACCGAGCGCGAGCGCGAGGCCAAGGAACTGCGCGCCCAGGGCGCCGAGCTAGGGCAACGGATCCGCGCCCGCGCGGACCGCGAGCGCCGCGTGATCATCGCCGAGGCCCAGAAGGAGGGCGAGATCATCCGGGGCCAAGGCGACGGCGACGCGGTCCGGATCTTTGCCGATGCGTTCGGCAAGGACGTCGACTTCTTCACCTTCTATCGCTCGATGCAGGCCTATCGGGCCGCCTTGTCCGACGACAACACCAGCTTCGTGCTGTCGCCGGACAGCGAGTTTTTCCGCTTTTTCAACCACGCCGAGCCGACGGTGCGAACCGCTCACGAGGCCGTCAAAAAACCCGATGGCAGTGCGGCGAGCAATGGTGCGGCTCAGCAGCCGGAGGCGACGCCGGGCAGTGGCGCCGCGAAGCTCGACCAGCAGCCGGCCGTAACGCCGGGCGGCGCCGCCGCGAAGCTCGACCAGCACCCGGCCGCGCCAGCCAGCGTTGATTGAGGGCGCGGCACCGACCTTGGCTCGATTGTCTGAGGTGGTGAACCGCGCCTTCCCGGTCCGGCTGCTGGACGAGGTCCGGTTGTCGGCGGCTTCGCCGGCGCTGGGGCCGCGTCGCTCACAGCTTGCCGGTCAGCGCTCGAACGCGACGATCGATCCCGGCGGGACAGAGCCTGGGCGGTCGCAGACCCGACCGCGGTGCGTTCATCGTGGTGGCTGGCGATCGAGGAGCCGGCCTGCAGACCGTCGCGCCGGCAGTGCAAGAGGGCAGAGGCGGCGGTGCGATGATCGATCTGGCTACGGCTTTGGCGTTGGTGCTGGTGCTGGAGGGGCTGCTTTGGGCGGTCTCGCCGGACGGCATGAAGCGGGCCGCGGCCATGGCGCTCGGCATGGCCAACGAGCAGCTCCGCGCCGGCGGGCTGATCGCGGTCGCGATCGGGGTCCTTCTGGTCTGGCTGCTACGGGGTTAGGCGCGGCCGTGCGACCCTGCTCTTTTTACCTCGACGGGAATGCGAAGGATTGACTTCCGGGGTAGGAGTGACAAGCTGTTAACCCGACCCTGCGCAGAGTTGCGGCCCCGATTTGGGCGCCCTTCCGTAGAGCGAAGTCAACCATTGGGATAGCCGGTGGTTCATCTCGCGGAGAACCGTACAATGAGTCTGGTGACAGCCTTCGCCCCTGCCCTCCCGGCGTCGCGCGGCGGCGCGGCACGGGGTGGCCGCATGCTGTTGCTCTTGGTGTGGCTGCTCGGGCCGTTCGCCCTGCCGACGCAGGCCAACGCCGGGCCGCCGCCGATCAGCTTCGCCGACATTGTCGACAAGATCGGACCGGCGGTGGTCAACATCGCGACCAGCAAGGCGGTGAAGAGCGGCCAGGGGTCCGAGTTTCCGTTTGCCGAACCGCCGCCCGGCTCGCCGTTCGAGGATTTCTTCCACGAGTTCTTCAAGCGCAACCGACCGCCCGAGGACATGCCCCGGCAGCGCCAGGCGTCGCTCGGCTCGGGCTTCGTGGTCGACCCGGCGGGCTACGTCGTGACCAACAATCACGTCGTTGCCGAAGCCGACGAGATCTCGGTCGTGTTCAACGATGACACGACCTACGAGGCGAAGCTGGTTGGCCGTGATACGAAGACCGACCTCGCCCTGCTCAAGATCAACGGGGATCATCCGTTCCCGGCCGTGAAATTCGCTGACAGCGACACGGTGCGGGTCGGGGACTGGGTGATCGCGATCGGCAATCCGTTCGGACTCGGCAGCACGGTGACCGCGGGCATCGTCTCGGCCCGCTCGCGCGACATTCGGGCCGGCCCCTACGATGACTTCCTGCAGCTCGATGCCCCGATCAACCGCGGCAACTCGGGCGGACCGAGCTTCAATCTGAACGGCGAGGTGATCGGTATCAACACCGCGATCTTCTCGCCGAGCGGCGGCAATGTCGGCATCGGCTTCGCAATTCCGTCCAATCTCGCCTTGCCGGTCATCGAGTCGCTGAAGACCGACGGCCGGGTCAAGCGCGGCTGGCTCGGCGTGCGCATCCAGACCGTCACCGATGAAATTGCCGAGAGCCTCGGCCTCCAACACACGCCCGGTCACTCGAGCGGTGCGCTGGTGGCGAGCGTCACGCCCGGCGGCCCCGCCGAAGCGGCAAAGATCCAGGCCGGCGACGTGATCTTGCAGTTCGACGGCAAGACGATCGACAAGATGCGCGGCCTGCCGCGGATCGTCGCCGAGACGCCGATCGCCAAGGAGGTCAAGGTCGCCATCTGGCGCCACGGCGAGGAGAAGACGCTCAAGGTGACGCTGGGCGAGCTGCCCGAGGAGGAGGAACTGGCGGCGTTGTCACAGAGCCAGGCGGATACGCCCCCGCCGAGCTCGGCCGAGATCACCAGTCTCGGGCTCACGGTCTCGTCGATCACCGATGAGCTGAAGACCCGCTTCCAGCTCGCTCAGGATGCCCACGGCGTGGTCATCGTCGAAATCGCCGATGGCGGCCCGGCCGGCCAGGATCTGCGCCCCGGCGATCTGATCGTCGAGGTCGGCCAGGAGGAGGTCAATTCGCCGCCCGAGGTCGCGGCCAAGGTCAACCAGGCCCGCCAGGACCAAAAGAAGTCGGTCCTGCTGCTGATCGACCGGCAGGGCGATCTGCGGTTCGTGGCGCTGCGCCTGGCGGACGCGCAGCAGTAGCGGACGCCTCGCCCGGCGCACGACTACTCTTGGCGCCGGCGCTGCCGGCTGCGAGGTCGGGCGCGCTCAGGCGGTGACGAACTCGCGTCTGGCGATGCCTTGAAGGTAGAGCAACGCGGTCAGGTCGCCGAAGTCGATGGCGACCGAAACCGCCGCCTTGACCCTCGGGTGAGCGCGATAGGCGACCGCGAGGCCCGCCGCGGCCAGCATCGGCAGGTCGTTGGCGCCGTCGCCGACGGCCAGCGTTTGCGTGGGCGCCAGCGCGTGGGTACGAGCGAGTTCTTGCAGCAGCCCGAGCTTGCTGGCCGGGCTGCGGATCGGCTCGAGCACCCGGCCGGTCAGGTGGCCTCGCCTGGCCTCCAGCCGATTGGCCTCGGCCAGATCGAAGCCGATGGCATCGCGCACGCGGTCGACGAACGGGAAGAAGCCCCCCGAGACCAAGGCAGTGATCGCGCCCTGCGCGCGCATGGTCTGCACCAGCGTCCGCGCTCCCGGCATGAGGCGGATGCGCTCGCGATAGACCTCGTCGAACACCGTGACCGGCAGCCCGGCGAGCAGGGCGACACGCGCTTCGAGGGCGGCGCGAAAGTCGAGCTCGCCGTTCATGGCGCGCCGCGTGATCGCCGCCACTTCGGCTTTGATCCCGAGCATGTCGGCCAGCTCGTCGATGCACTCGACCGTGATCATGGTCGAGTCCATGTCGCTGACCAGCAGTCGCTTGACCCGATCCGCCGCCGGAACCGTACAGACGTCGATCGCACGGCCGTCGACGGCGGTCCGGACGCGCTCGGCCAGGGCCGCCACCTCGGCGCCCTCGACCGGGAACTCACAGGCTTCGTCCTCCGCCAGCCAGCGCGGCCAGGCGCGGAACAGCGGCTCGACCTCGGC
This sequence comes from uncultured Alphaproteobacteria bacterium, assembly GCA_963815435.1. GTDB lineage: Bacteria > Pseudomonadota > Alphaproteobacteria > Geminicoccales > Geminicoccaceae > DATAOG01. Next base: position 17,242 of record CAWFGZ010000027.1, read on the forward strand.
AATCAGTGCGCGATCGAGGGCCGCCCGCTCGGGCGCCGCGATCAGGCAGACGACATGGGACATGGGCGTGGCTCGGGCCCGAGCGATCGGGCAGAGAGCGTGTCTCGCGCATGGCCGGGCTGATCGTCGTCGGCGGCCCGACCGCGAGCGGCAAGTCGGCGTTCGCGCTCCGCCTGGCCGAGGCGCTGGGCGGCGTCGTGATCAATGCCGACAGCATGCAGCTGTATCGTGAGCTGCGGTTGCTCACCGCCCGACCCGAGCCGGCCGACGAGGCCCGCGTGCCCCATCGCCTGTACGGCATCCTGCCGGCGGACCGGCCAGCCTCGTCCGGGCTCTGGCTGGAGCTGGCCGAAGACGCGATCGGCGAGGCCGTGACGCGGGGCCGGATCCCGATCGTGGTCGGCGGCACCGGGCTCTATCTGCGGGCTCTTCTGCAAGGCCTGGCACCGGTACCGGCGATTCCGCAACCGGTCCGGCATGCGACGCGCGCGCTGTTCGAGCGCCTCGGCTCGGCCGCATTTCACGCCGAACTGGCGAGGCGCGATCCGGCGAGCGGCACGGGGCTCGGCGTCAACGATCGCCAGCGGCTGATGCGGGCGTGGGAGGTGCTCGAGGCGACCGGGCGACCGCTTGGCGAGTGGCAGCGCCTTCCCGCGCGACGGGTCAGGCTGCCCGAGCCGGCCCTCGGGTTTGTCGTTCTGCCGCCGCGCGCCGATCTCTACCGGCGGATCGGGGAGCGGCTTCAGGCCATGCTTGCCGCGGGCGCGCTCGCCGAGCTGGAGGCACTCGCGACGGATCGCCTGGCTGCCGATCTGCCGCTCTTCAAAGCGGTCGGCGTGGCCGCGTTCCGTGCCCATCTGGACGGTCGCCTCAGCCTCAAGCAGGCGCTGGCGCGAGCGACCCTGCAGAGCCGCCGCTACGCCAAGCGCCAGCTCACCTTCTTCCGCCATCAGTTGCCCGAGCTGCGGCCGCTCGACGGCTTCGGCGACGATGCCGCGGCGATGCCGGCGCCCGAGGCGCTCGAGCGGCTGCTGTTGACCGGCGGGGCATTGGCGCATAGTTTTCGACCCATCCCCTGACGGGGGCAAAGCGGTCAAGCAAAGGGGCAGCGAACCCCATGCATCGCCACCGAGGCATCGATCAAGGAGCCTGAATCCATGTCGGAAGCCACCTCCGTGACCCGTGCGGACGTCCCGCAGCAGCCCATGACCGGCTCCGAGGTCGTGCTGCAGGCGCTCGTAGAGCAGGGGGTCGAGGTGGTATTCGGCTATCCGGGCGGCGCGGTGCTGCCGATCTACGACGCCATCTTCAAGCAGGACCGGATCCGCCACATTCTCGTCCGGCACGAGCAGGGCGCGGTTCACGCCGCCGAGGGCTACGCCCGCAGCACCGGCAGAGTCGGCGTGATCCTGGTGACTTCGGGACCGGGCGCGACCAATACCGTGACCGGTCTGACCGACGCCCTGATGGACAGCGTGCCGGTGGTCTGCCTGACCGGCCAGGTGCCGACCCACATGATCGGCAATGACGCTTTCCAGGAGGCCGACACGGTCGGGATCACACGGCCCTGCACCAAGCACAACTACCTGGTCAAGTCGGGCGCCGACGTGGCGCGCACGATCCACGAGGCGTTCCACGTCGCGCGCAGCGGCCGGCCGGGTCCGGTCGTGGTCGACCTGCCCAAGGACGTGCTGATGGGCGAGGCCCGCTACGTCGCCCGCGAGCAGATCCGCCATCGCACCTACAACCCGCGGGTCGAGCCGGCGCCGGAGCCGATTGCGCAGGCACTCGAGCTGATGGTCAAGGCGCGGCGCCCGATCTTCTACGTCGGCGGTGGGGTGATCAACTCCGGTGGCGTGACCCCGGCGCTGGCCGCCGAGCTGATCCGCGCGACCGGCTTTCCGGTGACGCTGACCCTGATGGGGCTCGGCGCCTACCCGGCGTCCGATCCGCAGTTCATCGGCATGCTCGGCATGCACGGCACCTACGAGGCCAATCTGGCGATGCATGGCTGCGACGTGATGATCGCGGTCGGCGCGCGCTTTGACGACCGGGTCACCGGGCGACTGGACAGCTTCTCGCCCGGATCGAAGAAGATCCACATCGACATCGATCCTTCGTCGATCAACAAGAACGTGCCGGTCGACATCGCGATCGTCGGCGACGCGGGGCGTGCCGTCCGTGCCCTGCTCGAAGGCTGGCGCGCCAAGAGCAACCAGGCCGACCGGGCGAGGCTCGCTCCCTGGTGGGACCAGATCAAGCAGTGGCAGGCCAAGGACAGCCTGCGCTACCGGCAGAACGGCAAGGTCATCAAGCCGCAGTATGCGATCCAACGGCTGTACGAGCTGACGAGGGATCGCGAGACCTTCATCACCACCGAGGTCGGTCAGCATCAGATGTGGGCGGCCCAGCACTACAAGTTCGAGAAGCCGAGGCATTGGATGACCTCGGGCGGGCTCGGCACGATGGGCTACGGCCTCCCCGCAGCGATGGGCGTGCAGGTCGCTCACCCGGACGCCCTGGTCATCGACATCGCGGGCGAGGCCTCCTGGGTCATGAACATGCAGGAGATGTCGACCATCATGCAGTACCGGCTGCCGGTGAAGTCGTTCATTCTCAACAACAGCTATATGGGGATGGTCCGCCAGTGGCAGGAGTTCTTCCACGGCAACCGCTACAGCGAGAGCTATATGGACAGCCTGCCCGACTTCGTGAAGCTGGCCGAGGCTTTCGGCGCGGTCGGCCTGCGGGCCACGACGGTCGACGAGGTCGACGACGTGATCAAGGCGATGATCGAGACCCCGAAGCCGGTGATCTGCGACATGGTGGTCGATCGCGCCGAGAACGTCTATCCCATGATTCCGGGTGGTGCTGCGCACAACGAGATCAAGCTCTCGCCCGCGGACGAGACGCCGGCCCAGGGCTCCGAGGAGGGCATGGTCCTCGTCTGACCAGCTGCCTTGCGCGCACCCGTCGGCCCGGACTCTCCAGACGCTGAGCCGGGAGCGCGGGGCAGCCGGTGCATTTCGTGCTGACGGGCGTTTTCGGCTGATCGGATGAGCACATGAGCGAGCCGGAGCAGCGCCGCACGATCGCCGTGCTGGTCGACAACGAGCCGGGCGTGCTCGCGCGCGTGATCGGCCTGTTCTCGGGCCGCGGCTACAACATCGACAGCCTGACCGTAGCCGAGGTCGACCGCGCCCGCGGGCGCTCGCGGATCAACATCGTCACCCGCGGCACGGCCCAGGTGATCGAGCAGATCAAGGCGCTGCTCGAGAAGCTGGTGCCGGTGCACAAGGTCGCCGATCTCACGGTCGAAGGGCCGCACCTCGAGCGCGAACTCGCCCTGGTCAAGGTCGCGGGCGAGCGCGAGCCGCTGGTCCAGGCGCTCAGGATCGCCGATGTCATGCACGCGCGGCTGATTGACAGCTCGATCGGCTGCTTCGTGTTCGAGATCACCGGCTCCTCGGAGGAGCTGGACGCTTTCATCAACCTGATGGAGCCGCTTGGCCTCGTCGAGGTGAGCCGCGCGGGCGTGGTCGCGATCGCGCGCGGCGGCAAGGGACTGTAACGGCGGCGGCGCGCGGACCAGGCGCGCAGGTCGCAACCCTCTGCGTCTGGCATCAGTCCCAGTCGAGAGCTCTGGGCAGTCTGCCCCTCTGCTTGAGCGTGCCGACGATCCCTTCGGGAAAGAACAGGAGTGCCAGGATCAACAGAAGACCGGTCGCGGCGATGTTCAGCTCCGAGGCGCCCAATTTCGAGACGAAGAACTCGTTGGCTGCGATGAACACGACCGCGCCGACCACCGGGCCGGCGACCGTGCCCCGGCCGCCCAGGATCGTCATCAGGACGAACCTCGCGCCGAGCAGAATGCTGAGGAAGATCGTCGGCCTCAGGAAGGTCAGGTAATAGCCCCAGAGCGCCCCGGCCATGCCCACGAACAGGCCGCTCAGGGCGAACGCCAGGATCTTGTAGAAGCCGGTCGGAATCCCGGCGACTTCCGCCTTGGTCTCGTCCTGAGAGATGGCGCGCAGTCCGAGACCGAATTTGGAGCGTCGGATCCGGTACGACAGATAGACCGCGCCGATGGCGATGATCAGCATGCCGTAATAGAACGGCAGCTTCACCAGCTCGACCGGCAGTGCCACCAGAGGCAGGCTCATGCCGTTGGAGCCGCCGATATAACTCCAGTTGTCCAATGCGATCTTGGTCAGCAGGACCAGGGCAATCGTCGAGATGATGAAGGTCGGCCCGCCGGTGCGCAGCGTGATCATCCCGACCGCAAAGCCCGACCGTCATCGCCGCCAGCCCCGCGAGCGGCGTCGTGAGGAACGGCGAGAGACCGAAATAGGCGAAAAGTATACCCGAAAAATAGCCCCCGACCGCCAGGAAAACGTTGTGACCAAGTGAAGTGTAGCCCGCATAGCCGCCGATGATGTTCCAGCTGGAAGCCATGGCAATGTTCATATAGATGAACAAAAGCATGTGCAGCCAGTAGTTCAGGCCACCATAGTATAGATGGAGAAGAGGAAAGCCGGCCGAGCCGGCGAGGAGCAGCCCGATGAACAGAACCTTGCTCCCGGACGAGGCTGCCCCCCTGCCCTCTTTGGCGGTCAGGATTTCCGCGGAAGAGGGCATTCAGAGCTCCGGCTTCCTGCCCAGGAGCCCCTGGGGTCGGACCAGGAGGATCATGAACAGGGCGAGATAGAAGGTCACCGGCGACCAGGTCGGACCGAAGAACGAGCTGACGTACGCCGACGCGACCGCCAGGACGAGTGCCCCGATCAGCGCGCCGAGCAGACTGCCCATCCCACCCAGAACCACCAGGGAGAGGAGCACCGCGATCCACTCCCAGTGCTTGCCCGGGTAGAAGGTGAAGAGGAACGACATCATGGCGCCCGAGGCTCCCGCGAGCGCCATGCCAATACCGAAGACCAGCATGGAGATCCTGCCGACGTTGACGCCCACGACCTGCGCGGCGGTTCGGTTCTGCATGGTCGCGCGGATGGCGTAGCCCGTGCGGGTGCGCTGAAGAAAGACCCATAACAGGCCCAGAATCGCGATGCTCATGACGGTCGCATAGAACTGTCCCTCGGGCAGGTAGTAGGGCCCGAACAGAAGGGCCTCGGCGGCGTAGCTCGGGCTCGTCGAGCGGTAAATGTTGGTGAAGGCGTAGCCCATGAGGCCCTCGAGCACGAGGGCGAGGGCGAAGGTCAGGAGGACCGTCATGCCCCGCCCGCGCGCGTCGCCAAAAGAGCGCGCGAACAGCAGCCGATAGATCGCGAGGCCGAGGGCGAACATGACCGGCATGACGATCAGGGTCGAGAGGATCGGATCGATCCCGTAGAGCGTGAATGCCCAGAACGCGATGTAGGCGGCGAGCGTCATGAAGGCCGCATGCGCCAGATTGACGATTCCCATGACCCCGAAGATGAGCGTGAGCCCCGAGGCCATGAGCGCGTAGACGCCGCCCAGGGTCAGGCCGAGCAGGAGAATCTGGATCGAATGGGTCATCCGGCGCCGCTTGGCCGGGCATGGACGCGCCGGCCGAGATAGAGCTCCTGAATGCGCGGATTCTCGAGCACCGATCCCGACGCGCCCTCGAAGACCGCCTTGCCCAGATCCAGAACGCAGCCCCAATCGGCGAATTCGAGGCCCATTCTGGCGTTCTGCTCGACCAGGATGATGGTCATGCCCGCGCGCTTCAGCCGTTCCATGTTGTCGAAAATCTGCCTCGAGATGCGCGGCGCGAGGCCGAGCGAAGGCTCGTCCAGCATGAGGACCTCGGGTTGGAGCACGAAGGCACGGCCAAGCAGCAGCATCTGCTGCTCGCCGCCGGAGAGCGCCCGCGCGGGCCGCGTGCTCCGTTCGCGCAGGACCGGAAACATCTCGAACGCCGCCTCGATTCGCCGCTCGACCTCCTGTCGATCGCTCAGGATGTAGCCGCCCATCCTGATGTTCTCCTTGACCGTCATGTCGGGGAACAGGCTCTTGTCCTGGGGCACGAAGCAGATCCCGCGGCGGAGGATCTCGTCGGTGCGCAATCCCGCCAGAGGCTCGCCCTTGAAGACGACCTTGCCGCGGCGCGGCGGCAGGAGACCGCAGATCACACGCAACAGCGTCGACTTGCCCGCCCCGTTCGGCCCGATGATGCAATAGCTGCGGTCGCGTTCGATCTGCAGCGACAGGCCGGTCAGGATGTCCGGTCCGGCGCCGTAGCCGGCGGCGACGTCTTCGACCGCCAGCAGCGCCATCAGCCGACCCCGAGATAGGCTTCGAGGACGGCGTCGTCGTTCTGGATCGCCGCGGGCGGGCCGCTCGCGAGAAACCTCCCATAGGCCATGACAACGACCGGGTCGCAGACGTTCATCACTACGTCCATGTTGTGCTCGACGATCAGGAAGGTGATACCCTGCTCGCGCAGACGCTGAACGCGATCGACGATCACCTCCAGAAGCGCCGGATTGATGCCGCCCGCGGGCTCGTCCAGGAGGAAGAGGCGCGGCTTCGCCATCAGGCCCGCGGCAAGATCCATGAGCTTCTTCTGGCCGTAGGAGAGCTTCGCCGCCGGTTCGTTCGCGAGCTCGGCGATGCCGACGAAGCTCAGGAGCTCCATCGCCCGCAGGCGCTCCTCATCCAGGATGCTGCGCTTCAGGAGATCGACGAGCCGGCCGGTTGGCGACTGCACGACGAGGTTCTCGAGGACCGTCAGCTCGGCGAGGTGACGGCTGATCTGAAACGTGCGGCCGATGCCTTGGCGGGTGATCCGATGGGGCGGCAGACGATCGATCCGCTCGCCGTTGAACAGGATCGCGCCGGCGTCGGGTTTGTGCAGACCGCTGATGATGTTGAAGACGGTCGTCTTGCCGGCGCCATTGGGCCCGATAAGGGCGGTGATGCTGCCCTCCTCCACGGCGAACGAGCAGCGATCGACCGCACGGATGCCGCCGAACGACTTGGTCAGATCCCGAACTTCGAGCAGAGCCAAGGTCGCGCCTGCCAGAGCCTCCCGTGATCAGCCCGAGGCTCGGCTCCGGCGCTTACCAGGCAGGCTTCGGCCAGAGCAGAGGCGAGGTGCCGGGAAACTGGCCGATCGGGTAAACGAAGGCGAGCTTGCCGTTTTGCCACTGCGTGATCAGGAAGGGCTTATCCTTTGGCAGGCCGCGCCCGTCCCAATAGAAATCGCCGAGCACCGTCTTGACCGGGTCCTCCTTGGTGCGCGCTGCCAGCCAGTCCCGAAGGACGGCATTGTCGGTCGAACCGGTCGCCCGGATGGCCTGGTCCACGCCCTGACAGGTCGCGAACGGGATCGCCTCGTCCTCGTCCGCGTCACGCCCGAAGCGGGCCTTGAACTCGCGCAGGAAGTCCTGATTGGTGAACGGCTTGCCCGCGAGCAGCCCCGCCCATTGCACGGCCGGATGCCAGGCGGAATGAATCATCACGCCGTTGGCGGCATCGCCGAGCTGCTGCTGGAATTCGATCTGCGTCCCCTGCCCCATGATGACGGTCGTGGGCTGATAGTTGACGGTCTTGAACGCACGCACCAGCTGAATCGCCTCATCGGGCGAAGCGGTGAAGCCCACCACCATGTCGGCGCCGCTGCCTTTGACCGAATTCGCGAGCGTGATCCAGTCGGAGAAGCCTTCTTCCGGCCATTGCTGCTCGAAGACGACCTCGATGCCCGCGTCCTTCAGTGCCCCGGGCGACAGGTCGATCACCTTGTCGGTGCCGGCGATCTTCTCCTGCTTGCCGGTCAGACCGGCGACCACCGCGTTGGCATAGAAGTCATCGGCATAGACCACTGCCGCCTTCTTCGGCATCTGGTCCGGCTTGACCAGATCGCGCATCAGGCCGGCATAGCTTTTTCCGACGTACTCCGCGGCACTCGGCTGAAAGTTGAAGATGTACTTGTAGCCCCGTTCGTAGATCTGCAGGGCCACACCCGATGGAATCGGGTAGACCATCTTGTTCTGTTCGGCGATCGAAGTGGTCGGGAAGGTCAGCTTGCTCGAGAAGGTACCGAGCAGGACATCGACCTTGTCTTCGTTGATCAACCGCTCGAACTGCGCCTGCGCGGTCTCGTTCGATGACTGATTATCGCTGATGATCAGCTCGACCGGGCGGCCGAGCAGGCCGCCCGCCTGATTGATCAGGTCGACGCAGAGCTGGTAGCCGTCCTTGTGCTTTTGCCCATTGATCGCGAAACCGCCGGTAATCGGCAACGAAGCGCCAATCTTGACCGGCTCGGCGGCGAGCCCGGTGCCGGCAAGCAGTGCCGAGCCGGCGAGCATGAGCGCCGAGAGACCAGCTGGTTCCCATGCGACTTGCCCCCATTCGGATTTCATTGGCGCGGTGAGCGCCGCAGGTGGTTTAACAGCGAAATCGTGATCGAGCAGCCTGATGCCCGAACGTCGCCGTCGGTCGCAAGCTATCCAGCGCCAGCGCGCCGGCCTAGAGTGGCCGGCCGGATGCAAGCCGGAGGTCGCGCCATGGCCCAGCTCGAACTCTACAACGCCCCGCAATCGACCTGCAGCCAGCGGGTCCGCTTCGTCCTGAACGCCAAGGGCCTCGCGTTCATGGAGCATCGGCTCGACCTGTTCGCGGGCGATCAGCTGAAGCCCGACTACCTCGCCCTCAATCCGAACGGGGTCGTGCCGACGCTCCTCCACGACGGCGCCCCGGTGATCAACTCCTCCGTGATCATGGAATATCTGGAGGAGGTGTTTTCCAACCGGCGCCGGTTCGTGCCGGCGGAGCCGCTGGCGCGCGGGCCCGCATGCGCGCGCTCATGCGCTTCATCGACGAGGTGCCGACGCCCGCAATCCGGATTCCTTCGTACAACCTCGCTTTCCTGCCCCACTTCCAGAGCATGAGCGAAGCGGAGTTTCGAGCACTCGCCAACTCCAAGCCGCTGCGCCGGGAGTTCCTGCTCAAGATGGGCCGGAGCGGCTTTCCTGAGGCAGACATGAACGAGGCTTTGAACCGGCTCCGCCGCGCGCTCGAGCGCATGGACGCGCAGATCCAGGAGACCGGCGGGCCCTGGCTGCTCGGCGCGCAGATCAGCCTCGCCGACATCGCGATCATGCCGGTGATCGTGCGCATGGCCGACATCCGGCTCGACCATCTCTGGGCGGAGCGGCCGGCAATCGCGCGCTGGCTGGTGGCGATCCGGGCCGATCCGGCCTTCGGGCCGACCTACTACCCGGGCTCGCTGCTGACCGAGAAATATCCGCACCTCCGCACCCGACTCGCGGTAGGATCGGCGCCATGATCCTCGTCGGCCAATACGATTCGCCCTACGTGCGCCGGGTCGCGGTTTCGCTCCGCGTCCTGGGCTTCACCTACGAGCACGACACCCGCTCCGTGTTCGCGGACTTCGACGCGATGCGCACGCGTCAATCCGCTCGGGCGCATACCCTCGCTCGTGCTCGAGCGACGGCGAGGTGCTGATCGATTCGGCCGCGATCCTCGACTGGCTCGATCAGACCGTCGGCTCCGCGCGCGCCCTGATCCCGCCCGCCGGGCCCGAGCGGCGGCGTGCCCTCAGGCTGATCGCGCTCGCGACCGGTGCGATCGACAAGATCGGCGCCGCCGCCTATGAGCGCCTCATCCGGCCGTCGGCGCTGCGCTGGCCGGAGTGGATCGAGCGTTGCCTCGCCCAGGGTATGGGTGCCATCGCCGCGCTCGCCACCGAACCATGGCCCGCGGACGCCGCCCTGGATCAGGCGCAGATCACCACCGCCTGCATGTTCCGCTACGTCCAGATGGCCGATTCTTCGCTGCTGGCGCCCGGCCGGTTCCCCACGCTCGATGCCCTCTCCGCCCGCTGCGAGGCCCTTCCCGAATTCCAGGCGACCTGGCCTGCCGAGTACGTGGTCCCCAGGAACCCATGAGAGCCGACTCGTAGCGCCGGCGCGCCAGGTGCTAAAGTGATGCCCGTTGTTGCGGGAGGGGCTGCCGTGGGCTTCTCGGCTCTGCTGATCTTCGCCGGTGCCCTGCTGGTCGCCGCCGGCTCGCCTGGCCCGAGCATCGCGGCATTGGTCTCGCGCGTGATCACGCGCGGCTGGCGCGAGGTCGTACCCTTCGCCGCCGCGATGTGGATCGGCGAGGCGCTCTGGCTGACGCTCGCCGTCTACGGTCTTGCGGCGCTGGCGGAGGCGCTCCACGGCGCCTTCCTGGTCGTGAAGTATCTGGGCGCCGCTTACCTGCTCTATCTTGCCTGGAGGATGTGGTTCGCCCCGGTCGCCATCCATGCGGCAGGCGCGGCGCCGCGCTCGGGCTCCGGCGCGCGGATGTTCCTGGCCGGTCTCGCGGTCACTCTCGGCAATCCGAAGATCATGGTCTTCTATCTGGCGCTGCTGCCGAGCCTGATCGATCTTGCCGGCATCACGCCGGTCGCCTGGCTCGAGCTCACCTGCACCATGCTGATGATCGTAGCCGCGATCGACCTCACCTACATCCTGCTCGCCGCCCGTGCGCGGCGCCTGTTCCGGAGCCCGCGCGCGCTCCGCTTCGCCAATCGCACCAGCGCCACCATTCTCGGCGGCGCCGCTGCGGCGCTCGCGACGCAGTAACGGCGAGCATGCCCGGAACCTCCGCCGGTATTGGCGGCGCCCCAAGAGAGGTTCGAAGCTGGCGCCCGATCAATCGGGTTTTCCTTCAACCAACGTAAATCCGACGTCGGTTGGGATGGTATCGCTCACCCGCAGCCCGGACCGCCGGAACAATTCGGACCATTCGACGGCAGACCGTTCACGGCCGCCGAGCATCGTCATCATATGCATGTCCATGGTCAGATTGGGATGCGGCCCATCGATCGAAATCGGAAGATCCTGATTGGCGATGACGACACAGCCATCTCCGCTCATGGCCCGGCGGCAGTTGCTGAGGATTCTGACGCATTGCTCGTCGTCGAAATCGTGCAGCACGCCCTTGATCACGTAGCAATCGCCGCCTTCCGCGACGGATTGGAAAAAATCCCCACCACCAGCTCCACCCGCCCCAGGAGACCAGCCTCCTGCAGCTTGGTTGCGTGTTGGACCACCTGGGGCTGGTCGAACAGCACGCCTGCCGCGTTCGGCGCCCTCAAGAGAATCTGGAGCAAGAGCCCCCCCGGCCGCCCCCGACATCGACGATCCGGCGGAAGCGCCTGAAGTCGAACGCGGCGGCGATCGCCGCGTCGTTGGCATACGAGCTTTGCGCCATGCCTTCATCGAACCGCTCTTGCGCCTCGGCATTGGCTCTGAGGTACTGGAAGAATGGCACCCCGTGGACGTGCGCGAAGGCTGCCTCGCCTGTACGGATCGAATGGTCCAGGGCCGCCGTGGCCGACCACCAGGACCCGTCCATCCTCCTCAGGTTCGCGCGCATGGAATTCGGATGATCGGCGCGGAGCACCGACGACAAGGTCGTGTTGCAGAACCAGTCCGGCGATCTCTCCTCGAAAACGCGATACGCCGAAAGGAAACGAAGCAACCGCTTCAATGCGCCCGCGTTGGTCGCCGTCGTCCTGGCCAGATCGTCGAGCGCGACGGGATCGCCCCCCAGGTGATCGGCGATGCCCATCTCGGCCGCCACCTGGATCGCGCGTGACAGATAGTAGAGGCGGGACGTCTCATCGATCAGGCGGGCCGCGGATCGACCGGCGTCTTCTGACAGGAGTTCAGGTCTTTCCATTGAATGCCTCCCCATGCGACGCGAAAGAGCTGATCAGCCGGCGCGCTGCATCTCGCGGAGGCTGATCCGCCCAAGTTGCTGGTACCCGAGGTCGCCGCGCGGCTCAGGTCGGCCACTGCTCGAGATCCTCGAGATCGATGCTGAGGGCGCGGGCAAGCTTGGCCATGGCATCGAATGAGCCGGGCTTGTTGCCGGTGTGGATCTGGCTGAGATAGGCGGCCGAGACCCCGGCCTGGCGCGCGGCGGCGGGCAGTCAGGCCCCGGTGCTCCCGCCAGGCGCGCCCGGGAGCTGGCCGGCCATGCGGCGCCTGCGTGCCGTCGATCGTGACCCGTACTCGTCCTCACCCGGTGCGACGCGCGCGTCGGCTTCGCGGATCTGCGCGACGTCGGCCGCTCTTCCGCGGCTCGGGACCAGCGCCTCGTGGTCGGCGCGCCGTAGCAAGACGGTATCGACATCCCGGCCAGCGCCGGCTCTTTCAGGCGATCACCGGTAGACGCGCTCTCTCGGCTCATGGCCCGGGCGCGATAGGCCGGGATGTGACCGATGCCGGTTCATGGCTCGCCGCGACCTGGGTCAGCTGGCTGAGACCGAACGCGTGCCGCTCGACCCCTGATCCGCTCGAAGTTGCGGTGCTTCGCGAAGGGCTCCTCGGCGATCGCTTCCAGCCGCTCCCTCAGCGCCGCGCGCATCTTCGTCGCTGATCTCCCGAGCGCTGCCGCCGCCTCGGCGTGGCTCGGCGACCCTTCTCCCAACGTTCCACCAGCTCCTCGAAACGCATGATCCCGATCTTCGCAAGCCTCTCCACCCAGCCCCCCGTTCCAAGTTCCTTGGAACGCTTCCAGAACCGGACAGATCCGCCCCCGGCCAGCTCGCGCACCCACAGTGGCGGCATCTGCGCAGTGACGTCTCGGGGATTTTCCGCTAGGCTTGGCATTGGAGGTGACGACAGGCCGTTTGATGAGACGTGCCACCGCGCCCTGAACGAGACGCCCGAGGGCATGAGGCGCCATGACCGAGCCGAGAAGCTCATACCGATTGCCTATCTGCGCCGGATCGACGAGAAGCTCGACCGGGTCGAGAACCGCCTCGGCCGGATCGAGGACGAGCTGCTCGTGCTGAACGGCATCGCGCTCCGTCTGGAAGGGCGTGACGTCGAGACTACCGGGCTCAAGGCGATCCTCGACCGGCGCGAGCGCAGGCGCGCTGAGCTGGAGGGCGCCAATAAAGGGTGAGCCACCCGAACGGTCGGACAAGGGTATCACCGGAAAGAAAGCGTCGGGCAGGATTTCACTTTCGGCTCTGATTAGACTCTGAACATCGCTCAGGTCGCCACGGCTCCAGATCCTCCTCCAGGGGCCACGGGAGTCATAAATCGCGCTGGAGTCTGGACGACGGCGCCAATCTGAGGCATCTTAAGGCGAATGGGGAGGCCAACTACACACGTCTACGAGGTTTCGGCCCCGGACGGCGAGATCCTGGGGTTGGTACGCGCGTCGTCAGCGGGGCGGGCGCTCCGGCGGATTAATGAGCTCTGCGGGGTGCCGTGCACCGTGCTCGGTCGACAGGTGTTCTTCGCCGAGCAGCACCGGCGCGACTGCGCCGGGCGCTGGCAGGTCAGGACCGTGCGGCTGTCGGTCAAGGCGGCGAGCCTGATGACCCGCAATTACGTGGCCGACGGGCCCGCTGCGATCTTCGTTGCATCGGCCGCGGGCGCGCGCAACCGGCGCCCGGCGCCACCTCTCCTCGCGAACGATCGGCGATCGTCGCGCGACCGTCCTGTTCACCCAGCGATCTCGGGACCAGCCTGAGCACGAGGCCGCGGATGAGCCTGCCCCCAGGGGTTGTCCCTGCCGGGCACCATCGCCCCACGGCACCGCGGGTAGCCTTTTTCGACCACCGCCGCTACAGTGACCTTCATGACCGTCTGCCGGGCATGCATTGGCCTTGACGAATGGCGGGGTGGCATCGCCGGTCGCGCACGAGCCCTGGTGGCCGCGGCGGCGCTGCTTCTGGGCCTTGGTGCTGCGCCACTCGCGCAGACGACATCGGATGCCGAGCTTCAGCAGCTGGAGAGCCTGGCGCTGCTCCTCGGCCGGGCGATCGGCTGCGCCCTCGACACCGAGCGTGCGGCCGGCCAGATCCGCCTCTGGTTCGATCAGACCTTCCCGCCCGGATCCGAAGGCCGCGAGCGCTATCTGCAGGTCTTCCAGGATACCGTTCGTGGTTATGCCTGGCAGCAGCAGAGCGGTAACAGCCCGGACAGCTGCGCCGACGTTTCCGACGCGCTGGCCACTATGGGTTGGTTCGTGCGCCGGACCTAGCCTCCGCCAACGCCGCTCAGCCCGCCTCTGATCCGGTAGCGCTCGGGCAACCGGGCGGTTGGTCCCAGTCGCAGCCGGGACCGAAACGCTCGACCAGAAAATCGACGAACACCCGCACCTTGGCCGAGAGGTGTCGGTTGTGCGGATAGAGGGCGTAGATGCCGGCTGGTCGGGGCATCCATTCGGCGAGGACCCGCTCGAGTCGGCCCGCGGCGAGTTCGGGCCCGCAGAGGAAGCGGGGCAGCGCCGCCACGGCCAGCCCGGCGAGGGCCACGCGCTGGGCCATGTCACCGTTGTTGGAGTGCAGAGGCCCCTTGATCCGGACCGCGAGCCGCTCACCGTTCGCGCCGGCGAACGGCCACTCGTTGGGCGTCGCCTGGTAGGCATAGGTGATGCAGTCATGCCCGGCGAGGTCCTGCGGCACGCTCGGGCGGCCGCGGCGTTCCCAGTAGCTCGGAGCGGCGCAGATGATCAACTCGGCGTCGGCCAGCTTGCGTGCGATCAGCGATGAGTTGGGCAGCGTCGCGATTCGCACCGCGACGTCCCAGCCTTCCTCGATCAGGTCGACGAAGCGGTCGGTGAACTCGATTTCGATCCTCAAGTCAGGATAGCGCCTCATGAAGTCGGTGAGCGCAGGGCCGAGGTGCCGGGCGCCGAAACTCACCGGCGCGTTGATGCGAAGCGTGCCGCGCGGGACCTCCTGCAGGCGGGTGACCGCGAGCTCCGCCTCCTCGGCTTCGGCGACGACCCGCGCGCAGCGCTCGTAGAAGGCTTGACCGACCTCGGTCAGTGCGAGGCGGCGCGTGGTCCGGTTGAGGAGCCGGGCGCCAAGGCGATCCTCGAGCGCCGCGATCGCCTTGCTGACCGCCGACTTCGACATGCCCAGCTGAGCCGCTGCGGCGGTGAAGCTCTCTGCCTCGACCACGCGGGCGAACACCGCCATCCCGGCGAGCTTGTCCATGACAGGATCCGATCCGCGTCCAGAAACGGAAACAATCTTATTCCGATCGAGCCGATGATCCTACCGGCGCGGCTGGCCATCTGGTGGCGGGACAATGCTGCTTGCCGGAGGCGCAATCATGGCCAAGGTCCTAGTGTTGTACTATTCGAGCTATGGCCACATCGAGCAGATGCCGGAGGCCGTGGGCGAGGGTGTGCGCTCGGTCAAAGGCGCCGAGGTCGCCATCAAACGGGTGCCCGAACTGATCCCCGAGGAGGTGGCGCGTCGCGCGCACATGAAGCTCGACCAGAGAGCGCCGATCGCCACCGTCGAGGAGCTGCCGAACTACGATGCCATCATCTTCGGCACGCCGACCCGCTTCGGCAACATCCCGGCGCAGATGCGCAACTTCCTCGACAAGACCGGCGGTCTCTGGAGCAGGGGCGCCCTTATCGGCAAGGTCGGCAGCGTGTTCGCATCGAGCGCGACCCAGCACGGCGGCCAAAAGACCACCATCACCTCGTTCCACACAACCCTGCTTCATCACGGCATGGTGATCGTCGGACTACCGTATTCCTGCCAGGCGCAGACCACTCTCGCTGAGATCAGTGGCGGCTCGCCCTACGGCGCGACCACGATCGCCGGCGGCGACGGCTCGCGCCAGCCATCCGAGAACGAGCTTCGGATGGCCCGCTTCCAGGGCGAGCACATGGCCCGGATCGCGAGCAAGCTTGCGG
Organism: uncultured Alphaproteobacteria bacterium; assembly: GCA_963815435.1. Lineage (GTDB taxonomy): Bacteria > Pseudomonadota > Alphaproteobacteria > Geminicoccales > Geminicoccaceae > DATAOG01. Next base: position 32,917 of record CAWFGZ010000027.1, read on the forward strand.
CCTGAGCGACATCTCGTTGGCGAAGACTCGATCCCCAATCACTTCTCTCGAAGGAGTCCCCAGATGGGCCAGCTGGTAAACGGAGTCTGGCAGACCGAGCGGCCAAAGCCCGCGGCGAGCGATGGTCGCTTCGTTCGTCAGGACACCCAGTTCCGGAACTGGGTGACGCCGAACGGCCGTGCCGGCCCGAGCGGCGTCGGCGGCTTCAAGGCCGAGCCGGACCGCTATCATCTCTACGTCTCGCTCGCCTGTCCCTGGGCGCACCGCACCCTGATCTTCCGGAAGCTCAAACGGCTCGAAGGCCTGATCGACGTCTCGGTGGTACATTGGCACCTGGGCGAACGGGGCTGGGAGTTTCGTTCGGCGCCGGGCGCGACCGGCGACCGGCTGTATGGCCTCCGCTATCTGCACGAGGTCTACGCGCGTGCCAGGCCGGACTACACCGGGCGCGTCTCGGTGCCGGTGCTCTGGGACAAGGAGCGCGCGACGATCGTCAACAACAAATCCGCCGAGATCATCCGGATGCTGAACTCCGCCTTCGACGGGGTTGGCGCCGAGGAGCCCGACTTCTACCCCGCGCCGCTCCGTGCCGAGATCGACAGGGTCAACGCCAGGGTCTACGAAACGGTCAACAACGGCGTCTACAAGGCGGGCTTCGCGCGCACCCAGGCGGCATACGAGGAGGCCGTGACCGCCTTGTTCGCGACCCTCGACGCGCTCGAGGAGCGCCTCGACAGGCAGCGCTGGCTGGCGGGCGACTGGATCACCGAGGCCGACATCCGGCTGTTCACCACACTCGCCCGCTTCGATCCGGTCTACGTCGGCCACTTCAAGTGCAACCTGAGGCGGCTGGTCGACTATCCCAATCTATGGGCCTTTGCGCGCGAGCTCTATCAGCTGCCGGGGATCGCCGGGACGGTCGACTTCGACCACATCAAGCACCACTACTACGGCAGCCACACCTCGGTGAACCCGACCGGCATCGTGCCGCTCGGACCGCAGCTGGACTGGACCACGCCCCACGGCCGGGGCTGATCGGCCCAGCTGCCTCGAAGTGAACATCGGAAGGGCCTGCGAGGGGCGTACCGGTCGGGCCCGACGGGGCGGGCGTCAGGCGTGGCCCGCCTCGCTCGAAAGCAGGGTCAGGTCGATGCCGATCTTGGCGATCGCCCGCTGCCACTTGCTCTCGTTATCGACGCCGAACACCAGGTCCAGATCGGCCGGCACCAACAGCCAGCCGTTGGCCTGAATCTCGGCATCGAGCTGGCCGGGCGCCCAGCCGGCGTAGCCGAGCGCCAGGACCTTGCGCCGCGGCCCCTCGCCGCGGGCGATCGCCTTCAGGACATCGATGGTCGCGGTGAGCGCGATCTGGTCCTCGATCACCAGGGTCGAGTCCTGGATGTAATCCGTGGTGTGGAGGACGAACCCGCGGCTGGATTCGACCGGTCCACCGAAGTGGATCGGCATGTCGCCGCCACCCGCTGCCTCTTCGACCCCGATCTGCTCGAGCAGGCTGTTCAGGCTGAGACTGTCGATCAGCCGGTTGACGACCAGGCCCATGGCGCCATCGGCCGAGTGGGCACAGAGATATACGACGCTGCGGGCGAAGCGCGGGTCGGCCATCTGCGGCATGGCCACCAGAAGCTGGCCGGTCAGGGAACTCTCGGCGCTACCCTGGCTTTGACTTGCGACCATGCTCAACACTTAGACCGGATGACAGCGACCAGCAAGGCCGCCAGCCGATCGTCGTGGGTGGGAACTGAAAAAATCTTAGAGCGGTCGTTGCGTGCCGCCATGGCCCATGCCAGAGTGCGCGCCGCGCGCCGAGCCGGCGCTTAGACAGTGCGCGGCGAGCGATCACGAAGGAGGCTCCGATGACGATTCAGGTGGGCGAGAGGCTGCCGGCGGCGAAGCTGAAGCGGCTGACCGCCGATGGCATCAAGGACGTCTCGCTGGCCGACCTGACGAGCGGCAAGAAGGTGGTCCTGTTCGCGGTCCCCGGGGCGTTCACGCCGACCTGCTCGGACCGGCATCTGCCGGGCTTCGTCGAGCAGGCCGAGGCCATCAAGGCGAAAGGCGTCGACACCATCGTCTGCGTCGCGGTCAACGATCCGTTCGTGATGAATGCCTGGGAGAAGGCCAGGAACGTCGGCGGCAAGGTCGAGATGCTCTCGGACGGCAATGGCGAGTTCACGAGGGCGATCGGCCTCGAGTTCGACGGCAGCGGCTTCGGCCTCGGCAAGCGCTCGCGGCGCTACGCCATGGTGGTCGACAACGGCACCGTGAAGACGCTGCTGGTCGAAGAAGTGCCGAGCCAGGCCGAACGCAGCAGCGCCAGCGCGATTCTCGCCACCCTGTAGGCGATCCGGATCTAACGGCCGACCGCCTCGCCGGCCGACCGGGCGGCTCGAATAGCTTCGCGGGCGAGCCGGTCAGCGCGTTCATTGTCGGGATTGCCGCTATGGCCCCTCACCCAGCGCCAGGCGATCCTGTGGGGCGTGAGGGCGCTCTCCAGCCGCTGCCACAAATCCTGGTTCTTGACCGGACGCTTGTCGGCGGTCCGCCAGCCGCGCGCCTTCCAGGCCGGGAGCCAGGTAGTGATCCCCTGGCGCAGATAGTTGCTGTCGGTGAACAGCTCCACCGTCATCGGCCGCTTCAGCGCCTCGAGTGCAGCGATCGCCGCGTGTAGCTCCATCCGGTTGTTGGTGGACTCCGGCTCGAAGCCGGACAGCTCGCGCATCTGCCCGCCCCAGCGCAGCACGGCACCCCAGCCGCCCGGACCGGGATTGCCCGAGCAGGCACCGTCGGTGTGGATCTCGACCCTTTCCGGGCGCGGCTCGCGCGTGCTCAAGACCTAGTCCAGACCGTACGCGCCGGGGCCGGACAGACCCCGATGGAAGCGCAGCTTGTCGAGATATTCCAGCGGATCCTTGGGCTTGACCAGTGCGCCTTCGACCTGGTTCTGCCAGTCGAACAGGCGGGTCAGCAGGAAGCGCACGGCCGCACCCCGGGCGAGCAACGGCAGAGCCTCGAGCTCGCGGCTGGTGAACGGCCGCTCGGCCCGGTACGCCGCCAGCAGCTGGCGGGCCTTGGTGATGTTGAACGCGCCGTCCGGCTCGAAGCACCAGGCATTCAGACAGATCGCCAGATCGTAGGCGACGATGTCGACGCAGGCGAAGTAGAAATCAATGATTCCGGTCAGCTCCCGGCCCTGGAAGAAGACGTTGTCCGGAAACAGATCGGCATGAATTACGCCGTGCGGCAGATCGCTTGGCCAGTGTCGCTCGAGATCGGCGAGCTCGCGCCCAAGCTCCGCCTCGAGCCCGTGCTGGATGCGATCGGCGCCCTCACGGCAGGCCTCGAACAACGGCCGCCAGCCGTCGACCGACAAGGCATTCGGCCGATGGCCCGCGAAATCTGCGCCGGCCAGATGCAGTCGGGCGAGCGCACGGCCGAGCGCCGCGCAATGGCCCGCGTCGAGGCGCCGCGGCGATCTGCCGTCGAGGAAGCTGACCAGCGCCGCCGGCCGGCCGCACAGGGTGCGCAGCGCGTGACCGTCACGGCCGTGAATCGGGGTCGGGCACGGCACTCCCTTGGCCGCCAGATGATCCATCAGATCGAGGAAAAACGGCAGATCATCCGGTGACACACGCTTCTCGTACAGTGTCAGGATGAACCGCCCGCCCGCGGTGATCAGACGATAGTTGGAGTTTTCGACCCCCTCGGAGATGCCCTCCAGGGCGAGCGCCTCGCCGAGATCGTAATCCGCCAGGAATGCCGCCAGCGACAGGTCGTCGATCGGGGTATAGACCGCCATGGCCTAAGGGGCCGATCGGGATTCGGGCTTGCGGATCGGATCCTTGCGGATCGGATCGGGGAGCCCGGTTCGGCCGATACCGGCAGACCCTCCTCTCCCGCCGAGGCGAATCACAGCAAAACAATACTTTGGCAAAGAGGGACTGTCCCCGCTCCCGCTCACGCTTGGCCTATGACCTCCGGCAGAACCCGACGTCTCGGAAAGGCTTCTGGATCAGCAATGCGCTGTCGCCGGCGGGCCATCCGCCGCCCCGGCGACAGCCGCTCTCGGCCGCGACCCCGCGGTACCAATCACGAGGCGCGCCGCATGGGAATCGGCGGGCTCTTGAACGAGACGTCCTCCTTGACGACGCGAATTTCCCGAACGTCGGTCACGAACCTCTCGCGGCAGGCCTCGATCAGCTCCTCGACCAGGGCCTCGGGCGCCGAGGCACCCGCGCTGATCGCCACCGTCGAAACCCCCTCGAGCAGATGCCAGTTCATGCAGGCGCTGTTCTGCACCAAGGCGGCCGACGGGCAGCCGGCCGCCTTGGCAACCTCGACCAGCCGCACCGAGTTGGACGAATTGGGCGAGCCGATGATCAGGGTGAGATCAGCCTTCGGCGCAATCGCCTCGACCGCCCGTTGCCGATTGGTCGTGGCGTAGCAGATATCCTCGCGCCGCGGCCCGACCAGCGCGGGAAAGCGCCGCTTGAGCGCCGCGAGGATGCCTTCGGTCTCGCGCACCGACAGTGTCGTCTGGGTGGCGTAGGCGAGCTTGCCGGCGTCCGGCACCACCAGCGTTTCGGCCTGCGCGACGTCCTCGACCAGAATCACGGCGCCCGCCGGCAGCTGCCCCATGGTGCCGACCACCTCGGGGTGGCCGCTGTGGCCGATCAGCAGCACCGTGCGGCCGGCCCGGTAGTGTTGCTCGACGCCGCGATGCACCTTGCTGACCAGCGGGCAGGTGGCATCGGCGTAGAGCAGATTGCGCCGCCGGGCCTCGGCCGGAACCGACTTGGGCACGCCATGCGCCGAGAACACCACGAGAGCATTCTCCGGCACCTCATCGAGCTCCTCGACGAACACCGCGCCCTTGGCGCGCAGGCCGTCGACCACGTAGCGGTTGTGGACGATCTCGTGGCGCACGTAGACCGGCGGCCCGTTCTGCTCGAGGGCCTGCTCGACGATCTCGACCGCGCGCTCGACGCCCGCGCAGAAACCGCGCGGGCTGGCAAGGAGGATGGTCAGCTCGGCTCGGCTCATCGACGCGTGATCATCCGGATGGTATCGGCGCTCAGCGAGCGGCAGACCAAAGCCGGCGGAGTTGTACCACGGGCTCGGATCAGGCGACGAGGGGCTTGGCCCTCGCAGGCCGCGCCCCGTCGCCATCTATGTCGCCATCCATATAGGGTTGCCCGGCCGAACCGCCAACTACCTTCGACCACTCCGGCGTACCTCTGGTGCGCTGACGATGGCCTCGTCCTCGAACGCTGTGGGAACTCTGCATCCCGCGCGGCGTTGTCGGAGCAGGTCTGAATCACGACGAAGGGAACCAGCCATGCGACGCACGGCTCCAGCGTTCATGATCATCGGCCTGCTGCTCGCGGCCTGCGGCACCTCCACGAGCGATCGAGCGATCAGCGGCGGCGGCATCGGCGCGGCCGCCGGTGCCGGCGCATCGGCCATTACCGGCGGCAGTCCGCTCACTGGAGCCTTGCTGGGCGGTGCTGCGGGGGCGGCCACGGGCGCTTTGACCAACGAAAAGCAGATCGATCTCGGCAAACCGGTCTGGAAGGGCCACGACTGACCTCCTCAGGCTGGGACCTGCTCTGGGGCGGGGTTGACGGCCTCCTACCGTCCCCTGCCCCAGCTCTCGACAAGGAAGGATCGTCCCTCACGGCAGTCGCCCGCTCTGCCGCAATCTTGACCGTGGCACGGTTCCGTGCTCAGCCATCAGCCGGCCGCGGTTGGAGAGCGCGACATGACCAGCGTCGCTGTTGTCGGCGCCCAGTGGGGCGATGAGGGCAAGGGCAAGATCGTCGACTGGCTCTCGGAGCGGGCCGAGGTGGTGATCCGCTTCCAGGGTGGCCACAACGCGGGCCACACCCTGGTGATCGACGGGCGGACCTACAAGCTCAGCCTTCTGCCTTCGGGCGTCGTTCGCCCGGGTAAGCTCTCGATCATCGGCAATGGCGTGGTCGTCGACCCCTGGGCGCTCCTCAATGAGATCGAGGCGCTGCGCGATCAGGGCGTCACGGTCGGCCCGGACAACCTGCGGATCGCCGAGAACGCACCGCTGATCCTGCCGCTGCATGGCGAACTCGACCGCGCCCGCGAGGCGGCACGCACGGCGAGCAGCGCGGGTAGCGGCAAGCTCGGCACGACAGGCCGGGGCATCGGCCCGGCCTACGAGGACAAGGTCGCGCGCCGCGCGATTCGGATCTGCGATCTCGCCGATCCCGACCTGCTTGGGCGCAAGGTCGACGACCTCCTCCTGCACCACAATGCGCTCAGGGTCGCATTCGGCGAGCCGCCAGTCGCGGCGGGCGAGCTGATCGATCGATTGAACGCGCTCGCGCCGCGCCTCCTCCCCTACGCCGAGCCGGTCTGGCTGCGGCTGGTCGAGCTGCGCCGGCGCGGGGCGCGGATCCTGTTCGAAGGCGCCCAGGGCGCGATGCTCGACGTCGATCACGGCACCTATCCCTTCGTCACGTCCTCCAACACGCTGGCCGCCGCGGCCGCCCTCGGCACCGGCACCGGCCCGGATGTGATCGGCTTTGCTCTCGGCATTACCAAAGCTTACACCACACGGGTCGGCGAAGGTCCCTTCCCGACCGAGCTTCGGGACGAGATCGGTCGCGGCCTCGGCGAGCGCGGCCACGAGTTCGGCACCGTGACCGGCCGGGCCAGACGCTGCGGCTGGTTCGACGCCGTGCTCGTGCGCCAGGCGGTTAAGGTCGGCGGCATCAAGGGTCTGGCGCTGACCAAGCTCGACGTCCTCGACGGCATGGCCCGCCTCAAGATCTGCACCGCCTACCGGCACTTCGGCCAGACCTTGCACCATCTGCCGGCCGGCGGCACGACCCAGGCCGGCGTCGAGCCGCTCTACGAGGAGCTGGACGGCTGGCAGCAGAGCACCCGCGGTGCCCGCAGCTTTGCCGACCTGCCGGCCGCTGCGGTAAAATATGTCAAGCGGTTAGAGGAGCTGGTTGAAGCGCCAGTTGCGCTGCTTTCGACCAGCCCCGACCGTGAGGACACGATCCTGCTCCGCGATCCCTTCGCCGACTGATCGTTGGACGCGTCCACCCGGGCCGCAGCCCTGGTCGCGCCGCCACCCGTCTCGCACGACTAGCTCGGCTGCCCATGCACGTTCGCCACCCTATCTGGCTGGCCGGCGTGGGCCGCCCGGGGGCGGCGACTTTCGCCCTCCTGTTCACGCTCGAGTCGGTCGCGCGGGCGACCATCGCCACGGTGATCCCGCTCCAGGTCTATGCCGCGCTCCAGAGCAGTCGCGCGGTGAGCCTGATGTTCACCTCGGTTGGCAGCGCGGGCCTCGTGGGCAGCCTGTTCATCCCCCTTTTGATCCGCCTGGTGCCGCGGCGCTGGGTCTATTCGCTCGGGGCCTCGGCTTTGATCGCCGCGGCGGCGCTGTTCGCGCGGGACGGCACCGCGGGGCTACTGGCCGGACTGATCGTCCGGGTGCTCGGCGTGGCGTGTCTGAACGTCACCCTCAATCTCTACATCATGGACACCATTCCGCGCGGTGATCTGGTGCGCTCGGAACCGCTTCGCCTCGCCGTCTCGGGCGGCGCCTGGACGCTCTGCCCCTCGCTCGGCGTCTTTCTCTATGGCCGCTTCGGCGCGATCGCGGCTGACGGCCTCAGCGCCGCGGCCGCGGCTCTGCTGCTCGCCACATTCTGGGCGATCCGACTGTCCGACAATCCGGCGATCGCGCGGGCGCGCCTGCCGCCTCCCCCAAACCCGCTTCGCAACATCCGGCGCTTCATCGCGCAGCCCCGCCTTCGCCTCGGCTGGCTGATCGCGTTCGGGCGTTCGAGCTGGTGGTCGCAGTTCTTCACCTTCGCGCCCCTCTACATGGTGATCTCGGGCCACAGCGAGCTCGCGAGCGCGCTCCTGATCTCGCTCGGCAACGCCACGCTGTTCTTGAACGTGCTGGTGGGCCGACTGGCCGAGCGGGTGGGCGTGCGCCGGGTGATCGTCGGCGCGTTTCTGCTGACCGGCGCCACGATGCTGCTCGCTGCCCTGATCGCGCCGATCGGCTGGTCGTACGCGGTCGCGGGCCTGCTGCTCCTCGCCTCGCTCTGGGTGAGCGCCCTCGATGCGGTCGGCAACATCCCGTTTCTGCGCGCGGTGCGCGCCCGCGAGCGGCCGCAGATGACGACCGTGTTCCGGACCTACATCGATCTCTCGGACCTGCTGCCGTCGGCGGTGTACGCGCTGCTGCTCAGCTTCTTCGGTCTGGAGAGCGTGTTCGCGACCGCGGGGCTCTGGATGCTCGCGATCGGCCTGACGGCGCGCCTTCTGCCGCGTCGCCTCTGAGCCGGTCCCAGGTCGAGCGCGGCGGATGCGCGGCTACGCCTTGTCGCGCATCACCTCGCTGAGCGTCTCGAAGATCTGGTCGATGTGCGCGCGCTCGATGATCAGGGGCGGCGAGAACTCGAAGGTGTCGGCCGCGATCCGGGTCATCAGGCCGCGCTCGTAGCATTCGATCATCAGCTCGAAGCCCGCGCTTGCCCGGCTGGCCCGGCAAGGGCTCGAGCTCGATCGCGCCCATCAGGCCGAGGTTGCGGACGTCGATCACGTTCGGCAGGTCGCGGCAGCGCGTGCAGCGCGTCCTCGAAATAGGGCTCGAGCTCGCGCACGTGCTCGAAGACGCCCTCCTCCTTGTAGGCCTCGAGGGTCGCGAGGCCGGCGACCGCGGCGATCGGGTGGCCGGAGTAGGTGTAGCCGTGGAACAGCTCGATGACGTGCTCGGGCCCCTTCATGAAGGCCTCGTAGATGAAGTCGCGGCAGACCACGGCGCCCATCGGCACGTGCGCCGCTGGTCAGGCCCTTGGCCATGGTCATGAGGTCGGGCGTGATGCCCAAGCGCTCGGCGGCCGAGGCATAGCCGAGCCGGCCCCAGGCGGTGATCACCTCGTCGAAGATCAACAGGATGCCGTGCTTGTCGCAGATCGCGCGCAGGCGCTCGAGGTAGCCCTTGGGCGGCGGGTAGACGCCGACCGAGCCCGCCACCGGCTCGACGATCACCGCGGCGATGGTCGAGGGATCGTGCAGCGCGCACAGCCGCTCGAGGTCGTCGGCCAGATGCGCGCCCCATTCGGGCTGGCCGCGCGAGAACGCGTTGTGCTCGAGGTCGAGCGTGTGGCGCATGTGGTCGACGCCGTCAGCATCGGGCCGAAGGTGCGCCGGTTGGCGACCATGCCGCCGACCGAGATGCCGCCGAAGCCGACGCCGTGATAGGCGCGCTCGCGCCCGATCAGCCGGGTGCGCTCGGCCCTCGCCCCGCGCGCGGTGATAGGCGAGCGCGATTTTCAGCGCGCGTATCGACCGCTTCCGAGCCGGAGTTGCAGAAGAACACGCGGTTGAGGTCGGCCGGCATCTCGGCTCGCGACGCGCGAGGCGAGCTCGAACACCTTGTGTGTGGCCGAACTGGAAGGTCGGCGCGAAATCGAGGGTCGCGATGCCCTTTTGCACCGCCTCGACCACCTTGGGATGGCAGTGGCCGAGGTTGGCGCACCACAGGCCCGCCGAGCTGTCGAGGATCTCGCGGCCGTCGTGGGAGCTTGTAGTGCATGCCCTTGGCGCTGACCACGATGCGCGGGTGCTGCTTGAACTGGCGGTTCGGGCGTGAACGGCAGCCAGAAGGATTGAAGATCGTTCGGCGCGCCCGTCGTGACGCCGCGATCGAGTTCTTCCAACATCGCCTGCTCCCCTTCGCGCTTGCCGACGCTGCTCACTGATCGGCGCAGCGAACCATACGCCACCGCGCTTCGCAAGACGAAGCTCCGATCCGCGCGCCCTCGGAGCAGCGTGGAATGCAGCTTGTCGGAGCCCGCCGGACGCGGCAGACTAGATTCGGTCGCAGGACTCTCGTCTCTGGTTGCTCCTACGCTCGTGATCGTCGCCGACGCTGCCTTGAACCTGCGTGCTCAAATGGGAATTTTTGCGATGCGTCAAGTTCTCGTATTCGGAATACTTCGAAGAGATCAACACCTTGGCTGATCTGCAGTTCATGCCCGGCGACAAACCTTACATCGATCGACCGACCGCCGCAAACGAACCGAAAGATCTGCTGCTATATCTCGGTTGCAACGTGCTGAGGACCGCACATCTGGCGCAAATCGTGATCGATGTGCTCAAGAGGATGGGTTTCGACTTCAACGCCGCTGGCGGTCCAGCCCATTGCTGCGGCATCGTACATCATCAACATGGCGACCCGCCAAAGCGCGTGCCTTCGCCGCCAACAGCATGCGCCATTTCGCACGGTACGGCGCGAAGCAGGTGCTCATGTGGTGTCCATCCTGCAACGAGCACTACGAAAAATCAGGTCGTAACCAGAGCAGGAGGTGGCGTTTCCCTACGAGCACGTGACGGCGTTCATCGCGCGACATCTGGGGCGGATCGAGTTTGTCCGGCGCGTCGAGAAGCGGGTGGCCCTGCACTACCATACCGGCTGCGCGCAGTCCGATCTCGACTGGCAGAGCGTGCGGACAATTTGAGCGCATCCCCGGTCTCGAGCTGATCGACATCACCCACTCGGCGGCGCTCGGGCGTCATTGCGCTCCCAAGTGGATCGGCCGGATGGGTCGACCCGAGTGGCAGAGGGCCATCGCCGACATCCTTAAGGAGGCGGCGAAAGATGCTCGTGTCGATGTACTCGCTACCATTATCATTCCTGCCACCGGGAAATCTGCCAAGCAGGAGGCGAAATATCCATTCGGGATAGTCAACTACATAAGTCTGCTCGGCAAATCAATGGGCATTGAGTATCCCGACGTCTACAAGCAGTACAAGATCATGGCGGACCCTGACACCGTGTTCAATAAGGTCGAAGCTTACGTCCGGGCCAACAAACGCGATCCTGAGCAAGTCCGCGAGGTGCTGGACAAGGCATTTGCGCCTCCATGTGAGGCGGACAGCTCAAATCCGTCGTGACCGGTCGCCGAACGTCGAGTTGGCCATGTCAGTGCGCCGGCGGGGGCGGCCCGACCTCCTTCGGCGTCCGGAGCAGAAGGACCGACGGGGGAGCAGGAAGAAGACCACGGCGAGCAGGCGGAAGTCGTCGAGATAGGCGAGCATGGTCGCATGGGTCTGGACCGCGTGGTACACGAGCCCTTCGGCCATGCGGAGAGCCTCTCCGGCTGCGTGCCCCTTCTGCATGAGCAGCGCGCTCAGATGATCGATCCGCGCCTGATAGGCCGGATCGAGCGGCGTGACGTGCTCGACCAGATAGTCTGATGCCGCTGGCGTCTGGCGCGCCAGCATGGTCGTGGCCAGCGCGATGCCGATGCTGCCGCCGATGTTGCGCGCGTGCTCATCGGCCGAGGCCGAGCGCTGGTCTTGGCGCGCGGCAGGCCGACGTAGGCGATGGTGTTGATCGGCACGAAGATGAACGCCAGGCCGAGCCCTGGATAGATGCGCGCCACGACGATGGTCGCGAAGTCGACCTGCGCGTGAAGCGCGCCATGATGGTAGAGCGCCACCGCGAGATCACCACGATGCCGAACGCGATCAGCCAGCGCACGTCGACCGGCCGACCATCCAGCCGACGAGCGGCATCAGGACAGCATGATCACCAAGCCGCCGGGCGAGAGCGCCAGGCCCGCTCGGTCGCCGTGTAGCCGAGCAGCGTCTGCATCAGGAGCGGCAGCAGCGCCGTGGTGCCGAACAGCACGGCGCCGAAGATCAGCATGTGCACGTCGGCGAGCGCGAAGTTGCGGTCGCGCAGCACGCGCAGGTCGACCATCGGGTCCGGGTGGTAGAGCTCCCAGACGACGAAGCCGACCAGCGCCAGGCACGCTCGCGATCGCGACAGCCGATGATGAACGGCGAGCTGAACCAGTCGTGCCGCTCGCCGCAGGTCGAGCACGAGCTGCAGCGCGCCGAGCCCGAGCGCCAGCAGCCCCAAGCCGATGAAGTCGCCGCGAGCCGTCGCGCGCCGGCGCCGCGCGCGCCGCGACAGGTAGGGCGGGTCGGTGATGAAGCGCGCCAGGAGCAGGAACGCCAGATCGACGCCGACCGGCACGTTGATCAGGAAGATCCAGCGCCAGCTCGTAGTTGTCGGTGATCCAGCCGCCGAGCGTCGGGCCGATCACCGGCGCGACCACGACCGTCATGCCGTACAGCGCCAAGCCCATGCCGCGCTGTCGCGGCGGGAAGTGTCGACGAGGATCGCCTGCGTGCTCGGCTGCAGGCCGCCGCCGGCCAAGCCCTGCAGCAGGCGGAACACGATCAGCGACGTCGAGGTTGGGCGCCAGCCCGCAGAGCAGCGAGCTGGCGTGAAGCACCGCGACGCAGCTCATGTAGAAGTGCTGCGGCCCGAGCGCGACGGACAGCCAGCCGCTCGCCGGCAGCACGATCGCGTTGGCGACCAGGTAGCTGGTCAGCACCCAGGTGCTTCGTCGATGCTCGGCGCCGAGGTTGCCGGCGATGTGCGGCAGCGCGACGTTGGCGATGCCGTGTCGAGCACCTCCATGAAGGTCGCCAGCGTCGCGACGAGCGCGATCAGCCAGAGCGGTGCGTCGCTCGCCCGGGCGCGTGGCGGCTCGCGCGCGCGGGTGCGCCTCATCCGGCCTCGGCTCGCGCGGCCTCGCCGCCGCCGGCATCGCCTCCGGCGAGCCTCCGGCCGCCGCCCGCGGCTGCCTCGGCCGGGCTCGCGCACGTCGACGGTCGGCACGACCGACATGCCGGGCGAGCAGGAGACCGGTCGGATCGCGGCGGCTCGTCGAACACGATCTTGACCGGCACGCGCTGCACGACCTTCACGTAGTTGCCGGTCGCGTTCTCCGGCGGCAGCAGGCTGAAGCGCGCGCCGGAGCCGGCCTGGATGCTGTCGACGTGGCCCGCGAAGTCGAGGTCGGATAGGCGTCGACGTGGATGCGACCGGCTGGCCCGGCCGCATGCGCGTGAGCTGCGTCTCCTTGAAGTTGGCGGTGACCCAGGCCGTGCCGACGACCAGGGCGGTGAGCGTCTGATTGCGCTCGACGACGTCGCCGACGTTGACCGCGCGCTTGGTCACCCAACCGGCAGCGGGCGCATAGATCTTGGTGTAGGAGAGGTTGAGCTCGGCCTGCGCGAGCTGCGCCTGCGCTTCCTGCACCCGCGCCTCGAGTTGGTCGACCTGCGCCTTGGCCTGCGCGATATCCTCCTGCACCAGCTGGTTGATCTCTACTTGGGCGCGGTCGTATTCGACGGTCGCGGCGGCGGAGCTTGCATTCGCCACCGCCGCGTCGATGGCATTCTGAGACGTGGCGCGTGGCCCCGCCTCCGTCTGTCGCCGGGCCTCGCTGTCGGCCAGGCTCTGTTTGGCGAGAGCGCCATCGAGCTGTGCCTGCGCGGCAGCGAGGCGCGCCGGAGCGGTTACCTTCACCCTGCAGGCTGATTCGCGCATTCTCCGCCTGCGCCTTGGCCACCGCCAGAGCCGCGGCCGTCTGATCGCGCGCCGCGATGAAATCGCGAGGGTCGATCTCGATCATGAGATCGCCCTTCTGCATCCGCTGGTTGTCTGTGATGTGCAGCGCCGCGATCCGCCCGGACACCTGCGGGCTGATCTGGACGAAGTTGCCGTCGACGAACGCGTCGTCGGTGGATTCCTGATTGCGGGTCAGATACCAGTAGGTGCCGCCGGCCAGTGCGCCCAGCAGTACGAGCAGCGCGAGCACCATAGCCGCCCGGCGTCGGCCCCGTGCCGGCGCCGCGTCCTTTGCCTGCACTCGCGATGGCTCGCGCTGCGGCTGGCCGCCGGGGCCGCCGTCGGTTTCACGACGGGTCTGCTTGACTCTGTCGAAGCCATCTAACCGGTCCAGCTGACCGTGACCGCACCAGGCCGAACGCGATCGCAGTCGGTGCCACTATGTGTTCGGCGCAGCGCAGACATGGTACCGCGGCGCAAGGCGGGCAAGCGAACGGCGAGGTCCGCCCGACGCGGCCCCCCAGGCCGACCGACCTGCAATGCGATCGGTTCGCGGGCGTTCGCTCGCGCCCCGCGGGCCTCCCAATCCGTTTCCTCATGATCCAGCGGCCGTGAGCATCGGTAACGCAGGTTACCGGTTGACAGGTACGGTACGTTACCGTACTTGTCAAGGTCACGAATGATCCCGGGGCAATGGATCGACCGGTCAACCCTCGGCAGCGCCGTCAGAAAGAACGCCGCGCCGCCATCCTCGAGGCGCCGCGGAGGTTCTTCGAGGCCGGTTACGCCGGCGCCAGCATCGATGCGATCATCGCGCGGGTCGGCGGCTCAAAGCGCACCATCTATCGCGAGTTCGGCAGCAAGGAGCGCCTGTTCGCCGCGATCGTCGCCGAGAACGCGAGCGAGGTGCTGCAGCCTCTGACGCCCGAGGAGCTGAGCGGCCACGACCTGCGCTTGACGCTGCTCGACTTCGGCCGCCGGCTGATGGGCGTGCTGATGTCGCGAAGGGCGATCGCTCTCTTGATCGGGTTGTGGTGGCCGAGGGCAGGACGCTTCCCGAAGTTGGGCCGGGTCTTCTACTACAACGGGCCGGGCCGCGCGAGCGCGCGTCTGGCCGAGGTCCTGGAGGAGTACCGCAGCCGCGGCGACATCGAGTTTGCCGACTGCCGCCGCGCCGCCGACCATTTCGTCGGCGTGTTCCGCGACAATGTCCACCTTCAGGTCCTTTTGGGCCTGCGCAAGCCGCCGCGCCCGAATGGAGGCGGAGGCGACCCTCAAAACGGCGGTCGAGATCTTTCTCAACGGCGTGCGGGCCCGACGCTGAGGCACCGAAACAGCGACTGAGGCACAGCAGGAGAATGACGATGAAGCCGCGACTGAACGCTTACAAGACGGCCCCGGAAGCGATGAAGGCGGTGACCGCGCTGGAAGGCTACGTGCAGAACAGCGGGCTCGGCTGCGCGTTCCGCATACACATGCACAGGCCGCGAGGCGCGGGCGCCGCGGCGAAAGCGCGGAGCGCCTGTACCTGCTCGACGCCTGGCGCGAATCGCCCCTCTACAGCGCACGCGAGCGGGCGGCGCTGGCCTGGACCGAGCCCCTCGACAAGATCGCCTAGACCCATGCGCCGGACGACGCCTACGAAGAGGCGAGGCGGAGTTCGCGGAGGCGGAGCTGGTCAAGCTGACCCTCGCGATCGTGGCCATGATCAACGTGTGGAACCGGATCGCGATCGGCTTCCGCTACATCCATCCGGTCGGGACCGCCAATGCCGCCTGACCGGACCCAGACCTTTCCTCGGACCGCGGGCGGGCTCCGTGCCCAATGCTTCGGGCCCCGCCTCAACCGGGTCAGGCGACAGGCAGGCCCGCGGGACGATAGGTGATCTTGCTGCGGTTGTGGTCGCCCGGACTTCGACCCGCTGACCGAGCCGGCGCGCACCGAGGGATGGATCGTCTCGTCGGTCTCGACGAGGGGGAACTTCTGCCGAGGGATCGCGCTCGCGCCGGCGGCATTGCCCATCGGCCGGTTGATCGCATCGATCGGGCCGAGCGCGATCGCGAATTTCCAGAGCTCGTCGAGCGAATCGTGCTGCGCGGCCAGGGGATCGGCGGCTTCGCGCAGCGCCTCGAGCGCGCCCGGCCTGAGGTCCAGGCCCAATGCCGCCTCGGCCTTCTCCATCATCCAAAGCAGCGGGATGAGGGCGAGCCGCTCGCCGTCCGGCGCCTCGCGGTAGTTGCCGCCAGCATCGCCGTGCACTCCGGCGAACAAGCCCGCTCGACCGTGGAGGTCGCGGCACCTTGGTCCAGAGCGTCGGCAGAAACGGGCCACGCCGCTCGTCGACGGCAAGCGCATGGTAGGCATTCTTGACGTGCGCGCCGAGCTCGGTGTCGTGAAAGCCTTCGATCGGTCGCCGCACGCGATCCTCGATCGCACCGACGACACTGCCGAGATCGAGAATCGGATCGACCCCCAGATCGCGGCCTACGTCGGCGCTCCGGAACGGGATGCCGAGCGCACCCACGGTATCGAACACGCCGAGGAACGTCACACCAATGGGCTCGGTCGTGTGCCTCTTGACCAGCGGTCCCAGGATCTGCGCCAGGAGCGGAGGCTCCGTCCCGTCAGACCCGGAGCGCGAGAGCCGGTACCAGAGATAGGCGGCGTCGACCCATTCGTCCCGATCGAGCCAGCCGACACGCTCGATGAAGCCGCCCAGGCTTCGGGCGGTGTAGGCGCCACGCGAGAAGCCGAAGATGTAGAGCTCGTCGCCCGGGCGCCAGTTGTCGCGCACGAAGCGGTAGGCCGTGCGGATGTTGCGCGACAGGCCAAGGCCGAACGCGCCGCCGCCCGCCCTCAATGTAGCATCAGCGGCGGCAGGCTCGTCTGTGAGCTGCTTCACATCGGAGGGGTTGATCGGGATTTGCGCTCGGCAAGCGGCTGAACCCCACTGCACCCACTGCACCCTGTGCGGCGGTGGGGCGAGGGCTCGTCAGTGACAGCCGGGGCCGACTGGCCCGCTCGCCCCCTTGCTGGTCGTCTCGTGCAGCCACGCCGGGAGCCGCTCGGGTCCGATCCGCAGCCGCCTCCCTTCAGGAGGCGTCTTGGGCGGGGTCATAGGGAACTCGCCCTCAAGGAGCATGCGTTTCAGCTGACTGCGGGCGCGGTTCAAACGGCTTCTGATGGTGCCGACCTCGCAGCCCGCGATCTCGGCCGCCTGCTCGTATGGGTGGCCTTGCACGGCCACGAGGATCAGGACCTCCCGATGCGCCGGGCTGAGCAGCCTGAACGCGCGTCTGAACGCTTGGAACTCGAGGCGGTGCTCCTGCGTCGGGCCGGACCAGAGCACGTTCTCCAGGCCATCGTCGGAGACCTCGGACCGGACCCGCTTCGAGCGCATCACGCTGCGCAGGTGATTGCGCAGGATTGTGAAAAGCCACGCCTTGAGGTTCGTACCTTCCGTGAAGCTCGGCGCGCGCCTGCAACGCCTTGACCAGCGTGTCCTGCACGAGATCGTCGGCAAGCGCGGCGTCGCCAGCCGTCAACGCGCGGGCGAACGCCCGCAGGTGCGGCAGCAGCGCGACGAGGTCGTCCCAAAGTCGGCCATATCCAAGCCCCCGCTGCAGTTTAATCTTGAATGGTAAACGTCCTGGGGGGCGAAGGAGTTCCCGCGACGTCCTGCCCGCTCCCCTGAGGGGCTATCAATCGTGAAGGCCAGCGCCAGCCGGGTACCCGGCGGTCCTTCGATGGTGAGCTGGCCGCCGGCCTGCTTCGCCAGCATCTCGATCAGCTGAAGGCCGACACCCGGCGCTGTGCCTCCCTCGGAGAGCACCTGACGGCTCTCGTCGATACCGATGCCGTCGTCGGTGATCAGCAGGCGGGCGCGCGGGCCTTCGCGCTCGAGGCGCACCTCGATCCGGCCCCGGCGGCCTTGCGGAAAGGCGTGCCTGAGGCAATTGGTCACGGCTTCGGTGATCAGCAGCGCGAGCGGAATTGCCTGGTCGGTGCGGACTTCGACCGAAGCGATGTCGCAGTGCAGCTCGACCGGGGCGCCGAGCGGCTGCGCGCTGTCGTTGAGCAGCTGGCAGAGCTCGCCGATCAGCGTCGCCAGGTTGACCACGTCCAGATCATCGTGCTCGTACAGGCTGCGATGCACCAGCGCGAGCGCCTTGATCCGGGTCTGGGCCTCCAGCACGGCCCGGCTGGGGCGGCGAGCGAGGGGTACCGCTGCGCGCCCTGAGGTTGAGCAGGCTGGTGACGATCTGCAGGTTGTTCTTGACCCGGTGGTGGATCTCGCGCAGCAGCATGTCCTTCTGTTTCAGCGACCGCTGAAGCTCGGCTTCGCGCTCCTGGACGCGGCGCGCCATCCGGGTCAGGGCGCTGGCCAAGTTCGCCGAACTCGCTCGGTGCGCCGGCCAGCTTAGGCTCGGCGTCGAATTCGGCTGCGGCCATAGCGGCGCGCGGTGCGCACCAGGGCGGCGACGTGGCGGTTCACCAGAAAATCGGTCGCGATCCAGATCACCACCACGGCGACCGCCAGCATCAGGACCGACTTTATCACCCGTTGCAGCAGATCGTGCTCCGCCCAGGACCACTTTTTCAGATTGGGCAGGCCGATGACGACCTGCAGCGGCGTGCCGGCGATGGGTCGCACGCTGTAGGAGCGCTTCGCATCCGCGGCACTCATCGCCAGTGCCGCACTGGCGAGCCGAGCGCAGCAGATCACCGATCTCCTGCGCTGATGGCCGGTCAGACCCATCGCCACCGGCCGGCAGGTTGGAGGTCAGCAGCCGTCCATCCTGGTCGGCGAGAAACACGATCGCGTTTTCGGGCAGCGTGAGCCGCCGCACGCGTGCGTCCAGCACCGCGAGATTGACGCTCGCCGAGAGCGTCCCCCGAAGTGACCTGAATTGTCGACCAGCCGGATCGCGGCGACGATGTTCGGGCCCTGGCTGACTCGACCGGTCAGCACCTCGCTCACCACGAAGCCCCGCCCCTGGTTCAACAGACGAAACCAGTCCCGATCCACCAAATCGGCACGGAACAGGCCAGGCGTGCTGCTGCACACCACGATGGCCCGATCGTTGGTCAGCGCGAAGTTGTCGAAGCCGACATTCTTGGCCAGTGCACCCGCGAGGCTTGTCGAGCAGGCCTCACCGTCACGCGGCGGCGACCTCCGGCGTGGCAGCGATTTGCAGCAGCAACCGGCGGGTATTCTGGAAGAACTCCATCTGGTTCAGGGTGACCAGGTTGGCGGTCCGCTCGAGGGTGTCCTGCAGGCGTGAGAGGCTCTGGTAGTAGACCTCGACGGCCTGGCTGATCGCGTAGGCGCATGGCAGGAGTAGAACCAGACCCAGGATCAACGCCATCCGGGCGCGCAGGCTATTCCAGCGGCGCGGTTTCGACGGCGCCTCTGGGACCGGGGCCACCGCCATGGCACAAGTGCCGCTACGGTTGGGTCACGACGCGTTTGGACGTCGCCAGAGCCTGCGAGATCGACACCCGCAACGTATCGGAATCGAAGGGCTTGGTGATCAGGAACGTCGGCTCCGGCCGCTCACCGGTCAGCAGGCGTTCGGGAAACGCGGTGATGAAGATGACGGGCGCCGCGTAGTGCCGCAGGATCTCGTTGACCGCCTCCAGCCCGGAGCTGTCGTCAGCCAGCCGGATGTCGGCGAGCACCAGGCCTGGTCGCTCACGTGCCGCGAGCGCGACCGCCTCGGCGTGAGTCGTCGCGATGCCGATGACGGTATGGCCGTCCTGACACACGGTGCTCGCGATATCGAGGGCGATCACCGGCTCGTCCTCGATGATGAGGATCCGGGTCGCTTCCTGAGCGCGCAGATCGGCCCGCGCCTGCACCAGGAGGTCGGCCACCGCGGCGGGCTCGACCCCCAGGATGCTCGCGGTCTGCTCCAGCGAGAAGCCCTCCAGTGTCGTCAGCACCAGAGCCTCGCGTCTTTGCGGCGCCAGCTGGACGATGCGCGAGGCGACGATCGAGCCGTCGGCCAGCGCGCGCTCCGGGGCCTGGTCCAGTGCGGGCGCATCGCGCCAGACGTCATGCAATGCCCGGAATAGAATCGGGCGCAGCTCGCCGGGCTCGATGTCGGGCCGAAGCTCCTCCTCGAGCAACCGCTCGAGGCCAAGTCGGACAAAGCGATCGCCCTGCTCCTGGCTGCCGCTCACGGCGCGGGCATAGCGCCGCAGATACGGCAGTTGACGGGCGATGGCCTGGGACAGATCGCTCATGGGTCGTGCGCCTTCCGATTTCTGCGCCGCAAAGGCTCTTCCCGCCGTCAATCGGCCGTCGCGCGGCGCGAGCGTTGGCGGGCCGGCTCGTTCCCGCCGTGGCCCCTCAAGTTGTCGTCGCCCTTGCTTTCTGGCTCCTCGTCGAAGGCCCTGACCACCTCAACCAGGTGTTCGGGCACCTCCTCGCTCAGCACGTCGTCGTACAACTTGCGCAGCTGGCCGCCCAGCCAACGGTCGAATCCGGCGTCCGAGCGGCGGCCGATCGGGGCAAGTTGCGGCGCTCTCTTGGCCGCTCGCCGGAAGTCGGCTTTTGTCGTTCGCCATCGCGACCCCATGTTGTCTAGCGTTGGCTGGCCCAGGCAAAGCTGGGGCCCAATTCCCGACGCCGCTGAACTCAAGTGGCATCTTAGCCAGATGCCCCCACGAAGTCACGCCGCGCCGGCACCTTCGGCTGCGCCAACCCCGTGGGCCTATGCGCCAAACGTCCGCCATCACGAAAAGTTCCCTCGCAAGCTCTCAAGGCCGCCGGGCGGCGAGGCGTATCGCGCCCCGCCACCAATCCACTTTCATTCCACCGACGTATCGGGTCTTATCTCTCCGGACTGAATTGACGTCGGGAGGGTCTCGAGATGTCGGGGTTGCTGCAGGAATTCAAAGAGTTCGCGATGCGCGGCAGCGTCGTCGATCTGGCGGTCGGGATCGTCATCGGCGCCGCCTTCGGCGCGATCGTCAACTCGCTGGTCAACGACATCATCATGCCGCCGATCGGCCTGGTCACAGGCAACGTCGACTTCTCGGATCTGTTCATCAACCTCTCCGGCCAGGACTATCCGTCACTCGCCGCGGCGCGCGCCGCCGGCGCCCCCGTCATCGCGTATGGCTCTTTCATCAACGCCGTGATCAATTTCGTCATCATCGCCTTCGCCATCTTCCTGGTCGTCAAGGGGATGAACCAGTTGCGGCGCAAGCAAGAGCAGGCGCCCGAGAAGACGCCGGCGCCGCCGCGGCAGGAGACCCTGCTGGAGGAGATCCGGGACATCCTGAAGGCGCGCGGCTGACGTCGGCGCGCGGGATGGAGCGATCATGACCAGAACAGCCGGACGCGGCTATTTCGTGGGGTTCGCCGTTGCTGCATCGTTGGCCGGCTGCAGCGCCGACGAGCAGCGGGTGGCCAATCGGGAGGTGGCGTATCAGTGCGGCGACAAGCAGTTCGTCGCCGTGTTCGAGACCGACCTCGACAGCGTCGTCATCGACATGCAGGGCGAGCGGGTCAGGCTACCTCACGTGCCGGCCGCGTCCGGCGCAAAGTACAGTGACGGCACCACGACCTTCTGGTCGAAGGGCGACCAAGCTCTCCTGGAGCGCTCGGGCGAGACCTATCGCGACTGCGTCGCCCGAAAGGTCTGAGGGCGCCGAAGGAGCGCGAAATCGGATCGGCCGGTCTAGCCCAAGACCGAGAAGCTGCTCTCCGGGTTGATCTCGCGCCGGCGCGAGTAGAAGCCGACATCGACCCTTCGGTCGATGCGCGTGAGGCGGAACTGGACCGGCTCGCGATCGTGATCGCGGCCCGCCTCGCAGGTCTCGATCAGCGCGGCCATCATGGCGCCGGCGACGGGCGCGTTCTTGAACTGATTGCCGCTCGTGCCGATCGCCATGTAGAAGCCGTCGAGATCGGACTTGTCGTAGATCGGGATCCAGTCCTCGGTGACGTCGTAGAGGTCGACCATCCCCTTTACGGGGGCCGTCACCGGCAGGTTCGGGATGCGCTGGGCGACCCGCTGCACCTGGACCTGCCACTGCTCGGAGAAGTTGTGGTCGTAGTCGTCGGGGTCGACCCATTCGCGCGCATCGCAGGGCGGATCCTCGCTGCCGATCAGAATGTGATTGCCAAGCTCCGGGCGGCAGTAGCAGCCGATGTCGCTGTCGGACGTGACCAGGCCGTCACGCTCGAAGTCGAAGCCTGGGGGGCACGGCACGTGCGCCACCTCCTGCTTGAGCGCGCGGGTCGTGATCCGCATGCCCTCCTCGACCCCGGCCATGCGGTTGATCTTGGCCGAGTGCGGCCCGGCGATGTTGACCACGACCGGGGCGTCGAGCGACTCGCCTGAAGCCAGGGTGACGCCCTGCACCCGGCCCCGCTCGCGCCGGATCGCGACCACCTCGTTGTTGAAGCGGAAGTGCGCACCCTTGGCCTCGGCGGCCCGCTGCACGTTGTGGGTCGCGAGCTGCGGGTCGCTGACGTAGCCGGCGCAGGGGAAAAACACGGCGCCCGAGATCGCCCCGCCGCTCGGCGCGCCGAACCCGGGATCGTCCGGACGCTTGGGCGGCGCGAACCGGTTGAGATCGTAGAACGGCAGGCGCGCCTTGATCCGCTCCGTTCCCCACTCCTGCCAGGGGATGCCGAGCGCATCCATGTTACGGCAGATCGTGCGCAGGTGACCGTTCGCCTCGGTCTTCATGACCAGGCAGCCGCATTTGATGAACTTCGCAAAGCCGCGCTCATCCGAAACTCCGAGGTAGCCGGGCCAGTCGTCCCAAGAGAAAAAGCCCTCGTAGGCGAGCGCCGCGCCGTCGAGGGTCGAGTAATGGGTGCGGATGATCGCGCAGGATGAGCCGGTCGAGCCGTAGCCGGCGGCCGGCAGCTTGTCGAGGTTGAGGGTCCGCCAGCCGCGCTTGCCGAGCTCGTAGGCCGTGGCGGCGCCGATGATCCCGGCGCCGATGATGATCGCGTCGTAGCCTTGGCTCACTCCCCTCCTCGCCGGCGGCCATTTTCCGCGCCCGGCGCCGCCGCATTGCTATTCAGATCTCGACGTAATCGCTCGCCGCGTCGATCCTTGGCGACCCGAGAAGCCCGGCTAAAACCGGCCTCAGTAGGCGTCATCCCCATGCAAGCGTATCGAGGCGAGAGGACCTTCGATGGACGACCTGAAGCTGCGGGCGGCGGCATTGCATCAAGACGCCCTGATCTGGGACAGCCATTCCTGCTTGCCGCTCCATCCGGACGCCAACATCGGCGCGCTCGAGCGACATCGCGCGAACGGGGTCGATTTCGTCTCGATCAACGTCGGCATGGACATGAACCCGCTGCCGCAGATCCTGACCACGCTGGCGAGCTTTCGCGCCCAGCTGCGCGCCCGGCCCGACCGCTTCGTCGCGGTCGACGACGCGAGCGACGTCGAGCGCGCCAAGGCCGAAGGCAAGCTCGCCGTCGCCTTCGACCTCGAGGGCGGGGTGCCGCTCGGCGGGCGGCCCGAGGTGGTGCAGCTGTTCTACGACCTCGGCGTCCGCCAGATCCATCTGGCTTACAATCGCAACAACGCTATTGGCGGCGGCTGCTACGACGACGACATCCCGCTCTCACCCCTCGGCCGACGGATCGTTGCGGCGATCAACGCCGCCGGCATGCTCATGGACTGCTCGCACACCGGTTACCGGACCAGCCTCGACATCATGGCGGCCTCACAAGCGCCGGTCATCTACAGCCACGCCAACCCGCTCGCCCTCGCCGACAACGGTCGCAACATCCGGGGCGAGCAGATCGATGCCTGCGTCGCCACCGGCGGCATTGTGTGCGTCAACGGCATCGGGCGGTTCCTCGGCGACCCCGACGCGGGCACGCCCGCGATTCTGCGCCACATCGACTATCTCGTGCAGCGGATCGGCACGGATCACGTCGGCCTCGGCCTCGACTACGAATACGATCTTGGGCTGGACCAGGATCCGCCGGGGTTCGATCGTGCCTATTGGTTTCCGCCCGCGCACGGCTATGGCAAGGACGGACCCCGGATGAAGGTCGCCGTCCCCGAGCAATTTCCGGAGATCACCCTAGGCCTGCTCGACATGGGCTACGCCGAGACAGACGTGCGCAAGATCCTTGGCCAGAACATGCTGGCGCTCGCCAGGCGCGTCTGGCCGCCGCGCAAGCCGCACTGAGGCCGTCATCGGAGAGCCTGCCCGTCCGCACGTGGGATGGCCGGCGTTCTTGCGATATCGCCGGCTTACGGCCGACCGCGCAGTCGCGTTCAGATTGACGGGCGGCGGGCCGCCTGTTCGCGCGCTTGCGGGAGGGCGGCGACCGCATTGGCGGCCTGCTCGGCTTCGAGCGATTTCATCGCCCGCTGCAACTTTTCGAACGCGCGCACCTCGATCTGGCGCACGCGCTCGCGCGAGATGTCGTAGTGCGCGCTCAGCTCCTCGAGGGTCGTCGGCTGATCCTTGAGGCGCCGCTCGGTCAGGATATGGCGCTCGCGCTCGCCCAGCACGGCCATCGCCCGATGCAGCAGCGAGAGGCGGTGATCGTATTCGTCGGCCTCGACCACCGCGGTCTCCTGGCTCGCGCTCTCGTCGACCAGCCAGTCCTGCCATTCCGTCTCGCTGTCGACCCGAAGGGGCACGTTCAGCGAATGGTCGCCGCCTTCGAGCCGGCGGTTCATCTCGACCACCTCGCTCTCGGTGACATCGAGATGCTCGGCGATCTTCTTGACGGTCTCGGGATGCAGGTCGCCCTCGTCGATCGCCTGCATCTGCCCCTTCAGCTTGCGCAGATTGAAGAACAGCTTCTTCTGCGCCGCCGTGGTGCCCATTTTGACCAGCGACCAGGAGTGCAGGATATATTCCTGAATGGCGGCGCGGATCCACCACATGGCGTAGGTGGCGAGGCGAAAGCCGCGGTCCGGGTCGAACCGCTTGACCGCCTGCATCAGACCGACATTGCCCTCGGAGATGATCTCGTTCAGCGGCAGGCCGTAGCCGCGATAGCCCATGGCGATCTTGGCCACCAGCCTGAGATGGCTGGTCACCAGCCGGTGCGCCGCCTCGACGTCGCCGTGCTCCTGCCACTGCTTGGCGAGCACGAATTCCTCGTCCGGCTCCAGCATCGGAAAGCGCCGGATCTCGTCGAGATAGCGCGCAAGGCTCGATCCCTCCGCAGGGACCGTCAGAAAGCGGGCCAAAGTCATTGCTCTCCGAATCTGCGCGGCGGAATCATACCTGATTCAGGGACAGGAAATCCAGTGCGGGCGCGAGGGGCAGCTATGCCCGCAGCTTGCGCTCAGTATGGTTAACGTAATGTAAACGGGTGAGTTCCGCTCTCAAGGCTTCGAAAAGCCGGTCGAATTCGGCCGGTGCCGGGCGCTCGAACCGGAGCTGGGCACCGCTCATCGGGTGCTCGAAGCCGAGCACGCGCGCATGCAGCGCGAGCCGGTCGAATTCGGCCAGGCACTGTTTGAGCTCGGGGCCCGGCTCGGTACGGCGGCGCGGCCGATAGAGCCGATCGCCGATGATGCCGAGGCCGAGCGAGGCGAGGTGAACCCGGATCTGATGGGTGCGACCGGTGGCGAGCGTGAGCTGAAGGCGCGCGCCAAGGCTGCCTGCGGTTTCCTCGAGACGGTAGTGGGTCAATGCCCGCTTGCCGCCCGCGATCACGGCCATGCGCTTGCGCTCGCGCGGATGGCGCCCGATCGGCCGGTCGATCGAGCCGGCCGGGCGCGGCGGCACGCCCCAGACGATCGCCTGGTAGACCCGCTCGATCCGGTGGACGCTGAACTGCGCCGACAGGCGCACGTGGGCCCGGTCGTGCTTGGCGACCACCATCAGGCCGCTCGCGTCCTTGTCGAGGCGGTGCACGATGCCCGGCCGCGCCACGCCGCCGATGCCCGAAAGCGCGCCCCGGCAGTGGTCGAGAAGCGCGTTGACCAGGGTGCCCGAGGCATGCCCCGGTGCCGGATGGACCACCAGACCGGCCGGCTTGTCGAGGACCAGCAGGTGCTCGTCCTCGTAGAGGACGTCGAGCGGCAGTGCTTCGGGCGCGGGCCGCGCGGGCTTCGGCTCCGGCAGGCCGACCGTGAAGCGCTGCCCCGGTTTGACCCGGCTCGCCCCCTCGGTTATCAGGTCGCCATCGCGCCGCACTTCGCCGGCTCCGAGCAAGGCCTGCAGACGAGCGCGCGAGAGTTCCGGCAGTCGTCCGGCGAGGAACTTGTCCAGGCGCTGGCCGGCGTCGTCCGGGTCGGCGATCACGGTCAGGGTCCGATGCGGCATCGGCGGATAAGGTGGACAACATCCCGCGCCTGCTCAAGGCTTTTGTGATCGCCGGCGGGGCCGCCTTGCTGGTCGGCAGCGCGCTGCTCGTGGTCCTCGTCCTGACCCGCTCCGGCACGGAGCGCCGCCCCGCCCAGGTTGAGCCAGCGACGCTCGCCTTGCCCAAAGGCGCCCGGGTCGAGCAGATGGTGGCCGATGGCCAGAGACTGATGCTGCTCGGCGCCGCGGATTCCGGCCGGCAGTTCCTGCTCGTGATCAACCCCCTGACCGGCGAGCGCCTGAGCCTGCTCTGGTTCCAGCCGGAAGATTGAGCGCGGCGATGACGCCCGGTATCGGCGACCTGGTCGAGGTGGCGATCGAGGAGGTCGGGGCACGCGGCGACGGCATCGCCTGGCTGGAGGGCACGAAAGTGTTCGTGCCGCTCGCTCTGCCGGGCGATCGCCTCGAGGTCCGGCTCCGTGCTCGCCGCGGCAGCGAGGGCTTCGCCGCCGAACCGACGGCGCGGCTCAGCGAGGCGGCGCGGGCGCGACCGCCCTGCGCCCATTTCGGGCGCTGCGGCGGCTGTCAGCTGCAGCATCTGCCGGCCGCCGACTACGCCGCCTGGAAGCGACGGCAGGTGAGCCAAGTGCTGGCGCGCCGGGGCCTCGGCGATGTGATCGTCGAGGCGCCCGGGATCACGCCGCCTGCGAGCCGCCGGCGGGTCCGCCTGGCCTTCGCAGCTCGAGCCGGAGGCGCCCGGCTGGGCTTCCGCGTCCGCTCCGGCCACGAGCTGATCGAGATCACCCAATGTCCGGTGGCGTTGCCCGAGATCGTCGGTCTGCTGCCAGCGCTGCGCGCGCTGCTCGGGCAGCTCGACCTGGCACGACGCGGCGGCGAGCTGGACATCATGGCGAGCGCGAGCGGCCTCGATCTGCTGCTCACCGCACCGCTCGCACCCAACCTTGCCGACCGCGAAACGTTGGCCGAATTCGCCGCGCGCCATGACCTGGCGCGCGTGGCCTGGCGCGCCGCCCCACGGACGCCGGCCGAGCCGCTCGCGATCCGACGACCGGTGCAGGTGCGCTTTGCCGAGGTGACCGTGGAGCCGCCGCCCGGCGCCTTTCTGCAAGCGACCGACTTTGCCGAAGCCGCAATCCGGGCCGCGGTGGTCGATGCGATCGGCAACGCCCGACGGATCGCGGATCTGTTCGCCGGCTGCGGCACCCTCGGGCTGCCGCTGGCAGCCGGGGGCCGTGTGGTCCGCGCGGTCGATGCCGACGGCGCGATGCTCGCGGCGCTGCGCCAGGCGGCCAAGCGGGCAGGCTTCGGCCCGCGGATCACGACCGAGGTCCGCGATCTCGAGCGGGCGCCGCTTGTCGCCGTGGAGCTCGATCGGTTCGATGCCCTGATTCTCGATCCGCCACGCGCCGGGGCGGCCGCTCAGGCGGCCAGGCTGGCCGCGGCCCGGGTCCCGAGGATCGCCCTGGTTTCCTGCCATCCGGCCGCCTTCGCGCGCGATGCCCGCATCCTGGTCGAGGGCGGCTATCGCCTCGCCTGGGTACGGCCGATCGACGCTTTTCTATGGTCGAGCCAGATCGAGCTGGTGGGCGCGCTGCGACGCGACGCTTGAGCGGCCGGCGCGCGCTTGATTTGTCCGGGCGGGCCTTCTACATAGGGCCGGTCCCGCCCGCCGCGTCCCCTTCGTCTAGCGGTCCAGGACGTCGCCCTCTCACGGC
Source organism: uncultured Alphaproteobacteria bacterium (assembly GCA_963815435.1). Classification (GTDB taxonomy): domain Bacteria; phylum Pseudomonadota; class Alphaproteobacteria; order Geminicoccales; family Geminicoccaceae; genus DATAOG01. The sequence goes on from CAWFGZ010000027.1 coordinate 60,370, forward strand.
GAAAACAGGGGTTCGAGTCCCCTAGGGGACGCCAAGCAAATCAGCCAATTTCGACGATGGTGCGGACGCCGTCCGGAGATCGTCCGAAGAAACTGACACTAGGCAGCACCCGCAGGCGGGATGCAGGGTGATCTCCTCGGCCGCATTCACGAAGTCGAGGATGAAGGCCGGATCGTGGCGCCAGATGGCACCGCAATCGTGCCGAGTTCAAAGCCGCAGCCCGGCACCCTGGTCAAGGCGCTCGCGCCGGCGTGGCGGTGGCAGCGGCAGCTGGATGAGGGAGCGTGCAGCTCCGTCAGTGACATCGGGGAGGTCGAGAATATCTCGAAGAGCTACGTGAGATGCAGTAATCGGGCCGGGCCGCGGCTTCTGCGGGAGGCGGCTATCCCTCACGGTGATGGCGGAACGGGTCCGAAGATCCGCCCAAGCATCAGCACGGAGGGGCAGCCATGGAGCACTATGCAGCGATCGACGTCTCCTTGGAATGGAGCAGCATCTGCATCGTCGACCCGAGCGGCCGGATTGTTCGCGAGGCGAAGGTGAGGAGCGAGCGAGAGGCCGTGGTCGATTTCTTTCAGGCGAGCGGGCTGACCTTCGCCCACATCAGCGACAAGGCGATCCGGCGCGGCTCGTTCCACTCGGTGCGCGACCTGGTTGCCAAGATCGATCACTTCGTCGCCTACTACAACCAGACCTGCAGACCCTTTGTCTGGACCGCCACCGCCGATTCCATCCTGGCCAAGCTTCAACGACTTTGCTCCCGTATCAACGGGACAGAACACTAGCCACACTTCGAGATAGGCACGATCAATCCCACTTCTAAGGGTTTGTCAGGTTGATAAGGATGGAGCGCAAGATCTGCTGAGCCACTTAGCCCTTTCAGGCAGTCAGGCTCGCGGCTTGCTGCCAGGCGACGAACGCCTGATTTCGAAGCAGCCGATGCGTCTTGGCAGAGACCAGGTGGCGGCAGGTGGTGAAGGTGTTGGCGACTGCAGCGTGAAGGGCGAGGAAGCGTTGGGCCGACCCGGCGGAGCGGAAGCCCTGCATCTTGCGCTCGCGTCGCCGGATCGGCACATGCGAGCTCTCGGCCCGGTTGTTCTTGCGCTTGCCTCGGACATGCTCGCTGGACAGACCAAGCTCGCGGACCGCAGCCGGGTAGGCGCCGAGCCGGTCGGTGACCAGGGTCGCCGGCACGATGCCCTGCTTCTTCAGAAGCTTACGCATCAGCCGGAGCGCGGCGCGCTTGTTCCGCTTGCTCTGCACCAAGGCGTCGAGGATCTCGCCCTCGGCATCGACTGCGCGCCACAGGTACATCCAGCGGCCGCGGATCCTCACAAACATCTCGTCCAAATGCCACGTATCGCACGGCCGACCGCGCTGCCGTCTGAGGCGTCGGGCGATCAGCGGCCCGAACCGCGCCACCCACACCCGGATGGTCTCGTAGCTGACGGTGATTCCGCGCTCGGCCAAGAGGTCCTCGACATCGCGCAGGCTCAGGGTGAAACGCGCATACAGCCACACTGCATGCTGGATGATCGGCTTGGGAAATCGGAAACCGCGGTAGGGTGCGTTCGTCATCCCGCTCGGCTAACCGCCCCGCGCCATTCGTGCAAGCCCAACCTGACAAACCCGTGGCTCGGCCGCTGAGTTGGATCTCCTGTCGGGCGCATCGACCCCCAAAGCATTTTCACGCCTGGCAGCGCGCAGTTTAGCCGCACGCCAAGGAGGATGTCTGCTTCTCGCCGCTTGATCCGGTGGGCTTCCCCGCATGAACGATCATGGCAGGAGCCCTGCGAAGACGTGGCACGCGATGGGCGATCCGGCAGGGCTCGGGGGCGGCCGGCAGTAGGAGCAGGCGCAGGCGATATTGATTGTGGGTCTGGGGATGCTGGCGGCGCACGCAGGTTATCGCGATGCAGCTTGAACAAGCCTTGACGTCGCATCGGAGTGCCGACGGCAACCGTGGAAATTACATCCTCCGGGCTTCGCGAGGCCGCTGACGCCCGATCAGGCTCGCGAATACGGCGTTGCACCGAGCCCGACCATCGGGCTCTGCGCGGCTGGGTGTCGGAGGGACCGATCGCCGCTGAAGGGCGTCTGCAAAGACACCAGACAACCTGGAAGGGCGTCTTCCTCTTTGGGAGCGAATCATCGGGGCGCGCCGTCGTTGCGCCAGATGTGGAGATCCGCTTCGTGGAAATAGGCGATGCTCACGATGTCTTTCTTGCCGTCCCCGTTGAGGTCGACCGCGACAGCGCCGTTGTGGCTCTCCTTACCGCTCGAGACCGTATGCGCTGTGAACGAAGCACCGTTGCTCTTGTTCTCGAACACGATGATGCGCATGGGGCTGAATATCTCTCCGATGATGATTTCAGGCCGCCCGTCGCCGTTGATATCCGCGACGGAGAGGCTGTCGAGCTCTGCATAGCCGCTGCCTATCTTGTGCTTGGTCCAGTTGTCGCCTCGTCCAGCGGGTTGCTCGAACCAGTACACGCCGGCATTGTGGTTTTCTTCAACGGCAGCGATGTCGAGACGGCCGTCGCCGTTGAAATCGGCGACGCCGATATTTTTTACCGATGGCGCATCGGTATTGCCGATCTTGTGCGCCGCCCAGCTGCCGCCGCCTTTGCCTGGATTTGTACCAATAGACGCCGGTCACGCCGTTGCCCTCGCCCGCGGCGACATCAATGTTGCCGTCGCCGTCGATATCGCCGAGCCAAAGCCCTTTTTGCTCATCGTGCGTGGTTGAGGTGATCTTCACATGCGGCCAGTTCCCGTTGGTCCGGAAATCGGATGGCACCTGTAAAAGGTAGTCGCCACCACCCGCTGTCACCACGAAATCCGGCTTGGTGTTGCTTGACACCAGGTGCGCGGCGCGCATGGTCCGACCGTCACCATGTCCGGTTTTCGGCAGGTCGCCCGCAATTTTATGCGCCGTCCAAGAAGTGCCGTTCGCGTCGTTTGCATGCATCCAGTAGAGGTTCGGAAGCGCTTCCGCGATGATGTCGTTCGCCTTGCCGTCGCCATCGACGTCGATGAGAAGATGCGCATCCGCCTCCTGCGGTAAGGTTGTGCGCGTCCAGGTGCCGTCCATTCCTCCGCCCGGATTTCATGTAGAAATACTTGCCGGAGACGATATCCACAAACCCGTCCTGGTTGAGATCGGCGAACCCGAGGCCAAAGTAGCCGCCGGTCGGACCTCCAGCCCTGCTCGCGTCGGCGTGGATGTAATGCCAGCTGTCGAGCCCGATGCAGCAGGCAATTGTGCTCCCGGTCGTGCCGCCGGTGGTGCCGGTAGTCGCGCCTCCTGTTGTTTCGCCTGTGGGTCCATTGGTCGTCGTGCCGCCGCAACCACTCCCGGGCCCGACCTTCGGCGGCAGCTGCGACATGTTCTCAAACCATTTCAGGGCGCCTTTGTCGGGCGAACCGGTGTTCCAGTTAGTGCCGAAAATATCAAGGTCGTAGTCGCCGCCGATGTCGCCGACGCGGAGGTTGTGGATGCCGGAGGTGTCGATGACCTGCGTGTCCCACGCATCGCCCTTGCAGTCCCTGTTGTACGACACGGCGATGCGGTCTTGCGACGATTGATGCATTTCCCCCCACACCGCGTCGAGGCAGCCGTCGCCGTTCATGTCGCGGAACTTGAACGTGTGCACATAGGAGACGCCTGTGGCGATGGTATGCTTCTTCCAGCTCGGCTGCTCGTACCACACCATCGAGCAGTTCGCGCTCTCCGAGCAGGTGATGCCGATATCGGTCTTGCCGTCATTGTTGACGTCGCCGGCGGCCATGCCGGTCATCGCGGGCCAGCCGCCGTCGATCTCATGGGTCTTCCAGGACGTTCCTTTACCGTCGACGTTTTCGAACCATCGGACGCCGTCGCCGCCGGAGCCGATGTCCATATCGCCGTCGCTGTCGAAATCGCCGACAATGGTCCCTTCCTGTCCCGAGGAACCGATCGATACCTTCTGGAAGCTCGCCCCGTGGTTCTGGTTGAGGAAGAGGCCGGTGTCGCCCATGCGCGCTATGACATCGAGTTGCCCGTCGCCGTTGAAATCGCCTTTTTCCACGTCGTGCGAGCCCTGAGCGCCGATGTGATGCTCCGGCCAGGTGCCGGTCGCGTCGCCGCCCGGGTTCTCGTACCAAAACATGTCGTTGCCGATGTTGCCGTCGGGTGTCTTTGGGACCATGATATCGATCTGGCCGTCCCCGTTGATATCGCCCACCTGCATGTCCGTTGAATAGCGGCCGGTGGAGCGAATGGCGTGTCTGGTCCAACTCGGCCACTCATACCACCAGAGGCCGTCGCCGCCCGCACTGCACACGACGACGTCATTTTCCCCGTCTCCGTTGAAATCGGCGATGTCTTTGCAGTGGGAGTTGGACGGTTGAGTGGTCGAATCGATGACATGCTTCGTAAAGAGGGCCTGGGGAAATGTCGTATCGTTTGAGGCATACCGACAAGAAGCGACCGTCATCGCGACAATGATGAATATCGCGAAGCGGTCGAACCGCTGCAGATTAGGTAGAATTGAGATTCCCCAGATACCAGCTTCCGAAGAGCGACCATGCGCGGTTCCAGCTCGCCAGGCAAGACTGCAATCGAGGGCGGTGGTGAACTCGGCGCGATCGCCTGAGGTCATGCCCGAGCTCAACGTCGAGGGAACGACGAGTACCGTCGCGTCTCGGCGTTCGATCCTGCTCGGCTGCCGGTGCGACGGCGGGATGTGAGCCACGCTTGAGACAGGGTCAGGCCCGCCATGAGCCGGCGCAGGCGATATTGATTGTGGGTCTGGGGATGCTGGCGGCGCACGCAGGTTATCGCGATGCAGCTTGAACGGCCTGAAGTCGCATCGGAGTGCCGACGCCGTTCCTGCTGTGCTACGCAGACAACGAGGGTGGGAGTGATGTGCCGATGCGCGTTCTGATTTGCGGCGGCGGCGTGATTGGCGCCGCCATCGCCTACTTCCTGAGCCTGAAGCAGGTGGAGGTCGTCGTCATCGAGCGGACGGGGATCGCCTGCGCCGCCTCGGGAAAGTCCGGCGGATTCATCGCCCTCGACTGGTGCGACGGCTCGCCGCTTGCGCCGCTCGCCCGGAGGAGCTTCGAACTCCATGCCGAGCTCGCCGTCGAGTTCGACGGCAGATGGGGCTATCGGCGGCTCGAGACGCTGAGCGTTGTGGCCAGCGCTCGTCGCCCGCTGGGCCAGCATCACCGGCTCGCACCGCCGGACTGGATCGCGCCAGAGGCGGTGGTCCGTCAGCGGCTGGGCACCACGGCGACGACCGCTCAGGTTCATCCGGCGGAGTTCACGGAAGGTCTGATGGAAGCCGCGATCGCGCGGGGTGCCCGTCTGCAGATCGGCCGCGTCTCGGGCGTGGAGGTCAGCTCGGGTCGTGGCGGACGAATCCGAGGTGTCGTGGTCGACGGCGAGCTGATCGAGGGTGATGCTGTCGTAATCGCGATGGGGCCATGGTCGGTGCTGGCGTCGCAGTGGCTGCCACTGCCGATCGTTTACGGTCTCAAGGGTCACAGCGTGATCCTCCGAAACCCGCGCTCCATCTCGCCGCGCGCCCTGTTCGTCGACTGCGAGGCCGAGGACGGCTCGGTCGATACGCCCGAAGTGCTTCCTCGGCCCGACGGCACCACCTATGTGTGTGGCCTCTCGGGTGAGGAGCTGTTGTTGCTTCCCGATCCCGCCGAGATCACCTCCGATGCCGGCGCGCAGGAGCAGCTGAAGAGGCTGATCCGGACCTTCGCGCCGGCGCTGGCCGACGCTCATGTCGTGGCCGCGCAGGCCTGCTACCGGCCGATGACCAGGGACGGTCTGCCGCTGATGGGTCGGGTGCCCGGCGTAGAGGGCGCCTATGTGGCCACGGGCCACAGCGTCTGGGGGTTGTTGAATGCCCCAGGCACAGGGGAGGCGATGGCCGAGCTCATCGTCGAGGGAAGGGCGAGTACGGTCGATATCTCCGCCTTCAATCCTTCGCGGCTGCCGACGTTGCCGTTCGATGCGATCCGGGCTTGAGACTGGGCTGACGGCCGATGCGGCAGAACCAGGCGCAGGGCGTCCCGATCGCGGCGCTCGGGATGCTGGCATTCGATGGCGGACACAGCAGAGCACGCCCTGTTGGCGTTTCGGGACTTGAACCGGTCGAACGGCTTCGTATGGGCTGGGTTGTGAATTGCCCGCTCATACTGCCACCATCACAAGCGACGTTCCGGTTTCCGGCCGCGAGCTCGAAGCCCAGGCCTAATGAAAGCTTTTGGTCCCGCGTGTGTTAGGAGAAACCAAAGGTTATCTAATGAAACAGGCAATCTACCGCCGGCTGCTTGAGCGTATCGCCCAAACCGCATACGAGAGGCAGCGCTACTGGATGACGATCGGCGCGGGAGGCCATTCCCCCGCCCTCGTCGACCAGCACGGCAACATCGAGCCCTCCCCTTGGAGCGGCGCTCTCTATCCATTGTTTACACTCGAGGGCGAGCTGGACGAGATGACTTTCGTCTCGCGCGAGCTCCTTGAGGGGTATCTGCCGATCCCGACCGTCCGCTTCAAGGCGCAATCGGGCGTCATGCTCGAAATCTCGGCGCTAGTGGCGCGGCCGGGCGGAGAGCAACCATATCTTCTCGTACGTTACCGCGTGAAAAACGACATCGGGCAGCCCCGCAGCGGGACGCTGCACGTCCTATACACCCCGTACAAAGTGAATCCGCCTCTGCAAAAGCAGGCGGATCCCCGCCGCGCGCCCGCCGGACGCCTCGAATTCAAGCGGCTCCTTAAGAGGAGTAACCGCCGATACTTCTATAGCGTTTGCGATTCCGCGGAGGGCGAACGCCGGACGCGTGTCCTACCCCTGTCGGCGCCGACCGCGATGGGTACCATCTCGAATACGAACGCCCTGGGCACGGACCGCGCCGGAGTTGGGAGCTTCTCATATTCCCTCACCCGCTCGTCTTCCGACTACTACATCGCCGTGCCGGTGGGGAAGACCGGGGAGAAGGACGTTCCGCGCACGATCCCGGGCAGACAGGCTCCGTCGGATTTGTGGTCGATGTGCGAAGAGGAGGTGCGGCACTATTTTAAACGTCTCGCGTCCCTCGTCCAAATCGACATCGACAGTCGGCCCGAGCTCTCCGACATCCTGCACGCGTCGCTCTGCTACATGCAGATGCACGTGAAGGACGGAAAGTTCATCGGCGGCCCGCGAGTTTACGACGAAGTCCTGGTGGATCCGGGACGGCGGCTGCGTCGCAAAGGCGATGCTCCGCCTCGGCAATCCGCAACCCGTGTTCGATTTTCTGGATAGCATCGTCGCGCTCCAGAAGGAGAACGGCGACATTCCGTGCGGCGAGGGCCCGGCAGTGTACCCGGGCATCATCCAGCACGACCGGTTCGGGCAGTTCATCCACCTCGTGGCGGAGACGTACCGCCTCACACGCGACATCGGCGTGCTGCGCCGCTACTTTGAATGCGCAAACGACGTTGCGAGGTATGCGGAGGCGCTTCGGCAATCGACCCGGATCGACCATTACCGGGATACAGTGCTCTTCGGGGTCCTGCCGCCGAACGCGAGCCACGAAGGCTACGGGCTCGAATTGCAGGTCGTCACGCTCTGGGACAATATGTGGTGGCTCCTCGGCTGCAAAGAAATGGCGTACATGAGCCGCGAACTCGGCAACACGGAGCTCGCGAACGAGTACGACCATCTTGTGACGGAGGTCCGTCGCGACCTGTACCAGGCGATCGAACTAAGCATGAGGAAATTCGATCTCGATTTCATCCCGGCGGCTCTGGACCGCGGCGACCAAGATTTTCCGGGCGCCTGCACGCTCGCTGGCCTCTGCGAGGAGTTGCCGTTCATGTTGCCCGCGCTACAGGACGCTTTCTGGCAGGCGGGTAAGTACCACTACGAGTATTTCCGCACCCGACTCCCGAGTGGCCGCCGTCCGACATACGGGCTCTTCGAGTTCCGTATCGTGGACACGCTCATCCGGAGCGGCAAGTGGGAAGAGGCGCACGAGCGCCTCGAGTACTACCTCGCCGACCTGAATCCGAGGGAATTCCTGTGCTGGGCGGACCAGACGTGGCCCGACGATGAGAACCACTACCGGGGCGACATGCCACATCCCTGGATCCATGCCGAGTTCGTGCATGCGTTCCGGTCGTTCCTCGCGTACGAGAATCGCAACGAGAAGGCGCTCATCATCGGCGGCGGGCTTATCCCTGAGTGGCTCTCCGGCAAGGGGGTCCGCGTCGTGGGACTCCCGACGGCATGGGGGTCTCTGTCGTACCGGGCTTACGAAAAGAACGGCGCTTTGACCGTTGAGATAAGCGGCGACCTCACGCTTCCTCCGGGCGGGATCATCCTCTCCTTCCCCCGATATCAAAAGCTCGTCGCCGTGTCGGTACCCGTGACCCAAGTGCTCAAGAAACACGCTTGAATGTGCCTGACCCTTATTCTTGGTCTTGTTACGCCGCCGGTCGGGACAGGCCTGTAAATTGCCGCAGCGGTGGCGAAGATCGATATCATGCGCCTCTCGCGGATCACGTTGGGTGCAGGCCGCTTCAGCAGTTCCATAGGGTGGCAGCATCCGGCGCTTGCACGGTACCATCCGCTGATGGATCATCCGCCGTGGTTGGGGACGGTCGGTCGGTTCGCCAGGAGTAGGCAGGTGTCGAAACTGCATGTGATCTAGCCCTTGACGATCAATCTACGATTGAGCTAGTGCGAGGCAAGCTCTACGGAGGAAGATATGGACCTGAAGAAAGAAGTTCGCCGGCGGATCGAAGAACTGACCCGCCTTGCCTACGAGCGCGGTTATCGCGAGGGCGCGCAGTCCGCACTTGCTGAAATCGAGAAGGTCTCGGGTGAAGATCTCGCCGATCAGCTGAAGGAGACACCGGCGTCGCTCAAGGCGCTCGCGAAAGCCGCCGCTCCGCATGCCCGCCGGCGCGCCGCAACCAAGAAGCCGAAGGTGCAGCAACCGAAAGTGAAACCGAACGGCGCTGCGCCCAAGGCGGTGACGGTACAGCGCTGCATTCAAAGGCTGATCGGGTCGAGAGGCGAGGCGCGTCGTGACGAAATCCTGCTCGCCGCACGGGAGGAGAATCCCAAGATCACGAGCCAGGATGTGCACAACGGTATCCGCACGCTGATCCGGCACGCAGAGATCCGCGTCGATCCCAAAGAGACGAGCCGCCTGCTTCCTGCCGAGGCACGGAAAGAGCAGCCGTTGGCCAGATAAGACGATGACCGCGCCCGTCTTTGGTCTGCGCCGGGGCGGGCGAACGGCCGCTGCGGCAGGAGTGGACGCTGTATCTTGAGTGCTTGACAGCGTCCATCACAAGATGTAGTGCCAAGCAAGCTCGAAGAGCGTGTGCGTAGCAGCCCGTCCTGGTCCCAGGCGGGCTGTTCTGCTGCCGAGGGGCGCGCAAGTGTTAGCCTTGTAACACGTCAAAGAATCTAGCTATAGTTTGGTAATGATGAGGGGAGCACTCGACACATCAAAGTGGACACACAAAGTAAAATCGATGATTTAGTCAAGATTATCTGGGTCCTTCCTTGACGAATACTGATACCAGGAGGACCCCGCGCGACAAATCGCTAGCGACAGGGCCGGATTCCGGGTTCGCAGGTCGCACTACCCGTCGCACCCGGCGGCCTGAAAGCCGCGGGTTTCCTGAGCTTTCGAGTCCTCTGAGGGTGCGAACCTGCCTGCGAACCGTCGCAGGCGTCGCACCCGTCGCACCCGTCGCACCGGGTTCGCACCCCACCGGTTCGGATCTGTCCGCGGCAGGGCAGGTGGGCGGTCAGTGCCGCTTGTGCCGCCAGACCCAGGGCTCGACGAATTCGCTGCGCCACATGCCTCGGCCCGCGGCGCGGGCTTCCTTGGCCTCGGCGCCGTAGTCCGGGCCGGGGACGCCGTGGCTCGGAATCCACGGCAGGGCATAGCCGAGCCGCACCATCTAGGCGTTGAGATTCAGGTCGCCCACGAAGCAGGTGCCGAGCAGCCGGCGGTAACGATCACGGGCCGGGGCCCGGCAGAGCACCTCGAGATCGGCGGTCAGCTTCGCGAGAGCCGCTCCAGCGGCGTCGCCACAAGGCCACTCCTGGCCGGCCGCCTGGCAGGTCTGACCGTCCTCGGGCGCGTCGATGGCAAGGAGGCGGACGTGTTCGCCGCCGACCACGATGGTGTCGCCGTCGCGCATGGGTCACCTGGCCTGTCAGGTTTCCGCGCGGGCAAGGCGGCTCTGCTGCGGCCGCGGGCGCACAGATGAGCAGGATGACCGCGAAGAGGCGGGCCATGGGCGGGGCAGATAGCACAGCGCGGAGCAACGCGGCAAACGCGGGGCGCTAACTAATCCTGTGTTCCGAACTGAAAGGCGCGAAGCCCGCGCTCAACCTTGCCCGCGAGCGCCGGTGCCGGGGCGGGGCAGCTGGTAGACAGCGGGCGTGTTGGCCAACTCGAGAAACACGTCCGAGCGCCCGCGCGCGGTCGAGGATGTGGCGGCGGGATGGCCGGCCGAGTTGGCGTGAACGCCAAACGCAGATGCTCCGGAGTGGCCGGTCCCAAGCGCGCTTCTCCGCGCAGATCCGCCCTTAACTCGCCAGGGTTTGTCAGGTTGGGCTTGCACGAATGGCGCGGGGCGGTTAGCCGAGCGGGATGACGAACGCACCCTATCGCGGTTTCCGATTTCCCAAGCCGATCATCCAGCATGCAGTGTGGCTGTATGCGCGTTTCACCCTGAGCCTGCGCGATGTCGAGGACCTCTTGGCCGAGCGCGGAATCACCGTCAGCTACGAGACCATCCGGGTGTGGGTGGCGCGGTTCGGGCCGCTGATCGCCCGACGCCTCAGACGGCAGCGCGGTCGGCCGTGCGATACGTGGCATTTGGACGAGATGTTTGTGAGGATCCGCGGCCGCTGGATGTATCTGTGGCGCGCAGTCGATGCCGAGGGCGAGATCCTCGACGCCTTGGTGCAGAGCAAGCGGAACAAGCGCGCCGCGCTCCGGCTGATGCGTAAGCTTCTGAAGAAGCAGGGCATCGTGCCGGCGACCCTGGTCACCGACCGGCTCGGCGCCTACCCGGCTGCGGTCCGCGAGCTTGGTCTGTCCAGCGAGCATGTCCGAGGCAAGCGCAAGAACAACCGGGCCGAGAGCTCGCATGTGCCGATCCGGCGACGCGAGCGCAAGATGCAGGGCTTCCGCTCCGCCGGGTCGGCCCAACGCTTCCTCGCCCTTCACGCTGCAGTCGCCAACACCTTCACCACCTGCCGCCACCTGGTCTCTGCCAAGACGCATCGGCTGCTTCGAAATCAGGCGTTCGTCGCCTGGCAGCAAGCCGCGAGCCTGACTGCCTGAAAGGGCTAAGTGGCTCAGCAGATCTTGCGCTCCATCCTTATCAACCTGACAAACCCCTCGCCTTTGTGGAGCGGCGCGCTGTCGACCGGGAAATCGCGCCCGAGGGGCTGGTCGTTGACGATGGTGCCGAGCGCGCTGTGCAGATCGCGCACCAGCACCTCGCCGCCCTGCGCGATGAAGCTGAAATGCGCGCGCGACAAGCGGTAGGGCTCCGGTTCGGGGATGGCGAGATCGGGAGTGGTCGTGGAAACCGGGTCGCGCTCGTCGGGCGCGCGGCCGACCGTGAACGGCAGGTGAGGGATTCGAATCGGCGCGGTACCCACGAAGAACTGGGCACCATAGGTGGTTGCCGCCATTACGATCGAAGGCGCCGCCTTCTTCGGTGAGGTCTCGACCGGCGTGCTGGCCATTACCAGAATCTTCGCTGCTCCTGGCAATGTAGACACGGGCCAGCATGTCCTCGACGTCGCGCAACCGCGAGCTCATCCGGACGAGCAGCTTGTGCGCGAGCTCGGGCTCGTGGCTGACCCGCTCCAGGAACGCCTGGCGCTCGATCAGCTCGGCCTCCACGCGTGATGCGGCGCGGACGGTAGCATTACGGGGGCGGCCCTCGAGCAGGCCCATTTCACCGACGAATTCCCCGGCCTGAACGGTGCCGAGCACGATCGTGTCATCACCGGCCTGACGCAGCACATCGGCGCTGCCCGCCAGAATCAGGATCGCGAAGTCGCTCCGATCGCCTTGCCGAAACAGGGTTTCGTCAGGCCGGTAGTCACGTCTCGTCAATCGAAGTCTCCCTCACTCCTCTGGAACGCCGAGGCGCAGGAGGCCGGTGCGGAGCAGGAGGTAGAGGATGAAGAGCAGAAGAAAGACGGCGAGGTTGACCAGGGTCGCGAGCGCATAGAGCTCGGGCTCGATGCCGTGGCGGAGCGTGCCCCAGGCGACCGTCGGCAGGGTCGGCACCGCGCCCAGGTTGTAGAACGAGATCTCGAAATTGTTGAAGCCGAGGATGAACGAGACCAGGAAGGCGCCGAGCACCGCCGGCCAGATGTTGGGCAGAGTGACTTCCCAGAAGGTGCGCAGCGGGCGCGCGCCGAACACCATCGCCGCCTCGTCGAGCCGCCAGTCGTAGCGGACCAGCTGGGCGAGGATCACGAGGAAGGCGAAGGCAAGGCCATAGGCGACGTTGGCCAGGATCGCGGATGGGATGTTGCCCGGCAGCCCGAGCACGTTGCGATTGAACATCAGCGTCGAGATGCCGATCAGCAATTCGGCGACGAACAGCGGCGCAACGTAGAAGCCGATCAGAAGGCCGCGCCGGCGCACCTTGTAGCGGAGAATGCCGATCGCCCCGGCGGTCGCGAACAATGCCGACAGAAGCCCCGTGCCGAGCCCGATCAGGAAGCTGTTGAGCAGCCCCTCATGGAAGTCGCTCATGATCTGGAGGCGCTCGTACCATTTGGCGGTCCAGACCGGCGGAAACGGCCAGACGCTGTTCGCCATGAGTGACAGATATGCTATGTAAAGAATTGGAAAATAAAGAAAAATGTACAACAGACCGAGCAGCAGCGTCTGGACGGCGATGCCGGCACGGCCATTGGAACCCACCGCCGCCATGGCTACTCCAGCGCTCCGGTGAAGCCGGAGCGGCGCAGATCGACCGTCTTCCAGATCAGGAAGATGGCGAGCAGCGAGACCAGGAACAGGACGACTCCCATCGCGGAGCCGAGCGCCCAGGTGCCGGTAGCGCCGAACTCGTGCTCGAGAATGTTGCCATAGAGCGCACCGTTCGGGCCGCCGAGAAAGCGCGGCGTGACCGTCGAGGCGATGGTCGGTACGACCACCAGCACTATACCGATCGCCGTGCCCATCCAGTTGAGCGGCCAGGTGATCGCCCAGAACGCCCGCCAGGGCGTGGCGCCGCAAACCTTGGCGACTTCCAGGAGGTCGAAGTTGAAGTTGAGCAGCGACAGATAAACTGCCACCAGCATGAACGGAATCCAGAGGTAGACCAGACCGACCGCGCTCGCGAGATTGGTGTACATCAGCGCTTGAATTGGCGCGAAACCGAAGGTGGTGAGCGCCATGTTGAGCAGGCCGATCGGGCCGAGGATCTGCTGCATGGCGGTGATGCGCAGAAGGATTCCGGTAAGGAACGGCGCCGCGGTCAGGAGGACCAGGACCAGGCGGTAGCGCCCGCCGTGCCTGGCGATCAAATAGGCGCAGGGCCAGGCGTAGATCAGGCAGATCAGCGAGACCGCGAGCGCCATGGCGAGCGAGCGGACGAGAAAGGTGAGGTAGGTGCGCTCGCCGAGGATCGTCCGGTAGTTGTCGAGATTCCACTCCGGAATCATGACATAGCTCTCGGTGCGCCAGAAGCTGAACACCACGATGGAGGCGAGCGGCAGAGCCAGAAAGACCAGGACGAACAGCGCGCCCGGCAAGGCGAGAAGCAGGAACCGCAGGCGCGGGTCGAAGCGCAGCTGCTCGAGGCGGCTCATGCCCGATCGGCCCGAAAGACAGCGGCCGCCTCGGCCGGCCAGCCAATCCCGACCGTGGCGCCCCGGGCCAGACCTCGCGTCTCCGGTGGCGCGCTCACGGTCAGCTCCTGGCCGCCGCCGAGTTCGACCAGGCAATCGATGTAGGGCCCCTTGAAGATGACGTCACGCAGCGTGCCGTCCAGCTGATTGATGAGCTCCGGGCCGATCTCGGCACCGTCGATCACGATCCGGATGCGCTCGGGTTTGAGGAACAGATCGACCAGATCGCCTTCGCGGGCGCCCGGCACCGCGCGGCTGATCAGATCGAGCCGGCCCCAGTGCAGCCTGGCGAAGTGGGCGTTCTGCTCGTCGATTCGGGCACGCATGTGGTTTGGCGCGCCGACGAAAGCGGCAACAAAGCGGGTGGCCGGGTCATGATAGATCTCGAGCTTGGGACCGACCTGCTCGACGCGGCCGTCGTGCATGACCGCGATGCGATCGGAGAGCGTCAGCGCCTCCTCCTGGTTGTGGGTCACGTAGATGAACGGAATCCCGAGATCCTGCTGATAGCGGCGGACCTCGATCTCCATTTCGCGCCGGAGCTCGCGATCGAGATTGGCCAGCGGCTCGTCGAGCAGCAGAACCGAGGGCCGCGCGACCAGGCCGCGCGCGAGGGCGACGCGTTGCTTCTGACCGCCCGAGAGCTGATGAGGAAACCGCTCGTCCAAACCCTTGAGGCGGACCAGATCCATCACCCATTCCAGCTGCTGCGCCTGTTCCACCGGACTTCGCCTCTGCATGCGCAGCGGAAAGATGATGTTCTCGGCGACCGTCCGATGCGGGAACAGCAGGAAGTCCTGGAAGACCATGCCGATGTTGCGGGCGTAGGGCGGCAGGCGCGTGACGTCCTTGCCGTTGATCAGGACCCGGCCGGCATCGGGGACTTCGAGCCCGGCGATGATGCGCAGCATCGTGGTCTTGCCCGAGCCGGAGGGACCGAGCAGGGCGAAGAACTCCTCCTGCCCGATCGCGAGATCGACCGTGCGGATCGCCTCGACCTGGCCGAACCGCTTGGCGACGTCGTGCGTTTCGAGGACCGGGCTCATTCTGCGGCAGCCGCAGCGCCCCGCCGCTCGAGCACGTACCACTCCGAGGGCTGGCGGCCGAAGGGAAACATGACGTGCTCGCGGAACGCCGGGCGCGCGCAGAGGCGCTCGTACCAGGCCCTGATGTTGGGCAGATCGGGCCGCTCGACCTCCAGCACCAGGTACCGGTGAATCATCGGTCCGAGCGGGATGTCGGCCATGGTGAGACGTTCGCCGAGCAGGAAGGCCCGCCCGGCAAGATGGCGCTCGAGGACCTCGAGCGAGCTTGCCGTCAAGGCCGCCAGCCGAGCGATCCTCAAGGGATCGCGGTGCGCCGGCTCGGTCCGGACGATCGCCCAGAACAGCTCGATATAAGGCGGATAGGGGGTGGTCTTGTGCCAGTCCATCCACTGATCGGCGGTCGTACAATGCCGCTCGGTGTCAGGCAGCAGGCTGCCCTGGCCGTAGCGTCGACAGAGATACCGGACGATCGCGTTGGACTCCCACACGATGTCGCCCTGGTCGCGGATCGTGGGAATCCGGCCGTTGGGATTTATGGCGCGATAGGCCGGCGTATCCAGGCCGCCGAAGGAGCCGCCGACGTCGTAACGCACGTGCGGCAGCGCGAGCTCGCCGATCGCCCACATTACCGGCATGACGTTGCTGGCATTGCGCCGTCCCCAGACCTCGAGCATCCGGGAAGCCTTCCGAGAGGCGGGGGCGACCAGCGATCAGATCGGGCCGCCGCCCGCGTTTGGTTGCCGGCCTCAGGCGGCTTCGACTTCCGACCAGATCCGTTCCCACTTCTCGGGTGAGGACGGCGCGTCGAACTGGTAGAGGCCTTTGATCGCGCTGGTCTGGTTCAGGAACAGGGTCTCGACGTAGCGGTCGGGCAACATGTCGCGCACGTCCACGGTCGGCGCCCAGCCGATCTCCATGGCCACGGTCTTCATGCTATCCTTGGCCAGGCGGAAGTTGATCCACTTCTGCGCCACCTCCAGCTTCTCGCTGTCCTTGACGCCCGAAGTGATCGCCCAGGTGTCGACCCAGCCGAGCCCGCCCTCGGTGGGCTTGAGCACGTGGCGCATGTGCAGGTCGGTCTTGCCGTCCAGCTCGTCGAAGCGGATCCGACGGTAGATGCCGGACCACTCGGGCGAGGCCCAGACCACGCCCGCCCGCAGCAGCCGCTCGAGCGTGTCCTCGTCGTTCCAGCGAGTGACCAGGAGCCCCTTCTGCTTGATCAGCAGATCCTTGCAGCGGGCCAGCTCGTCGTCGGTGAGGACATAGGGGTTGAAGGATTTGCCGTCCGGGCGCGCCTTGTCCATGGTGCCCATCTCGTGGGCGGCGAGGACGCCGGCCAGCGCGATGTTCTCCTCGAATCGGGCGCTGGTCGAAAGATGCCCACCGTACTTCTCGTTGAACAGCAGGCTGACGCTCTCCTCGTCCTCGTCGGCAACCTGGTCGGTATTGACGGTGAAGCCGTAGCCGCCCCAGCAGTTGGGCGCGGCGATCATCGCCGAGCCGTCCTCGGCCTGGAGCAGCATGTAGTTGGGCGGCCGGAAATCGGCAAAGACGTGCTCGATATTGGCGAGCGTGCCGTAGTCGACCGGCTGGGTCAGGCCCTGCCTGGCGTAGAGGCGCGGCCAGAAGCCATCGGCCATCACCAGATCGAAATCCTGGGTGCCGCCCGCGCGCAGCTTGTTGTAGGCCTCGGAGTTGCCGTCGAAGAAGCCGGCCGAGACCTTGACGCCGTGCTCCTGCTCGAAGGCGGCCGTCAGCTCCTTGACGTTGTAATGCTCCCAGCCGAGCCAGCGCAGCTCGAGCGTCGCGGCTCTGGCGTTGCGGATGAACGGAAAACCAAGCGCGCTGGTCGCCACTGCCGCGGCGCCAGCATCAGGAGCGACGCCGCGAAAGGCTATGCTTTTCGGACTTGATCTCGGCCGGCGAAGTATCGGAGACCTGATGTTCGTTCAAGTTTCGGTCATGATCGTCCCCCTTTTTTGCTGGTTGGTTGTCAGTCTACCGATTTGCCAAGCGTCCGGGCAAGCCTTAGCGAGCACCAGGCAAGGTGGTTATGCGACACTTCGGTTGCGCTCTCGCCGCGTCATCCGCGGCATGGGCGCACACGACGTTTCGTGGCGCCGCGCCCGGCCTCACCGTCGCAGCCGTTGACCCAAGCTCCATCTGTGCATGATCGAGACGACGCGCCTTCAGCAGCTGAATGACCGAAATCCGGTGCCCGGCGACTACGTCCTGTACTGGATGCAGCAGTCACAGCGAGCGTCGTTCAATCCGGCCCTCGAGCACGCTATCGGCGAGGCCAACGCGGAGCGGCTGCCGCTGGTGGTCGGGTTCGGCCTGATGGACGACTATCCCGAGGCCAACCGGCGCCACTACGCGTTCATGCTCCAGGGGCTTCAGGAGGTCGAGCGGACCCTCGGCAGGCGCCGCATCGCCTTCGTGATCCGGCGCGGCCAGCCGAGCGACGTCGCGATCAGTCTGGCCGGGCGGGCGGCGCTGGTCGTCTGCGATCGCGGCTATCTGCGTCATCAGAAGCGCTGGCGCGAGGCTCTAGCCAGGCAGGCGCCCTGCCCTGTGGTCCAAGTCGAAGGCGATGTCGTCGTGCCGGTCGAAGTCGCCTCGGGTCGGCAGGAAAGCGCGGCGCGCACTCTTCGGCCCAAGCTGCATCGGATCTGGGACGAGTATCTCGGCGAGCTCGACGAGACGGCGGTCGAGCGGGGCGCCGAGGAGGCTCGACCTGAAATCGAGTGTCGATCTGTCGAATGTCGACGTGGCCCTCGACCGGCTGAAGCTGGACACCAGCGTGCCGCCGGTGCGCCGGTTTCTGGGCGGCACGAGCGCCGCAAGGGAGCGCCTCAAGAGCTTTCTCGAGGACCGCTTCGAGGGCTACGCCGACGGGCGGCGCGAGCCAGGGGCATTTCAATGCTCGCTGCTCAGCCCCTATCTGCACTTCGGACAGATCTCACCGGTCGAGGTCGCGCTCCGGGTTCGCAGCAGCGGATCGGGCCTGGACGAGGATCGCCGCTCCTATCTCGAGGAGCTGGTCGTCCGGCGCGAGCTGGCGGCGAATTTCGTGAACTACAACGACGACTACGATCGCTACTCGTGCCTGCCGGGCTGGGCCCGCGCGACCCTCGAGCGGCACCGCAGCGACGAGCGCCCTGCCCTCTACGAGCGCGCGCAGCTGGAAACTGCCCGCACGGGGGATCGCTACTGGAACGCTGCGATGCGCGAGATGGTCCACACCGGCTTCATGCACAACACCATGCGGATGTATTGGGCCAAGAAGATCCTCGAGTGGTCGAAGACCCCGGAAGAGGCCTTCGCGACCACCCTCCATCTGAACAATAAGTACTTTCTCGACGGGCGCGACCCGAACTCATACGCCAACGTCGCCTGGACGTTTGGCCTGCACGATCGACCCTGGCCCGAGCGGCCGGTGTTCGGCACCGTGCGCTACATGAACGCCCGCGGCCTCGAGCGCAAGTTCGACATGCAGGCCTATCTCGATGCGGTCGACCGCCTGGTCGACGCCGAGCGCGGATAATCAGCCAGCGGCCGCGCGGCGCCGCGGGTCGAGCGAACTGCCCTCGTAGATCTCGACCATGCTCATGTCGAAATCGCCGACTGCAAGGCGGAGCTTGGCCTTGCGACCTGTGAGCACCTGATAGGTCCAGCCCTCCCCTTGCCTGGAATACAGATCGATCCTGAGTTCATCCTGCGATACGAGCGCGTATTGACGAAGGCTCGCAAGGCTCTGATAGGCGACCCATTTGGGGCCGCGATCGAATGTCTCGGTCGAGCGTGATAGCACCTCGACCACCAACGCAGGTTCCCCGACCACATCATCCTTCGGCGGAACATCGGCGCAGGTCACGACCACGTCCGGATACATTACCGCGGCCTCGGTCCTTACCTTCATCCCTTCCATGAACACCCGACAGGGCTGCTCTGGAGCCCGGCCCGAAGCGCGGCCGCGATGTTGAGCGCGATCGTATTGTGATCGGCGGTACCACCGACCATCATGCGGATCAGCCCCTGCAGATACTCGTAGCGCTCCGCCTGCTGACGTTCCCATTCGAGGAATTCCTCGACGGTCCAGGGCGATGGTGGGGTGGCTGACGCGCGCGCCATGCCATGAGCTTACGCGATCCGCGAGCTGTCTGTCGATCGACTGACGTCCTCCGAGCAAAGTGGGTCGGCGCTCACTGGCGCGTTCCCGCGCCGCGCGCGGGAAGTCGAGACCACAGCCTGGCGATTCCGGTCCGATTCGGTCGTCGAAGTCGTGACCGACACGGCCATATGATCAACGCGAGCACGACGACGACAGGCGGGAGATCATGGAGCAGGCGCCGACGATCGCCGAGGAACAGGCGCTGATCGCCGAAGACTTCGAGCTGTTCGACGACTGGCGCGAGCGGATCGAGTACGTGCTCGACCTCGGCAAGCGGCTCGAACCCTTGCCGGATGCGGACTATGCCGAGCAGAACAAAGTCAAGGGCTGTCAGTCGCAGGTCTGGATGGTCGCCGAGCTCGATCCCGCGACGGGACGGATGCGGATCCGGGCGGACTCCGATGCCTTCATCGTCAAGGGGCTGATCGCGCTCCTGCTCCGGCTCTACTCCAATCGCGCGCCGCAGGAGATTCTCGACAACCCGCCGCGCGTCTTCGAGCAGATCGGCCTCGGCGCGCACCTGAGCCCGACCCGGGCCAATGGCCTGCATTCGATGATCAGGCGCATCGGCCAGCTGGCGTCAGGCTTCGCCCACGGCGCGCCGGTCGCGGCCGCCAGCTGAGTACCTGCGCGCCGGGCCGCCGGTCATTGAATGGGGCAGCCCGCGCCCGCGTCTGCGCCGGCGGACTGGGCCAGAGGTGTAATCAGGGTGGCCGCAACCGGCACGGCGTCCGACTTGCTCGTGGCCCCGCCCGGCCCGAGAGCGGCGAGCTTCGCCACGATGGTCTGTCGGTCGAGATCGACCGTCAATTCGCGCCGCTGGTCTTCGGCCAGGGCGAGCTCGCGCCGCAGCTCGGCCGATTCGGCAGCTGAAGCTTTGGCCAGAGTGAGGGCCCGGTCTCGGGCCGCCTTCGCTTCGGCCAACTTCACCGCCAGGTCCGAGGCCGGCGCGACCGCCGGTGCGCTGCGGTCGGCCTGAGCCGCCTCGATCTTGGCCTGCAACGCCTTGGTGACCGCTTCCAGGCGAGCGACCTCGCGGCCCTGGGCCACCGCCTCCAGGTGTTTGGCGACCGCGGCGTAGGACGCAAGGCCGAGCCACGCGACGAGCATGGCGACGCCGAGCGTCGCCCAGATCTGCAGGGCTCGGGAAATGGTGACGTAGCGGCTCGTCATCCCGGCGCGCACATAAACCTGTCGTTCGGCAAAGAGATCTCGAATGGCCGGTGTGTCAGCCGAATAGCGATCCTCGCGCATTGCCTTGGCTCCAGCAGAGCGAATCCCCTCGAGCGGGCCAATGCCTGGTGGCGCGTGTTGGTTGAACGACACCGAAGGGTTCCGACTTGGACGTTTCAGCTAACGATTTGCAGAACATCCGGCTGCTGGTCAACCGCGAATTTGCAGAAACGCTGTAAATTCCGGCCGCGAAATGCAGCGAACGCATCCTCCGCACCTGGCCCGTGCCTGGCCGATCGCCGGCCATGGCCTGACGAACCGCCGGTCGACCGATTGGTCTTGAAGATGACACCGCGAGGTGCTCCGATGGATCGGCCACCTCATGCTCGGGGGCTCGTGAAGCCATGCCCGGACATCTGCTCGACGAAACCGCCAAGGGTGTGTTCATCATCGCGGCGACGCCATTCGCCGACAACGGTGCGCTCGATCCGACGAGCCTGGAGCGGCTGATCGGCTTCTATATCGATGCCGGCGTCCACGGGATCACGATCCTCGGCATGATGGGTGAGGCGCAGAAGCTCACCCATGACGAGGCCCGCCTCGTGATCCGCTCGACCCTCAGGCAGGTCGCCGGCGAGGTGCCGGTCGTGGTCGGCGTGAGCAGTCCCGGGCTCGCCTCGCTCGCCGCGCTGACCAGCGATGCCATGTCGCTCGGTGCCGCCGCGGTGATGGTGGCACCACCTTCGGGCCTGGCCACGGACGAGCAGATCGAGGGCTACCTCCACCAACTCTGCCAAGCGATCGGCGAGGACGTCCCGGTCGTCCTGCAGGACTACCCGCAGGCGACCGGCGTGCACCTCTCCGTGAGCTCTGTTCAATCGGCTTATCGACGACCTGCCGCAGATCAAGGTCCTCAAGCACGAGGACTGCCCCGGGCTCGGCAAGATCTCGCGCATCCGTGCAGCGGCCGAGCGCGACGGCCGGCGCCGGGTCGCCATCCTGGTCGGCAACGGCGCGCTCTACTACCCGCTCGAGCTCGCCCGCGGTGCCGACGGCGCGATGAGCGGCTTCGCCTACCCGGAGCTTCTGGTCGAAGTCTACGAGCGGTTCGTGGCCGGCCGCGAGGAGGCGGCCTTCGACCTCTACGACGCCTATCTGCCGCTGATCCGCTACGAGCAGCAGCCGGGGATCGGGCTCGCGATCCGCAAGGAGATCCTGCATCGTCGGCGCGTGCTCGCGAGCCCGGTGCTGCGGCCGCCGGGCGCCGCGCTCGATGCCCTCGATCACGCCGAGCTCGATCAGCTGCTGGAGCGTCTCGATCGCCGCGTCGCCGCCGGGATCTGAGCCGACGATCAGCGCACGAGCAGCACCGTGCAGGGCGCCTTCGCGATCCGTTGCCAGGCCGGTTCGGGCTCGAGCAGACTGCTCGCCGCGTCGAGGACGAGCGTGCCGCTGGCGACTGCGCCGAGCAAGGCATCCAGCTCGGTGGGGCTGTCCCCGGTCATCGTGCGATACCGTACCGGGGCAGGCAGGGCGCTGAGGATGGAAGTGCACTCCTCGATCAGGCGCTGACGGGCTTTGGCGTCCGCCGCCCGCACGGTCACGACCAGCGGGCAGGCGTACCGCTCGGCGAGGTTCGCGGCCACCCGCAGTGCTCGCGCGCCGGCTGCGCCGGCTTCGACCACCACGTGCATGGGTCCGCTCGGGGCACGTTCCGGCTGCACCAGCAGCACCGAACGACTGACGCGGGCGATCACCGCGCGGACGGGAATCTCGAGCCGTGTCTCGCGTCCGAATGGGCGGCTCAGCGACTCGAGGACGAGCAGATCGGCTCGCTCCGCCGCGGCGGTCACTTCGGCCGCGACCTGACCGCGCGCGGTCCTGAAGGAAAAGCGGATCTGGCGCCGGGTGGCGGCGTCGGCGAGGCGCCGCTCGGCCCGGCGCGCCAGAGCGCGCAGCTCGCTCTCCAGCTCGAGGCGCTGGATCGGCCGTCCGCCGCCGGCGGGCATCCGAATCTGGCGGACGAAAGGCAACTCGGCCAGGCGCAGGAGATCGACGTCTTCTATGAACAGCGCTTCGAGCTCGGCGCCGAGCCGGGCCGCGAACTCGACCGCACCCTCCAGCGCCCGGCCGCTCGCAGTCGACGCGCCGAATGCGATCAGAATGCGCCGGACCGCAAGCTCGCTCGGCCCGGACGCGACGGTCATCGGCCACGCTCGTCGCCGTCGCGGCCGCCGAAGCGGCGGACCGCCTCGGCCATCGCGGCGAGGCGCGCCTCGACCCGCTGATTGACCGTGCCGTCCGGAAAGCAGCCGTCGGCGCCGCGCTCGCCGGCCGGCACACCGGTCAGAAGCTCGATTCCCTGATCGATCGTCTCGACCGCATGAATGCGAAACCGACCTTCACGCACCGCCTCGACCACGTCCTGGCGCAACATCAGATGCTCGACGTTGGCGGCCGGAATCAGCACTCCCTGCTCGCCGCTCAGGCCGTCCTGGCGGCAGACGTCGAAGAAGCCCTCGATCTTCTCGTTGACCCCGCCGATCGCCTGAACCTGGCCCCGCTGATTGACCGAGCCGGTGACCGCGAAGCACTGCTTGATCGGAACCTCGGCGAGCGCCGAGAGCAGGGCATAGAGCTCGGCCGCGGAAGCGCTGTCGCCCTCGACCGGGCCGTAGGACTGCTCGAACACGAGGCTCGCGTGCAGAGTGAGCGGCCGTTCGGCGGCGAAGCGGGCGCCGAGAAAGCCCTGCAGGATCAAGACCCCTTTGGCGTGGATCGGGCCGCCGAACTCGACCTCGCGCTCGATGTCGACCACCTGGCCGCGGCCGAGCCGGACCCGCGCCGTGATCCGCATCGGCCGGCCGAACGTGAAGCCGCCGAGCATGCTGACCACCAGGCCGTTGACCTGGCCGACGGTGGCTTGCCGGGTGTCGATCAGGATCGTGCCGCGGCGGATCTGCTCGTAGATCCGCTCACGGATGCGATCGGCGCGGTAGACCCGGGCGTCCAACGCCGCCTGGACGTCGGCGGCGGTCACCCGCTGATTGCCGTTCTGGGCCGCGAAATGATCGGCCTCGCGCAGCAGATCATCGATGGTCCGCGCACGGATCGAGAGCTTGGTCGCATCGTCGGCGAGGCGCGAGGCGTGCTCGATCATGCGCGCGACCGCGCCGCTCTCGAACGGTCGGAGGCCGGCCCGCTTCGCCATGGTCGCGAGCAGGCGGGCGAACAGCTGCGTGCTGTCGGTCGACCGGTCCACGTCGGCGGCGAAATCGACCGGCACCTTGAACAGCTCGCCGAAGTCCGGGTCGAGCGCGCTGAGCAGATAGTAGAGCGCCGGGTCGCCGACCAGAACCAGCTTGATGGCGAGTGGCACCGGTTCGGGCTCGAGGGTCACGGTGCTGATCAGGCTGAGCTGCTGGGCGAGCGATTCGATCCGGATCTCGCGCGCCCGCAGGACGCGCTTGATCTCCTCCCATGCGAACGGCTGGAGCAGCAAGCGGCGCACATCGAGCATCAGATAGCCGCCGTTGGCGCGATGCAGGGCGCCGGCCTTGATCAGGCTGAAGTCGGTCATCAGCGCGCCGAATTGGGCGATGTGCTCGATCCGGCCCATCAGGTTCGGGTGCGTCGGGTGGTCCTCGTAGACCACCGGTGCGCCCTTGGTCCCGGAATGATCGACCAGGAGATTGACCCGGTAGCGGCGAAACGGATCAACCTGGGGCACCGGAGGGCCACCCGCTGCCGCAGTCGCCAGCACCGCCTGCGGCGTCGGCACGCCCGGGGGCTGATCGGCGGTCTCGGTGAGGTCGCGTTCGATCGCATCGAGGTGGCCGAGCATATCCGGGAGGTCGGCGTAGTCCTTGCGCAGCTCGTCGATCAGATGCCTGACCGCGTAGGTCGTGACCTCGCGGTTCAGTTCTCTGAGCTCGGCCCGCGCCGCGCGCTCCCATTCCGGGATCTGGCGCAGGATCGCCTCGAGCCGGCGCTGCAGCTCCTCCATGTCGTTCTTGATCTGCTCCTGTTCCTCCGGCGGCAGCTTCTTGAACTGATCGGGGTTCAGGACCTCGCCGTCGCGGACCGGCGCGAGCGCCATGCCGACCGGGGTGCGGATCAACGCGATCTGGCGGGCCTGGGCGGCCTCCTGCAGCTCGTTGAATGCCGCCTCCTGGCGCTGCTTGGCGGCTTCCTCGATCGCCTGGCGGCGGGTCCGGTAGTCGTCGCTCTCGAAGACGGCCGGAATCGCCTGGCGCAGCTCCGCGATGAGGCGGTCAATCGCGGCACGAAGCCCGGCGCCGCGGCCGGCCGGCAGGCAGAGCGCCTTCGGCCGGTGCGGCTCGGCGAAGTTGTGCACGTAGCACCAATCGCAAGGGACCGGCTCTTCGGCCGCACGTTGCTCGAGCAGCCGGCGAACGAAGGTGTGCTTGCCCAGCCCCGGCGCACCGAGCGCGAACAGATGGTAGTTGTCGTGGCGCATGCCGATGCCGAAGCGAAGCGCGGCGATCGCGCGTTCCTGGCCGATCAGCTCATCGAGCTCGGCGACTTCGTCCGTGGTCTGGAACGGCAGCGTGTCGGGGTCGCAGCGGCGATAGAGCGCGTCCGGCTGCAGCGAGGCGATATCCGCCATCAAGGTGGCCCCGTCAAGGTGCGATCATCGATCAAAGGCCAGCAGGCCGGGGCGCAGCATCCAGGCGATGGTCCAGCCGTGCTCGTCGATGCGCTGGAGGCAGACCACGCTGCCGGGCTCGAAGGCGACCAAGCCGGCATCCTCCCGCCCGACGACCAGACGGCTTGCGAGCCTGGCCATGAATGGCAGATGGCCGACCAGCATGGTGTCCTCCTGCCATTCCGCGAGCTCGAGTGCGAGGCTCTCGGTCGAATCGTTCGGGTTCAGCCCGCTGCGGCTCACCGGCGCGTTGCCGGGTGCCAGGGCCGCCGCGAGAGCCTCCGCGGTCTCCTCGGCGCGCCGCTTGCCGCTGTGCAGGATGCGTGCGACCCGAACGCCGCTACCGGCGAGAAACGCGGCAATGCACCCTACGTCCGCCTCGCCGGCCACACTGAGCGGCCGCTCCGGGTCGACCTCGGCGGGCAGCGCCTCGCCATGCTGCACCAGATAGAGCTGCATTGCCGTCGTCCTCGCACTTCGCAGAAGGCGCGCTACGGGCGCGCCGCCTCAGCTCACCTCCGGCGGCACCGGGCGCGGGCGGCCCTGCTCGTCGATCGCGACCAGGGTGAAGCGGCCCTAGGTCACCTTGACCTCCTCGCCGGTGCGGCCGCGCAGAACGAAGGTGTCGACCTGGACGGTCATCGAACTGCGTCCGATCCGGGCCACCTTCGCGTAGCAGCTGACCAGATCGCCGACCTGGATCGGCTTGTGGAACGACATGCCGTCGAGCGCCGCGGTCGCGACCCGGCCCTGCGCCCGCTGCGCCGCGACGATGCCGGCGGCGAGATCCATCTGGGCGAGCACCCAGCCGCCGAAGATGTCGCCCGAGGGGTTGGTGTCGGCCGGCATGGCCAGCGTGCGCACCGCCGGCTCGCCGCGCTCCTCGACCTGTTCCTCGATCACGTCCTCGGCCATGGCGTGCCTCAGCGCAGCACCTGGAAGAGAACCGTAACCAGGATCCCGACGAGCGCGATCTGCACGCCGAGCAGGGGATCATCCGCCAGGTCAGCCAGCTCTCGAGCTGCGCGACCCCGCGATGTCGTGCACCGCGCAGCTGGGCGATGGCCGACGTGGTCTCGCCGCGCAGCTGGGCGATGGCCGACGCTCATCTCCCCGCGCAGGGTGCGCGATCTCCTCGCGCACTTGAGTGAGTTCCGCACGCAGGAAGTCGCGCGTCACGAGACCGGTGGTCGGATCGTTGATCTCGTCGACCAGCGCCTCGGCCATCCGCACTGGGTCGCCGGCGGCTTCCTGCCAGCGTCGCGTCAGGCGGGCGGCGTTCACTCCTCTCCATCAACATGCGCTCCTTCGCAGCCTACATCTTGGGCCTCATGTCGACAAGCCTACCGCATATGGAGCGAAGTCGCTTGTCTTCCTTCTACGTCCCGGGCATATAGGCGAGCCATGAACGATCTCTACCAGGCGCGAGCCGCGCCCGGCCAGCACGCCGGCCGACTATACCGCCGCCGACATCGAGGTGCTGGAGGGGCTCGAGCCGGTCCGGCGGCGGCCGGGGATGTTCATCGGCGGCACCGACGAGCGGGCGCTGCACCATCTGGTCGCCGAGCTGCTCGACAATGCGATGGACGAGGCGGTCGCCGGCCACGCCAGCTGGATCGAGATCCGCCTCGAGGCCGACGGCGCGGTCACCGTGCGCGACAACGGCCGCGGCATCCCGGTCGATCCGCATCCCAAGTTCCCCGAACCGCTCGGCGCTCGAGGTCATCATGACCACGCTGCATTCGGGCGGCAAGTTCGGCGCCAAGGTCTATCAGACCGCGGGCGGGCTGCACGGCGTCGGCGTCTCGGTGGTCAACGCGCTCGCCGAGGAGCTGACGGTCGAGGTCGCGCGCAACCGGCAGGTCTGGCGCCAGACGCTACGTCCGCGGCCGGCCGGTGAGCGCGCTCGAGCTGCAGGGCGGCACCGCCAACCGGCGCGGCACCACGGTGCGCTTCCGGCCCGATACGGAGATCTTCGGCCAGGGCCTGCGCTTCCGGCCGGCGCTGGTGCACCGCATGGCGCGCAGCAAGGCGTATCTGTTCCGCGGCGTCGAGATCCGCTGGCAGTGCGATCCGGAGCTGCTCGCCGGCATGACCGGCGTGCCCGAGCGCGAGGTGTTCCATTTCCCCGCCGGCCTCGAGGACTTCCTCAAGGCGACGCTCGCCGGGCGCGAGTGCGTCGACCGAGCTGGCGTTCGTCGGCGAGGCCCAGCTCAACGGCGGCTCGGGCCGGGTCGAATGGGCGATCGCCTGGCCGCTCGACGAGGAGCCCTACAGCCGGCCTCTACTGCAACACCGTGCCGACCCCGCAGGGCGGCGCGCACGAGCAGGCGCTGCGCAACGCGCTGGTCCGTGCGCTGCGCGCCTATGGCGAGCTGACCGGCGGCGCAAGAAGGTCGCCCAGGTCACCGCCGACGATCTGCTCGGCGGCGCCTGCGTGCTGCTCTCGCTGTTCATCCGAACCCGCAGTTCCAGGGCCAGACCAAGGAGCAGCTGGTCGCGCCCGAGGCCGGCCGCCTGGTCGAGCTGTCGCTCAAGGACCATTTCGATCACTGGCTCTCGGGCCACGCCGAGGCCGGCCGCGCGCTGCTCGACCACGTGCTGAGCCGCGCCGAGGAGCGGCTCGCGCGCAAGCGCTCCAAGGAGGTCGCGCGCAAGAGCGCGACCCGCAAGCTGCGCCTGCCGGGCAAGCTCGCCGACTGCACGATCGACGGCCGCGAGGGCACCGAGCTCTTCCTGGTCGAGGGCGATTCGGCGGGCGGCTCGGCCAAGCAGGCGCGCGATGCGCGAGACCCAGGCGATCCTGCCGCTTGCGCGGCAAGATCCTGAACGCGGTCAGCGCGACCTCGGACAAGCTGCGCGCCAACAAGGAGCTCGCCGATCTGGTGACCGCGCTCGGCTGCGGCACGGCAAGGCCTACCGCGGGCGACGATCTGCGCTACGACAAGGTGGTCATCATGACCGACGCCGACGTCGACGGCGCGCACATCGCAGCCCTGCTGATGACCTTCTTCTTCCGCGAGATGCCGCAGCTGATCGCGGACGGCCACCTCTACCTCGCCCAGCCGCCGCTGTATCCGTCTCGCCGCCGGCGGCGAGATCGCCTACGCCCGCGACGAGGCCGACCGCGACAGCTGATCGCCAGCCGCTTCAAGGGCCGGAAGGTCGAGATCAGCCGCTTCAAGGGCCTCGGCGAGATGGCGGCGCGGCAGCTGCGCGAGACCACGATGGACCCGGGGACGCGCACCCTCGAGCGGGTCGAGATCGATCGCCGCGACCGGGCGCGCTCGCGGGCGAGCTGGTCGAGCAGCTGATGGGGCGCCGCCCGGAGCTGCGCCTCGCCTTCATCCAGGCCAACGCCAGGCAGGTCGAGGAGCTCGACGTCTGAGCACCATTGGCCGACGCGCAGGCCCGCGGGCACGCTCGACCTCCAACAGGTGGCTGTCGGCGCGCGCGGGGTTCTGATAGCTAGAGCGCTGGAGCCAGGTCGCCAAACTGAGCGCCCAGGCGCGAACGCAGAGGTCAAGAGAACAGAGGATGCCTAACGCTTCAGCGTGCGATCCAAAAGGCCCCTCGCCAGTCGGATCCGCCTCACGGCCACCGGCGCAGGGGCGATCATCGCTGGCGAGACGTCTGGCTCTCGTCCTGGTCCTCATGCCGGCGACCGCGGCGCTCGCCGCGCCGGCGCTCGCCGACGAAGCGCCGCGGACCAAGCTGGTCATGAGCGAGACCGCGACCCGCGAGGTGGAGCAGGATACGCTGGTCGCGATCCTCTCGGCGCGCGGTGAGGCAGCCGCGCCCCGCGAGGCGCAGGCGACGGTGAATTCGGCAATGACCGCCGCCATCAAGAGGGCGAAAGCGGTGGCGAGCGTCCGCGCGGCGACCGGCGGTTATCGCGTCTACCAGGAGCGCGACAACGAGGGCCACCCGGGCGCCTGGATCGCCGAGCAGGATCTCAGCCTGACCGGACAGGAGGCGGCAGCGCTGCTCGAGCTCGCCGGCGCGCTGCAGGAGGACGGCCTGCTCCTCAGGGGCCTCACCTACCAGCTGAGCGCCGAGACCCGGCGCCAGGTCGAGGACCAGCTCGCGATCGAGGCCATCGGAGCGCTCCGAAGACGCGCCGAGCAGGTGGCCGGCAGCATGGCCATGCGCGTGCTGGCGATCGAGACCTTGCGGGTCGGCGAGGCGCCGGGCGAACCGCCGGTGCGGCCGATGTTTCGAGCGGCGGTGGCCGAGGCGGCGCCGGCGCCGCCGCCCGCGGCGCTGCCCGATCTGGAAACCGTCAGCGCGAACGTCCAGGCGGAGCTCGTTCTCGCCCCTCGCTGATCGCGGCCCTCAGCCCGGCGATCGCTCACTCATTATGGTAAGGGTCAGACGCCCAGGGACTCTCCAACGAGCCGCTGGCGGCTGAGCGCGCTGTCGTTCGTTGGTGCCTTGTCGAGCGCCAGGCCCAGTCGGCTGACTTGCGCGATCTCGTCCATGTTGCGCGAAGTCATGCCGTGTGCGTCGGCCAGTCGCCTGCGGTGATCCAGAACCGAAGCCAGCAGCTTCATGTTAGCTTCAACGTCCGCTCCGAAATTGTGCGGATGCCACCAGAGATGGTAGACCCGGCCGATCCTGGCGGCATGGGTCATGCCATCGGTGATTCGCTTGAGGGCGAGCGAGGCGAGCGGCCCGATGCGATCCGACACCGGCAGCAGGAAGCGGCTCGAGCGAATGTCGATCACGCCATCCGCAGGCTGCTCGGGCGTGACATTGTTGTCGCCCGACAGGGAAAGGTAGTGATCGAGGCGACGGCAGCTCCGCTGGATCAGGCCCTCCTTACGGTTCGCTTTGGTTTGATAGAGCCAGGAGCGCTGATTACCCCGAACCGTCCGAATGCCGGCGTCCCGGCAGATTTCCAGATAGACGTGGTTGAACTGGTTGCGGGGGAAGACCAGGCTGCGCAGCGAAATGCCGAGCCGCGCGGCAGCGCTTCCGGCGGCGTGCAGATCGGCGCGAAACTGTTCGGGGGTCTGGCCCGCCTCGAGACAATAGTAGTGTGAGAACGTATGGGTTGCGACCTCCTGGCCCGGACAGCCCTGAATGCGGCAAATCAGCGATAGTCCATAGTGATACGGATCTTTGCTTTCGTTCGCGCCGATGTTCGCGATCAGGGGATACGGCGAAAGCGCGCAATTGACGTATTGCGGTCGCTCGGCCGGCAGGTGCTGCAGCAACTCCTCCTTGTCATCGAAGAACAGCAGCCCGACCGTTGCCCAGGTGGCATGAACGTCGTGGCGCGCGAACAGCTCGAGCATGCGGCGGATCGCCTCGCGGCCGCCGAGGATGTTGCGGCCGTAGTCCGCCAGCGCCCGCTTGTCGTGGACACCCCAGAACAGCTCGAAATCGAGCGAAATGGCGAGAGTCCCGGTTGCGCTCACACTGTCCCGCCTCGAAGCTTGGTCCACCAATATGGCGTTCGGCCGGGCGACCTTTAGCCAGCCACCGGCACCGGTCTGCTCAAGATGCCCGCGTTACTATTAAAACTCTGATGACATCAAATGCCCGAGTTCCGCCTACAAGAATTCTGACTCAACTTCAAATATGAATAAATCGAGATTGCGTGACCTGTTTCCATGAAACATTAGAACTCACTTCGTCATTTACGCTTGTTCAGAGGCCGGGCGGCCCTGTCAAAGCGGTGGAGCATTCCGACGACGCTCGGCGCCGCGGCACAGCGGGGCAACACCCCGCCTCTCGCTGCGTCGTCCCTACGACGGTGCGGTCCAGCGCCCGCCGGTCACGAACGCCGGTAAGACAAACGGCGCGTACTCGCAGATGCGCCGTTACTGTTTTTTAAATGCCGCGCGCTCACACTCTTGGACAATCAGAGAGAACGCCATGTCGCCAATGTCCCGCATGGCCCGTCGCGGCCAGCGCATCGTGGCCACCTCCGCGTCATCAGCGACCATGGCACAGCAGGCCGGGCCGACCGCGCACGTGCCCGTGGAGCTGGTGGAAGAGGTCAGTGACGCGTTCATCTGCGTCTTGAGCCCGGCGTGCGCACCCGCGGACGTTGCCGCGCGCGCCAGGGTGTCCGCCGGATCCTCGTACGTCGGTCGACAGCCGCAACCCTAAAGATGAGGGAAATGGTGAACGCACTGTCCTACTCGAGCCCTCCCGATAGCGCACCCTGCGTCCACACTGGCCCGGGCGGCAGTACGGCCATCGCAGGTAGCTCACGAGCTCCGTCGACGTGCAAGGTCGCGGTCATCGGCGCCGGACCATATGGCCTCGCAGTCGCCTCGCACCTGCGTCAGGCCGGAGTGGAGGCGCGCGTGTTCGGTGAGGTCATGGGCTTCTGGCGCCACATGCCGAAGGGAATGCTCGTGCGCTCCGAGTGGCGAGCAACTCACATTGCGGACCCACGCCGCATGCTGACGCTGGATCGGTATGAGGCGGAGCAGGGGGTTAAGCTCCCGAGGCCGCGGTTGCGCCGCGATGATGTCGTTGCCTACGGCCTTTGGTATCAGCGGCGAGCGCTGCCTCACGTTGACGAGCGTCGTGTGACGCGGCTTGAGGCCGGTCGAGCCGGCTTTCGTCTCACGCTGAGCGATGGTGATGTTGCTGAGGCCGAGCGGGTAGTGGTCGCCACCGGGCTGGAGTTGTTTGCGTCACGGCCGCCGGCGTTCGCTGCTATTCCGTCGACGCTGGCCCCGCACTCGTGCGACGTGCAGGCCCCGGAGTTCGTCCGGGGACTTCGCGTCGTCATCGTCGGTGCCGGGCAGAGTGCTCTGGAACTCGCGGCGCTGCTCCGCGAGGCCGACTCGGACGTGGAAGTCTTTGCGCGCGGGCCAGTAATTCGCTGGCGCGCGGACGGCGACAACTGGCTGCGTCGACACACTGAGTTCCGCAAGCTCATCTATCCGGCGGGCGGGGTGGGCCCCTTCGGGATCAACTGGATCATCCAGTTGCCGGGCTTCTTCAGATCTTTTCCGGCCGAACTTCAGCAGCGATGGACGCGGCGTGCGATGCGGCCAGAGGGCAGCCGCTGGCTTCGGTCGCGCCTCTCGGGTATTCCGATGACCGCCCGACGCAGCGTCGTCTCGGCCAGTCAAGTCGGCGAGCGGCTTCGCCTCGTTTTCGACGATGGCAACGAGCGCGAGGTCGACCGGGTGGTGTTGGCGACCGGCTACCGCGTTGACCTTGACCGCAGCTCAATCCTGGTACCCGATCTAGCTCGGTCCATACGCCGAAGCGGCGGCTCACCGCTGCTGAGGGATGGCTTCCAGTCTTCGGTGCCGGGGCTTCACTTCGTGGGCGCCGCCGCCGCCGAAAGCTTCGGTCCGCTCATGTTTTTCATTGCGGGAACTGGATATGCAGCGCGAGCGCTCACCCGCTGCATCGCGAATTAGCGCCTCGTGGCACAACGCCGTAGCAGGGTGAGAGAGACCGATGACCAACGGCGGTCGTTTCCAAGCGAAATGTGCTCCGGTCGGTGAGCATTGGCCCGATACTGGGACCGGTGCCGTGGTCATCGGCGCCGCTTACGGCGCGCTGGGCATCGTCCGAAGCCTCGGACAGCGTGGCATTCCGGTTTGGCCCATCTTCGACAGTTGGGACGGCCGAGTAGCTGTGAAAGCCGCAGATTTCCTAGGGTCGAAGGTGGGTCAGGCTGGAAACGTAGTGCCACGCATTCAGATCGATTTTGCTTGAATTCATGTGGCTTGTAGCAGTGGAAGTTTGTACGCTCCATGGTGGGAGCAGCCGATGTACTTCCGCAAGAAGACCTCGGGCGGGCGGGTCTATCTCCAGATCGCCGAAAGCCGAGCGGATCACGTGGCCGGGTCCGCCAGCGGGTGATCGCCACCCTCGGCCGCCTCGACCAGCTGGAGGCGAGCGGCCAATTGGAGCGGCTGGTGCGCTCGGGGGCGCGCTTCGCGACGCGCGCGATGGTGGTGACCGCGGCGCAGGACGATCCGACGGCCGCGGTACGGCGGATCGGGCCGGCGCTTGATGTTCGAGCGGCTGTGGACCGAGACCGGCTGCCGTGCGGTGATCGAAGATCTGACCGCGCACGCGCAAGCATGACTTTGCGCTGGAGCGGGCGATCTTCCTGACCGTGCTGCACCGGCTGATGGGTGGCGGCTCGGATCTCGGCCGCGATGCGTTGGCGCGAGGACTACCGGATCGCCGGCGCCGAGGCGCTGGAGCTGCACCATCTCTATCGGGCGATGGCCTGGCTCGGCGAGGAATTGCCGGAAGACGGAGCAGGACGCGCGGACGGCGTTCGCCCCGCGTTGCACCAAGGACCTGGTCGAGGAGCGGCTGTTCGCCCAGCGGCGCGATCTGTTCAGCCGGCTCGATCTGGTGTTCATGGACACGACCAGCCTCTACTTCGAAGGCGCGGGCGGCCAGACCCTCGGCCGCCGCGGGCACAGCAAGGACCATCGCCCGGACCTGCTGCCAGATGATCTTGGCGGTCCTGATCGATGGCGACGGGCGGCCGGTCTGCTCGGAGATGTGGCCGGGCAATACGGCCGACGTCACCACCCTGATCCCGGTGATCGACCGGCTGCGCCGGCGCTTCGCGATCGGCCGGATCTGCGTGGTCGCCGACCGCGGCATGATCAGCGCCGAGACTGTGGCGGCGCTCGAGGGGCGCAAGCTGCTGTATCTGCTCGGCACCCGTGAGCGCACCGACAAGGTGGTGCGTGATGTCGTGCTCGCCGACCCCGCGCCCTGCGTGCCGCTGACGATCACCAAGCGCGGCCACGAGATCGACTACGAGGCCAAGGCGGTGACCGTGGGCGGTGCACGCTACATCCTTTGTCGCAACCATCAGGAGGCCGAGAGGGACGAAGTCGCGCGCCAAGCCATCCTGGCCAACCTCGAACGTCAGCTGGCCAAGGGCGACAAGGCGCTGGTCGGCAACACCGGCTTCCGCCGCTTCCTCAAGACCGAAGGCAGCCACTTCGCCATCGACCAGGCCAAGGCGGAGGAGGACGCCAGGTTCGACGGCGTCTTCGTGCTGCGCACCAACACCGACCTCGACCCGCTCGCCGCCATGCTGCGCTACAAGCAGCTCTGGACCGTGGAGGCGACCTTCCGTACGGCGAAGCACCTGCTCGCCACCCGGCCGATCTTCCACAAGCTCGACGAGACCATCCGCGGCCACGTTTTCGCCAGTTTCCTCGCGCTCGTGCTCAAGGCCGAACTCGAGCAGCGCATCGCCGACTCGGTCGTACAGTATCCTGGGCCGAGATTCCGCCGACCTCGATTCCCTGACCGAGACCGAGATCGCCCACGACGGCAAGCACTTCCTCGTTCGCTCGAGCCCGCGCCCCGCCGCCAGCCTCGCGCTCCGCGCCGCAGGCGTCGCCCTGCCGCCGACCGTTCGGCCCCGCGCCGGCAACTGATCCACCTCCGAAATGTAGTGCCACGCCGCCTCCGCGGCGCCGATTGCCGTTCACGTTCAGCTACTTAGCAAAACCCACTGTCGAAGATGGGTTTGGGTCGCCCATGGTCGCGGCCAAATAGTCGGTGCGGTTTCAAGGTACGTCCGCCGCCGGCTGCCGTGGCCGGCAGACGAGGCGGCTCGGCTCGATTGCCTTCTTGGCTTGGCGACCCGGCACCACCTCGATGGGTGGGCGATTTATCCGACCGACGACGAGACTAGCGCGCTTGTGGCTCGGCACGAGCAGGTTCTCTCCAAGCATTTCCGATTGACCACGCCACCTTGGAAGATCCTGCGTTGGGCCTACGACAAGCGACTCACCTATAGCCTGGCGGCAGATCTCGGAATTGATCACCCATGGACGCGGTTGCCGCGCAGCAGGGAGGAGGTCGCGGCCCTCGATTGCGCATTCCCGGCCATCCTGAAGCCGGCCGTCAAAGATCGGATCAACCCCTTTACGTTGGCGAAGGCATGGCGCGTCGAGGATCGACGGCAGCTCCTCGAGCGCTATGACCAAGCATGCGAGCTCGTCGATCCGCACTCGATCATGGTGCAGGAGCTGATTCCTGGTGGAGGCGAAGCGCAGTTTTCGTTCGCGTCGCTCTGTGCTGACGGTCGCGTGCTCGCATGGACGGTCGCGCGCCGGACGCGCCAGTACCCGGTACATTTTGGCGCTGGCAGCACGCTGGTCGAAACCGTCGACAATCCTGCGATCGAACAACCTGCGCGCCGGCTCCTCGCCGCCATCAGCTATAGCGGGCTCGTCGAACTGGAGTTCAAAGTTGACCCGCGCACGGGCCAAGCCAAATTGCTCGACATCAATGCGCGCACCTGGCTTTGGCACATGGTTGCCCGCCGTGCGGGGGTCGATTTCCCCTATCTGACTTGGCAGCTGACTTACGGTATCGAAATACCGGAGACTCGTACGCAGCCAGGCGTGCGATTCGTACGCGGGATCACCGATTTTCCGGCGGCGCTGACTGAGATTTGGCAGGGCCGTCTCTCGCTACGCGCGTACCTTCGTTCGCTTGCTCCGCCATTGGAGTGCGCAGTGTTCGCCTTCGACGATCTCCTCTCGGCAGTGGTCGATGTGCCCTCGCTCCTCTACCGTTATTGGCGGTGCCGAAGGAAGGGGGATGGCTGGAGGCGACTGGTCGGGCCCGCCACAATTTCGAAGAGCACCTCGTGATGCGCGCCCGCGACCCGCGTGGCCACCGACTCGTGGATCTGCGCGCACCTGCCTCGAATGATGATGTCGGAAACGGATGAACCCCAATGGCGTGAGGAAGCGGCCCCTCAGAAGACACGTGAGATTCCTATCCTTCTCCATCGAAGGGGCGACTCCTCGTCATCAGGATACGACGCCCTTCACCTCCCGCCCGTCCACGACTTCAGTCGTAGCACTGCGGCACATCCGTAGCCTCTGTCCGCCATGGGCGTCCGGCGGCGTGCGATGCGCTGACGCGCCGATAGAGCGCCTCGTATTGACGTGCGACTTCTTGGATCGAGAAGTGCTGAAGGATGCGCGCCCGCCCCGCCAGGCCGAGCTGATGCCGGGCGTCGCTCCCGAGGTCAATCAGCCGACCGATGGCGTTCGCCAGGGCCTCGCTCTGGCGCGGCGGCACGACGATGCCATGCGGTCCGACCACCCAGCTGCAGTCACCGACGTCGGTGGCGACGCATGGCACGCCGGTGGCCAGGGCTTCGCCAAGCGCATTGGGAAAGCCTTCGCCCCAGGCGGACGACAGGACGGCGACATCGAAGCCCGCGATCAGCTCCGGCACGTCGGTGCGCTTGCCCAGCAAGGACACCCGAGACCCGAGCCCGCTCTCGCGCACGAGTGTGCATAATGCCCGATTGCTCTCGTCCAGACCCCTGCCGATGATGACGAGGTGAACCGCGCGGCCGCGCGCCTGGAGCAGCGCCACGGCGCGAACGAGATTGCCCGGATCCTTCATGGGATGGTCGCGCGCGACCATGCCGACGACCGTGCAGGCGGGGTCGATGCCGAGGTCCCGACGCAGGCGTGCTCCGGCCTCCGGTTGCGGCCTGAAGCACCTGCCGTCGAAGCCGTTCGGGATGACCACGGCGCGGCTGGCATCGAACCCGAGCCGCGCGTGCTGTGCGGCGCTGATCGGAGAATTGTAGATGATCGCCTGGGGCAGACGCGACAGCCGGCTGGACAGATGGAGGACGAGCCGGGTCAGAGGCTTCTCGAGTGCGACGTCGTGGAGCGAATGACGCACGTTCCAAAGCACCGACGGTCGGTGCGGCAGCGACCAGCTGCCGATCGTCGCCGCCAGATTGCCATGGTACATCCAGCCCTGAACGAGGTCCGGTGCGGCCGTCCGGACGACCCGCCAGAGGCGCCAGAGACCGCCGACATGGCAGCTGCCTTGGGCCAGACCCAAGTTGAAGGTAACCACTCGCAATGCCGCGGCTCGTGCCGCTAGAGTTCCGACTTCCGTGCTACTTGGGGCCATTAAGGACAATATCGCTGGATCAAATTCCTCTCGCGTTCCCAACTCCAAGAGTTTAAGCAGCATGCTCTCGGCGCCACCAATTTCCAAGGTCGTGATAACATGAAGAATTTTAACCGACATCCCCGGAGCTCTCCCCCTTGAGAAGCAAGACCAGGCGGGCTAATACTTATTATACAGCTGAACTCCTGCGATCGGCTATGCTGGTCCTGCGCACCGGGGTGCGCCCAATCCTTAACCCTGAGCAGCGACGCTATCCAGCCGATGGAGACCGGACCATCGACCATTGACGGGCCTTGCCCGTCGCGATGCCTGCGCACAGACGCGCACGAGTTACAACGAGCTCAGTAATCGAGTATTAATCGAGTCAGACCGATCTTCGACAGTTGGGACGGCCGAGTAGCTGTGAAAGCCGCAGATTTCCTAGGGTCGAGGGTGGGTCAAGCTCAAAATGTAGTGCCACGCAATCGATCGATTTTGCTTAAATCATGCGGTCTACAGTGGAAGTGTGTACGCTCCACGTGGGAGCAGCGATGTACTTCCGCAAGAAGACCTCGGGCGGGCGGGCCTATCTCCAGATCGCCGAGAGCCGACGTGCGGGTGGTCGAGTGCAGCAGCGGGTGATCGCCACCCTCGGGCGCCTCGACCAGCTGGAGGCGAGCGGCCAATTGGAGCGGCTGCTGCGCTCGGGGGCGCGGTTCGCGACGCGCGCGCTGGTGGTGACCGCGGTGAGACGACCGACCGCGGTGGTCCGGCGGATCGGGCCGGGCTTGGTGTTCGAGCGCCTGTGGGCCGAGACCGGTTGCCGAGCGGTCATCGAAGACCTGGCCGAGGAGCGCAAGCACGGGTTCGCGCTCGAGCGGACGATCTTCCTCACCGTGCTGCACCGGCTGATGGGCGGCGGCTCCGACCTGGCGGCCGATCGCTGGCGCGAGGACTATCGGATCGCCGGCGCCGAGGCGCTGGAGCTGCACCATCTCTACCGGGCGATGGCGTGGCTCGGCCAAGAATTGCCGGAAGAGGAGCAGGACGCGCGCACGCCGTTCGCCCCGCGTTGCACCAAGGACCTGGTCGAGGAGCGGCTGTTCGCCCACCGGCGCGATCTCTTCAGCCGGCTCGACCTGGTCTTCATGGACACCACCAGTCTGTACTTCGAGGGCGCCGGCGGGCAGACCCTCGGCCGCCACGGCCACAGCAAGGATCATCGCCCGGACCTGCCCCAGATGATCCTGGCGGTCCTGATCGATGGCGACGCGCGGCCGGTGTGCTCCGAGATGTGGCCGGGCAATGTCGCCGACGTCGCCACGCTGATCCCGGTGATCGACCGGTTGCGCCAACGCTTCGCGATCGGCCGGATCTGCGTGGTCGCCGACCGCGGCATGATCAGCGCCGAGACCATCGCTGAGCTCGAGGCGCGCAAGCTCCTCTATCTGCTCGGCACCCGCGAACGTACCGACAAGGTGGTGCGCGAGGTCGTGCTCGCCGACACCGCGCCGTGCGTGCCGCTGACGATCGCCAAGCGCGGTCACGAGATTGACTGCGAGGCCAAGGCGGTGACCGTAGGCGGTCAGCGCTACATCCTGTGCCGCAACCATCACGAGGCCGAGAGGGACGCCGCCGCCCGCGTGGCCATCCTGGCCAGCCTCGAACGTCAGCTGGCCAAGGGCGACAAGGCGCTGGTCGGCAACACCGGCTTTCGCCGCTTCCTCAAGACCGAAGGCCACGGCGACTTCGCCATCGACCCGGCCAAAGCCGAGGCGGACGCCAGGTTCGACGGCGTCTTCGTGCTGCGCACCAAGGCCGACCTCGATCCGCTCGCCGCCATGCTG
>CAWFGZ010000028.1:0-17066 GCA_963815435.1 uncultured Alphaproteobacteria bacterium
AGCTTCAGGTCGTCCATCGAAGGATCCTCTCTCGGCCTCGATACGCTTGCATGGGGATGACGCCTACTGAGGCCGGTTCTTAGCCGGCGCTTCTCGGGTCGCCAAGGACAACCGGCCTTGTGTCGTGTTCGGGGGCAGGACGAATTATTGGTTGTTGCCGCGGTCGCTACGGAGAGTATGAATGAACCGGATTGGTCTATTCGCCTGAAATTGAAGGAGGCTGACACGTCACTCGAAGGAAAACGTGCCCTGATCACGGGCAGCTCGCGCGGTATCGGCCGCGGCATTGCTCTCAAGCTCGCCGAGCGCGGCGTCCAGATCGCCCTCCACTATCACCGCAACGAGGAAGCGGCCAACGACACCCTGGCAAAGGCGCGCGAGCGCGGCGCTCAAGCCTGCGTGATCCAGGCCGACGTGACCCGGCCGGAGGAGCTCGACCGTATGTTCACCCGGGTCAAGAGCGCGTTTGGCGGTGTGGACATCTTCGTCAGCAATGCCCGCCCCGATCTCGGGTGTTCTACCAGCCGCCGATGGAGATCACACTGGAGCAATGGCGGACCGCGATCGACTCCCAGGCCCAGGCCTTCCTCGTGGGAGCGAGGGCGGCAGCCAGCCTCATGCCCGATGGCGGCCGGATGGTTGCGATCACCTTTGCGCCGGGCAGTCGAACCGGCAGCTGGCAGCCCTGGGTCGCGATGGGCGCGGCCAAGGCCGCGATGGAGTTGCTGGTCCGTTACTTCGCCGTCGCCCTGGGGCCGCGAGGCATTACGGTCAATAACATCAGCCCCGGCGGCGTCTTCGGCCCGGCCAACACCGTCGAAGGCAGCGTCCTGCGCTCGCTACCGGAGGGCGTCCAGAACGGCATTCGGGCGTGGCACGAGGGCGGCTGGACCCCGATGCGACGGCTCGCGACGCCCGAGGACATCGGCAACGCGGTCGCGCTCCTTTGCCGCGAGGAAGCCGGCTTCATCACCGGACAGACGATCTACGTCGACGGCGGCGCGTCGATCATGGACACGACCTTCCCGCTCGAGATCCAGGGCGCGGCCTGATCGATGAAGCAATTCCAGATCGATGTGAGGACCGCGGTGATGACGTGATCCCTTGAGACTTTCGGGCGGGCACGCAGACATCTCGCTGCGAGCATGCCCGCCCGGGCCCTCATCGTAGCTGGCTCGCTGCATCATCTGCGTTCGACGCCGACCGCCCGATCGAGTATGCCAGGCGGGCAAGTGGTCGCGCGCGCCACGGGTCGGCGGCCAGGCGGCGGCGCAGGTCCGGGCGCGGATCGAATCATGGCCGCCGGCGAATCGGAGGAGGTGAGGGGATGGACCAAGGCTACGACGCGATCATCATCGGCGCCGGGATCATCGGCGCCGCCACGGCCTACGAGCTCGGCAAGCGCGGCTGGCGGACCCTCAACCTCGACAAGCTGCCGGCCGCCGGCTACGGCTCGACCGGCTCATCCTGCGCGATCATCCGGACCCATTACTCGACGCTCGACGGCGCGGCGCTCGCCTACGAGGGCTTCTTCTCTTGGGACGACTGGCCCGGCTACCTCGGAGTTTCGGATGAGCGCGGCTTTGCGAAGTTCATCAAGTGCGGCTGCCTGGTCATGAAGACCGAGGCGAACGGTCACCTGCGCACGATCTGCCGTAACATGGATGCGCTCGGCATCCCCTGGCAGGAGTGGGGAACGGAGCGGATCAAGGCGCGCCTGCCGTTCTACGATCTCAACCGGTTCGCGCCGCCCAAGCGTCCGGACGATCCCGGGTTCGGCGCGCCGAGCGGCGGGGCGATCTCGGGCGCCGTGTTTTTCCCCTGCGCCGGCTACGTCAGCGACCCGCAGCTCGCGACCCACAACGTGCAGCGGGCCGCCGAGGCCAAGGGTGCGCATTTCCGCTTCAACAACGAGGTGGTCGCGATCCGGCGCGAGCGGGGCCGGGTGCAGGGCGTCACCCTGGCTTCAGGCGAGTTGCTCGACGCCCCGGTCGTGGTCAACATCGCCGGGCCGCACTCGGCCAAGATCAACCGCATGGCCGGGGTCGAGGAGGGCATGCGGATCACGACCCGCGCGCTCAAGCAGGAGGTGGCGCACGTGCCGTGCCCCCCAGGCTTCGACTTCGAGCGTGACGGCCTGGTCACGTCCGACAGCGACATCGGCTGCTACTGCCGCCCGGAGCTTGGCAATCACATTCTGATCGGCAGCGAGGATCCGCCCTGCGATGCGCGCGAATGGGTCGACCCCGACGACTACGACCACAACTTCTCCGAGCAGTGGCAGGTCCAGGTGCAGCGGGTCGCCCAGCGCATCCCGAACCTGCCGGTGACGGCCCCCGTAAAGGGGATGGTCGACCTCTACGACGTCACCGAGGACTGGATCCCGATCTACGACAAGTCCGATCTCGACGGCTTCTACATGGCGATCGGCACGAGCGGCAATCAGTTCAAGAACGCGCCCGTCGCCGGCGCCATGATGGCCGCGCTGATCGAGACCTGCGAGGCGGGCCGCGATCACGATCGCGAGCCGGTCCAGTTCCGCCTCACGCGCATCGACCGAAGGGTCGATGTCGGCTTCTACTCGCGCCTGCGCGAGATCAACCCGGAGAGCAGCTTCTCGGTCTTGGGCTAGACCGGCCGATCCGATTCCGCGCTCCGTCGGCGCCCTCAGACCTTTCGGGCGACGCAGTCGCGATAGGTCTCGCCCGAGCGCTCCAGGAGAGCTTGGTCGCCCTTCGACCAGAAGGTCGTGGTGCCGTCACTGTACTTTGCGCCGGACGCGGCCGGCACGTGAGGTAGCCTGACCCGCTCGCCCTGCATGTCGATGACGACGCTGTCGAGGTCGGTCTCGAACACGGCGACGAACTGCTTGTCGCCGCACTGATACGCCACCTCCCGATTGGCCACCCGCTGCTCGTCGGCGCTGCAGCCGGCCAACGATGCAGCAACGGCGAATCCCACGAAATAGCCGCGTCCGGCTGTTCTGGTCATGATCGCTCCATCCCGCGCGCCGACGTCAGCCGCGCGCCTTCAGGATGTCCCGGATCTCCTCCAGCAGGGTCTCCTGCCGCGGCGGCGCCGGCGTCTTCTCGGGCGCCTGCTCTTGCTTGCGCCGCAACTGGTTCATCCCCTTGACGACCAGGAAGATGGCGAAGGCGATGATGACGAAATTGATCACGGCGTTGATGAAAGAGCCGTACGCGATGACGGGGGCGCCGGCGGCGCGCGCCGCGGCGAGTGACGGATAGTCCTGGCCGGAGAGGTTGATGAACAGATCCGAGAAGTCGACGTTGCCTGTGACCAGGCCGATCGGCGGCATGACGATGTCGTTGACCAGCGAGTTGACAATCGCGCCGAAGGCGGCACCGATGACGATCCCGACCGCCAGATCGACGACGCTGCCGCGCATCGCGAACTCTTTGAATTCCTGCAGCAACCCCGACATCTCGAGACCCTCCCGACGTCGATTCAGTTCGGAGAGATAAGACCCGATACGTCGGTGGAATGAAAGTGGATTGGTGGCGGGGCGCGATACGCCTCGCCGCCCGGCGGCCTTGAGAGCTTGCGAGGGAACTTTTCGTGATGGCGGACGTTTGGCGCATAGGCCCACGGGGTTGGCGCAGCCGAAGGTGCCGGCGCGGCGTGACTTCGTGGGGGCATCTGGCTAAGATGCCACTTGAGTTCAGCGGCGTCGGGAATTGGGCCCCAAGCTTTGCCTGGGCCAGCCAACGCTAGACAACATGGGGTCGCGATGGCGAACGACAAAAGCCGACTTCCGGCGAGCGGCCAAGAGAGCGCCGCAACTGCCCCGATCGGCCGCCGCTCGGACGCCGGATTCGACCGTTGGCTGGGCGGCCAGCTGCGCAAGTTGTACGACGACGTGCTGAGCGAGGAGGTGCCCGAACACCTGGTTGAGGTGGTCAGGGCCTTCGACGAGGAGCCAGAAAGCAAGGGCGACGACAACTTGAGGGGCCACGGCGGGAACGAGCCGGCCCGCCAACGCTCGCGCCGCGCGACGGCCGATTGACGGCGGGAAGAGCCTTTGCGGCGCAGAAATCGGAAGGCGCACGACCCATGAGCGATCTGTCCCAGGCCATCGCCCGTCAACTGCCGTATCTGCGGCGCTATGCCCGCGCCGTGAGCGGCAGCCAGGAGCAGGGCGATCGCTTTGTCCGACTTGGCCTCGAGCGGCTGCTCGAGGAGGAGCTTCGGCCCGACATCGAGCCCGGCGAGCTGCGCCCGAATTCTATTCCGGGCATTGCACGAAGTCTGGCGCGATGCGCCCGCACTGG
Organism: uncultured Alphaproteobacteria bacterium; assembly: GCA_963815435.1. Taxonomy (GTDB): domain Bacteria; phylum Pseudomonadota; class Alphaproteobacteria; order Geminicoccales; family Geminicoccaceae; genus DATAOG01. The sequence goes on from CAWFGZ010000028.1 coordinate 4,293, forward strand.
ACCAGGCCCCGGAGCGCGCGCTGGCCGACGGCTCGATCGTCGCCTCGCGCATCGTCCAGCTGGCGCCGCAAAGACGCGAGGCTCTGGTGCTGACGACACTGGAGGGCTTCTCGCTGGAGCAGACCGCGAGCATCCTGGGGGTCGAGCCCGCCGCGGTGGCCGACCTCCTGGTGCAGGCGCGGGCCGATCTGCGCGCTCAGGAAGCGACCCGGATCCTCATCATCGAGGACGAGCCGGTGATCGCCCTCGATATCGCGAGCACCGTGTGTCAGGACGGCCATACCGTGATCGGCATCGCGACGACTCACGCCGAGGCGGTCGCGCTCGCGGCACGTGAGCGACCAGGCCTGGTGCTCGCCGACATCCGGCTGGCTGACGACAGCTCCGGGCTGGAGGCGGTCAACGAGATCCTGCGGCACTACGTGGCGCCCGTCATTTTCATCACCGCGTTTCCCGAACGCCTGCTGACCGGTGAGCGGCCGGAGCCGACCTTCCTGATCACCAAGCCCTTCAATTCCGATACCTTGCGGGTGTCGATCTCGCAGGCTCTGGCGACGTCCAAACGCGTCGTGACCCAACCGTAGCGGCACTTGTGCCATGGCGGTGGCCCCGGTCCCAGAGGCGCCATCGAAACCCCGCCGCTGGAACAGCCTGCGCGCCCGGATGGCGTTGATCCTGGGTCTGGTTCTGCTCCTGCCATGCGCCTACGCGATCAGCCAGGCCGTCGAGGTCTACTACCAGAGCCTCTCACGCCTGCAGGACACCCTCGAGCGGACCGCCAACCTGGTCACTCTGAACCAGACGGAGTTCTTCCAGAACACCCGCCGGTTGCTGCTGCAAATCGCTGCCACGCCGGAGGTCGCCGCCGCGGACGGTGCGGCCTGCGCGGCAAGCCTCGCCGACGCACTGGCCAAGAATGTCGGCTTCGACAACTTCGCGCTGACCAACGATCGGGCCATCGTGGTGTGCAGCAGCACGCCTGGCCTGCTCCGTGCCGATTTGGTGGATCGGGACTGGTTTCGTCTGTTGAACCAGGGGCGGGGCTTCGTGGTGAGCGAGGTGCTGACCGGTCGAGTGAGCCAGGGCCCGAACATCGTCGCCGCGGTCCGGCTGGTCGACGATTTAGGTCACTTCAGTGGCACGCTCTCGGCGAGCGTCAATCTCGCGGTGCTGGACGCACGCGTGCGCCGGCTGACGCTACCCGAAAACGCGATCGTCTTTCTGGCCGACCAGGACGGCCGGCTGCTGACCTCCAACCTGCCGGCCGGTGGCGATGGGTCTGACCAGCCATCAGCCCAGGAGATCGGTGATCTGCTGCGCTCGGCTCGCGACGCGGCACTGGCCATGAGTGCCGCTGACGTGGAGCGCTCCTACAGCGTGCGACCGATCGCCGGCACGCCGCTGCAGGTCGTGATCGGCTTGCCAAATCTGAAAAATTGGTCCTGGGCGGAGCACGATCTGCTGCAACGGGTGATCGAGTCGGTCCTGATGCTGGCGGTCGCCGTGGTGGTCATCTGGGTCGCGACCGACTTTCTGGTGAACCGCCACGTCGCCGCCCTGGTGCGCACCGCGCGCCGTTATGGCGCCGCCCAGTTCGACGCCGAGCCAAAGCTGGCCGGCGCACCGAGCGAGCTTGGCGAACTCGCGAGCGCCCTCATCCGGATGGCGCGCCGCGTCCAGGAGCGCGAAGCCGAGCTCCAGCGCTCGCTGGAGCAGAAGGACATGCTGCTGCGCGAGATCCACCACCGGGTGAAGAACAACCTGCAGATCGTCACCAGCCTGCTCAACCTAAGAGCGCGCGCGGTACCCTCGCTTGCCGCGCAGCGGGCTGTGCTCGAGGCCCAGACCCGGATCAAGGCACTCGCGCTGGTGCACCGCAGCCTGTACGAGCACGATGACCTGGACGTGGTCAACCTGGCGACGCTGATCGGCGAGCTTTGCCAGCTGCTCAACGACAGCGCGCAGCCGCTTGGTGCCCCGGTCGAGCTGCACTGTGACATCGCGTCGGTCGAAGTCAGCACCGACCAGGCGATCCCGCTCGCGCTGCTGATCACCGAGGCCGTGACCAATTGCCTCAGGCACGCCTTTCCGCCGGGTCGCCGGGGCCGAATCGAGGTGCGCCTCGAGCATGACGGTCCCCGCGCCCGCCTGCTGATCATCGATGACGGCATCGGCATCGACGCGAGCCGTCAGGTGCTCTCCGAGGGAGGCACCGCGCCGGGTGTCGGCCTTCAGCTGATCGAGATGCTCGCGAAGCAGGCCGGCGGCGAGCTCAGCATCGAAGGGCCGCCGGGTACCCGGCTGGCACTGGCCTTCGTGATCGACAGCCCGTCGCGGAGCGGCCAGGACGATGACGGGAACTCTTCCGCCCCCCAGAACGTTTGCCATTCAGAGAACGAAACCGCAGTGGGGGCATGACATGGCCGACTTTAAGGACGACCTCGTCGCGCTGCTACCGCACCTGCGCGCGTTCGCCCGTGCGTTGACCGCCGGCGACGCCGCCCTCGCCGACGATCTCGTGCAGGATACGCTGGTCAAGGCGTTGCAGGCGCGCCAGAGCTTCACGGAGGGTACGAACCTCAAGGCGTGGCTGTTCACGATCCTGCGCAATCACCTGCGCAGCGTGATGCGCTCCAAGCGGGTCCGGTCCGAGGTCTCGGACGAGGGCCTGGAGAACGTCCTCTGGTGTGGCCCGGCGCAGGAGCACCGCCTCGAGTTCGAAGCGTTCAAACGCGCCTTCAAGCTGCTCAGCCCGGCGCATCGGGAGGTCCTGATTCTGGTGGCCGTGCAAGGCTATCCATACGAGCGGGCGGCCGAGATCGCCGGCTGCGAGGTCGGCACCATCCGAAGCCGCCTGAACCGCGCCCGCAGTCAGCTCAAACGCATGCTCCTCGAGGGCGAGCTCCCTATGACCCCACCCAAGACGCCTCCTGAAGGGCCGCCGCTGCGGATCGGACCCGAGCGGCTCCCGGCGTGGCTGCACGAGGCGACCAGCAAGAGGGCGAGCACACCCGTCCAGCTCAGCCGTCACTGACGCGCGAGCCCTCGCCGCGCAGCACAGGGCGCGGCGAGAGCCAGCGGCTTTTCACGCGCGAATCCCGATCGACCCCTCGGATGTGAAGCAGCTCACAGACGCGCCTGCCGCGGCTGACGCTAGATTGAGGGCGACGGGCCGCCGGGAGCACGGCCGGTCCCGACCGAGGCGGGGTGAATGGCATGACCAAGCGCGTCATCGTGTGCTGCGACGGTACCTGGAACGATCCCGACGACAGGACCCACATCCACTGGATTTCCGAGCAGTGCCAGCGGGAGGACGCCGACCCGCTTCAACAGTTGGTGGGGTATTTCGCCGGGGTCGGCACGACGCCGGGCGAGATCCTGAGCGGCGGCGCGGTCGGGCTCGGCCTGTCGCGCAACATCCGCACGGCCTACCGGTTCGTGCGCGACAACTGGCGGCCGGGCGACGAGCTCTACGTCTTCGGCTTCTCGCGCGGCGCCTACACCGCCCGAAGCCTGGGCGGCTTCATCGAGCGCGTCGGCTGGCTCGATCGGGACGGATGGGTCGATGCGGCCTATCTCTGGTACCGGCTTTCGCGTTCCCGGCCGGACGGAACGGAGCCCCCGCTGTTGGCCCAGGTCCTGGGACCGCTGGTCAAGACGCATACTGCCGAGCCCATCGGGGTGACGTTCCTTGGCGTGTTCGACACCGTGGGTGCGCTCGGCATCCCGTTCCGGAGCGCTGACGTGGCCGCGGATCTGGGGGTCGATCGGATTCTCGATCGCGTTGGCCTCTCTGCGCTCGGCACTGTCGTGGGCGCGATCGAGGGTCGCGTGCGCCGTCCGATCGAAGGCTTTCACGACACCGAGCTCGGCGCGCACGTCAAGAATGCCTACCACGCTCTTGCCGTCGACGAGCGGCGTGGCCCGTTCTTGCCGACGCTCTGGACCAAGGTGCCAGCGACCTCCACGGTCGAGCAGGCTTGGTTCGCCGGAGTTCACGGCGATGTTGGCGGCAACTACCACGAGGCGCCGGACGGCGAGCGCCTCGCGATCACCCCGCTGCTCTGGCTGATGGAGAAGGCCGTGGCACTAGGCCTCGACCTCAGGCCGGGCGCGCTCGAGGCGCTGCGCGAAAGGGCCGATCCTCTGGCCGCGCAGCACGATTCGCTCGATGAACTCTGGAAATTCGGGATCGCGCTCGGCCCGGTCGAGGCGATCGATCGGCCGATCGGCAATGCCGCCCGGCGCGAGCGCGATCCCTCAGGGCAGAAGTTCCCGCTCGTCGAGGCGAACGAGACGATCCATCCCTCCGTGCGCCGGCGACTTGGTCAGCAGGTCGAGGTCCGAGGCGACCATAGCTGCACCCGGATCACCTATCGTCCCGCGAGCCTGCCGGTCGCCTGACGGCGTTCGGAATCCGGTCAGGCGGCGTTGGCGGTCCTGACCGGATGGACGGACCGGAAGCTGATCGCGATCCGGTTCCAGGCGTTGATCGTCGCGACGGCGACCGTCAGCTTGACCAGCTCCTCCTCGGAGAACTGTCGCCTTGCCTCGTCGTAAACCTCGTCCGGCACGTGGGTTTGAGCGACCAGGGTCAGGGCCTCGGTCCAGGCGAGCGCCGCCCGTTCGCGCTCCGTGTAGAGCGGCGATTCGTGCCAGGCGTCGAGCAGGTAGAGACGCTCCTCGCTCTCGCCGCGCGCCCTCGCCTCGCGGGTGTGCATGTGGATGCAGAACGCGCAGCCGTTGATCTGCGAGGCGCGGGTCTTGACCAGATCGATCAGCGTGGGTTCGAGCCCGCTACTCTGCACATAGCCTTCCAGCGCGGCCACCGCCTTCATCGCTTCCGGGGCTGTCTTGTAGGCATTCAGTCGCGGCTTCATCGTCATTCTCCTGCTGTGCCTCGGTCGCTGTTTTGGTACCTCGGCGTCGGGCCCGCACGCCGTTCAGAAAGATCTCGACCGCCGTGTGGAGGGTCGCCTCCGCCTCGTTCGGGCGCGGCGGCTTGCGCAGGCCCAAGAGGACCTGAAGGTGGACATTGTCGCGGAACACGCCGACGAAATGGTCGGCGGCGCGCCGGCAGTCGGCAACCTCGATCTCACCGCGGCCGCGGTACTCCTCCAGGACCTCGGCCAGACGCGCGCTCGCGCGGCCCGGCCCGTTGTCGTAGAAGACCCGGCCCAACTTCGGGAAGCGCGTGCCCTCGGCCACCACGACCCGATAGAGAGCGAGCGCCCTTCGCGACATCAGCACGCCCATCAGCCGGCGGCCGAAGTCGAGCAGCGTCGAGCGCAGGTCCTGGCCGCTCAGTTCCTCGGGCGTCAGAGGCTGCAGCACCTCGCTCGCGTTCTCTGCGACGATCGCGGCAAAAAGGCGCTCCTTGCTGCCGAACTCGCTGTAGATGGTGCGCTTTGAGCCACCGACCCGCGCGATGATCGCATCGATGCTGGCGCCGGCATAGCCGGCCTCGAAGAACACCTCCGCGGCAGCCTCGAGGATGGCCGTGCGGCGTTCTTTCTGACGGCGCTGCCGGGCGCTGACCAGTCGATCCATCGTTCGGGAAGATCTCAGCTACGCTTGACAGATACGGTAACGTACCGTACCTGTCAACCGGTAACCTGCGTTACCGTCGTTCGCGGGTGACCATGAGGGAGAGGATCGCGAGGCAAGCGCGCACGGCGACCGAAAGCATCGCGTCGGTCGGGCAGGACGGTCGAGCGCCGGGGGCCGCGTCGGCGCAGACCTCGGCCGCAGCTTGCCCGCCTCGCGCCCCGGCACCATGTCTGCGCTACGCCGGACGCAATGTCAGATGTTCTGCGATCACGTTCGGCCTGGCGCGGTCACGGCCAGCTGGACCGGGTAGATGACCTCGACAGAGTCCAAGCAAACCCGTCGTGAAACTGACGGCGGTCCGGGCGGCCAGCCGCGGCGCGAGCCGCCACAAGCGGAGGCGAAAGACGCGGCGCCGGTCCGGGGCCGGCGCCGGGCGGCGATGGTGATTGGGTTGCTCATGCTGGTGGGCGCGCTGGCCGGCGGCACCTACTGGTACCTGACCCGCAACCAGGAATCCACCGACGACGCCTTCATCGACGGCAACGTCGTCCAGATCAGCCCGCAGGTGTCCGGGCGGATCGCGGCGCTGCACATCACAGACAACCAGCGGGTGCAAAAGGGCGATCTCATGATCGAGATCGACCCGCGTGACTTCGCCGCCGCCCGCGATCAGGCGGCCGCGGCTCTGGCGGTGGCCAAGGCGCAGGCGGAGAATGCCCGGATCAGCCTGCAGATGGTGAGGGTAACCGCTCCGGCGCACCTCGCTGCGGCGCAGGCACAGCTCGAGGGCTCCCTTGCCAAGCAGAGACTGGCGGACAGCGAGGCCCGGCGACAGACGGAGGCGGGGCCACGCGCCACGTCTCAGAATGCCATCGACGCGGCGGTGGCAAATGCGCGCTCGGCTGCCGCGACCGTCGACTCCGACCGCGCACAGGTCGAGATCAACCAGCTGGTGCAGGAGGATATCGCGCAGGCCAAGGCGCAGGTCGACCAACTCGAGGCGCGCGTGCAGGAAGCCCAGGCGCAGCTCGCGCAGGCCGAGCTCAACCTCTCCTACACCAAGATCTACGCGCCGGCCGCCGGTTGGGTGACCAAGCGCGCGGTCAACCTCGGCGACGTCGTCGAGCGCAATCAGACGCTCACCGCCCTGGTCATCGGCACGCCCTGGGTCACGGCCAATTTCAAGGAGACGGAGCTGACCCGCATGCGCCCCGGCCAGCCGGTCAAGATCGAGATCGATGCCTATCCCGATCGCGAGTTCAAGGGCCACGTCGACAGCATCCAGGCCGGCACCGGCGCGCACTTCAGCCTGCTGCCGCCGGAGAACGCCACCGGTAACTTCGTCAAGGTGGTGCAGCGGGTTCCGGTCAAGATTACTTTCGATGATCCCGAGGCGATCGATCGCTTCCTCTCGCTCGGCATGTCGGTCGTGCCGACCGTCGATGTCGCCACCGAGCCCGAGCCCGAGGCGGCCGCGAGCAAGGTGAGCGCAGGCTCGCCCGAGGCGATGCCGGCGGGCGAGGCGGCGCGATGACCGAGGCCCGGGTCGAGACCGCGCCTGCCGTCGCGCGGCGCGCCGACCGCGCCCAGGGGGAGCGAAGCACCAGCTTCTGGTTGATCGCGCCGGTGGTGGCGCTCGCCGCTTTCATGGAGGTGCTCGACATCTCGATCGCCAATGTGGCGCTCCGCCACATTGCAGGGGACCTCGCGGCCGGGCAGGACGAATCGACCTGGGTGCTGACCTCCTATCTGATCACCAACGCGATCGTGCTGCCGGCCAGCGGCTGGCTCTCCATCGTCCTCGGGCGAAGGCGCTTCTTCGTGGGCTGCATCGCAGGCTTCACGGCGAGCTCTCTGATCTGCGGCCTCGCGCCGAACCTCAGCGCGCTGATCGCGTTTCGGGCGCTGCAGGGCTTCACGGGCGGTGGTCTGCAGCCGGGCGCCCAGGCGATCCTGAACGATGCCGCGCCGCCGGCGCAGCGTGGCATGGCCTTCGCGCTGTATGGCATCGCGGTGGTGTTCGCCCCGGCGATCGGCCCGACGCTCGGCGGCTGGATCACCGATCATTCCAGCTGGCGCTGGGTCTTCCTGATCAACGTCCCGGTCGGCGTGATCCTGGTGTTTCTTATCCTGGCGCTGGTCAGGGACCCGCCCGAGCTCGTTGCGGAGCGCCAGCGCCGGCTGCGTGAGGGCATCCGCATCGACTACATCGGCTTCGCTCTGCTCGCGCTTGGCCTGGGTGCGCTCCAGGTCGTGCTCGATCGCGGCCAGCAGGATGACTGGTTCAGCTCGACTCTGGTCACGAGCTTCGCGATCGCCAGCGGCCTCGGCCTGCTCTTCTTCGTCGTCTGGGAGCTCTACCAGCCGGACCCGATCGTCGACCTGCGGCTGCTCGGCCAGCGCAACTTCGCGATCGCCAACCTGCTGATGCTGATGCTCGGCTTCATCCTGTTCGGCAGCACCGTGCTGATCCCTCAGCTCGTGCAGGCGCTGTTCGGCTACACCGCGACCGATGCGGGCCTGGTCATCTCGCCCGGCGGCTTTGCGATCATGCTGCTGCTGCCGATCGTCGGTCGCCTGGTCGGCAAGGTCGACGTGCGCATCCTGATCGCCATCGGCCTGCTGATCTCCGCGGCGGCGCTCTATCATCTGAGCCGCTTCTCGCTAGATGCCGACTACAACGCCTTCATGTGGGCGCGCATCTACCAGACGATCGGCCTTGGCTTCCTGTTCATCCCGATCAACACGGTGGCCTTCGTCGGTATGCCGCGCGCCAAAACCAGTCTCGCCTCGGCGATCATCAACCTCTCGCGCAACATCGGCGGCAGCTTCGGCATCTCGCTGGTCACGACCGTGCTCGCCCGCCAGTCGCAACGGCATCAGAACTATCTGGTCGAGCACGTCACGCCGTTCGATCCGGCGTATCAGTCGTGGATCGAACATTTGACCTCGCTGCTCATGCAGAAGGGTCACGCGGCGGGTGAGGCTCTCCGGATGGCCGAGGGCCTCGTGTACCATGCGGTTCAGACCCATGCGACCATGCTTGCTTACCTCGACGACTTCCGCCTGCTCGCCGTGGTCTTCTTCCTGCTTACGCCGTCCGTCCTTCTGCTGCGGAAGCCGAAGGAGGGCGGACCGCCCCCGCCGGCACACTGACATATGCGAGTCGGCGTTTGTCGACCGGTCACGAGGGATTTGAGTTATCCGCTTCACATGGAGGCGCAAATGCTTTGTGGAGCACCTCGCGGACTTGCTCAGGATCGATCTTGTTTGCCCGGACGTAGGCCTCGACCTCATTGAACACGGCGTCAGGGTCCGCCATGATCTTGTATCGCTTGTAGACATCGGGATACTCGATGCCCATCAATTCGCCGAGCAGACTTATGTAATTGACGATCTTGAATGGATATTTCGCCTCTGCCTGGCAGATTTCCCGATGACAGGAATGATAGATGGTCGCGAGGACATCGACACGAGCAGCTTTGGCGGCTTCGAGGATGTCGGTGATGGCCTTCTGCCACTCCGGTCGACCGATCCGGCCGATCCACTTGGGAGCGCAATGACGCCCAAGCGCAGCCGGGTGGGCGATGTCGATCAGCTCGAGACCGGGGATCGCGCTCAGAATCGTCCGTGCGCTCTGCCAGTCGAGGTCGGACTGCGTGCAGCCGGTATGGTAATGCAGGGCCACCCGCTTCTCGACGGGCCGGACGAACTCGATGCGCCCCAGATGGCGCGCAATGAACGCGGTCACGTGCTCGTACGGGAACGCCACCTCCTGCTCTCTGGTCACGACCTCATCGTAGTGCTCGTTGCAGGACGGACACCACATGAGCACCTGCTTTGCGCCGTAGCGCGCGAAATGGCGCATGCTGCTGGCAGCGAACGCACGGGCTTTGGCGGGATCGCCATGTTGATGATGCACGATGCCACAACAGTGGGCTGGACCGCCAGCAGTGTTGAAGTCGAAACCCATTGTCTTGAGCACATCGATCACAGTTCGTGCCAGGTGCGCAGTCCTCAGCACGTTGCAACCGAGGTATAACAGCAGATCTTTCAGTTCGTTTGCGGCCGTCGGTCGATCGATGTAGGGCTTATCACCGGGCATGAACTGCAGATCAGCCAGGGTGTTGATCTCTTCGAAGTATTTCGAATATGAGAATTGACCCATCGCAAATTTCCATTCCAGCACGCAAATTCGAGACCGCTCCTCCGCGATGCGTCACCAGGTGCACGCTCGAGGCGGCGATTACGAGCGTAGAAGCAACCAGAGACGGGAGCCTGCCACCTGGCCCAGTCTGCCGCCTTCCGCCGGCTCCGGCAAGCTTCAATCCACGCCGCGTAAAGAGCGGGCGGATCAGCGCCTCGTCTTGCGAAGCGCGGTGGCGTATGGTTCGCTACGCCGATCAGTGAGCAGCGTCGGCAAGCGCGAAGGGAGGCAGGCGATGTTGGAAGAACTCGATCGCGGCGTGACGACGGGCGCGCCGAACGACCTCGAATCCCTCTGGCTGCCGTTCACCCCGAACCGCCAGTTCAAGCAGCACCCGCGCATCGTGGTCGCCGCCAAGGGCGTGCACTACACCTCCCACGACGGCCGCCGGATCCTCGACAGCTCGGCCGGCCTCTGGTGCGCCAACCTCGGCCACTGCCATCCCAAGGTCGTCGAGGCGGTGCAGAAGGGCATCGCGACCCTCGACTTCGCGCCGACCTTCCAGTTCGGCCACCGCCGGTGTTCGAGCTCGCCTCGCGCGTGGCAACCGAGATGCCGGTCGATCTCAATCGCGTGTTCTTTTGCAACTCCGGCTCGGAAGCCGTTGATACAGCTTTGAAAATTGCGCTCGCCTATCATCGGGCGCGGGGCGAGGGCCAGCGCACCCGGCTGATCGGTCGCGAGCGCGCCTACCACGGGGTCGGCTTCGGCGGCATCTCGGTCGGCGGCATGGTTGCCAACCGGCGCACCTTCGGCCCGATGCTGCCGGGCGTCGATCACCTGCGCCACACGCTCGACCTCGAGCACAACGCCTTCTCGCGCGGGCAGCCGGAATGGGGCGCGCACCTGGCGGACGATCTCGAGCGGCTCTGCGCGTTGCACGATCCCTCGACCATCGCCGCCGTGATCGTCGAGCCGGTCGCGGGCTCGGTCGGCGTCTACCCGCCGCCCAAGGGCTATCTCGAGCGCCTGCGCGCGATCTGCGACAAGCATGGCATCCTTCTGATCTTCGATGAGGTGATCACCGCCTGGGGCCGGCTCGGCTATGCCTCGGCCGCCGAGCGGCTGGGCATCACGCCCGACCTCATGACCATGGCCAAGGGGCTGACCAGCGCGCACGTGCCGATGGGCGCCGTGGTCTGCTCGCGACTTCATCTACGAGGCCTTCATGAAGGGGCCCGAGCACGTGATCGAGCTGTTCCACGGCTACACCTACTCGGGCCACCCGCTTGCTGCGGTCGCGGGTCTCGCGACCCTTGAGGCGTACAAGGACGAGGGCGTCTTCGAGCGCGTGCGCGAGAACGAGCGGTACTTCGAGGACGCGCTGCACGCGTGCCGGGACCTGCCGCACGTGATCGACGTCCGTAACCTCGGCTTCATGGGCGCGATCGAGCTCGAGCCACAGCCGGGCCAGCCGGGCAAGCGGGGCTTCGAGCTGATGATCGAGTGCTACGAGCGCGGCCTAATGGCTCGGATTGCGGCCGACACCTTCGAGTTCTCGCCGCCCTTGATCATCGAGCGCGCCCAGATCGATCAGATCTTCGACACGATCAGTGCGGTGCTGCGCGACAAGGCGTAGACGGGCGTCGTCACGCCGCGGCGGGCTCAGCCGCGGCCGCTCGCGTTCCAGAAGCGCTCGTTGGGCAGGCAGCCCTCGGCGTCGGTGGCGAGGTCCGGCTTGATGCGATCGAGGAAGTACATGTCGACCACATCCATGTGCTTGACCTCGATTCTGCCGCGCGGTTCGGTCTCGAACAGCGCGGCGACCTGGTGGAACGTGCTCCCCGCGATGTTGATGCGGCCGGGTTCGCAGGCTTCTTCCAGGCGTTGCGCGACATTGGCCGTGTTGCCCCAGACGTCGTAGGTGAGGCGCCGCGTGCCGACGACGCCGGCCACCAGCGACCCGGTCTTGATCCCGATGCGCAACTCCCAGGACGCAAGACGAAGCCGCTCGCGCTGTCGGTTGGCATTCTTGACGAACTTCTGCATCTGCAGAGCCGCGAGGCAGGCATCGACGGCGTGGGTCCGGTTCGGTTCCGGCAGGCCGCCCACGCACATGTAGGCGTCGCCGATGGTCTTGAGGGTCTCCAGCCGGTTATTCCCAACGATCTGGTCAAAGTGCGCGAAGTTCTGATTGAGCTGCTCGACCAGGCTCGCAGGATCCAGCGACTTGGTCAGGTGAACGAAACCCTTGAAGTCAGCGAACAGAATCGTTGCCGAACTCAATGATAGCGTGGCCGGACCCGGTCATGCGCCTTCAGCTCCTCGGCGATCGGCCCCGGCAGCATGTTGCGCAGCAGGATATCCGATCGCTCGCGCGCTGCCTCGGCGGCGGCCTTGGCCTCCGAAAGCTGGCGGAGCAGGACATCACGCTCGAGGAGCTGGCGGCGCAGTTCCAACTGGGCCATGGTCTGCTGGGCTAGACGGCGGATGGCTTCGCGCTGCGAGGGGCCGAGCTCGTGCGCCTCGAAGTCGATCACGCAGAGCGTGCCGAGAGCATAGCCGTCCCGGTTGATGAGCGGCATGCCGCAGTAGAAGCGGATGTAGGGCTCGCCCGTGACGATCGGCAGATCCTTGAAGCGCGGGTCCCTGGTCAGGTCCGGCACATAGAGCAGGTCGTTCGAGCAGATGGTGGTGTTGCAGACGGTCACCTCGCGCGGGCATTCGGCAAAGTCCGCAGGCAGCCCGTACTTCGACTTGAACCATTGCCTACGCTCTTCGAGCAGGCTGATGAGGGCGACCGGGCAGCCGCAAATCTCGGCGGCAAGCTCGGTCAGCGCATCGTGCGCGAATTCCGGCGGCGTATCGAGAACCTGATAGAGCGCCAGCGCGGCCAAGCGGGCGGCCTCGTTCGCGGGCATCGGTTGGGCCATGGGTCCACTCCACGGGGTGGGTCGCCGGGCGAGCGCAGCTTATCATCGCTCGGGCAGGCCGACCATCGGTCCGAAAACGATCCCGCGCACCCGCCGCGCTCGACCTCGGCGCCTGGACTGCTCGACAACGCCCGCCTGACCCGG
>CAWFGZ010000029.1:0-54058 GCA_963815435.1 uncultured Alphaproteobacteria bacterium
GCCAGGGCCTGGGCGCGCGGGACGAGGCTGTCGAGGTGGCAGACCTCATCGGGGCTGTGCGCCTTCGCGCCGATCGGGCCGGTGCCACACACGGTGGGCGCGCCTATCGCCGCGGTGAAGCCGGAATTGGCCGAGCCGCCGGTGTACTCGCCGCCTATCGTCTGGCCGAGCTCGGCCGCGCAGGCGACGTAATGCTCGAACAGCGCCCGGTTCGGCGCAGTCGGCTCGAGCGGCAGGAAGGCGGCCTTGTTGGTGATCCGCGTCGTCGTACCAGCGAGATGGACCCGCCCTAGAATCCGCTCGATCGCAGCTTCGGCCTCGGCCATGGCCGCCATGGTCTTGAAGCGGACGTCGATCTTGGCGGTCGCCCAGGGCGCCACCGTGTTGATCGACTGCCCGCCCTCGATCAGGCCGACGTTGACCGTAGTGCCGCTCGCGTAGTCGGTGAGCGCGTGCAACTCGATCACCTTGCGGCAGAGCTCCTCGATCGCGCTCACGCCCTGATCGTGGGCCGAGCCCGAGTGGGCGGGCTTGCCGGTCACCTCGATGCTGAGGAACATGGCACCCTTGCGGCCCGAGACGATGTTGCCCGACGGTCGGCCCGGCTCGGCGTTGAACACCGCACGGGCGCCGCGCGCCGCGGCTTCGATCGTGGGGCGCGAGGCAGGCGAGGCGATTTCCTCGTCCGAGGTGACCAGCATGACGACCGGCCGCGACGCCCCGTCGAGCCGGGCCAGCGCCTCGAGCACGAAGGCGTTCATGACCAGCCCCGCCTTCATGTCGGCCACGCCCGGACCGTAGGCCCTTCTATCCTCGATCCGGAACGGCCGCTCGGCCGCCGTACCCTTGGGAAACACCGTATCCCGATGGCCGAGCAGAAGGACGTGCGCGTTGTCGGCCGCCGCCTGGCGCGGCGCAACCGTGGCCTTGATCGAGACACTGCCGTCCGCCTGCTCGATCAGCTGGACGGCAAGGCCGCGCGCCGCCAGATGGGCGCGGAGGATCTCGCCGGCCCGGGCCACCCCCGCCCGGTCATAGGAGCCCGAATCCGTGTCCACCAGCTGACCCAGCAGCGCGACCATCGGCTCGTACTGCTGCGCCAGCCAGTCGAGCACTTCAGCCTCGGGGGCGGTGAGTGGCATCAGGCGTCTTCCTCCGATTTTGGCGTTTCTCCCTCGAGCGTCAGGAACCGTAGCCCGCGCGCTCTCGGGCGGCAAATCGCTGTGGCGGCCTCAGGCACCGAGCTCTCGCGCCGAAACCAGACCGCGGCGTCCGAACACTGCGGCGGCAAGCAGATAGAGCAGCACGGCGAGCAGCAGGACCGCGCGCGTGCCGAAGCTGATCGCGAGGAGGGTCGCCAGGATCGCGCTCAGGACCGACGCGCAGCCGTTCACCGCCCAGGCCCAGGGCACCAGGCCAGGCGCGGCCGCCTTGAGCCGCGCAAGGGCGAGCGGGAACGGCATGCCCATGGCGAATGCGAGCGGTGCGATCAGGGCCAGCGAGAGCGCGATCTTGGCCAGGTCCGGCAGCGCCATGAGTGCCCGGAACAGTACCGGCAGGCCGAAGACGTAGGCGATCACGAGCCCGGCGATCGCCGCGACCGCGAGACGAAGAGGGGGGGATTGCAGGGCAGCCGATCGTCGCGCGTCCAGACGGGCCGCGAGCCCGCTGCCGAGGCCGGCAAATACCAGGAAGCCGGCGAGGACGACACCGATCGCGTAGAGGGGATGGCTGAGGAACAGCGTGAAGCGCTGGATCGATGCGATCTCGACGAACAGGAAGGCGAGACCGATCGCGCCGAAGTAGACGAAGACCCGCCAGCGGCTGGCCTGGGTGGCATCGGTCTCGAGACCGAGCCAGAGTGGCAGCAGAATCAGAAGGATGCTCAGAGTGGCCGCCTGGAGGAGGGTCGCGCTCAGGATCAGATAGCCCCAGTCGATCAGCGCCGCCCCCGATTGCAGCGAGATCGAGAGCAGCTCCGGCAGCGCCTGCCATTTGAAGAAATCGAAGAAATAGGGTCGATCGTCGGTCGCCGGCACGAGGCTGAACTTGTAGCGCTCTAAATAGTCCTGCCGCTCCGGCCCGATCACCGCCATGGCCCCTTCATAGAAATACGGCCGCTCGAGCTGGTTGTAGCGATTGGTCTCGCCTTCCTGGATGCCCGGATAGTAGGCCAGATCGAACGAGCGCTGCTCGGCGAAGGCGCGGATGCGATCGATGTCGGCTGCGCTGAGCGGGCCGTTCTTGACCAGAAGGATCGTCGCGTCCCAGCTGCGCACCAGGGCAAGTTGGCGCCAGGGCTCGCTCACGCCGCTCCGCTCCAGCGCCACCAGCGCGGTCAGGAACAGCTTCAGGCTGTCGCGCGGCGGCAGCTTCAGCCAGCGCGTGATCGTCAGATAGCCGCCGGGCCTGAGGTGCGCGAGGTAGTCGGAGAATGCTTCGACCGTGTAGACGAAGCTCTCGTGCAGGCTGACGGTTCCGGCGCTCGCGGCGGCGAAGGAGTCGAGCAGCGGCAGCTGGATCAGATCGTAGCGACGCGGGCTTGCGGCGACGAAGCCCCGCGCCTCGGCGACGTGAACCGTGACCTCGGGGCGCTGGTAGAGTTGGCCGGCGAAACCGGCGTAGCGGTCCCGCACCAGGTCGACGAACTGCGGGTCGATCTCGACCGCATCGATCCTGGTGACGCCGTGATAGAGTGCCAGCAGAACGTCGGCGCCGCCGCCCGCGCCCAGGATCAGCACCGCGGGGTGCTCGAGCAGGTCGTAGGGCAGCGCCCCGAGGGTGAAGTCGAGATAGGCAAGCCGTTCGAGGTCGCCATCGAAGGCCGTGATCGGGTTCGGCCCCTCGCCGTCGGTGAATACGCCGATCTGCTCCGCCGGCTCGATCAGCGTTGTCGAGGCTGAGCCCGGGCACGTGACGGAACGGAATGGTCGGGCTGCGCACGGCGGAAAGCAGACCGAGCGGGCTCGAGCGCTGCTCCTCGATCCTGGCGCCCGGGATCGTCAGTGCCTGGCTCAGACTCTTGTAGGGTGACGGGTGGAGCGCGGTCCAGGAGGGCGGCGTAGCGAAGCGCGATGAGGACCGCCGCGACGCCGAAGGCCGCCGCCCGTCGCCAGGCGCGGCCCGCCGACGGCGCCGAGGCTCGCGAGCGCGCCCGCGCCGAGGCCAAGCGCGCCAACGATCTGCAGGGCCGGACCCGGCATCACCAGGAACAATAGCCCGAGGATACCGAGGGCGCCGATCCCGGCGCCGAGCAGATCGGCCCGATAGACCCGCCCGACCGGCTCGGCGAAGCAGGTGAGCGCGAGGCCGACGCAGGTCGCGGCGCAGAAGAAGGGCACGGTCAGCAGCGCATAGAGAGCGAGCAGGTAGAGGAGCTGGCGTCGGTCCCAGATCACCTCGAGGGCGTTGAATGGCAGGCGCTCCGCCAGAGCGAAGCAGCCGATGGCACTGATGCCGAACAGCGCCGCGAACAGGCCGAAGGCGCCGATCGCGCGCGGCCGCAGGCGCTCCTGGACGAGGGCGAGGAAGCTGCCCGAAGCGCCATAGCCCAGGAGCGCGATGCTGATGATCATGTAGGCGAAGTGATACCATTGGATGATCGAGAACAGCCGCGCCAGCAGCACCTCGAAGGCGAGCGCGCCGGCCGAGATCAGGGCGACCGCGAGCAGGCGCATGAGGGCTACGGGGCGCGGGTCAAGGGGACGAAGGCGACCGGCAGGGTCTGGCGGGTGTGGATCCGGCCCTCGGCGTCCTTCTCGATCAGCATCAGATGCTGGAGCGCGAAGCTGCGGCCGACCGGGATCACCATCCGGCCGCCTGGCTTCAGCTGCTCGATCAGGGGCGCCGGCACCTGGCTCGCCGCGGCGGTCACGACGATGGCGTCGAACGGTGCGGCGTCCTCGACCCCGTAGTAGCCGTCGCCGACATAGGTCTCGACATTGCCGAAGCCGAGCCGCGCGAGACGCCGCCTCGCCGCCTCGGCGAGATCGGGAATGATCTCGATGCTGTGCACCTCACGCACGAGGCGCGCGAGCACGGCCGCCTGATAGCCCGAGCCGGTGCCGACCTCGAGCACCACGTCGTCCGGCCCGAGGGCGAGCATGTCGGTCATCAGGGCAACGATGAAGGGCTGCGAGATGGTCTGGCCGTAGCCGATCGGCAGCGGCCGGTCTTCGTAGGCGCTGCCTCGCTCGTCGTCCGGGACGAACTCATGGCGCGGCAGGTTGCCCATCACCGCCAGCACCTTGGGGTCGATGTAATCCCGGCCGAGCGCCTCGGTCGCGCTTCGCGCATGCGCTTCGATCACGCCGATCATCCGGGCGCGGGCGGCCGCCTCCGGGGCTTCCATCGCCCGGAGCGAGCCCGCGACGAGGCAGGTCACGGCGAGGCATACCGCAACCGTCCTGGCGAGCCACGCGTGGCGCTCCACGATGGGTGCTCTCCCTTGGCGACCGGGTGACGCCAGAGCTTCACATTTTCGAGAGGACGTCGATGATCCGGCGCAAAGAGTGCGCAGGGCAGCTCAAGCTCAACCGACGCCCCTCGCCGCCACGTTGTAAGCTATAGACCGATCAGGCCCGGACAAGCGGCCTCGCCTGCCGAGCCGACCTGGACGTCCGTCCCCCCGGCGATGCGACGCCGCCAAGGGCCGAAGTCTTCCCGACTATGGCATCGCGGAGCGCGACCCGCGCTGCAGAAGGCGTCCGCCCGGACTTGGCGGACGCGGGCGGCCGACGGTCGATCGCGTGCCGGCCGCCCCCTGGTTTATCGGGCCACTACGGGGCTCTCATCTGCGCCGGCGCCGGCATCCGCGGTGACGGGCGTCGGCGCCATCGGAGCAGGCGCGAGCTCTGAGGACGGGCCACGGCTCAGCTCGGCGAGAATCCCGGGCGTCAGGGCCAGCACCGCGAAGCCGAGCAGAACCACCAGCGGTACGATCAGCCGGAATCGGCGCGCCGCCGGAGTGTCCAGAGCAATCCTGCTGGTCATGGACATTGGGAGGCCCTCCATAGGGTTGCGCTCTTTTCGATGACCTGCATGTGGCATCGGCGCGTCCCGGAACCTGTGAACTGGCTCACACGTAGGCGATTTTTTTGGCTTGCCGCGCAGAGAGGCAAGAGGCCGTTCCGGCCATGACGTGCTCAGAGCCGCAGCTGCTGGCGGATTTCAGGCCGGAAGCGGCTCAGCTGGTCGCCTGAGAACTGGCTGCGGAAGGCGCGCGGCGACAGCCCGAAATGGGCGCGAAAGCTGCGCGAGAGCACCGCGGGCGAGGAGAAGCCGCAGGCGGCCGCGATGTCCTGGATCGGCATGTCGCCATAGAACAGGTGATTGCGCGCCGCCTGGAGGCGCAGCTTGAGATAGTAACGCATCGGGGTGTCGCCGAAGCGCTCGCGGATCAGGCGCTCGAGCTGGCGGACCGAGATGCCCGCCCGCGCGGCGAGCTCCGCAGCCCCGAGCGGCACCTCGATGTTCTGCTCCATGGCCCGAACGATGCGACCGAGCCTGGGATCGACGTGACCGAAAGCGTCATCGGCCGAGACCCGCTGCTGCTCGGCCTCGCGCCGGATGCGGCCGTGGACGAAGCCGTTGGCGACGATCTGCGCCAGGTCGCGGCCATGCTTCAGGCCGATCAGGTGAAGCATCATGTCGAGGGTCGCGATGCCGCCGGCGCAGGTCATCCGGTTGCGGTCGACGACGTAGAGCTGCTCGCTGACCGCGAGGTCGGGGTAGTGCTCGCGGAAGAGCGCGATCGCTTCCCAGTGCAGGGTGGCCTGGTAGCCGTCCAGGAGGCCCGCGGCGGCCAGGGCGAAGGTGCCGGTATCGAGCGCGCCGAGCAGCGCGCCGTGCCGGGCGAGACGGCGCAGCCAGTTGAGCAGGTCCTTGGTGACGGGCTGGGTCGGCCGGTTGCCGGCGCACACGATCACGGTCGGAAAGAACGGCACCTCGGCGAGCGGGTGCTCGACCGCCAGCATCATGCCGTTGCCGGCCGGTACGGGCGCGCCATCGACCGAGAACAGATGCGTGCTGAACAGCCGCCGCCCGGCGTTCTGGTTGGCGACCCGGAGGCTCTCCAGCGCCAGGATCAGGGCGTAGATCGGGAATTCGGGCAGCAACAGGAAACCGACCTGTTCGGGATGCTCTTCGGGTCGTCGCGGGCGATCCGCTGCGTCTGCCGGCACCATCGAACGCGGTCGTCGAGGCTCAGGTTTCGGGGTGGACTGAGCGCCTATGATCAAGTCGATGTCGGCCAGTGTCAATTGCGTCTCCCGCCTGCATGCCATAGTAGCGCCGTGCGGTGGGTCACCCGGACGCGTCACCGACCAGGGCCTGCCGGCACCCTTTGGTGTGCGGCAGGCCCGTCCCGGATGGGCCGGAATGGATTCCGAGCGAGCCAAGCAGCGACTGCAGGGCTGCTACATCACGGTGCCGACGATGTTCCGCGATCCGGAGCTCGAGCTGGACGTGGCTGCGACGCGCCGCAACGTGCGCTTCCTGATCGAGCGCGGCATCGACGCCAGATACGGCACGTTGCTCGCCGGCGGCGCGGCCGGCGACTTCTCGACCATGACCTTCGAGGAGCGGGTCGAGGTGGCCGAGGCGGTGGTCGCGGAGGCCGACGGCCGGGTGCCGGTCGCGATGGGGGCGCAGACGACGAGCACCCTGCGAGCTGAAACGCCTGGCCAGGGCGGCCGCGGCGGTCGGCGCCGAGTTCATCCAGGTCTCGTGCCCGTTCTACTTCGCGCACACCGAGGGCGACTTCTACGAGTACGTCGCCGAGGCGGCCGCCGCGGCCGACATCGGCATCATCATCTACAACACCTTCTGGACCAGCGCCGGCGTGTCCTTCCGCATGGTCGAGCAGCTGATCGAGATCCCGAACGTGGTCGGGCTGAAATGGGCCTGCCCGCGCACCGACGCGATGGAATTCGAGGACGTCGTCAGTCGACCTTCGCCGGGCGGCTGACGATCATCGACAACCATCTGCATGTTCGCCCAGAGCCACATGCTGGGCGCGCGCGCATTCGAGGTGCACTTGTGCAATTACTGGCCGGAGTGGGGCATCCGGCTGATCGACGACCTCGAGGCCGGGCGCTATCGTGACGGTACAGCTGCGCGCTGGTGCAGGAGGCGATGCCCTTCTACAAGCTCTGGGTCGAGATCGAGAAGAGCTACACCAGCGGCGACGGTTATCTGGACAAGCTCTGCATGGAGCTGGTCGGGCTCGACTTCCAGCCGCTGCCGGCCGCCGACCCGCGACGTGCGCGAGCTGTACCGCGAGCGCTGCCGGCGTATGATGCTCGAGACCGGCGTGCCGGGCGTGCTGCCGGCGTGAGACGCGGCGGAGTGGCCAGCGTGAGACCTTCTGATCCGCTGTCCGAGCAGGACAACGTCGCGGTCGCGGTGAAGAACATCACCCAAGGCGCGAAGCTCGCGGTGGACGGCGCTGACGCTCGAGTGCGCTCGATCCGATCCCCTTCGCCCACAAGATCGCGCTTCGTGCGATCGAGCAGGACGGGCGGGTGTTCAAGTACGGCGTGCCGATCGGCCGGCCAAAGTCGGCTTATCGAAGCCGGCCGGCACGTCCACGTGCACAACATCCGCAGCGACTACGTCAACAACAAGGTCGACTGATCTTCGAAGAGGCTGCGGATCGAGGAGCCGGCGCAAGGAGCCCGGGAGGAAGTGACGCCATGATGCTGGGCTACGAGCGCGCGGACGGGCGCAAGGGCATCCGCAACTACGTGCTGGTCGCCTATCTGGTCGAGTGCGCGCATCACGTCGCGCGCGCCATCGCCGCGCCCTTCGAGGAGGAGGGCGTGCAGCTGATCGGCTTTCCCGGCTGCTACCCGAACGCCTATGCGCAGCGCATGATGGAGGCGTTCTGCACGCATCCGAATGTCGGTGCGGTGCTGGTGGTTTCGCTCGGCTGCGAGGAGTTCAACCGGCCGCGGCTGAAGGAGATCATCGACGCGTCGGGCCGGCCGTGTCGAGCTGCTGGTGATCCAGAAGACCGGCGGCACGCGCTCCACCATCCAGACCGGCCGCGAATGGGTGCGCGAGCGCTCTGGAGCAGATCGCGGCCGTTCCGCGCGTGCCGCTCGAGGTCGGCGACCTGGTGGTCGCGACCGAGTGCGGCGGCTCGGACGGCGACCAGCGGCTCACCGCCAACCCGGCGATCGGCGATCGCCTGCGACCACGTGATCGAGGCGGCGGCACCGCGATCTTCGAGGAGACTGGGCGAGCTGTTCGGCTGCGAGCAGCACATGGCGCGGCCGCGCCGATCAGCCCGGCGCTCGGCGACGAGATCGTGCGGGCGATGCAAAGGCCGACGCGCTACTACGCCGACGCTCGAGCAGGCAGCTTCGGCGGCGGCAACATCACCGGCGGCCTCTCGACGATCGAGGAGAAATCGATCGGCGCCTACGCCAAGAGCGGCACGCAAGCCGATCGCGGGCCTCCTCAAGCCCGGCGTGCTGCCGCCGCGGCGCGGCCTCTACCTCATGGACATGGTGCCCGACGACGAGGCTAAGCTGGGGCTTCCCCAACATCAACGACAACGCCACGATCGATCGAGCAGGTCGCCTGCGGCGCGCACATCGTGCTGTTCTCGACCGGCCGCGGCTCGGTGGTCGGCTCGGCGATCTCGCCGGTGATCAAGATCTGCGCCAATCCCGAGACCTACCGGCGAGCTCGCCGAGGACATGGACGTCGACGCCGGGCGGATCATCGAGGGCCGCGGCACGCTCGAGGAGGTGGGGCTCGAGATCTTCGACCTCGTCCAGCCGGTGGCGGCCGGCCAGCCCGACGCAAGTCCGAAGCGCTCGGCCACCAGGAGTTCATCCTCACCTACAAGTCGTTCGAGCCGCTCGGGCCGAGCTGCCTGCCGGCCTGAGAGCCGGACGGAGCAGGCGACCCGAGGCGGGTTGTCGAGTGGAGGGACCAGGCTCGGTGCCCAATGACAGGGAGGTCAGCGGACCGATGATCAGAAAGCACCAAGATCAGCCCGGGCTGGGCGCGTCGGCCGGCGGGCGGCGCTCGGCGGCGGCGCTCATGCTGCGTGGCGGCGTTCGGCGCCGCCGCAGTGCCGGCGTCCGCGCTAGCAGCTCGACAAGGTGATGCTGCGCACCAACTGGCTGTTCTACGGCTCGCACTGCGATCTTCTTCCTCGGCATCGACAGCGGCTACTACAGCCGACGAGGGCATCGACGTCGTGGTCAAGCAGGGCAACGGCTCGTCGCAACGCCGTCCGCCTGGTCGCCAACAAGGACAGCGATCTTCGCCTACGGCTCGTCGGCGACCATGATGAAGCTCGCCGCGCAGGGCGCGCCGGTGATCTCGGTCGCGGCGATCGACGCCCAGGGCACCGAAGCCGATCCTGGTGCCGCCCGGATGCCGGCATCAAGACATCAAGGATCTCGAAGGCAAGAAGATCATGACCACGGCCGGCGCCGGCGTCAACACCTTCTTCCCGGTCGTGGCCAAGAACGCCGGCGTCGACATGAGCAAGATCGAGCTGGTCAACGTCGCCGAGGGCGCTCTGGTCAGCAGCTATCTGCAGAACCTCGCCCCGGCGATCCTCGGCGGCATCGACGACAAGCCGGCCGAGATCGTGGCCAACGGCGGCGAGCAGCCGATCATCTTCAACTACACCGACTATGGCGTCTATCAGCCCGGCTACTCCATCGTCGCGCACAAGGACATGGTCGCGGAGAACCCGGATCTGGTCAGGCGCTTCGTCGCGCGCGACGCTGAAGGCAGTGCAGGCGGCCAAGGACGATCCGGACGCCGCGATCCAGTCGCTGATCAACTGGTCGGCCGCGGTCGAGGACCAGAAGGACCAGGCACGGCAGCGTGCTCGACGTGACCCTCTCGGTGCTCGAGCTCGCCCAACAGCAAGGACAAGCCGCTCGGCATGCAACGTCGCGGCGGACTGGGAGAGCGCGCTCGACCTGCTGAAGCAGTACAAGGACCTCGAGACCGACATGGCGGCCGACGACTTCTACACGAATCAGTTCGTGCCCGGCGCGATGTAGGACGGCCGCGTGGGGACGGCGGGGCCGGGCTCGGCTCGCCGCCGGTCCTCGCCCCGCCCGCTCGCATCCGATGCTGTGCCGGGTCGATGAGCGTCTCGGTCGAGCTGGCGACGTCAGCAAGGTCTATGAGTCGCGGACCGGGCCGGTGCACGCCTTCGGCCCGGTCGATCTCGCCGATCGAGGAGGGCGTTTCGTTGCTCTGGTCGGCCCGTCGGGCTGCGGCAAGAGCACGCTGCTCCTGATGATCGCCGGCCTGCTCGAGGGCAGCGCGGGCGAGATCCGCGGTCGAGGGCGTGCCCGTGCCGGGCCGCAGACGGACATCGGCATGGTCTTCCAGAGCCGCGTCCTGGTCGACTGGCGCACCGTGCTTGGCAACGTGCTGCTGCAGATCGACCTGCGCGGGCTCCGCCGGCGCGACTATCTGGCGCCGGCGCAGCGCGCTGCTCGCCTCGGTCGGGCTTGCGCGAGTTCGCCGACCGCCACCCCTACGAGCTCTCCGGCGGCATGCAGCAGCGCACCGCCTTCTGCCGCGCCCTCATCCACGACCCGCCGCTGATCCTGATGGACGAGCCGCTCGGCGCGCTCGACGCCATGACGCGCGAGCAGCTGCGCACCGACCTCGAGCGGCTGTGGATGCAGCACCAGCAAGACCGTGGTCTTCGTCACCCACGCATCGAGGAGGCGGTGCAGCTCGCCGACCGGGTGGTGGTGATCTCGCCGCGCCCGGGCCTCATCGTGCGCCGCTTGTCGATCGAGCTGCCCCGGCCGCGCAGCCTGATGTCTGCGCCAGAGCCGGCGTTCCACGCGGCTCGTCGACGGAGATCAAGCGGATCTTCTTCAGCTATGGGGTGATCTGAGGCGATCGAGCCAGGCGGAGCTACAGACGAGGCCGTCGAAGCACGGTGCTCGCGCGCGTGATGCGGCGAGCCTCGACCACGGCCGCGGGCTCCGCGCTCGGAGGCGGGGTCCTGGTGTCGTCGAGCGCGCTGGCGGCGTGGCTGCCGTTGCTGTTCGCGCCGTGTTCGGCCTGTGGGAGGCGGCTGGTCGATGGCTTCGACGTGCCGCGCTACATCCTGCCGCCGCCCTCGAAGATCTTCGTATCAGTTCTTCCGCAATCTGCCGCGCATCTGGGACTACACGCTGGTGACCGGCGGGGAGACGCTGTCCGGGTTCGTCGTCGCGATCTTCTTCGGCGTGCCGCTGGCCCTGGTGGTGGCTTTCTCCTCGCGTGCTGCGGCAAGCACCCTCTATCCCGGCCGCGGTGACCTTGGAGATGGTGCCGAAGATCGCCTTCGCGCCGGTCTTCGTCACCTGGTTCGGCTTCGGCTTTCAGCCCAAGGTGATCATCGTCTTCCTGGTCTGTTTCTTCCCGATCCTGCTCAACGGCATCCTGGCCTTCACCTCGCTGAGCGAGGAGCTCGGCCGCTTCTGCCGCTCGACCGGCGCCGCGGTCGCTGCGCACCTTCTTAAGTGCGCCTGCCGGTCGCGCTGCCGCAGCTCTTCGTCGGCATCAAGGGCGCCGCGGTCAACGCCACCGTCGGCGCCACGATCTGCCGAGTGGATCGGCGGCGACGCCGGCCTCGGCTACTACATCCAGATCGCCATGGGCGACGCTGCGCATGGACCTCGCCTTCGCCGATCATCATCATGCTGGCCGCGCTCGGCCTCGCCCTCTTCGGCGCCGTCGTCCTGGTGGAAAAGCTGCTGATCCCCTGGCACATCTCCCAGCGCGCCCCGTGCAAGGCAGCGCTCGGGGCTGAAGGCATCCGGGCGAGCCGCCTATTCGCCCTTCGAAATGGTCCAGAGCGTTACCTTCGTGACTCCCTCGACCTTAGGTATGTCGTTCGTTACGACCTGGTTCAGGCTCGCCAGGTCATTGCATTCGATGTGAGCAACCACTTCGGAAGGAACCAGAGTTCTCGACCAGCTGCAGGCAGTTCATCAGGCTGAGACTACGGAGCGACTCGACCACGGTGCCGGGGCTGCCGGGAGCCGTTTCGACCAGGGCATAAGCCCGCACCGTCTGAGCGACAGCCGGCCCAACAGCGGCGACCGCGCACAATAGGCAAAGGCTGGCGACGAAAAATCCGGCTGTCACCTTGCGCATGACGATCCCCCCCTTGGCAGTTAACTGCAAGTTATCATCGCACAAATGGCGCCGAAAGGACGCGTAGTGCAACTGTTGAGGCCGCGCTTGGCGGAAAGGTTCAATCGAAGGGCAGGCCGACGTAGTTCTCGGCCAGGGTCTGGGCTGGGGCCCTGCGAGCTGGTGAGGTAGTCGAGCTCGGCCAGCTGCAGCCGGCGGCCAAAGGCATCATCGCCCGGAAAGCGGTGCAGCATCGAGGTCATCCACCAGGAAAAGCGCTGTACCTTCCATACACGGCGCAGGCAGGTGCCCGAGTAGGCATCGAGGCGATCGGTCCGCCCGGAGCGGTAGAACCGCACCAAGGATTCTGCCAGGACCCGCACGTCGGCGATCGCGAGGTTCATACCCTTGGCGCCGGTCGCCGGCACGATGTGGGCGGCATCGCCGGCAAGGCAGAGGCGTCCGTAGCGCATCGGTGTGGCGACGAAGCTGCGCATGGCCGCGATGTTCTTCTGCAGCACCGGCCCCTCGGTCAGGCGCCAGCCGTCGACGCCGAGTCGGATCTGGAGCTCCTGCCAGATGCGCTCGTCCGGCCAGTTGGCGAGATCGTCATCGGGGTCGCACTGGATGTAGAGCCGGGTGAGCTCGGGCGAGCGCATGCTATGCAGGGCGAAGCCACGCTCGTGGCGGGCGTAGATCAGCTCTTCCGAGGAGGGGGGCGCCGCGGCGAGAATACCGAGCCAGGCGAAGGGATAGACCCGCTCGTAGCTATCGAGCGAGCTCGCGGGCACGCTCGTCCGGCAGACGCCGCGAAAGCCATCGCAGCCTCCGACGAAATCGCAGGTCAGCTCTTCCGCTGCGCCGTCCTTTTGGAAACGGATCGCAGGCTTGGGCCCCTCGAGGTCGTGCAGGCTGACGTCGCTCACCTCGAAATGGATCGCGCCGCCCGCGGCGAGCCGGGCCGCGATCAGGTCCTTCACGACCTCATGCTGCCCGTAGACGGTGATCGTCCGGCCGCCGGTCAAACCGGCGAGATCGATCCGATGGCGCCGCCCGGCGAAGCTGATCTCGAGCCCCTCGTGGACCAGGCCGTCCCGTGCCAGCCGCGCGCCGAGTCCGACGTCATGCAGCAGCTCGACCGTACCCTGCTCGAGAACGCCCGCGCGGATCCGGCCTTCGACGTGCGCCCGGCTGTGGCGCTCCAGCGACGACCGAACTCGACGCCGTCCCGCTGCAGCAGGTGGGCCAGCATCAGGCCCGCCGGTCCGGCGCCGATGATGCCGACCTGCGTGTGCACGATCACTCACTCCGAGGCTCCGGCAGGGTACATCTCGGCCTCGATCGTCCATCCTGCCACCAAGCGTGGCGTTGCGCCAATCTCCAGCCCCGCGCTCGAGGCCGACCTCCGCTCTACTGGCCACGAGCTCACGATGCCCTATTCTGTTCCGGGCAGCGACTGGGAGGCAACGATGCGCCAGGTCATAGCTGGGCGAGCGGCGCTCTGCTTCTCGGCCTGCTCGGGGGCGAAGTGCTCGATGGCGGTGCCCGGGCGGCCGAGCGGGTCGATCTCGAGCTGGTGCTGCTGGCCGACGCCTCGGGCTCGATCGACGACGCTGAGGTCCGGTTCCAGCGCGAGGGTTACGCCAGCCGCGATCACGCATCCGGCGGTGCTCGACGCCATCGCCCAGGGCTACGACCAGCGGATCGCCGTGACCTACGTCGAGTGGGGCGCCGTCGCCTCTGCAGGAGATCGTGGTCCCGTGGACGATCGTCGATGGCCCCGAGAGCGCCGCCGCATTTGCCGCGGCCCTGGTCGAGACGCCACGGCGTGCCTTCGGGCGCAAGCATCGGCAATGCGCATCGACGCAGCTCAGACGCTGATCGAGTCCAACGATATCGCCGGTCAGCGCAAGGTGATCGACCTCTCGGCCGACAGCGCGAACAGCTGGGGCGGCATGCCGATCTTCGAGGCGCGGGCCCGGGCACTCGCCGCCGACATCGTGATCAACGGCCTCGCGATCCTCTGCCGCGACTGCAGCGGCCGGCCGAACAGCTACGACCTCGAGGCGGCGTTCGCCGAGACGATCATCGGCGGCCCGGCGAGCTTCGTCGTCACCGCCGACCGCGACGAGCGCTTCACCGAGGCGGTGCGCCGCAAGCTCCTGCTTGAGATCGCCGGCTCGCCCCCGCCTCCCAGCGCCGGACCTGCACTTCGCCGAGCGCGCCACCGTCGACTGATCGGGCGGCGCCCCGCGGCGCCGCAATCGCGCGGCCCTCGCCGGCTCTGGCCCTGGCAGGGTGGTTCATGGCAAATCGAGAAATTGCCAACTCGAAGAGAGCGGCTCACGGGCACCTTTGGGGCGCCATGCCGGGGAGGGCGCGCGTCGATGAACCGAAATCACGCCGAGCCTGCCTATCGTGCCGACGATCTGATCGCGTTCGCAGCGGCTCTGTTTCGCTCCGCGGGGCTCGAGGACGAGAAGGCACGGACGGTCGCCGAGGTCCTGGTCGAGGGCGATCTGCTCGGCCATACCACGCACGGCCTGGCGCTCGCGGCGCCCTATCTGACGCGCGGTCCTGGAGGGCAGCATGACCGTCGGGGGCGAGCCGAGCGGTGATTTCCGATCGAGGCGGGGCGCTCTGCTGGGACGGGCGCCGGCTGCCCGGGCCGTGGCTCGTGGTCACAGGCGATCGAGGCGGCGCTCGCGCGGGTCGGCGAGCACGGCATCGCCGCGGTCGCGATCCGCGAGAGCCATCACATCGCGCTGCCTCGCCTCCTATCTCGAGCGCGCCACCGCGCAGCGGCTGCATGATCCTCCTCGACCTGCTCCGATCCTTCGGAGGCCAGCGTTGCGCCGTTCGGCGGGCTCGAGGCGCTGTTCACGCCCGATCCGATCGCGGTCGGCATCCCGACCGAGGGCGATCCGATCCTGATCGACATGAGCGCCTCGATCACGACCAACGGCATGACCGCGCGGCTGCGCAACGCGGGCCAGCGCTTTCCGGGCCCGTGGGCGATGACCGCGAGCGGCGCAGGCGACCGACGATCCGAACGTGCTGCCGCCGAGCCGCCCGGCACGCTGCTGCCGACCGGAGGCAAGGATCACGGCCACAAGGGCTACAATCTGGCGCTGGCGATCGAGGCGCTGAGCCAGGGCCTGTCGGGCCACGGCCGCGCCGACCCGCTGACCGACTGGGGCGCTTCGGTCTACATCCAGGTGATGGACCCGGAGGCGTTCGGAGGCGCCGCCAATTTTCGTCCGCCAGACCGGCTTCATCGCCGAGGCCTGCCGGCGCAATCCGCCCGCACCCGGCGTCGAGGCGGTCCGGCTGCCCGGCGAGCAGGGCCTCGCCCGCAAGCGCCAGGCGCTCGCGCAAGGGCGTGCGCCTCTATCCCGGCATCATGGCATGCGCTGCGTCCGCTCGCCGCGCAGCTCGGCGTCGCGCCGCCCGAGCCGATCGCTTGAGCCGATGGACCGTTCGAGCCGGCGGTGGCCGCGCCGCGCGCCGGTGCTCCGGGCGCCGCGCGGCGGTCGCACGGGCTGAGCGCCCGAGCCTCGCTCGGCCGGCCGATCGCGCTGCTGAGCGCCGCCGCCTTCGTCTCGGTCGCGAGCATGCGGGTCGGCGATCCGCTGCTGCCCCAGGTGGCGCAAGAGTTCGGCGTCAGCGCCGGCGACGCCTCGGTGATCGCGACCGCCTTCGCGCTCGCCTACGGCCTCTGCCAGCTGATCTGGGGCGCGCTCGGCGACCGCTTCGGCAAATACCGCCTGGTCGCGCTGATGACGCTGATCTCGGCGCTTACCGGCGGCGGCGCCGCCTTCGCGGGCTCGCTCGCGACGCTTGGCATCGCGCGCTTCGCGGCCGGCGCCACGGCCGCCGCGATCGTGCCGCTCGGCATGGCGTTCGTCGGCGACCACGTGCCCTATCGGGACCGCCAGGCGGTGCTCGCGCGCTTTCTGACCGGCACGATCTTGGGTCTGGTCGGCGGCCAGGTCATGGGCGGCGCTGCTCGGCGAGCTGGTCGGCTGGCGCGCGGTCTTTCTGCTGCTCGGCGGCCTGTTCCTGCTGGTCGGCTCGCTGCTCATGGTCGAGGCGCGCTCGCCGCGCGTCCCGCCGCCGGTGCTCACCACGTCGATCAGCCCGACCGCGCTGCTCCACGGCTACATGCTCCTGTTCGGCCGCCCCTGGGCGCGGATCATCCTCGCCACCGTGTTCGTCGAGGGCTTCCTGTTCTACGGCGCCTTCACCTTCATAGGCGCCTATCTGCGCCACGCGTTCGGCCTCGACTACGCGATCGTCGGCCTGTTGCTCGGCTGCTTCGGCATCGGCGGCGCGATCTACGCGGTGACCGTGCGCCGGCTCGATGGCCCGGCTGGGCGAGCACGGCCTGGCGCTCGGCGGCGGCGCCCTCCTGACCCTCGGCTACCTCCTCGTCGCCTGGGGCTCGCTCGCCCTCATGGCGCCGGCGATCATGGTGCTCGGGCTCGGCATGTACATGCTGCACGCGACGCTCCAGACCCACGCGACCCAGATGGCGCCCGAGGCGCGCGGGCTCGCCGTCTCGACCTTCGCCAACGCGCTGTTCCTCGGCCAGGCGGGCGGCGTCTGGCTCGCCGGCCTGGCCGTCGACCGTGTCGGGTTTCCGCCGGTGTTTGCGATTCCGGGCGCGGGGTTGGCGCTGCTCGGGGTCGCGTTCGCGTTCTAATCGACCGCCGCCCGGCCGCGACTTGATCGGCTCGGCTGCCATCTGACGGTCATGGATTGTCCCGCGAGCGGCCCAGGATGATCATCAGACGACCATGCGTCTCGACGGAGGCACCGATGAGCCGGCCCGCGAAGCCGCTGCTTCAGCTTGCCTTGGCGATCGCCCTGGCATCGCCGCCTTGATCACGATCGCCGCCCCGCATGCACCCGCCCACGGTCAGGACGAGGTCCGGCCGCTCACCCGCATCGCCTTTGGGTCCTGCGCCAATCAGGACCAGCCGCAGCCGATCTGGGACGCGGTGCTCGCCTACCGGCCGGAGCTGTTCATGTTCATGGGCGACAACGTGTACGGCGATGTCTCGCTCGGGCGCGATGACCGAGCTCAAGGCCGCTTACGCCAAAGCGGCGGCGATCGCGGGCTACGCGAAGCTCGCGCCAGACGGTGCCGGTTGCTCGCGACCTGGGACGATCACGATTTCGGCCGCAACGACGCCGGCGCCGACTTCCCGTACAAGGAGCAGGCCAAGGCGCTGTTCCTCGACTTCTGGCAGGTGCCGGCGGACGATCCGCGGCGCGGGCGCGAGGGGGTCTATTCGGCGGCGACCTTCGGGCCGGCGGGCATGCGCGTTCAGGTGATCCTGCTCGACACCCGAAGCTTCCGCTCGCCGCTCCGCCGCAAGCCGCCGAGCGCGTGCCCGGCACCGGCCCCTACACGCCCGATCCCGACCCGGCCAAGACCATGCTCGGCGATGCGCAGTGGCGCTGGCTCGGCGAGCAGCTACGCCAGCCGGCCGAGCTGCGGCTGATCGTGTCCTCGATCCAGGTCCTGGCCGAGGGCCACGACTTCGAGCGCTGGGGCAACCTGCCGGCCGAGCGCGAGCGGCTGTCGCAACTGATCGCCGCGACCCGCGCGAGCGGCGTGATCTTCCTCTCCGGCGATCGCCACGTCGGCGCGCCTCTATCGCCGGACCGAGGGCGCGTCCTACCCGCTCTACGAGATCACCTCGTCTGGGATCAACATGGTCTATCCCGAGCAGCCACGAGCCCGGGCCGCTCCGTCTCGGCGCGGTCTACGGCGCCGAGAACTTCGGCACGGTCGACATCGACTGGTGGGCGGGGAGGTCACGCTCTCCGTGCGCTCGATGAACGGCGAGCCGGTGCGCCGGGTGGTGGTGCCGCTTGGCGATCTGTCCGCCGGCTAGTCTGGCCTGCTTGCCCGGCCGCGCCGAGCCTCAGCGCGTCGGGACGGGGGTCTCGCCGCGGTAGTCGTAGAAGCCGCGCTTGGTCTTGCGGCCGAGCCAGCCCGCCTCGACGTATTTGACCAGCAGCGGGCAGGGCCGGTACTTGCTGTCGGCGAGGCCGTCGTAGAGCACCTGCATGACCGCGAGGCAGGTGTCGAGGCCGATGAAGTCGGCGAGCTCGAGCGGCCCCATCGGGTGGTTGGCGCCGAGCCGCATCGCGGTGTCGATCGACTCGACGTTGCCGACCCCCTCGTAGAGCGTATAGACCGCCTCGTTGATCATCGGCAGGAGGATCCGGTTGACGATGAACGCCGGGAAGTCCTCGGCCGTGACCGCCGTCTTGCCGAGCTTCTCGATGATCTCGCGGATCGCGCGGAAGGTCGCCTCGTCGGTCGCGATGCCGCGGATCAGCTCGACCAGCTTCATCGCCGGCACCGGATTCATGAAGTGCATGCCGATGAAGCGCTCGGGCCGGTCGGTGCCCGCGGCGAGGCGGGTGATCGAGATCGACGAGGTGTTGGTCGCGATCAGCGCGTCCTTCGGCAGGTGGCTGACCAGCTGGGCGAAGATCTCGCGCTTGATCGCCTCGTTCTCGATCGCCGCCTCGATCACGAGCTCGCAGTCGCGCGACCAGATCGTAGCCGGTGCCGCCGCGGCGATGCCGGGCGAGCGCCGCCCGCCGCTCGGCATCGGTGAGCGTGCCCTTGTCGACCCGCCGCTCGAGGCGGCCCGCGATCCGATCGAGCGCCCGATCGACCTGCTCCTGGCCGACGTCCAGGAGCCGGACCTCGAAGCCGGCCAGCGCCGCCACTTCGGCGATACCGCCGCCCATCTGGCCGGCGCCGATCACGCCGATGCGCTGGATCTCGGGAATCGGCGGCAGGTCGCCTGCGGCGTTCATTGTCGGCATCGCTCGCTATCCGTGCCTCAGCGTCGTCAGCCGGACTTGCGGAGCTCGGCCGTGAGCTCCGGCACGGCCTTGAACAGGTCGCGCGACCAGGCCGTAGTCGGCGACCTGGAAGATCGGCGCTTCCTCGTCCTTGTTGATCGCCACGATCACCTTGCTGTCCTTCATGCCGGCCAGGTGCTGGATCGCGCCCGAGATGCCGACCGCGATGTAGAGGTCGGGGGCGACGATCTTGCCGGTCTGGCCGACCTGGTACTCGTTCGGCACGTAGCCGGCGTCGACCGCGGCGCGCGACGCGCCGACCGCCGCGCCCGAGCACATCGGCCAGCTCCTCGATGATCCTGAAGTTCTCGCCGCTGCCCATGCCGCGACCGCCCGAGACGACGATCCGCGCCGAGGTCAGATCGGGCCGCTCGCCGCCGCTCACCTCGCGACCGACGAAGCGCGACAGGCCCGCCGGATCGGCCGGATCGCGCTGCTCGATCGGCGCCGATGCCGCCCTCGGGCGGCGCCGGGTCGAAGGCCGTGGTCGCGGACCGTGATCACCTTGATCCGGTCGCTGGACTGGACGGTCGCGAGCGCATTGCCGGCGTAGATGTAGCGCTTGAAGGTGTCGGGGCTGACGACCTCGACGATGTCGGAGAGCTGCGCGACGTCGAGCAGCGCGGCGAGCCGCGGCATGACGTTCTTGCCGTGGTTGGTCGCGGCGGCGAGGATCGCGCCATAGCCGATGCGCCAGCCTGACGCAGCAGCAGCGCCAGGTCCTCGGCGACCGGCTCGGCGTAGGCCGCGTGCTCGACCTGGAGCACCCGGCGTCACGCCCGCCACCTTGGCGGCCGCCTCGGCGGCCGGCCGGCAGTCCTTGCCGGCG
Organism: uncultured Alphaproteobacteria bacterium; assembly: GCA_963815435.1. Taxonomy (GTDB): domain Bacteria; phylum Pseudomonadota; class Alphaproteobacteria; order Geminicoccales; family Geminicoccaceae; genus DATAOG01. The sequence continues at coordinate 19,847 of CAWFGZ010000029.1, forward strand.
ACCAGCAGATCGACCGCCTCGCGAGCGCCCGCGCCGCGGTCACCGCGTGCAGGGTCGCTAGCGAAAGCTCGCGGTTGTCGTGCTCGGCCAGTACCAGGGCGGTCATCAGATCACCTTCGCCTCGCTGCGCAGCTTCTCCACCAGTTCGGCGACGCTCGCGACCTTGACGCCGGCCTGGCGCTTGGAGGGCTCCTCGACCCGCAGGAGCTTGAGCCGCGGCGTCACGTCGATGCCGAGCTCCTCGGGCGTGAGCACGTCGATCGGCTTCTTCTTGGCCTTCATGATGTTGGGCAGCGAAGCGTAGCGCGGCTCGTTGAGCCGGAGATCGGTGGTGATGACCGCCGGCAGCTTGAGGGCCACCTTCTCGAGACCGGCATCGACCTCGCGGGTGACCAGAAGCTGGCCGTCCGCGAGCTCGAGCTTGGAGGCGAACGTGCCCTGCGCCCATCCGAGCAACGCCGCCAGCATCTGGCCGGTCTGGTTGCTGTCGTCGTCGATCGCCTGCTTGCCCAGGATCACCAGGCCGGGCTGCTCGCGCTCGACCACCGCCTTCAAGAGCTTGGCGACCGCGAGGGGCTGGAGCTCGGCATCGGTCTGCACGTGAATCGCCCGGTCGGCGCCCATGGCGAGCGCCGTGCGCAGCGTCTCCTGGCACTTGGCCTCGCCGAGCGAGACCGCGACCACCTCGTCCGCCTTGCCGTCCTCGCGCAAGCGGATCGCCTCCTCGTTGGCGATCTCGTCGAAGGGGTTCATCGACATCTTGACGTTCGCGGTCTCGACGCCGGAGCCGTCGGTCTTGACCCGGACCTTGACGTTGAAGTCGACCACTCGCTTGACGGCGACGAGGACCTTCATCGCTCACTGGCTCCTCAGGTGGCCCGACACCTGCGCCCGATGGCGCGCGCCCTGGCAGGCAAACCTTTGTGCATTGCACACGAACTAGGCGTCTGCCTGGTTTTTGTCAATTGCATGACAGGGTCCGGGCGCCGCCATGGCGGTGCCCGCGCCATCATGCGACGCGGGCTCACCGCAAAGCGGCCGCGAGACGAGACGCTCCTTTGTTGGTCCGGGCGGCCGGATCGCCTATATCTTGCCGGGGGTTCCTCGAGGCCGCAGCTATGTCCACCTTCAGATCAGGGTCGCGCGATCGACTCGCGCTTGCCGGAGTGCTGTTGCTGCTTCTGCTGCTCGCGAGGTTGCGCCGTGCCGACGCCCTATGAGCCATCGACCTCCGGCTACGGCTATACGGAGCAGCAGCTGGAGAGCAACCGCTACCGCGTAGCGTTCTCCGGCAACTCGGTCACGCCGCGCGACACGGTCCAGAATTATCTCCTCTATCGGGCTGCCGAACTGACCCTGGAGCGCGGCGAGAACTATTTTACGGTGGTCAACCAGAACGTCGAGCGCTCGACCGTCTACTACGGCACGGGCTACGGCAGCTTCGGCTTAGGTCGCTTCAACAACTTTGATAACCCCGCGTTCGGGGCCGGGTTCGGCACCAACAGCTACTCGGCCTATCCGATCGACAGCTATACTGCGTTCGCCGACATCCTCCTCGCCAAAGGGGAGAAGCCGGCCGGGGACGTCAACGCGTATGACGCCCGCGACGTCATCCGCCAGCTCGGTCCGAAGATCGTGCGCCCCCATGCCTGAGCGAGTCCTGCAGGCGGCGCGATCGCGTGCCGGCCTGACCCACCTTCTTGTCTGCGCGCTCGCCGTGTTCAGTCTCGCCGCATGCAGCACGCCGACGCCCTATCAGGCGGCGGTCGACGACTACGGCTATCGGGACCAGCAGCTCGAAAGCAATCGCTATCGGGTGTCATTTGCCGGCAATACCGCGACGCCGCTCGAGACCGTGCAGAACTATGTCCTCTATCGCGCCGCCGAGCTGACCGTGGCGAACGGTTACGACTACTTCAAGGTGGTGGACCGGAGCACCGAGTTGCGCTCCGCGGGGAGTTACGCCGGGCCGGGTCGGCGTCGGCGTCGGCGGGCTCGGCGGGGGCTCAGGTTCGGGCGTCGGGATCGGTCTGTCGACCTTCTTCGGCTCGGGCTATCCCGAGTATTATGCGGTGTTCATGGACGTCCTGATGTTCAAGGGCGAGAAGCCGGCGAGCGACGAAACGGCCTACGACGCGCGCGAGCTGATGCGGCGCCTCGAGCCCACCCTCAAGCGCCCGCCCGCCTGATCGGCTGCGCGCGACTTCGAGCGCCGATACCCAAGACTACTATTCGGGCAGCGCCAGGAGGTCGACATGACCGACGGTAAGGTGCAGCTCGCCGGCGTCGAGCTGGAGGCGCCGGAGCGCCGCCCAGCGCCCGATGCAGCTGGTCGCGGCGCACCTCCTGAACGGCGCCGATGACAGCCCTCGAGCGTGGCACTGAGCAGCGGCGCATCCGCCGGAGCGAGCCGCCAGTCGGAGCGCTCGAAGACTACCTGCTGGCCATGCGCCTCGAGGCGCCCGGCGAGGTAGTGCGCGGCCTCGGGCCCAAGCGCCGGCCCGAACCCTTTGTCCGTGCGCTGATGGGCGGCGAAGCGCTCTCGGATGGCCTCGTCCTCCGGCTGCCTCGGGCCGCCAGGACAGGCGGCCATCGACGCTGAGCGCCATGAGGACCGGCAAACCGGCGCACCAGCGGGCGAGGCGATCGAGCCAGGCGGCCGAGGCAAGGTCGAGGAGCGCCGAGGCCGGTGACGCCGGCTCCAGCCGGCGAGATCCGGCAGCTCGCGACGCGAGGTTCAACGCCTCGAGTTCGAACGGAGCGGCCCGACTGCGCCAGGCTCGCCCGGGCCTCGGCGAGCAGCGCCGGGTCGTGATCGACGCACAGCCACTGCTGTCCGGCCGGCAGTCGCGGGGCGAGATAGCGGAGATTGCTGCCCGTGCCGCAGCCGAGATCGATGAGCCGGGGCGCGGGCCGCCGAGGGCCGCGGCAAATCGTGCCGCGAGGGACGCGCTTCGGGCCGCGTGGTCGTAGGGCTCGCGTAGCCGCAGCCAGTCCGCCTGGAAGCGGCTCACAGAGCGCCTTTGCGCACCGCCAGCTCCAGCTCGGCGGCAAAGGCGCGTGTGGCATCGGCCCAGCTCGGCAGGCGAAGCCGCGCGCGGCGCGCGCCGGTTGCCAGATCCTGGCGCAGCGCGTGGCTCGGTGATGACGCGGCGGAGCGCCGCGGCCAGGGCCGCGGGATCGCCCGGCGGCACCAGGATTCCGGCATCGGTCGGCACGGTGTCCGGGATGGCGCCCGCGGTCGTTGACACGACCGGCAGCCCCCGCGCCAGCGCCTCGGCGAGCGCCATGCCGTAGCCTTCGTGGTGCGAGGCCAGCACGAACAGATCGGCGGCGTCGTAGTACGGCTGCAGGCCCGCCTCGGTTTGTTCGCCGATCAGCTGCACGCGTGCCTCGAGATCCCGCCGCTCGATTGCTTCGATGATCGACCGCGCGGTCGCCGGATCGCGGTCGGGACTGCCGACGCAGATCAGCCGCCAGGACAGATCGCGCAGACCGGCCAGCGCCTCCAGCAGCACCAGATGGCCCTTGCGCGGCGTCAGCGAGGCGACAGCAGAGCATGGTAACGCCCGGCCCACCGGAGCCGCGGGCGAGCGGCGCGCGATCGGTGCCGGGCAGCACGACCCCGACCCGCGCCGGGTCGACGTCGTAGGCGGCGAGGTCGCGCCGGGTCTGCACGCTGGTGACGATGACCCGCTCGCCGCGGGCGAGCACGCGGCGCTCGATCCCGGCCAGCGCTTCGGCCTCGGCGGCGTCGAGCCCGGTCTCCAGAGCGAGCGGATGATGGACCAGGGCGACCCACGGCCGCGGTAGCGTCAGGTCGCGCGAAGGCCGGCAAGGCCAGGCCGTCGACCACGGGCAGGCTGTCCGCCGGCATGGCGCTCACGGCCCGCCGGGCCGCTTCCGTCGCCACCCGGTCGACCAGGGGGAAGCGGCCGTCGAGCTCGTGCACGGTGACCGGCCAGCCCAGCCGCGCGCAGGCCCAGCACGATCTGGCGATCGTAGATATAGCCGCCGGTCCGTTGCTCGAGCGGGCCCGGCACGACCAGATGCACCGGACGCGCTCATTCCGTCTGCAGCCGGGTCTCGTAGCTCGCCCAGGCGAGGTGGGAATTCGTGCAAGGTGACCTTGACCGTATCGAGCGCCCGCCTGGCCTCTTCGCCGAGCGCGCCACTCGAGGATCCGCTCCCGCACCCGCTCCGCGATCTCCCTCGCCAGCACCTCGGTCGTGGTGTTGCGGCCCGCGAACTCGGGCAGCTCGTCGAGGTTGCGGTAGTTGAGCGGCGCCAGCACCGATTTCAGGAGCTCGCTCAGCGAGGCCGATGTCGGCGACGATGCCGTTGCCGTCCAGGTCCGGCCGGCGCAGCTCCAGATCGACCACGAAGGTCGCGCCATGCAGCCGCTGCGCCGGGCCGAACACCTCGCCCCGAAAGCTGTGGGCGATCATGATGTGGTCGCGGACCGTGAGGCAGAACATCGTCAATCCCCGTTGCGTCATCGGTAACGGATCACCTGGCACATGACCTTGCTCGGCCCCGCCGCCAGCTCGGCCATGATCTCGGGCAGATCGCTGAACGGTCGCGCCGGAGCGAGCAGCACATCGAAGCGCGGCTCGAGCAGCAGCTCGAGGGCGAGCGCGAGCCGGCGGCGATGGCTCCCAGCGCGCCCGCCGGGCGGGCGCGACCGCGCCGACCTGGCTCGAGATCAGCTGCAGCCTCCGGCTGTGGAACGCCTCGCCGAGCGGCAGCGCCACCGCACGGTCGCCGTACCAGCTGAGCTCGACGATCCTGGCCTCGAAGCCCGCGAGGCCGAGCGCCGTCGCCAGTCCTTCGGGCGCGCCGCTCGCGTGGATCACCAGATCGGCGTCGCCGCTGCGCGGCGCCCGGCAGCGCGAAGTCGACGCCGAGCGCGGCCGCGATCGGGGCTTTGTCCGGATCGATGTCGATCAGCTGGACCTCGGCTGCCCGGGATGCGCGCAAGCAGCGCCGCGGCCAGAGCGCCGACGACGCCAGCGCCGATCACCGCCACCCGGTCGCCGATCCGGGGCGCCGCGTCCCAGAGGCCGTTCAAGGCAGTCTCCATATTGGCCGCGAGCACGGCGCGCGCGTCCGGCACGCCATCCGGCACCGGGACCACGGCGCCGGCCGGCACGACGTAGCGATCCTGATGTGGATGAAGGCAGAAGACGCGCCGGTCGCGCAGCTCGGGCACGCCATCGCGGACCAGGCCGACCGAGCTGTAGCCGTATTTGATCGGCAGCGCGAACTCGCCCGCCTGGAAGGGCGCGCGCATCAGCTGGTGCTGGCTCGCCGGCACGCGACCTCTGAACACCAGAGTCTCGGTGCCGCGGCTGATGCCGCTGGCGAGCGCCTCGACCAGCACCTCGCCCGGACCGGGTCGGGCGAGCCGCTCCGCGCGAAGCTCGCCCCGCCCGGGCGCCGTGACCCAGAACGCCCTCGCTTCAGCCATCGAAGCGGCATTCGAACAGGACGTCCGCGCCGAGCAGCGAGGCGGCGCACTTCGGGCCTGAGGCCGGCGCTCGACTCGTTCGATCTCGGGCAGCGTGATGCTCGGCCGGCCGGAGCCGATGATCAGCGGCGCGATCGTGATCTGCAGGCGATGCAGGCAGCCGGCGGCGAGAAAGCGCGAGACGGTGACGCCGCCGCCCTCGATGAACACGCGTGAGAGCCCCGTCCGGCCAGGCGATCGAGCACCGCGCGCGGGCAGAGGCTGCCGTCCCGGGTCGCGACACCGAGCACCTCGGCCTGCCCGAGCCGCTCGCCGGGCCGCAGCCAGAGCCGCGGCGCAGAGCAGCAGCGTCGGCGCCGCGGCATCGTTGAAGACGCGGTACGCCGCGCCCAGGCGGCGGCGCGGGTCGAGCACGACGCGGACCGGATGCGGCCCGGGCACCGCGCGCACGGTGAGCTGCGGGTCGTCGTGGCGCACCGTGCCGGCGCCGACCACGACCGCGTCGAACAGCGCCCGCATGCGATGGTTGTGGACGATGTCCTCGGCACCGGTCACCCAGCGCGAGGCGCCGTTCGCCGACGGCGATGCGGCCGTCCAGGCTCTGCCCGAGGTGCGCGACCACGAGCCGCTCCGAACGGGTCCGACAGAGCGGCAGATAGAGTTCGATCAGGTGCCGGGCGGCGGGCCCCATCGCGCCGGCGTCGGGGAATAGCTCGCTCGGCTCGAGCGTCATCTGGCCGTAACGGGCGTCACAGTTCGGGTCGGCGGTGCGACCCGCCACCTCGAGCAACCAGCGCCACGCGGCTTCCCCGTCCACGGCCGGGTCCGATCGATGATGCCCGCGGCGCGATGCCGCGAGCGAATGGAACCAGACCTAGCTAGATTAGTTCCTTGGGAGGATGCATCAACTCATGACACCGTCAGCAGCGCCGGCCCGGCCGATGCCCGAAGCGGCCGCCCGCGGGACGTTCTCGAGCATTCTCTTGGTGGCCGCTTTGACGGCTGGATTGGGCGCCCTGCTGGCCCGACATGCCGGCTGGAATGAGCAGCACGTCGTGGCGAGCCTGTTCGGCTATGCCGTCGTCGGTGCGATCGTCGCGCTGGCCCCGAGCCTGCGCCTCGGCCGCACGCACTTCGGTCTCGCCAATCAGGTCACGCTGCTGCGCTCGGGCTTGGTCTGCCTGGTCGGTGGCGTCCTGCTGGCGAGCGGCCATGCGCCGAGCATGGGCTGGAGCCTCCCGGCTCTGATCGCGGCGGCGCTCGCCCTCGATGCCCTGGACGGCTGGCTGGCCCGACGGCTGCGTCTGATCTCGGCGTTCGGCGCGCGCTTTGATGTCGAGGTCGACACCCTCCTGCTGCTGATCCTGGCTCTCCTCGTCTGGCAGGCCGATCGGGTCGGCGCGTGGGTGCTGGCGATCGGATTGCTCCGCTACGGCTTCGTCGCAGCCGGTTTCCTCTATTCCTGGCTGCAGCAGCCTCTCGCGCCGAGCTTTCGCCGCAAGGCGGTCTGCGTTCTGCAGGGGTTGACGCTTCTGTTCTGTCTTCTGCCGCCGGTGACGGCCCCGGTGGCGAGCGTGGCGGCGGCGTTCGCCCTGGCGGCGCTCGTTCTGTCATTCGCGAGCGACGTCGGCTGGCTGGCCCGGCGATCCGCCGCGGCATCCGGGATCGAGCCGGACCAAGCTTGATCGCTTTGCGCGCTGCGCCATACTCGTTTACCAGTCATGTCGCTGACTTCGGGGCCGGGTCCGCTGTGATCCTTATCAACTACCAGCCGCGTATGAGGGTCAGGTGGGGCGCAACGCCTCGAGGAGGATGGGCGTGAAGGTCATTGACGTGGAAAATGCGGCCGCAAGCATGGTCGCGGTCGACCGGGCGGTCGGCGACCTGCGCCGCGGCAGCTTCGTCGTGATCGAAGGCACGAGCGGCGCGGCGCTCGCCCAGGCTGCCGAAACGGTGACCGCGACGAGCCTCGCGGCGTTCAGCCGGATCGCCAATGGTCGCGCCCGACTGGCGCTTACCGCGCGCCGGGCGAACGTGCTCAATTTCCCGCATCCCGGATCGAGCGTGGTCACACTGCCGCTGGGCGAGACCACCGATGCCGAGACCATTCTCTGGCTGGCCGATCCGACCTATTCGCGGCGAGACGCCCTGCCGGCCCCGATCGTCCTCCGCGCCGAGGCGAGCGACAGCTGCGCATCCGCCGCCGTGATGCTCTCGAAGCTTGCTCAGCTGCTGCCCGCGGCCTTGACCGCAAACCTGCCGCGTGGAACCGATCCGTTGGCGGGCAATAGCGGCAGCCTGCTCCGGGTCGGGATCGATGCGATCATCGGCTACGCCCGCTTCGCCGCGGCCACCCTGCAGCCGGTGAGCGAGGCGCGGGTACCGCTGACGGCGGCCGAGAACGCGCGGGTGATCGGCTTTCGGCCGGCGGACGGCAGCGCCGAGCAGTTCGCGATCGTGATCGGCGATCCGACGGCCAATCAGCCGGCGCTCTGTCGCCTGCACTCGGAGTGCTTCACCGGCGATCTGCTGGGCTCGCTCCGCTGCGATTGCGGTCCCCAGCTGCAGAACGCGCTCAAGATCATGGGCGCTGCGGGGCATGGGGTGCTGCTCTATCTCGCCCACGAGGGCCGCGGCATCGGTCTGATCAACAAGCTCCGCGCCTACCAGCTCCAGGATGCGGGCCTCGACACGGTGGAGGCGAACCAACACCTCGGCTTCGAGCCCGACGAGCGCACCTATCGGGCGGCCGCCGTGATGTTGCACCATCTCGGCATCGAGCGGGTACGTCTCCTGACCAACAACCCGGCCAAGGTTGAAGCCCTGGCGAGGGAGGGTGTCGAGGTGGTCGAGCGGGTGCCGCATGCCATGTCGCCGAACCGTCACAACCGCGCCTATCTCGCAGCCAAGGCGAAGCGGAGCGGCCATCTGCTCGAAGGCTGAGGGGCGAGGGACTGAACGAGGGATGACCGAGGAGCTGTTTCGCGAGGATGCCTACGCCCGGCGCTGCGAGGCGAGGGTGGTCGCGATCGAGGGAGCCGGCGTCTGTCTCGATCGCACCGTGTTCTATCCGACCGGCGGCGGTCAGCCCGGCGATCGCGGGCGGTTGACGCTCGAGGGCGGCGGCATGCTCGAGGTGGTCGACACGGTCAAGGGCGAGCGTGGCATCGGCCACCGGTTGGCCGAGACCAGCAGGCCGCCAGACGAAGGTGCACGCCTCCTGGCAGAGATCGACTGGCCGCGCCGCCACCGGCTGATGCGCATGCACAGCGCCATGCATCTGCTTTGCGCTGCGGTCGGCTGCCCGGTCACCGGCGGTCAGGTCGGCGAAGCCAAGAGCCGGCTCGACTTCGACCTCCAGGGCGCCCTGGTCGACAAGGACGAGGTCGCCCTGCGGATCGCCCGCTGGATCGCCGAGGACCACCCGATCCGCCATCGCTGGATCGACGCCGAGGAGCTGGAGGCTCGCCCGGAGCTGGTGAAGACCATGTCGGTGCGCCCGCCCAGGACCGGCGGCAGGGTCCGGCTGGTCGAGATCGAGGGCATCGACGTCCAGGCCTGCGGTGGCACGCATGTGCGCTCCACCGGCGAGATCGGCGCGCTCGCGCTCAGCAAGATCGAGAACAAGGGCCGCCAGAACCGGCGCATCAACATTTCGCTCGCCGGATAGGCGTCGAGCAGCGCGCGGAAAACCGGCGGCGAAGTCTCAGCGCGCCGAGAGCATTGACGCATAGGCTTCGCTAGCAGGGGATCGAGCTTCAGCGCGCGCAGACTGTTCGCAGACTGCTCTCAGAGTGCGTTGGATCGCATCGAAAAAAGAATTCGCAGATCGCATCGCGGCATAGGCGCGCGCATAGCGCAGGTCGATCTAGACCGCCTTGGCGAACAGGTCGCGCGCGATGCGCAGGTTGCGCTGGTGGATGCCGCGCAAATAGAAGGCGCGTCCCATCAGGTAGTACTGGTAGGCCGCCGCGCTGGTGGTCGAGCGCGTGGCGATGACTCGAGCTCCTCGGGCAGGAGCTTGACCTTGAGGACGTCGACGATCGTCTCGTGATCTCGTCCTGCAGGGCGAAGATATCGTCGAAGGCGCGGTCGAAGCGTCGGCCCAGAGCTGGCGACCGTGGCGCCGTCGATCAGCTGGGCGGTGATGCGCACGCGACCTTCGCCTTGCGCACCTGCCCGAGAACGAGCTGCACGTTCAGCTCGCGGGCCGCCTGCTGCGCCGAGACGGCCGCCTTTGAACGTGAAGACGGTATGCCGCGCCGCGACGAAAAGCGCCGAGATCCGCGACAGGTCGGTGATGATGTCTTCGGTGAGGCCGTCGGCGAAGTAGTCCTGCTCGGGATCGCCGCTGATGTTGGTGAACGGGAGCACGCGATCGAAGGCTTCGATGGCACCTGGTCGAGCGGCGTCGTCCCGTGCGGCTCGATCCGGTGAGCCCCTCGCTTGCCGGTGCGCTGCTTGCGCGGATCGACTGGTGCAGAGCTCCGTCGTGTCGGGCTCGGGCCGGCACGCCGAGCTGCTCCTGCAGAGCGCTGCTCTCAGGCGTTTCGTACAGCTTCAGCGCCCTGCGTGCGCTCGCCGCGCTCGGCGTGGATCGTGCATCAGCGCGCGGCACGCCCCTTCGTGCAGCGGCTCGAAGGCCAGCAGGCGCTGCGCGGCGAGTGACAGCGCGATCGAGGGCGCCGGCGGCGAAGCGACTGCGTCATCACCTTGCCGGCAGCCTCGACGGCCAGTCTGGCGCAGGCGTTGCCGCTCGACGAGCAGCCAGTCCTCGAAGGCCGCGCTGCGGACCGCAGGCCGTCGAGCAGGTCGCCGCGATAGAGCTCGAGCGCTCGCTCGAGCGCTTCGGGCGTTGCGTCGCGCAGCAGCTGCTCGAAGCAGCGCGACGTCGACCGTGACGATGGTCGCGCACGAGGCGTGACTTAGTGACGGTCGGTGGCGAGCAGCATCGAGCCGTCGGGCCAGAGCGATCGGCGCAGGCGCAGTGAGGATTGCTTCAGGCTGTCGCGCGCCTGCCGGTCGCCGCTGTGCCCCACAACAGAGTTGCCAGCTTCTCGCGCGGGAACGGCACGCGGGCGAAACGGCGAGGTATCCCAGGAGCGCGCAATCCTTGCGACCGGGAGCGCGACGCCCCTTCCATGGGGAATTGGGCCACAAGCCGCCGAACAGCGAGATTTCCAGCTTTGCCACGGCCGATCTTCCGGACGTGCTTGGACGAACGAACGGCCCGGCCATCGATTTAACGATTCTTTTCCGATGGGTACAACTGCGGGTTCACGCTGATAGGCTAGCCTTGCCTCCTGTGTGATGGATCCCATGCCGCCTCCTTCGCGCCGCCTGGAGTTCCGACTATCGGGCGTCGGGGAGGCTCGGACGTGAGCTACTTCACACCGTGCCGAGCTGCCGCGCCATAGACACCTCGGTCACGCAACGGCAGCATCTATTTCAGATGGAGAACATCATGAGACATCAAAACGTTCCCAGCACGACGAACTGGTTTTCCATCAACTCTTCGTCGAGCGTGCGCCTGTTGGGCACGGCTGCGCTGATGAGCGTCGTTGTCGTATCCGCCACGGCTACAGCGCAAGCCGTCGATCGTTTGGTCGGCCCGCCTTCTCGACGATCGGGCCAGGCGGGCCGAAAGCAGGCCCCAATGATTGCAGGAACATCCCCTGCCCCCTCGGACATGCGGTCGAACAAGCTAATTACGGCGACACCATCCTGATCTTGAGCGGCCCGGTTGAGGCGCACGACGTCGTCGTCAACAAGAATTGACGATCACGGCGGCGACCTGCCCGAGCCGGATCCGCATCGACGCGAACGGCCAGGGCCGGCGCTGCGCATCGGCGCTGCCGGGCCCGTGACGTCACGCTGAGCTGCCTCAGTCTGGTCGACGGCAGCGGCGACGAGGGCGGCGCGATCCGCGTCGGGGCGCAGGGGGCCCTGATCTTCGACAACGGCAAGATCTCGGGTGCCTGGCGGACGACGGCGGGGCATCTTCAGCGCCGGCGGCTCGGTCACCGTTCTCGACAGCGAGCTGACCGGCAACAGCGCAACCGCCGACGGCGGCGCGATAATGGGCGAGGGCGGCTCGATCACGGTCAGGCGCAGCGAGATCGCCGGCAACGAAGCCGTGAACGGTGGCGCGATCGCCGGCGAAGATGCCGCGGTCGTCGTGACGGCCTCGACCCTGTCCGCCAACCAGGCCATGGGCGGCGACGGCGGCGCGCTCTGGCTCCACAGCGGCACGCTCCTGGTCGGCAACGCCACCGTTCTCGAGGCGAACCGGCGCACGGTCATAGCGGCGGCGCCGTCTACGCTTCGGGGGCGTCGGATCTGACCTTCCAGCGGGGCACGACGCTCGTCGGGAACGCGGCCGCCACGGGCGGAGCGATCCGCGCCGCCACCGGGCCCACCGTGACGATAGAATCACGACGTTCGAGCGCAACCAGGCGCAGCTGTCCGGCGGCGGCCTCGCGCTCTATGATGCCAGCGACGCGACCATCACGCTTAGCGCGTTCATTGGCAACACGGCGTCGAGGGACGGCGGCGCCTGCTCCGGGAGAACTTCGGCCGTCTGACGATCAGCGAGAGCGCCTTCGAGGGCAACAGCGCGAACTTCCGCGGCGGCGCAATCGCCGACATGCCGGGTACGCTGAGCAGCCCGGACATCACGACCACGATCAGGCGCTCGTTGTTCGCCGAGAACGAGGCCCATTCGCTCGGCGGCGCTATTTACCATCTGGCCGGGGATGGCCACCTGCACGTGGTCAACGCAACGTTCTCTGAGAACCGGGCCGCGGCCGACGGCGCCGGGATCTTCAACGGGGCGGGCGGGGAGATGAGCGTCGTCTTCGGCACCTTCGTCGGCAACGACGTCGCCGCCGGCAGCAACTACGCGGGCGGCGCTTTCTCCAACCAGGGTCGCGCGCAGCTGTACAACTCGATCATTGCCGACAGCCTGCCGCTCGGCTGCGCCTCGGTGCCGTCGAGCCTTCGCGGCAATAACAATCTGGTGGACGGCTGCACCACGAACTTCAATCCCCCCGGCACCGTCTTCAATCGCGGCAGCGTTACCAACCTGTGGCCGCGCTCGGGGGCTTGCTGCCGCAGCGGCGGGTCTATGCGCTGCTGTCCGGCAGCAACGCCATCGATCTCGGCCGGCCCAACTGCACGGATGAGGTTCTAGGAGAGCGAGTGACGGACGACCAGGCCGGCCACTCACGGCCTCTCGACGGCGACAACGACGGGGTCGCCAAGTGCGATGTCGGCGCCTCCGAGCGCCAATTCTTGTTCCTCCGCCGCCGGACCCGGACGACGTCGTCGGCCCGCCACAAGCAACCCGGTAGGGAATTCGGCTGGCTGTCAGCACTTCCCTCCCATGACGTGCTGGCAGCAGCCGTGCGCAGGTAATATAATTGTTGTCTATGGCATCAGGCCTTGGCTTCGGAGGCGGCGAGGTCGGCGAGCAGGCGCTCGCCTATGGGCCTGCTTGGTCCTCGCCTCGTTTCGGCCAATGCCGAAGCGCCGGGCTTGCCACGCGGCGTTCTACGGCAGGCTGAGCTGTCTCCGGAGGAATTCCTGAAACGGCGGTAGCGGGTCGCACGGCGGGAGTCGCAGGGTAACGTAGGCGGCCGTCGGCGTCGAGCCGGCGCGCGATGTGCCCATCCGCGATCAGATAGTTGAGATGCGCCAGGCTCTCGCCGAGCGCGAAGCCGAGCTGATGGGCATCGAGCTCGCGATCGAACAGGGCCGGAATGACCTCGGCCACGGTCGCCGGTTCGGTGCAGGCCGCGATCGTCTCGGCGAGCCGCTCCTCGTGGTGAGCCATCAGCTGCTCGATCCGGACGTGCAGGCCGCGAAACGTGCGGCCATGCGAGGGCAGCACCAGACAGTCCTCCGGCAGCTCGCGAAAGCGTTTGAGCGAGGCGAGGAATTCGGCGAGCGGATTGGCCTCGGGCTCGGCCGGCCAGACCCCGACCACTGGCGAGACCTTGGGCAGGATCTGATCGGCGGCGATCAGGAGGTTCTGCTCGGCGTTGTAGAGGCAGATCATCTCGGGTGCGTGCCCGCGGCCGATGATCACCCGCCACTCGCAACGCCCGATCCGGAGCCCCTCGCCATCGCGCAGGCGCCGGAAGCGGGCCGGTGGGGCGACCACCCGGTGGCGATAGAGGTTGCCGCGCTCGGCGCGGGCCGCGACCAGATCGTCGTCGAGGCCGGCCCGTCGATCGAACTCGCGCCCGGCTTCGACGAACGCCTCGCTCGTGTCCTGCGCCAGGAGCCGACCGGTCAGCCATTCGGTCTGGCTCGCCCAGAGCTCGGCGCCGGTCTCCGCGCAGAGCCAGCCGGCGAGGCCGAGATGGTCCGGATGGAAATGGGTGGCCAGCAGGCCGCTGATCGGCCGGTCGGCAAGCGGGCCGCTCAGGAGTTCGCGCCAACGCTTCCGCGTGCGCTGGTCGGCCACGCCGGCGTCGACCAGGGTCCAGCCCTCGTCGTCTTCGAGCAGCCAGATGTTCACGTGATCGAGAGCGAAGGGCAGCGCGAAGCGGAGGCCAAATAGCCCCGGCACGATCTCGAGCGGTTCCCGATCCACCTCGAGCTGAATCGGATGGAGTTCCAGGCCCGAGTTGCCGCTTGCGGCGCGATCGCTGGACAACGGCCCATTCCCCTCGTGCTTTTTGCAGTGCAGCAGAGGCTAGGCGCGTCGCGCGGCCCTGGCAAGCACGTCCGGCCAAGACTCCGCCTCGCGCGGGCGCTGGCCGGTCTGCCGCTGCACTTGGGCCGGATAAACGGATCATGACGGCGCCATGAAATTTCCGCCAGGTTGAGCTCGCACGGCCAGGGACGTCGTTCACCGCACGAGACGTGGTATCCGCCGGGCCGCCTGCGGACGGGCGCGCAACGCGGTGCGAGTCATGTCCTGGAGACATGGAGAACGACCCATGAAAACGCAGATGGCGGCCGGTGCGCTCATGCTGGCAGCCGGCCTGACGGCAGCTCCACTGGCCCACGCGGCCGAGCCTGCCATGACCAAGGCCGAGCAGGCTCAGGCGGCCGCGTGCCAGGTGAGCGCGCGCCCCGCGTGAACTCTCGAGGCTGGAGCTCCATGGCCGGACGGCGCGCCCGACCACGGAGCCTCGGGGCAGCAGGTATGGTTACGCATTTTCGGCGCACTACTATACCTGGTTGCGCCTGTTTGTCGCGGACGCGCGGTTGACCCCTGGCCCCGGAGACGTCAACCTCGGGCCATGGCCGTCGAGTCCGAGGGAGACGCTGCGCAGACCGCCCGCCGAGCGATCCGCTCGGCGGGCGGTGTGGCGCTCGGCACCGTGATGCGCGCTGCTGGCGACGCGCCTTGCGTTTCCCTGGGCAACATCGCCACCGATCGTCCGTTGGGACAGGCGCCTGCTGGCGAGCTCGGCGAGGCTCACCAACTCCACCCGGGCGCTCCCGCTTCATGATCTGCCTTCGCGACCGCGGCCGCGCCAGGCGGCCGTCGGGTCGACTCACGTCACCGACGCCAACCATCCGGTGCCAAGTGGAGACACCTGTCGTGGAGCAAATCGGTCCGGTCATCAGCCGCAACGGGGTCGCTGATCTCGGTCTCGAGGCGGCGGCCCTCATGCGTTGGAACCTGGCAGCGCCGGCTCTGGTGCAGCTCGCCGTCGGCCGCGACGAGGCCGTCCTGGTCGCCGAGGGGGCGCTCAGCGCCTCGACCGGGCGTCACACCGGCCGGGCGCCGCGCGATCGTTTCATCGTCGAGCATCCCGAAATCCGCGCGGGGATCGACTGGGGCAACGTCAATCAGCCCATCGAACCGGCCGCGGCTGCGGGCCTGTGGGCGAAGGCGCGCGAGCACGTGGTCGGGCGCGAGCTGTTCGTGCAGGATCTGTTCGCCGGGGCCGACCCCGCCTACCGCCTGCGGGTTCGCGTAATCACCGAGACCGCCTGGCACAGCCTGTTTGCGCGCAACATGTTCCTCGTTCCGAGCGCCACGGTGCGGGCCGCCTTCGCGCCGGACTTCACGGTCCTGCAGCTGCCGAGCCTGAAAGCGGATCCGACGCTCGACGGCACCCGCTCCGAGGTCGCGATCGCGGTCGATCTGGTCGCCCGGACCATTCTGATCTGCGGCACGAGCTACGCGGGCGAGATCAAGAAGTCGATCTTCGGCGTCCTCAACTACCTGCTGCCGGAGCAGGGCGTATTTCCAATGCACTGCTCGGCCAATGTCGGCCCGCGCGGCGACGTCGCGGTGTTCTTCGGCCTGTCCGGCACAGGCAAGACGACGCTCTCGGCCGATCCCGGGCGCACCCTGATCGGCGACGACGAGCACGGCTGGAGCCCGCGCGGCGTGTTCAATTTCGAGGGCGGCTGCTACGCCAAGGTGATCCGTCTCTCGCCCGAGGACGAGCCTGAAATCTTCGCCGCCTCGACCCGTTTCGGCGCGATCCTCGAGAACGTGATCGCCGATCCGCTGTCCGGCGCGGTCGACTTCGACGACGACCGCCTGACCGAGAACACGCGCGCCTCCTACCCCTTGTCCTTCATCCCGAACGCCAGCGCCAGCGGGCTCGGCACGCATCCCACGCACATCGTCATGCTGACCGCGGACGCCTTCGGGGTCCTGCCGCCGATCAGCCGCCTCACGCCCGAGCAGGCGATGTACCATTTCCTCTCCGGCTACACGGCCCGGGTCGCCGGCACCGAGGAGGGCGTCAAGGAGCCGCAGGCGACCTTCTCGACCTGTTTCGGTGCGCCGTTCATGCCGCGCCATCCGAGCGTCTACGCCAGGATGCTCGGCGACTTCATGCGTCGGCACGAGGTCGACTGCTGGCTGGTCAACACCGGCTGGAGCGGTGGGTCGGTCGGCGCCGGCCAGCGCATGAAGCTTGCCTACACCCGGGCCATGCTGCGCGCGGCCTTGAATGGCGAGCTCGACCGCATCGCCATGCGGCGCCATCCGGAGTTCGGCCTGATGATGCCCGAAGCCTGTCCCGACGTGCCGAGTGGGGTTCTCGATCCCAGGATGACCTGGTCCGATGCCCGGGCGTACGATCGCAAGGCGCACGAGCTCGCGAAACGCTTCGAAGTCAATTTCCGACGCTTCGCGCCTCACGTCGGTGACGAGGTCGAGGCTGCGGGCATCCACGCCGCCGTTTAGCGAGGTCGGGCTACAAGACCGCAGCACTAAAGAGGTCTTTCTCGACCACCTCGAATTTCGCGAGGTCGGCCTGTTCGATATCGCCGACGGTCGAGGTGCGGATTATCAGGTTCTTGGCGGAGTTTCTCGCCTAAAGGGGCGCGCGATCTGCCCCCTCTTGGCGAAGTCTTGGATCGGGCGGGCATCCGCTGACATTGCGCTGATCCGCTGGCGCTGTCGATTGAGCGCTCGTGGAGCCCACCGTCGGGCCCTCGAGCCGTGACGCTTGTTCTCCGGCAGTGGCGATAGCGGGGCTAAGACGACCTTTCGTCGTTGCCCGATGGTTCAATGGCGTGAAGTCTGCGCCATGGGTGTTGCAGCAGGCAGCTGCGTGCCGTACCTGTTGAAATCGGCTGTAACGACATCGTCTCCAACATCGGCAACTGCAGAAAGGCAGCCGACACGTACCATCCCGCAGCAAGGATTCAATCATGACCACTGCATCGTCTGTCAGCTCGCCGACGGTCGAGGTGCGGACCATCGCGACCGGGCTCGAGTTTCCCGAGGGCCCGATCGCGATGCCTGACGGCTCGGTCCTGGTCACCGAGATCGCCGCCGGCACGCTCGCGCGGGTGTCGCCGGACGGCAGCGTCGAGCGGATCGCGAAACTCGGCGGCGGCCCCAACGGCGCCGCCATCGGCCCCGACGGGGCCGCGTATGTCTGCAATAACGGCGGCAGCTTCTCGTTCCATCGTGCGGGCGATCTGCTCGTGTTCGGCCTGGTGGCGCCGCCGTCCTATTCGGGCAAGCATCATGGCAAGTATGAACCACGTCATTGCCGGGAGTTCACATCAGCGGGCGGGGATTGGCGAGATAGTTCTGGCGGATCGCCTTGGCCGACCAAAGCGACAACGCGCCCAGCAGTCCGGTCGGGTTGTATTGGATGTTCTGCGGGAAGGCGTTGGCCCCGGTGACGAAGACATTGTGAACATCCCAGCTTTGCAGATATCGGTTAAGCGCCGACGTCTCGCGGTCGGTTCCCATGATCGCACCGCCGACGTTGTAGAGTCGTCTGGTAGGGGCGGGTATCATACTGACTGCCCTCGGCCAGATAAGACGATTTGAAAGTGTCGGGCTTCATGCCCCGGGCGATCTCTTCGATCTTCGACTTATAGTATTGAGACAAGCGGATTTCGTTAGGTCGCCAATCGAACGTCATCCGCAGAAGCGGCCGGCCCCATCGATCCTGGTAGGTCGGGTCCAGATCTAGATAGCAGTCCCTATAAGCCATGTTCGAGCCCTGTATCTCGAAATGCATGGCGTGCCCGTAGTGCTCGGCCACTGCCTTTTTCCAGGCTGTGCCCCAGCTGGGCGTGCCCTCGGGCAGCGGTAGATTGCGGATCGGTTGCCCGTTCGTCATCTCCGTAGCGATGAAGGCGCCGCCAATAAACCCCTCCCTCTCGAAGTGAATGCGATTGATTGCAAAATCGTCGATCGCTACTCCGCTTGCACCCGCAGCGACGAAGGGGTTGAAATGTTTATCCTTGAAGAACAGCGTTGTACCTCCGCTCACCTGATAGCAATAGTTCTTGCCGACGGCCCCGGCGCCGGTGGCCGGATCGTAGGGGGTTCCGATGCCTGATAACAAGAGCAGATGGACATTGTGGAGTTGCCAGGCACAAAGGATAACTAGATCCGCGGGCTGGAGAATTTCCTCATCGTGGTCATCGGCGTAGTAGACGCCGGTCGCGCTCTTGCCATCCGCCGCCAACGCGATACGTAGGACGGTAGAGTTGGTGCGATATGAAAAATTCGTGTACTGTTTCAAGGCATCGAGCACGCAGGTTTGTGGTGAGGACTTTGAGTAATTCAAGCAGCCAAATCGATCGCAGAAGCCACAGTAGTTGCACGGGCCAAGTTGCATGCGGTAAGGGTTGGTGTAGGCTTGCGAAGCGTTGGCGGCGGGTTTGGGAAATGGGTGGTATCCCATCTTACGCGCCACCGCCGAAAACAGAACACCGTCGAGTGTCTGCTGCAGCGGCGGCAGCGGGTACTCGGAACTTCGAGGCGCCTCGAACGGATTGCCGCCATCGCGAATTTCGCCCCTGATGTTACCGGCTTTGCCCGAAACGCCGACGATCTTCTCGAACCTATCGAAAAAGGGCTCGAGCTCTTCGTACGTGACGCCGAAGTCCGCAAGCATCATATCGTCGGGAATGATCTTGGCACCGAAGGTCTCGATGACATAGGAGTTGAGCCTCAGCTCTTCGGCCGTCGGCCGCCAGCACATGCCGTTCCAATGCACACCGGCACCCCCGACACCGTCTCCCGGCAAGAAGGACCCGAGTGTACGGTAAGGCAGGGCGGTTTGCCCGGAGTTGTGGCGTATGGTGACAGTGCTCTCGGCGGGACGCTGCATCAGGTCGTAGCGAACCGCATAGCGCAATTCGTCGGCTATTTTCGGGTAGGCAAAATCGGGGACGGTGGCTCGGTCTTTGCCGCGCTCCAGGGCGACCACCTCGAGACCGGCTTCTGCCAACTCCATGCCCATGAGTGATCCGGTCCAGCCGAGGCCGACAATGACGGCATCGACCTTCTTCGCCTGGCGGGCCACGCCTATCTCCTATCGCCCGAGATGCTAACCGGGCCGAGTGGATAGGGTTTATCGTATTGGCCGACCCATTCCCTGAAACTCGCCCGGGCACCCGGGAATCCGATATAGACCCATGCTTGCATGCGGTGATTTCCGCCGTATTGGGGATCGGCGAAATAACCCTCCTTCGTGTTCGCCAGCAAGAACTCGAAGAACGTGACGGCGGACACATCTTCGAATTGGATATTGCCGCGCTGGAGGTCAGTCAGCACCGCATCTTGCTTCGCGGGTGCGAGGTCAGCAAATCGGCTGCCCATCTGGTCGAGACAGTAGGCATTGAGCTCCGCTATGGCGGCACGATAGATCTCCGCCGGCGACAGAGGCGATTGAAAGCCGAGCAGCGGATCCGCATGCGCGTTGTGGGGCCCCTTCATGTACCAATGTGCTGCCGATCCGAAGTCGCCTGCGAGTTGCCGATCGATGAATACGGGGACGAGGGTCGACAGGGCGCCCGGTCCGTCGCCTTCTTCGGGAATCAGCCGCGCGGTCGCCGCTCTGACGAAGGCCCATTCATCAGATGTGAAGAACACCGGCTGATACCGATCGAGGGCAGTCTGCCAGTCCTGTGCAAGAGCGAAATCGGCGTTTCCGATCGCCAGTATGGAAAGGCCCGCTGCCCCGGCCAGCAGCACCGCCCGACGCGTGGGGTGACCAGCGTCATCGTTCATGTCATGCGCCCCTCCCGAGTTTTGGCCCGTGCGCCGACATCGGCATGCTAGTGGAGTCTGACAAACCTGACAACCCAAGGTCGGCCGGCGTGCATAAGGTGTTCACTCCCGTCCCGACTGGCGGAAGCCATGGCCGATATCGTATTCGGTCTACCCTCGGGTTGGCGCGGTCTTGGACTGGTGCCAGGCGACAGGTTACCGGCGAAATCCGTGTGGACTGCGTGCGATCGCGATCCACCAACGGTGACTCTCATGGGAATGCCAGGCGCCCGCCGGGTCGCGGCCAATCGACTGCGATCAGGTGCCCGGTGCCGGAGCACGTTATGAACGCCGTCCGCCGGTCGAGTCCGCCGAAGCAGATGTTGGTGATCATCGGGTCGGACAGCGATATCGTCTCGACGGTCCTGCCGTCCGGCGAGATCTGCGTGATGCCGCCTTCGATCAGCGTTGCCTGGCAGACCCAGCCATCGCCGTCGACCGCCATCGAATCGTACAGCGTGTAGCCCGGCGCGCCGTAGAGCAGCTTGCCGGGGTGGTAGTCACCGTCCGCGCCGGCGGCGATCTTGCCTGGACCGTCGAGGTCCCAGGACCAGATCCGTCCGACCTGGGTCTCGGCGACGTAGAGGCGCGAGCCGTCTGGCGACAGACCGATGCCGTTCGGGCTGTCGAGCGGGAAGATCATCTCGGCAATGCTCGAGCCGTCGGGCTGCGCATAGAAGACGCCGGTGCGATCGCTGGCGCGCTCGGTCCGGATGCCGTGGTCGGTGAACCAGAAGCCGCCGGTCCGATCGAACACGATGTCGTTCGGGCCGCGCAGCGGGCGGCCGTCGCACTCGTGGTACAGCTTCGTGACCTTGCCCGTGGCGAGATCGACCCGGTCACGTTTGCCGACGTGGGGCATGGCGCGGTGAACAACTCGCCTGGCCGCTATGTTGCGCAGCTCGGGGACTGCGCTGCCTGTCACACCGCGCCGGGCGGCAAGCCCTTCGCCGGCGGGTTGGCGATTGCGAGTCCGTTCGGCGACATCTATTCGACCAATATCACTCCGGATCCGTCCCATGGAATCGGCACCTACACGCTTGAGGACTTCTCGAATGCCGTTCGCAAGGGGATCCGCAAGGACGGTGCGAACCTCTATCCCGCCATGCCCTACACATCCTACGCGAAGGTTTCGGACGGCGACATCCAGGCACTCTACGATTTTTTCATGAACGACGTCGCGCCCGTTGCCGCGCCGACGCCCGGTACGCACTTGTCGTTTCCTTTCGACGTGCGCTGGGGTCTTGATGGCTGGAACATCATCAATCGGCCGGAGGTCGGCTTTTCTCAACCCTTTGACGACGAAGTCCTAGGCAGAGGTGCATATCTCGTCGAGGGTCTTGGCCATTGCGGTGCATGCCACACGGCCCGCAACATCATGGACGCTCAGAAAGCGTATGATGCCTCCGACGAAGCGTTTCTCGCCGGTGGAACCCTCGGCGTCTGGTCGGTCCCGGATCTGAGAGGGCCGATGAGCGCGCCACAGCAGTGGAGCGAGGGCGAGCTGATCGAATACCTGACGACGGGGCGAAACGTACATACTGGGGCGACCGGCGAGATGGCCCTGGCCATCGGTCGGAGCCTTCAGCACGCGAGCGCCGCCGATATCAGAGCCATCGCCCGCTATCTCAAGGCTATTGGCCTGGGGAGCCCGGATCAGGCATCAGCAGCTAAGACGGATGAAACGACAGCAATGCTCACCGCAGCACAGCCGGACATGGCCTTGGGCGCACGCCTCTATTTGGACAACTGCGGCGCGTGCCATAAGGTCAGTGGTCGAGGCGCCCCGCGCGTGATCCCGAGCCTCGTTGGAAACTCGGTCGTAATGGCCGAGCAACCGGGCGGACTTATCCGGGTCATCCTTGAGGGCGCTCGCATGCCCTCGACCGCGGACGCGCCGTTCGCGCTCGCGATGCCCGGCTTCGGAGACCGCCTGTCGGACGCCGAGGTGGCAGCGCTTGCGAGTTTCATCCGCGACGCCTGGACGAATGAGGCCGCTGTCGTCGACGAGGCGGCCGTTCGCCAGGTTCGGGAACTGCGCTGAATCAAAAACGCCGCCAACTCAACGAGTTGGCGGTGCTCCCAAATAGTTGCAGGAGAAGGATTCGAATGCGGATGGTTCCAGGGCTCGGAACGGTCTTTCCGGTACAACCGTGGGAGATGGCTCGATGATCGTGACCGAATACATCATGTCCGCTCTACGCGATCAGGGCGTCGATCACTGTTTCATCGACCTCGGCGGTCTGAACGACAACTTCATGCCACCGTTGACCGGCACCGAAGGCCTGCGCACGATCGTGGCCGCGTTCGAGGGCGGCGCGGCCTACATGGCCGACGGCTATGCGCGGGCCTCGGGCGGTCTCGGGGTCTGCCTCGGCATCGGCGGCCCGGGGATCCTGAACATGGTGACGGCGCTCGCCGGCGCGCTGGCGGATCGGACCCCGGTGCTCGCGATCAGCGGTGAGGTCGCGCGCTCCTGGGAGGGCATGGGCGGCTTCCAGGACGCCTCGGGAGCGGGGATCGACGACATCGACGTGCTCCAGCGGGTCACCGGCCTGTCGTTGTCGCTGTCGTCACGAGCCGTTGTCCCCCATCACCTCCGGCATGCCATCACCCACGCCTTCACGCGCCGTTCGCCGGTCCACCTCTCGGTGCCGGTCGACGTGCAGAAAGCAGAGATCGATATCGAGTGGCGGCCGGTCTCAGAGTCGCTGAGGTCGGCCCGGTTCGTCGACGAGGCCGCACTCGACCGTGCCGTCGACCTGCTCAACGCGGCCGGACATCAGAAAATTGTCGTGCTCGCCGGCCCCGGAGTGCTGCACGCCGGCGGAACCAACGCGCTCAGAGCCTTCGCTGAGCGCTTCGACATCCCCGTCGCGACCACGTTGTCGGGCAAAGGGTTGATCCCCGAGGACCACCCGCTCGCGCTCGGCGTGTTCGGCTACGGTGGCTCGCCCTGGGCAATCGACGCGATCCGCTCCGACGAAACCGAGATCCTGCTCGTGATCGGCTCGGGGCTCTCCCAGCGCGACACGATGCAGTGGGACCCGAAAATGCTGCCGAAGGAGGCGCTGATCCACGTCGATGCCGATCCCTTGCTCATCGGCCGGACCTGGGCAAGCGAGGTGGCGGTGGTCGCCAACGCCGGCGAGGCTCTTCGCCGTCTTGCCGCACTGAAGGATGCGGCAGGAACTCGAGGCCGGGCGCGCCGAGCGCCGAGCGTTCCTCGAGCGGATCCGTTCTCAGGGGCCTCGCCGATACAACATGGAAGACACGAGGAGCGACGCCCTACCCATGCACCCGGCCCGCGTCGTCGCGGAACTGCGTGCCGCGTTCCCTGACGAGGGCGTGCTGTGCGTCGATTCGGGCGCGCACCGCGCCTGGTTCGCCGAATACTGGGACGTGCGCCAGCCCGGCACCCATTTCTCGCTGACCAATCTCGGCCCCATGGGCGGCGCCATTCCGCTCGGCATCGGTGCCAAGCTCGCCCGGCCCGAGCGGCCGCTCATGGTCGCCACGGGCGACGGCTGCATGCTGATGCACGGCATGGAGGTGCATACCGCGGCGCGCGAGAAGGTTCCGCTGGTCATCGCGGTGATGAACAATCATTGCTACGGCAACATCTACTTTCGCGCGTCCAAGATGGGGCCCGGCCCCGAGCGTCTCACGGAGATCTCGGGCATCGACTGGGTGGCCTTCGCCAGCTCGATGGGCGCCAATGGCGAGCGGGTGGAGCGGCCGGACGACATCGCGGCCGCGGTGGCGCGTGCGCTCGACTGCGCCGGCCCCTACCTGTTGGATCTCCGCGTCGACAAGACCTATTCGACCCCGGTGGGCGCGTGGCGCGAACGCCAGCAAGAGTGGCAGGACACCGACTGATGGCCAAGCTCCCCGATCCGACCGACAAGCTCGAGGGTCCCGACCGGGCTGCGTTCGACCACATGGCCGCTGCCCGGGCGCATGCCGAGGGCCGGACCCACCTCGGCGAGGTCTACGTCCGGATGTTCAACAATCCAGGCGTGGCCACCAAGGTCGGGGCGCTGGGCGAGCATCTCCGGTTTCATGGCGTCCTGCCCGACGAGGTGCGCGAGCTAGTGATCCTGCGCTATTCCGCCCGGCAAGGTTTCGGCTACGAGTGGTCGCATCACCAGCGACCCGCCAAGCTGGCCGGGATCGGCCAGGATGTTATCGACGGGCTCACCGCGGGAAACATCCCTGCCACGCTGCCCGATGCGTCGAAGGCGGTGCTCGAGGCGGTCGACGCCGTAGTGGCGAAGCGTTCGATTCCCGCTGATGTGCAGCAACGGATCGTCGACGCCCACGGCACCGCCGGCGTGGTCGAAGTGGTCGCGCTGTGCGGCCTCTACGCGATTATGGGCTACATGGTGACCGCGTTCGACATCGCGATCGAGGAAGGACTCCCCGCGGCGCCCTTCTAAGCTCAAGCTGCTCGAGGCGGCCACCTCAAAAATCTGGGCGCCCCGAGGGAACTGGCACGCGAATTGCGCGTTGAAGAGCGGTGGGCATTGCGGCTGCGTGTCGCCTCCCCTTCGCAGCCGGTTGATGGTCCCACCGCCCATTGGCTTCCCTTCTTGGGCGTTCCTGGACTTCGACCCCGCCGCACGTCCGCGGGGTTTCTTTTTGCCGACGAGCGAAAGTTCCGATGGTCCCCGGAGCGTTAGGCTCGGTTGCTCGGAGTTTGACCTCGGATTGCCTCGGAACTATGCACTTGCACTCAATAAGCAGCTTTACCCAGAGCGACGGCGAATTTATGGAGCCATGAGCGAGCGGACCGGTCGATCGATCGTAACACCGCCAGCCAAGGTGCCAATGTGCCTGGAAACGCCGCTGAACCCTACCTCCTGACGCCGGGTCCGCTCACGACTTCCACGGGCGTCAAGCGCGCCATGCTGCGTGACTGGGGCTCGCGCGATCGCGACTTCATCGAGCTGAACGCCCGCGTGTGCAGGCGCCTGGTCGAGCTCGCGGGCGGCACCGGCAGCCATGTCGCGGTGCCGCTCCAGGGAAGTGGCACCTTCATCGTCGAGGCCATGCTCGGCACGCTGGTGCCGCGCGAGGGCAAGCTTGCGGTGCTGGTGAACGGCGCCTATGGCCAGCGCATGGTCAGGATGGCCGCCTACCACCGCCGGCCGGTGGTAGCGTTGGAAACTCCCGAAGATCAGCCGAACGACCCCGATGCGCTCGACCGGATGCTGGCCCAAGATCGAGAGATCAGTCACGTCGCCGCGGTGCATTGCGAGACCACCTCCGGCATTCTCAATCCGATCGAGCGGATCGCCGAGGTCGCCGCGCGCCATGGCCGGCGGCTCCTGATCGATGCGATGAGCGCCTTCGGCGCCTTGCCGCTGGATGCCGCCCGAGTGCCGTTCGAGGCGCTCGCCGCCTCGACCAACAAGTGCCTCGAAGGGGTGCCGGGGGTCGGTTTCGCGATCGTCCGCGAGGCGACGCTCGCCGCCGCCGAAGGCAATTCGCCCTGCCTGTCGCTCGATCTGTTCGATCAGTGGCAGGCGATGGAGCGAACCCGGCAGTGGCGCTTCACGCCGCCGACCCATGTGCTCGCCGCCTTCGATCAGGCGCTCCGCGAGCATGAGGCGGAAGGCGGCATCGCCGGTCGCGGCGCCCGCTACCGCGAGAACTGGCAAGTCCTGGTCGAGGGCATGCGCGGGCTCGGCTTCGAGACCCTCCTGCCGGATCACCTCCAGGCGCCGATCATCGTCACCTTCAGGATGCCAGCCGATCCACGCTTCGTGTTCGATGGCTTCTACGACCGGCTGCGCGCCCGCGGTTACGTCATCTACCCCGGCAAGCTGACCGTCGCGCCCTCATTCCGGATCGGCTGCATTGGGCACATCGGACCCGAGGAGATGCGTGGCGCCCTCGCCGCCATCGAGGCGACGCTAGAGGAGATGGGCGTTGCGAGCGGCGAGCCCACGGCGGCCGCCTGAGCGCCCGCTCGATTGAACCGAGGACCAGACAATCATGAGCCAGACGTTCGACTTCGGCTACCGCCGCATCTATCGCGGCCCGATCCAGGCCGTGCTCCTGGATTGGGCGGGCACGACCATGGATTTCGGCTGCATCGCGCCGGCCGTCGTGTTCGTCCTGGTGTTCGAGCGCCGGGGCGTCCCGATAAGCATGGCGGAGGCGCGCGTGCCGATGGGCGCGCACAAGCGCGTCCATATCCAGAAGATCACCGAGCTCGACGCGGTCCGCCAGCGCTGGCAGGAGAGGCACGGCCGCTGGCCTTCCGACGACGACGTCGACGCCATGTTCGCCGACTTCGTGCCGCTGCAGCTGGAATGCCTCTCGACCTACTCCGACCTCATCCCGGGCACGCTCGAGGTGGTCGCCGGGCTGCGCCAGAGGGGCATCAAGATCGGCTCGACCACGGGCTATACGAGCGAGATGACCGCGATCAACCTGCGCGACGCCGAACGCCAGGGCTACAAACCGGATTTCGACCGTCTCCGCCTCCGAGATGCCGGCCGGGCGCCCCTACCCCTTCATGTGCCTGCAGAACGCGATCAATCTCCAGGTCGACTGCGTCGCCGCCTGCGTCAAGGTCGACGACACCATTCCGGGGGTCGAGGAAGGGCTGAACGCCGGCATGTGGTCGATCGGGCTCGCGGTCAGCGGCAACGAGGTCGGCCTGTCGCTCGCCGACTGGGAGGCGCTGCCGGCGGACCAGAAGGCGGCCAGGCGCGAGCGCGCCTACAGGCGCATGCTGCAATCGGGCGCCCACTACGTGGTCGACACCATCGCCGACCTCATGCCCTGCCTCGACGACATCGAGGCGCGCCTCGAGCGCGGCGAGCGGCCGTAGACCTGCGCTGGCGTTGGGCGCGAGACCGCTCGCGATCGAGGTCGTCAGCGACGTCAAACCGAAATTAAGCCTGCGGTGCGATCCTCGTGCCGCCCGGCCCAGCGTCGGGCTGGAACTCCCAACGCTGGCGAGGGCGACCCGATGGACCTGCAGGATCTCTATTGTTCTGCCCAGGGGCGGCTCAGCCGCCGACTTTACTGTCTCGCATCGCTGCCGCTGATTGGTCTCGGGCTCTTGGCCGACATCCCGATGACGATCAGCCAGGCGCCCGCCGCGCTGCTGGTCACGGGGGTGCTTTACCTCGCGTCGACCGTGCCCGCGGGCATACTCACCATCAAGCGTCTCCACGATCGCGGCAGGAGCGGCTGGTTCACGCTGGTCGGCGGCATCCCGCTGGTGGGCACGGTCTGGCTCCTGATCGACCTGACGTTGCTGCCGGGCACGCCCGGTCCGAACCGCTTCGGTCCCGACCCCCTGGCAGCCGACGGCGGAATGCCGGGCTCGCGCCCTGCCCGCGCCTCGATGTAGGGCGAGGAGCCTTCAACTGACACTGTTTGGAAGCTTTCCAGCTTCTCTTGGGCAAAATCAGATGGCTCGGATCGAACCGATATCTCTGCAGCAGGGCTTCTGGAACGGGTGGCACGGGTCATACACCAAGGACGTGCTTGACAGCGCCTCCAAGAGGCAGGCGGAGGTGGTCTTCGAATGGCTGGAATTGCTCGGCCGCAAGGATCTCGATATTCTTGAAGTCGGCTGCGGTTCAGGCTGGTTTTGCTCGCGATTGACCCAATTTGGCCGGGTGACCGGAACCGATCTGTCGGATGGCGCGCTTGCAAGAGCTCAACAGCGCGCGCCAGAGGTTCGATTTATCTCTGGTGATTTCATGCAATTGGACGTCGGCAATGACTTCTTTGACGTCGTCGTGACTCTGGAGGTGCTCTCCCACGTCGCCGATCAGAGGGCGTTCATCGAGAAACTTGCCAGGCATCTCCGACCTGGCGGTCATCTGATGCTGGCTACGCAAAATCGCTTCGTTCTCCAATATCTCAACCGACGGCCGCCACCGGAACCAGGACAGCTGCGCCGATGGCTGGATCGACGCGAGCTGCGAGACCTACTTGAACCCGAGTTCGAGGTGTCGGAGCTCTTCTCGGTCACACCCAGGGTCGCCCTTAATACCATGGTGTGGCTCAGGGACGCCAAAGCACGCATCTGGCCCGCTCAAGCTGCGGCCGGTGACGGCGCCGGGACGACCAAAAATGAGGCCGCTGATCGGGTAGGATTTGCCACTCGTTCGCGTCGCTGGCTGGTCGGACGCTTGGAGGCCATGGGTTTGGGCTGGAGCCTCATGGCCTTGGCTCGCAAGCGCCGTGTCGGCCCGCCCGCCGATTTTGAGGGCCGGCGGGACGCGCCACTGCCTTGATCGTATCAGGCTGACGGGTATGCGCTGGTGGGGCCACTCGCCGCCCGCTCTTTCTGCTGAACGCCAATAGCAGAATGGTCTAGAAGCTCGGCTGGCGCGATGTCGTGCTTCTGGAGCGCAGGCAGCTGACGTTGGGCACCATGGCGTTCGGCCAGCCAGGCGACGTCGTCCCGTGCGCGGCGGGTCTCGATGCGCCCGTGATCGCCAGCGACCGTCTGACAGGCGTCGTCGACCCGGGTCGCGGGATCGTCCAGCCAGAGGCGCACCTCCTCGTACAGCGCCGGCTGGTTGCCCTTCAGCGCCAGGACGTAGTCGCCACCACGGTCGAGGATCGTCCGAGCGGTCGCCTTCTGGCAATGCATCGCATCGGCGGTCACGATCCGGCCCTCGAGCGCCAGCAGCGCCAGCTTGGCGCCGGAACGGGGTTGGGGCCCGTTCCCCAACCCGGCGGCCAAGCGGGCAGGGCTGCGATCTCGTTGCTGGCGCCGGCGACCTTGCGTTGCCCGAGCACCAGGCGCTGCCCCACCGCCCAGGCGCTCACCAGGTGCAGGGCGCGGCGCCCGCCCTGGCGGTCGAACGAGCGCCTGGCCGTCTTGCCGTCGCCGCGATCACCGCGCTCGTCCCGGCAGGGTCGGCGAACGCCGCGACGAACCGGCCAAAGCTCGCCTCGAAGGCGCGGCGCTCCGCGCCGACCACCGAGGTCGGGGCTGGGAGCCAGCCGCGGGGATCCAGAGCCGGAACACCCGCGAGAACGTGTCGTGGCTCGGGATGCCGCCCTCCAGCCGCAAGAACCGGCCCAAGAACGCCGCCTTCGCGCGCCCGAGCACCGCCATGTCCACACAGCTCTCCGCGCCGCACACCATCGACGCTATGGCGATCAGCAGGATCTCTAACAGGTCATCCCGCCGGGCATTCCCGGTGCGCGGGTCAACCGATCGCCAAGCACGCCCGAAATCGCTCCATGCCGCCAAACCTCCCACAAACCAAGGCGGCAACACATCAAGCACACACCTCGACAAAAAGATTCTACCAATTTTCCTTGTGCGATTTCCCCCTGGGTTTTGACCCAAGGCAATCGCATTAGGCTGCGGCGAGGATTTGGAGGAGGAAGGCGTCGTCCCAGCCGGCGCGTTTGATCTTGCCGCGGGTGGAGCCATGGTCGGGATTGGCGCGCAGCAGGTTGAGGACGAAGCGGCGCAGTCGGGCGAGGTTCTCTGGGGCGTGGTCCTTGCGGGCGCGGGAGCCGTCCTCGTCCATCACCACGTCGAGCACCCAATGGAGCCGGTTCTCGATCTGCCAGTGGACGCGCACCACCTCGGCGAGACGGGCGGCAGCAAGGGGCTTGGAGAGCAGGTAGTAGCGCGTGGCGGTGGTCGTCTTGCTGGCGATCTCGCGCGTGGCGGTGACCCTGGCGACCGCGGCAAGGCCAGGAAAGCTATGCCGTTTGACCAGCCAGGCGACGTCGTGAGCGACCACGGCGCGGCGGGTCTCGATCCGACCGTGGTCGCCGTCGACCGTCTGGCAGGTGTCGTCGACCGGGGTCGCAGGATCGTCCAGCCACAGGCGCACGTCCTCGTACAGCGCCGCCTGATTGCCCTTTAGGGCCAGACAATAGTCGCCGCCGCGTTCCAGGATGGCCGCGGCGGTCGCTTTCTGGCAGTGCATTGCGTCGGCGGTCACGATGCGGCCCTCGAGGGCGAGCAGCGCCAGCAGCTCAGGCAGGGCCTCGATCTCGTTGCTGGCGCCGGCGACCTTCTGCTGGCCCAGCACCAGCCGCTGTTCGACCGCCCAGGCGCTCACCAGGTGCAGCGGCCGGCGCCCGCGCTGGCGGTCGAAGCTGCGCCGGGCGGTCTTGCCGTCGACCGCAACCACCCCGCCGTTGCCGGCCTCGGCGGCGAAGGCGGCAACGAAGCGGCCGAAGCTGGCCTCGAAGGCGACCGGGTCGAGCAGCCGGAAGATCCGCGAGAAGGTGTCGTGGCTCGGAATGCCGCCTTCCAGGCGCAGAAAACGCCGCAGCAACGCCTCCTTGGCGCGCCCGAACAGGGCCATGTCAACGCAACCTGCGGCGCCGCACAGGGTGGCCGCCAACGCGATCAGCACGATCTCCAACAGATCGTGGCGCTGGGCATTGCCGGTGCGCGGGTCCGCCAGATCCCCAAAACAGGCCCGAAATCGCTCCATGCCGCCATCCTCCCGACCAGCAAGGCGGCAGCACATCAAGCACATGCCGAATCAAAAAGATTTTACAAATTTCTTATGCGATTCCCCTGGGTTTTGACCACTACACGATTGACAGGCGCTCTCCCCCGTTGCTAATAATTTAGCTAGTGCCCGTCCATAAAGCCTAACGTGCTGAAATAATTGTGGGAATCAGCGTTTTTTCGGCGGGCGGTCTCCGGCGGTTTCGAGTAGGCTTTGGCGTCAAGCCACTGATGCCAAAGGATCACCCGCCACCGCCGGAGCCGACAATGCGCCAAGAACGCACGGTCCAAGCCAGCATATTCGATGTGTTCGCCGGACACGAGATCGGCCGCGAACTGAAGGCGATGTCAGACGGGCTGGATGCCCATGGCGCGTTGCTCAGCCTGGTGGCGGCGGACCTGCGCCGCGACGGGGTGAAGGAGACGGGCCGCTGCGGCCTGCCGGCGGAGAGCGTGCTGCGCTGTGCGCTGCTCAAGCAATACCGCCAGCTGAGCTATGAGGAGCTGGCCTTTCATCTGGAGGACTCGGCGTCGTTTCGGGCCTTTGCCCGACTGCCCTGGGCGTGGAGCCCGAAGAAGTCGGTGCTGCAGAGGACGATCAGCGCGATCCGCGCCGAGACCTGGGAAGAGATCAATCGGACGCTGCTTTTCGGCGCCCGGCAGGAGAAGCTCGAGGACGGCAGCATGGTGCGGCTGGACAGCACGGTCACCGCGGCGCCGATCCACGAACCGAGCGACAGCAGCTTGTTGTGGGACGCCGTGCGGGTGATGGTCCGCCTCCTCAAGGCGGCGCAAGTTTGGCTTGGCGGCGACGGGCCCCTCTGGCGCGATCATCGCCGCGCGGCGAAGAAACGATGGCGGGCCATCGAGTTCACCCGCGGCCGGCCCAAACGGGTGCCGCTCTATCGCGAGCTGATCGGGATCACCCGCGCGACCTTGGCTTATCTGCGGCAGGCCGCGGCGCAGCTGAGCCGAGCGGCCGACCCGCTGGTCGCGCTCTGGCAGCGCCAAGTCCGGCACTACCAGCCGCTGATCGAGCAGATCATCACCCAGACCGAGCGGCGGGTGCTGGCCGGCGAGGCGCTGCCCGCCGCCGACAAAGTGGTCAGCCTGTTCGAGCCGCATGCCGACATCATCGTCAAAGGCAGCCGCGACGTCGACTATGGCCACAAGCTCAACCTGACCACCGGCAAGAGCGGCCTGATCCTCGACCTCGTCATCGAAGCCGGCAACCCGGCAGACAGCGAGCGGCTCGTGCCGATGCTGGAGCGCCACATCGCGTTTTGGGACGCCGCGCCACGTCAGGCCGCGGCCGATGGCGGCTTCGCCAGCCGCGCCAATCTCGCCGCGGCCAAAGCCCGCGGCGTGCAGGACATGGCCTTCCACAAGAAGGCTGGCCTCAGGATCGAAGACATGGTCCGGAGCCGCTGGGTCTATCGCAAGCTCAGGAACTTCCGCGCCGGCATCGAGGCCGACATCTCCTGCCTCAAGCGCGCCTACGGCCTGGCCCGCTGCACCTGGCGCGGGCTCGACCACTTCAAGGCCTACGTCTGGTCCGCGGTCGTCGCTTACAACCTCGCCCTCTTCGCGCGTCTCAGATCCGCCTGACGCCGGCCGCTCCCGCAAAGCCGCACCGGCTGCGCCGGCCGATCACCCCTGCGCCGACTTCCCCTTGGCATGCCGCCAAGCCGCCCGCCACTCGAATTGTCTCAGCCAAGCCCCCCAACATCGCCTACCTCGCCCAGCCAAGCCCAGCTAATCACTTGAAAAACAAGCGTTTATGGACGGGCACTAGCTAAGGTTGAATATAAATGTGGGGAGCGTCAGATGGCCCGGTCGTCCTACGCTTTGGATTACGGCAGATTCCACGAAGGTAGCGTGCAGTCCTCCGCGCCGGGGCGATGCGCCGGCAGAGCACGCTGATCCAAAGCGTGAGCATCCGCGCCAGTTGGCCTTGAGCCGTCGTGGCTGCCAGAGAGCCGTTGTGCAATGAGGGGGCGACGAGGGAGCGCGGTACTTTGGCGCGCTTCGCCTTGTTCAAGAGCCTCGATGGCGACGAGATCTGTCGCCTAGACCGACAGTGCTTCTGGCGACGCTCTGAGGCCGGGTCTCGGATCCTCGAGTGTCACCATCGCAGCACGGACGTCTACTTTCTGGCTAGCGGGGTGGTCCGAGTTCGGCTGCCTACCTGGCGCCGCACCGACGTGAACCTCGCCGACATCGGCGCCGGCGAATTCTTCGGTGAACTGGCTGCGATCGACGGCCGGCCGCGTTCGGCGAGCGTGACGGCCCTCACCTCGACCCTGGTGGCCTGTATGCCCGCCATCGTGCTCCGCGACGCCATGGCTCGGCACGCGGATGTCTCTGCTCAGATCCTGGGGCTGTTGGCGGCGCGCGTTCGTGTGCTCGATGGACGCGTGTGGGAGTTTAGCGCACTTAGCGTGCGTGACCGTGTTCGGGCCGAGCTCCTGCGTCTCGGACAACTCAAAACCGATCAGCCAAATTGCGCGATCATCTCGCCGCCGCCGACCCATGCCGAGTTCGCCGCCCGGATCAGCACGCATCGCGAGGCCGTCTCGCGCGAATTCGCTGCACTTGAGCGAGACGGCCTGCTCGAGCGACGGCGAGGCGCCCTGGTTGTCTGTGACGTCACGGCCCTTGCTGACTTGCTCGAGGACGCCCGTATCGAATCCGATGTTGTGGGGCAGGTCGACGAGGGAGTCCCGATTGATCGGCGGCGGAGAGCGCGTTCATGAGCAAGCCGGCCGCCATAGTTTCCTGCTCATGCTGATGGCTGGGCAGTGCTGGGGCTGTGTCCGAACCCACAGCCGGGTTCAGAAAGTCGTGCTATCAAGCACCCTCTTTCCCCGCTCGGGGCCATGCAGGTGGTGGCGCCGTCAGATTGCGGTATGCGGCTACCTAGCATGTCGTACTTAGCGCCTATAAACGTAACTTGACACTACCAAGGGTCGCGATAGGGTTTGCCCCAACCAGAAGCAATTTGCTAAAATTGCAGGCAAGGGGGTAGCGCAGCCTAACCAAGAAGTTGGGCAGATCAGCAGTTGTGGCACTAAGCAATGTGGCAAACAACACATCAGCGGATTGCCCGTAATAGGATGTAGCCTGAAGAGCCTGAAGCTTGCGGCTACTAGTGCTGACGTACAATAAATGGGGGAGCACCGCTATGTACGTCTTGAAGAGCGCCAATAATCCACGGCGGGAAGATCTGACATCTCCCGCTAGCAGCCCGGCCGTAGGGTCTGAGGGCCCGCGAGCGGCGATATCTGATCGGAACGGGCTGGGGCCGCAGGGGGATGCTGTGATCTCCCGGCAGAGTCCAGCCGCGGGCTGGGTGCGGAACGGAGCGTCGGTAGAGCAGCAGACGTTGATTTACCTCGATCCTCGGGCATTCACTCGGGACTGTGTCGGGGGGTGGCTGCAGAGCAGCATCAGCGGCTTCGGTGTCTGTATCCTGTCAGATCCCAATCAGATCGATATGGCACCGATCGTGAGCGACCAAATCCGGGCGGTCATCATCAATACCGGATCTGAGCGGGATGCCATCGGCCACGGTGGCGCGCTTGTTATCGCGCGTGAGCGAACTCTTGCCGGAGATTCCGGTGGCTGTACTGTCCGATTATGAGGGATTCTGAAACATTGACAGGCGTTCGAACTCGGTGCGCGCGGCTATATTCCGACCAGCCTGGCGCCGATGGTGGCGGCTGGGGCGGTGCACCTGGTCTGTGTCGGCGGTACGTTCGCACCCAC
>CAWFGZ010000030.1:0-26837 GCA_963815435.1 uncultured Alphaproteobacteria bacterium
AGCTAGCCCCTCCCCGCGCTCGCCTCTCTCCATCAGGGCTTGAAAGAGCGCGCTCGCCTGATCCGGATGCTGCTCAAGCCAGCCAGTCACGCGATCGCCGCCCGAGAAAACGAACCGGGCATCTGGCCTACTGGGTCGGTCCGCAGTCAGCAGCTTCGCCACCTCTACGGCATCGTCGCTGCTGTCCACCTGTTCTTCCGAAGGGAGCACAACTTTTGTCGCGGCCTCGCGCGCGCGCTCCCTCTCTTCCTGGGCCCACTTTCGCGCCACCGCAGCGAGATCGGCAGGTAGAGTGACACCGGACTCCTGCAGGCACTGTAGACGAAGAGCAATCTTGCTGCGGCGAAGGTCTGGGTCATCATTCATCGTTTGGTGCCTCTGGTGGCCCTTTTCGGATTGCTGCCAAAATTTCCTCAAGCAAACCGCTCGCTTCAAGGATCGGCCCGTGCTTGCGCAAGAAGGCGGCCAGCTCCGCCTCGAATTCGTGACTCCACAGCACTGCTGCCTCGTTTGCCAGCAAAGCTTCTATAAGATCGCCTGGCGGCACGTCTTCATCTTGCGTGGCAGCAAAAAGCGCGAGCCGCAGGAACAAGCCAAATCCTGGTCGCCGAGCAAGCGCGACCCACCGTTGGAGAAGTGCTCGTGCCAATCGCCGGTCGAGCCTCTGCAACGCCATGAACGCGTCACGAGCTAAGGTGACAAGGATTGTCCAGCGGTCTGGATGCTCGTCCTGCGCAGGATCACCAGCAATCGAACGGATCCTCCAGTCACTGTGACCGGTGGCCTCCGGCAGGTCAGCCAATTTCCCGCACTGCAACGCCTCCGCCAGCAGGGAGGCAAATTCATCAGATAAATCTACTAAATCCTCATCCGTCAAAATTTTGCGATCGACAATTGTGCCATACTGATCATTCAGAGTGATTTCTATACGTGCGAGATCGCGCAGCCTCTTTGGTATCAATCCGTGTTCCTCGAACCAAGAGCCATACAGCAAATCAATTTTGAACACTGGCCTGAGAACTCGACAATAACATATCTCCGAAGACTGCTATCTACTGGAGAGATCTTACCAACCCTCCAGAGATCGAAGATCGATCGATCGGATCTGTCAGCAAGCATCAGAACGATGGACCAAAATCTGCAATTCGTTTCGCTGATACGACAATCTGACTGACCCATTCGCCAAGCGATCACACCAGCGAATTCCGGGTGCAGCATCCCGTGCTGTTGTGCAGCCCACTGAACAACCTCCTTACTGTCGAGGTGTCTCGAAATCCAGACGCCTATGTGGTGAGTGACTTGTGAAAGATTGCCAGACACATAGCGGCCCGCGGCGTGCCCCGCCAGCGGTATGCAGCCCAACGGCGACTTTTCATTAGCGGGAAGCAGGGAAAGGACATGAGCTTAAATCGCTGGCCGTCCCTCTGAGGAACCTCGATTTCTTCAAATGCCCTAAGCCAGGATGGATCGGCGGGTGGCTCGGCGATCGCAAACGCCTTCGCAACGCTGCCATCGTGCCTCGAAAGCGCCCAAACGACCTGCTCAGCTTCCTTGTCCCGCTGGAGATAGGCCTGATTAGTGGCACGGAGCGCGGTATTAATTCGAGATTGCAGGCCAAGGCGGTGATCTTCAGCCCAGGCGACCAGCGCCGCATTCATCGCACCGTAGTCGTGAGGTCCGGCCTTCGGGAAAGGGATCGGTTCGATGCTCTTTGCCTGCCACTCGCGGACCCGGGCGTCCCGGTCACCCAGCTTATCATCGTCGAAACCAACCAATGCGAAGGCAGTCCTAAATTGCTGCGAGTGGCGTCGATGGGCAGCGAGCGCGTCTACGAGATAGCTCATTACCGGATCTTCGACGCTGTAGCCGATGAACAGGACGGTGAACTCCCGGAAAAGTTCAACGATGAAGCGCGCAGCCCAACCGTCCTGGAGGTAGGCGCGGCCAAAGTCGGCGCTGGTCAAAACCAAGTGGCGGCCATCCGCATCGTCGGCTTTGATGCGCCCGTGCAGATAGGTCGCATGGTGCCAATCATGCGGCCTTGGCAGTGTGACCCACCTTCGACAGTGGGTTTTGCTAAGTAGCTGAACGTGAACGGCAATCGGCGCCGCGGAGGCGGCGTGGCACTACATTTCGGAGGTGGATCAGTTGCCGGCGCGGGGCCGAACGGTGGGCGGCAGGGCGACGCCTGCGGCGCGGAGCGCGAGGCTGGCGGCGGGGCGCGGGCTGGAGCGGACGAGGAA
Organism: uncultured Alphaproteobacteria bacterium; assembly: GCA_963815435.1. Lineage (GTDB taxonomy): Bacteria > Pseudomonadota > Alphaproteobacteria > Geminicoccales > Geminicoccaceae > DATAOG01. The sequence goes on from CAWFGZ010000030.1 coordinate 2,244, forward strand.
GTGCTTGTCGTCGTGGGCGATCTCGGTCTCGGTCAGGGAATCGAGGTCGGCGAGAATCTCGGCCCAGGATGCTGTGCGGCCGAGGTCGGCGATGCGCTGCTCGAGCTCGGCCTTGAGGACGAGCGCGAGGAAACTGGCGAAAACGTGGCCGCGGATGGTGTCGTCGAGCTTGTGGAAAATCGGCCGGGTGGCGAGCAGGTGCTTCGCCGTACGGAAGGTCGCCTCCACGGTCCAGAGCTGCTTGTAGCGCAGCATGGCGGCGAGCGGGTCGAGGTCGGTGTTGGTGCGTAGCACGAAGACGCCGTCGAACCTGGCGTCCGCCTCGGCTTTGGCCGGGTCGATGGCGAAGTGGCTGCCTTCGGTCTTGAGGAAGCGGCGGAAGCCGGTGTTGCCGACCAGCGCCTTGTCGCCCCTGGCCAGCTGACGTTCGAGGTTGGCCAGAATGGCTTGGCGGGTGACAGCGTCCCTCTCGGCCTCCTGATGGTTGCGACAGAGGATGTAGCGTGCATCGCCCACGGTCACCGCCTTGGCCTCGTAGTCGATCTCGTGGCCGCGCTTGGTGATGGTCAGCGGCACGGCCGGCGCGGCGTCGGCAAGCACGACATCGCGCACCACCTTGTCGGTACGCTCACGGGTGCCGAGCAGATACAACAAGTCGCGCCCCTCGAGCGCTGCGACGGTCTCGGTGCTGATCATGCCGCGGTCGGCGACCACGCAGATCCGGCCGATCGCGAAGCGCTGGCGCAGCCGGTCGATCACCGGGATCAGGGTGGTGACGTCGGCGACATTGCCCGGCCACATCTCCGAGCAGACCGGCCGCCCGTCGCCATCGATGAGGACCGCCAGGATCATCTGGGGCAGGTCCGGGCGATGATCCTTGCTGTGGCCGTGGCGGCCGAGGGTCTGCCCGCCGGCGCCTTCGAAGTAGAGACTCGTCGTGTCCATGAACACCAGGTCGAGCCGGCTGAAGAGATCGCGCCGGTGGGCGAACAGCCGCTCCTCGACCAGGTCCTTGGTGCAACGCGGGGCGAACGGCGTGCGCGCGTCCTGCTCCTCTTCCGGCAATTCTTGGCCGAGCCACGCCATCGCCCGGTAGAGATGCTGCAGCTCCAGCGCCTCGGCGCCAGCGATTCGATAGTCCTCGCGCCAACGATCGGCGGCGAGATCGGAGCCGCCGCCCATCAGCCGGTGCAGCACGGTGAGGAAGATCGCCCGCTCGAGCGCGAACCCGTGCTTGCGCTCCTCGGCCAGGTCTTCGATGACCGCTCGGCAGCCGGTCTCGGCCCACAGGCGCTCGAACACCAAGCCCGGCCCGATCCGCCGGACCACCGCGGTCGGGTCGTCCTGCACCGCGGTCACCACCAGCGCGCGCGTCGCGAACCGCGCCCCCGAGCGCAGCAGCCGCTCCAATTGGCCGCTCGCCTCCAGCTGGTCGAGGCGCCCGAGGGTGGCGATCACCCGCTGCTGCACTCGACCACCCGCACGTCGGCTCTCGGCGATCTGGAGATAGGCCCGCCCGCCCGAGGTCTTCTTGCGTGGAAGATGCGCTCACGAACCCTATGGCCCATGCGCCATTCTGTCCACTCGTGTGCACACAGTGACCATCGCTTGATCCGTCTGGTTCGGGGTGGTGTCCATCGCGCCGGCCGGCCGTCCCTTGCCGCCTTGACAGCGGGCGGCGAGACATGACCTTTACCGCGCGGCGGTCGGCCGGGGCCGGGCGCAACCTTGGAGCACGAGGCCGAGCATGCATCCCTATCGCACCCACAACTGCGGCGAGCTTCGCCCCGCGCAGGTCGGCGAGACCGTGCGCCTGTCGGGCTGGGTGCACCGGAAGCGCGACCACGGCCAACTGCTGTTCATCGATCTGCGCGATCACCACGGCATCACCCAGATCGTGTTCCAGCCCGAGCAGCCGTTCTTCGCGGCGGCCGAAGGCGTGCGCCTGGAGAGCGTGCTGACCGTGACCGGGCATGTCGTCGCGCGGAGCGCCGAGACGGTCAATCCCCAGCTCGCGACCGGCGAAGTCGAGCTGGTCGCGGACGCTCTCGTCGTGGAGGCGCCGGCCGATCTGCTGCCGCTCCAGGTCAACGCCGAGCGCGACTATCCGGAGGAGACGCGGCTGCGCTACCGCTTTCTCGATCTGCGCCGGGAGTCGATGCAGAAGAACATCCTGCTGCGAGCGAAGGTGATCTCGAGCATCCGCCGGCGGATGGAGGCGCAGGGCTTCGTCGAGTTCCAGACCCCGATCCTGACCGCGAGCTCGCCCGAGGGGGCGCGCGACTTTCTGGTGCCCTCGCGGCTCCATCCCGGCAAGTTCTACGCGCTGCCGCAGGCGCCGCAGCAGTACAAGCAGCTGTTCATGATCTCGGGCTTCGATCGCTACTTCCAGATCGCGCCCTGCTTTCGCGACGAGGACGCGCGCGCCGACCGCTCGCCGGGCGAGTTCTACCAGCTCGATCTGGAGATGGCGTTCGTCGAGCAGGAGGACGTGTTCAGAGCCGTCGAGCCGGTGATGCGGGGCGTGTTCGCCGAGTTCACCGAGTGGGACGTGACGCCGCTCCCGTTTCCGCGCATCCCCTGGCGCGAGGCGATGCTGAAATACGGCACCGACAAGCCCGATCTGCGCAATCCGATCGAGATCGCCGATGTGAGCGAGATCTTCCGGGGCGGGGGCTTCGCGGTGTTCGCGCGCGCGCTCGAGCGGGGGGCGGTGGTGCGGGCGCTGCCGGCCCCGGGTGCGGTCGGCCAGCCGCGCCGCTTCTTCGATCAGATGGTCGCTTACGCGCAGTCGCTGGGCGCACCCGGCCTTGGCTACATCCAATACGGCGAGGGCGAGCCCAAGGGGCCGGTCGCCAAGTTCCTCGATGCCGAGCGCATCGCCCGGATCCGGCAGGCGGCAGCCCTCAAGGAGGGCGATGCGGTGTTCTTCGTCTGCGACCAGCTGAATGAGGCCGAGCGGCTCTCAGGGCTGATCCGGACCCGGCTCGGCGAGGAGCTCAGGCTGATCGAGGCCGACTGCTACCGCTTCGCCTGGGTGGTCGATTTCCCGATGTACGAATGGGACGAGACGATGAAGGCGATCACCTTCTCGCACAACCCCTTCTCGATGCCGCAGGGCGGGCTCGAGGTGCTCGAGACCAGGGACCCGCTCGAGATCTATGCTTTCCAGTACGACATCGTCTGCAACGGCGTCGAGCTCAGCTCGGGCGCGATCCGCAACCACAGCCCCGCGGTCATGATCAAGGCGTTCGAGATCGCGGGCTATCCGGGCGCGACGTGCTCGAGGCGCGTTTCGGCGGCATGTTCCGCGCCCTGCATTTCGGCGCCCCGCCGCACGGCGGTCTGGCGCCCGGGATCGACCGGATCGTGATGCTGATCGCCAATCAGCCGAACATCCGCGAGGTGACCGCCTTCCCGCTCAACCAACAGGCGCAGGAGCTGCTACTCGGCGCGCCCTCGCCGGTCGACGAGAGGCAGCTCAAGGAGCTGAACATCCAGCTCTCGCTCGCCGCGCGCGAGCGGCTGCGCGAGGAGCAGGCCGCCGCCGGACCGGCCGCCACCGCCGACCATCTGGTCTCGCCCCACGCGGGGTAAGCGACCCCGCACCATCTGGTCTCGCAGCACGTGGTGAGAGGCGAGCGACGTCGGGAGCGAGCTGAGCTGTATTCGTCCGGTGCGGCGAGGCTCGCGGGCCTCGTCCGATGAGCGCCACGTCGTCGCTGCTGCAGCCCGGGCGCACGTGCTGGCGCGTCGAGCGCGCCAGTCGGGCCGCCCTGCTGATCGACGGTGCAGCCTATTTCAGCGCGCTGCGTGAGGCGCTGCTCGAGGCCGAGCAGAGCGTGCTGATCGTCGGCTGGGACATCCGGAGCGACATCTCGCTCGACCCGGACGGTTCCGCGCAGCCGCTCGGCGACTTTCTTCATCAGCTGATACGCGAGCGGCGCAGGCTGCGGATCCGGCTCCTGATCTGGGACTGGCTGCTGTTCCTCGGCCTGGATCGTCAGGCGCTGCCGCAATGGCGCTTCGGCGGCTGGATCGAGCGGCGACTTCGTCTGGTCCTGGACGGCGAGCACCCGCCGACCGCCTGCCACCACGAGAAGTTCGTGGTGATCGACGGCGCCGTCGCGTTCGCAGGCGGCATCGATCTCAGGGCAGGGCGCTGGGACACGCCGGAGCACAGGATCGAGGGAGCCGCGCCGTGGCGTGCCCGGCGGGCAACCGCAGCCGCCTTGCCACGACGCCATGCTGCTCGTCGACGGCGCTGCGGCGGCCGCGCTCGATGATCTGGCGCGCGAGCGCTGGCGCCTCGCCACCGGCGAGCACCTGCCGCCACCGCCGCCCTCCGATCGATGCTGGCCGTGCTCGGTCGAGCCCTGGTTCACCGAGGTGCCGGTCGGCATCGCTCGGACCCGGCCGGCGCAGGGCGATCAGCCGGCGGCGCGCGAGATCGAGGCGCTCTAGGGCGCGCTGGTCGGGGCGGCCGAGCGCTCGCTCTACATCGAGAATCAGTATCTGACGCTGCGCTGGCTCGCTGAGCGGCTGACCGAGCGGCTGGCCGAACCGGACGGGCCGGAAGTCGTGATTCTGGGCCCGCGCCGCGCCGAGGGGGTCTTCGAAGAGGTGGTGATGGACCGGCGCCGCGCCGCCTTCGTCCAGCGCTTGCGCTCGGACGGGCGGCCCGAGCGGTTCCGGTTGCTTTGCCCGGTCGTCGGCAATGACGATGGCGGTGCCGCCTGCCCGATCAACCTGCACAGCAAGCTCGCGATCGTCGACGACAGCGTCCTCACGATCGGCTCGGCCAATCTCGCCAACCGCTCCATGGGGCTCGACACCGAGTGCAATCTCGTGGTCGTGGCGGAGGGGGAGGAGCATCGCCGCGCGATCGCCCGGGCGCGCGATCTGCTGCTCGCGGAGCATCTCGGCACGGCGCCGGAGGCGGTCGCGGCAGCTTTACGCGAGCGAGGCTCGATCATCGAGGCCATCGAAATCCTCGGCACCGATGGCTCCCGGCGGCTCGAGCCCGTGCCGGAGAGCGCCCCAGGGGCTCTGGACGAGCTGTCATTGCCGGTCGAGCTCGCCGATCCCGACGAGCCGATCACCAGCGAGGTGTTGGAGCAGCAGCTGCTGCCGCCCAGACGGCGGCGACGTCTGCGCACCCTGTTGCTCCGCTTCGGCGCCGTCATGGTTTTCCTGCTCGGTCTGGCCGCAACGCTGCACGGCGACCTCGCGCAGCCAACCGGCCTGCTCCAGGACATCTGGCGGTTCACCGAGGCCAACCGCTACACGGGCGTCGGCCTGATCACGGTGCTGCTCGGGTACACGATCGCGAGCCTGCTCCTGGTGCCGATCAATCTGCTGATCGCGCTGAGCGCGGCCACATTCGGGCCTGCGGTCGGATTCCTGTACGCCGTCACCGGCTCCCTCGTCGCGGCCCTGTCGCAGTTCGGGCTTGGCCGGCTGCTCGGCCGCGATCTGGTCCATCGGGTGGGCGGCCGCAAGGTCGCCGCGGTCAATCGCTATTTGGGCCGGCGCGGTTTCCTCACGGTATCGGCGCTCAGGATGCTGCCGATCGCGCCGTTCGCGTTGATCAATCTGGTGGCCGGCGCGAGCGCGCTCGGCTGGCGCGACTATGCGCTCGGCACCCTGCTCGGCATGGGGCCCGGCATTTTGCTCATGACCCTGGTCGGCGATCGGCTCGGCGCCTGGCTGCGCAAGCCGGACGCCCTGAGTTTCGCCCTGCTGACGGCGGCAGCGCTTCTCGCCCTGCTCGGCGCCTGGCTGCTGCAGCGCTGGCGTCAGCGCAAGCGCGAGAGCTAGTGGTCGAGATCCATCGGAAGGCACCTGATGCACGCAGACTTCGGAGATGCGCGCCGGAGTTCGGCTCCTAGCCCACAATCAGAAATTTCGGGTTCAACTTTGTGATGGGGTGATTGCCCAGGTTGACCTGGTATGCAATCGTAACGTACTCCTGCTGCGGGCATACGGGCGGGGCAAGCGGCAGCGGTTCGACACCACGGACGCGCGCCGCCAGCTTGCGCAGCAGGGGGTGCGGGGGGGACGTCATTGCGGAGAAGTTTGTACGACGAAAGCACAGATGTTATGGACAAGTCCAAAATCTTCATTGCCTCCAGCGGCAGGACTCTCGTTCTGGCGGAAAAACTGCGAGACGAGCTGCGCACGGAGTTCTGCGAGGCGACTCTGTGGAGCGAGGAAGGCCAACTCCAGCCGGGGGAGACGATCATTGAAATGCTGGAGGGCGCTGCCGAGCAATACGATTTCGCCGTTATCATTCTTGCCAAAGACGATGTGATGACCGGAGGAAAGGGCGAGATCCTAAAAGCTCGCGACAATTGCGTCTTCGAAGCTGGGCTATTCATGTCGGCTATTGGGCGGCAACGGTGTTTTCTTGTAAATAGCGTTAGCCAGAGCGATTTGCCGTCGGATCTCAACGGGATTATCTCCATACCTTTTGGGGAGCCCGCGAACCTGCAAGATCGGTCAGCGTGCGCGCAGGCCATTGCCGAGGTCGCGGCTCAGCTGAAGGATATCGTACAGCGCGAAGGTCCCTCCGCCTATCACGCCCGAGTGCCTCTCCTCTCCGTCGATGAAGTGTTCAGGCGGGAGCGGCCCCGCTCCGACGGGGGCGAGTTGGATGACGGTCAGGTCGTCGTGCTCGATAGGCAGCCGCGGGCGGAAATCTGGCGGGTTAGGCAGGTTCGCCGCAACATGGACAACGGGACAAGTTACCACTATTTCTTTTATTTTTCCCGATGATACGGTTGAGAAGATGTGCCAAGCTCTGCAGATCATCGCTTGGGCGGGGATCGTCGACGCCGCCGAAGGATCGGATTTCAGGTCCCGCATCGACGCACTGAGGAATAAGCAAGATCGCGTCCTGGATGATTTGCGGGACCTCTGTGAAAGCGGCCGATTGCGGACCTCATTGATGGTCGGGGAACCAATCGTTTGTTTTCGTGTTCACAACGCCAGCAACCTGAAGCTGGCGCGGTTTTATATGAAGTACCATGAAGAAGGATTTGTGCAGTGGGCGAAGGGCCAAGATGCTACTGAGCTCTGGCGCCAGTTGCCGACATATCTCGAAGAGGACACCGCGGATCGGTTCTTTGTACCGCTGAAATCCCCCGCTTTTGGTGGCGACCAGAGACAGCGGGTACAACACGTCTTCAGTCGCGTCCTGAGCCGATATTTCCCTGGGATGGAGAACAAAGTCGCCCGCCTGTTCTTTGGAACCAAGTACTAGGCGAATCGCCACAGATTTCCATCCCACTGAGGAACAACCGCTGTGAATAAGTCCCATATTTTCATCGCATCTAGTGAAAGAACCATCGTCTTTGCGGAAATGCTTCGCGATGAACTTAACAAGGAGGAATATTGTGATGCCAAAACATGGCGGGACGCGCAAGAAATCGTGGGCGCGCGATCAAAAATCGAAATGCTAGAGCAGTGGATCAAAGAATATGACTTTGCTGTAATCGTCTTCTCGAAAGCAGACATGGTTGGCAAGGAGTTAGATGAGCAAATGAAGATTTCGAGACGATTGCGTCTTCGAGGCCGGACTTTTCATCGCAGCCCTCGGGAGGAATCGGTGTTTTCTCGTCAGCAGCGTCAAAAAGAACGATTTGCCGTCGGACCTGGGAGGAATCAACCTCTTGCGGTTCGCCGAGCCAAGCAACTTTAAGGACCGGAAAGAGTGCGGGCTAACGAGCCAACCGGCCGCGTCGGTTATCCTAACGTGCGTTCAGAAGGATATGGGTAAAGGCCTAGCAAATAGACCATTGTCGCATGATGCATTACTACGCAGACAGCAAATGGAAAGCGAGGGTGGCGAGCTCAAGGAAGACCAAGTGGTTGTGGCTGCGCTTCAACCTCTTGAGCTCGAACTGGGACACGAAGCCGCAAAGCAAGTTCGGCGAAACCTGGACAAGAACATCAGATACGTGTACTTCTTTCAGGGAAGCATCGACGCCGCGGATAAAGTTCCGCAACTCTTGCAGTTGGTGCTCCTCTCCGGTCTCCTGGATAAGGATGACGCGGTTTCCTTTAGCAAACGAGGTGAGCTTGTGACAACCTACCGGAGGGAAGTCTTGGATGCATTAAGGGATATGTGCGTCAACGACACATTGAATGTCTTCTTTCGTAAGGAATCGCACAACCTGGAGTACTGCATTCACAACGCAGCGAGCGACCATGCGGCGCGACTATACCTCAAGCATGGGGACTACTTCATCGAATGGGAGTCGGGGCCGGAGGCCTATTGGTTCTGGTGTGCGGTGAGAGAGAGGAATGGCGCCGATGATCCACAGTCCCCCAACGCTGTGTTCCATGGATCGCACGATTTCGAGCTGGAGGAGGGGCCGTTTCTAAGGCATTTGAAAATAGGCATGAACAAATACTTTCGTGAGATCGCGAAAGAGGTGCTGGAGCTTTGCCTTGAGGGCCCTCGCTGAACATGATGCCACACTCGGTAGCGGATCGCCGGGGGCTGGGCCATGCTCAAGCCCGTAGGGAGCCCGGCGTCGTCCAGTGCGGATCGGCGCAGCGTTGCGAGAGGCAAGCCTCCTGCCGGTCAGCGGTGTCGAGTTGCTCAAGGTAGCGCGCGACGCTCGCCTCAATCTGGGCACGCCGGCGTGCCATCTTGGCGCGCGTGAAGTTGCGGTCGCGGGTGTTCACGGCCTTGAACTTGCTGCCGTCGATCGCAACGATGGCGGCGGAAAGAGGCCCATCTCGCGGCAGAGCCCGACGAAGTGCGTGCAGAGCTGGCGGATCGCGCGGCCATGGTCCTTGCGGAAGTCCGCGATGGTCTTGTGATCGGGGACGAGCCGCCCGGTCAGCCACATCACCTCGACGTTGCGTCCGGCTTCCCGCTCCAGGCGTCGGCTGGACTGGACCCGGTTCAGATAGCCGTAGATGTAGAGCTTGAGCAGGACCGCGGGATGATAGGCCGGCCGACCGGTCGCCTCGGGCACGACACCGTCGAACCCGAGCTCTCCCAAGTCAATCGACTCCACGAAGGCGTCGATCACGCGAACGGGGTTGTCCTCATCGATCAAGTCATCCAGGCACTCGGGAAACAGCGTCGCCTGACCGCGATCCAACCCCTCAACAAAACGCCCCATCCGATTCCCCCGCAGCCGTCGACGAATTGGACCATCGGCCGCGTTTTCACACGGGCAGGGTCACGACCGGCCGCTCGGTAAGTCCGGCAGCGGGGGTGCGGGCCGGGTACATCCGTCAGATTTCGAGCACTAAATTCGCCGCATGCTGCGACTCGCGAGCTACAACATCCACCGGGCGGTCGGCACCGACGGCAGGCAGGACATCGACCGGATCGCGGCGGTGATCGAGGAGATCGCGCCCGATCTGATCGGGCTGCAGGAGGTCGAATTGCGCGGCTCGCTTTGATCAACCTGGTGGCCGGCGCGAGCGCGCTCGGCTGGCGCGACTATGCGCTCGGCACCCTGCTCGGCATGGGGCCCGGCATTTTGCTCATGACCCTGGTCGGCGATCGGCTCGGCGCCTGGCTGCGCAAGCCGGACGCCCTGAGTTTCGCCCTGCTGACGGCGGCAGCGCTTCTCGCCCTGCTCGGCGCCTGGCTGCTGCAGCGCTGGCGTCAGCGCAAGCGCGAGAGCTAGTGGTCGAGATCCAACGGAGGCTAGCTGAAGCTTGCGGGTTTCGGAGGTGCCCGCCGGAGTTCGGATTTTAGCCAAGGTTTGACATAGTGTCCGCGATTATCCCGGTGCCCTCATCCACGCCATAGTGATCATCCTGCCTTGGTGGTGGGCGACGTCTGCGCCACTCGCCCGGCGTCACGCCCGACCAGCGCGCGAATGCCCTGGTGAAGGAGCTTTGTTCCGGGTAGCCCAGGGCAAAGGCGATTTCCGCAATGGGCGCGTCACCTGCGGCAAGCAGGTGGCGGGCGCGGGAGAATTTTACGTCGTCGACGAGCTTTTGACAGGTCGTGCCCTCGGCCATCAGGCTCCGGAACAGCTGGCGGCGGGAAATGCCGAGCTGAAGGGCCAGCTCCTTTGCGCTCAGCTGACCGAACCCCAGGCCCATCGCCGCCTGCCGGCGCACGCGCTCGGAGAACGGTGCGGCCGCGATTTCGAGACGCCTGGCGTCGAGGCGGCGCTCTTCGCGGGCAACCGGACGGTCCAGCCAGTCCGAAGCAAACAGGATTCCATCCTCGGTGGCGGAGAACCGGACCGGCGCGTCGAAGAAGTCCTGAAACGGTCGCGGGTTCGATGGCTTGCGTCGGCTCAGATGCACCGCCTCAGGTTTCCAGGAGTTTCCACAGAGCCATTGCATGAAACGCAATGCGATCCCGATCGCGCCTTCCAGGATGAAGTTTGCCCCGGGGAAATCGGAATACCTCAGGTCGAACTTCAACGTCGCCATCCTCTCCGAGATCGAGAACGTCGGATAGCCCGCCAGGGTGTTGTACTGGAGCAAGCGGGCGAGGTTTCTGAGGGCGGTGTGGACATCGGGTCCTTCTGCAGCAAGTTCGCCGACCAGCCCGAGGCCGGATGGCCGAAAACTGCTGACGACGAGCAGACCGATGTCGGGACGCGCGGTCACCCGGGCCGCGCAGGCGAACAGCCTGCCGAGATCCTGAACGGAGATCCGATTTTCCGGGTGGCGGTAAAGCTCGGGATCGACGCCGGCGGCGGCAAAGACCGCATCAGGGGAATGACCGAGAGATCGGATCACCTCGGGCAGCGAGAACGACGAGCCCACGCGGAAGCTCGTCGTGTGTGTGGTGGCCTCCGATTTCATGCGCCTCTCGGAAGACACTTACGCCCCCCATCCGCCGCTTGATGGCACGAATTGTCAAGACTGACCGGCACCTTCGGCATACTGAAAATAACCTGCCTGGCTGGCCCGCCTGGCTTCGGCGCCGATAGCGGGCGCAGCCCGGCCGGCACAGGGCGAATGAGGGATGGCTCTGACGTACTTCCTTGATGCAAATCGAGGTCAGGTAGCTGCCAGCCCAAGCGGCCCGCCCGGCCGCGCCCGAGCGGATCGCCGAGTACCGCCGGATGCTGGAGGAGCTCGAGGCGGAGGCACTGGAAAACCTGGAGGCCTTTGAGAGCAAGTGATGCCACCAAGGGGAGAATTGCCATGAAAGGTTGCTCCGAGCGCCATCCTCGTAATGGCAGGCAAGCGAATCGCCGCGCCGGCGTCCGCCGGGTTGCGGGCGGTCTGCTCCTCCTGGTCACTCTGGCCGCCTGCGCCGGCACCCAGAACGCCCCGCAGCAGGCCGGGGCGGCGACCTTTGAAGGCCAGCCGCCGAGCGACTACGTCGAGATGAAGGAGGTGCAGGTCGCCTACCTCGGCAATGCCGGCGGCGGCGACGGCACGTTCACCTTCCGGGGGCAACGCTATCCCTTCACGATCGCGGGGCTCGGCGTCGGCGGGATCGGGGTGTCAACGGTCGACGCCGAGGGCGAAGTGTACCGGCTGACCGACCTCGAGCAGTTCCCGGGCGCCTGCGTCGCCGGGCAATACGGCGCCGTGGCCGGCACCGAGAGCGTCGGCGACATCTGGCTCGAGAATCCGAACCACGTCGTCATGCACCTCAAGGCGAAGCGCGAGGGCTGATGCTGAGCGTCGGCGCCGACGCGATCGACATCCACATGAGCCAATGATCAGAGGCTGTCAGCGCGAGGAGCCACTGATCACCGGGCGTGACGGGATCGACCTAGTGATCCGGTCGCGCCGCACCGCCCTCAATCCGAGGAAGGGAGACCAGCGATGAAGTCCCTATCAAGACGACTGTTGGCGGCAGCGATACCGATTGCGTTCGCCGCCGCGGTGGCAGGCCCGCCGCCCGCCTCGGCGCAGGAGAAGAAGCCCAACATCCTGTTCATCATGGGCGACGACATCGGCTGGATGCAGCCCTCCATCTACCACCGCGGCCTGATGGTCGGCGAGACGCCCAGCATCGACCGCATCGGCAGGGAGGGGGCGATCTTCATGGATTACCTTGCCGAGCAAAGTTGCACCGCCGGACGCAACGCCTTCTTCACCGGCATGCATCCGCTGCGCACCGGCCTGATTCCGCCGCAGCTGCCGGGCAGCCCGTCCTACCTGCGGCCCGGCACGCCGGCGCTCGCCAAGTTCCTCTATGATCTAGGCTACACGACTGGCGAGTTCGGCAAGAACCACCTCGGTGACCATCCCGCGGCGTTGCCGACGGCCCATGGCTTCCAAGAGTTCTGGGGCTATCTCTATCACCTCGACGCCATGCAGGGCGTGAGCTTCCCGGACATCAACAAGACCCCGACCGAGCAGGTTATCGCGCCCCCCTGCAAGAACGAGCCGGTTCCCGGGCGCCCGAGGTGCCGGGCGCGGTCGATCCGGCAACGACGGCTTGCCTGACGCCGCCTCGGCCGGTCATATGGTGCCATTCATCCGACGGTACGCAGGGGAACCAGTCCTGTAAGGACGAAGGTCCGCTGACCCTCGAGCGGTCGAAAACGGTGGATGAGGAGATCTCGGCCAAGGTCATCGACTTCCTCGACCGCAACGACCCCAAGAAGACCGGCAAGCCGTTCTTCGTCTGGTACAATCCGGCGCGCATGCACGTCACGACCGTGCTGCCACCGAAGTACCTCGACATGGTTGGCACCAAGGACGGCAAGGACTGGGGCGTCCACGAAGCCGGCATGAAGCAGATGGACGACAACATCGGCTACGTGCTCAAGAAACTCGAGGACATGGGCCAGCTCGACAACACCATCGTCGCATTCACCACTGACAACGGCGCCGAGGTCATCACCTACCCGGACGGCGGCGTCACTCCCTTCAAAGGGGGCAAGCTGACCACCTGGGAAGGCGGTATGCGGGCTCCCATGGTCATCCGTTGGCCGGGGCATATCAAACCAGGCACGATCCTCAACCAGTTGTTCTCGTCCCTGGACTGGGTGCCGACCTTTGTCGACATTGCAGGCGGTCCCAAGGGAGACGGGCTGAAGAAGCAGATCGAGGCGGGCGAGTACCCCGGCATCGTCAAGACCACGCTGGACGGCGTCGACCAGATCGACTACCTGACGGGCAAGAGCGACAAGTCGGGACGCGATGTCTTCTTCTACTATACGGGACCGAAACCGTCGGCGGTGCGGTACAAGAACTGGAAGATGTATTACACGATGGTCCCCACCAGCCCGACCGGCGCGATGCAAGGGCCGGTAAGCTATTCCTGGACCATGGTCGACAACATCAAACGCGATCCCCTCGAGATAGCTGGCGGGTTGGACGATTGGAAGTCCACGATGTCGTTCGGCGGTGCCCTTGCCTCCCCAATGACCGCTTATCTCTACGACTGGAACATGCTGCCCCTTGGCCAGCAGCTGTGGCTGAAAGAGCTGATGTCGTACAAGCAGTTCCCGCCGTTGCAGGCGCCGGAGGCCTACAATCTTGACGGCATCATCGCGGAAATGAAGGCCTCCAAGACTGCGAGCCACATGGGCGAGTAGCGGCGTATTCGAGCCACAGGCACCCCAGCGACTAGCATCGAGCCGCCAGGGTACGAAGCGGGCGTCCCCTCGAGGGGGCGCCCGCCCTTAAATAGCGGGAACGATGGGTTTGGCGGTCGCTCTGGCGCCATTGAGTTCAAACCGAGAGAGGTCGACACCATGCGTAAGTTTCTGGGAGTTGGCGCGGCAGCTGCACTGGCGCTGATGGCGCACGTCGCCGCAGCCGATGAGGTGAAGGGCAAGATCAGCAACATCAACCTGGATGGCAACACGTTCATGGTCGGTGACCAGCAGTTCGCCGCCTCGCCGACGAACACCGTCGGCGTCAAGCTGTCCGAGCTCAAGGACGGCGACACGGTCATGGTCACCTACGCCCACACTGCTGGATATACCAACCACGCCATCAACGCGCTGAGCCTGATGAAGGAGAAATAAGCGCGTTCAGTCAACTCCCGGACGGCGCGCGTCGGCGCCGTCCGAGCTTTGTTCAGGCCTTGGTACGATAGAAAACCCTGCGGCCACGGCGGAAGTGGGAGTGCCTTGATCGTGATGATTGAAGCCATGTCACCCTTTGACCGGATTCGTTTAACGGCGTCTCTCGCGCTATTTGCGGCTTTTCTGTTCGCGGCCGACCGGCTCCATGGCTTCAAGGAGTCCCCGCCCGCGAGAAGGCCGCGAGGTTGGGCACCGAGCAGGTCATGGACAAGCTGACGTCGAGCTCGAGCAGCAACTGAGCAATCGGAAGGAAAGAAAGCGCCATGAGAGCGGCTGAGCTGAAACCGCTGATCGTCGCCGTCGTCACAGCGGCGGTGGCTCTGGGCTCGATTGCCGGCGCACGAGCCGATCATTTCGACGACCTTGCTGGCAGCGCAATGTCGGGTGGCCGGCCCACGCCGGAGGCGGCGAAATCCCTGAAGGACGAGCTGCTATTTCAACGTGCCACGCAGGTCTACCTGTGGGCCATGCCGCTGATCAACACGCTAGTGGATTGTCCGCAACGCAAGATTCCCTTGTGACAGGATCCGTGGTAAGCTTTTCGGATGCGAGGGAAGCTTGGATTGTTCGTGAGGGCGGCGGATCATGAGCGGTTGGCAGCGATCGTCGCCGATCGCAACCGGCCGCAGAAGCACGTGTGGCGAGCACGGGTGGTGCTGCTGACTGCGGAACGGGTCGGGACCGCCGAGATCATGCGCCGGACCGGCTTGAGCAAGCCGTCGGTGTGGCGCTGGCAGGAGCGCTATGTCGAGGCCGGGGTCGAGGGGTTGTTGCGCGACAAGACCCGGCCGTCGCGGGTGCGCGCCGCTCGACCAAGCTAAGGTCGCTGAGGTGATCCGGCGCACCTTGGAGGACCCGCCGCCCGGCGAGGCGACCCACTGGACCGTGCGTGCCATGGCCGGCGCGAGCGGGGTGTCGCCGGCCAAGGTCCACCAGATCTGGCAAACCGCGGGTCTGACCCCGCACCGGGTGCGCCGGTTCAAGCTGTCCAACGATCCGGCGTTCGCGAACAAGGTCGAGGACGTGGTCGGCCTCTACGTCGATCCGCCGGCCCATGCGGTGGTCCTCTCGGTCGACGAAAAATCGCAGATCCAGGCGTGGCGCTCCGCGCCGATCACCGAGGTCGGCGCTGGGAGCCAGCCACGCGACCGGACCCAGCCGGGCCTGCCGATGAAGCCCGGCCGCCTCGGCACCATGACCCATGACTACAAGCGTCATGGCACCACCACCCTGTTCGCCGCGCTCGACGTCCTCGAGGGCACGGTGATCGGCCAGTGCATGCAGCGCCACCGGAACCAGGAGTTCCTCCGCTTCCTCAACGCCATCGAGCGTGCCATCCCGGCCGGCAAGGTGATCCACGTGATCCTCGACAACTACGCCGCCCACAAACACCCGAACCTGCGCCAGTGGCTGGCGCGCCATCCCCGCTGGATCCTCCACTTCACGCCGACCTCGTGCTCCTGGCTGAACGCGGTCGAGGGCTTCTTCGCCAAACTCACCCGCCGCCGGCTCAAACGCGGCGTGTTCCACTTCGGTCGTCGCCCTCCAGCAAGCGATCAAGCGCTTCATCGAGCACCACAACCAGGAGCCCCGCCCGTTCACCTGGAACGCCGACCCCAAAGCCATCATCGCCGCCGCCAAACGTGGGCATCAAACGTTACAGACATTCCACTAGGCATGAAATACGGGTCGGAGCAGACCTTCGGCGCGGGCTACAACGTCCTGCCGATCTGGAAGGACCGGCTGAGCGCCAAGACGCTCATCACGACGCCGAACTCGGACGTGCTCTATGCGATGAGCTACGCCGACCTCGGCGAGACGGGCCGCTCGTCTTCGACGCCCCGCCGCGCATGCAGGGCATCCTTCTCGATTTCTAGCAGCGGCCGATCCCCGGGCCGGCGCTCAATGCCAGCGAGGTCTTTGCCGGTGATGTCGGCTTTTTCGGGCCGGACGGCGGCAAGGGTGGCAAGTTCCTCATTCTACCGCCCGGCTACAACGACGACGTGCCGAGCGACTATTACGTCTTTTCGGTCGGGCACCAGGAACGTGTTCATCTTCCTCCGGGCGTTCTTTGAAAACCCGAAGAATCTCACGCCGGCGGTCGACCTCCTGGAACACGCCCGCTTCTATCCGCTCGGCCAGGAGGGCGAGGCCAAGCCGATGCAGTTCCCGAACGCGTCCGGGGTTCCGGTCAACATGCTGCCGCGCAGCGATGCGGCCGCGTTTGACCAGCTGAAGTGGCTCATCGACCACGAGCCGAACAGCACCGCCGATGAGGGGTGGCTCGGCATGCTCGCGGCGATCGGGATCGAACGGGGCAAGCCTTTCCAGCCCGACGCCGCAACGCGCCGAATTCTCGATCGTGCCGCCGAGACCGGCTACAAGATGTCCCGTGTGATCGGATTTGAGAGTACGGTCGGCGGCGTCGACTATCGCGTATACCCCGATCGCCAATGGCTCTTACCGTTTGCATCAGGGTATCCGTACAATCTGGCATGGACCCGCATTCCCGCGGGCTATCGTGCCCTCGACAACCGCGTGAATTGGTTCACGAACTACTACTCGATCAGCCCGGGCATGCTCTCGAAGAGGCCGGGCATCGGCGCCAATTACCTTGTCGGCTTTACGGACAGCACCAGCGCGCCGCTTCAGGGCGAGAAGTTCTACACGCTCCATTTGCCCCCGAAGATCCCGGCTGCGATCTTCTGGTCGCTCACGCTGTACGACGCCGCGAACTCTTCCGGCCTCGATAACGGCCAGCCGTTTCCTTCGCTTGGCTCGCGCGACAAACCGCAGCAGGAGCAGGATGGCTCCACCGTCCCTTATCTCGGCCCCACGGCACCAGCCGGCAAGACCAGAAACTGGATGCGCACGGTTCCCGGCAAGGACTATTTCGTGGTCCTGCGCCTCTATGGCCCTCTGGAAGCCGCGATCGACCGCACCTGGAAGCCGGGAGATTTGGAACCTGTGAGGTGAGCGAGCGTACCTACGCCGAACATCACGCTATTCCGCGCTAGCGGCTGAAGACACAGCGACCATGAAACAAACAATCCTGAAAACACCGACGCTCGCCGCGCTCATTTGCGCGTTCACGATCACGGCAGCATCCGCCCAGCAGTTCCCCATCCCCAAGACCGCCGCCGAGGTCCCCGGCCCGCCGCCCGGCATGGCCATGACCAAGGCCTATGTGGAGACGGTGGGGCGCATGGCCTACCTATGGGGCTGGCCGCTGGCCAACATGGCCAACCGCGCCGACAGCGCCTCGAGGGCATCCGAACCGATGGTCGTGGGCGGCATGCCGGTCGGCTACGGCCGGCTCGCCATGCTGACCGGCTACATGAGTCCGGAAGAGAAGGTCATCGAGTGTCCCAACCAGGACGTGGTTTATGGCGTCGGCTTCTTCGATCTGGATAAGGGGCCGATCGTCTTCCAGATACCGGATTTCGGCGATCGCTTCTGGGTCTATGCGCTCTATGACGCGCGCACCGACGAGTTCTCGGAGATCGGCAAGGCATATGGCACCAGGCCTGGCTTCTATCTGATGGTCGGCCGGGACTGGAACGGCGAAACGCCCGCCGGCATCACTGGCGTGATGCGTGCCTCCACGCAGCTCGCGTTCGCGGTCCCGCGCATTTTCATGGACGACACGCCAGAGGATCAAGCCGCCATCCAGCCCCTGATCAGTCTAGTGAACTTCTACCCGCTGTCGGAGTTCGACGGGAAGATGAAGATCACGGACTGGAGCAAGCTCCCGCATCGGCCGGCGCCCTGGCCGAAAGGAGCAGAAGACGGAGCTCCCCAACGTGTTTCCGGATGCCTTCTTCGACCAGCTCCCCGCGGTGATGAAGCAGGTGCCGCCGATGCCGGGCGAGGAAGCCCTCTACAAATGGATTGGCAGTGTGTTGGAGGCGGCCGCCAAGGATCCGGCGATCAAGCGAACGCTGAAGGAGACCGCCGTCGCGGCCGAGCGCGAGATGATCACGCCGGTGCTCATGAGGTGGCGCCTGAACGGCCGCCCTGCGGGCAATGGCTGGAACTCGCCGGTGAACAGCGCGAACTGGGGCACCGATTACCTCAATCGCACAGCCACCGCCAGGTCGAACATGTTCGACAACCGGCCGGAGGAAACCAAGTACATCTATACGGACGATGACAGCCAGGGCAAACAACTCAGTGGCAAGAACACCTATGCGATCACCTTTGCCAAGGGAGAGGTGCCTCCGGTCAAGGGCTTCTGGTCGCTGACTTTGTACGATGGGTACCACTTCTTCCACCCGAACCCGCTGAATCGTTACTCGCTGGGCACCAAGAACAGGACGCTCCAGTACAATACGGATGGCTCGCTGACGCTCTATGCCGGCGCGAAGTCGCCGGGCGAGGACAAGGAGAGCAACTGGCTGCCCGCGCCGCCCGGGCCGTTCTCGCTCTATATCCGCGCCTATTGGGCGGACCAGGCCATCCTCGGTGGGCAGTGGAAGCCGCCGGTCGTCAGCCGTGTGCAGTAGACCGGAGGAGACGGTCTGGTTCCTGTTCCCGAGATGAGGCGGCATCATGCTGAGCCCTGCGCAATCCAACATCAGTAAGGGGAGAGCCCCGATGACAAGACGTACGTTGCCACCGACGATCGCGGCGCTGTCGATCGCGGCCCTGTTGGCGGCCGGTCCGGCCGCGGCGCAGCAGAGCACCGGCACGCCGGGGTCGCCCGGCGCGACGACCACGATCGACGGCAGATACCTGCCCCCGCCGCCGCCGCAATTCGGGGGCGCGATCAGTCCCAACGCCGCGCAGTCGACGCCCTATTGGCCAGAGCTGGTCGTGCCGCCCAAGGGCGCGCCGAACATCCTGCTTGATCATGACCGACGATGTCGGCTTCGGCGCGCCCTCGACGTTCGGCGGCGTGATCCCGACGCCGACCCTGGATCGCGTCGCGAGCATGGGCCTGCGCTACACCCGGTTCCACACCACGGCGCTCTGCTCGCCGACGCGGGCCGCGCTGCTCACCGGCCACAATCATCACTCGGTCGCGACCGGCGTGGTCGTCGATCAGGCGACCGGCTATCCCGGCTACGACAGCGTGATCCCACGCGATGCCGTCGCCATCGGCGAGATCCTGCGGCTGAACGGCTACGACACCTCGTGGTACGGCAAGGACCACAACGTGCCGCAGTGGGTGGCGAGCCAGGCCGGCCCGTTCACCGATTGGCCGACCGGCCCGATCAAGGGCTTCGACTACTATTATGGTTTCATCGGCGACGACACGAGCCAGTGGCAGCCGAACAACCTGTTCCGCAACACCACGCCGATCGAGCCCTATCTCGGCCATCCCGGCTGGAACCTGACCACCGCCATGGCCGACGAGGCGATCGCGCACATTAAGATGCTGAACGAGGTCCAGCCCGACCGGCCGTTCATGATCTACTACGCGCCCGGCGGCACCCACGCGCCGCACCATCCGACCAAGGAGTGGGTGGACAAGATCAGCGACATGCACCTGTTCGACGAGGGCTGGAACAAGCTGCGCGAGACGATCTTCGCCAACCAGAAGAGGCTCGGCGTGGTCCCCGAGGACGCCAAGCTCACCGCCTGGCCGCAAGACCTGCCGCAGTGGGACACGCTCTCGCCCGAGGCGAAGAAGCTCTACATCCGTCAGGCCAATGTGTATGCGGCCTATCTGGCCTACACGGACCACGAGATCGGCCGGGTCGTCGACGAGGTTGAGCGGGAGGGCAAGCTCGACAACATGCTGATCATCTACATCAGCGGCGACAACGGCGCGAGCCCCGAAGGCACGCTTCATGGTCTGTACAGCGAGTTTGCCGTTTTGAACGGCATCCACCCGACGGTGGAAGAGAACATGAAGTTCTACGACGCGTGGGGCACCGACCAGACCTATCCGCACTATGCGGTGCCGTGGGCCTGGGCCTTGGACACGCCCTATCAGTGGACCAAGGAGGTGGCCTCGCACTTCGGCGGTATCCGCAACGGCATGGCGATGGCCTGGCCCGCGCGCATCAAGGACAAGGGCGGCATCCGCAACCAGTTCCACCACGTCATCGACATCGTGCCGACGATCCTCGAAGCGGTCGGCCTGCCGCAGCCGGTTTCCGTCAACGGCATCACCCAGCGGCCGATCGAGGGCGTGAGCATGGCGTAGACGTGGGACAACGCCGATGCCCCCGGCCGGCGGGTGACCCAGTACTTCGAGATGTTTGGTACCCGCGCGATCTACCACGACGAATGGATCGCCTCGGCGCCTCCCGTCATCGCGCCCTGGGCCCTTTCGCTGAAGCCGCCGCCCACGGACGTCATGAACGGCTACCCGTGGCAGCTCTACAACCTCAACGAAGACTGGACTCAGGCCAACGATCTTGCCGCCAAGATGCCGGACAAGCTGCGCGACATGCAGCAGCTGTTCATCATGCAGGCGGAGAAATACCGGGTGTTCCCGCTCGACGACAGTCGCCTTCCTCGGTTCATCGGTCCGAAGCCGAGCTACACTCCTGATCGGACTCTGTTCGCCTATTCGGGTGAGCTGAGCAACGTGCCGTTTCCCGGGATCGCCGGGGCGCCGAACGGGCTGAACAAGTCGTACACAATCACGGCTGACGTCGAGATTCCCCAGGGCGGCGCCGAGGGCATGCTGGTCACCGATGGCGGCCGATTTGCCGGCTACGGCTTCTACCTGCTCAAGGGGGTGCCGATCTTCACCTGGAACCTGTTACAGCTCGAGAGGGTGAAATGGCAGGGCAAGGAGGCACTCGCGCCGGGCAAGCATACGCTCGAGTTTGACTGGGAATACGGCGGCCCAGGCTTGGGCAGGGGCGGCACCGGTACGCTGATGGTGGATGGCCAGGTCGTTGACACCAAGCCCATGGCCAGGAGTCTGCCGGTCGGCATCGGGTGGGTCGAAACGTTCGATGTCGGCATCGACACCGGGACGCCAGTCGACGACCAGGACTACCAGGTGCCGTTCCGCTTCACCGGCAAAATCGACCAGCTGACGGTGAAGCTTGGGGCGGAGGAGCTGACACCCGCGGAAAGGGAGATGATCTTCGGGACGTACCGTGCCAGGCAATAGGCGCTGTCGGCGCCACCGTGGACGGCGGGCAGCCCCTCCCGGGCTGCCTGTCCCCGCGAGGGTGTCGCGGCGCTCCTCGCCCTCGCGGGCGCCTGGCTGCTGCAGCGCTGGCGTCAGCGCGAGCGCGAAAGCTAGCGGTCGAGATTCAACGGAGGATACCTGACGCACGCGGGCTTCGGAGATGTGCGCTTCCCGTCGGGCCAGGATGCGGTGCGTGGTTTGCCAATCCGGCCGCTTCGGTCATCATCGGAGACGATTTTGAGACCGATGAGAAATGTCGGGCCAGGCCAGGGGCGTGGGTGACAGGCACCCTCATGTCCTGGCAGGCGACCAACCAACCGAAGGAGGCAAGGGTGATGAAGGCGAGCCGACCCGCGCTCACGATCCGCTGGCTGTTTCTCTTTGTTCTCGTGATCCTTGGGCCAGTCCAGGCTCAGGAGCCGGAGGCGCGCCAATATCTTCCCGCCGGCAGCGTCGACGTCGAGAAGCTGATCGGGCCGCCGCCAGCGCTGGACTCGGCCCCCTTCCGCGAGCAGATGGCGGTGGTTCTGTGGCTGCAACGGACCCGCACGCCTGCCCAGGTCGCTTTCGTCCAGAAGGCGCTCGACCTGAAGCGCTTTGCCCCGCTTCTCGGCGAGGCGCTGATCACTGTCGACGGCATCGAGCTCAAGCGGACGGTCGACGCCGCGATCGACGAAGTTCGCGCCGACTACGACGCGCTCAAAGGCAAATTCGATCTGCCGCGGCCGTTCGAGGTGAATGATGCGATCCATCCCGTCACCGAAGTGCGGCCCGTGGCCGCCTACCCCAGCGGACATGCGATCCGCGCCATCGTCTACGCGCGCCTGCTCGCTGAAATCTTTCCGGACCGGCAAGAGGCGCTGATGGATCTCGCCCGGCAGATTGGCTATGGCCGGGTGACCGCAGGGGTGCACTATCCGATGGACGTGCTCGCGGGCCAGAAGCTCGGCAATGCTTATGCCGACGAGATCGTGAGCCAGTCGGCATTCGAGGAGGCGGTCGAGCGTATTCGTGGACACCGGCCGCCTGCCCGAAGCGACACCGGGAAGGACTGATGGCCCTTGGCCCCCCGGGGGCGAAAGGATTGGCGGCGACGATGCGATGGTTGCCGCGACGATGTTCCGCCGCGGTTCCCCGCCTCGGCCCTTGGGGCGCGCCTGCTCAGTCGGCGGCCCGCTCGCCAATTCCTCGGGGTAAGATCAGGTTGAGCAGGACGCCGACGACAGCAGCGAGCCCAACGCCGCCAAGCGCGAAATCGCCGATGGGGATCTCCATGTCGCCGATCCCCAGGACCAGGATCATGGACACGATGACCAGGTTGCGCGGCTTCAGCAGGTCGTCGCGCGCGCCCGTCAGGCTGCTCAGACCGACGACCGTGATGGACCCGAACAGCATCATGAGGATACCACCGATCACGGGGGTCGGGATGGTGTGAAGGACGACGCCGAGCTTGCCGATGAACGACAGGGCGATGGCCCAGATTGCCGCCCAGGTCATGATCTCGGGGTTGAAGGCGCGCGTCAACGTGAGCGCGCCCGTCACCTCCGAATACGTCGTGTTGGGCGGGCCGCCGAGGAGACTGGCCACGGAGGTGGCGAGACCATCGCCGAGCATCGTGTTCTGGATGCCAGGGTCCTTCAGGTAGTCCTTTCCGGTGACACCACGGATGGCCAAGATGTCGCCGAAGTGCTCGATCGCGGGCGCCAGGGCGACCGGCAGCATGAACGCGATCGCCTGCCAGTTCCACGCAGGCGCCACGAAAGCAGGGACGCTGAACCACTCCGCCGCTGCGATCCGGGAGAAATCGATCACATCGGCACCGCCCGAAAGCTCGATGAGCAGCGCTGCCGCATAGCCGGCAGCCGCACCCGTAAGGATCGGGATGACCCTGATCAGCCCCTTTCCCTGAAGCGTGACGGCGATGGTCGTCACCAAAGCGATGGCGGACAGGGCGAGGGCATATCCTTGCGGCACCAGGAGGATCGCGCCGTCACCCGACCTGCCGAGCGCCATATTCACGCCGACCGGCGCCAGGATAAGTCCGATGACGATGATGATCGGGCCGGTCACGACGCGGGGAACATAGCGTTCCAGAAACGCGCTGCCCTTGATCCGGACGACAAAACTGAGAACCACGTACAGGAGACCGGCCGCGGCAAGGCCACACAACGTGCCCGGAATCCCCCAGGTCCTGATCCCGTAGATGATGGGCGCGACGAAAGCGAACGAAGAGGCCAGGAACACCGGTACTTTGCCGCGCGTGCAGACCTGGAAGATCAGCGTGCCCGCGCCGGCCGTGAACAGGGCTATGTTAGGGTCGAGGCCGGTGAGCAGGGGGACCAGCACCAGCCCGCCGAAGGCGACGAACATCATCTGGCCGCCGAGGAACCACTGACCGGGCCGAAGACGGTATTCCGCTGCCGAAATGTCGTCGCTCATGGTTCGACGTCTCCTGAGCTGCGAACCTGGGCTGCACCGGCTTCCCGCGCCGCGCCGTCAATGACCGCTGCCCGATCGCTGCTGCCACCCAGACGGCCGGAGCGGCTTTTCGACCAGACAGGGAGATGAGTGTAGCGCGGCACCGCGACTGGCGAACCGGTCCATGACTGACTGCAACAGCCGAGCGGTATTCCCTCGCTCTTCGGCCGACATCGCGCCAAGATCGAGATCGATGGTGACGTGCGGTCGCTCCTCATGGACCACTGACAGGCTTGGCGCAAGTTCGCGTGCGGGTGCGGGCCGGGTACATCCGTCAGATTTCGAGCACTAAATTCGCCGCATGCTGCAACTCGCGAGCTACAACATCCACCGGGCGGTCGGCACCGACGGCAGGCAGGACATCGGGCGGATTGCGGCGGTGATTGAGGAGATCGCGCCCGATCTGATCGGGCTCCAGGAGGTCGAATCACGCGGCTCGCGCAGCCGCGCCGATCAGGCCGAGCGGCTCGCGACCCGGCTCGGCATGACCTGCGTCGAGGGGCCGACGCTGCTCGAGGGTAGAGGCTGGTATGGCAACGCCATACTGACCCGGCTGCCCGTGGAGGACGTCGAGAAGTGGCGCTTCGCCGATCACAGCCGCGAACCCCGAGGCGCCGTCGCGGTGCTGGTGCGTGATCCGGGCGGCGTGAGCTGGCAGATCGTCAACACCCATCTCGATCTGCGCGCCCGGCATCGTCTGCGCCAGGCGAGAACGCTGCGCCATCTCCTCGCTCCGATGAGCCCGGCCGCCCGTGCGCTGCTCGGCGATCTGAACGAGTGGCGTCCCTGGGGGCCGACGCTCGCGCGGCTGCGCCAGCTGGGCACGGTACCGCGCGTGCCGGGCACATTTCCGAGCTGGTGGCCGGTCTTTCCCCTCGACCGCATGGTGCTCAAGGGCTGCCGGCCACAGAGCCCGCTGCGCCGCCATCTGACCCGCTTGAGCCGGCGCGCTTCCGATCACCTGCCGATCGTCGCCGACCTCGTGTCGCAGACCGAGTTCAACTCGACCGCTCAGCCCATGTC
>CAWFGZ010000031.1:0-176856 GCA_963815435.1 uncultured Alphaproteobacteria bacterium
ACGCCGCGCCGGCCGTGCCGCTGACGATCACCAAGCGCGGCCACGAGACCGACGTACGAGGCCAAGGCGGTGACCGTGGCGACGACGCTACATCCTCTGTCGCAACCATCAGGAGGCCGAGAAGGACGCTGTCAGCCGCCAAGCCATTCTGGCCAACCTCGAACGTCAGCCGGCCAGGGGCGACAAGGCGCTGGCGCCGGCAACACCGGCTTCCGCCGCTTCCTCAAGACCGAAGGCAGCCACTTCGCCATCGACCCGGCCAAAGCCGAGGCGGACGCCAGGTTCGACGGCGTCTCCGCGCTGACGCACAACACCGACCTCGACCCGCTCGCCGCCATGCTGCGCTGCAAGCAGCAGCTGGACCGCGGAGGCGACCTTCCTACGGCGAAGCACCTGCTCGCCACCCGGCCGATTTTCCACAGCTCGACGACACCATCCGCGGCGACGTTTTCGCCAGCTTCCTCGCGCTCGTCCTCAAGGCCAGCTCGAGCAGCGCATCGCCGACCTCGGCGGCACAGCATCCTGGGCCGACACCCCGCCGCACTCGATTCCCTGACCGAGACCGAGATCGCCCACCATGACAAGCACTTCCTCGTCCGCTCCAGCCCGCGCCCCGCCGCCAGCCTCGCGCTCCGCGCCGCAGGCGTCGCCCTGCCGCCGACCGTTCGGCCCCGCGCCGGCAACTGATCCACCTCCGAAATGTAGTGCCACGCCGCCTCCGCGGCGCCGATTGCCGTTCACGTTCAGCTACTTAGCAAAACCCACTGTCGAAGATGGGTTATTTTTTTTTTGGGGGGGGGGGGGGGGGGGAGAAGTATATGAAAGGGAGAATAAAAGTAGATGATGAGGATGGAAGTGAATTGGTTTTGACGAGCGGCGAATTTGGCCGCGCCTACCTCCAGGACGGTTGGGCTGCGCGCTTCATCGTTGAACTTTTCCGGGAGTTCACCGTCCTGTTCATCGGCTACAGCGTCGAAGATCCGGTAATGAGCTATCTCGTAGACGCGCTCGCTGCCCATCGACGCCACTCGCAGCAATTTAGGACTGCCTTCGCATTGGTTGGTTTCGACGATGATAAGCTGGGTGACCGGGACGCCCGGGTCCGCGAGTGGAGGAAAAGAGCATCGAACCGATCCCTTTCCCGAAGGCCGGACCTCACGACTACGGTGCGATGAATGCGGCGCTGGTCGCCTGGGCTGAAGATCACCGCCTTGGCCTGCAATCTCGAATCAATACCGCGCTCCGTGCCACTAATCAGGCCTATCTCCAGCGGGACAAGGAAGCTGAGCAGGTCGTTTGGGCGCTTTCGAGGCACGATGGCAGCGTTGCGAAGGCGTTTGCGATCGCCGAGCCACCCGCCGATCCATCCTGGCTTAGGGCATTTGAAGAAATCGAGGTTCCTCAGAGGGACGGCCAGCGATTTAAGCTCATGTCCTTTCCCTCGCTTCCCGCTAATGAAAAGTCGCCGTTGGGCTGCATACCGCTGGCGGGGCACGCCGCGGGCCGCTATGTGTCTGGCAATCTTTCACAAGTCACTCACCACATAGGCGTCTGGATTTCGAGACACCTCGACAGTAAGGAGGTTGTTCAGTGGGCTGCACAACAGCACGGGATGCTGCACCCGGAATTCGCTGGTGTGATCGCTTGGCGAATGGGTCAGTCAGATTGTCGTATCAGCGAAACGAATCGCAGATTTTGGTCCATCGTTCTGATGCTTGCTGACAGATCCGATCGATCGATCTTCGATCTCTGGAGGGTTGGTAAGATCTCTCCAGTAGATAGCAGTCTTCGGAGATATGTTATTGTCGAGTCTCTCAGGCCAGTGTTCAAAATTGATTCGCTGTATGGCTCTTGGTTCGAGGAACACGGATTGATACCAAAGAGGCTGCGCGATCTCGCACGTATAGAAATCACTCTGAATGATCAGTATGGCACAATTGTCGATCGCAAAATTTTGACGGATGAGGATTTAGTAGATTTATCTGATGAATTTGCCTCCCTGCTGGCGGAGGCGTTGCAGTGCGGGAAATTGGCTGACCTGCCGGAGGCCACCGGTCACAGTGACTGGAGGATCCGTTCGATTGCTGGTGATCCTGCGCAGGACGAGCATCCAGACCGCTGGACAATCCTTGTCACCTTAGCTCGTGACGCGTTCATGGCGTTGCAGAGGCTCGACCGGCGATTGGCACGAGCACTTCTCCAACGGTGGGTCGCGCTTGCTCGGCGACCTGGATTTGGCTTGTTCCTGCGGCTCGCGCTTTTTGCTGCCACGCAAGATGAAGACGTGCCGCCAGGCGATCTTATAGAAGCTTTGCTGGCAAACGAGGCAGCAGTGCTGTGGAGTCACGAATTCGAGGCGGAGCTGGCCGCCTTCTTGCGCAAGCACGGGCCGATCCTTGAAGCGAGCGGTTTGCTTGAGGAAATTTTGGCAGCAATCCGAAAAGGGCCACCAGAGGCACCAAACGATGAATGATGACCCAGACCTTCGCCGCAGCAAGATTGCTCTTCGTCTACAGTGCCTGCAGGAGTCCGGTGTCACTCTACCTGCCGATCTCGCTGCGGTGGCGCGAAAGTGGGCCCAGGAAGAGAGGGAGCGCGCGCGCGAGGCCGCGACAAAAGTTGTGCTCCCTTCGGAAGAACAGGTGGACAGCAGCGACGATGCCGTAGAGGTGGCGAAGCTGCTGACTGCGGACCGACCCAGTAGGCCAGATGCCCGGTTCGTTTTCTCGGGCGGCGATCGCGTGACTGGCTGGCTTGAGCAGCATCCGGATCAGGCGAGCGCGCTCTTCAAGCCGCGATGGAGAGAGAGGCGAGCGCGGGGAGGGGCTAGCTAGCTGGGGCGGCCGAGGGTCTGCCCGCCGGCGCCTTCAAGAGAGACTCGTCGCGTCCATGAACACGAGGCGAGTGGCTGAAGAGATCGCGCCGGTGGGCGAACAGCCGCTCCTCGACCAGGTCCTTGGTGAACGCGGGGCGAACGGCGTGCGCGCGTCCTGCTCCTCTTCCGGCAATTCTTGGCCGAGCCATGCCATCGCCGGTAGAGATGCTGCAGCTCGAGCGCCTCGGCGCCAGCGATTTCGATAGTCCTCGCGCCAACGATCCGGCGGCGAAATCGCAGCGGCCGCCCATCAGCTCGGTGCAGCACGGTGAGGAAGATCGCCCGCTCCAAGCGCGAACCCGCGCTCGGCGCTCCTCGGCCAGGTTCTTCAATGACACGCTCGGCAGCCGGTCTCGGCCCACAGGCGCTCGAACACCAAGCCCGGCCCGAATCCGCCGGAACACCGGGTCGGGTCGTCCTGCACCGCGGTCACGACCAGCGCGCGCGTCGCGAACTGCGCCCCCGAGCCAGCAGCCGCTCCAATTGGCCGCTCGCCTCCAGCTGGTCGAGGCGCCGAGGGCGGCGATCACCCGCTGCTGCACTCCACCTACCCGCACGTCCGGCTCTCGGCGATCTGGAGATAGGCCCGCCTCGCCCGAGGTCTTCTTGCGGAAGCACATCACTGCTCCCACGTGGCAAGCTACACATTCCACGAAGACCGCAAGATTTAACAAAATCGATCATCGCGTGGCACTACATTTCGAGCTTGACCCATCTCGACCCTAGAAAATCTGCGGCTTTCAGAGCACGGCGGTCCCAACTGTCGAAGATGGTCAAAGCCCGTTCAACCACATCAAGGTGATCCGCTAACGGACTCGTTAAATGCACCTGGTGGATATCTGGCCGAGGCACTCATTTTCGAAGTTAATCGGGAGAGAACCGAGGAGATCTCGATTGGAAATTTGAGAGAACGATTGCAGGCCCTCTCCGCGGGAGATCGTGACTTTCATTTCTTGGCGCGTACTATGCTTGCTTCGCGTTTGCCGTGGCTGCATGAAATTGATCGCGAATGGGCGAAAGATGTCCTTATCGATCGCATGGGTTGGAGCGGCTCGGAACCAACGAGTGAAGCCCGCGCTCTTTGGCAAGGGTATCTCTGGGCACCTCGGCTAAATCCCAAGCTTCTGCAGGATCTGAAGCCGGCGTTCCTTCAGGCTCTAAAATGCGATCTCGATTTTCATGGCGATGATAACTTGGTCCATCTCTTCGCAGACCTGCTCCTGAAGGCACCGGACAAACTGTCGCCAGAGGAACAGCGGCGTGCATTTCGCGACATGCCGGTGGATGGGCTAGTGGCTTGTGCGCGCTACTGGCGACAGGTCCTGCAGGGAGTTTCAGGGGGCGCCGCCAATACTTGGAGAGAGAAAATCGCGCCATTGATTAGATCATACTGGCCGCCCATCAAGAAAAAAGTGACGCCGCAGACCGTTGAAGCATTGGTGCTACTCATAATCCAAACCAACGAAGCCTTTCCGGAGGCTCTTGAGACTCTCTTGGAAAAGATCTCCTAGCGTCGCGCGCACGGTCGGGTTCGATATTACATAATCTTGATGACTCCAAATCAGAACAGGATGCTTCAGGTAATTGCGATTACGTCGGTGTTTATTTACATGAAATCATCAAGCTAATAGAACGATCAAGTCATTTTGAGACGCAAATGTACGAAATGAAACCTCTTCAAAAGATCTTGAAACGTGCACAGGTGGCTGATTCCTCTGTATCGTATACGGAGGAGTACGGCCGCCTGTACGAGCGGACGCTGTCCTGATTGCCCTCTCGCCGTTCTTGTCTTGCAACCCCGGGATGAAGAGGGGCTCACGGCCTATGCCGCCGCGTATCTCGAGCTGGCCATGCGCCTCGGCCTACCGCTCGCGACCGGCGAGCGAAACCTCAAAGCGGTGTCGGAGCGCGTGGGCGCGGCGCGCTATAGCGCCGGCTGGGCGGGTCAGTGAGCGGGGCGTCGCCCGGGTGTCGCGCGCGCTTGCGCCGGCGCGCGGCGCTCCTATGCTGGAGCGGCTTTCAGATGCCTATGCTGGAGCGGCTTTCAGATGTGTGAAATGATCGGATGACGCTGCTCACGACCACCGATGAGCTGCAGGAGCTCTGCGTCGCGCTGGCGGACGAGGCGTACGTCGCGCTCGACACCGAGTTCATGCGCGATCGCACCTACTATCCGAAGCTCTGCCTCCGCATCGGCTTCGAGCCGGACCGCAGGTGCCACGAACCCACCCCATGGCCAATCCTCAGACGCACGACCCCGCGCCGCATCATCTGTATCCTGGTGACATCGGCCGGAAGATCCTGTCTCGATTCCGTTCCGTTTCAATTTTGGCGATAGGTGCTATCGTGCTGGTGGCAGCGTCATGGTGGCAGGATCTGGTTCCTGTGCAAACCAGCGGGGCTGATCTGGGCAAAGCAAAACTGAACAAAGGAGGGAACAGTGGCACGCGTCGAAGGTTTCGAGCCGGCACAAAGTGGGCAAGAGCCAGTCGACTCCAGTGGCAATCCAGTCGCCGTTGGGGTCTGGGGTGACTCCACCACCGGAGTAGGCGTGTTCGGCACCAGCGGCGTTCTCCCGACTGGTGTCGACAATCCACCCACGAACATCGCTGGCGTGGAAGGCCACAGCATCCAGAATCCCGGCGTGTTCGGCTTTAGCGTCGAGGACACCGGCGTGTGGGGCGAGAGCTCGCAGGGCCTGGGCATGCTTGGCCGAAGCTCGACCGGTAGCGGCGTCCTGGGCGTCACCTTCGCGCCGACCCCGGGCGCCGCCGGCGTCTTCGGCTCCAGCGTCGCTGGCGGCAACGGCGTGACCGGCTTCGTCGGCAGCGCCACCGGCGTGGTGGGCAACAGCGTCCGTGGCATCGGCGTACGCGGGATCAGCGGCGACGACGACGGCGTAAGCGGCTTGAGTCTGGCTGCAAACGGCGTCCGCGGCGTGGGCGGCACAGACCGGTCCGCGGGCGGCGAGATCGCCTCCGGCGTCTTCGGCAGCAGCCCCACCGGCTTCGGTGTCCGCGGCGTGGGCACGTCCAACAGCGGCATCGCCGCGGTCGCGTACGGCAGGGGTGATGGTGCGTCCGGCCTGCACTTCTCCACTGAAGCCGGCAGCGGCGTCGCCGGCACCAGCGTCCTGAGCATCGGCGTGAACGGGTTCAGCTTCAGCGGTTTGGGCATACGCGGCGAGGGCAGAAACGGTGGTGTCCACGGGATTTCCACCTCGGCTGCTGCAAACGCTGGCGGGATCATAGGTGAAAACCCAAGCGGCTTCGCCGGCGTCTTCCTGGGCAAGGTCCGTGTCACCGGTTTTCTCTCCAAATCGGGCGGCGGCTTCGAGATCGACCATCCGCTCGATCCGGCAAACAAGTACCTCCGGCACTCGTTCGTCGAGTGTCCTGAGATGCTCAATGTCTACAGTGGTAATGTCGCCACCGACGATGCTGGTGAGGCGAGCGTCGCCTTGCCAGATTACTTTGAGGCGCTCAACCACGATTTTCGCTATCAGTTGACTGTGGTTGGCCGGTTTGCGCAGGCAATCGTGGCCGAGGAGGTCAGGAACAATCAGTTCACGATCAAGACCGACCAGCCTCGGGTCAAAGTCTCCTGGCAGGTGAGCGGAACGCGCCAGGACCCATGGGCGGCCGCCAACCCTATTGCGGTCGAGGAGGCAAAAGCGGCCGAGGAGAAGGGGCGCTACCTGCACCCGGAGCTGTATGCGCGACCGGAAGAGGCGATCATTCATCGGAGCCCACAGCACGAGAACCAGCTACGCCGGATCCGCGAGGACCAGCTGCAACGGGCAAGTCAGCTGGTGCCGGAACAGCTCAGGCAGCGCTTGGAGCGGTCCCTGCGGGGAGTGCCGCGGGGCGATCAGGTAGATACTGAGGAAATGGCGAGCTTGGTGGCGGAGGCCAGGCAGCTGGCGGAGCGCCACGCTATGGGAGAGCCCCCGAGGATCGACCGCGCCCGCCTCGAGGAGCAGTGGCGACGGGTGGAGGAGCTGGTTCAGGATTCGGACCAAACGACCTCGCTGAAGGAGCGGGAACAGGCGAGGATTCAGCTACTGCAGGTGAGTCAGCTGGTGCCCGAACAGCTCAGGCAACGGGTCGAGCAGCAATTGCAGGCGCTGCGGCGTGGCGATCGCATAAACCGCCAGGTACTGCAGAGCTTGGTGGCAGAGGCCAGGCAGCTGGCAGAGCTGCCCCCTAAGGAAGAGCCCCCGAGTATCGACCGCGCCCGCCTCGAGGAGCAGTGGCGACAGGTGGAGGCGTTGGTGCAGCGCCCACGTTAGATTGCATCACTCGGGGAACGGACCAGGATCTGGGGATGTTATCCAGCTTTCCATTGCCCCTGAACGCCTGACCGAATGCCCTCAATTCCAAACTGGCCCTCCGGTTCTCCGGAGGGCTTCATGTTTTCCAGATGGGTCGGAAACTCTGACGCAGAGCGATCGGCCACCGGCAGAGCAGCGATGTCGAAGCCACAGCTGGTGGACAGAGCCGTGCGGGTTGCGTCGCCGCGCGGCGCTCCTATGCTGGAGCGCTTTTTCAGATGTGTGAAATGATCGGATGACGCTGCTCACGACCACCGCTGAGCTGCAGGAGCTCTCTGTCGCGCTGGCGAACGAGACGTTCGTCGCGCTCGACACCGAGTTCATGCGCGATCGGACTTACTTCCCGAAGCTCTGCCTGATCCAGCTGGCGGGCGAGCGGCGCCACGCCGCGATCGATCCGCTCGCCCCGGGCTTGGATCTGGCGCCGCTGTTCGGGCTTCTGGCCAACCCCAGGGTGCTCAAGGTCTTTCACGCCGCGCGCCAGGATATCGAGATTTTCTACCACCTCACGGGCGAGATTCCCCGGCCGCTGTTCGACACCCAGCTCGCCGCCATGGTCTGCGGCTACGGCGAGGAGGTCGGCTACGAGACCCTGGTGGCGCAGCTCGCCAAGGCGCGGATCGACAAGAGCTCGCGCTTCACCGACTGGGCGCGCCGGCCGCTCAGCCGCGAGCAGCTCACCTACGCGCTCGCCGATGTCACCCATCTGCGGGTGGTCTATCAGCGCCTGAGGGAGCGGCTCGAGGAGACCGGGCGGCGCGACTGGGTCGCCGAGGAGCTGGCCGAGCTCACCAGTCCCGCCGCCTACCAGCAGCCGCCCGAGGACGCCTGGCAGCGGATCAAGGTGCGCTCGCGCGACCCGCGCTTCCTCGCCCTGGTGCAGGCACTCGCCGCCTGGCGCGAGCGGACGGCGCAGCGGCGCGATCTGCCGAGGAACCGCATCGTCCGCGACGACCTCCTGCTCGAGATCGCGGCCAGCCGCCCGACCTCCGCCGAGGATCTGGCCAGGCTCCGCCGCATCAGCCTGGATCGGGCGAGCGTCGCGGGCGTGATCGAGGCGGTCCGTACCGCGCTCGCCCTGCCGGAGGCTGAGCTGCCCAAGGTGACGCCGCCGCCCAAGCTGCCGCGCGGCCTCGGGCCCATGGTCGAGCTCCTGCGCGTGCTGCTCAAGCTCGAATGCGAGGAGCATCACGTCGCCCAGCGGCTGGTCGCGAACACCGCCGATCTCGAGGCGATCGCCGCGGAGGACGCGCCCGAGGTCAAAGCACTGCACGGCTGGCGCTACGAGGTGTTCGGGCGGGCGGCACTCGCCTTGAAGCAGGGCAAGGTCGGCCTGGTCATCGCCAACGGACGCCTGAAAGTGGTGCCGATCGGCCGGCTCGCCGAGCCGGCCTGAGGTCGTGGCCGCGCGCGAG
Source organism: uncultured Alphaproteobacteria bacterium (assembly GCA_963815435.1). Classification (GTDB taxonomy): domain Bacteria; phylum Pseudomonadota; class Alphaproteobacteria; order Geminicoccales; family Geminicoccaceae; genus DATAOG01. The sequence goes on from CAWFGZ010000031.1 coordinate 8,624, forward strand.
GACCAGTCGGGCCTGATCCTGGTGGTCGGCCGGGGCAGCTTTCTCGCCGGCCACTTTCTGGCGGCGCTGCCGGCCGAGCGGGTGCGCGCGGTCGGCCATGACCAGATCGAGCGGCCCGACCTTCTGGATGGCATCGCCTGCGTGGTCAACTTTGCCCGTCACCCGCTACTCGGCCGGGACGGCTACCAGGTCGAGGCGATGGATGCCGATCTGCACCTCGCGCGCCGGATCGGCGGCCGCGACGTCGCCTACCTGATGCTGAGCTCGCGCAAGGTCTACGCGCCCAGCGCGCGGCCGCTCGCCGAGACCGCGCCGACCTGCCCGAGCGATGCCTATGGCCGGCATAAGCTCGAGGTCGAGGAGCGCCTCGGCGCCCTGCTCGGCGAGCGGCTGACCGTGCTGCGGCTTGCCAACGTCTTCGGCTACGAGCTCGCGCCCGGCCGCGGCACGTTCATGGCGCTCACCTTGAACCGCCTCGCCCGCGAGGGGGCGATTCACTACGACATGAGCCCGTTCGTCGAGCGCGACTTCCTGCCGGTCGAGGCGCTCGTCCGCCTGCTCGCGAAGATCGCGGACGCACCCCCTGGCGGCATCGTCAATGTCGGCTCCGGCATCGGCCTGCCCACGGGGCGTCTCGCGCTTTGGATCCTCGAGGGCTTTGGGCGCGGCCGCCTCGTGATCGAATCGCCCCGCGAGCGCGATCCCTTCGTCCTCGACGTCACCCGCCTTCGGAGCCTCTACGACCCCCCCTGCTCCCTCGACGAGCTGCGCACCGCCTGCCTCGACCTCGGCCGTCGCCTCGCCATCGAGGCGCGGCGCTAGCGTAGCCGCTCGGCGCGAAATGGCGTCGACGGGGCCGCGAACTCGTCCTGTGCGGCGACCAGGCAGAGTTCGTCCGCACCTGCGGCATGGGTCAGCTCGACCAGCGCGAACATCGCCCCGACCGCCCGCTCCAGAGCGGCGCGGATCTCGTGCCCGGCCGCCAGATAGTGGCCGAGGAAGAGCGCGCTGAAGGCATCGCCGGTACCGCCGAGCGCGACCGGCAGGCGCGGCGTGGTCACGAGCCAGCTCGCATCCGCCGTGTCCGCGAGCACCGCCAACTGGTCCGGCCGATCAGGCAAGGTGAGGCCGGTCGCGACCACGATCCCAGGTCCCATGGCCCGGATCGCCGCCGCGGCGGCCTGCGCATCGGCCAGGCTCTCGACAGGGCGGCCGCTGAGCTGGGCAAGCTCGAAGCGGTTCGGGGTCAGGATGTCCGCCGCCGGCAGCAGGCGCTCGCGCATCACTTCGGGGATGCCCGCGCTCACGAAGACGCCGCTCGCATCGTCGCCGATCACCGGATCGCAGAGGTAGAGCGCATCGGGCCGGGCGCTACGCACGGCCGCGAGCGCTTCGAGCACGAGCTCACCGACCGCGGCGTCGCCCAGATAGCCGCTGAGCACCGCGGCGCAGCGGGCAAACGCGCCCCTTCCCTGGCTCCCAGCGCCGCCCGCGGTGGTCGGCGCGGAGCCGGAAGCCGCGAGGCCGCTCAGGATCTCCCCGATCCGCGCCGGCTCGACCTTGTGGCCCCGCCAGCCGCGGCCCTGGCCGGGATGATGGGCGAGCAGCACCGTCGGCACCGGAAAGACGTCGAAGCCGAGCCGCTGCAGCGGCAGCACCGCCGCGCTGTTGCCGACGTGGCCGTAGGCGACCGCCGACTGGATCGAGAGTACGGCGTCCCGCGGCCTCACGATCGACGCCGCAGCCGCTCGCGACAGGCGAGCGCCACCCGATCGAGGATCGCCGCCGCGTCGATCTGATACTCGCGATAGAGATCGAGAATGTCGCCCGACTGCCCGAAGCGCTCGACGCCCAGCGGATAGACCGGGCGCCCGGTGGCGCTGCCGAGCCAGGCGAGCGTGGCCGGATGGCCGTCGAGCACCGTGACCAGCGGCGCATCGGCGGCGAGTGGTGCCAGCAGCCGCTCGAGCGTGGCATCGGCTCCGGCGTCGCCCTCGATCCGGCGGCCCTGCACCGCGCGCCAGTCAGCCAGCAGGCGATCGGCTGAGGTCACCACCAGAACGCCGAGCCCGGGCAGATCCTCGGCCAGCGCATCGGCCGCCGCCAGCACCTCGGGCAGCACCGCCCCCGTGCCGACCAGAGCGAGCTCGCTGCCCCGTGCCGGCTCGCGCAGCCAGTAGCCGCCCGCGCGCACGCCCTCCGCCAGCTGTCCGGTCATCTCGCGCTCGGGCTGATCGATCGTGCGGGTCGAGAGGCGCAGACACACCGAGCCGCCGTCCTCCGCCTGCAAATATTCGAAGGCGTAGCGCATGATCAGGGCGAGCTCGTCGACATAGGCGGGCTCGTAGGCGAGCAGCCCCGGCTGGCCGATCCCGACCAGCGGCGTCGCGACCGACTGATGGGCCCCGCCCTCCGGTGCCAGCGTGATCCCGGACGGCGTCGCGACCAGGAGGTAACGGGCATCCTGGTAGCTCGCGTAGGTCAGCGCATCGAGACCGCGCGCGATGAACGGATCGTAGAGCGTGCCGACCGGCAGCAGGCGCTCGCCGAACAGCGGCCCCGCGAGCCCAAGCGCCGCCAGCATCAGGAACAGATTGTTCTCGGCGATGCCCAGCTCGACGTGCTGGCCGCGCCGGCTCTCGGCCCAGAGCTGGCTCGAGGCGACCCGCTCCGCCTTGAACACGTCGGCGTGCTCCTCGCGGTTGAAGACGCTGCGCCGCGCGACCCAGGCCCCGAGGTTGGTCGACACCGTGACGTCGGGCGAGGTCGTGATGATCCGGGTCGCGAGCTCGCCGCCGTCCCGCGCGAGCTCGCCCATGATCCGCCCGAACGCCTCCTGGGTCGAGGCGCGCGCCGCCCGGCGCCCGAGCGGCAGCGCCGGAGGCACCGGCACCGGCCGGCTCGCGTGCGCCTCGGTCCGCCGCGCGAACGGCACCCCGGCCAGGAACGCCTCGAGCTCGGCCGGATCGATATCGAGCCCCGCGAAGCGCTCCCACTCCTTGCCGTCCGGCACCCGGTGCGCCTTCTTGAACGCAGCCATCTGCTCGGGCGTCATCAGGCCCGCGTGGTTGTCCTTGTGGCCGGCGAACGGCAGGCCGAAGCCCTTGATCGTGTACGCGATGAAGCAGTGCGGCCGGTCGTCGCCGAACGCCCTGGAACGCCTCGAGCACGCTGTCGAGATCGTGGCCGCCGAGGTTGGTCATCAGGCGTCCGAGGCCGTCATCGGCCTGCTCCTCGAGCAGTGCCCGGATGCCCGCGAGATGGCCGAGATCGCGCTCGAGATGCTGGCGCCAGGCGCTGCCGCCCTTGAAGGTGATCGCCGCATAGAGATCGTTCGGGCAGTCGTCGATCCACTGGCGGAGCGTCTGGCCGTCCGGGCGCGCGAAGGCCGCCTCGAGCAGCTTGCCGTACTTCAGCGTCACGACCCGCCAGCCGACCGCGCCGAAGAAGTCCTCGATCTTCTTGAACAGCCGCTCCGGCACGACCCGATCGAGGCTCTGGCGGTTGTAGTCGATCACCCACCAGACGTTCCTGACGTCGTGCTTCCAGCCCTCGAGCAGGGCCTCGAAGACGTTGCCCTCGTCGAGCTCGGCATCGCCCACGATCGCGACCATGCGCCCCTTGGGCCGGTCCGCCGGCAGAAGGTGCCGCTCGTGCAGGAGGTCCTGGGTCAGCGAGGCAAAGAGCGTCATCGCCGCACCCGAGACCGACCGAGCCCGTCGAAAAATCGACGCCGTCGGTGTCCTTGGTCCGCGACGGATAGGCCTGGGCGCCGCCGAAGGCGCGAAAGCGCTCGAGCTTGTCCCGCGTCTGCCGGCCGAGCAGATACTGGATCGCGTGGTACATCGGGCTCGCGTGCGGCTTGACCGCGACCCGATCGCCCGGCCGCAGCACGTCGAAATAGAGCGCCGTGATCAGCGTCGCGACCGAGGCGCAGGACGCCTGATGCCCGCCCACCTTCAGCCCGTCGCGGCTCTCGCGCACGTGGTTGGCGTGGTGGATCATCCAGCAGGCGAGCCAGAGCACCTTCTGCTCGAGCGCGGCCAGATACTCCCCCGCCCGGTTGCCGCCCGGGAGCAGCGGTTCGGCATTGCTACGGCGCGCAAGCTCCAGCATCGTCTCGGGCTCTTCCTTGCGGGCTCGCCCATGCGCTCGAGGCACGGGCGCTCGGGGGCCGCCATTGAACGATCCGAACGCCTCGCCCGTCAATCACTACCCGACGCAGGCGACGCATCCGGAGGCTTGGGTCCCGCAACCGGACCACACCGTGGGCGTCTAATGGATGCGTCGATCAATGTCCCGGAGAACACGGTCGACGACGTAGGCATCCAACTCGATGAGCCTCTCAAATAGGGCGACGCCGTGTTCTCTCGTTTGCGAGAATCGCTGGAGCGTCAGCGCACACTGCATCAGATCGTCTGCGTCGGCAATTCGTTCGGCGTGGCAGTCCACAAGCGCGCGCAATATCCGTGCGATGACCTCGACGAAGGCGACATCGACTAGGAGCCCTTTGAGCCGCACGACCAGGAACGTAGACCCGGATTCTAGTATGTGAGGGTGGTCAACAATGGCTTCGAGCAACCGTCGGGTCGCGTCGTCCACAGGAAGTGGCTCGGTGACCCGAAAAACCTCAAAAAGAGCGCCCGCGACGGGAGGAGACGCGTCCTCGATCAGCTCGATGATCAGCGACGTGAGAGTGTCGCGAAACCGCGCGTAGCCCCACAAATGCGCGGCGCTGTATGCCATGCCGATCCGAGCGCTCTCGGGCCCCTCCCGCAGCGTTGCGAGACATTCAGCCGTCCAAGCATCCTCGGGCATTAGCGCGTGACGCAGCACGATCACCTCGCCCGCTGCTTGAGGCCCCCAGGCCCAATCTGGACGCTGCCACTGCTCGAAGACAGAGGCCAGAAGGCTCAACGGGAGCCAATTGTGAGTGTGTGCGATCAATCCCACTCCATGCTCTGACGTCAGAAGATTAGGATACTGGCTATTTAGGCTTTCCATGAAGGCGACCGAACGATCACGATTAGCGTTAGCCAGATAGCGAAAATCGCCGGCAAGTGCTTTCCAGACTTCGGGATCTTCTCGTCTGTCTACGTGGCGCTCAAATACGCCAAGAAAACCGTCAGCATCCATAGGATCTCGACAAAGATGCCCGACTGCGAGCGCATGGAGGACAGGAAAGTTGCCATCGGGAAGGGCGCGGCGCGTGTTCCATAGGATGCTCGAAGAAGGTTTGTCTCTTGCCTCTTGGATTATTTCCGTCGACCGCCCATCCCACTCAGTAAGCCACGCTTCTAGCATAGAGCAGGTCTCAGGGCTGAGACCTCCGCGCCTGCGCGCCAGTCTTCCGAAAGCCCATCCGACTTGCTGGTGAAATTCCTCGCTTGCAAATCCACGATGAACCAAGTCGTCGATCACGCATATCAAGCGATCTGGCTCAAGGCCTTCTACCGACGCGAGCTCTCGCACAGCGTATGCAGCGGCCGACGCGTGCGTTCCCGGATCAAAGCAACTCAGGAGGAGCATAGCACGTTCTGGCTGACTTTTTGCAAATTGCGCGAAAGCCAGAGAAGCACTTGCATCGTATTTTTCTGTGTTTTTCAACTTCGCAAAGAGGCCGAGTATTTGGTCGTCACTTGCCTTCAGCATCTGATCAGCGCTCATCGGACTGCCACTCCACGAGACCTCTACAGGACCCATGTCCCAGTCAGGTAGTCCAGGCAGGGCTCGTTCCTCTTCCAAGAGGAGCCCGCGCACCCGAGGCGACCGATAACTCTCAGGTATCGCCCGGAGGAGGCGTAGACGATGCGCACGGTTCCATCGAATAAGATCGCGCTTATCTTGTGCGGATAAGTCAAATTCTCGCTCGCGATGATACCTGTAACGGACGATAGCCTGCTCTAGTTGCCGAATCTCCGGTTCACTCAGCGAGGAGGCAGCTGCAGAAATTAGATGGCGCGTCTCCCCATGGACATCGTGCACATCGCCTATTTCGAAGCGTTCCGGAGCAGCCAGCAGGTACGCAAGCGCGACCTTTGGTGCTTGCGCGGCGACTTTCGCAAGTCCCCGCGCGAGGAAGCGGTGAACCAGAGCCAGATCGCTGCCTTCGTTTACTCGGAGGAAATTGCAGAAACTGTCCAACTCGCTTTCGGCGTATGCCTCTATCGCTGATAAGAGAATAGACAAAACAGAGCCGCCCGATCGATCACGCGGGTTCTCAAAATCGTAGAGTAGGCTATACAATTCGCGGTAGCGTCCCAACCGGGACGGCGACGCCAGCCCCTCTCCCGCCTTGGCCACCTGCGGCCACAGCTCGTTCAAGAAGGCCTCGGGGGCGAGTCTCGCTGCCTCAGGCACCATGTACCAGTCGCCCGCGGTCAGCAGCGCCTGGAACGGCTTTCGAGCCGTCTCGTCGCGCTTCCATCTGCCCCAGACCTGCTCTTCCTCGGGAGCGTCGGGCGGAGGCAGGTCGGGAAGCTCTGGCGCTCGGTTCAAGACGCGGTCTAATTCGCACTGCATCCTTGCACCGAGCAACCTCGCTGCAACAGTCAGGATTCAGCTCAGCGACGTCACGAATAAGCAGACGAATAAGCCGTCCGTCGGCATTAAGGTCCGTTGCCAATCCGAGGGCGAGGCCGATCCAGCCGTCGTCCCAAATTCTGACCTCGTGGAGGACACGGTAGAGTTCCCAGCGGCGGTCTGGTCGCGTCGCCCAATGCGCACCAACGAGTTCGCGCACAGCCTCAGCATCAAAAGCAACTGCGCGAGCGAGGAGTGCAGCCGTCGGCTGGCGAATGGGCTCGCTTGCACGCATGAGACCAGGTAGCCGTGATCGCAGCCGCGCAAACCAACCGGGGCTGCCTGTCATGGCCATCAAGACTTTGCGACGAAAGGTTGCACGGTCCTCGCCGTCAAACACGGAAAGCAGCCAGCCTGCCTCCTCGTCGCGTGGATCTTGCAGTCCGCCAAGGAATCCGATGAGTATCCAACGCAGATGGGCACGAAGTGCGTCGGTGTTCCAGAGGTTCCCCACTTCTCGCGTGTAGCGACGCGGGTCCGCGTCACGCAGGTAAGGCAAAGCCTTCCACAACACCGGCCGGATCACATGAATCGCTTCTTGGTTGGACAGAACCCAATTCGCCAAACTCGCATTGCCGCGTGCGAAGTCCCGGGCGCGAACGAACTCGAACATGGTCTGATGGCGGAAGCCAATTCGCCTGCCATCGGGCGTGGTCCTTAGGAGGTCCGCGGCTAGCAGCCGTTCGATAGCCTCCCTTCCTTGTTCGAAAACGGCCCGGGCGACCCAGAGCTCTTCAAAGTCGGCCATGGCCTCCGCAATCTCATAGGCCAACTCGGCGACGCCCTCGTCCCCTTCCTCGACCCGCCGCCGAAACACTTCCTCGAGCATCGACAGGTAGGTATCGAAAACCGGTGCAGCCAAATCCCGAGCGAAGTATCTCAAGAAGACGCTCAGATGCTCAACATTCCGAAGTGTCTCGCGCGCCTCCTGCGGCCAGCGTGACGCATCGATGCCCGCGTCGGCGAGGACCGCTCCCACGTCCTCCCAAGGAGGGTTCGTCAGGATGACGGCTTCTGCGGGCAAACTGGCCAGCCGTGCATCGTGTCGATATTCGACCTCCCTTGAGGACAGCACGATGCTGAGCCCTTCGATCGCTTGGGCGCGATGAACCAGTGCAAGCAGCGCGGTTAGCCGCCCGGTTCGCCGATCCATCAGCTCGGACAGCGCGTCCAACTGATCGATCAGGAGGGCCACGGGCTGCTCGGATGCCAGAACCCGGAGACAATCGACGATCGACCCTGGCGCGCCCAAATCGCGCACGTAATCATCGAGGGCTTGAAGTGACCCGCATTCCGCAGGGAGTTGGTCCGCTTTGATCGCGAGCAATGCAAACCCTTCAGAAGACAGCTCTGTTCCCAGCCTAGCCAAGAGGGCCGACTTGCCGCCACCGGGCGGGCCAACCAGGATAGTGATATGCTCCACCGGGCTGGAAAGCGCGTCCCTCAGCTGAACGAGTTCCGGTCGATCAATCCAACGGCCAGCGGTAAGCTGTGGCCAATGAAGCAGGGCCTTTGAAGCTCCGCCGAAGGCTGCACTGATAGCCGAATTCATCAAGTCTAACGTTCGCGTCAGGCTGTGGGAGTGCTTGGCTAGCGATAATTTCTTTTATGTTTTTCATTTCTTTATATATTTGTTCGACACGTCTGGTCACAATTATTTCGCGTAATTCTGGCTGATCGACAAGATAATTTTCGAGCAGGCATATGAAATCTTCTGCGGGCTGACGCAGGTCGCGCGGGTGAACCGATCGCTAACCGTCCGGCGAGATTTGGCCGGCAAATGCCGAATATGTCATTGGTGGGAATCCGTGCGCCACGCGGCCCCAAAACCAAAGGCGGCGCAGCCGCCGGGCAGTTTGCCGCCGAACGGTTGCTCGTCATCAATGCGACACTTCTGTCGCATGAGCGTCGCATCGGGCGATTGGAGCGGGAAATCAAGCAGTTGCCGGCGAAATGACCGAGCAAGCTTCGATCCGATAGGAATTATGTCAGACCGGCAGACGGATTTCCGGCAGACGGCAAATTCGGACGTCCTGGCAATGGCTTGGCGCGGCAGACAGGGCAAAACTCCAGCCGAATAAATCGATCTCCAGCGCTGGAGGCACGTGCAGACGAAAAGTGACGCCGGGCCACCGGCCCGAACCCGCCAGTCATTCGTGCGCCAAGCATGCTACAGTCTTAAGACGGTGATGCTTCACTTCTGGCGCATCGCGCCCATTCGAATTGGGAGACGACTTGCGGTTCGATTGACCGGACGGCGCAGTTTGATTTCAGGACCGGACCTCGGGCCGGGCATGATTGCATCACATCTGAGGGTCGTCTCACGTCGGTCGACCCGGCGTCATGGCCTCGACTTGTCTCCGTTGGCCGGTCGGCAGGGCCGGCAGGCGGCAGACATAAAGACGATGGCCCGCGCGGTTGATGCGGGCCATCGGGGGCAGGGGCCGCCGGGGCGATCATGGCCGCCAGAACGGCTTCGAGGCTTCGCCCTCGACGTCGGCGCGGCTGAGACCCAGATCTTTCAGCATGTGGTCGTTCAGGGCCTGCAGCTGGCGGCGCTCGCGGGCGCGCTCGACCCAGGCGAGCGCCAGCTCGACGAACTGGGCAAGGATGTCACGCCACCGGAGCGCTGCGCTTTCGCCTGCCGGCCGGATCGCCGCCGGCGCGGCCAAGGCTGTGCAGGTTGATGAGAGCCGGGCGGTCGACATATGAGTCCTCCTCATCTACGGCCTATCGACAGATATGAATTTATGGAGGCTCTTGCGCTTTGACCAGCGATGCTTTTTCATAATAAGCATGAGGATTTCTCATGATGGCGCGGGCCGATGAGCCGCCGTCTACCGCCGCTGAATGCGCTCCGCGCCTTCGAGGCCGCGGCCCGCCATCTGAGCTTCACCCGTGCCGCCGAGGAGCTGCACGTCACCCAGACCGCGATCAGCCATCAGATCCGGGCGCTCGAGGAGCGGCTCGGCGTGCGGCTGTTCCGTCGCCTGCCGCGCGGGCTGCTGCTGACCGAGGAGGCGCAGCGCTATCTGCCGCCGGTCCGCGACGCCTTCGACCAGATCGCCGCCGCCACCCAGCGCCTCGGCGCGGCCGGCGCGGGCGGGGTCCTCACGGTGACCGTCCTGCCCTCGTTCGCCGCCAAGTGGCTGGTGCCGCGTCTCGGGCGCTTCCGCGCGGCCCATCCCGAGATCGACCTCCGGCTCAGCGCTTCCATGCAGCTGGTCGATTTCGCCAAGGAGGACGTCGACGTCGGCATCCGCATGGGCCAGGGCGTCTATCCCGGGCTACGGGTCGAGCGGATGTTCGGCGAGGAGGCGTTTCCGGTCTGCAGCCCGCGGCTGCTCGAGGGGCCGCACCCGCTGCGCACGCCGGCGGATCTGCGCCATCAGACGTTGCTGCACGATCAGGACGTCGACGCCAGCATGGCGAGCGATGCCCGCCGGGGCTGGCGCCTCTGGCTGGAGCGAGCGGGAGTCGAGGGGGTCGATGCCGAGCGGGGGCCGATCTTCGACGACACCGGCATGCTGGTGCAGGCCGCGATCGACGGCCAAGGGGTGGCGCTCGGGCGCCGAGTGCTCTGTGCGGCCGATCTGGCGACTGGCCGCCTGGTCCGGCCCTTCGAGCTCGCGCTCCCTTTCCGGCTTGCCTACTACCTGGTCTGTCCCGAGGCGCTCGCGGAGCGGCCCAAGATCGCCGCCTTTCGCCGCTGGATCATGGCCGAGGCCAGGGGCCAGGAGGAAGGCGGGGATCAGCCGCCGTAGGCGATGAATTCGGGATTGCGGAACCCGGCCTTGCGATAGGTGAACGGCGCGCCGTCCTTGGTCGTGACCCGACCGCCCGCGGCGCTCAGGACCGCATGGCCGGCCGCGGTGTCCCATTCCATGGTCGGGCCAAACCGCGGATAGAGGTCGGCCCGACCTTCGGCGATCAGGCAGAACTTGAGCGAGCTGCCGGCCGAGATGCGCTCGGCGACGCCCGCCCGATCGAGAAACGCCTCGGTCGCGGGATCGATGTGCGAGCGACTGGCGACGGCAATCAGTCCGTCTGCCGGCGGGCGGCGGGCGGCGATCGCGCGCTCCTTGCCCTCGGCCCGCAGCATCGCCCCCCGGCCGCGCGCACCCCACCAGACTTTGCCCAGAGCCGGCGCGAGGACCACGCCGAGCACCGGCTCGCGGCCTTCGATCAGAGCGATGTTGACTGTGAACTCGCCGTTCCGGCTCAGAAACTCCTTGGTGCCGTCGAGCGGATCGACCAGCCAGAACGGGCGCTCATCGAGCTCGGGCACGTGCCCGCCCGCGACCGTCTCCTCGGCGACCACGGCGATCTCTGGGGTTAGCCGGGCGAGCCCCTCGACGATCAGCGCCTCGGCGGCCTCGTCGGCGACGGTCACGGGCGAGGCGTCGGCCTTGGCGCGCACCGCCACATCGCCCTTGTAGTGCTCGAGGATCAGGGCGCCGGCCCGCTCGGTGAGCGCGACGATTTCCGGCAGCAGACGGCTGGTATCCATGTCAGACCTCCGGCGCGAAGGCGCGCTCGACGTAGGCCGCGATCTCGCCCAGGCACTCCTCGACGTTGAGCAGGTCGGTCCGCACCACCAACTCCGCGCTCTCGGGCGGCTCGTAGGGCGAGCTGATTCCGGTGAACTCGGGGATCTCGCCGGTGCGCGCCCGCCGGTAGAGGCCCTTCGGGTCGCGCTGCTCGCAGACCTCGAGCGACGCCTTGATGTAGATCTCGTGGAAGGTGTCGCCGGCCGCCTTGCGCGCCCGCTCGCGATCGGCTCGATAGGGCGAGATGAAGGAGCTGATCACGATGAAGCCGGCATCGGCGAACAGCCCCGCGACCTCACCGACCCGGCGGATGTTCTCGGCCCGGTCCTCGGGCGAGAAGCCAAGATTGGCGTTCAGGCCGCTGCGCACGTTGTCGCCGTCCAGCACGTAGACATGATAGCCCTTGGCAAAGAGCCGCGCCTCGAGGGCCAGCGCCAAGGTTGACTTGCCGGCCCCCGAGAGGCCCGTGAACCAGAGCACGCCGCCCTTGTGGCCGTTGCGCAAAACCCGAGCCTCGCGCAAGACCGTGTGACCCACCGCGGTGATGTTGGTCGCGCGCCGGGTGACCGATTCGCGCTGATCGGGGTAGCCCTCCATCGAGATGATGCCGCCGCCGACCGGTACGAAGTCCTCGACCAGAACGAACCGTCCGGTAGCCGCATTGGTGCGGTGCTCGTCGAGCGCGAGCAGGCCGCGCGTGCGCAGCACCACTTCGGCCACCGCATTGCGCTCGACCTGCTCGGCCGGGCCGGACGAGAGATCGCCGGTATCGATCACCCGCTCGATCGACTGGACCGTGACCTCGGTCTCGCTGGTGTTGAGCTTCAAGGTGTAGCGGTTGCCCGCAGCGAGCGGCTTGCGGCCAAGCCAGAACAGCCGCCCACGGAACACGTTGCTCTCGATCGGCGGGTGGTCGGCATGAGATGCTACCTCGCCCCGCTCGACGAAGATCTGCTCGTCCAGCGTGATCCCGACCGACTGGCCAGCACTCGCATCGCCCGGCGGCTCGACCACGCTCCAGGCCTCGATCGACTTGACTTTGGCGGTCTTGTTGGAGGGCGAGAACAGGAGCTTGTCGCCGACTGCGAGGCGGCCCGATTCGATCCGGCCCGCCAGGATGCGGCGCTGGTCGAACTTGTAGACGTCTTGGATCGGCAGGCGCAGCGGCCGGTCGGCGAGGCTAGGCTCGGACGTGAACTGATCGAGCGCTTTGACCACGGTCGGCCCCTGGTACCAGGGCATGACGCGCGAGCGGGCGACGATGTTGTCGCCCTCGCGGGCCGAGATCGGGATGAAGCCGACCGGCTCGACCCCGAGGCCGGCGAGATAGCCACGGTACTGCTCGGCGACCGCACCGAAGCGGTCGGCGCTGTAGTCGACCAGGTCCATCTTGTTGACCAGGACCGCGACCTGCTGGACCCCCAGCAGATGGAGCAGATAACCGTGCCGGTACGACTGCTCGCGCACGCCCTCCTCGGCGTCGATCAGGAGCAGCGCGGCCTCGCTGCTGGCCGCGCCGGTCACCATGTTCTTGAGAAACTCCTTGTGGCCCGGCGCATCGATGATGACGTAGTCGCGCTGGGCGGTGCGGAACTGGATCTGCGCGGTGTCGATGGTCACGCCCTGATCGCGCTCGGCCTGCAGCGCGTCCATCAGGAAGGCCCATTCGAACGGCATGCCGCGCCGCTCGGACATCGCCTGGATCGCCTCGAGCTTTCCCTCGGGCAGCGAGCCCGTGTCGTGGAACAGCCGGCCGACCAGGGTCGACTTGCCGTGATCGACGTGGCCGACGATGACGATCCGAAGCTTCGGGCGTGAGCTTGAGCTGACCATGGCCGCGCGCCTCACATGTAGCCCTGGGCGCGCAGACGCTCGAAGGCGTCCTCGGCCTCGTGGTCCATGGCGCGGCCGCTCCGCTCGGCGACCCGCGTGGTCTCGAGCTCGGCGATGATCTCATCGAGGGTCGAAGCGGTGCTCTCGACCGGGAAGGTGATGTCCTCGTCGCCGAGCGAGCGGTAGCGCTTGCCGTCCCGGGCGAAATAGAGATCGATCAGAGGGATGCCTTCGCGCCGCGTGTAGCGCCAGATGTCGACCTCGTTCCAGTGGAGCAGCGGGTGCACCCGGACGTGCGTTCCGGGCGGGAAGGCGGTCATGTACTGGTTCCAGAACTCGGGCGGCTGATCCTTGAGGTCCCAGCGATTGTCCTTGGTGCGCGGGACTGAAGTAGCGCTCCTTGGCGCGGGTGCCCTCCTCGTCGCGGCGAATGCCGGCGATCAGGCCCTGGATAGCCATGCTTGGCGAGCGCCGCGTTGAGCCCTGCGGTCTTGCGCGCGGCCGAGCGCGCGGCGGGCGGCAGCGTCGGGTCCATCTGATCGATCGGCGGGCAGGGCTCGACCAGAAGCTTGAGCCCCCAGACCTCGCTGTACTGATCGCGAAAGGCATACATCTCTTTGAACTTCTTGCCGGTGTCGACGTGGAGCACCGGCAGCGGCACGTGGCCGAAGAACGCCTTGCGGGTCAGCCAGAGGACGACGTTGCTGTCTTTGCCGAGCGACCAGAGGATGGCGAGCCGCTCGAGCTTGGCGAAGGCCTCGCGCAGGATGTAGATGCTCTCGGCTTCGAGGGTATCGAGGTGGTCCATGCGTCATCCTTGAACGCAGCCGCGCTCGCGGCGGCGCGAGGCCGCGCGTCGGTGGGGTGCGCCGACATCGAGTACAGGAAAGGGTTAAACGAGCGCTGAGCTGCCAACTGTTCGAGCAAGAATCGCAACCGGCAGGTCACACCGAGCTGCCAGCCGGCGCACATGTAACCTCTTGCTCCCCTGGACACAACCGCCGTCCTGGCGCGACAAGGCGTCGCTTCGCCTCGGCGGGCGCGGCGCCCGCCGAGAGGTGCCGCTCTGGCCCAGAGGTTTTTCGCCCCGTATAGTGATCGCGGCGAGGCGGGTCTCGGGCGAGCGGTCCGATCACCAGGCAAGGGGAGGCGCCCAGGCGATGGACATGGTGACCATGAACATCATCAACTCGACGATGGTGTCGATCTGTCGCGAGATGGGCATCCTGCTCATGAAGACCTCGTATTCGACGATCTTCAACGAGGGGCTCGACTTCACCTGCGCGCTCGCCGACGACAAGGGAGACATGATCGCCTGCGCCGAGTTCTGTCCGACCATGATCGGCGGCATGCCACTGCTGATCAAGACCTGCGCCCAGGAGATCCCGTTCGACACGATCGAGGAAGGCGACGTCATCCTGCACAACGACCCCTATCGGGGCGGCCTGCATTGTCCGGAGCACACCTTCTTCAAGCCGATCTACGTCGACGGCGAGCTGTTCGGCTTTGCGGTCTGTATCGGCCACATCGCCGAGATCGGCGGTATGGTGCCGGGCGCGTTCGCCGGCGAGGCGACCGAGATCTTCCACGAAGGCCTGCGCGTGCCGCCGATCAAGATCAAGAAACGCGGCGTCGACGTCGACGAGGTCTGGAAGCTGCTGCTCGCGAACGTGCGCACGCCGCGCCAGAACTATGGCGATCTGCGCGCCATGATCGGGGCGGTCGACCTCGGCGTGCGGCGCACGACCGAGCTGGTCAAGAAGTACGGCAAGGCGGTCTTCAAGCAGACCTGCGAAGATCTGATGGACTACTCGGAACGCCGGATGCGCGCGGAGATCGCCAACTTCCCCGACGGCCGCTATCGCGTTCGAGGACGTGATCGAGAACGACGGCGTCGAGGACATCCCCTACTACGTCCGGGTCGACGTGTTCGTGCAGGGCGACGAGGTGGTGGCCGACTTCTCGCGCAGCTCCAGGCAGGCCAAGGGGCCGATCAACGCGACGCTCGGGGTCACGACCGGCGCCACCTACAACGCGCTGCTCCACCTGACCGACCCCTCGATCCCCAAGAACTCGGGCTGCTTCCGGCCGATCCGCGTGGTCTCGCCGCCCGGCCACGTGACCAACGTCGACTACCCGGCGCCCGAGGTTGCCGGCAACACCGAGACCCACCCGCGCCTTGCCAACATCGTGATCGGCGCGCTCTCGGCCTGCGTGCCCGAGCGCGCGATGGCATCCGAGAGCTGCACCGGCACCAACTTCGTCTTCGGCGGCAACCACCCCGATCACGACGAATACTTCGCCTGCTACGACATCATGTCGGGCGGCTGGGGCGGCCGCTTCGGCCACGACGGCAACGACTGCGTGATCGCGATCAACGGCAACTGCCGCTTCAACCCGACCGAGGTGTTCGAGACCCGCTTTCCGTTCCGGGTCGAGGACTGCGAGCTGGTCCAGGATTCGGGCGGCCCCGGCAAGTATCGGGGCGGTCTCGGCTATCGGCGGACCCTGCTTTCGACCCAGGTCGAGATCAACGGCAGTCAGTGCAGCGACCGCCACGTGGTCAAGCCCTGGGCGTTGTTCGGGGGCGAGCCCGGCGGCAATGGTGCCACCGTGATCCAGAAGGCGGGCAGCGAGCAATGGCTGACCGTCAAGGAGCTGTACGGCAAGGTTTCGAGCAGCAAGTACTGCAACATCAAGCTGCAGCCGGGCGACCGCATCCGGCTGACCGCGCCGGGCGGCGGCGGTTACGGCGACCCGCACGAGCGCGACGTCTCGCGGATCGAGGAGGATCTTCGCGAAGGCTACGTCTCGGAGGCCAGCGCGGCCCGCGACTATGCCTACCAGCGGCGCGAAGCCGCGGATTAGGGGGAGGCCATGAAGGCGAGGTTCATCGACTGCCCGCCGTTTCTGCACGAGCTGTACCGCGGCGAGCTCGCCGAGATCGTGCCGGATCTCGAGATCAACGTCGGCAGCCCGTCGGCCGCGGAAGTGACAGCGCTGCTGGCGGACGCGGCCTTCGCCATGAACGACCACACCGTGATGGACGAGGCGGTGCTCGCGGCCTGCCCCGGCCTCGAGGCGATCGTGTTCCTCGGCACCGGGGCGGCCAGCTACATCGATCTTGCCGCAGCCGAGCGCCTCGGCATCCGCGTGCGCGCCTATGGCGGCTACGGCGATCAGAGCGTCGCCGAGCACGCGATCGCCCTGATGTTTGCGGCCGGGCGCAAGATCGCGGCCATGGACCGGGCGATCCGGACGGGCAACTGGGAGACTCTGAACGGCATCGAGTTCGCCGGCAAGACCTTGGGCGTGATCGGCACGGGCGGCATCGGCAAGGTCATGATCCGGCTCGGCGCCGGCCTCGGCATGCGCGTGATCGCCTGGAACCGGAGCGGGGTGCCGGAGGATCTGCCCTGCGCCGCGAAGGAGCTGGACGAGTTGCTCGCAAGCGCCGACGTGGTCTCGCTGCACCTGATTCTGAACGACCAGACGCGCGGTTTCCTCGACCGGCGGCGGCTCGGCCTGATGAAGCCTGGCGTGATCTTCATCAACACCGCGCGCGGCGCGATCGTCGACGAGGCGGCGCTGATCGAGGCGCTCCGCGCCGGACGGATCGGTCACGCCGGGCTCGATGTCTTCGCCGCAGAGCCGATCGGCGCCGATCATCCGCTTGCCCGGCTCGACAACGTGACCCTCACCGCGCATGCCGCCTTTGCGACCCGCGAAGCGTCCGAGCGGCTCCTGCGCCTGGCGCTCGAGCTGCTCGCCGAGGAACGCGCGCACCGCGGCTGACGGCGGTCCACGGCCGTCGATCGTCGGCCCGAGCCCTTAAGCTCCTGATAACCTTAACGGTCTAGTTCGGACGCGGGCGGGAAAGGCCCGCCAGCCGGCGAAGGCGCAGGTTCTTTCAGAGACAAGCCTGCAGCAACACAGCGCGCTTCGGCGCGACCGCGGCCGGCTCGACCAAGACGCCTTGGGGGCTCGCCGACGATCGGCCGACGACATGGCAGCGCAGGTACTCCGATCCGGCTTCGGCCCGGCAGGCCGTAGCGGCAGCGGCCGACTGTGGCCCCTTCCCTGGCTGCTGGGCCTTGCGGCTCTCGCGGCGCAGGCGCCTCGCGTCGAACCACCCGGGCCACTCGTGGCTGGCGGTCGGCTCGAGGCCGGGATGGCGGATCTTGCGCGCACCGAGCCGCTGGCTGCCGATGTCTGGATCGAGCCGGCACTTGGCCCGGTAGAGCAGGAGATCGTCGGCGAAGTGCCGGTCCCCGTCCCGGCATTCAAGCCGCCCCTTGCGATCGCGCTGCCACCTCGTCCCCCGCCCCGCAAGCCCGACTTCGCCCGTGCGGTGGTATGGCTCTCGGAGCCGAAGCCGACCTCGAGCGAGAATTCGTCGGTGGCCTCGCCGCCCCGCACGATCTGGCCGGCGCCGCCCAAACCGCCGGCACCTCACCAAATGACAGCGCCGGGCGCCAGTGACCTCGCGGTCGAGCCCGCCGGGCCCCCGGATGGCCCGGTCGTGATCGCGCATGGCGCGGCGCGCAACCCGGCGGTCGCAGCAGCGGTCGCGGTAGCCACACCCGCCGACCAGCTCCGGCTTCTGGATCGCGCCGGCCGGGAGGCGTTGCTGGCCGGCGATGCCGCCGCAGCACTCGGCATCTATGAGCGCCTCTCGGCGCTGTTCCCGAACGAGCGCACGGCCCTGCTCGGACGCGCGCTCGCCCTGGAGCAGCTCGGTCGCAGGGACGAAGCGCGGGCACTCTATCAAGTCGTCCTCGCCGACGATCCGGACGATCTGAGCGCGAGGATCGCCCTGATCAGCCTGATCGCCGAGCGGGCGCCGGGCGAGGCTCTCCAGCTGCTCCGCCGCCTGACACCGCATCATCCGCGCGATGCCCGCCTGCCCGAGCAGATCGGGCTGATCATGGCAGCCCAGAACCAGCTCGATGGCGCGATCGCCGAGTTGCACCGCGCCGCGGCCCTCGATCCGGCCAACGTTCGCTATCAGATCAATCTGGCGATCGTGCAGGATCGCGCCGGCCGCACCGAGGCCGCGATCGAATGTTATCGAGCTGCTCTGCGCTTGGCGGCCGAAAGCGGCGCTCCGACAGCGGATCTCGATGGCGTCGCCGCCCGCCTCGAGCATCTGAGCGGGCAACGGGCTGCGCCGCCCTCGCCACCGGCCCGCCCGGAAGGCCAAGCCGGGGGTTAGCTCAGGCCAAAGGCTTCAGACCGCGCAGGTGCGTCGGCCGCAATGAGCCCTCCGCGGCCGCTTCGGCATTGGCCCGTCTGACCTCGAGGCCCTCCGCGTAGCCCTCCTCCCCCAGGAGGGCGGTGAGCTCGCGTTTCAGCGGACCCTCCATCGCCTCGACGTCCCGGCGCGCCCATGCCGCGTACCAGGCATTGCGGTCTCGGGTCGTAACGTCCACGAACCCGGCCCGCCGCATCGCCGCTTCGGTCTCGGCTGCGGTGGCGAGCGCAAAATGGAGATGGGTGAGGCTCAGATAGCGCTCCATCCCCGGCATCCGCTCCCCGCCCTCGCCCACGAGCCAGTCGCGGCCGCGAATACGCCGCCAGGCTTCAGGACGCGCAGGATCTCGGCGAACAGCGCCGGCTTGTCCGGGATGTGGATCAGAGCGTCCTTGCTGAAGACGACATCGAAAGAATTGGCCGGAAAGGCGAGCGCTCCGGGGTCGACCAGGCGCCAGTCGATCGAAACTCCCGCCTTCGACGCCAGTCTTTTCGCCCGCTCGAGCAGCTGCGGCTCGATATCGATCGCAACCACATTGGCCTGATGGTCACGCGCCAGCAGGACGGCGGGGCCGCCGGTTCCGCAACCGATATCGAGCACGCGCTTACCTGCAAGATCGAGCCCGGAGACGATCGCGCGCACCTCGTCTGGCCCGCCGGGCGAGAGGAAGCCCTCGCCCCACACGATCTGGAGACGGTCGATGAACTCTTCCGGATAGTGAATGTCGGTGCTCATCGGATCCTCCCGGTAATTCGCCGGCGCCCGCAGGTCGAGCCGACGCTATCTCAACAGGGACCTGCTCCGTCAACCCCGGCGGCGAGCTGCCGATTTACCAGATCTTCATCATCAACGGCTTGATTGACGCTGCCCAAAGCTCAGCCTTGGTTAATCGGGCTGGAGCCGCGGCAAGGACAGGTCATGAGCGTCATTCGACGAATGAGGATCGAGCCGGCAATGGCGGCGGTGACGCCCCGGCAAGACCCGCGCTCATCGGGAAATCGTATGGACATCGAGCGGCTGCTGCAGCTCGCGATCGATCGCGGCGCCTCGGATCTGCACCTTTCGGGCGGCAATCCGCCGATGGTGCGAGTCGACGGCGAGATCCGTCCGCTCGATGCGCCACCGCTGGCCGGAGCCGAGATCGAGGCCCTGGTGACCGGGCTGCTGGACGAAGCGCAGCGCGGCGCCTACGCCAGCGAGCTCGAGATCGACGTCGCCATAGTCCACACCTCGGGTACCCGCTTTCGGCTCAACGCCTTCAACAATCGGGCCGGCGCGGCCGCGGCATTCCGCACCATACCGGCCGACGTCCCGAGCCTCGATCAGCTCGAAGCGCCCTGGGTGTTGAAGCGCATTGCCGGCCTTCGCAAGGGCCTCGTCCTGGTCACCGGGCCGACCGGCAGCGGCAAGTCGACCACGCTCGCGGCGCTGATCGACCGCATCAACGCCACCGCGAGCCGCCACATCCTGACCATCGAGGACCCGATCGAGTTCGTGCATCGCTCGAAGCGCTCGCTGGTCAACCAGCGCGAGGTGGGGCGCGATACCCGCTCCTTCGCTCGAGCGCTGCGCAGCGCGCTCCGCGCCGATCCGGACGTCATCCTGGTCGGCGAGCTGCGCGACTACGAAACCATCGCGCTCGCGCTGACCGCCGCCGAGACCGGCCATCTGGTGCTCGCGACGCTGCACACCACCTCGGCCGCGAAGACCATCGATCGCCTGATCGACGTCGTGCCCTCGGCCGACAAGGCGATGGTCAGGACCATGCTCAGCAGCTCGCTCCAGGCGGTGATCGCGCAGCTGCTCCTGAAGCGCGCCGAGGGCGGCGGGCGCCTCGCTGCCTACGAGGTCCTGATCGGCACGCCCGCCGTCGCCAATCTGATCCGCGAGAACCAGATCGCGCAGATCACCTCGATGATCCAGACCGGCGCCCGCTTCGGCATGCAGCTCATGGCCGATGCGCTCCGGGGTCTGGTGGCGGCCGGGCGGGTCTCGGCCGCAGAGGCCGAGCGCGCTCTGCTCACCCTCGGTACGGAGGCCGACCCGATGGACGAGCCCCTGATGCAGGGCGAACCCGCGCCACTGCCCGGCGAGGGATCAGTGCTCGGTGCCGGCCCGGCCGGCCGCGGCCACGGCTTCTGAGCGCGCGAGCGGCCAGCGAGCAGAATTCCATGCAGGAGCCTCGCGCTGGCATCAAAGATAGGCGCGCGCCCGAATACGGATCGGGCGGCCGGCCTCGGGCCTGCCTCCTGGCGGCGGCGCTCCTGCTCGGCACGCTCGCGGCCTGCAAGGGTACGTTTCCGGTGATGGACCACGACCGCTACGCCGGTCTTACCCGCGACGACTACCGCGCCGCCTTCGAGCCCCGTCCGGTGCCGCCCGCGAAGGCCGCGCCCGGGGCGCCGATCCCGAAGCTCCAGCCGCTGGTCGAGCTGCCGCCGCCGCCCTCGCCCGCAGAGCAGAAGCTGGTCTCGATCTCGGTCGACGAGACGGTCCCGCTCAAGGACGTCCTGATCGAGCTGGCGCGCAAGGCCCAGGTCGATCTCGAGCTCGACCCGCGGATCAAGGGCGGCGTCATTCTGACGATGCGCAACCGGCCGCTGCGCGAGGTGATCGAGCGGATCGCCGATCTGGCCGGGCTGCGCTACGAGTTCCAGGGCCAGACGCTGCGGATCGAGCGCGACGAGCCCTACCACGTCAACTACCGGGTCGACTATCTGCTCCTGACGCGCCAGGCCAACAGCCAGGTCGAGACCTCGGTCAACGTGATGGTGGCGGCGAGCAGGCGACCAGCGGCAACGCCTCGTCGAGCGCCGATTTCCGGTCAGTCGGACACCAACTTCTGGCAGGAGCTCGAGGCCGGCCTCAGCCAGATCCTGGGCAACTCCACACCGCCCGGCCTCGCGGTGGTGCCGGCAGCCGCGCCGGCGTCTCCTGCACCCGCGCCGTCGCCAGGTGGCGACCCCGGTGCGATCGCGCCTGGTGCGGGCCAACCGGGCCCGGGCGCGCCCGGTCCCGGTAACGGTGGCCAGAGTCCGCCACCGGCTCTGACCGCTGCGGATCCTTCTGCCGCGGCGCCGCCGGCGCCACCGGCCGTCCTCTCGACCGCGGCCGCGGTCCCCGGCGGACAAGCAGGCCAGAACAGTAACGGGCCGGAGCCGTCATTCTCGATCAATCGACAGGCGGGCGTCGTTTCGGTCTTCGCGACCCAGCGCCAGCATAAGCTGATCGAGGCTTACCTCGCTGAACTGCGCGAATCGATCAGCCGCCAGGTGCTGATCGAAGCGAAGATCCTCGAGGTCTCGCTGAACGACGAGTTCAGCTCCGGCATCAACTGGCGAGCGATGATCGGCGATTTCAGCTCCGCCGCGAGGCTCGGCACCACGGTCGTGCCGCCGCCGTTCCGCACGCCCCTGGATGCGACCCCCGACTTCGTGACCCTGGCGTTCGACAACAGCGACCTCGATGTCATCGCCCACTTCATTCAGCGCTTCGGTACCGTGCGCACCCTCTCCAGTCCGCAGGCTTACCGTCCAGCAGAATCAGACCGCGATCCTCAAGGTCGCCCAGAACCAGGTGTTCTTCCGCCTGTTCTTCCAGACCATCGAGCAGGACAACGGCAACACTCAGACCAACGTGAACAGCGTGATCCAGACCGTGCCGGTCGGGGTGATCATGACGGTGCAGCCCTCGATCAACCAGGAGACCGACGAAATCAGCCTGGCGCTCCGCCCGACCGTGACCCGGGTGGTCGAGGAGGTCAACGATCCGGCGGTGGCGATCGCGTCGAACAACACGGTTCAGTCGCAGGTTCCGGTGGTCGCCGTTCAGGAGATCGACTCGGTCGTCAACTGCACTCGGGCCAGGTGGTCGGTGATGGGCGGGCTGATGAGCGACAACTCCACCAACCAGGAGGAGGGCGTGCCGCTCCTCGGCCAGCTGCCGGTGATCGGCTATCTGTTCAAGGCGCGCGACGATGCCACGCGCAAGACCGAGCTCGTGATCTTCCTGCGCGCGACGATCCTCGAGAATGGCGGCATCGATCCGGTCGACGCCGATTTCTATCAGCGTTTCGGCCGCGATCGGCACCCCTTCCCGATGCCGGAGGCGGCGCAACCATGACCGGCTGCGCCGCGATCCGGCCGCTGGTCATCTATCTCCTGCGCTCGGCGCTCGGCGCGAGGCTGGTGCTCGGGCTCGCCGTCGACCATGGTGCGCGAGCGCCGCGCTCGCGCTGTTTCTCGGCGGCACCGCGCTGGTCGAGCAGCGCCAGTTCGCGGCGGTCCTGACCGCCAACGCCGCTCGGATCGTCGTCGTGCTCGCCCTGGTTCTGATCACCTGCTTTCACATCCGCCGGGCGTTCGAGGCGCGCGAGGTCGACATCCTGCTCTCGCGGCCGATCGCGCGCCGCGACTTCGTCCTCGCCCACGTCCTGATGCTGGTTCTGCTCGCCGCGGCCGCGGCCGCGCTCGCCGGCATCGCCGTCGCCGCGATCGCGCGCCCGACCTGGGCGGCGCTCGCCTGCTGGACGCTGAGCGTGTTCGTCGAGGGTACGGTCGTCGCGGTAGCGGCGCTGTTCTTCGCGCTCGATGCTCGCAAGCGGCGTCGCCAGCACGCTCGCCTGCCTCGGCTTCTACGTCCTCGGTCGGATGATCGGCGTGCTCAGCGGGATCGCGGCTGCCGCGCGCCACCCGGGCCCGATCGACGGCGCGCTCGATCAGGTCGTCGCCGTGCTCGCCCTGGTCCTGCCGCGGCTCGATCTGTTCGGCCGGAGCGCCTGGCTCGTCCATGGCCTCGGCGACGAGACCGGTCTGGGCCTGGCTCTGCTCCAGGGTGCCCTCTACGTGCTCCTGCTGGGCGCCGCGGCGAGCTTCGATTTCGGCCGGCGCCAGCTGTGAGCCTGCCCGGATCGCATCGGCCAGGTCTCTGGCTGTTGCTCGCCGCCTTCGCAGCGCATGCGACGCTGGCGTTTCACAACCGCGCGCTGGAAGCCCGTTGGGCCGGTGTGCCGAGCCCGCCGCCCGCGGCCGCCGCACCGCTGCTCACGCTCGGCGATCCGCAGCTGTTCTACCGCAGCGCGGCCTTCGGCCTGCAGAACATGGGCGATGGCGGCGGCCGGACCACGCCCCTTGCGGCCTACGACTACCAGCGTCTCGACGCCTGGCTCGGCCTGCTCGATCGGATCGACCCCGAGGCCCGATACGTCCCGACGCTCGCCGCCTTCTATTTCAGCCAGACACCCGAGCCGGCCGATCTGCGCCGGATCGTGGCCTATCTCGACCCGGATCGGCGCCCGTGATCCGGCGCACAACTGGCGCTGGCTCGCTCACGCCGTCTACCTCGCCCGCCATCGCCTGCACGACGTGCCGCTCGCGCTCGCCGTCGCGCGCCATCTGGCCGGACTTGCCGGCGCCGACGTGCCGCTCTGGGTCAAGCAGATGCCCGCCTTCGTCCTCGCCGAGGTGGGCGACCGCGAGGCCGCTCGCGATCTGCTCGAGGCGATCCTGGCGAGCGACCGGACGCTCGCCGACGATGAGGCGAGGTTCATGCGCCGGTTCATCGATCGGCAGCTCGCCGACGGCAGTCTCGCGAATGCGGGCGCCGAATGGTTGACGGTCCCTTCCGGGATTCACTCATCCTTATTGGTTTGCCGACAGGATTCGCGCCCGGGGCGCGATTTCGACCACCAACGGGAGAGCGCGTTCGCTGCCGGATCAACGAGGAACCGAGACGATGACCAACAATCCCGAGCGGCATCGAGAGCCGCCCAAGACCATGGTCGACGACGCGTCGCAGCATGGCTTCACGCTGGTCGAGCTGGCCATCGTGCTGGTGATCATCGGCCTGATCATCGGCGGCATCCTCAAAGGCCAGGAGCTGATCGCGAGCGCCCGGCTGAAGTCGACCATGACCGAGATCGACGCGATCCGCGCCGCCTCCGCCACCTTCCAGGACAAATACGGCGGGCTGCCCGGCGATTACTTCGAGGGTCAGGCCCAGCTCGGCACGCCTAACGGCATCACCTGGACCGCGCCCGCCTGCGATGGCGCCAACCAGCGCTGCGACGGCGACGGCCAGATCGAGGGCAACGGGATCACCAACGAGACGCTGCTGTTCTGGCAGCATCTGGCACTCGGCAATCTGATCTCGGGAATCCAGGTGGCCGCCGCCCCCGACACTTCGATGGGCGCCGGTATCCCATCGGCGGCGATCGGCGGCGGGCTCGCGGTCCAGTATCAGAACATCGGCGGCCGGACGACCCACTGGCTGCGGCTCGGCACCGCCGCCAACCTCACCACCGGGGTCGCGAGCGGGCTGCAGGCCAGCACGATCGACAGCAAGATCGACGACGGCCGGCCGGGCACGGGCTCGGTGCGCACGACCACGGCCGCCTGCATCAACGCCGGCGACTACGACGCCGGCCGGCGATCAGTGCCTGATGTACTACGAGCTCAACTAGGCCGGCGCGGGCGGCGAGCGTGTCGGCCGGACGCGGCGCGGCGCCGGCGCAGGCGCCTGATCGCTGGCCCGGCCAGGGCTCGCGGCCGGCAGCACGGTTTCACGCTGATCGAGCTGGCGATCGTGATGGCCGTGGTCGGCCTGATGCTGGCCGGTGCGATGAAACTGCTCGGCGGTCAGCTCGACCAGAGCCGCCTCAAGGCGACCCGCGACCACCTGCAGACCGCCTATGATGCGCTGGTCGCGTTCTACGCCAGCAACGCCTATCTGCCCTGCCCGGCCGACGGCGCGCTGCCGGGCTCGGACGCCAACTACGGCCGGGCCCAGCCGGAGGCGAGCGGCGCCTGCGCGGGCGTTGCGGCGGCGAACCAGGTGCTGCCCTGGCGCACGCTCGGCCTCCAGGACGAGCTCTCGTTCGACGGCTGGCACCAGCGGCTCAGCTACCACGTGAGCGCGGCCCTGACGTCGGCCGGCTCGGCGAGCCCGGGCGACCTCTCGGTGCGCGACGGCGCCGCGAGCGTCCCCGGCACCGCCGAGATCACGCCCGCGGCCGCGTTCGTGGTCCTGAGCCATGGCGAGAACGGGCTCGGCGCCTGGCTGGCGAGCGGCCAGCGCAAGACCACGGCGGGCGTATCGGCCCACGAGGGCGAGAACACCGACGGTGCGGAGCCGTTCGTCGACAAGCCGCTGAGCCAGGCCGTCGGCGACGAGTTCGACGACATCGTGATCTGGCGCGAGAAGCCAGCCCTCGCCCAGGCAACCGGCGCCGTGTACTCGGGCCCGGTCTGCACGGCCGCGGACAACCTCTGGACCAGCAACAGCTGCGCGCTCGGCGGCGCCAGCGATGAGTGCGTCGCGGCGGGCGCGATCCGTTCCCGCTGCAGCTGAGGCCGCCACGGCGCCGGCGCCTGCCCGGACCTGCCGACGGCTGCGCGCTGCAGCCGGGTCAAGCTGAGCGGCGGTTTACCGATTCTCAATCATCGAAGTGATCCAATCCGGTGATGGGGAATCCGCCGGCCGCATGGGTGCCGTCGAGCCGGGCGACGCGCGCCGCAGACGAGGGCGAGCAACCACGATGAGCCTCGATTTCCAGTCCGCCGAGGCCGCGATCGCTGAGCCGGCGACCGCAACGGCCGGGAGCCCGGGCAAGCGCGCCATGCGCATCGGCGAGCGCCTGCGCGAGCTCGGCCTGATCAGGCCTCGATCAGCTCGAGGTCGCCCTGTTCGAGCAGAAGCGCTCGGGCAAGATGCTCGGCGCCGTCCTGGTCGAGCTCGGCTTCATCACCCAGGACGTGCTCGCCTCGCTGCTCGCCGAGTCCTCCGGCTACGAGCAGTTCGACCCCAAGACCGCGATGGTCGATCCCGAGGTGGTCGCGAAGATCCCCAAGGACGGTCGCGCAGCCGCCATCGCGTCGTGCCGCTCTCGAGCGAAGGCAAGCCAGCGTCTTCGTCGCCATGTGCGACCCCTACGACGTGCTCGCCCTCGATCAGCTGCGCCGCCAGCTCGGCGGTAGCGTGACGGTGATCCGCGAGGTCTGCCCGCCGGCCGAGATCGGCGAGCTGATCGACCGCGCCTACGGCTACGCCATGTCGATCGACGGCATCGTCAAGGAGCTGGAGAGCGGCGAGGGCGGCGGCGAGAGCTTCGAGGGCGTCGAGGCCGGCTACGCCCATCCGCTGGTCCGCCTGGTCGACGCGATCCTGCTCGATGCGGTCAAGGTCGGCGCCTCGGACATCCACTTCGAGCCCGAGGAGCTGTTCCTGCGCCTGCGCTACCGGATCGACGGCATGATGAGCCAGATCCGCTCGTTCCACCGCGAGCACTGGTCGCCGATCTCGCAGCGCCTCAAGATCATGGCGGGGATGAACATCGCCGACAAGCTGCGCCCCCAGGACGGCCGCATCAGCCTCAACCTCGGCAATCGCGAGATCGATCTGCGCGTCTCCTCGCTGCCTACGGTGCACGGCGAGAACATCGTGCTGCGCGTGCTCGACAAGGCGCACTCGCTCGTGCCCCTCGATCAGCTCGGCATCAGCGCGCCGAACCTCGCCCTGATCGAGCGGGTGCTGAAGCGGCCCGAGGGCATCCTGATCGTCACCGGGCCCGACCGGCAGCGGCAAGACCACGACGCTCTACGCCATGCTCGGCCAGATCAGCTCGCTCGAGGTCAACATCATGACCCTCGAGGATCCGATCGAGTATCAGCTGCCGCTGCTTCGCCAGACCCAGGTCCGCGAGAGCACCGGGCTCGGCTTCGCCGAGGGCGTGCGCGCGCTGTTGCGTCAGGATCCGGACATCGTGTTCATCGGCGAGGTGCGCGACCCCGCGACCGCGACCATGGCGGTGCGCGCGGCGATGACCGGCCATCAGGTGTTCACCACCCTGCACACCAATGATGCGCTCGGCGCGATCAACCGCCTGAAGGACCTCGGCCTGCAGCCCGAGCATGATCGCCGGCAACCTGATCGGCGTGATCGGCCAGCGCCTGGCCCGCAGGCTCTGCCGCCAGTGCAGAGCGGCCGCGCCCGGCAAGCGCCGAGGAGTGCCGCATCCTCGGCGTCGATCCCGCCGCTCCGCCGGAGATCCATGATCCGGTCGGCTGCCCGGCCTGCCGCAAGACCGGCTATCAAGGGACGGTTGCCGGTGCTCGAGGTCCTGCCCATGGACGAGGATCTCGACGAGATCGTCGCCTCGGGCGGTACCCGCGCCGCGCTCAAGGCCGCCGCGCTCGACAAGGGCTACCGGACCATGGCCGAGGACGGCATCGAGAAGGTGCTGGCGGGCGAGCTCGCGCTCGCGACGCTGGTCCGCACCGTCGACCTGACGGCGCGGCTCTGATCCTCAGGCTCGCCATGCCGCAATACGCCTACCGCGCGGTCAACCCCAACGGCCGGCAGCTGCGCGGCGCGCTCGCCGCGGCGAACGAGCGCGACCTGCACCAGGCGCTCGGCGCGATCGGTCTCGAGCTGATCGACTGCCGGCTCCTGGCGGCGCGCCGCAGCCTGATGCTCGGGCGCGGGCGCCTCGACAGTCGCGAGCTGATCCAGCTCTGCATCCACCTGGAGCAGCTGCAGCGCGCCGGCGTGCCGCTGCTGGAGGGGCTCGCCGACGTCCGCGACTCGACCGACGTGCCGCGCCTGCGCGACCTCACCGCGGAGATCCACCGCGATGTCAGCGAGGGGCAGCCGCTTTCGGTCGCCTTCGCCAAGCATCCCAAAGTGTTCGGCAACCTGTTCACCGCCCTGATCGCGGCCGGCGAGACGACCGGCAAGCTTGCCGACAGCTTCCACCAGCTGGCCCGGCACCTGAAGTGGACCGCCGCGATGAGCGCCAAGGTGCGCAAGGCGACCCGCTATCCGGCGGTGGTCGCCTGCGTCGTGCTCGGCGTCACCGTATTCATGATGGCGGGCGTGGTGCCGCAGGTGGTCGAGTTCCTGGCCGCCAACAACCAGACGCTGCCGATCTGGACCGTGGCGCTGATCGCTACCTCGAACTTCGTCCGCGACTTCTGGCCGTTGCTGGTCGGGCTGCCGCCGCTCGGGTTCGTGCTGGTCAGGATCCTGCGCGCGTCGCTCCAGCGAGTTTGCCTATCGTCTGGATGCGCTGCTGCTGCGCCTGCCGGTCGGCGGCAAGGTCCTGCGCAAGCTCGCGCTGGCCCGCTTCGCCCAGATGTTCGCTGTGATGTTTCAGAGCGGCATCGACATCCTGGCCTGCCTGGACGCCGGCCGCAAGGTGACCGGCAACCGCGTTCTGAGCGAGGCCCTGGGCCTGGTCAAGCAGCAGGTCCAGGCCGGCAGCACGCTCTCCGCCGCCATGGCCGCTTCGGGCGAATTCCCGACCCGGGTCTGCCGCATGGTCAAGATCGGCGAGGAGACCGGCAATCTGAGCGAGACGCTGAGCCAGGTCGCCGAGTTCTACGATCAGGACGTCGATGCGTCGATCGACGCCATGATCAGCCTGATCGAGCCCGCGCTGACCGCGGTGCTGGGCCTGGTCATGGCCTGGATCGCGCTCGCCGTGTTCGGGCCGATCTACGACAGCCTCGATCAGCTCGGCGCCTAGGCAACGATGCTCGGCCGCCTGCTCGCTCCGCCGCCCCGCTTCGTGCTGGCGATCGGCAACGAAGGCGCTCTGCTGCTCCACGTTGCGGGCGCCCGGGTCGTGCGGCAATGGCGGGTCGACGGCCATGACGAGGCAGCCTTGGCCAGCCTGAGGGCCACCCTCGGCGAAGCGCCGCGGCGCCCGGTCGTCGTGGTCAGTGACCTGCTGGAGCAGTCCTACCGCAGGGAGACGGTGCCGAAGCTCGGTCGCGTCGATCGCGCCAAGGTCATCAAGCGCCGGCTCGAGCGCGCCTTTCCGGACACCTCCCTCAAGGCCGCCCTCAAGCTCTCGGACGATCCGGAGGAGCCGCGCAGTCACCGCTATCTGTTCACCGCGGTCTCGCCGGCCCCCGATTGGGATCGCTGGATCGAGCTCCTGCGCACGATCGAAAACCCGGTGGCCGCGCTCACGCTCCTGCCGATCGAAGCGACCGACCTGGTGACCCGCCTGGTCCGGGCCCTGGCGCCAGCCGAGCGCCGCCCGAAGGACTGGGCGATCCTGATCAGCCGGCAGCAGACCGGGGGGTTCCGCCAGATCGTCGTCAACCGGGGCGAGCTGGTCCTGACCCGGCTGACCCCGAGCCTGCCGGCCGACACCGGCCCGGCCGACGTCGCCGCCGAAATTCAGCGCGAGCTTCGGGCGACCCTCGGCTACATGACCCGGCTCGGCTATCGCGCCGGCGGCGGCCTGGAGATCGTGGTGCTCGGCGACGAGGCGCTGAAGGGCGCGCTCGTCGACGCCGGCACGGCCGCGGGGGACCTTACGGTCGTAAGCGCGGCCGCTGCTGCCGCAGCGCTCGGCCTCGGCCCGCTCGCCAGCGCGGACGAGGCTGATGGCGTGCTCCTCGGCGCAGCCTGGGTCGGGCGCAGGCGGCGGTGGATCTTGCAGCTGCTGCCGGCGGATCTGCGCACCCGCATGGTGCAGACCATGGCGCTCCGCTGGGCGAGCGCGGGCCTTGCCACCTCGGCGCTCGCGCTCCTCAGCTATTCCGCCCTCTCGGCCGCGTCCGGTCTGCAGGTCGAGCAGGAAATCGACTGGCTCAGCGCCTGGCAGGGCACGACCCGTCAGCAGCTGGAGCGGAGCGAGAGCGAGCTCGACCGCATCAGCGCCGAGGCCGAGGCCATGCGTGCGCTGCTGGCGGCGCACGCGCAGCTGCAGGCCGACCGCCGCGATCCCTTCGATACCCTGCGCTCACTCCGCGGTGCCATGCGCCAGGACGAGGAGCTGAGCGGCTTCAAGTGGCACCTGATCGAGCCCGCAAACCCGGGCTCGCGCCAGCTGCCGCAACGCGGGAGCGCCGATTTCACCCTCGATCTCACCCTCGACCTCGGCCGTCTCACCGATCCGGCGGCCGCTGTGGCCGCGACCGAGGACCTCGCGGGGCGCCTGCGCGAAGCCTTCGCCCAGCACCCGATTGCGATCAAACGGCAGGCGGTCGACATCCTGCCGAACCAGGCTTTCGTCGGTGGCACGGGTCTGTCCGATCGCCGGGACCAGCAGGCGGCGGCGATGAGCGCCGATCTCCAGGTGGGAGCGTTGGCACCATGAGGCCCGGCTGGCGGCGCGCGCTGCGCACACCCTTGATTCTGCTTGGCGTCAATCTGGTGGTCGCCGGTCTCGCCGTGGGCGTGGTCTACGGCTACGCCGACAGCCAGGAATCGCTGCGCAATCGTCTTGCCGGGGCCATGCGCAGCCTCAACTACCAGCGGGCAAGCGTAGCCGACGATATCGCCTATCTCGACGCCAACCGGGCGGAATACGACGCGCTGCTCGAACGCGGACTGGTCGGCGATCAGGATCGGCTCGCCGCAGCCCAGCTGCTCGAGCAGCTGAGCCGGGACCATGGCCTCGGCGGCATCCGCTACAGCTTCAGCCCGCAACAGACCGCGCCGCTCGGACCCGGCCGGCTGGCGCAGATGACGTTGCTCACGACCGAAGTCACCGTCGACATGAGCGGCCTGAGCGACGTCGACCTCCTCGCCTTCGCCCGCGCGGTCGCCGATCGCCTGCCGGGCGAGGTCCGCATCACCGCTCTCGATCTCGAGCGCCGACAGAGCGTCGATCGCGACCTGCTCGCCCGAATTCGCGCGGGCGAGCGCGTCGCCGTGGTCGAGGGTCGCCTGCAATTCGACTGGCGCATGCTGCGACCGGGCGAAGCAGCCGGCGACGGGCCGGGGGCCCGCGCCTCATGAAGCGCTGGCCAGCCCTGGTCATCGCGTTGGGCCTGCCTTTGCCTGCGCTGCCGGCCTGGGCCGATGGCGAAACCCGGCAGGCGCCGGCCATCCTCGGCAGCGCCGCGCCGCGGAAAGCGGCTGAGGATTCCCTGCTGTTTGCGCCCCACTCGCTCGCTTTGATCGAAGCGGCGCGCCACGGCGGAGGCGAACCTCGGGGGGACGCCGCGGCGCGGCCCATGGCGCGCTCCCAGCCAAGCCTGGTGACGCCGGTCATTCATCTGTCTGCGATCGTCTATCACGCGCCAGACGACTGGCAGGTCTGGCTGAACGGGCGGCGGTTCACACCGACCGCGGCAGCGGGCCCGATCGAGATCGTCGAGGTGACCGCGGCCTCGGTCGCGCTCATCTGGCGGGGTGGTCCCGGCGCCAGGCCGGTCCGCATCCGGCTGCAGCCCAACCAGAGCTTTCTCACGGCGAATCGCGAAATCGTGGAGGGCAACGCGTCATGGTCTCCCCGAACCGTGGCGGGCTCCCCGCGCCCGCCGAGCGCTGATGAGCGGCCAATGACTTCGGAGGCAGCTGCCGCGATCGAGATCGAGGGCCTCTGCACGCGCTACGGCCGGACCCAGATTCTGAACGACATCACGCTCAAGGTGCTGGAGGGCGAAACGCTCGGTCTGATCGGGCTGAACGGCGCCGGCAAGACCACCCTCCTGAAATCGATCCTCATGCTGGCGGCGCCCTCGCCGGGACGGTCCGGCTGTTCGGCGAACCGCATCAGGCGCCAGGCAGTCGCGCCCGGCTCGCTTATCTGCCGGAGCGGTTTCAGCCGCCGGGTCATCTGGCCGGTCACGACTTCGTGCGCCTGACGCTTGCCTTCTATGGCCAGCGCGCCCAGCGTGCCGCGACCTGCCGCCTCGCCGAGCAGCTCGATCTCGACCCGCACGCCCTGACCCGTCCGATTCGCAGCTACTCCAAGGGCATGGCGCAGAAGCTCGGGCTCCTGGCGACACTGCTGACCGAGCGGCCGCTCCTGATTCTGGACGAGCCCATGAGCGGCCTCGATCCGAAGGCCCGCATCCGGCTGAAGCAGCAGCTGGTCGCCTGTGGCGAGCGCGGCCGGACCATCTTCATGAGCTCGCACATCCTGGCCGACCACGACGAGCTGTGCGATCGGATCGCGGTCCTGCACCGGGGCAGGCTGACCTATGTCGGCTCGCCCGGCGAGCTGAAGCAGCGTCAGGGCGCCGCGACGCTGGAAATGGCCTTCCTGGCCGAGATCGAAGGCCCGGCGCTCGCTCAGGTCGCCGGCCCCTGATGGCGGCGTGCCGGCGGCGCCCCGCGCTCAGCCCTGCTGCGCGCCGGGTCCCACGTGGTCGAGGTAGCGCTTGGCCTGCTCCAGGCCGCACTCCTGCTCGTGGGTGGGTCCGGCCCCCCGATTGAGCTCGTTCGCCACGCCCTCGAGCTGCTCCAGCAGCGGCTCCAGCTCGGCCCCGGCGCACCTTCCAGGGCCTGCCGGCCGAGGGCCGCGACCTGGTCGGCGCGGCCCAGCGTATTGTCCGCGCAGCGGGCCGCCTGCGGCCCGTACTCGGCCAGCGCGGGCGAGGCGGACGACGCACTGGACTGGTCGTGCAGCTGCTCGGCCATACCCCCGACCGCGCGTTTGACGCCATAGCCGAGGCCGGCCCAGCCCGCGACAAAACCGGCCGATTTGGCCTCCCAGGGCGGCGCCTGCTCGGGGTCGATGGCGTAGAGTACATCGCCGATGGCGCTGCGCACCTGGCTCGGGTCGTCGCGCCTGGCGAGCGCCCGACCGGCATATTGCGAGGCGACCTCGGACTCGGCCATGGCGGTGTAGAGCAGGCCCTGATTGGCCGGCGTGTCCGCTGCGCTCCACAGGACCTCGGGCAGCTCGCCGTCGTAGGTCGGATTGGGGCTGAGGCCGCCGTAGATGCTATAGACGGCCAACGGGTCGTTCGTGCAGGCGCCAAGCAGCCCGAGGCCGATGACGCCGACGACGCGTGCGCTCCTGACCATGTGTCCCCTCCCGAGGCTTCGTCCCGCTGCGGCCATCGATCATCCGGCGGTACCCGGTCCGCTCGATCTGGCGGTCCATTCTAGCCGGCGCTAGACTCGGCGTAAATCGGGGGAGAGGTCCATGGACAATCGTGAGCGGGTCGGCCGGGTCGAGCTTGCGGCGGCGTTTCGGATGGCGGTCCGGCTGGGATTTCATGAGGGCGTGTGCAACCACTTCAGCCTGGCGCTCGCCGACGATGGTCGGGAGTTCCTGGTCAATCCGCACGGGCGCCACTTCGGCGAGCTGAGAGCGAGCGATCTCCTGCGGGTCAATCTCGAGGGCGAGGTGCTCTCGGGCGTGGGCGAGGTGGAAGCGTCCGCGCTCTTCATCCACGGCCGGATGCACGTCGCGCGACCCGATCTGAAGTGCCTCCTGCATACCCACATGCCCTACGCCACGGCGCTGACCTCGGTCGAGGGCGCGAGGCTCGAGCCGATCCATCAGAACGCGCTCCGCTTCGTTGGCCGCATTGCCTATGACGACAATTATGGCGGCCTCGCGCTCGACGGCGAAGAGGGCGAGCGCCTCGCCCGCGCGCTCGGCGACAAGCGGATCCTGTTCATGGCCAACCACGGCGTCGTGACCACGGGGTCAAGCGTCGCGGCCGCTTTCGACGACCTCTACTATCTGGAGCGCGCCTGTCGCAACCAGGTGCTCGCACTATCAACCGGCCGGCCGTTGAAGCGCGTGCCGGCCGAGGCGGCTCTGCGCACCCGCGCCGAGTTCGACCGCTACGAGGAGCAGGCGGATCTCCACTTCGCCGCCCTCAGACGCCTCCTCGACCGCGAGGAGCCCGACTACGCCGAGTGAGCTCAGGGCACGGGCTACAGCACCCGGTGCTCGGCGCAGGGCATGCGGGCGCGCACGCGCTCGACCTCCTCGAGGTCGAGCCGGGCCGCGATGTAGCCCACCTTGTCCTGGGCCTTGGCGATCACGTGGCCCCAGGGGTCGCAGATCAGCGTGTGACCGTAGGAGTAGCGCTGGCCGCCCGCGTAGCGGCCCCACTGGGCCGGCGCCAGGACGTAGGTCTGGGTCTCGATCGCGCGCGCCCTGAGCAGCACCTCCCAGTGGTCCTTGCCGGTCTGGAGCGTGAAGTTGGACGGCACCAGAATGAGCCTCGCGCCTTCCTTGGCGAGCCGCAGGTAGAGCTCGGGAAAGCGCAGGTCGTAGCAGATCGAGCAGCCAATTCGGGTACCGAGCACGTCGTAGGTCACGATTCGGGCGCCGCGTGTGAACGTCGCCAACTCGCGGAATTCCTTGCCGTCGGGGGTCGTGATGTCGAACAGGTGCAGCTTGCGGTAGCGGGCAAGCTCGCGGCCGTCGCCATCGAAGACCACGGTCGTGTTGAAGATCTGATCACCGTCGCGCTCGATCAGCGAGCCGCCGTGCAGGACGATGCGGTGTCGCGCGGCCAGCTCCTGGAGCAGGCCGTAGCCTTCGCCGCCGGGCACCGGCTCGGCCGCGACGCGCTTGGCCTCGGCGTCATCACCGAGCAGCGTCCACATCTCGGGCAAGGCGACGAAATCCGGCCGCTCCTCGCCGACCGCCTGCTCGATCAGGCGGCGCGCCTGCTCGAGATTGGCGGCCTTGTCGCCCTGCGAGTTCATCTGAATCAGCGCGACTTTCATCGACCGTCCTCGATTGCCGTGCCCGAGGCTAGCGCGCACTCGGAGTCGCGCAAACCTCAGGTCTTGCGGCCGTCTCGGCGTCCGGGTCGAGCAGGCGATGCAGGTGGACCACGAAGTAGCGGGTATGGGCGTCGTCGACGGTCTGCTGCGCCTTCGCCCGCCAGGCCTGACAGGCAGTCCGATAGTTCGGATAGATGCCGACGATGTCGAGCTTCGAGAGATCGGCGAACTCGGTACCGTTCGGGTCGACGAGCTCGCCGCCGAACACCAGATGCAGGAGCTGCTTCGCCATGGGGCAAGCCTCCTCGCCCGAAGTCATCCGGGTAGCAGCCGCGTGCGCACGGAATGGTGGCGTTCGCGGCTGATCGGGCTATGATAACCGGTCTGCATCATGAGGGAGGTCGTCATGGCAGTCGCCCGCGTCACCAAGATCACCGCGTCATCGACCAGCAGCTTTCAGGATGCCGTTAACGAGGGCCTGAAGCGCGCAGCGCAGCACGCTCCACGGCATCACCGGGCTCGAGGTGGTCTCGCAAAAGGCCAAGGTTGAAGCCGGCAAGATCACCGAGTTTCGCACGACAATCGAGGTCACCTTCATTCTCGACTGAGCGCGCCCGGAAGCTGCTGGGAGTGCTATCCAGCTGCACCGCCGCCGAGCCGGGGGCTCGGGGGAATTCAGGATCATCCTGACTCACACAGCGAAACCCCGCCGCATTGGTGAGATCGGCGGGGTTTCATGGTCCGGGGTTCACGACCCCGACCTGCCCGACATGGATGCCGAGCCAAATTTAGTCAAATGACCATGTTTTCGGAGCGTCATCTATTGTCCGGTGGAGTCATGCTGCTTAGGCACCCTCCTCGCCGTTGTTTGTCCTAAACTCGGAACGACTGCTTTCTGTCCTCCGTCTCTCTTGACGATATTAAAATCTGGTCCGGTCGGATAGCCAAGTCAAGGGGTTTCGAGTTTGACGGATGACGTACAGGAGGTCGTGTCAGGAGGCGAAGGCCTACTCCGCGAAGTGGAGGAAGACCCGCAAGATGGCGTAGCGCCGATGCCGCAGGCGGGATGCTTCGACCTTACCCGGGCCGCCCAGGCTGCACTCTGCCGAGGATCGCTTGCGACCAATCCGCCGGCGCGGCCTCGCCGACCGTGACTGCGATCTGCAGTGCCTGGACCGCTGCCTCTGCCTCGGCTTCGCTCCGGGCATGGACGACGGCGAACGGCAGATCCGGCGCCACGGGCTCGCCCAGGGCTTTGACCTCGACCAGCCCGACCGCGTGATCGATCGGATCGGTCGGGCCGCTGCCGGCCACCGCCGAGACTGAGGACAGCGACGCCGAGTGCGCGGGCATCGATCGCCGAGACGAAGCCCGCCCGCGCAAGATGGACCGGGCGTTGCACGGGCGCCACCGGCAGGTGATGCGCGGCGCGCTCGAGCAGATCGTGCGGTCCGCCGAGCGCGTGCACCATGCGGGCAAAGCGCTCGGCCGCGGCGCCCGAAATCCAGCGCGCGAGCGATCTTCGCGCGGGCGTCGTCGCCGGCACCGGTCAACGTCAGAAGCTCGGCGGCCAGGGCGAGCGTCGCCTCGCGCAGGCGCGGCTCCCGGCCGCGGCCGCTCAGCACGTCGATGGCCTCCTGCACCTCGAGCGCGTTGCCGGCGGTGTGGCCCAGGCACTGGCTCATGTCGGTGAGCAGGGCCGCGCAGGGCAGACCGGCGTCGTTCGCCACCTCGACCAGGCTGGCGGCGAGCTCCTTCGCCGCATCCAGCTCCGGCAGAAAGGCGCCCGAGCCAACCTTGACGTCCATGACCAGCGCGTCGAGGCCGGCGGCCAGCTTCTTGGACAGGATCGAGGCGACGATCAGGGGCGCCGATTCGACCGTCGCGGTCACGTCACGGATTGCGTAAAGCCGGCGATCGGCCGGGGCGAGGTCGGCGGTCTGGCCGATGATCGCGCATCCGGCTTCGCGCACCGCATGCCGGAAGCGGTCGAGGTCGGGAGCGGTCTGGTAGCCCGGGATGCTCTCGAGCTTGTCGAGGGTGCCGCCGGTGTGGCCGAGGCCGCGGCCCGAAATCATCGGCACGTAGGCGCCGCAGGCGGCCATGATCGGCGCCAGGATCAGGCTGACCTTGTCGCCGATGCCGCCGGTCGAGTGCTTGTCGACGACCGGGCCGTCGAGATCATCCCAGCGCAGCCGGCTGCCCGATTCGGTCATGGCCCTCGTCAAGGCGACCGTTTCGGCGCGGCTCATGCCGTTGAAGAACACTGCCATGGCGAAGGCCGCGACCTGGCCCTCGGTGATCCGCCCTGCGGTCAGGCCGTCGACGAAGAAGGCGATCTCGGCCGCGCCCAGCGCCCGGCCGTCGCGCTTCTTGCGGATGATCTCTTGCGGCAGCATCGGGCAAATCCTAGCGTACTGCGGCGTTGACGCCAGCCCGGCGCGCGGGCAGACGGATCGACGCCATGCTCGACGTCATCCTGCATGCGTTCACGACGCTGTTCGTGGTCATCGACCCGCTGGGGCTGGTGCCGGTCCTGCTCGCGCTCACGGCCGGCATGCCTGCGGCCGAGCGGCGCCGGATGGCGCTCAAGGGAACGGTGATCGCGGGCGTGATCCTGTTCGCCTTCGCGCTGTTCGGCGACACGCTGCTCGGCCTGCTCGGGATTGGCCTGCCGGCGTTCCGGACCGCGGGCGGAGTGATGCTGCTGCTCATCGCGCTCGAGATGGTGTTCGAGCGCCGGGCCGACCGCCGCTCGCGCTCGGCGGACGAGCTGCGGGACGTGGGCGGCCATGACGACATCTCGGTCTTTCCGCTCGCCATCCCGCTGCTCTCGGGACCCGGCGCGATCGCCTCGATCATGCTGCTGATGGCGCGCTTCGAGGGCGATCTCACGGCTCAGGCGTTCGTGATCCTGGTCCTGCTTGCCGTGATCGTGCTCTGCGTCGCGATATTTCTGTTCGTCGAGCCGCTCGAGCGGCTGCTCGGCCCGACTTTGACTCACGTCATCTCACGGCTGCTCGGCATCCTGCTCGCAGCCCTAGCCGTGCAGTACATCTTCGATGGCATCAGCGCGGCGTGGCTCGCTGTCAGGTAACGGCGCTCAGCCGGGGACGCGGGCCGCGGCATCAACTGCCGTTGTCCTCGTCGTCGCCCCCCCAATCGGATGGCGTCGCGAGCACCCGCAGCAGATCGTCGAGCAGCGCCGAGGCGCCGAAGCGAAGCGTCTCGGGTCGCGTCCAGCCGCGGCCCATGAAGTGATCGACCAGGTAAAGATATTGCGCCGCCTGCTGGGTCGTGCGCACGCCGCCCGACACCTTGAGCCCGACCCGCCCCTCGGCCTCCTCGATCACCGCAAGCAGAACGGCGACCGCCTCGAGGGTCGCACCGGTCGGGCTCTTACCGGTCGAGGTCTTGAGAAAGTCGGCGCCAGCCATGACCGCGGCCCGGGCTGCGGCGGCAATCCGTGCGGGCTCGGCAAGCCGCCCGGTCTCGAGGATGACCTTGAGCGTCCGTTCGGGCGCATTCGCCCGGCAGGCCTGCACCAGCTCGGTGACCAGTCCGACGTCGCCGTCCAGGATCGCCTGGATCGGCGCCACCACGTCGACCTCATCGGCGCCGGCCAGGAAGGCATCGGCAGTCTCGCGCGCCGCGCGTGCGATGTCATCCGAACCGTCCGGAAAATTGGCGACCGTCGCCAGACGAACCGGGCTATGGGCAAGCCTCGCCTTGGCGATCGGCAAGAAGCGCGACCAGAGGCAGACCGCGGCGACGCCGGCATCGAGCGCGCGAGCGCAGAGGACATCGGTCGTCCGGGCGCTGTCGTCGTCGCCGAGCGCAGTCAGATCGACCAGCGGCAGGATACGCGCGGCGGCCTCGGCCGTGGCCGGGGCGGCGGCCGCGGCGCCGAGCAGGTCAGACGGGCTTCTGGTGGTCATGAGCCAGCTCCTCAAATAGGCCGCTCAGCAGGCGTTCCAGGGTCGCGGCCGCACCTGCCGCCTGGGTAAGCGTCTCGGCGTGGCTGAGCGGATGGTCAGCGAGGCCGGCGGCGAGATTGGTCACGATCGAAAGGCCAACGACTTTGAGCCCGCAATGGCGCGCACTGATCGCCTCGGGCACGGTCGACATGCCGACCAGGTCGGCACCGAGCGTCCGAAATGCCCGGATCTCGGCCGGCGTCTCGAAGGAGGGGCCGAGTGTCGCGAGGTACACGCCCGCGGCCAGCTCGATGCCGAGCCGGCGGGCGATCCTTTGCAGGCGTACCCGCAGCGACCGGTCGTAGACCTCGGACAGATCGGGAAAGCGAGGCCCGATCGCGGCATCGTTGGCGCCGACCAGAGGGTTTTGGCCGAGCAGATTGATGTGATCTTCGATCAGCACGATCGCCCCCGGGCCGATGTCGGGGCGCAGCGAACCCGAAGCGTTGGTCAGGATCAGGATCTCGCAGCCGAGGGCTTTCAACGCGCGGGGCAGGAGGTTGACCGTGCGCGCCGGCACGCCTTCGTAGAGATGCACGCGGCCCTGCAGGCAGGCGACCGGGACGCCGTGCAGCCAGCCAAGCACCAAGCGGCCGCCGTGGCCCTCGACCGAGGGGCGGGGAAAGCCCGGCAGGTCGCGATAGTCAATCACGGTCGCGGACTCGATCGCATCGGCGAAACCGCCGAGCCCGGAGCCGAGGATCAGCCCGACCCGCGGCACGAAGTCGGGCACGCGGGCCCGGGTCACCTCGACCGCGCTCTGCGGCCCGCTGCTGGCGGCATCGCCCCCCATCAGGCCGAAAGACAGCGGCAGCAGCTGGCCGAGCGTGACGGTACGGCGCAGCCCCTCGGGATCGCAGAGATGGACGGGCACATCGGGTGCTGCGAACTCCGCAAGCCGCTGGCGGCAGCCGCCGCAGGGCGTGCAGAGGCGCTCGCCCGCGGCCAGCACGAGGGCCTCTGTGATCCCTCGCTCACCGCCCGCAATCATCGCCGCGATCGCGCTCGCTTCGGCGCAGTTGCCCTCGGGGTAGCTGGCGTTCTCGACGTTGGCGCCGGCATAGACCTTCCCTGACGTGCCGCGTACCGCCGCGCCCACCCGAAAGTTCGAGTAGGGCGCATGTGCATTCTCGAACGCCCCAAGCGCGGCCTCGAACAAATCCCGCATTGCCCAGCCTCCGACACCACTCTAGCGCGCAGGCTTGGGTCGCGCCAAGCGCGCGCCTCGATAGGGCCGGCGATCCGCTGGAACGGACGGGCTGGCCCGATCTGGTCTTCGCCTTCCACGACGACGAGGAGCTGGGGCCACGTATGATGGCTCGGATCGCCAAGCACAGCGGGCTCAAGCCTGAGGGTCTTTGAATGGGGATGCGATGGAAACCGGACTGTCGCTTGACGCGCCAGCCAACGCGGCGAAGGGCTGCGAAAACACGCCTCGCCTTCGTCGATGCGAAGCGGGTCACGCGGCTTCAAACAGCCCCTCGAGTTCGCGCGTCACCTCGCCGCGTTCGAGGCGCTCAGCGAGCACGCGCAAGGCCAAGGCCTGAGCATTGGCGATCGCCGCCTCGCGCGTCGCGCCATAGGCGAGAACGCCGGGCAGGGCCGGGACTTCGGCGATCCAGCGGCCATCCTCCTCGCGCTCGGTCTCGATCCTGAACCTCGCGGGCGTATCTGTCATCCGCAGTTTCTCCAAGTCGATCAGCCATACCACGAAATTGGCGCGGTCGACAGGAAGCGAGGCCTCACCGCTCCTTCACATAGGGGACGCCGGTCGCTCTAGCGCACCGTCACTCCGTACCCAAGGTCGGATGCAGCAACATCGCGGGCGAGACTAGCGGCTGATTCGCAGCCGAGCTTGATCGCGTCTCCCTGAAACTCATATAATTCGCATAACACGAATTATCGGAAAGATGCTATGCGGGTAACGACGGCCGAGTTCATCAAGCGCTACGGCGCGCTCGCCGATCGGGCGCTCAGCGAGCCGGTGACCATCACCAAGAACGGGCGAGATCGGCTGGTCGTGCTGTCGGCCGATGAATACGCCCGGCTGAAGCGCCGGGACCGCCGGGCGATCGCCGCGGAGGAACTGACCGAGGCGGAGCTGGAACTGATCGCCGCAGCGGAGGTGCCATCAGAGCATGCCCATCACGACGCCGAGCTGACTGACTGGAAACCGTGAGCTGGCCGGTCCCTCGACCAGGCCTCGTCATCCGCTACGCCTATCTCTGGCGACGTGAGGCGCTGGCTGGCCGGGAAGAAGGGGCCAAGGACCGACCCTGTGCGGTCGTCCTCACCCAAAAGACCGAGGAGGGCGAGGTGCGCGTCTATGTCCTGCCCGTGACCCACTCGCCGCCGGCCGAGGACACCGCGGCGGTCGCGATCCCCGCGCCGGTGAAGCGGCGGCTCGGTTTGGATGACGAGCATTCTTGGATTGTCCTCAGCGAGGCCAACGTGTTCACATGGCCCGGGCCGGATCTGCGCTTCGTGCCCGGCAAGGGCCCGGAGAGTGCGGCGTATGGCTTTCTGCCACCAGCGCTGTTCAGGATCGTGCGTGACCGATTTCTCGAGCGGGCACGACGGCGGCAGGCCCTCCTTGTTGCTCGGACGGAATCGTAGTTACTGCCGGCATCGATTGGGGCGGCCCGCATTTCGCACAAGCGCCGGACCGCGGAGGCATTCCGATGCACAGCGAAGGCCGCGTGGCCCTCAGCTGAACAGGAGTGCGAGGGTTCCGGCCGAGAAGGTGGGCAGCTGGCCTACCGCTCCTTGACGTAGGGCACGCCAATCGCCTTGGGCGCGATGGCGCGGCCGACGAAGCCGGCGAGCAGGAGGACCGTGGCGAGGTAGGGAAGGGCCTGGATCGCCTGGGTCGGCACGGTGCCGATCAGGGGCAAGGGCGTGCCCTGGAGGCGGATTTGGACCGCGTCGGTGAAGGCAAAGAGAAAGCAGGCGAGAATCGCCGGCAGCGGCCGCCACTTGCCGAAGATCAGCGCAGCCAGCGCCAGATAGCCCTTGCCCGCGGTCATGTCGCGGATGAAGGACGCGTTGTGGCCGATCGAGAGATAGGTGCCGGCGATGCCGCAGAGCAGGCCGGTCACCACCAGGGCCCGATAACGCATACCGGTGACGCTGATGCCGGCGGTGTCGACCGCGCTCGGGTTCTCGCCGACCGCGCGCAGACGCAGACCAAAGCGGGTCCGATACACCACCCAGGCGACCAGGGGAACGATCGCGGCCGTGGCGTAGACCAGGATGTTGTGACCGCTGATCACCTCGTAATAGATCGGACCGAGGATCGGCATATCGTGCAAGGCGTCGGCGAGCGGCAGGGTGATCGGCGTGAAGCGCGCCTCGTCGCCCAGGAGCGGCGTTCGCCCGCCCTGGTGGAACCAGGCCTCGGCCAGCGTCGGCCCGAGCCCCGCGACCATGATGTTGAGCGCCATGCCCGAGACCACCTGGTTGCCGCGATGGGTGATGCAGGCAAAGCCGTGGACCATGGCGAGACCGACTGCGAACAGCATGCCCGCGGCGAGGCCGAGCCAGGCGGAGCCGGTGACCGCGGCGGTCGCGGCGGCGGCGAAGGCGGCGCCCAGCATCTTGCCCTCGAGAGCGATGTCGACCACGCCCGAGCGCTCGCAGAACAGCCCGGCGAGGGCTGCAAGCACCAGTGGCGTCGCCAGCCGGATGGTCGAGTCCGAGAGCAGTAGAGCCTGAAGGAAGATGTCG
The DNA here is from genome assembly GCA_963815435.1 of uncultured Alphaproteobacteria bacterium. Lineage (GTDB taxonomy): Bacteria > Pseudomonadota > Alphaproteobacteria > Geminicoccales > Geminicoccaceae > DATAOG01. Next base: position 50,986 of record CAWFGZ010000031.1, read on the forward strand.
CCCATCGCCAACCGCCCCGGCTCAGGCCACCGCCTCGGCCGGCGCCGCCTTGGCGAACAGCGCCTCGAGCGAGGGCCGGAACATGTGCTCGAGCGCGCCCGCGAACAGAATCACCAGGCCCTGAATGACCACCACGAGGTCGCGCGACAGCGCCGGCATGTCGAACGACAGCTCCGCGCCGCCCTGATAGAGCGCCCCGAACAGCACCGCGGCCAGCACGATGCCGAGCGGGTGATTGCGGCCCATCAGCGAGACGGCGATGCCGACGAAGCCGAAGCCCCCGGTGAAGTCGAGGGTCAGGCGGTGCTGATCGCCCATGACGATGTTGAGCGCGACCAGGCCGGCGAGCGCGCCCGAGAGGGACATGGCGATGATGATCTGGCGGGCGGGTGAGATGCCGCCGTAAACGGCAGCACTCTCGTTCTGGCCGACCACGCGGAGCGCGTAGCCCCAGCGGGTCTGCCAGATGAACAGCCAGACCAGTACGCAGCAGATCAGGGCGATGACGAAGGCGAGGTTGAGCGGCGACTCGGCGATGTCGATGCCGATCGCGCCGAGCGCCTCGTGCACCTGCGGCAGCCAGGCGTTACTGGCGAAGGTAGCGGTTTCCGGAATCTGCTGGCCGGGCCTGATCAGGACGTTGACCAGGAGGTAGGTCATCAGTGCCGCGGCGAGGAAATTGAACATGATCGTGGTGATCACGACGTGGCTGCCGCGCCTCGCCTGCAGCCAGCCCGGGATGAACGCCCAGAGGCCGCCGAACAGCGCCGCCGCCAGGATCGCGAGCGGCAGGACCAGCGCGAACGGCAGCCAGCCGAAGTACAGGCCGACCAGTGCTACGCCGAGGCCGCCGACGTAGGCCTGCCCCTCGCCGCCGATGTTGAACAGGCCGCAGTGGAAGGCGATCGCGACCGCGAGACCAGCGAAGATGAAGCTGGTCGCGTAAAACAGGGTGTAGCCGACCGCCTCGCCGTAACCGAACGCGCCGTAGATCAGAAGCTCGACCGCCTTGAGCGGGTTCTCGCCGAGCAGCAGCACGAGCAGGCCCGAGACGAAGAACGCCGCCGCCAGATTGAGCAGCGGCAAGAGGCCAAGATTGACCCAGGTCGGCAGCTCGCCCGAGCGCGCCGCCATCAGCCGTCCACCCGGCCCGAGAAGGCAACATCGCCGCGCGGCAGCCGGTGGGGCAGGAACGGCTTCACGCCGCCTCGGCCCGGTCGGTGACGCCGGCCATCAGAAGGCCGATCCGGCGCTCGTCGGCTTCGTCGCCCTCGAGCTCGCCCGTGATCGTGCCGTCGAACATCACCAGGATGCGATCGGCGAGCGAGCGGATCTCGTCGAGCTCGACCGAGACCAGGAGCACCGCCTTGCCGCGGTCGCGCATCTCGATCAGGCGCTTGTGGATGAACTCGATCGCGCCGATGTCGACGCCGCGGGTCGGCTGCCCGACCAGCAGCAGATCCGGATCGTGCTCCAGCTCGCGCGCGAGCACCAGCTTCTGCTGGTTGCCGCCCGAAAATGAGATCGCCTTGAGCAGCGCATCGGTCGGCCGGACGTCGTAGCCGCGCATCCAGCGCAGACAGGTGCCGACGATGCCGCGGCGATCGAGCAGGCCGTGGCGGCTGTATTCGGGGTCGAGGTGGTAGCCGAGGATGGCGTTCTCGTAGGCCGAAAAGTCGCGCACGAGGCCCATGCGCAGCCGGTCCTCGGGCACATGGCCGAGCCCCGCGGCCCGGCCGAGATGCGCGGCGTCGACCGGATGGCCCTTGATCCGGATCGTGCCGCCGGCCACCGGCCGGATGCCAGCGAGCGCGTCGAGCAGCTCCGACTGGCCATTGCCGGCGACGCCGGCGATGCCGACGATCTCGCCGGCCCGGACCTCGAAGCTGATGCCCTTGACCCGGGTGATGCCGGCCACATCGCGCACAGCTAGGCGCTCGACCTGGAGCACCGGCGCGCCGGGCTTAGCCGGGCCCTTCTCGACCCTGAGCAGGACCTTGCGCCCGACCATCAGCTCGGCGAGCTCCTCGGTCGAGGTCTCGGCCGTGCGCCGATGCGCCACCATGGCCCCGTGGCGCATGACCGAGACGTTGTCGGTCGCGGCCATGATCTCGCGCAGCTTGTGGGTGATCAGCACGACCGTACGGCCCTGGTCGCGCAGGTTGCGGAGGATGCGGAACAGATGGTCCGCCTCCTGCGGCGTCAGCACCCCGGTCGGTTCATCGAGAATCAGGAGGTGCGCGCCCCGAAACAGCGCCTTCAGGATCTCGACCCGCTGCTGGATGCCGACCGGGAGCTCGCTGACCGTCGCATCGAGGTCGACGTCGAGGCCGTACTCGCGCTCGAGCCGGGCGATCTCGGCGCGGGCGCGCGCCGCACCGGCCGCGAGCGTCGCGCCGCCTTCGGCGCCGAGCAGCAGGTTCTCCAGGACCGTGAACGGCTCGACCAGCATGAAGTGCTGATGCACCATGCCGATGCCGGCTGCGATCGCGTCCTCGGGACTCTGGATCTGGCGATCCTCGCCGTCGATCCGGATGATCCCCCGATCGGCCTGGTAGAAGCCGTAGAGAATGTTCATCAGGGTGGTCTTGCCGGCGCCGTTCTCGCCGACGATGCCGTGGATCGTCCCGGGCGGGATCGCGAGGCTGACGTTCTTGTTGGCGTGGACCGGGCCGAAGTGCTTGTCGATGCCGAGCAGCTCGACCGCCGGCGACTGATCCGCCGACGGCCGGCTGCCCGAGCTCGCGATCTCGCTCACGGCCGGCGCCGCGAGACTACTGGGTCGTGTACGGGCTCACCTTGAGTTCGCCCGAGATGATTTTGGCTTTGGCGTCCTCGAGCTTTTTCTCCATCTCCGGCGTGATCAGCGCGCGGTTGTTCTCATCGAGCGCGTAGCCGACCCCGTTCTCGGCGAGGCCGAGGTTCTGGACCCCCGGCTGCCAGGTGCCGTCCTGGGCGGTCTTGAAGGCGTTGTAGACGGCGACATCGACCCGCTTCATCATCGAGGTCAGCACGCTGCCCGGATGCAGGTAGTTCTGGTTGCTGTCGACGCCGATCGAGAGCTTGCCCGAGTCGGCCGCCGCCTGAAGCACGCCGAGACCGGTGCCACCCGCGGCGGCGTAGACCACGTCGGCGCCGCGGTCGAACTGGCTCTGGGCGAGCTCGGCGCCTTTGGCCGGATCGTTCCAGGCGGCCGGCGTCGTGCCGGTCATGTTGACGAACACCTCGGCATCGGGATTGACGTACTTGACGCCCTGCTCGTAGCCGTGGGCGAAGTTGCGGATAAGCGGGATGTCCATGCCGCCGACGAAGCCGACCTTGCCGGTCTTGGACGCCATGGCCGCGGCCATACCGACCAGGAAGGAGCCCTCGTGCTCCTTGAACACGACCGACTCCACGTTAGGCGCCTCGACCACCGAATCGATGATCACGAACTTGGTGTCCGGGTATTCCTTGGCGATCTGCTCGAGCGGGGTCGCGAAGGAGAAACCAACCGCGATCACAACGTTGGCGCCGCGCCGCGCCATCCGCCGGAGCGCCTGGTCACGCTGGGATTCGTTGGTGACCTCGAATTCCAGGTAGGGAATGCCAGTCTCGTCCTTGAACTTCTCGGCGCCGTGGTAGGCGGCCTCGTTGAAGGACTTGTCGAACTTGCCGCCCATGTCGAAGATGACCGCCGGCGTGAACTCGGCGGCCATGGCGGTGCCGGCGGCGAATATGGTGGCCGCGAGCGCGCCCAAGATAGTCTTCATCATCCGTGCCCCCTCCGATGAAGTCGGTTCTGGCAAGGGTAGGCGAGCCGTGCCGAATTGCCAACAGGCATGGCCGCTACCTGACTGCTACCTGCAAGGCGATCGGGTCGAGGAGCCGGAAGATCCGCGAGAAGGTGTCGTGGCTGAGAATGCCGCCCTCCAGGCGCAGATGCGCCCCAGCAAGGGCGCGCTCTAAGCGGCTGGCACGGCCAGAACGGGGCAGGGAGCATGGCGCAGCACGCGCTCGGTCGTGCTGCCCCGTAGCGCATCCAGAATGCCCCGATGACCTGCGGTCGCCATCGCGATCAGGTCGGCCTCGCCAGCAGTCGCCGCCGCCAGAATCTGCTCGACCACGTCGCCTTTCAGAACCGAGCGCTCGACGCGCGCCCACTGCTCCGGCCCCACCTCCAGCGCGGGCATCTCGGCCTCCTCCCCGACATGTACGAGATGGAGCGCCACGTCCGGTGCGCCGAACAGCCGGCTCAGCTGCCACGCTGCCTGGACCGCCGCGCTCGGGTGCGGCTGGCGGTCGATCGGAATCAGAATGCGCCGCAGGCTGACGGCGCCGCTCTCCGGCGCGACGAAGCCCCGCGCGCCGTGCGGGATGAAGAGGGTATTCGTATAAGCGGCCCGCGCCAGCGGCTCGGCGACCGAGCCGCGCAGCCAGAGGGGCAACCGGTCACGGCCATGGGTGGCGAGTACGATGACCTCGCTCGGGTGATCGTCGAGAAAGCGCAAAATCGCACGAATGGCGTCGCGATCCGGCACCCGGATCTTGGCTGCCTTGACGCCGAGCTCGTCGAACACGGCGCGCGGGGAGCTGCCCTCCTTGAGCATGCCCCAGGCGACCAGCGTCTGCCGCACGGGAGGAAACTCGCTCCAGTCGGTGTCGCCCGAGTCTCCGGCGTCGGCGTGCAGCAGGTGCAGCTTGGTTCGCCCGGACAGCGCCATGCGGAGCGCGTGGACGAAAGCAAGCTCACTCGCGGCACTGAGGTCGGTCGGATGCAACACCGACCGGATTTCTCTGGCGCCTGGAACAACCTTGTCGATCATCGCATCATCCTCGCAGCAGCCATCGCTCATGGCTCGCCGGTCCGAGAGATCTCCGCCCGCGGCCAAAATGTCAAATCAGGCTTCCGCGGCAGCGCGCCGCACCGCGGCAAGTGCGTCCTCGAGAGCCCGTTCGTAGGCAGGCAGTTCGTAAAGCGTGTTGTGCCGCGCGCCGCCGAGGACTTTGTGGAACACGAGATTGCGCAGCTTACGCACCAGGGCCCGGGTGCGCTCGGGCGCGACCACCCGATCGTGCTCGGCGGCAATCACCGCGACCGGGGTCGGATTCTCGGCCATGAACTCGACCGTCGGAAAGCGGTGGCGCAACAGCAGACCGACCGGCACCCAGAAATAGCTCGCCTTGGCGATCGCCTCGATCGAGTCGAACGGCGTGATCAGGACGATGCCCGCGATCGGGCGTTCCTTCGACAGATACGCCGCGACCGCCGAGCCGAGCGAGACGCCGACCGCGAAAGTGCGGCGCGGCCGCAGCCGCTCGATGAGGGCGTCGTGGACGGTCAGGGCATCGGCGAGGAGCGCGGCCTCGCTCGGCCGGCCGGTGCTGGGGCCGTAGCCGCGGTAGTGGAACACGCCGACATGCAGGTCCGGGAAATCGGCCGCGAGAGCCTGGGCAAGGAACTCGGCGTCCTGCGCGTTGCCGCCGAAGCCGATCAGCAGGTCGGCGTCCCGATCGACGCGAAACAGCATGCCGTGCAGCGTCGCGCCGTCGCCGCTCGCCAGCTCGAGCCTCTCGGGTGTGCGCGGCCGATCGAGCCGCTGACTCGGCAGGCTGGCGCCCGGAAAGAGCAGCCAAGTCTGGGCAAAGTACAGCGCCCCGACAATGGTCGCGTAGCCCAGGCCTGCGATGGCGATCAGCTTCATCATGCCAGATCGGCCCGGGCTACGGCAGGCGGATCATGGCGATCTCCGGCCGCATCTTGTCGCGGGCTACGAGCGCCACAGCTCAATCCAGGTCCTTCGGACGCACGAAGAGCTCGAGCCGTCCGGCGCCGGCGGCCAGGTCGGCCCAGCGATCGATCTCGAAAGCGATCACGGCCAGCCCGGCGGTCGGGAACTTGCTCTGCATGCGCTCCAGGATCTTCTTGGGGCCGGCGCCGCTCAGGCCGACCGCGAGCCCGCCAAGGCCCGGATTGTGACCGATCAGCATCAGCATTTGGACGTCGTCGGCGACGCGCCGGAGCGGCTCGAGTAACCGGCTCGGCGCGCTCAGATACAAGCTGCGCAGCGTCTTGCAGGCGATGTCACCGCCAAGCACGGCCGCCATCAGCTCCCAGGTCTCGCGCACGCGCTCGGCATGCGAGCAGAGCACCAGATCGGGGATCAGCCGGTTCGTCGCGAGATAGCGCGCAACCGCCGCCGCAGCTTTGCGCCCACGCGGCGCGAGCGGCCGATCGCTGTCAGCAAGGTCGGGCTGCTCCCAGCTCGACTTGGCATGCCTCATCAGCAGCAGCGTTCGCATCCTGCCCCCCTCGCGACGACGACCTCGGCCCGCGGCCAAATCCCGGTGCTTCGTGGGCCACATTGGCCTCGCCGCGAGCGATTCCTCAATCGCCAGTTGCTCCGTGCGCCTCGTAGAGCGTCTCGAACAGGTCCCGGTGGGTCCGGTAGATCTCCTGGCGCTTCAGCTTGAGGGTCGGCGTCATCATGCCGTTTTCGATGCTGAACGGCTCGGCCATCAGCCGGAAATGGCGTACCCGCTCCAGCACCGAGAGGCTTTGGTTGGCGCGTCGCACGGCCTCGCCGATCGCCCGCTGAAAGCCGGCATCCTGAGCCAACGACGCGACGTCCGGCGCCAGTCGATGTGTCTTTGCGTAGCGCCTGGCGAACTCGATGTCGGGTACGAGCAGGGCGACCAGATGCGGCCGTCGATCACCATACACGATCGCCTGGCCGATTTCCGGCTCGAGCAGCAGAACACCCTCGACCCGCTGCGGCGCGACGTTGTCGCCGCCCGAATTGATGATGATGTCCTTCTTGCGGTCGGTGATCTGGATGAAGCCATCGTCGTCGATGAGGCCGATGTCGCCGGTATGCAGCCAGCCGCCCTCGAGCGTGCGCGCGGTTGCCTCCTCGTCGCGCCAATAGCCCTGCATCACCGAGTTGCCGCGCACCAGGATCTCGCCGTCCTCGGCGATGTTGACCTCGATGCCCGGGATCGGCGGCCCGACCGTGTGCAGCTTGACCCGCCCGGGCAGGTTGACGCTGATCACCGGGGCGCATTCGGTCTGGCCGTAACCTTGGAACAGCGGCAGGCCAAGCGCGGTGAAGAACAAGCCGACCTCGTAGTTCAGGGGCGCGCCGCCCGAGACCAGCGCCTTGACCCGTCCCCCGAAGCGCGCCCGAATCTGCTCGCGCACGGTCCGGTCGAGCACGCGATTGAGCACCCGCTCGAGCGGGTTGAGCCTGCCGTGCTGCAGGTAAGCTTTGCTGCCAAGTTCGACCGCATTGGCGAAGAGCTTCGGCTTGAGGCCGCGCTGGCGGGCAATCGTATGGAGAATCCGCTGCCGCATGACCTCGTACAGACGCGGTACGCAGGTCATGATTGTCGGACGTGCTTCGAGCAGATTGGTCGTGAGGGTTTCGAGACCATCGGCGTAATAGATCTGAGCGCCGACCGCAATCGGCAGGAACTGGCCGGCCGTGTGCTCATAGGCGTGCGAGAGCGGCAGGAACGACAGAAAGACCTCGTCGGCGAGACCGATCGTCTCGAGCACCCCATAGGCGCCGGCGACATTGGCCAGGACGTTGCCATGGCTGAGCATGACGCCCTTGGGCTTGCCGCCAGTACCGGAGGTGTAGATGAAGCAGGCCGTGTCGTCGGCGGTGAGCTTCGACGCCGCGCTCCGGTTCGCATTTGCGAGCTGCTCGCCGAGCGCCAGCGCCTCGCGCCAGCACAGCACCTTGACCCCGAGTTGCCCGGCCTCGCTCAACGGCTCGATGCTGACGACCAGCTTGACCGCCGCCGCTCCGGCGAGGGCCGGCAGCACGCGTTTGGCCAGGCGATCGCCCGACACGACGACCGCCCCAGCGGCACTGTGCTGGAGGAGATAGGCGTAGTCGCGGGTCGTGTTGGTCGTGTAGGCGGGCACGGTGACGCCACCCGCCGCCATGATCGCCAGATCCGCGATCGCCCACTCGGGCCGGTTCTCGGCCACGAGCAACACACGGTCGCCGGGTGCGAGGCCATTGGCGACGAGCGCACGGGCGAGCGCGCGCGTTTCGCTCGCGACCCGCGCCCACGACCACGGCTGGTACACCCCTTGGCGTTTCGCCCAGAGAAACGGCCGATCACCCAGACGTCTGGCGGTACGTTCGAACAACTCGACCAGGTTGGGACCAAGATCTGGCGCCGACATCCGATCTCCCAGCCACCGTCAGGATGCGGTTTGATCCAAAGCGACGATGACGTCGTCCTGCACCGAGAACGGGCCGCCAGTCCTCAAGCCGTCCCGGGAGCCAAAAGTCGGCGAACAGATAACGGGATTCGGCTGGATTGGCCAGAGGCGGTTCATATATCAGCAGGATGTTCGAAAATGGGAGCACGCGCATGAGTTGTCCCCGCCAGCGGGCCGAGGCGGCCCTCGCTGAGGCAGCGGCCACTGGCCTGCCCGAATGGGATCTCGGGGACCTCTATGGCTCGCCCGAGGCGCCGGAGGTCGAAGCGGATCTGCGGCGGGCGCTGAGCGCCGCCGAGGGGCTCGAGGGCGAGTTCAAGAGCCGGCTGGCTGAGCTCGACGGCCCGGCGCTCGCGGCTCTGATCGCACGCTTCGAGCAGCTTGAGGAACAGCTCGGCCGGGTGATGAGCTATGCCCAGCTGCTGCACGCCTCTAGGACCGACGATCCCTCGATCGGGCGCTTCTTCCAGACCGTACAGGAACGCGTCAACCAGATCGCCGTCAAGCTCCTGTTCGTCACCCTCGAGCTCAATCGGATCGAGGACGAGCCGCTCGAGGCGAAGCTCGCCGAATCGGCAGCACTCGCCCGCTATCGGCCCTGGCTGCGCGACGTGCGCAGCTTTCGCCCGCATCAGCTCGACGACGAGATCGAGCGGGTCCTGCACGAGAAGTCGGTCACCGGGCGGAGCGCCTGGATCCGGCTGTTCGACGAGACCATGGCCGGGCTGCGCTTCCCGCTTGCGGACAAGGAACTGACCAGCGCCGAGATCTTCGACCTCCTCTCGGACAAGGATCGGGCCAAGCGCGCCGCGGCCGCGAGCTCGATCGCGACCGTGCTCGAGCGCAACGTCCGCCTGTTCGCGCTGGTCACCAACACGCTCGCCAAGGACAAGCAGATCGAGGACGGCTGGCGCCACTTCGCCCATCCGATCTCGAGCCGCAACCTCGCCAATCAGGTCGAGGACGAGGTCGTCGACGCCCTGATCGAGGCGGTCAAGAACGCGTTTCCCCGCCTCTCGCACCGTTACTATGCGATCAAGGCGCGCTGGCTTGGCCTGGACCACCTCGAGTACTGGGACCGCAATGCGCCCCTGCCCGAGGATGCCGATCGCCGGGTGCCCTGGCCGGAAGCGAAGATCATCGTGCTCGACGCCTACCGGCGGTTCTCGCCGACGCTGGCCGAAATCCTCGAGCGCTTCTTCGCCCGGAGCTGGATCGACGCGGCGCTCCGCCCGGGCAAGGACGCGGGCGCTTTCTGCCATCCGACGGTGCCGAGCGTGCATCCCTACGTCCTGATGAACTACCAGGGCCGTGCGCGCGACGTCATGACCCTCGCGCACGAGCTCGGCCACGGCGTGCATCAGATGCTCGCCGCCGAGCAGGGCCCGTTGATGGCCGGCACGCCGCTCACGCTGGCCGAGACCGCCTCGGTGTTCGGCGAGCAGCTGACCTTCCGCTCGCTGCTCGACGCCGAAGATGATCCGGTCCAGCGCCGGGTCATGCTCGCCGGCAAGATTGAAGACTCCCTGAATACCGTGGTCCGGCAGATCGCCTTCGTCGATTTCGAGCGCCGGGTGCACGAAGCGCGCCAGAAGGCCGAACTGACCGCCGACGAGCTGGGGCAGGTCTGGCTCGATGTGCAGACCGAAAGCTTGGGCCCGATCTTCCGCTTCGACGACAGCTATCGGGCCTACTGGAGCTACATCCCGCACTTCATTCACGTGCCGTTCTATGTCTACGCCTACGCGTTCGGCGATTGCCTGGTGAACTCGCTCTACGCCGTCTACCAGGCCGAACCGGAGGGTTTCCAGGAACTCTATCTCGGGCTGCTGCGGGCCGGCGGGACGCTTCGCCATCGCGAGCTGCTGGCGCCGTTCGGGCTCGACGCCTCGGATCCCGGCTTCTGGGCCAGGGGGCTCGGCATGATCGAGGCGTTGATCGATCGGCTCGATAGCGAGATGGCGAGCTGAGCGTGGCCGACGCCTCGGACAGCCCGCCCGAAAATACGCTTTCCGGGCGGATGTGGCGCTACGCCCAGGTCTCCGGCGCCATGGGCGGCCTCGCGGCGCGCCTTGCCGGCGCGCGCTATCTCGGCCTGAGCATCGACCGCGCCTCGCACGCGGAGGAGCTGCGCGCGGCTCTCGGCGGCTTGAAAGGGCCGCTGATGAAGGTTGCGCAGCTGCTGGCGACCATCCCCGAGGCACTGCCCAAGGAATACGCGGCCGAGCTCGCCCAGCTGCAGTCGCAGGCGCCGCCCATGGGCCGCCCGTTCGTGCGCCGCCGCATGGTGGCCGAGCTCGGCCCCAACTGGCAGGACAAGTTTCAGTCGTTCGAGCTCGAGGCGGCGGCCGCCGCCTCGCTCGGCCAGGTCCACCGCGCCGTCGCCAAGGATGGTCGCCTGCTCGCCTGCAAGCTGCAGTATCCCAACATCGAGAGCGCGGTCGAGGCGGATCTCGCGCAGCTTCGCCTCGTGTTCAGCGTCTACCGACGCTACGACGGCTCGATCAATCCCGAGCGGATCTACGACGAGCTGGCCGAGCGGCTGCGCGAGGAGATCGACTACCGGCGCGAGGCGAAGCACCTGGCGCTCTACGCCGACATGCTGCGCGACGAGCCGGCCGTGCACGTGCCGGAGGTGTATCCGGAGCTCTCGACCGGGCGGCTCCTGTGCATGACCTGGCTGGACGGAAGACCGCTCCTCGAGCTCAAGGACGCGCCGCAGGAGCAGCGCGACCGGATCGCCTACAACATGTTCCGCGCCTGGTACGTGCCCTTCTACAACTATGCCGTGATTCACGGCGATCCGCACCTCGGCAACTACGCCGCCCGACCGGACCTGAGCATCAACCTGATCGATTTCGGCTGCATTCGCGTCTTCCGGCCGGAGCTCGTGCAGGGCGTGATCGATCTCTATCACGCGGTCCGCGACGGCGATCGGGAGCTGGCGGTCCACGCCTACGAGACCTGGGGCTTCTCGGACCTCAGGCAGGAAGTGATCGAGACCCTCAATCTCTGGGCCACGTTCATCTACGCGCCGCTCCTGGAGGACCGGCCGCGCCTGATCGAGGAGACCAATTCAGGCGCCCAGGGCCGGCGGGTCGCGTTCAACGTCCAGCGGCGGCTGCGTGAGATCGGCGGCGTGACGCCGCCGCGCGAGTTCGTCCTGATGGACCGGGCCGCGATCGGCCTAGGCTCGGTGTTCATGCACCTTCAGGCGCAGATCAACTGGCACCAGCTGTTCATGGACCTGATCAAGGATTTCGACCTCGCCGCGCTCGCGAAGCGCCAGACCGCGGCCCTCCAGGCCCGGGGCCTGCCGCTCCCGAGCTGAAAGCCGCTGCGCTGCATCCACGACGTGAACGTGTTGCTGGTTGCATCGACTAGATGCTAACCATATGATAGAAGAAGTAATACCCGTTCGCGCGGAGCGGTTGGGGCGCCTTCCGATCGCTGCCCGCTGGATCTTAGTTGCGGCTTGTGCTCAGGAAGCCGGCGGTTGCTGCGTGGGATGCTGTAACGTTCGAAGGGTCAGAAGAGATGGCCGAACCTTCAGCGCTTGAAGCTGCAAGCAACGATCTGCTTCTCATTTCCGCGGTGGTAATTCTCTCTGTTACCACCCTAGCGTCCGTCGCCATCTCCTTTTACCTCTACCGCTGGCGTGCCATTCTCCTGGGAAATCCGCACACCGTCGTTCCCGAGGAATGGGCCAAACATTTGGGCGTGCTCGGCAAGCGCATCGGGAAGCTCGGGGACTCTCTTGTTACGGAACTGAGCCGGATCCGGCAGCGCTCCCTTGAGAGTGAGCGGAAAGTCGAGAATCTCGTAGAGACATTTATGACCCTGCAGAAGGGCCTTGATGAACGTGATGCCGAAATCCGCCGCCTGAGGCAGGGCTATGATAACGAAGTGTTCCGGAAATTCCTGCACCGCTTTATCCGCGTCGATCAAACGATAAAGGATAGCCTCCTAATGGGACGCTTCGACCGAGAAGGCTTCGAGCAGGCCAGAATGCTGCTTGCGGACGCTTTTGCCGAGTGCGGCGTAGAGGTTTTCTCACCGCCGCTGGGCTCAGATTACCGGGAGGCCGATGGTGTCGCCGATAGTCCCAAATTGGTAACTGCAGAGACCGTGGAACACGTTGGGAAGATCGCCGAAATCGTGGATACCTGGCTACCGCGTCAAGACCTCGCAAGGTTATGACGTGATTCTCCCAGCCAAGATCCGGATCTACGCACCGAAAGCATAGGGAAGACGGTTATGCCGGCCTTCATCGGAATTGATCTGGGAACAACTTTCTCGGCGGCTGCGGCGATCGACGAAACTGGCCGCCCGTATATTGTCCACAACAAGGAGGGTTGCAACCTGACGCCCAGCTGCGTCGAATTCCACACAGACGGGACGCATGATGTCGGGGAGCTCGCGCGGAGAGGCCTCTTTGTTCCCGGCTCTAACGCGCTCGGCCGGTTCAAGCGAAGCATGGGCAGCTCTGCGACGTATGAGGCCCTCGGCAGAGCCTACACGCCAACTCAGTTGAGCACGTTTGTCCTCAGACGCATCCTGGATGATACCCAAGCGGCCCTCGGAACGATCGGCGAAGCTGTCGTGACGATCCCGGCCAACTTCGCACATGAGGCGCGCGAGGCGACCCTGACTGCGGCCCGCGCCGCTGGCCTCGAGGTCAATTTCATCATCAACGAACCAACGGCAGCTGCGCTCTACTATGCCTACAAGAGTGGCGAAACGCTCGGCGGCACTTACGCGGTCTATGACCTCGGCGGCGGCACGTTCGACGTTTCGATAATCCGGGTCGACGGTCATGACGTCGAGGTACTCGCGAGCAACGGCGTGTCTAGGCTAGGCGGCGACGATTTCGACGAAGCGCTGCAGAAGATCGTCCAAGCCAAGTTCCAGGCTTCAACCGGCGAGTTCCTGGACCCCGAGGACTTCACCGAACAACTTTGAAGAGGAGAAAAAGTCGCTTTCAAGGCGCGACAGCGTCACACTTCGCGTCGCGCGTCGTATGATAGAGGTCACCCGCTTAGAGTTCGAGGAAACGATTTCCTCAAAGGTGGCGCAGGCGGAAATGCTCTGCGAAGCCACTCTCGATGAAGCCGGGATCGAACCTGGCACGCTTCAAGGCGTGTTCCTCGCCGGAGGGAGCACCCGCATTCCGCTTGTCTTGCATAGCGTCAAACGCGTTTTTGGGCAGGAGCCCATTTCGACCGTCAACGTGGACGAAGTCGTGGCTCTGGGTGCTGCCCTTTATGCTGCCTATAAGGGCGACCGTTCTTCCCTTTCGGCCGCTCAACGTAATTCAATTCAAAGGATCAAGGTGCGTGAAACGACCAATATGTGCTTTGGCACGATTGCCGTTGGGCACGATGCCGCGCGAAACGAAGCGAAGCTTGTGAACAGCGTGCTGATTTGCAAGGGCGAGAAAATTCCTTGCGCGGTCACGGAATCGTTCTACACGGTCCATGCCGGACAAGAGGGAGTACGTTGCCGGGTAACGAGAGTCGAGGGCTCCGGAGACCGATCCACGCTTTACAAAAGTCATCTGGGAGGGCGCGCTTTCGCTGCCACCGGGGCGACCCGAAGGGCAGGAGATCAAGGTGACCTTCGCCTACGATGAGAATCAGGTGATGAAGTGCTCCTTCGTCGACGTCGCGACCGGACGGCAAACCAAAGTCGATCTCTCCATGACCTCAAACTCGGAGGAAGACGCCAACGAAATCGACAGGTTTCTGGTGGAATGACATGGAAGCAATCGGCAGCTTCATTCTGATCGTTTTTGTCTGGTTTCTCATTCGTCTACTCTTTTCTGCAGGCGCTCGAACTGTCACCGCCGCCGCTCGCTCGGCGACCGGGAAGGGCAGCTTTTCCGAGAACATGGACCTTGCATTTCGAGGCATGGGAGATTTCACGATCCGTTTCAACGACACCACTTTAGGTCAAGACAGCGAGGGGCCTCTTGCGAAGCTCGTCGAGGCGAAGGGCCTTTTCCCTTTGACAGAGACTAAGCAAATTGGTTTCGTCACGTCTGTCTTTGACGAAACCGGAAGCGCGCTCGAACCCGTCATATCCGCCATTGAAACTTTTCAGGAGCCCGCCACCATCGTCTATCAACATACTGTGGAAGTGGGCAAGGTCTCTCCCGATCAAGGTTTCGCGAGCTGGGTCAAAATCGGAGTTGTCTTTCCAGAGATTCTCCAGACTCCTTATGACGGCCATCGCAAGCTCATAGCTGTTGTTCGAATGGTTGATTTGGATAGTCCGCCACAGATCCTCAACGGCTACCACAGCAAAGATGATTCGGCCTTCTCTGGCAAGGTTCGCTTGAGTTCGACTTCCATGTGTCGGCGAAAGGCTACAAAGAAGCTGCGGCACACAGGGACGAAGCGCGGGCCCTAAGCATCACGATCGCGATGGCGGTTGCGATGGCCGACGGCTCGCTCAACTACACCGAGGGACGGATCCTACAGGATTGGATTTCACGCGCGATCTTACCCTTCGCCGGCGAGAAACGGATTTCTCTCAAGAGGCTCTATAACGAAGCCATGAAGGACGCGCATGCGGCGGCCAAAGCAGGGAACCTGAGCCTGAGCCGGCTGACTGCGCGCCTCAACGAGGTTGGCGAGAAATCCATCAAATACGAAGCAATCGAGCTCTGCTTCGACGTGATGGCGGCGGACGGCAGGGCTGATCCCGAAGAGATGAAGACCATTCGAAAGGTTGCGGCTGCCCTTGAACTCGACTACGACGAGATTGAGAAGATGCGTGATCAGCGGATCATCGGCCTCAACGCCGCGATCTCTGGTCAATCGAGCGTCGAGGATATCTTGGGAATCGAAGCCGACTGGGACCGAGAGCGGATTAAAACGCACCTCCGGACGGAGTTTAACAAATGGAACAATCGCCTGAGCACGCTTCCCGAGGGTGCGGAGCGGGAGAGTGCCCAGAGGATGATCGACCTAGTTGCCGAAGCTCGAAAGAAGTATGGTCGATGACCGCTTGAAGCCGGCTTACGCTCTCGCCGAGAAGGCCCGCTTTGCCGGCGACACCCTCAGAGGCGAGAGTGATGGCACTGCAAATCAGACGAGTCACCTCCGCAGCTACTTCGCGCAGAACGACCTGCTCATCGGTGATGCGGTCACGCCGTCGCTTTCAACCAGCCTGCGGCGCGTCTACGAACGCCTCCACATACCGGCTGAGGCGGTGCAGGCCTTTGTCTACGCCTCCCCAGCGATTCAGGCGGAATACTTCGCTAGCAATACCAAGATCTGCGTGATCCGCTTCTCCTCGGCCATCGTAGATCTGCTGGACGAAGACGAGATCGAGTTTGTTGCGGGACACGAGCTTGGACACTTTCTGCTTGGACATGGCCTAAAGAACCGTCGGGATCGCGAGGAAAGCCTCGAATTCTGCATGCAATTGCGGAGCCAGGAAATTTCCGTCGACCGGATCGGCCTCATGGCGTGCCGCTCCCTAGATGTCGCCGTGCGTGCCCTGATGAAGACGGCATCCGGCTTAAGCAGTAGGCACCTTCGCTTCGACGTCAGCACCTTCCTCTCGCAGCTTCGCCATGTGGATCTCAAGAGTGGCTTTCAGGGCGCGATCACGTCGCATCCGTCGATCGTAGTTCGATGTCGTGCCCTGCTTTGGTTTTCGCTCGGCGATTTTTTCAGGAAAGGCGAACGTTTCTACTTCGTCGAGCTGATGAACCGGCTCGACGCGATGGTGCAGAAGGATCTTGCGAAATACGTGGACGGACCCGCCCGGCAGCGCATTGCGGAGGCCAAGGAAAACCTAGCCTTCTGGATGGCGGCTTACGAAGTCGTTCAGGATAACGTCTTCGCGAAACGCGAGCAGGAGATCTTTGAGAACTCTTTGGTCGGACAGCCCTCCAGCTGCTGAAGAATTTCCTGCATGACACAGATGCATTCAAAATTAAGGACGAAGTCTCCGCCCGGATGAAAACCGCGCGCGATGAGCTAGAAGCGATGATTCCGATAACCTTTAAGTCAGAGATTAAGAGAATTCAAGACAAGATCTCAAAAAGCTTCCTCGGAGTGAGATAAGCATACATGCTCAGCAAGCGATGGCTCGAAGATGGCCCGCCGCGGCGTAGTTCGCGGCAGTCGGTCGGACCGGCCGATGCTACAAAAGTGTAGCCTGTGGCGCATTGATCCTCCAGTCAACTCAACGTTGGGATCAATCGGCGGGGCCGTTGGCTGGAGATCGGGCGCTGAATTCATTGGCTTTTTCGGCTCGATGGCATTTGCCGCGCATGCGATGGACTGAGTTGAGGCTGATCGGCTGGAGACGCCGGGGCGGCAAGTAAAAACTGGTGCATTTTTGCGCCATAAATGCGCCAGAGATGCGTCACTGGTGGCGCATTCGGATCAATCTGACTCAGCCGGTCGAGCAAACGTGCAGCAATCGTAAGTCGTGGATGGCATTGATGCCGCTGAGTCGGCCCAAGAAAGGGAGACTTGCAAGACGAGCGGGCGAGAGTTGATTTTAACTTATACCAGCCCTGCGATATTTTGACCTCACCTTGGTTGTGAAATTTGCGGTTGTATGGTGTGCG
Source organism: uncultured Alphaproteobacteria bacterium (assembly GCA_963815435.1). Classification (GTDB taxonomy): domain Bacteria; phylum Pseudomonadota; class Alphaproteobacteria; order Geminicoccales; family Geminicoccaceae; genus DATAOG01. The sequence continues at coordinate 67,794 of CAWFGZ010000031.1, forward strand.
ATGCTGCATGATGATGCAGCGAGGTGACGCGATGGCTGCACCGGTGCCGCTCCGTGACGATATCGCCGCCGAAGAGCTGCGGCGTCGCGCCCGGCGGGAGAGTGATGGCCGGGTCGCCTGCCGGCTGCTGGGTGTGGCCAACGCGCTCGACGGGATGAGCCGCGAGCAGGCCGCCCGCCAGGCGGGCATGGACCGCCAGACGCTGCGGGACTGGGTGATCCGGTGCAACGCCGCGGGCGTCGAGGGGCTGCGCGATCGACGTGGCGGAGGTGGAGCATGACCGCTGAGGTAAAGCCTATTCGCTCGAGGGCCGACCATGAGGCGGCCCTGGCCGAGGTCGAGCGACTGTGGGGCGCGAAGGCGGGCACGCCCGCGGGCGACCGGCTCGACGTGCTCGCGACGCTGATCGACGCCTACGAGGCCGAGCGCGTCCCGATGGACCCGCCCGATCCGATCGAGGCGATCCGGTTTCGCATGGAGCAGCAGGGTCTCACGCGCAAGGACCTGGAAGGCATCATTGGCACGCGGACCCGCATTGCGGAGGTTCTCAGCCGCAAACGCGGGCTCTCGATCGCCATGATCCGGCGTCTGCATGAGCGGCTCGGCATCTCGGCCGAAGTGCTGATCCGCCCCTCGCGAAGCGACGCCGCCTGAACCGGACGCACGAAGTTCGAACCCTAACTCGCCGGCACCGAGCTTCTTTTCGGGCGCGCGGTCGCCCTCAACGCCGTACTCGGGGAGCGCCACCCATGGCGCACACCCAATTACTAATTCCCCAACATAATACCTGACAAGGCGGGGGAACCGTGTCATGTGTGATGGATGGACGCACGGTGACTTTCGCAGCATCGGCCCGGCGGCGCAGGAAGCGTTCAGGCGGCGGGCGATCGTGCTGGTCGAGCGGCGCGGCATGAGCCAGGCCGAGGCGGCCAGAGCGGTGGGCGTGCAGCGACAGACGGTCAACATCTGGCTCAAGCGCTACCGTGCGCAGGGCGAGGCCGGCTTGCTGGATGGCCGTCGGGTCTCCGGGCGCAAGGGCCAGGGAGCACTCACCGCCGAGGAGGCGCGACAGGTCCGCCGCTGGATCGCCGACAAGACGCCGGACCAGCTGAAGTTGCCGTTCGCGCTGTGGACGTCACGGGCGGCGCGCGAGCTGATCGAGCGTCGCTTCGGCAAGCGCCTCGGCCTCTCGACCGTCCAGCTCTACCTGAAACGCTGGGGCATGACCCCGCAGAAGCCGTTGGTTCGCGCCAAGCAACGCGCTCCCGCCGCCGTGGCCGCCTGGTTGGCGCGCGATTACCCGGCGATCGCCAAGCGCGCCAAGCGAGAGCGTGCCATCATCTATTGGGGCGACGAGACCGGTATCTCCAACCAGGACCAGATCGGCCGCAGCTACGCCCCGCGAGGCCAGACGCCGGTGATCGCCCGGACCGCCAAACGGATCACCAAGAGCATGATCTCGGCCGTCTCCAACCGCGGCCTGATGCGCTTCATGCTCTACGATGGCGCGCTCGACGTCGAGCGGTTCATCACCTTCCTGCGTCGGCTGATCAAGGACGCCGAGCAGAAGGTGTTCCTCGTCGTCGACAACCTGAAGGTGCACCATGCCAGGAAGGTCAAGGCTTGGGTCCAGAGCCATCGCCATGAGATCGAGCTGTTCTACCTGCCGGCCTACGCGCCCGAGCACAACCCGGACGAATATCTGAACAACCACGTCAAGCAGAGGTTGCGCCAGAAGTCACAGCCCGACTCCAAGGACGCGCTCGTCGCAGATACCCGCGCGGTGCTGCGCGCCATTCAGCGCTCACCGGGCCGCATCCGGCGCTACTTCGAGCCCGACCCCGTCAAATATGCAGCCTGATTGTCAGGTATCACCTTGGGGTATTAATAGCTTGACCTGCCTTATATATTACATGGATGGTGGGCTACAATGCCGTATTCAGCGCTACGGCTGGGATGCTGCCGCGAAGGTCGATGAAGCTGCATGGCGCGAGAACCTTGCGCCAGCACATGCCGCTATGTTCGCTCGGGCCGAGCTCAGGCGCGGCGAAAATGTGCTCGATGTCGCTTGTGGTTCGGGCCTGGTTACTTTCCGAGCGGCCGAGATCGTTGGCCATGATGGCTTGGTCACGGCGATGGATATCTCTGAAGAGATGGTCCGCTTGATCCATGAGCAGGCGCGACGTGTCGGAAATGCCAATGTCAAGGCCAAGCGCATGGATGCCGGCGCGATGGATCTGCCCGACGAGGCGTATGACGTTGCGCTATGCGCACTTGGCCAGATGTATGTGCGCGATCCTGAACGGGCAGTGACGGAGATGTTTCGCATTCTGCGGCCGGGTGGTCGAGTTGTCGTCGCTGTTTGGGGTGAACGCAAGAACTGCGGTTGGGCCGAAATATTTCCCATCGTCGACAGCGTGGTTCAGTCCGAAGTTTGCCCGCTATTTTTTGGCCTCGGCACGGGAGACTCACTAATCATGACTTCAGAGAGCGGCGGCTTTTCACATGTGGAGGTGCATCGATTGCGGGTGACCGTCGACTATGCGAGCAAGCATGATGCGCTGACCGCGATGATTGACGGGGGAGCGGTCGCGCTCGCCGCTAAGCGCTTCGATGCAACCACGCGACGAGATGTAGAGGATAGGTTCTTGGACTTTATCGCCGGTTTTCGGCGCGACGATGGCAGCTATGCCATTCCAGGCGAATTTGTCGTGGCTGCAGGTGGGAAGCCGTAGCTTGCCTATCGAACCGGGTTCCAACGAGATGCATTGCGGAGGGAGACACAGTCGTCGAAAGCATGCTTCGAAGGAGTGCTCTCCGAGCCGGAGACGGTAAAGTTGCTGCCGCCAATTTCAAACCGACGGCTTCGTTGCCCTTGCTGATGACGGCTTGACTCCGGCGATTGTCGCGCCGCGGCGCCGTGCTGTACATCGGCGCGGTTCTCGCCTAATTTCCGGCCGGCCGCGGCCATCCGCGCGCGGCGCACTCGTTCGCGATCGGGAGCCCATGCTCAGACGTCGGACCAATGCTACCTCGGAGCGGCTCAGCGAAGACCAGGTCTACGAGCTGTCCGAGATGTTCCGTCTGATGAGCGATCCGAGCCGGCTCAGGATCATCCTCAGCTGCCTCGCCGAGAAGGTTTCGGTCGGCGACATGGCGCAGCGCCTCAGGCTGTCGCCCTCGCTGGTCAGCCATCATCTGCGTCTGTTGCGCGCGGCGCGGCTGCTGCAGGCCGATCGCCAGGGCCGCCAGGTGTTCTACCAGGTGACCGATGAGCACGTGCTTCGGATGCTCGGCGACATGGTCGACCACGTCGCCGAAGAGCACGATCTCGAGGTGCCGTAGCGAGCGCGTTACAAGGAGGTTCACGATCATGGCGGAAGAGGAAGACGACCTGCCGCGGCGCCCCGTCACCAAACCGCCCGATCTGGCCAACTGGTCACTCGAAGAGCTCGAAGCCTACATCGCGCGGCTGGAAGCCGAGATCAATCGGGCGCGAGCGGCGATCGAAGCCAAGCAGTCGGTACGCGGCGCGGCCAAATCGCTGTTCAAGAAGTGCTGAGCGAGCGAGGGCTCGCGGGCCGATGCGGTTCTGCTCACAGTGCGGTGCCCCGGTCGAGCTGAAGCGGCCCGAAGGCGATACGCTCGAGCGCTACGTCTGCACCGCCTGCGGCGAGATCCACTACCGCAACCCCAAGATCGTGGTCGGCGCCGTCTGCACCTGGCAGGACCGGATCCTCCTCTGCCGCCGCGCGATCGAGCCGCGGGCGGGCTGGTGGGTCGTCCCGGCGGGCTATCTGGAGATCGGTGAGAGCACCGAGGACGGCGCGAAGCGCGAGGCCTGGGAGGAGGCACGCGCGAGGATCGCGATCAACGGGCTGCTCGCCGTCTACAACGTGGTCCGGATCGGCCAGGTGCAGCTGTTCTACCGCGCGGAGCTGCTCGCGCCGGACGTCGCAGCGGGTTTCGAAACCTTGGAGCTCGATCTGTTCGAGTGGACGGCGATCCCCTGGGCCGAGCTGGCTTTTCCGAGCGTGCACTGGGTGCTCTCACGGGCGCTCGAGCTCAAGGATCAGGCCGGGCCCTATCCGCCGGCGCTCGGCCCCTAGCTCGTGGCGGCCAGGCGCTCGAGATAGCCGAGCAGCGGCGCGCGGATCGGCGCGATGCCCTTATAGACCGCCATCGCCGGCGGCAGCTCGCGCACGCGATCGGCAAGCGCGCGGGCCGCAGCCGGCGTGTCGATCGCCGCGGCCAGCGGGTCGACGTGGGTGCGGATGCCGAAAACCACGTCGCCCGAGCACGGCAGGCGGCGAAGCGTCTGCCGCTCTACCCGGAGCCAGAGTTGTTCGCCCGCTCGATCGACCGAGATCGCTCTCTGCCAGCGGCGATGTTCCGGTGGCAGGAACAGCTCGGGCGTGTCGACCAGGCTCCAGTTGGTCCGCCAGACCGGCCGCTCGACCCGAAGGCCGGTGAAAAAGCGATCAACCGTCGCGGCGAGGCGCTCGGCGAAGCCGGGGACGGGGCCATGGATCACGTCCAGAGGGCGGCCGAGCTTGTCGGCGAGGCGCCAGTGGGAGGGAAAGCAAAGCACCGCGGCGACCAGGCGATAGCCCTGTTCGCCCCGCCGCAGCAGACAGAGGTCCTCCTGGACCAGCCGGCCCGCCAGCTCGAGCGGTGCGCCCGACCAGGTCGCGAGTGCGAAGTGCTCGTCGGTGACCCGGTTGATCAGCTGTCCGTCATGCCGCTGGTACAGGTCGGGAAAGCGCCGCGGCAGGTGCTCGAGCAACAGCTCGAGTACTTCCCGCTGACCGGCCGCGCTTTCGGGCAGCGCGGCGAAGACCTCTTCGCGCCGTGCCGTGAGCAGGCGACGGCGCTCTCCCAGCTGCGCGGCGAGGCGATCGTCGATCTCGATCCAATCCTCGAGATCGAGCGCCTTCAGCCCCATCGCGAGGCGCCACGGTCCGTCGAGGAAAGGTCGATAGCGCGGCGACATGGGACCTCCCGGACCCGATTGACTCCGCGGGATCGAGGTTACCGCGATTTAATTCTGCGGCCAGCATCACGTCACGTTGGCGGTGTAAAGTCGTCGGGCATTGGTGGTCGGTCGTCGACCGGCCACCCTTCCTTCCCGAGGAAGAGCATTAGATCCCCTAAGACACCCGACTCCGTGGCGCGGTCCGAAAGGACCGCGCCCTCTTTGTCTCTGGCAGCGAAAGCGGGAGCGGTTGATCGCCGCGGGGCTTAGCCTTGCCTCGAGCGCCTCGACCGGAGCCAACTCTACACCAGATTACCGCAATTTAATCCGGCGGACACGATGCGGCCACATTGTCGGCGTATACGCCCGCCGGGCGATCGAATTGTCGGTCACCAGGCGATGCTCTGAAGGGGGCAGTTCCCATGTTCACACGTTTGATCGTGCCCGCCGCCGCAGTTCTCATGCTTGCGAGCGCGCCGGCGATGGCCGCAGCGACCTCGGCGCAGAAGTGCACGGCGCTCGAGAAGCAGTTCGACGCGGCGATCGTGAAGCATGAGAAGGCCACCAAGGCCGCCGATGCCAAGGCGCTGCGCACCGAGGGCGGTACGCTCTGCACGTCCGGCAAGGCCGACCAGGGTGTCAAGAAACTCCAGGCGGCGTTCAACGACATCGGCGTCAAGCCGAAGATGCCCAAGTAAGCGAGCGCTCAGCAGCCAGACGTGAATGGCGCGGCCCCCGCGGGGGCCGCGCTTCTTCTTGTTGCGCGACGGCCGCAAGACCTGCTCATCGCGGCGGGCGCTTCGTCTTGCCCTCGAGCACCTCGACTGGGACGCCGAGAGCGCGGGCCAGATTGACTTGGCCGCTGCCGCGCCGGAGCGGCTGCGGCTGGTCGCGATCAGGCTTCCAGCCCGAGAGCATCAGGAGCTGGAAGGTCGCCGGAACGCGGCAGCGGACATCGGCGAACAGCTCCTGATAGATCGCGCAGGCGCGCCCGAGGATGGCCCGTCCCAACGGGCGGCGAGGGCGATCGGCGAGCGCGTTTGCTTCGCCCATGGCGCGCAGCTCAGCCATCAACTTGATGGGGTGGTCGTAAGTAACGGTCAGCGTCTCGACGTCGGCCACCGGCAGGGCGAAGCCGGCGCGTTGGAGCAGCATACCGGCATCACGCAGGTCGACGAACGGCGCCACGCGGAGGGCGGCGCCGCCGCTGATCTCGAGCTCGGCCTGCAGCAGGGCCTCGCGCAGCTCCATCAGCGTCGTGCCGCCGGGCAGCGCGGCCAGAAACAATCCGTCGGGCTTGAGCGCGTGGCGGATCTGGGCAAGCGTGCCGGGCAGGTCGTTGACCCAGTGCAGACTGAAGCAGGACAGGATCAGGTCGAGCGTTTCCGCCCCGAACGGCAGGAGCTCCTCATCGGCGACCAGGCGCGCTCCGGTCGAACGTTGGGCCATGGCGGGGGCGAGGTCGCACTGAATCAGCTGGCCGATCTGCCCGCTGCCGGCGAGTGCCTGCGCCAGCTGCCCGGTATGGCAGCCTAGGTCGACCGCGAGCGGGAAGCTGCGCCTGATGTCGCCGAGCCGCTCGACTAGGCGCGAGGCAGCCTCGCGGATTAGAAAGTCGACGCCGTCGAGCCCGGCGGCGACCCGTTCGCGCCGGCGCCGGACGGTCGTCCGGTCGAAGACCAGAGCGCCGCCCTGCTCACCGCCTGCCATCGATCACTCCGGAACACCCGCCGCCGGGGGGTGCACAGCCGGTCCCGGCTGCGCTATCCAGGCGCCTCTGGGACGCCCGGACCAGCGGGCCGCGTGCGTCCCAGCGCCGAATTCGCCCGTCGTCGATCACCTGAGTCCGACCTTCATGGCCACGCTCGTCTCTGTCTCCGCCCTCCTGCTGGGTGCCGCGATCCTCCTGCTCGGCAACGGGCTGCTCGGCATCCTGCTGCCGGTCAGAGCGAGCTTCGAGCACTTCTCGACCACCTCGATCGGCCTGATCGCATCCGGCTATTCGGCCGGCTTCGTGCTCGGCTGCCTCGGCACGCCGCCGATCGTCCAGCGGGTCGGTCACATCCGGACCTTTGCGGTGATGGCGGCGATCGCCGCATCGGTGGTCCTGACGATGGTGCTCATGGTCCATTCGCTGACCTGGATCCTCCTGCGCCTGGTCACCGGGGTCGCCTTTGCTGGCCTCTATATGGTGATCGAAAGCTGGCTCAACGAAAAGGCCAGCAACGCCAACCGCGGCCAGCTGTTCGCCATCTACATGGTGATTCAGCTCGTTGCGATCACGGCTGGCCAGATGCTGCTGCCGCTCGGCGAGCCCGGCGGCTTCCGCCTGTTCGTGGTGACCGCGATCGCGATCACGCTGGCGCTGGTCCCGGTCAGCCTGACCACCGCGGGCGCGCCGCAGCCGCTCGGCGCGGTGCATCTGCGCCTCGCCCGGCTGTATCGGATGTCGCCGGTCGGCGTGCTCGGCTGCTTCTTCGTCGGCCTCGCCAACGGCGCCTTTGGCGGTCTCGGCGCCATCTTCGCGCAGGACGTCGGCCTTTCGACCACCGGCGTTGCGCTGTTCATGAGCGCGGCCCTGATCGGGGGCGCCCTGTTCCAGCTCCCCTTGGGGCGTCTCTCCGACCGGATCGACCGGCGCAGCGTCCTGATGCTCGCCTGCCTGCTCGCGGTGCTCGCGGGCGCAGTGCTTGCGGTTGCGGGCGACGCGCGGGGCGGCGGCGGGCTGTTCCCTGCCGTCCTCGCGCAGGCGGCGCTGTCGCCCTACGTCCTGATCGGCGCCGTCGTGGTGTTCGGCGGCTGCATCTACTCGATGTATTCGCTCTGCGTGGCGCACACCAACGACTACGTCGAGCGCGCGGATTTTCTCGAGGCGAGCAGCGGGCTGCTCTTGACCTGGGGCGTCGGCTCGACGATCGGCCCGGTCGCTCGCGGCGTTTGCCATGGAGCAGATCGGGCTCGGCGGCCTGTTCCTCTACGCGGCCGCCGTGCACCTGCTGTTCATCGCCTTCACCTGGTATCGGACCAGGCATCGCGCGCCGCTGCCGCCTGCCGCCCGGCCGGATTTCGTTCAGGCCGGCGCCAGCCGCACCTCGCCGATCGCCGCCGGGCTCGACCCGCGCGCGCCCGATCAGCCCGAGAGCGCGCCCGCCGTCCCGACCGAATTGGCTGCGGCGTAGGGCGATCGACCACGGTCGTCAAGGATTGGAGCGAGCGTTCTCGCTACCCGCTCTGCTCCTCTTCCTCCTCGATCAGAGGCGGGCTGGATTGCGCCAGGCCCGTGAATGTCGTCTTGATATGCTCCATTTCCTCTTCGGTCAGCTCCTCGAGCCGGAGCAGGCGGTTGCGCGCTTTCTCGTTGACCCGGATGAGCTCATCGAGCTTGAGCTGAAGTGCCTCTGTGTCGCGGTTCTGGGTGTTCTGGATCAGGAACACCATGAGGAAGGTGACGATCGTGGTGCCGGTATTGATGATCAGCTGCCAGGTGTCCGACCACTGAAAGATCGGGCCGCTCACCCCCCAGACCAGGATGATGGCGAGCGCCAGAGCGAACGTCGCCGGGCGGCCGGCGTGGCGGGCCGTCCAGTGGGCGAGCTTGTCGAAGCCGTTGCCGAGACGGGACATGCGTTTGGCGCGCGCTGCGCGCCCCTCTTTGATCGGATCCTCGTAGACAGCCATCGAGCAAATGGCGGATAGCCGGCCTAGGAACGAATCTCGGGCCATGACCGTTCCTCCTGCGATCGATTGCCATGGAGGAGCGAGATGCCGGCGAAATCGCAAGCGCAGCAGAAAGCCGCGGGCGCGGCGCTCGCCGCCAAGCGCGGCGAGATACCTAGGTCGAGCCTCAAGGGCGCATCGAGGGAGATGGCCGATTCGATGACCGAAAGCGAACTCGAGGACATGGCTTCGACCAAGCGCAAGGGCAAACCCCAGCACGCGGCGAAAAGAAGAAGTAGCTCCGGCTCGGTGCCGGGCGGCAGGGGCGCGCTCTTCAGCTCAGCTCGGACGCGAGCAGCGCGCCGCGCGAGGCCATGAAGTAGAGGCCCATGTGGTGGGTCTCCGCCTTGGGATGCGCGGCGGTCGGCGGCAGTCCCAGCTGCGCGACGGCGGCGAGCGGTAGATCGTAGGTCGCGGTTGCCGGCTCGTAGACGACGATGTCGTGGAGCGTCGGCATCAGGCCGTGGTTGCGCGCCGAGAGCAGCGTCAGCACGAAGTCCATGACGCAAATGTCGGTGCAGATGCCGACCACGATCAGCGTGTCCAATCGATGGCTGTTGATCCAGTCCACGACCTTGTTGTGGTACTGGCCGTGCCCGCCGCCGACGAAGCTCGCTTCGATGCCGCCAATGAAGCCGTCGATGCAATCCTTGCGCAGCAGGGTGGCGCAGCCGCAGTCCTCGAGCCATTCGAGCTCCGGCACCAGATTCTCCTCGCCACTGCCGGCCTCGCAGTGCAGCGGGTACGGGAACTCAGCCTTGCCCGGCTCGTGGGTATCGAGGAAGGCGAGGATCGGGCGCTTCTCGGCGGCAAAGCGTCGCGCCAGCCGATCGGTCTCGGCAACCATGCCGGCGATCTGTGGGTCGTGTTCCTGCGGCGCCAGAGCGCCGGCCCCGGGCGTGCAGAAGCCGTGAATCTCGTCGACGATCACCAGGCCAGCGCCGCGCCCCTCGAGCGCGTAGGGCTGCAGCCTGAGAGGCAGCTGGACTTGGAGTTCCTGAACAATGCTTGCCGTCATCGCTCGATCCTCCACCAGGGATGTCTGCGTTTCGGCTTTGTCGCTTTCTGAGTGTCTCGCTTCTGATGACGTGGCGCAAGCACCTGCCTGCGTAGTGGCTCGGCTCAGCCGGCCGCCTCGCCGACGCTCGGGACGATAATCGAAATCGTCGAGACCCGGCTGGCCCGTGCATAACACACCGCGGAGGACCCGGTTGCCTTCAAGCCTCGCGTCGTGCAGCCTGCGCGCTACGACGCGGCCCCAGGAACGCTCGATCAAACGATCCGCATTGCGATGCAGGGTTCAGCCACTATCACCGCTGCCCGGGCTCGGCTGGTGGCGGCTCACGCGGCGTTCTCGATATCTCTGGCGGCCATCCTGTTCATCAGGCTGGCCGTTGGCTGGAAGTCAGCGACGGCGGCTCCAGCCAACGCCTGCCCGGCAACGGCGCACCGCTTCGAAACGTTTCTCGCTTTCGGCGCCATCGCTGGAAGGCTCGAAGCGGATCCTGGTCTATCTGCCGCCCGGCTACGATTGCGCGCCAGGCCGGCGCTATCCGGTCTTCTATTTCAACGACGGTCAGGATCTGTTCGACTGGAATCCGTTCGCCGCGGACCTCGAACCGGTCGTTGCGGCAGAGATTGCCCGACGCGAGGCGTGGTACGGCAGCTGGCGTCTCGATACCCAGCTCGATCGTGCGATCGCCGATCACCGTTTGCCGCCGATGATCGTGGTCGGCATCGCCTCCGACGACGGGCTGCGCAGCCGCGATCTGGCGCCGGTTCCCTGGCGCGGTTCGGCCGAAGGGCGCGGCGCCCAATACGGCGAATTCGTCGCCGAGACAGTCGTCGCGGCGATCGACCGCCACTTCCGGACCGTTGCCGAGCGACGCTGCCAAGGGATCGGTGGCGCCTCGCTCGGCGCCATCAGTGCGCTCCAGATCGGCCTCGCCCACCCCGAGAGCTTCGCCCTGGTCCTGGCGTTCTCGCCGCCGCTTGCGGACCCGGCGCTGGCGGGTGCTCTGGCGGCGGCTTGGTCGCTCGCCGAGCGGGTCGGCCGGTCGGCCTTTCTGATCGATTTCGACGACGATCCGATCGGCAGCGCCGATCTGACCTGGTTTCGATCGATGGCTGCAACGGCGACCAACCGCGGACGACAGCAGGTCCTGGTCCGGACACCGGGCGGGCATCACGCCATCGCCTCCTGGGCCGAACGGGTCATGCCCGCCCTTCAACAACTGTTCGAAACGCAATGTTCTGATTGAGCCATCCCTGAGCACGGCGTTCAGCGTCACCAAGGAGCTTTGCGGAAAGGCCGCCGGTCAGCTCGTCCTCCACCTGTGAAACAGCTCACAGGGCGGCGAAGCAAGGGCTGTTAAGGTACGCTCCAACCGGTTCCTCGGGGCGCCAAAATGATACCACCGGCAACGCATAAAGGAGGCCACCATGAGCCTATTCGATCAAAGCACGCTCGGCCCCATCGGCACGGGCACCGCCGTTGTCATTCTCGGCTCCTTCGGCGCCAGTCTCGCCCTGGCGCAGGACAAGGAAGCACTCATCAAGAACGCGCTGAGCGCCGCGCCGCCGGCCGTGGCCGAAACGGCGACGGTCATGGACAACAAGGGCAATCTCCTGCGGCAGGGCAGCGGTAAGTACACCTGCTTCCCCTATGAGGGCGGCTTGACCGCGGCGATCTGCGTCGACGCCGAGTGGCTGGCCTGGACCGATGCCTACATGGCGCAGAAGAAGGACTACAAGCCGGCGCATTTCGGCTTGGCGTACATGCTGGCGGGCGACCCGCCTGGTGACGGCGCGAGCAACATCGATCCGTTCGCCACGGCGCCAACCGCGGACAACCAGTGGGTCACCGAGGGTCCGCACGTGATGATTCTGGCGCCTCATCCTGAGATGCTCGAGAGCATTTCGACGGATCCCAATTCCGGCGGACCCTATGTGATGTGGAAGGGCACACCCTACGCCCACATCATGATGCCGACCGGGCCGCGGCCGAAATAGCCAACGCGCCCGCTCGACATAGCGCAGACCTCAAGCCGGCTGCCGGACTGATCGACTCGGCCGGCAGCCGGGCCGCCGCCCGGCAGAACGGCTACTCGCTCGCGCGAATGACGGTCTCGCCGGGATCGCTCTTGCGTTGGCAGAACAGGATCTGGTGCAGCTCGCGCGAGATCGCTCGGCCAAGCTCGTCCGGGACGATCATTGCCGGTATCCAACTGCCCGTACGGGGGTCGCGAAATCGCGGCGCCTGCGTGGTGATGCGGTCACGCTGACGGAGGACGCGAACGCCTTGCATGACCAGCACCACGCCGTCCAGCTCAAGCTCCACTTTGGCCAGGGCGACGAGCCGGCCGGCGCCGTGCACTCGCTCGACGTCGGTCACCGTGAAGGTGACGATCGTGGTCGCCGCCTCGGTCATCGCCGGGACCTCCAGAAAATATACTGATAGCAATCCGGCCGTATCCAGCGTTGGCCAAGGAAGCCTTCGCCCAGTTCCGTTCCGGCCTCGAGGAAAGCGGCGGCCCGACCGGCGACCGCAGCATCACCCGCGGCGTCGATGGCGAGATAGCCTTCGTGGTAGACGATCGCCTGGCCGGGCTGCAGGCGGTCGATGTCCCGCCTGGCGGCCTCATAGGCCGCGGCGCGTTCCTCCGACCAGCTGACCAGGTCGTCGACCTGGGCCGTGCCGGGGGACCCAGTCCGGGCTTTGCCCGATCTCGCCATGTCGCCGGGACGCTCGATGTGAAGATTCCAAGGTTGGCGGCTGGCATATAAGATGCTCGTCCCGAGCAATCAAATTAATGATGGTTCATTCTCAAGTCATCCTAATGCAATTTTTAGCCGTGATACTAGTCAGCGCCGGCGAATGCGTGGCCGTAAGTCCAGCTCGCCCCTGTCATTCCATCGCGCGGACGATCTCTTCGGTCATCTTCTTGGCGTCGCCGAACAACATCATGGTATTGTTCTTGTAGAACAGAGTGTTGTCGATGCCGGCGTAGCCGGGTGCCATGGAACGCTTGACGAAGAACACCGCCTTGGCCTTGTCGACATCGAGCACCGGCATGCCGTAGATCGGCGAGGACGGATCGTCTTTGGCGGCCGGGTTGGTGATGTCGTTCGCCCCGATCACGTAGGCGACGTCGGTGCTCTGGAAGTCGTTGTTGATCTCGTCCATCTCGAACACGACGTCGTAGGGCACGTTGGCCTCGGCGAGCAGCACGTTCATGTGCCCGGGCATGCGACCGGCGACCGGATGGATCGCGAACTTCACGTCGACGCCCTCCTCGGTCAGACTGTTCATCAGCTCACGCACCGCGTGCTGGGCCTGGGCGACCGCCATGCCGTAGCCCGGCACGATGATCACCGAACGGGCGTTCTTCATGATGAAGGCGGCATCCTCCGCCGAGCCGGGCTTGACCACCTTGTCGCCGGTATCGGCAGCCGCGGCGCCGGTCTCGCCGAAGCCGCCGAGGATCACGCTGATGAACGAGCGATTCATCGCGTGGCACATGATGTAGGAGAGGATGGCGCCCGAGGAGCCCACCAGGGCGCCGGTAATGATCAGCATCGGGTTGTGCAGCGTAAAGCCGATGCCGGCCGCTGCCCAGCCCGAGTAGGAATTCAGCATCGAGATCACGACCGGCATGTCGGCGCCACCGATCGGGATGATCAAGAGGAAGCCGATCGCGAAGGCGAGCAGGGTCATCAGCCAGAAGGTGAGGTGGCTCGCGCTCGCGATGAACAGGATCAGGAGAATCACGATCGCGGCGCCGACCGCGCCATTGATCACATGGCGCGCGGGCAGCATGATCGGAGCGCTCCGCATCAGCGCCTGAAGCTTGGCAAAGGCGATCACCGAGCCCGAGAAGGTGATGGCGCCGATGATCACGCCAAGCCCCATCTCGAGCCGGCTCGCCCCCTTGATGGCGCCGCTCGGATCCGTGATGCCGAACTCGGCGGGATTGGTGAGCGCCGCCGCGGCGACGAACACTGCCGCCATGCCGACCAGACTGTGAAAGGCCGCGACCAGTTGCGGCATCGCAGTCATCTTGATCTGGCGCGCGATCACGACGCCGATGCCGCCGCCGATCGACGAGGCCGATGAGCAAAACGACATAGCTGCCGACGCCGGCGTTCGGCAAGTGGAACAGGGTGAAGAGGATCGCGATCGCCATGCCGGCGATGCCGATCAGGTTGCCTCGCCGCGCCGTGGTCGGCGACGACAGCCCGCGCAACGCCAGGATGAAGCAGACCGCGGCGACCAGATACCCCAGCGCGACCAGATTGGCGCTCATGGCGGTCTCCTCAACCGCGCCGCTTGAACATCTGGAGCATGCGCTGGGTGACGGTGAAGCCGCCGAAGATGTTGACCCCGGCAAGCACGACGGCGAGGAAGCCGACCACGGTTGAGAAGCTGAGCCCGCCCGCCCCGGCCGCGATCAGGGCGCCGACCACGATCACGCTCGAGATCGCGTTGGTCACCGACATCAGCGGCGTGTGCAGCGCCGGCGTCACACTCCAGACCACGTAGTAGCCGACGAAGATGGCGAGCACGAACACGATCAGGTTGAAGACGGTCGGATCGATCTCTGCCATGGTTGTTCCCCCGACGTGGCGTTTCAGGCGGCTTGGTTCTGGGTCAAGGCCGGATGCACGACCTTGCCGTCCTTGGTGAGCAGCGTACCCTTGACCAGATCGTCCGCCTCGTTGATCACCAGCTGCTTGGTCTCGGGATCGATCAGGAGGCTGACGAAGCTCAGCAGATTGCGGGCGTAGAGGGAGCTGGACGCCGGCGCCAGGCGCGAGGGCACGTTGGCGTGGCCGACGATCTTGACGCCGCCGATATCGACCACCTTGCCCACCTTGCTGCCCTCGACGTTGCCGCCGCTCTCGACCGCGAGATCGACCAGGACCGAGCCCGGCTTCATGCTTTTGACCATGGCCCGGCTGACCAGCCGCGGCGCCGGCCGCCCTGGAATCTGGGCGGTGGTGATCACCAGGTCCTGACCGGCGATGTGCTTCGCCACCATCTCTGCCTGCTGCTTCTTGTCCTCGTCCGAGAGCTCCCTGGCGTAACCGCCGGCGGTCGCGGCCTCCGCCTTGACGACGCCGACGAACTTGGCGCCGAGGCTCTCGATCTCCTCCTTGGCGGCCGGGCGGATGTCGGTCGCCGAGACGACGGCGCCGAGGCGCCTTGCCGTAGCGATCGCCTGCAGGCCGGCGACTCCCGCGCCGATCACGAACACTTTGGCGGGCGGCACCGTGCCGGCGGCGGTCATCATCATCGGCATCACCCGATCGAACTCGGCGAGACCGTCGATCATTGCGCGATAGCCAGCGAGATTGGCCTGGCTCGAGAGGACATCCATGGCCTGGCCGCGAGTGGTGCGTGGCAGCAACTCAAGCGCGAACGCGATCACGCCGGCTTTGGCATAGGCCTCGACCTGCTCTCGATTCTGGTACGGATTGAGCATGCCGATCAGCACCTGGCCCTCGTGGAGCTGCGCCATCTCGTCAACCTCGCCCTCACCGGCGAGAAGCGGACGCCGCACCTTGAGCAGGACCTCGGCGTCACGGTAGAGTTGCGCGCCGTCGCCGATCAGCGTCGCGCCGGCGGCGGCGAAGGCGTCGTCGGCGAACCCGGCGCTCGCCCCGGCCGCCGTCTCGACCAGCACCTCGACCCCCTGACCGACCAGCCGCTTGACCGTATCGGGCGAGGCGGCGACCCGCAGCTCGCCGGGTCGACGCTCCTTCGGCACCCCGATCTTCATCGTGCAGCTATCCTCCCCGCTTGGCATCGCAGCCTAAGCCCAGGCTCGGCCGCGAACCTAGCCGTTTGCGCGGCGCTCGCCTAGAGCAGGATGGTCGGTCGGCGGCGGCGCTGCGTGGGTCCCGCCGCTGGACCGTGGACCGTCGGTGGAGCCATGGCACGCCGAGCTTGACCAAGGCCAGCGAGTTCGCGTAA
The DNA here is from genome assembly GCA_963815435.1 of uncultured Alphaproteobacteria bacterium. GTDB lineage: Bacteria > Pseudomonadota > Alphaproteobacteria > Geminicoccales > Geminicoccaceae > DATAOG01. Next base: position 83,462 of record CAWFGZ010000031.1, read on the forward strand.
ACAGCGAGACGCTTCGGGCCTTCAGTAACCGTAGAGTATGTTGGGCAAGGCGACCATGTGCAGCGGAGCGCCGGCACATCTGGTTGCCGGGAGATGGCATCATGGCCGCGGTTCAGGACGTAAGGCAAGCTTGGTTGCGCCTGTCCGACACCGCGTCCGTCTGCTGCGCGGCGATCGGCCGTCTCAAGTGGCGAGCCGCAGCATCGTGGTTCATCCTGCCGGCGAGTTTGGTTCTGGCCCTGCTGCAGCACACGATGGCGGGCGAGCCAACCTTTCAGGACAGGTACCGTTTCGGGGTTTTCCCTTACCTGCCCACCCTTTCGATCGACCGCATCTTCGGGCCGATGGCAGCTAGCTTCGCCGAGGATCTCGCCAAACCGGTCGAGCTCAGGACCAAGACCACCTTCGAGAAATTCGCTGATGAGCTGAGCGAGGAGACCTACGACGTCATCTTCGTGCATCCGTTCTTCTACGTGGATGCCGCCGACAAACACGACTATCTGCCGCTCGCGCGGCTGAACGAGCCACTGACCGCGGTCCTGATGATTCGGCGGGAACAATCATGGCAGAACCTGCACGATCTGGCGGGCAAGGTCGTGGCCCTGCCGCCGGCCCTTGCCGCGGTCAGCGAGCTGACCAAAGCGGCGCTCGCCGATGTTGGCCTCGAGCCCGGCAAGGACGTCACGCTCCATCACTACAGGACCAAGCATTCCTGTCTTCAGGCTGTGGTGCTAGGCGCGGCCGACGCCTGTGCGCTGCCGAGGTTCGTGCTGTCGCAGATCCCCGCCGCCGGCCAGCTGAAACTGCGACCGCTGGCGGAGACGGCCGCGGTCAATCACTTCGTATTTGCCGTGCACGCGCGGGTCCCGGCACGCGATCGTGAGACGCTGCGCAACTGCATCCTGAATTGGCCGAACACGCCCCAGGGCAGGAACATTCTGGCGATCGGTGCCTGGAAGGGCTTTGTCGAGGCTCACGACGAGGACTATGATCCGGTGCGCGCGTACAACAGACGCTTGCACAAGCTAGCCGAAAAATGACCGGCGATGTCGCTCAAGTACCGCATCGCCGCGATGATCTTCGCCCTCGAAACAATAATGATCGCGGTCGTGCTGTGGATGACGCTCGGGCACTCGATGAACAGCGTCAGGATGCAGATCGCGAGCACCGAGGAGGTCACACTGGAGTTGCTCGGCGATCTCAGCCGGGCGGCCCTGCTCACCGATGAGTTCGATGAGCTGCAGACCTTCATCGAGACGACCAGACGGGATCCGCGCATCCAGACGGTGGTGGTCGGTGATGACTCCGGTCGAGTGGTGGCGGCGACCGAGCCGGGGCTGGTCGGCACGGATTTCCCGACTGCGGCGGGGAGGGAGTATCGTTACTGGCGCCGGGTCGACATCTTCAGCGCGGCCGGTCGTCTCGGCATGCTCGGAGTCGAGTTCTCGCATCGGCCGCTGATCGACGCATACCGCGAAACCCGCAACCTCGGTGTCAGCATCGCAATTACCGGGATGGTCCTGATCGCTCTGGTAGGCCTCGCGATCGGCTACGTCCTGACGCGGCGGCTCGAGAGCTTGGCACACGCAGCGGATCTGGTTGCGGAAGGCGATACTGGAATCCGCGTCGGTCTCACCGGCCGCGACGAGGTGGCGCGCGTCGGGCGCGCGTTCAACAGCATGGTCGACCGCTTGTCCCAGAATCTCGCCGCGTTGAAAGCAGCCCGGGACCGGTTGATCGAGCCGACCGAGGCCATGTCCGAAGGCTTTGCGCTCTGGGACACGAACGATCGGCTGGTGCTGCAAAATCGCCGCTTTCTCGAGCCGTTTGGCGAGCTCCGACATCGCATTGCTCTGGGCATGCGCTTCGACGACCTGGCGCGCCTGACGTCGGAGCATCTGCTAGTCCACGACGGTGATCATCCGGACGCAGATGGCTGGCTCGCCCGGCGCCTGGCCTGCCATCGCGATCCCCAGGGGCCTTTGGCTTTGGAACTGCGTCTCCGCGATGGACGCTGCCTTGCGATCAGCGAGTTCCGCACGCCCGATGGCGGCACCGTGACCATGTACACCGACATCACCGAGAGCAAGCGTCGCCAGCGCGCGGTGGAGGAGGGTGAACGGCGGCTACGCGCCACCATGAATTCCGTGATCGACGGCATTCTCACCGTGACCGAGGACGGTACGGTCGAATCCGCGAACCCGGCGGCCGCGCGCATCTTCGGCTACGAACCCGAGGCGATGATGGGATGCCGGCTCGCCGACCTGATCGGCGCCGCCGGCTCGCGCGACCTCGAGGGCGCGCCGACCCCGGTCGATATCACGGCGCTGCCCAGCCAGAGTTTGCTCGAGATGATCGGCCGGCGGGCGAACGACGATGCGACCTTTCCGCTCGAACTCTCAATCACCGAACTGGATCTGCAGGGCCCGCGTACCTTCATCGTGACCCTGCGCGACATCACGGCACGCAAGAAAGCCGAGGAACTGATCCTCTATCACGCGACCCACGACGCTCTGACCGGCCTGCCCAATCGCGCTCTGTTCGACGATCGGCTCACCGACGCCCTCAAACAGAGCGCGCGACGCGGCGACATGCTGGCCGTGCTGTTCCTCGACCTCGACCGGTTCAAGGCAATCAACGACACGCTCGGCCATGCGCTCGGTGATGCGCTCCTGGTCGCACTGAGCCGCCGCCTGCGCGCCAGTGTGCGCGACGAGGACACCGTGGCGCGCATGGGCGGCGACGAGTTCATTTTCATCATGCGCGGCCTGAAAAGTGCCGAGGATGCGGTCAAGCCGGCCCAGAAGATCCTCGAGGCGATCCGACCGCCATTCCATATCAGCGGTCACGAGCTGTACGTCACGGCGAGCATCGGGATTGGCCTTTATCCGGCCGACGGGCTGGAGGCCGACCAGCTGCTCCGGTCGGCCGACATGGCTCTCTACCGGGCCAAAGAGCGCGGCCGCAACCGCCTCCAGCTGCACAACCCGATGCTGAACGTGCGCGTGCACGGGCAGATGGTTCTCGAGAAGCATTTGCGGCGTGCCCTGGAACAGGATCAGTTCATGCTGCTCTACCAGCCGCAGATTGCGCTCAACAGCGGTCGGATAGTCGGCATCGAAGCCCTGATCCGTTGGCAGCATCCCGAGCTCGGTCTCATTCTGCCCGATGAATTCGTGCCGCTCGCCGAGGAGAACGGTCTGATCGAGGCGCTCGGCGTCTGGGTGCTGCGCGCCGCCTGCCTGCAGTATCGGGCGTGGCGCGAGGCGCGGCTGCCGGGCCTGCGGCTGGCGGTCAATATGTCGGCGCGCCAGTTCCAGCGCAGCGGTCTGGAGCAGCGCATCCGGGACATCCTGGGCGAAACCGGCATGGATGCGCGCTGGCTCGAGCTGGAGCTGACCGAGAGCGTCCTGATGCAGGAGGGCGACCAGACCGCCCGCTTGCTCGGGGACTTGAGCGGGATGGGGATCAGCCTCGCCCTGGACGACTTCGGCACCGGCTACTCCTCGCTCAGCTATCTCAAGCGCTTTCCGATCAAGCGGGTCAAGATCGACCGCTCGTTCGTCCGCGACATCAACACCAACGAAGGCGATGCGGCGCTCGCGCGCGCGGTCATCGCCATGGCGCACGGGCTCGGCGTCGACGTCCTGGCCGAGGGCATCGAGAGCCTGGAGCAACTGGCCATCCTGCGCCGCTACGGTTGCGACGAGGGGCAGGGCTATTTCCTCGGTCGTCCGGTCGTGCCGTCCGAAGTGCCGGCGCTCGCGCACAAGGCTGCCTGGTCGCAGCCGCTCAGCGCGGCCGCCGGCTGAGCCTGACCCGAGCGGGGGCCCGCGCCGCCACGACAGGCGCGAGCCGGCACCCTCGCGCGACGGCTTCACCCTTTGTTAAACGGGTGCGGCGATATCGGACCATCGGATTGCACGAGATGCGCGATGGCCAGCAACGTCCTCCAGCACACCAAGATCGATGCCGAGTTCAATCTCGCTCGGAGCCTGCACGCGGCCATGGCGCGCCACGGCAAGAGCCCCTGGGCGCAGGTCCTGGACATCTGGCGACTGCGCTTCGGGCCGGGCAAGCTCCGCCCCGACGAATACTACTACTACGGCCTGTATGACGACCGGCGCTTCGACCTGGCCGAGAAGCTGAAGTTCCTGGGGCGCGCGACCCAGGATGGCATCTATCGCAGGTGCAACGCGCCCGAATGGTGGTACATCGCGCACGATAAGCTCGTGTTCTATGCGATCCTGCAGGGCCTGGGCCTGCCGGTGCCCGAGACGCGGGCGCTCTACCACGCCGCCCGGCGCTGCTTCGGTCCGGTGCCCGCGCTCCCCGACCCTCAGGCGCTGGCGGCGCATCTGCGCCAAGGGATGGCCTACCCGTTCTTCGCCAAGCCCGCGACCGGCATCCGCAGCGTCGGCGTCGCCGCGGCCGAGGCCTATGACGGCGCGCGCGATGCCATCGTCTTCAAGGGCGAGCGGGCGCAGGGCGTCGATGCCTACGTCGCCGAGCTCGAGCCCTACCGCAAGGACGGCTACCTGTTCCAGGAGATGCTGCGGCCGCATCCGCGGCTCGAGGAGCTCTGCGGCCAGCGCCTCTCGACCGTGCGCCTGATCCTGCTGCTCGAGGCGGCGGGCCCCTCGATCCTGCACGCGCTCTGGAAGATTCCGGTCGGCGACAACCCCGCCGACAACTTCTGGCGCGCCGGCAACCTCCTGGCCGGGCTCGATGCCGGCACCGGGCGGGTCACCCGGGTGCTCCAGGGGGTCGGGCCGGAGCAGCGCGCGCTCGAGTGCCATCCGGACACCGAGCGCCCGCTCGCAGGCCTGGAGCTGCCCGACTGGCCGGCGCTGACAGAGCTCTCTCTCGAGGCCGCCCGCGCCTTTCCCGGCCTGCGCATGCAGGCCTGGGACATCGCCTTGACGGATCGCGGCCCGGTCCTGGTCGAGGTCAACATCGGCGGCGACTTCAACCTGCCCCAGCTCGCCCACGCCACCGGGTTGATGAACGAGCGCTTTCGGGCCTTTCTCGACGCCTGTGCGCCCGCCTCGTCCTGAGTGCAAGTCAAGAAACTGGCACAATGCCGCTCAGTAACTTGTAGTCAAACCCCGCCTGCTCGTCTTGGGGCCTTCCCTTTGTTTGGGCCGACTCAGCGGCATCAATCCCATCCATGACTTACGATTGATGCACAGTTTTTCGACCGGCTGAGCCGGACTGATCGAAATGCGCCACCAGTGGCGCATTTCTGGCGCATGCCTGGCGCAAAAATGCGTCACTTTTTACTTGCCGCCCCGAGGCCTCCAGCCGATCAGCCTCAACTCAGTCCATCGGATGCGCGGCAAATGCCATCGAGCCGAAAAAGCCAATGAATTCAGCGCGCGATCTCCAGCCGATGGCCCTTCCAATTGATCCCAATGTTGAGTTGATCCGAGCATCAATGCGACTGATGCTACACTTCTGTAGCATCGGCCGGTCCGCCCCCTCCCGCCGGCGCTCGAGCGCGAGACCTCACCGTCCGCTCCGCATGACACGACCCCGCACCTTGACCACGCACTCCTAGAGTCGGCATCACTGGGGCCCTCTTTGTGCACCTTCTGTTCGGGTTGCACGCGGTTAGAAATCTGGCAGAGGAAAGCAAAATCCGCGACTGCCGCACCGGAGAGTTGGCCATGACTCCAGCCGAACATCCTGACCATGCGGGTAGAAATCGCCTAAGTTCTATACCAGTTATGGCAGCTATTGTTGCTGGCCTAATAGGCTTTCTATCTAATACATTAGTGACATATATAAATGATCGAAATCAATTCTTGCTTGAACATCAAAGATTACAATCCAATCTAATAATTGAAGCGGTAAAAACAGGAAACAGAGAGACAGCTCTTAAAAATTTGCAATTTTTTGTCGAAGCGGGGTTATTAGATGATGAGAAGATTAAACAACTTGTTGATTCGGGACAAATCCCCATTCTATCGATGATTGGCGCGTTGGAAGAACTTAGTGCCCAGGCGAAGGCAGCGGCAAAGGTTGGTGATATCCTGGGAAAGCTGCTTGATACATTAAACAAATCTCAGTCGCCGTGACTCGTGACTCGCCACCGCAGGTGGCGTTGTGGCGGAGGTGGAGCATGACGGCTGAGGTGAAGCCGATCCGCTCAAGCCGATCTTCGACAGTGGGCGGGGGAGATCGGGCGGTTTTGGCCGCCAATTGATTGATTTTGTTGAAGCGAGACTGGCGGCGGTGAAGGGGTGTGCTGCTAAATAATCGCTCTAGAGCGCGCTTTTGTATTGACATTTTGGCCAGTTCGTGTGCTGCTTTGCGGCATGTTCGTCCGCGAGAAGCAGATCGGCCCCTACCGCTACCTCTACCTGGTCGAGAGCGTCCGCGAGGGTGGCCGTACCAAGCAGCGGATCATCAAGAACCTCGGCCGCAAGGAATCCGTCGACGCGAACGGCGACCTCGATCGGCTCGCCCGTTCCGCCGCCCGCATGGCGCAGCGCTCGATGGTTCTCTCGCTGCTCGACCAGGGCAGCGTGCCGGCGCTCACTACTCACCGGATCGGACCGCCGCTCGCCTTCGAGCGGCTCTGGCGTGAGACCCGCTGCCGGGCCGTGATCGAGGACCTGGCCGCCGAGCGCGGCTTCGGCTTCTCACTCGAACGCGCGTGTTTCCTCACCGTGCTTCACCGGCTGATGGTCTCGGGTTCGGACCGCTTGGCCGATGCCTGGCGCGAAGACTACCGGATCGACGGCACCGACGACCTCGCGCTGCACCATCTCTACCGGGCGATGGGCTGGCTCGGCGAGGAGCTGCCGGACGCCGAGCAGACGGACCGCACGCCATTCGTCCCGCGCTGCCGCAAGGATATGGTGGAGGAGCGGCTGTTCGAAGCCCGCCGCGACCTGTTCAGCGAGCTGTCGGTGGTCTTCATGGACACCACCAGTCTCTACTTCGAGGGCGCGGGCGGCGAGACCCTCGGCCAGCGGGGCCACTCCAAGGACCACCGGCCCGACCTGATGCAGATGATCGTCGCCGTGGTCATCGATCAACGTGGCCGGCCGCTCTGCTGCGAGATGTGGCCGGGCAACACCACCGACGTCACGGTCCTGATCCCGGTGGTCGACCGCCTGCGCCGGCGGTTCGGGATCGCTCGGGTGTGCGTGGTGGCCGATCGCGGGATGATCAGCGCCCAGACGCTCGCCGCTCTGGAGGCGCGCGGCCTCGAGTACGTGCTCGGGGTCCGCGAACGGACCACCAAGGAGGCTCGCACCCTGGTGCTGGACGACGACGGCCCGTTTGTCCCGCTCACCATCCCGCGCCAGGGTCGGCCGGACACCGAGCTCGAGGCCAAGGCGGTGACCCTCGGCGGCCGCCGCTACATCGTCTGTCGCAACCTGGCCGAGGCGGAGAAGGACGCCGCCGACCGGGAGGCGATCGTGGCCAGCCTGCGCCGAGCACTCCGGCACGGCGACAAGGCGCTGGTCGGCAACCGCGGCTACCGGCGCTTTCTGAAGGCGCCTGAGGTCGGCTTTGCGATCGACGAAGCGCGGATCGCCGAGGACGCGCGCTTCGACGGGATCTTCGTCTTGCGCACCAACACCGCGCTCGACCCCCTCCAGGCGATGCTGCGCTACCGCGAGCTGCAGGGCGTCGAGCAGCTGTTCCGAAGCGCCAAATCCCTGCTGGCGACCCGGCCGATCTTCCACAAACGCGACGCGACCATCCGCGGCCACGTGTTCTGTTCGTTCCTCGCGCTGGTGCTGCAGAAGGAGCTCCGCGATCGCCTGGCGGCCGCCGGCCTCGACTTCGAATGGGCCGACGTCCTGCGCGACCTGGATCGTCTCCAGGAGGTCGAGGTCGAGCAGGACGGCAAACGGTTCGTTCTACGTACCCCGACCACCGGCTCGGCCGGCAAGCTCTTCCAGACGCTTCGCGTCGCGCTGCCGCCGAACCTCCGCGACGCTGCCTCCCAGCCCGACGACACTCCCGCCGAACCCGCCCTCTTGTAGTGCTAAGCCCATTCGCGCGCGCTGTAAGCGTCTGAGAATCCGATCTTTCTCCGATCGCGGTGTCGAAGATCGGTCAAGGGCCGATCATGAGGCGGCTCTGGCCGAGGTCGAGCGGCTCTGGGGCGCGAAGGCGGGCACGCCCGAGGGGTGACCGGCTCGACGTGCTCGCGACGCTGATCGATGCCTACGAGGCCGAGTACATCTCGATGGACCCGCCCGATCCGATCGAAGCGATCCGGTTTCGCATGGAGCGGCGGGGCCTCACGCGCAAAGACCTCGGGGGCCTCACGCGCAAAGACCTCGAAGGCATCATCGGCACGCGGACCCGCATCGCGGAGGTTCTCAGCTCGCCATCGCCATGATCCGGCGTCTGCACGAGCGGCTCGGCATCTCGGCCGAAGTGCTGATCCGACCCTCGCGAAGCGACGCTGCCTGAAGGCGAACACACAAAATTACCGCTGACTGAGAAAAAGGTTTCTGACACATGAGGTAATCGGGTGGTTGCTCTCCGGCGATGGATGAATCATCGCTCGTTGGAGCAGAACCAAGGAGAGCAACCATGACGTACTATGCCGGACTGGACGTGTCATTGGAACAGAGCTCGGTGTGCGTGGTGAACGAGGCCGGGGCGGTGGTCCTGGAGCGGCGGGTGGCAACCGATCCGGACGCGATCAGCGCGTGTCTCACGGAGCTGCCGGCAGCGCCGGCGCGGCTGCTGCTGGAGACCGGCGGGCTGACGCCCTGGCTGTGGCACGAGCTGAGCGGGCGGGGTCTGGTGGTGCACTGCATCGACGCCCGCCGGGCCAAGGCGCAGCTGGCGCTGCGGCCGGCCAAGACCGATCGCAACGATGCCCGCGGCCTGGCCGAGATCGCGCGCATGGGGTGGTACGCCAACGTTCGGGTGAAGAGCCTGGACCACCACGCGGTGCGCGCCAAGCTGGCGGCGCGCGCGCAGCTGGTCGCGATCGCCCGCGATCTCGGCAATCAGCTGCGCGGCTTGTTGCGGGGCTTCGGGCTGCGGGTCGGCAAGGGCAAGGGCCAAGCCTTCGAGCAGCGCGTCCTGGCCCTGGTGGCGGACTGTGCGGCCCTGCAGCCGGTGGCCGATGGGCTGCTGGCGGCGCGGCGCGCGGTGCTCGCTGAGGTCGAGCGCCTGGATCGTGTGCTGCTGCGTGACGCCCGCGCTGACGCCACCTGCCAACGGTTGATGACGGTACCAGGCGTGGGCGCGATCACCGCCCTGGCGTATCAGAGCACGATCGAGACGCCGAGCCGGTTTGGCCGCGCCCGCGATGTCGGCGCCTATGTCGGGCTGGTGCCGAGGCGCCATCAATCAGGCGAAGTCGACCGCTCGGGGCGGATCTCCAAGCAAGGCGACGCGCTGTTGCGCGGCTACCTGTACGAGGCCGCGACCGTGTTGCTGACCCGTCTGCAACGCCCGTGCGCGCTGCGCACGTGGGGCCACGCGCTGGCCGAGCGGATCGGCGTCAAGAAGGCGCGGGTCGCGGTGGCCCGCAAGCTCGCGGTGCTGCTGCACCGGCTGTGGACCCCGCGAGGAGGATTTCCGCTGGGCATCGGCATGAGCGCCCAACGCTAGCCCTACCGCCCAGCGCACGCCGTCCCCTGCCGGGGACGCGGGCGGCCGAGATCGCGGAAAAGGTGGGGGCGCGACCCCGTCTGACACATCGATCCGGCGCCTTGCGACCCTCATGCTGGCGCCTCGAGCCCGGAAAGAACCATGATCCCGGCAGCGACCCAAAGAGCAACCACCCCTTGCCCGATTAAAGAACCTTTTCTCGATGAACTTGAGCACGTCGCCGCCTGCCGCGACCACCGCCTCGTCGCTCCAGCGTTCCACCTTATCGGTGAAGCCGCGGAGGTCGGTCATCAGGATGACGGCCTCGATCTGACGCAATTCGCCGCGCCGGATGGCGCCCCCGAGCACCGCCCCGGCCGGTCCGGCGCCGAGGTAGGTGGCGAGCAGGCTGGCACTCGAGCGGCGCATGGCCATCGGCTCCAGCGCCGCTGGCAGCGGCTGGCGCAACGTCTCGAGCCGGGCGAGGTCATCGTCGCTGAAGCCGCTCGCGCGGTCGCTCACGATGGCGAGTCCCTGCACCGAGCCGTCGCCATATTCGAGCGGCATGGCCAAGTAGTCACTGCCACCCGCCGCTGCCATCTCGTGGAGGACCGCGTGATCCTGCTCCGGATCGAGCTCGATCAGACGCCGGCGGAAGCTTCGGCGGTTCTTGATGACGTACTGGAACGGGCTGCCAAAGTAGGCGCTTGTGCCGAGGGTGTCCCGCGCGATGACGTATTCCTCATCGCCCGAGCCATCGCGGGTCCAGATCACGCCCCAGGCGCTGAGCAGCGGGTTGGCGAGCCGCTGGCCGGCGCGCAGCCGCCAGACCGGAATCCCGGCCGCGAGCAGACGACGACAAAAACCCTCGATCAGCGGAAGAGGCTGGCCGATCAGCCGCCCTTCGCCGATCAGCCATTCGGCGATCGGATCCATCGGCATCGGCCGCGCCGCGTTCAATCCCGGTGGGTCACGTGGCCTCGAGCTGATAGCGGGCGAGCGGCAGGCGGCGGATGCGCTGGCCGGTAAGGGTGAACACGGCGTTGCATACCGCGGGCGCGATCGGCGGCGTGCCGGGCTCGCCGACCCCGCCCATCGGCCGGCCGCTCGCGATTACCTCGACCGCGACCTCAGGCATGCGATCGGGCGGCAGGATCGGGTAGGTGTCGAAGTTCGCCTGCTCGACCCGGCCGTTGGTCAACGTGATCTCCTCCAGAAGGGTCTGCGACAGACCGTAGACGATGCCGCTTTCCATCTGCGCACGGACGATCTCGGGATTGACCACGGTGCCGACGTCGATCGCGCACCAGACCTTGTGCACTTTGGCTTGGCGGTCCGCGATGCTGACCTCGGCGATCTCGCCGACGATGGAGCCGAAGGACTCGTGCAGCGCGACCCCCATGGCCCGCCGCGTGCCATCCGGCGTCGGATAGACGCCGGACCGCCAGCCGGCCATGGCGACGACTTTCTCGAGCACGCTCAGGTAATCCGGCGCTTTGGCGAGGAGGCCGCGACGGTAGGTAACCGGATCGGTGCCCGCGGCATGGGCCAGCTCGTCCATGAACAACTCGTAGAAGAACGCGTTCATCGAGTTGCCGACCGAGCGCCAGAAGCCGATCGGCGCCGGGATTGGCTCGTAGACATAGTCGACCCGGCGGGCGGGGATCGCGTAAGGCTTGCGCACCAGCCCCTCGAAGACGGTGGGGTCGAGATCGGGGTTGCGCAGTACCTGGGCCATATGCCGGCGCAGCGGGCCGTCGCCTACTGTGGTGGCGTGTAACGCGATCGGTTGGCCCTGGGCATCGAGACCGGCGCGCAGGCGGGCGGTCGAGAGAGGCCGGTAATAGTCGTGCTGGGTGTCCTCCTCGCGGGTCCAGACCAGCTTGACCGGCCGGCCAACGGCTTTGGCGAGGGTCACCACCTCGGCGACGTAGTCGAGCACGTAGCGCCGCCCGAAGCCGCCGCCCAGATAGGGCGTGTGGACCGCGATCCGCTCGGGCGGCAGGCCGGTGATCGAGGCCGCCACCGTGACGACGAAATCGACCCCCTGATTGGGCGCGACGACCTCGCAGGCATCCGCGGTGACGTGCGCCGTACAGTTCATCGGCTCCATGGTCGCGTGGGCGAGGAACGGCGCGGCGTAGGTCGCCTCGAGCCGGCGCGCCGCGGCCGCCATCGCGCTCGCGACGTCGCCTTCGCTCTCCGCGGCGATCCCCGGCTCGTCGAGGCGAGACTGAAGCGTTTGGAGCAGGCCGTCGCTGGTCAGACCGGCGTTGGCGCCCTCGTCATAGGTGACCGGTAGCGCCTCGACCGCTTTCCGGGCGCGCCAGAAGCTGTCGGCCACGACGGCGATGCCGCCCGGGACCTCGTGCACCGAAATCACGCCGGGCATGTCGCCGACCGCAGCGGCGTCGTAGCTGGCGACGGTCGAGCCGAACACCGGATTGTGCCTGATCGCGGCGTAGACCATGCCGGGCAGGCGGGCGTCGATGCCGAACCGGGCGGTGCCGTTGATCTTGAACGGCGTGTCGGTGCGCCTGGCCGAGGTGCCGATCAGGCGGAATTTCGCCGGGTCCTTGAGCGGCGGCGCGGCCGGCGGCTCGAGCATGGCGGCCGCCTCGGCCAGCGCCCCGTAGTCGAGCGAGCGGCCCGAAGCGGCGTGCACCACCTTGCCCGGCTCGGTCGCGCATTCGTCCGGGTCGACGCCCCACTCGTTCGCGGCCGCCTGGATCAGCATCGCCCGCGCGGCGGCGCCCGCCTTGCGCATCACGTCATAGGAGCCGCGCACGCTGGAGCTGCCGCCGGTGATGCGCATCTTGCCGCCGAAGAGCACCTTGTAGGCATCGCCCGGCGGCGCCTGCTCGACCGTGAACGCCGCCAGATCGGCGTCCAGCTCCTCGGCCACGATCTGAGGGATCGACGTGTAGGTTCCTTGACCCATCTCGATGAACGGGTTGTAGAAGGTGATCCTGCCGTCGGGCGCGATCCTGAGGAATGCCGTCACCTGCGCGGGCTGCGCTCCACCGGCGCGGGCCACGAGCGGCAGACTGACGCCGAGCACCAGGCCGCCGGCGGCGATCGCCGAGCTGCCGAGGAAGGCGCGCCGGCTGAGATTGACGATCGTCATGGCCACGTCCCCCCTCAGGCGCTCTGCAATTGGACGGCGCGCTTCACGCCCGCCTTGATCCGCTGGTAGGTGCCGCAGCGACAGAGATTGGTCATCGCGGCGGCGATGTCCGCGTCGCTGGGCGCCGGGGTCTCGGCGAGCAGCGCGGCGGCCGCCATGATCTGCCCGGACTGACAATAGCCGCATTGCGGCACGTCCAGCTCCAGCCAGGCCCGCTGCACCGGGTGGCTCCTGCCGTCCGCCGACAGACCCTCGATGGTCGTGATGGCGCTGCCGACCGCGTCCTGGACGGCGAGCTGGCAGGAGCGGGTGGCAGCGCCGTCGACGTGCACGGTGCAGGCGCCGCACGCGGCGATGCCGCAGCCGTACTTGGTGCCGGTCAGTCCGATCGTGTCGCGCAGGACCCAGAGCAGCGGCGTGTCGGGTTCGACGTCGACCTCGTGCGTCTGACCGTTGACTTTGAGTGTGAACAAGGCTCGATCCTCCGATCAGGAAACCGCTGTTGCCAGCTTCGGACCAGAGACCAGGGCGCTCGATTAGAGCGAAGGTGGCGCGGCCGGCGCCAAAGGCAAGGCGCCCCTGTCTTCTATTGGCTGACCATCGCCCGATGCCGGCCCTACCACTCTCGAAGCGTTGCTACGGGCGCAAAGCTGTGGCATCGTTTGCGTGCGGGGGGCCTTCTGGAAAGGCCGGGGCCCGGAAGCCCGCCCCACGCCGGCTGAGAAATTCCGGGCTGCTCTGGGCGCTGGGGCGGTTCTCATGTACATCGTTGGACAGGAAGAGATCGACGCGATCGCCGACGTGATCCGAAAGGGCGCCTTGTTCCGTTATGGCGTCGGCGGTGAATGCGAGCGCTTCGAACGACGCTACGCCGAGTATCTCGGGACCTCGCAGGTGGCGCTCACCTGCAGCGGCACCTATGCGCTCACCGCCGCGGTCACGGCACTCGGCATCGGCCCGGGCGACGAGGTCCTGGTGCCGGCGCACACTTACATGGCGACCGCCATGGCGGTGCTCGCCGCGGGCGCGATCCCGGTGATCGTGGATGTCGACGAGTTCGATCACGATTGATCCGGAGGCGGTCGACGATGCGGTCGGCCCGCACACCATAGCCGTGATCCCGGTGCACATGTGGGGCGCAGCCTGCAACATGGACCGGATCATGGAAGTGGCGGCGAAGCACGATCTTTTGGTGCTGGAAGATGCCTGCCAGGCCGTCGGCGGCGGCTACGAGGGCCGGAAGCTTGGTACGATCGGCCACGCCGGCGCCTTCTCCTTCAATTACTATAAGAACATGACCGCGGGCGAGGGCGGCGCGGTGTGCACCGACGACGAACGGGTCGCCGAGCGGATGAGGTGCGCGATCGACCCATGCCACTTCTACTGGCAGGGCCGGAGCGATCAGCAGAAGCCGTTCGCCGGCAACGGGGCGCGCGCCTCGGAGGTCATGGGTGCGATGCTGAACGTCCAGCTCGACCGCCTGCCCGGGATGATCGAGGCGATGCGCGCCGAGAAGAAGCGCATCCTGGCTGGCACGGCGCATCTGGGCAATCTCGGCCTGAAGCCTTCGCCGATGAACAGCCCGGACCATGACTGCGCCACCCACGTGATGTACCTCATGCCGTCGGCCGAGACCGCGACCAGATTCGTCGAAGTGTTCCCGAGCGTGATCGCGGGCAAGACCGGGCGGCACAACTACACCGAGTGGGATCAGATCCTGATCGGCGAGGGAGCGGCGCACACGGCGATGAATCCCTATCGGATGCCCGACAATCGGGACTGCCGGCGCAGTTATTCCAAAGACATGTGCCAGCGCTCGCTCGATATCCTGAACCGCACGGTCATGGTCCCGACGCACCCGCTGCGCGGCGAGCAGGAGATCGCCGACACGATCCACAACATCGGTGTGGCGACCCGGGTGGCGCTTGGCGGCATGTCGCGTGAGGAGGCCGATCTGCGCAACGTTCAGCCTCTCGATGCGCAGAAGTTCGACCTGAAGGTCGAGACACCGACGGCGGCTTGAGTCGACTTGTTGCGCGTCCGCCTGAGGCGGCCTGATTCATTCTGCAGCCGGGCCTGACTTCAATGTCAGTGCCGGTCAGCGTATCGGAGCCCTGTGTTTCAACTCTCCCTGAGGAACCGGCATAAGGAGCAGGGACGAGGCGCCCCCGCCGCGACATCAAGTCCCGCGGCGCGTCGGGGGCGCCCTCAATTGCGATTCTTCGTCGGGTTGGGCGTTGCCTCGGACGAACGCATGGTCGCTCGCTCGAGCGCCAAGCCTTTCAGGACCCGCTGGCGGTAGATGGCCGCAGCCTCCGCCATCTGCGCCTGTGGGGCAAAGCGGCGGGACGCATCGGTCGTCGCGGAGCCTCGCATGGTCATCGTCGCGGCCGGATATGGATGATCAGGATCACGGCCGGCTGAGAGAGCCGGAACTGCCGGGCCGTACCCTCGAGCAACGGCGGAGCTCGCATGGCGCCAGCGGCAGACGCGATTGGTGATGGCAATGACCAGCGCCGCAAACAGGATACCGGCTGGCAGATCGACCAGGTAGTGCCAGCGCGACACGACTGAATCGAAGAAGATCCAGGTCGCCAGGAAAATCGCCGGGAAGGCGAAGGGCGAGCGCGCTCTCAGGGCATAGTAAGATACGATGCAGGCGGCGCCGATATGCAGGGAAGGCATCGCCGCAAGCGGCGCGGTGAAGTACTGGCCGCCGTGCGCGCTCAACCAGGACGGGCCCTGGGCTTGCAGCTCGCTAAACATCCGATACATGTCATGCTGGGCGGCGGTCGCCGTTGCATTGGGGCCATCGCCGAAGATGAACGGCCCGACGGCCGGCGCCACCAGATAGGTGAGCGGCCCGATCATCAGGTTCAGAAGCAGCGCCGTCATATTGTGGTGATGCCAGCGCCGCTCGCCCAAGGCGTGGAGCCAGAACGAGCCAATGAACAGGCCAAGTTGGGCGACCTGATACCAGAGGTCCGGCGCCGGCAGCAGCCGCGCGAGCAGTGCGCGAACCACCGCGAACCCAGCGATGACAGAGCGCAGCTGTTCGTCGATCTGAAAATAGGCAGCGTCGTGCAAATGCGGATTTAAGAGTGGCATCCACATCTTCAGATGAAAATGGAAATAGATGACGATCACAAATAGCATGATATAGAACAGATCGGTCGAAATCCGACGCAGAAGCTGGATCTGGCGCGATTCGTGCTGCCGCCATTTGGCGCCGATGACCTGGCAGGCCAAGTACCCGATCACCGCGATGAGCAGAGGCAGCTCAGGGCTGACCCCCAGAGCCGGGCTCACCCGCTCGGTCGGCAGAACGAAGGGAAGGCGGCTCGCATACGCGATCAGAGCGGTGAGGGCGGCAAAGCAGAGGGCAGCGATAGTAACGAATATCAGATCCGGCGGCGGTGACCCCAGCCGCTCGGCAAGCCGGACCAGGGCCTGTCGCAGGTCGGCGGGCGCTGAGCGCCGTTCATCGCCCCGAGTTCGAGCGCGCGCGGAGAAGGCTCTCTCGGTTGCTTGTCATCCTGTGCCTCTGCCGACCCGATGAATCCTACACGGTCCGATCGGCTATTCCAACGCCATCGTCCGGTTGCGGTGAAGGCCGGTCAGGGCAGGGGCCGCCGGATCCCCGGCGCGCGGCGTTGACCGAACCTCGAATACGGCGCCACCGGCGGGCTCGCGGAGCAGCGCCTTCACTCGTGCCACGGTTGACGCCAGCTCGTCGAGGGGCGCCGGCGCGTCCGGTGGAAAGGGCTGGCCCAGCCACACCGCGCGCTTGGAGGAAATCAGGAGCTCGTGGACTCGCGCAATGTCGCGCGTGATCCGGCGCGGCGCGAGCCCCAGCATGATCCGACGATAGAGGAGCGCCTTCATTCGATCGAGATTGCAGCGTGCCCACCACTGCGCGAGCTTGCCAGTCCAATCTTCGGGCGCCGGGCCATCCCTGCCGAGGTCGAAGATGTGGACCGGCTTACAGGTGGCGCAGGCTTCGGCCAACATCGTGGCGCTCTCGCAGGTGACGATGATCGAGTTCGGCGAGCCCCAGATAGCCGAAATAGGGATTGTCGGCGGCGTCCGGGCGCCACCGGTACAGTTGATAGGGAACGTCGATCGCCCGCTCGAGGGCCTCGGTTGCGGCGCGCGCCGTACGCGAGCTGGTCGTGATCAGCAGAGACCCGCCACGCTCTCGCGCCAGCGCGCTGGCCTCGTGGGCGAGACGCTCCGCCTTTTCGGGGTCCAAGGCGTAGGCCCCGCTGTAACCGCCGACCAGGACCGCGAGGTACGGTCGCGGCAGGTGGGCGAGGCGGGGGCCCCAACTGTTCGCCGCCTCGGTCAATCTTTCCTCGCTCACCTGGTGCAGGCTGAAGCGGTTGCGCAACACGTTCGGCCGGTCCGGCACCGGATACTCCGGCACCGTGATCACCAGATCGAAGCTCGAGGCCTCCGCCCACGGTTTGCCGAGGTGGACGTAGCGCGCCCGGCCGCCCGATTGACGCCGTATCCAGCGGCATACCGGCTCGTTACGCATCGCTGCGGAGATGATCAAATCGGGCCAGGGCGGCTGCAGTGGGCTGGAGCGCTTGCGATCGATGCCCAGAAGCTTCGTGCCGCGCCAGACGTCGACCAGATAACCCCACCAGCGGTAATGGAGGCGCTTCTCCTCGTAGGGCCAGCCGAGTGCCTGAGCGAGGGCGCGGATCTGCGAGTTCTCGCCGGCCCGGTAGCACATCACCGCCCAGACCCGGGGCGGCGGGCGGTCGCACCGCGCGGCGCCGGAGTGCGCAAGCACCGCGCCGTTCACCCGCTGATCCACCCCCTGAACCAACGGAGCCAAACGCGTCACGCCGCCTGGCGCACCGCCAGCCGCGACAGGAGCTCATCGACCGCGGGCGCTTTGGCGACGAGCTCGAGGGCGTCGTGGCGGACGTGGTTACGGCGCATTTCCTCCCGCAGGAAGTCCTCGCGGACGATGCCCGCTTCGACACACTCACGCAGCAGGCCAAAGAACAGCGCCTCCTGATTGGGGTCCGGATGCCGGCTGTAGTGGCCCAGGAACGCATATTCGCCGAACAGCTTGCGGCGCGCGGTCATGAGCCAGCCAAAGGGCGGAAAAAGGGGAAAGTGCTCGACCGGGCGAAAGTCGACCGGCAGCCCGGTTTTCCACGGCTGGGTCTTCCTTCGCGTGTTGTGCAGCATCTTGGTTCGCTCGGTCAGCCGATCGAAGTCGTTCCACTCGGCCTCGATGATGCCGATGGTATCGGGATCCTCGTATTGCAGGCCGATCCATTTGGTGTAGTCGCGACTGAAGTCGAAGAGCTCATCGAACTGCTGTTCGACCCGCCAATGCGTGAGCAGGGCGCAGTCCAGGAGCATCGCCGAACTGGCAAAGCTGCCGCGGACCGTCCGTTTCACGCCGCTGTGGGTGCGACACATGATCGCCTTGCCCTGCATGTCGCGCGACAGGAGCTCGTGGACATCGCCGATCGCGAACACGTCGGGATCGACCACCAGCGCCCGGCCGGCGTAGCCCATCAGCTCGGGCGGCATGAAGCGAAGGGGTGTGAATGATTGGAGGTCGTCGTTCAGCCAGACCCGCCGCAAACCATCACGCAGGTAGATCTGCCCCTCCTTGGCGCCGAGGAAGGCGTGGTCCTTGGTGTGAATGATGCGTACGTCGAAGGCGTCGGCGTGCGCGCTGTTGCGGCGCATCGAGTATTGAGAAACCAGCGCGCCGACGATCTGCCGGTGGTTGGAGTGCACGAAGACCGAGAGTTTCATGACAGCAATCCCAACTTCTCTCGATAGCCCAGGTCGCAAGGCTTGCAGGCTCGCGCCGGGCGCCAAGATTGGCGCCGCCGAGAGCCTGCCCCGGTCCGCCGCGGCACGCTCACGCGCTCGCCGCTAGGGCGGCACCCGGTGGGGCTATATAGCCGAAGACAGGCGACAGGTGGTCGCGGATGCCCGCCTCGACCTTGACGACCTGGCGGGCGCTGCAGTCGTCGAGCCAGCGGCAGACCTTGCCGCGCCGGACGCCAAGGGATGCCCGGTTGTCGAAGGGACCACGCCGGGCGTTGGAATAGCTCAGGACCGGCCGTGCCATCATTTGGCCTGGCGGCGTGCCTAACTGATGTTGAGCAGGCGCCGGATCGGCTTGGTGAGCCGGCCGACACGGCGTTGATAGTCCAGGACAGCGCTGGGTCGGGCGTAACTCATCTGGAGCATGCGGCGTTCACCGACGAAGCGCTTGTGGCCGTGGAAGGAATGGTCGGTCCGCCGGAAAGCGAGCATCGTGCCGGCGAGCGGCGCCACCTCGGCGGCGTAGTCCTCCATGTCGCCGGCCGACCGCAGCATGCGCAGCTGGCCACCTTCGTGCGGCCACGACTCGTTGAAATACACCAGGACCGTGATGATTTTGGAGCGGTGGTCGGTGTGGATATTGCCGTCGGTTGCTTCGCAGAGTGCGCGAAGGGTGATCGTCGCCTCCGTGCCGCCGAGGTCGACCCCGAACTTGTGGCCGAAACGGGCGGCGAGCCCGGGGCTGCACAGTCCATCGAGCAGGGCCGCGAAGGCCGGGCCGTAGTGCAGGCTCTCGAGCGAAACGTTGCCCGGCCCGTCGATCGCCGGAAAGTCGCGCTGGATGGCGGGAAGCGCGGCCGCCTGAATGAAGCCCGGGACGACCAGAAAGTCGAACGGATCACGGACGAGGGGCGTAGTGTCGAATTGGCCGGCGTCGAACAGGCCGTCGGGGAACTCGAAAACCGACGCCTCTCTGGTCGCTGGCGCGACTGCAGCTGCCATGGGCTCCTCCGTTGGCATTGACCCGGCTCGATATGGCGCGCGCAGTCTTAGCAGGGTAGCGCTCATCATGCCAACTGTTCGGATTATCCTGGCGTTACCCTGCCGACCCAAGGTGAAACGGCTGCCTTGGACCGGTTCTACCGACGAGCGCCGGCGCGCCCGGCGGGGCAACGTGTTTCGCTTGGAGAGCAGGCGCCGCCTGGGCTATGAGAGCGCGCGCGCAAGCCCGCGGTTGCCCCTATGGCCGGCCAGGACGGAATGGAGCGAGGATGCAGACTTTGTGGCGCGATGCGCTGCGCGAGGTGACCTCGGCGGCGTTGGTCTTTTTGCCGCAGGCGCACCGCAAGGCGATCGACCGCTGGCTGCGCGGCCGCGAGGAGGCCCGCAAGCTCGCCATCACCGACCATGTGCTGATGTCCTGGGGCAAGAGCGGCCGCACCTGGCTTCGGGTCATGCTGTCGCGCTTCTACCAGCTGGCCTACGGCGTTCCGGAAGGCCGGATGCTCGAGTTCGACAATCTGCACCGCATCGACCCGGCGATCCCGCCCTTGTTCTTCACTCACGGCAACTATCTGCGCAATTACACCGGCAACTGGACCACCAAGAAAGAGTTCTATGACAAAAAAATCATCTTTCTGGCGCGCGACCCGCGCGACGTCGCCGTCTCACAGTACTTCCAGTGGAAGTACCGTATGCGGCCAGTCAAGAAAATACTGAACGATTACCCGCCGCATGGTGCCGACACGTCGCTTTTTGACTTCGTCATGCATCAAGGTGCCGGCTTGCCGCAGATCCTCGAGTTTTTTGAGATGTGGCAAAGGGAACTGCCGAAGGTCGCGGCCTCGATCATCGTCCGCTACGAGGACATGCGGCTCGATCCCGCCGATGCGTTGCGCCGAAGCCTCGCGTTCCTGGGGACGCCGGGCAGCGAGGAACAAATTCGCGAGGCGGTCGCCTACGCCGCCTACGACAATATGAAGCAGCTCGAGCAGCGCAAGGTGTTCTGGCTGAGCGGCATCCGCCTCGCGCCGACCGATCGCGGCAACCCGAACTCCTACAAGGTGCGCCGCGCCAAGGTCGGCGGCTGGCGCGACTATTTCGACGAGTGGCAGGCGGCCGCGATCGAGCGGGTGTTGGCGGACCATCCTCTGCCGCTGTTTGGTTATGGCGGCGCGACGCTGGCCAGGCGTCCCGCCTGAACTGCGCGCCAAGATCGGCCACGTCGCGCCAGCGGAAAGAAGAGCCAGACCCGTCGGCCCTTGTCGACGAACGAGCCGTGGTCAGGCGGGTGGCTTTCTGTACACCAGCGCGACAATTGGATATCAGAGACGGACCGCACCTGAGCGCCGACGACGTCGTTGGCGTCGGGAAGGGGCTCGCGATTCATCGATGGCTACGCAGACAATCAATTCCGCGGCCGCCGGCGCGCCGCCGCTCTGGGAGGTGACCGCAGATCCCGCCGCGGAAGGGACGGTCCGCCTCCGTCTCTCGGGTGCCTGGCGCCTGCAGGCGGCCCTGCCCTCGGCCAGCGATGTGCATGCGCGCCTCGCCTCGCAGGGCGCTCGAAGGCTGGTCTTCGACACCGCGGGCCTTGAGGGTTGGGACAGTGGCCTCCTCAGCTTCCTGCTGCAGCTCGATCGCCTGCTCGCGACGAGCGACATCGCGGCTGATCCCGCGGGCCTGCCGCAAGGCGTGCAGCGTCTGCTGCGGCTGGCGACCGCGGTACCCGAGCGCAAAGGTGCCAGGCGCGACGCGAGCGCCGAGCCGCTGCTCACCCGGATCGGCAAAGAAACGCTCGACCTGGTCAAGTCGAGCGGCGAGGTGGTCGGCTTTCTCGGCGAGGTGACACTGGCGCTCGGCCGCCTGCTGCGCGGGCGGGCCCGCTTCCGCCGCTCCGATCTGTTCCTGGTCATGCAGGAGGTGGGCGCGCAGGCGATGCCGATCGTCAGCCTGATCAGCTTCCTGGTAGGGGTGATTCTCGCCTTCCTCGGCGCAATCCAGCTGGTCCAGTTCGGCGCCCAGATCTACGTCGCCGATCTGGTCGGCATCGGCATGGCGCGCGACATGGCGGCGATGATGGTCGGGATCATTCTGGCCGGGCGCACCGGCGCCGCCTTCGCGGCTCAACTCGGCACCATGCAGGTCAACGAGGAGATTGATGCGCTCTCGACCTTTGGCTTCTCGCCGATGGACTTCCTGGTCCTGCCGCGCGTGGTGGCGCTGATCCTGATGACCCCGCTGCTCTGTCTCTATGCCAACCTCATGGGTATTCTGGGCGGCGCGCTGATCGGGGTCACCGTCCTCGACCTGCCCCTGATCACCTATCTCCAGGAGACCCAGCACGGAATCCGCCTGATCGATTTCACCGGCGGTCTGATCAAGAGCGCGGTCTATGGCGTCGTGGTCGCCGCCTGCGGGTGCCTTCGGGGCATGCAGTGCGGGCGGAGTTCAGCCGCGGTCGGCCAGGCCACGACGTCGGCCGTGGTCACCAGCATCGTCTTCATCATCCTGTCGATGGCGGTCCTGACCGTGATCTACAATGCGCTCGGCATCTGAGGCGCGGCTGGCAGATGATCCGCATGAACGTTCTCAGGCACTCTCGGGCGACCCCTCGCGCCAGCGGATCTGATCGCGGTCGGCAAGCAAAGGGGGCGGCAGCTCCATGGCACAGCAAGCGAATCCCAAACTGATCGGTGGCTTCGTCCTTGGCGCGATCGCCCTGCTCGCGTTCGGCCTGGTGGTCTTCGGCGGCCTGAGCTGGCTCACCGCGAGCAAGACCTACATCGCCTACTTCCCGGGTTCGGTAAAAGGGTTGAGGGTGGGCGCGCCCGTCGACTTCCGCGGGGTCATAATCGGTCAGGTCACCGACATCCGGATCCAATTCAATGCCGCAGACGGCAGCATGCAGATCCCGGTGCTCATGCGCTTCGACCCGAACCGGATCACGGTGATCGGCCGGGAGCGCGTCATCGAGACCGGGGCAGATCTGCAAGAGCTGATCAAGGTTGGCCTGCGCGCTCAGCTCCAGACGCAGAGCATCGTCACCGGCTTGCTGTCGGTCGATCTCGATTTCTACCCGAATGCGCCGCTGAACCTGGTCGGCGGCCAGAGCACGTATCCTGAGCTGCCGACGATCCCCTCGACCATGGAGGCGTTTCAGCAGACGCTGGGCGACGTCACTCAGGAAATTCCCGGACTGCTGAAGAATATGAACCAGCTGCTGACCGACATCTCCCAAAGCTTCGGCGCGAGCAAGGGCGACATTCAGCAGATCCTTGATCAGCTGGCTTCGATTACGGAAGGCATCAACAAGGTGACCCCGGCGCTGGAACAGACGGTCGGTACGCTGCAGACCAGCGCGACGACGGTCAACGACCTCCTGCAGTCCAACAAGGAGGCGATCGGCAATGCGCTGCAGAATCTGCAGGAGACCACGACCGCCGTGCGACGGATGACCGACCAGATCAACAACATGGTCGCCGAGAACCGCGAAGGTCTGCATGACTTCACGACCACGGGGCTATACGAGATCACCGGTCTGGCACAGGATGCGCAACGAATGGTTGACCAGATCACCCGCGTCACCGAACAGCTGCAGCGCGACCCGGCTCGCTTCCTGTTCGGCGATCGGGCGGCCCAGGGTGTGAAGGCGCCATGACCGTGTCAACCCGCGCCATGGCGAGCCGACTGTCGAGACGACGCCTTTTGGGCGCAGGGGCCGCCCTGCTGGTGCCGGCGGCCCTGCCGGCCTGTCAGCTGCCCGGTTCCGGACCGCCGCCGCGGGAATACCGTCTGACGCCGAAGACCACCTTCGACGACCTGCCCAAGGTGAAGTGGTCGCTGGTGGTCACCCAGCCGCAGGCCAATCCTGCGATCGCTACGACCCAAATCGCGCGCATCGCCGCGGGTGGTCTCCAGGTCCAGTACTATGCCGACGCGATCTGGGTCGATCAGGCGCCGGCGATGATTCAGCCGCTGATCGTCCAGTCGTTTCGGAGCTCGGGCGCGATCGCGGTCGTCGCCGACGACCGCACGGATCTGCGGCCGAACTTCGTGCTGTCGACCGATCTGACTGCGTTTCAGGCGCAGCAGAAGGCGTCCGGGCCGACCGAGGTCAGCGTGTCCATCGCAGCCAAGCTCTTTCAGATGCCACGCCGCGACGTCGTCGGCACGACGGAGATCAGCCGTTCGGTCACGGCGGAGACCGAAAGCATGGATGCGATCGTCGCCGCCTTCGACGACGCGCTCGGCAAGGTTCTCAAACGCGTCGTCGAGTGGACCCTGGTGACCGGTCAGTCGGCGCGCAGGTCGCGCTGATAGCCGACAAGCCGAGCCGGTCGAGGACCGCCTACGACTGAGCGTCAGAGCGTCTTGGTCACCTTGCGCAGGCCCTTGGGCCGGTCCGGATCGTGACCACGCGCTTCGGCGAGCGCGGCGGCGAACGGGTAGAACGCCTGGATCGCGACGATCGGGTCGAGCATCGGGTGGAGCGGCGCAGGCAGCGGCAGGCGGACGCCGCCGCTGGCCCGGGCCGACGCGACCAGACAGCTCTGGCCATCCGCGATCAGCGCTTCGGCCACCGCCGCAGCATCGGCGGACGCCGGATCGTCCAGCGCGTAGACCAGGATCGGAAAGCTCGGTTCGATCACGGCACGGGGCCCGTGGCGGAGTTCCGCGGCGCTCAGCGCTTCGGCGTGCAGGGACGAGGTCTCCTTCAGCTTGAGCGCCGTCTCGGCAGCGATGCCGAGACCGAGGCCGCGGCCGACCACATAGAGGCTGGCTGCCGGCGCGAGGACTGCGAGCGCTCCGGACCAGTCCACGGCGAGGGCAGCCTCGAGCCGGACGGGCAGCTGCTCGAGCGCGGCTAGCAGGGCCGCGTCGCTCTGCCAGAGGGCGACCAGGCGCGCCACGGCGACCAGCGACGCGATAAAGCTCTTGGTCGCCGCAACACTTCGCTCCGGTCCGGCGCGCTGATCGAGCACCCAATCGGCCGCCTTGGCGAGTGGCGAGTCGACGTCATTGACCAGCGCCGCGGCGATTGCCCCGGATGCGGCAGCCGCTTCGAGGGTCATCACCACGTCCGGACTGGCGCCCGACTGCGAGATCGCGAGCGCCAGAGCGCCGCGCAGGCGAAGGCTCGCCTTGTAGCGGGTGATCGTCGAGGGCGGCAAGGAGGCGGTCACGATGCCCGCCTCGATCGCCAGCAAGGTGGCCGCGTAGGTCGCCGCATGGTCGGAGCTGCCGCGCGCGATGGTCAGCGCAAAGGGCGGCGGCTCGGCGCGCAGGCGGGCGGCGAGCGCTTGGTATACCTCGGCATCGGCGGCGAGCTGAGCGGCGACCCGTGCCGGCGCCTCACGCGTCTCCTCAAGCATCCGCGAGGTCAATCTCGTCTCCTTCGACATAGACCGCGAGCAGGTCCCCCGCGGCGGTCGACCACGACCAGATCGGCCCGGGCGCCCGGCACGATCCGACCGCGGTCCTCGAGGCCGAGATAGGCCGCAGGCCAGGTCGAGAGGCGCCTAGCGGCTGCCTCCAGATCGAGGCCGAGGGTCATGAAGTTGCGGAGCGCCTGGTCCATGGTCAGGGCGCTGCCGGCGAGCGTGCCGTCGGCCAGGCGCACGCCGTCGTCGCCCTTGAACACCCGGTGCTGGCCGAGGCGGTATTCGCCGGGCGGCATGCCGGCGGCGGCGACCGCATCGGTGATGCCATAGAGACGCGGAACGGCCCGCAAGGCGGCCCGCGCGGCACCCGCTGCGACATGGCGGAAATCGAGGATGATCTCGGCGTACTCGGCGTGCGCCAGCGCCGCGCCGGCCAGCCCCGGCCTGCGGTGATGCATGCCCGTCATGGCGTTGAACAGGTGGGTGAAGCCGGCGGCGCCGGCCTCGAGCGCGGCCCGAGCCTGCTCGTAGCTGGCGCAGCTGTGGCCGAGTTGCACGCGCACGCCATGCGCGCGGAAATGGCCGAGCAATGCGTGCTCGGGATCGATCTCCGGCGCGATGGTTGCGACTTGGACGGACACGAGGCTGCACAGCTCGTCGACCAGGGCGAGATCCGGCGGGATCGCGAACGGCGGCTGGGCGCCAAGCGCGTCCGGGCTGATGAACGGCCCTTCGAGGTGGGCGCCGAGCACCTCCGCTTCGCCCGGGCCGCGCCGTCCCACGACCGCACCGATGGCGCGTGCGGCGGCGCGCAGATCGTCCTTTGGCGCGGTGACCGTGGTCGCGAGCAGGCTGGTCGTGCCGTGCCGGGCATGGAAGCGGGCCATCTGCCGGATCGCCGCCTCGCCCGCCATGCAGTCGGCGCCGGCGCCGCCGTGCACGTGCAGATCGACGAAGCCCGGCAGGACGAAACGGTCCTCGGCAGCCCGATCGAGGTCCTCGATCCTCCCGATCCTGCGGTCGAAGGTCAGGCGGCCCGCGCGCCAACCGGCGCGCGGTTAGAATCCGGCCGTCCAGATGTCTCGTGCTCATCGCCAAAGCCAAGGACCTACATGTCTCTAGCACTTGCCCCGAGGCCCGACCAAGCAATCGTTACCGCGAGCGAAGCGCCGATCCGCTAAGCTCGCCCTGAACGGCGGAAGGACAATGCCATGGAGCAGTTCTGAGCAATGCAAGGCCGGCGCGCGGTGATCCGCCTGCCTGCGCTCGGGCTCTTCGGACTCCTCGAGCGGCTTTACCTTTCTCGAGCGTCTCGCGCTGCCGCGGGCCGAGCTGATCGACCCGTTCTGGAAGGAGCACGATCCGGGCAGCACCGAGCGGGTCGATCACGACGCCTGGGATCGCTTCCTCGAGACCTACGTCTCGACCGATGCCGCCGGCATCAATCGGGTTGCCTACGGCAGGGTGACCCCAGCCGACCGGGTGGCGCTTGGCGCCTATCTCGAGCGCCTCGCCGCGATCCCGGTCGAGCGGCTCGCCCGACCCGAGCAGCTGGCCTTCTGGGTCAACCTGTACAACGCCCGCACGGTCGCGCTGGTGCTCGAGCATTACCCGGTGACCTCGATCCGCGACGTCCGCTTCGGTCTGTTCGACATCGGCCCCTGGTCCGAGCCGCTGCTCGAGGTGCGCGGTCGAAAGCTCAGCCTGAACGACATCGAGCACGGCATCCTGCGCCCCATCTGGCAGGACCCGCGCATCCACTACCTCCTGAACTGCGCCGCCCTCGGCTGTCCGAACCTCGGCGCGCGAGCGTACCGCGGGGCGACCATCGAGCAGAGCATGGAGGCCGCGGCGCGCACTTACATCAACGATCCGCGCGCCGTGCATTTCGATTCCGATGGCGAGCTGATCGCCTCCAAGATCTACGCCTGGTTCGAGGAAGACTTCGGCGGCTCGGCCGCCGCGCGTGCTCGCCCATCTTCGCTGCTACGCCGACCCGGAGCTGACGGCGCGGCTGGCCGGCCGCGAGCGGATCGACGACTACGCCTACGACTGGTCGCTGAACGACGCCGCCAGGGCGGCGGTACCGCAATAGCTCAGCGGCCGGCAGCCCGCTCCGCCAGCGCGCGTGCGCGGAGGCGCCCCTTGAGGCGCTTTGGCGGATATCGGCCCGGATCGGGCGCCGGCGTCGTCGGCTGGTCGGGCGTCCAGCCGCGGAGCGGGTCCCACCACACCGCCCGGCCGCCCCGGTCCATACGAACCGGCTGCAGGACAAACGCGTCGCGCCTGGCATTGTGCACGCACATCGAGACCGGACCGTCGCGGGTCATGGCCATGAAGACACAGCTTTCGAGCGCGCCCGCTCGAGCCGGTCGGCGTCCATGAAGGCGTGCACGTGGAAGCTGAGCTTGTGAACTCGCCCGCGCGCCCGCCAGAGGCCAGGCCCCAGCTGCCGGAGCTTGCGCACGCCGAACGCCAAGGCACGCGGCAGGAGATCGAGATGACGGAGCGCCAGCGCCAGGCCGGTCGAACGTCTGGCCTGCGGTGCGCGCGAGCACCTCGGCGGTGAAGTCGGGATCGTCGAGCAGCGGCGCGACCACGCCGCCCGGGACCAGACAGCTGGCATAGCGATTGCAGGCCGGATGGCCGATCTGCGCCTGATCGAAGCCGAGGGGAGTGCCGAGCACCTTGCTCGATCTGCGCGATCACCGCCTCCTGGGTCAGGCCGGGATCGGCCCGGCGCCAGACGCCGCGCCCGGTATCCGCCTGCAGCTGGAAGGAGACGAGGTGCACGGCGTCGGCGTGGGCGATGAAGAAGCGGACCAGCTCCGGCACCTCGGGCCAGGTTGGCCATGGTCACCGTGACGTTGAACAGGACGTGCAGGCCGAGCCCGCGCGCCCGCTCGAGGTAGTCGCGCCGGAGCGCATTGAGCGCCGCCTCGCTGGCATAGCCCTTGCGCCCCTGGGTCGTGTCGACGTGAAACGCCACGTCCTTGAGGCCGGCCGCGGCGAGCTCCCGGAGCAGCCCGCGCGAGGCCCTGATGCCGTTGGTGAACAGCGCCGGGCGCATGCCTCGCTCGGCGAGGCGGCCGACGATCGCCACCAGCTCGTGGCGCGCGCGCAGGGTGGGATCGCCGCCGGTGACCTGAACGTTGACGTCCCGCCCGTAGTGGCGCTCGATCAGGTCGATCCGGCGGAAGACCTCTTCGAGCGGCAGATCGCGCACCGCCTCCGCGTGATCGGACAGATAGCAGAGGCGGCAGTCGAGGTTGCAGCGTTGGGTGATCTCCAGGGCAACGCAGCCGACCGGCCAGTGCCGCCCGGCGACCTGGGAGGGACCGAACAGCCCGTGACGCTGCAAAGCACTCCTCAACGGAGCGTCAGGGTCGGCCTGGATCGGCGCCGGGCCCCAGCCGGCGACCTCGGCCGGCGTGAGACAGGCCGCTCCGGCCGCGCCTTCGCTCGCCGATGGCGCCGAGCCGGCTGCCCATTGCCCTCACCGCCCTTTGCAGATCGACATGCGATCGATCTGGATCAGGCGCGCCGCCATTGCCAGAAGCAAGGCGTGGCACATTCCCAAGCCGCACCCTGACGGACGGCCAGAATGCCGCTCCAGAACCGGGTGACGCCGTTCGGCGAGATCGTCAGCTGCGAGGCGCGCGGCCTGCTCATGGGCAACCGCGGCATCCTGCACGATGCCGATCGCCGGCTCGGCACCGCCCGCTGGCGGCATCCCCATTGGATCATCTGCCGGCTCGAGTTCAAGGGCCGCAGAGAGGACGTGATGCGTCCCGGCGCCTATACCCGGCTGTTCTTCCTCGATGAAGCGGTCGCCCTGGCCGCCGGCCATCGGCCCTGCGCCTTCTGCCGGCGCGCCGCATATGAGGCCTTCGTCGCGGCCTGGATGGGCGGCAACGCACGGTCGGGCCGACCGCGCGCCGGCGCGATCGACCGGCAGCTGCAGCGCGAGCGGGTCGAGCCGCGGACGCGCCGGCAGATCACCCACTCTGGCGCCGATCGACGATCTGCCCGATGGCACTTTCCTGACCCTGCCGGGCGAGCCCGGCCGAGCGCTTCTCCTGCTCGGCCAGCGGCTCCTGCCCTGGACGCCGGATGGTTACCATCCGGGGCGCGCGCGGCCCTCGGGCATCGAGGTCAGGACGCTGACCCCGCGCTCGACCGTCGCCGCCCTGCGTGCGGGCTTCCGGCCGGAGCTGCATCCCTCCGTCGCGCGCTGAGCGCGCCGGTCGGGGCATGCGCTGACCCACCGAGCGGCGCTCGGCTGTACCAGCGAGCTTCTTGTCGGACGGGTAGAGGGACGCCATGCTGCTCCGCGAGAAAAGGAGCGGGCGATGCGGCGGAGCGAGGAGCGAGATCCTGACCACCCACGCCGGCAGCCTGCCACGGCCGCCGGAACTCGTCCGCCTCTACGCCCGGCGCGCGGCGGGCGAGGCGGTCGAGGAGGCCGAGATCGAGGCGGCCGGTCGCGCGGCGCTCGCGTTGGGTCGTGCCCAAGCAGATCGAAGCCGGCATCGACGTCGGCAACAATGGCGAGCAGCAGCGCGAGAGCTTCTTCCTCTATGTCCAGCGGCGGATGACCGGTTTCGGCGGCGCCTGGCAGCGCCGGCAACGCGCCGACGTCGTCCGCTACCCGATATTCGAGCGCATGATGCGGCAGCAGCAGGCCGGGCGGACCGCGGTCAGCAGCTTCCAGCCGCCCAAGGCGATCGGCGCGGTCCGCTACCTGGATCCGGCCGCCGTCCACGCCGAATGCCAGGACTTCCGAGCAGCGCTGGACGCCGCGGATGGCGGCTTCGTCGAGCCGTTCCTGACCGCGCCCTCGCCCGGCATCGTCGCCGCGGCAATCAAGAACGAGCACTACGACACCGAGGAGGCCTATCTCACCGCGCTCGCGGACGCGCTTCGAATCGAGTACGAGGCGATCGTCGGCCATGGCTTCCTCTTGCAGCTCGATTGCCCGGACCTCGCTCTCGAGCGCCACATCATCCTACCAGGACCGGCCGCTCGCCGACTTCCAGGGCTTCGTCGAGCGGGTGGTCGCTGCGATCAATCGGGCGCTCGAGAACGTGCCGCGCGAGCGCGTGCGTATGCACGTCTGCTGGGGCAACTACGAGGGGCCGCACGACTGCGACGTGCCGCTCGCCGACATCCTGCCGATCATCCGCGAGGCGCGGGTCGGGGGCTTCATGTTCCCCTTCGCCAACCCGCGCCACGCCCACGAATACCGCTGCTTCGAGGGCCGCGCCCTGGCCGACGATCAGATCCTGATCGCGGGCGTGATCGACACGCTGACCAACTTCGTCGAGCACCCGGAGGTCGTGGCCGAGCGGCTCGAGCGGGTCGCGCGAGCGCTCGGCGATCCGTCGCGCGTGCTGGCCGGCACCGACTGCGGCTTCGATACCTCGGCCGGCATGGGCCGGGTCGCCGAGGACGTGGTCTGGGCCAAGCTGCGCGCCCTTCGCGACGGCGCCCGCCTCGCCTCGAAGCGGCTGTTCTGATTCCGCTGCTCGGAGCCCGGGTTGCCCTGGTCAGCCAAACACCGCCTGGAAACGGCGCAGGAAGCTCTGCAAGCGTGGGCTCTTCGGGCTCACCAGCAGCTCGGCCGGCGGCCCGGCCTCGGCGATCCGGCCCTCGTCCATGAACAGCACGCGGTGCGCGACGTCGCGCACGAAGGGGATCTCGTGCGAGACGATCAGCATGGTCATGCCGCTCTCGGCCAGATCGCGCATCACCGCCAGCACTTCACCCACGAGCTCCGGGTCGAGCGCCGAGGTCACCTCGTCGAACAGCATGAGCTTCGGCGACATGGCGACCGCGCGCGCGATCGCGACCCGCTGCTGCTGCCCGCCCGACAGCTGGAACGGGTAGTGACCGGCGCGCTCGGCGAGCCCCACCCGCTCGAGCCATTGGCGCGCCCGCTCGCGCGCCTCGGCCGGAGCGAGTTTCCGCACCCGCAGCAGGCCGAGGGTGATGTTCTCCTCTGCGGTCATGTGCGGGAACAGGTTGAAGCTCTGGAAGACCATGCCGATGTCGGCGCGCTGACGCGCGATCTCACTCTCGCCGAGCTTGATCCGCCGGCCACTCCGCACCCGATAGCCGATCGGCTCGCCGTCCAGCCGGATCTCGCCCGCCTCGTACTCCTCGAGGAGATTGACGCAGCGCAACAGCGTCGTCTTGCCCGAGCCGCTCGCCCCGATCACCGCGACCGCCTCACCCCGTCTGACGTCGACGTCGACGCCTTGCAACACCTCGATCCGGTCGAAGCGCTTGTGGACGTCTTTGATCTCGAGGAGCGGCGTGCTGGAAGATGCGCTGCGGGGGCTCATGAGCTCAGTACCGAAGGTAGGCGAAGCGTCGTTCCAGGACCGCAGCGGTCTGGCTCATCGAAAAGTTGATCGCGAAGTAGAGCAGCGCGGCGATGGCGTAGAACGGGATCACGATGAAGGTGCGGCCGACGACCTGCTGCATGGCGAGCAGGAGATCGACCACGCCGATCAGCGAGACGAGCGAGGATCCCTTCACCATCTCGACCGCGGCGTTGACCCAGGGCGGCAGCATGCGGCGCATGGCCTGGGGCAGGATGACGAAGCGCAGACGCTCTCCGAAGCGCAGGCCGATCGCCTTCGCGGCGTCGTTCTGGCCGTGCGGGATCGATTCGATGCCGCCGCGCACGACCTCGGTGATGTGCGCCGTCGCGAAGGCGGCCAGCGCGATCGCGCCGGCCTCGAACGCCTCGACCTGGAGCCCGGCGAACGGCAGGCCGTAGAAGCAGGCGAAGATCAGGACCAAGACCGGGATGCCGCGGATGACGTCGACATAGGCGCGCACCGGCGCGCGCGCCCAGGCCGGAGCGTAGGCGAGGACCACGCCACCGACGAGGCCGAGCAGCGTGCCGATCAGGATGGCGAGCGCCGAGATCTCGATCGTCACCAGGAGACCGTGCAGGAGCAAGGGCGTGGCGGTCCAGATCGTGGTCCAGATATCCGCGCGCGCGCCCATGGCTCAGCGGATCACCGCGTAACGGCGCTCGACACGGCGGAGCGCCAGGGCGATCACGTAGCAGGCGCCGAGATACATGAGCCCCGCGACCGTCCAGGACTCGAGCACGCGGAACGTGTTGACGTTGACCCACATCGCGCCCCAGGTCAGTTCGGGCACCGCGATCGCGGAGGCGAGCGAGGTGTCCTTAAACAGCGAAATGAAGTTGTTGGAAAGCGAGGGCAGCGTGATCCGGAGCGTCACGGGCAGGGTGATGTAGCGGAAGCGCTGCCAGCGCGTCAGCCCGATCGCCATGCCGGCCTCGAGGAGGCTCCGCGGCACCGAGCCGATCCCCGCGCGGAAGATCTCGGCGAGATAGGCGCTCGCGTAGATCGAGAGCGCGAAGACGAAGGAGCCGATGTTGTCGAGGAACCGGATCCCGAGGTGCGGCAGGCCGTAGTAGCAGAAGTAGGCGAGCAGCAGGATCGGGATGTTGCGCAGAAACTCGGTATAGGCGGTGACGGCCAGCCGGAGCGGGCGCGGCCCCGAGGTGCGCGCGACCGCGGCGGCGAGGCCGATGACGCAGCCGATCAGGAGGGACAGGAGGGCGATGCCGAGCCCGAGCGCCAGCCCCAGGTAGTACTTATCGAAGTGGCGCCAGATGACGTCCCAGTTGAAGTTGTACCATAGATCGCCCTGCACCGGCCCGCCGTCCGCTACCCGCTCAGGCGAACTCGACCGGGAAACCGAGTTTCGGTGAGCTGAGATCCACGCCGAACCACTTCTTGAAGGAGGCGGCATAGGTCGGGAACTCGACGCCGACCATCGCCTCCTTGAAGACGGTGTCGACGAAGTTCAGCCAGATCTGATCGCCCGGCTTGACCGCGGCGCCGTAGCTCTGCGGGTACCAGCCGTAGCCTGCGTCCTTGTACTGCCCCGGCTGCTGGACGACGAGCCAGCTCACGGTCGACTGGTCGATCGCGGCGGCATTGGCGCGTCCGGCCGAGAGCGCCTGAACGACGTTGGCCTGGCTGTCGAGCTGCAGGACCTTCGCCTCCGGCAGCGCCGCGTGGACGATGTCCTCGGCGTAGACGTTCTGCAGTATCGATATGGTCACTGCCGAACCGGCGGCCTTCAGGTCCTCATACGAGCCGTACTGGCCGCCTTCCGGCAGGAGCAGGCCGCCGCCCTCACGGTAGTAGGGGATGGTGAACTCGACCTGCTGCGCGCGTCCCGCGGTGATCGTCATGAACTGGATCACGATGTCGACCTTGTTGGTCACGAGGTTGGGGATGCGGGCATCGGCGCTCTGGCGGACGAATTCGACCTTGCTCGGGTCGTCGAACAAGCCCTTGGCCAGCAGTTTGGCCATGTCGACGTCCATGCCGACGAGGTTGCCCTGGTCGTCCTCGAAGTGCCAGGGCGGGTTCGTGCTGCCGGTGCCGACACGGACCACGTGACGATCAAGAACTTCGTAGAGCCGGCTCTCCGGGCGCCCCTGCGCGTGGGCGGAGGATGCCGCGAGGGTCGCCGCCGCAGCGCCGCCGAGCGCGAGCGTGCCGGCCGAGTAGTGCAGCAGATCGCGTCGGCCGAGCCGCTCCGGGCTGTCATGACTGTCGGTCATCGAAATCGCCTCCCGTGGTTCTGGTGGTGTGTCGTCGGTTGGATCACGACGCCCCGCCTTTGTGCCCCCTTCGCCCGCCGGCTTCAATACCGGAACCGACGCCCAAAGGTGGCGCGTCCCAGAGGCACCCGCCTCGCCTCGGCGCGGCTGTTCTGTTTCAGCTAAGCCACGCTGTCCGCCGAAAGGGCGCCTTTGGCGAGAAGCTGCTTGAAAGCGTCGTAGGTCGCGCGGATGCCGTCTTCGAGCGGGATCGGGCCGTAATCGCCGAGGTAGGCCTGGATCGGAGCGTCAGAGAGATCAGCCGGGAAGGGCAGCTCGGCGCCATCCATGGACAGCTCCGTGTCGGGCGCAATGACGCGCAGGATCTCGAGCCACTCGGCAACCGAGGTCGGACGGCCGTTCAGGTCGAACACCCGGGCCTCGCTCCGTTCTCTGGCGACCGCCTTGATGAACGCGGAGGCCACCTCGCCCGCATGCAGCGCCGAGACGGCGCCCGTGAACGGCACAGTGTAGGGTTTGCCGGCGGCGGCGGCGAGGATTGCGATCGTGGTCTTGGAGGTCAGTCCCTGATCGCGCGCGACGCCGTAGACCACGCCCGGCCGGATGCCGACCGACGGTGTTCCCCAGTCCTGATGGTACACCCGGGCGGTCATCTCATTGGTGGACTTATAAGCGCCGTAGAGCGTCTGCAGCCAGGGCGCTTGCGGCAGGAAGGAAAGCGCCGCGATCGAGCTGGCGTAGGCGACCCGCTTCAGCCCGCTCTGCCGGGCCGCTTCCAGGACGTTGACCGTGCCGACCACGTTGGCCCGGGCGCCCGCGACCGGATCGGCCTTGCAGAACGGCACCTGGAGCGCGGCGAGGTGGATGATCGCCCGCACCAGGCGGCTGGTCACGACCTCGGCGAGCGCCGCGGTATCGGCGATGTCGCCCGTGACCCAGCTCACCTTGGCCAGCTGCTCCTCGGTCATCAGAAGCCGTGGCCGGCGCTTGTCGTCGGTGAGGTCGTAAGCGATCACCGGCACGCCCGCGCGCACCAGCAGCGCCATCGCCCAGCTGCCGATGCAGCCGCCGGCACCGGTGATCAGAACCGGCCCATCGAAGTCCGTCCGGTCGACCGCAAAGCGCTCCAGCATCCCCATCCCTCCAGGTTCGCCCGCAACTTAGACGGCCATGGCTCCGCGCGGAAGGTGCCGGGGCGGAGCCTCCGCGCCGCCTAATGCCGGACGCCCGTCAGGGATAGCTCGCGCGCGCGACGGCAGCTCACCATGTGCCCGGGCGCGATCTCCTCGACGGCGGGTGCTTCGCTTCGGCAGCGCGCGGTCGCATGGCGGCAACGCGGATGGAAATGGCAGCCGGGCGGCGGCTGCGCCGGGTCGGCGACGTCGCCCTTCAGCACGACGCATTGCGAACGTTGGCGCGGATCGGGGATCGGCACCGCCGAGAGCAGCGCCTCGGTATAGGGGTGTAGAGGCCTTGAGAACAGCTCCGCGGTCGGGGCCAGCTCGACGATCTTGCCGACGTACATCACCGCGACCCGGTCGCTGACGTGCTTCACGACCGAGAGATCGTGCGCGACGAACAGATAGGACAGCCCGAGCCGGTCCTGCAACTCGAACAGCAGATTAACGATCTGTGCCTGCACCGAGACGTCGAGCGCCGAGACCGGCTCGTCGGCGACGATCAGGGCGGGGTTCAGGGCGAGCGCCCGGGCGATGCCGATCCGCTGGCGCTGGCCGCCGCTGAACGCGTGCGGGAAGCGGTTCATGTAGGCCGCCGGCAGCTGCACGGGGAACCAGCGTGGGGCATCAAGCCTCGCCGCCGCCGGTCAACTTGGCGTGCTGTCGACATCGCGGCCGACAGCAGGTTTGGCCGAGGGCGCCTTGGCTGCCATAATTGCTCCCGCGGGCTGAGCGAGGGGCGCAGATGAACGACTATCTCGGGCTGTTGCGGCTGGCAGGTCGTGTCGCCATCGTGACCGGAGGCGGCAACGGCATCGGCCGGGCAACGTGTCATGCGCTGGCCCAGGCCGGCGCGCATGTCGTGATTGCCGACATCGACCCGGAGGCGGCCGGACGGGTCGCGGCCGAGGTCGGGCGCGGCGAGGCGCATCAACTCGACGTCGCCGACGAGGCGCAGGTCGAGGCGGTCATCGAAGCCGTGACCGCCCGTCATGGCCGGATCGACATCCTGATCAACAATGCCGGGCTCGGCGCGCGCGTGCCGACCGTCGATCTGCCGACCGAACGCTGGCGCCAGGTCATGGCGGTCAACCTCGACGGCAGCTTCTTCTGCGCGCGCGCCGCCGGTCGGCACATGATCGAGGCCCGGCGGGGCGCCGTGGTCAACCTCGCCTCGATCATGGGCCTGGTCGGCGGCGGCCACTACCCCAACCTCTCCTACCACAGCGCCAAGGGTGCGATCGTCAACTTCACCCGCGCGCTTGCCTGCGAGTGGGCGCCGCACGGCGTGCGGGTGAATGCGGTCGCGCCGACCTTCGCCCGTACCCGGTTTACCGAACCGCTGCTCGCGGACCAGACGATGGCGGCGCGGCTGCTCGCCGAGACCCCTCTCGGCCGCTTCGTCGAGCCGGAGGAGGTCGCGACGGCGATCCTGTTCCTGGCGAGCGACGCAGCCAGCATGATCACGGGCGTCACGCTCCCGGTCGACGGCGGCTGGACCGCGCGCTGACCCCGGTGCATCCTTTCGACGCCAGAGCAGCGGAGAGCGCATGGCCCAGGTCAAGATCTACAGCGAGCAGACGCATCTCAGCCGAGTGAGAGCGGCGCTCTCGGATGTAATCCACGGCTGCCTGACTGAAGCGCTGGGGTTGCCCGAGGACAAGCGCGCCCAACGTTTCATCGGCCTCGATGCCGCGGATTTCATCCGTCCGCCAGATCGCAGCGAGGCCTACACGATCATCGAGATCAGCATGTTCGAGGGCCGCACCCCGGCGAGCAAGCGGGCGCTGCTCCGCCTGCTTATGAAGAGGATTCCGGAGCGGCTGGGCATCCCCACGCAGGACATCGAGATCACGATCTTCGAGACGCCGCGTGCCAACTGGGGCATCCGCGGCCACACCGGCGACCAGCTCGCCCTGAACTATCGGATAGACGTGTGAGCGGAGCGCCGCGGCTGGTCCTGGTCGCGGCGTGCGCGCTGGTCAACTCCGACCACCGGGTGCTGCTTTGCCGCCGGCCGGAGGGCAAGGAGATGGCGGGCCTCTGGGAGTTCCCGGGCGGCAAGGTGCGTCCCGACGAGACGCCCGAGGCCTGCGTGATCCGCGAATTGCACGAAGAGCTGGGCCTGGACATCGCCGCCAATTGCCTCGCCCCGCTCACCTTCGCTTCGCACGCCTATCCGAGGTTTCACCTCCTGATGCCGCTCTACGTCTGCCGGGTCTGGGAGGGGCTGCCCGAGGCGCGCGAGGGCCAGGCGCTCAAGTGGCTCCGTCCGCGCAACATGACCGATCTGCCGATGCCGCCCGCCGATCGGCCGCTGGTCGCCTTCCTGCGCGATTTCCTGTAGGCAT
Source organism: uncultured Alphaproteobacteria bacterium (assembly GCA_963815435.1). GTDB lineage: Bacteria > Pseudomonadota > Alphaproteobacteria > Geminicoccales > Geminicoccaceae > DATAOG01. Next base: position 120,511 of record CAWFGZ010000031.1, read on the forward strand.
CCTCCCTGGAGCGGCCCGCCGGCTGGTCCGGCCACGCTCTGTCAGCTCGCTCGCGCCGAGCACGGGAGGCCACGCCATGGACTTCGCCTATTCGCCCGAGGTCGAGGCCCTGAGGGCGCGTCTTGGCGCCTTCATGGAGGCTTATGTGGTGCCGCAGATCGGCGCCTGGCAGCGCGAGGTCGAGGCGGGCGTCTGGCCGCCCTCGATGATCGGGCCGCTGAAGGCCGAGGCCAAAGCGCAGGGCCTCTGGAACCTGTTCCTGCCCGGCCTGCGCGACGACGAGCCCGGCACGCGCCTCGCCAACCTGGAGTACGCACCGCTCGCCGAGATCATGGGCCGGGTGTTCTGGGCGTCCGAGCTGTTCAACTGCTCCGCCCCTGACACCGGCAACATGGAGCTGCTGCACCTGTTCGCTTCGCCGGAGCAGCGCCGGCAGTGGCTGGAACCGCTTCTGAACGGCGAGATCCGCTCCTGCTTTGCCATGACCGAGCCGGACGTCGCCAGCTCTGATGCCACCAACATCCGCACCGAGATCCGCCGCGACGGCACGTACTACGTGATCAATGGCCGCAAGTGGTTCATCACGGGCGCAGCCGACCCGCGCTGCGGGCTCAGCATCGTCATGGGCGTAACCAATCCGGACGCCGAGGCGCATGCCCGCCACAGCATGGTCCTGGTGCCGATGACAGCGCCCGGCCTCGAGGTCGTGCGCAACCTCCCGATCATGCACCACCTGGCACCCGAAGGGCATTGCGAGATGCGTTTTCGGGACGTGCGCGTACCGGTCGTCAACCTGCTGGGCGAAGAGGGCCGGGGCTTCGCGCTCGCCCAGGCGCGCCTTGGCCCCGGCCGCATCCACCACTGCATGCGCTCGATCGGCCAGTGCGAGCTGGCGCTCGAGCTGATGTGCGCCCGCGCCCGTGAGCGCGAGGCCTTCGGCAGGAAGCTGCACGAACACGGCACGGTCGCCGAATGGATCGCGCTCTCGCGCCTTGAGATCGACCAGGCACGGCTTCTGGTGCTGCGCGCCGCCTGGCTGATCGACCGGGAGGGCAACCGGGCCGCCCGCAACGAGGTCGCGATGATCAAGGTCGTGGTGCCGCGCCTGCAGACGACTGTGCTGTCGCGCGCGATGCAGGTCTATGGCGCCCTGGGGCTCACCCCGGACACGCCGCTCGCCTTCTTATGGGCCTGGGGACGCGCGTTGCAGTTCGTCGACGGCCCGGACGAGGTCCATCTGCGCACCATCGCCCGCCACGAAATGCGCCGCCAGGAGGCCAACTACGCCCGCGCCGCCGCCTACCTGACCCCGCCGAGGCGGGGCGCGCTTCAATGACGCTCCTGAGGCTGACTACCGGCGCGGCCGGGGAGGTGGCCACGAGCTCTCTGAGGCCACCCAGCCGACGTAGACACCGGTGCGGAAGCCGGGGCCACGCGGCGACGCTGGTGGCGGGGAGATGGCAGGGCGAGGATGGCCTTTCAGGGTTTGCAGGCGAAGACGTGCACCGAGGGCGCCTCGCCGACCCACTTTCCGAGCGGCTGGCAGCGGCCACGCGCACAGAGTCGCCAGTCGGCGACCGCGCCGGAGCGAGCCAGATCGAGCGCTGGCAGCGGCGGCAGGTGCGGGCGGTAGACGTACCAGCCATCGCGCAGCACGGCATCGTCCGGGATCTCCATCCCCGCTCCGGTGCCTTTGACACGCGCCTCGACCACGACCAGCGCGCCGTGCTCGATCCGCCAGTCCTCCTGCCACTCGGTCCGCTCGACCGAGTGGGTCCAGGCAAGCGTGAAGGCCGAGAGCGCGAGCTTCGCCACCAGCCCGCCCGCGGTCGAGAGGCAGAGCGCGCTCAAGCCGCCGAGGCGGGGCGCAGCTGCCGGCTGCGCCAGACGTGCCAGCCGAGGACCAGAACAGCGAGCCCGAATCCGAGCTCATCGGTGGCCGGCAGCGCCACGACCAGCGAGAACGCCGCGGCAGCAGCGAGGATGCGCTCGAGCCAGGTGAGCGGCGCGAACAGATAGCCGATCGCGGCCGCGCCCCAAAGGCCGATCGACAGCAGCGCCTTGACGATGATGTAGCCGACCGCCGGCCAGTAGCCGATCTCCGTGGCCAGCGGACCGCCGTCCTGGAGCATCAGCGCCGGGGCATAGACCGCCATGAACGGCACGACGAAACCGGCGATCGCGATCCGCATGCAGTTGATGCCGATGCGCAGGCCCGAAGCCCTGGCGATCGGCGAGGCGGCGAACGCGGCGAGCGCCACCGGCGGGGTCAGATCGGCCATGATGCCGAAATAGAACACGAACATGTGGCTCACGATCAGCGGCACGCCGAGCTGGAGCAGGGCAGGCCCCGCGATCGAGGAGGTGATGATGTAGTTAGGGATGGTCGGGATGCCCATCCCAAGCACGAGGCAAGTGAGCATGGTCAGGATCAGCGAGAGGAACAGGCTGCTGTGGCCGATCTCGACGATCACGCGGACGAAGTTCGAGGCAGCGCCGGTCAGAGTGAGCACGCCGATGATCACCCCGACCAGGGCGCAGGCGATACCGACCGGGAGCGCGTTGCGCGCACCCTCGGCCAGTGCGTCGCGACAGAGCACGAGCGTCTCGCGCCCGCCGCGCATGAACCAGGCGCCCGCGACCAGCACCGCGACCAGAGCCAGGATCGCGCTGATGCCGAAGCGCAGAAAGGCGGAGGCGGCGAGGCCGATCAGCACCCAGAACAGGATGCGCAGGCCGTACGGCCCGATCGAGCCGGCGAGCGGCGCACCCACTACCACGATGGCGGTCAATGCGAGGCCAACCGTGCCGGAGAAGAGCGGCGTGTAGCCGCTGAACAGGAGCCACACCAGGACCGCGAGCGGCAGGCCGAGATACCAGCCCGCGCGCAGCGCCTCGAGCGCGCTCGGACACTGCTCCTTGGGCAGGCCGAACAGCCCGCGCCGGCCGGCCTCGAGATGGACCATCCAGAATGCAGTCGCGAAGTATAGGAGAGCCGGGACGACCGCCGCCTTGCACACCTCGACGTAGGGGACGTTCAGGGTCTCGGCCATGATGAACGCGACCGCGCCCATCACCGGGGGCATGATCTGGCCGCCCATGCTCGAGGTCGCCTCGACCGCGCCGGCGAACTCCGCCCGGTAGCCGAACCGCTTCATCAGCGGGATGGTGAACTGGCCGGTGGTCACGACGTTCGCCACGCCCGAGCCGTTGATCGTGCCCATCAGACCCGAGGAGACCACGGCCACCTTGCCCGGCCCGCCGCGGGTATGGCCGACGGTGCCGAGCGCCACGTCGGTGAACAGCTTGATCATCCCCGCCCGCTCGAGGAACGAGCCGAACAGGATGAACAGGAAGATGTAGGTCGAGGAGACGTAGATCGGAATGCCGTAGATGCCCTCGGTGCCGAGGAACATCTGGTCGACCACCTGCGAGAAGTCGTAGCCACGATGGTTCAACGGCGAGGGCAGATGCTGGCCGAACAGGGCATAGGCGAGGAACAGTCCGCAGATCAGCGGCAGCGGGACGCCCATCAGCCGCCGCGCGCCCTCGAAGACCAGCACGACCACGATCACGCCGGCCACCATGTCGAGCGTGTTGGGCTCGCCCGCGCGCAGGATCAGCTCGTCGTAGAACACCCAGTGATAGAGGCCGAGCACGAAAGCGATCACGCCGACCGCCCAGTCAAGCCAGAACCTGGGGTCGCGCGCCGGGCGATTGTTGGCGATCAGGCCGAACAGAAGGAGCAGGAGAAAGCCGACATGGACCGAGCGGACGATCTGGCTGGGCAGCGGGCTGTAGGCCGCGGTGTATAGCTGGAACGTCGAGAAGGCGATCGCGATGCCGTACGCAAGGGTAGCGGGACGCCCGCGTCCCCAGGAGCTAAGATGCCCGAGTTCGGTGCCTTCAGCGGGGCCGCTGCTCTGCTCCACGCCGATCCTCCCCGTGCCGCCGGCGACCTTGGGCGATCACGTTCATATCCGGTCGCCGAACCCGATCCCCGGGGGTCACATCATACCCTTCTCCTTGTAGAAGCGCTCGGCACCCGGGTGGAGCGGCACCGGCATGCCCTTCAGCGCATTCTCGAGCTTGATGCCCTTGGCCGCCGCGTGCGCCGCGACCAGGGTATCGAGGTGGTCGAAGAGGGTCTTGGTCATGAGGTAGGCGATCTCGTCCGGCACCTCGGTCTGGGTGACCAGGAAGTTGACCACGGCCGCGGTCGGCACGTCCTGATCCTGGCCCGTATAGGTGCCGGCGGGGATGGTCGCCGCGACATAGGGCGAGCCGATCTGCTCGACCAGCGCGGCCGGCACCGGGACCACGGTGATCGGCGATGCTGCTGGCCAGATCGCGGATCGAGGCGACGCCGAGCCCGGCCGACTGCAGCGTGGCGTCGAGCTGGCGGTTCTTCATCAGCTCGACCGATTCGGCGAACGGCAGATACTCGACCTTGCCGAGGTCATCGTAGGACAGGCCGGCCGCGCCGAGGATCGCGCGTGCGTTGATCTCGGTGCCCGATTTGGGCGCACCGACCGACAGTCGCTTGCCCTTGAGGTCCTCGAGTGAATTGATGCCCGAGTCCTTGCTCGCCACGATCTGGATGTAGTTCGGATAGATGCCGGCGATGCCGCGCAGCTTGTCGAGCTTCTTCTTGAAGCCCGCGTCGGTGTCGCCCTCCCAGGCGAGCTTGAGGGAATCGCCAAGGGTGAAGGCGATCTCGCCGCGGCCGCTCTGGAGGAGGTTCAGGTTCTCGACCGACGCCTTGGTCGACTGCACCGAGGTGCGCACATCGGGAATGTTCTCCGCGTAGACGGTGGAGAGAGCGACGCCTAACGGGTAGTAGACGCCCGACGTGCCGCCGGTGAGGATGTTGATGAACTGTTCGGCCTTGGCCGGTGCCACGGTATTCGACGCCAACAGACCACAAAAGATGAACGCCGCGCGGCCTGCGCCTCTCAATCGAACTCATCGCCTGGTCTCCTCAGAACGCCCGGGCGAGCCACCCGGTCGCCGTTCCCGCGTTCAGCGGCCCCGCGATCCCTGCGATCACGGCACCTCCCACATGCCCGACTGCGCTAGCGCGCCGCCCCCGCCTTGTCAACGCGGCCCCCATAGGCCAAGTGGCATACGTGGCCTCAGAGCCTGGACCTGGCGTGCGCCCGGTCGAAAGCGAGTAGCCTATTGCTTCGCGCGAAACGTCCCGTGGCAGCTGCCGCAGGCGTTCTTGCCAAGCACTCCAAGCTGCTGGCCGATCGCGGTCATGTCGCCACCTTGCGCCACTTCGGCGAGCTTAGCACTCTCCTGGGCGAAGCTCTGTGCGGTCTGTTCGAACTCGCTCCACTTCTGCCAAATCGCCGGCAGCGCGGCCGAGTCGAGGCCCGCGTCGTTGCCGGTGCCTTCGGGAAAGAGCCGCTTCAGATTGGCGGTGAGGAGCTTGCCCTGCTCGGCGAGCGCATTGGCGTGCGGCACCAGCTGGTCGGTGAGGCTCACCTGACCCTTCACGAGCGCGGCGATCATGGCGACGTTTGCTTGGTTCGCGTCCATGAACGCCCTGCGATACTTGACAACGTTCGCAGGCTCGTCGGCCGCCAAGGACGTCGCGGCGCCGAGCGATGTGGTCAACACCAGCACGCTGACGATGATCCGACCGGTGAAGCGTCGCTGCATGAATCGATCCTCCCTGATGACACGTCGCGGGGTCATCGTTACAGAGTTCCGCCAGTCCTGGGAACCTTGTCGATACTCCCGCCCGTAGACGGTTCCGTTACAGGATTTATTCCCGCCCGCTGTCGCCTGCGGGGTTTTGCCGAGTTCGACCGAGGCGCGGCAGGTCACTGCAAGCCGCCAACCTTACGAGGGCCTCACGCATTGGTGATCCGAAGCACGAGCCGTCGCCACCATGCGCTTCTGGCGGGAGCGCTGGCCCTGATCGCGATCGCGCCGGCCAGGGCGGCGGCGGGGGTCGTGGACGGCCAGGTCGTCGCCTTCGATCGGTTCCTACAGGCGAGCGGCCCGATCTGCCTGCAGCGACCGGCTGCGGAGTGCATCGAGGTCGCCTGGACCTTCGCCGACGTCGACCACGATCAGGGACTCTCGCTCGCCGAGCTCACCTCGATCCGCCAAGGGCTCGAACGGTGGGCAATCGGCCACAAGGACGATCTGAGCCAGCCGGAGCGTTCGGCCATCGTGCTTGGTCTTCTGCTGGTCGATTCGATCGGACTCGAGCGGCTGCTCGCGATCTGCGACACCGACCGGGACGGTCTGATCAGCCGGCGCGAGCTCCTGGCCGACGTGCGGCTCGATCAGCGACCGCTCGGGGAAATCCTGCTCGACCCGGCAGCCGTCGACCGTGTCGCGATAGCCCGACGTCTCGGTCTGCCGCCGGCGCTGCTCGATCGGCTCCAACCCTAGTCGTGGCGCCTGGCTCGCCAAGAATTGCTCGACCTTGTCGACCGGCTGCACTATATGGCCAGATCTGACGGGCGTCGCCGAGGGCAGCTCCGCCGCCCACCCGAATCGTTGCTTCGGAGGACCGGGGTTTGATGGACCTCGCTCTGGCTATCCGCGGTGCCGGGACCCTGATGAGGAACCGGGTGCTCCGCGTCCTTCTGGCGAGCCGCGATCCTCGCCGCCTACCCGCTCGCCTCGCTCTCTCCGTTCCATCCGTTGCGCTGGGGATTCCCGACGGAAGTTGCCAACGGTGCGGAGCTCCTGCCACAGGGAGGGATCGTTTTTCCGACCCCCGGGGTTGTCCGCTCGATCACTCCTCCGGACTGGGTCGCTGCCGCGATGCGCTCAGAGCGGCTGGAGCTGACGCTTCGGGTGCAGACCTTCATGGCCGATCAGAGGGGGCCGGCCCGCATCTTCACCCTGTCGGCGGACCCGTATCGCCGCGACCTGACGATCGGCCAGGAGGGCGAGAACCTGGTCCTTCGCCTTCGCACGCCCGGCGCCGACTTCAACGGCACCCGCGCCCACGATCAACCCGTCGCCGAGTTGCCAGGCGTCTTCCGGACGCCGGCTACGTGGGTCGAGATCCATCTCGCCATCGAGCCCGGACGGCTGCGGCTCTCGGCCGAGGCTCCGGAAAGCGGGCACCGGGTCGGCCTCGACACGGCCCTCGCGGCGCAGCCGCTCCGCGACTGGGACCCCTCCTATCGCCTCGGGCTGGGCAACGAGTTGACGAGCGATCGAGCGTGGCTCGGAGAGATCCAGCAAGCGCTCGTGCGGACGGACGGCAACGCCGTCGATTACGCCGCCCCGGACGCCCGAGGCGCCCTCGAGGTTTCGCCCGCGCGGTTCTGGTCCACCCGCCAGACTTTCACCGTCATGCCGTTTCGCGACTTCATGCCGGAGGACGCCTTTATCAACGTGGTGGGCTACGTGCCGCTCGGACTGCTGTTCGGCGTGTGGGGGTGGCTTTGGGGCGGCGAAAGACGCGCATGGTGGCGCCCGGTTGCCTTGCTGCTGGCGGTTGCCGCCGTGAGCGCGACCCTCGAGACGCTGCAGTTCCTCATTCCCGTCCGCCACCCCTCGACCACCGACCTCCTGCTCAACACGCTCGGTGGCGGCATCGGGCTGTTGCTGGTCGAGTGGGCGCGCGCCGCCGGTCTCGAAATCCGACTGCAGCGCTGAGAGCTAACTTGCCCTTTGTCAGAAGGCTAAGCCATTCTGATCTTCATCGATCGCCCTCGAGGGCGCGGCGAACGTTGGCGGCGGTGAGCGCCGAGACGCGCACGTCGCACTCCGTGGTCCGGCCGGCGATGTGGGGCGTGAGGATCAGGTTCGGCACGGCCTCGAAGAGCTTGGCGGCCTCGGCCGTCAGCGGCTCGCTCTCGAAGACGTCCAGGGCCGCACCGCCCAGCCGCCCGGCGCGCAACGCCTCGACCAGCGCACCTTCATCGACAATGCCGCCGCGCGCGGCGTTGACCAGGATCGCGCCGGGCTTCATCGCCGCGATCGCGCGTGCACCGATCAGGCCGCGGGTCGCGCGCAGCAGCGGGACGTGCACACTCACGATGTCGGCTGCCTCGAGCAGCTGCTCGAGCGTCCGGCAGTGGCCGACACCGTGCCAGGCGGGCTCGCCCTTGGCGACGTAGGGGTCGTAGGCGCTGACCAGCATGTCAAGCCCACGCGCCTTACGGGCCACCTCTCGGGCGATCGCACCGAAACCCACGAGACCCAGCCGCCGGCCGGCAATCTCGTGGCCGATCAGGCGCTCGCGTGGCCACTCGCCCGCGAGGACCTGGGCGCTGGCGAAGTAGGCGCCGCGGGCGAGCAGCAGAGCTGTGGCGAGCACGTATTCGGAGACCGAGACGTCGTTGGCACCGGTTGCCGGCAGGACGCGAATGCCGCGCGCCCGGCACAGGTCGAGGTCGATGTTGTCGAGGCCGATGCCGAGCCGGCCGATCGCCTCGAGGCGCACGGCAGCATCCAGGAGCGCGCCGCGCACCTGCGTCCGGTTGCGGACGATCAGGGCGCGCGCGCCGGCGAGGAAAGTGCCAAGCTCGTCTGGCCGCTCAAACAGGCCCGGGTCGTAGCGCAGCTCGTAATCCGCGGCCAAGTCGTCGACCGCGGCCTGCTCCATGAACTCGCTGATCACGATCTCGACCACGCCCCCTCCGGCGTGCCGTGCGCCACCAAACGAGCTGCTGCTCACCCGAGCGGCGGTGCGGCCGATCGCCGCCGGACCTCAGCGCGCCGGCTCGAGAAACCGACTGGCGACGAACGCCTGACGCCCGTCGCCGAGGCGGATCTCTGCCCAGCCCGCGTCTTCGCTCAACTTCGCGACCTGGTCGCCTGGCGCCAGAATGCCGAGGCGAGGCGCATCGGTACTCGGCGCCGTGCGGTAGTTGAGCGCCGTCGTGGCGACAAAGAGCCCGGGCGCGGGCTCGGGTGCGGGCGGCGGCGAGGTTGCCGGGGCGGGCATCGTGCCGTTGCCCTGGGTCGCCTCCGACGGGATATCGAGCGCCGCCCTCTGGCCGGCCGCGCCGCCGGCCTCGGGAGCAGGCATCTGGGGTAGCGTACCATCCGGCGGGTGATCACTCGCGCGAATTCCGGCCGGTACCTGGGCCGGAGCATCGGCTGCGGCCGGCGCGGGTGGACCGGCCGCCGGGGCCGGAGGCGGCGCCTCCGCATCCAGAGTGCTCGGCCGAAAGTCCTCCGGCCCCGCCGCCAGGTCAGCGGGCTCGAGAGGTGGCGGTACGGTCGGTCCACTCGCGACCCTGGCCGCGAGCCGCTCAATCGCCTCGACCGTCTCGGTCTGCGATCGCAGGCCGAGACAGTCCTGCGCCGCCGGCCGCATGCGTCGCTTGAGCGCGTCGACCAAGTCGCGGCTGTCGAGCTGCTCGGCCAGAACCAGGCGATCGCGCTGGGCCTGCAGCCGCTCGCATGGATGCTCCTGCGGCTGCACGCGGACGTCGGCCGAGAGCGCGGCGAGCGTTTCCGGACGCACGCTCAGCATAAGGCAGATCGCAAAGAACGAGGCCAGGGCACCAGCGGCCAGCGGCGCGAGCACGCGAGTGCGCCGAAACCTCGTCGAGGTATCGACCCGCTCGCGGCTCATTCTGAGGAGTTGCACGCCGACCGCCAGCAAGCCGCACAGCGCCAGAGCGATCGCGCCGTAGCGGACGCCGTCGTAGAGGCGCCGGTCGATCGACGTCACCCGGATCGCCCCGGCGTCGGCCTGCACGTCGATGACCGCATCGCGGTTGCGCTCGATCCAGCGGTCGATCGCCAGATTGATCTTGGCCAGCCGCTCGGCCGCGGCCGCGGCCAGTCGCTCGATGTGCGGCTCGCTATCGCGGCCACTTTGATTGCTGATCTGGGACGGACTCACCGTCAGCGCGTCGGTCACCGCGCGGGCGACGTCGCTGAGGAAGGCCAGGTCGTACACCAGGCTGGGATCGATCATCGGCGCCGGCGCGCTCTGGAGGCGCGCGAGCGTGCGGCTGATCCCCCGCGCCATCACCTGCACTGCCGGGCCGGAGATCGTCTGCACGTATTCCGGCGCGGCATTGAGAGCGCGCACCATGTCGTCCGCGGCAGCGCCGGCTTCCGCCGCCGCCGGGTCGATACCTATGACGTCGCGCGCCACGGAAGGTTTCGGCGAGAAGGCGCCGAGCATGAGAAGGACCAGAAGGGTCCACAGCAGCACCGGGGGTTCGCCCGGAGATGCTGTGCCGCGCCGAAGCCTCAACTGCGCCCCCAACCCGCGTCGTTGGTTCCCGAAGCGCGTCGTGCATCGAACCGCTGCCTGCCGCGCACGAGCACTTTGATTGTCCTGGCAACCTATCATGGGCGCCTTCTCGGTGATAGAGTTGTCTGCCGATGACCGCCGTGGCCGGCGGGCCTGCATTGCTCTGGCGGCCGACCGATCTAGAGTCAGTGGGGCCGCCGCGGCCGCTCGGGCAGGACCAAGTAGCTCAGGCGCCGTCCGCCATGCGCAGGGATCGCTCGGGCGGCGGTCACGGGACGGCGAGGGGAGGCGCGGGACGAGAGTTGGGCATGGCCGAGACGACGGGCGAGATTGGCAAGCACCGGCACCCGGGAGCCGGCCACAGGCGCGGCGCTGCTCACCCCAAGGGGCGCCAGGTCGACGCCGGCGCGCTTGAGACGGTGCGTGCCCTGCTTGGCGAGCGGCCACGCCGGCGCGATCTGCTGCTCGAATACCTCCACCTGCTCCAGGAGCGCTACGGCCATCTGTCGGCAGCCCATCTGGCCGCGCTCGCCGAGGACATGCGCCTCGCCCAGACCGAGGTCTACGAGGTCGCGACCTTTTACGCGCACTTCGACGTCGTGAAGGAGGGCGAGGCGCCGCCGCCGGCGCTCACCGTCCGCGTCTGCGACAGCCTGACCTGCGAGCTGATGGGCGCGCAGGCGCTGATGGCGGCGTTGCGTCAAGGCCTCGACCCCGGCACGGTGCGCGTGGTCCGAGCCCCCTGCATGGGCCACTGCGACACCGCACCGATCGCCGAGGTCGGCCATCGCTACGTCGAGCTGGCGACGCCCGACAAGGTGCGCGTAGCCGTGCAGAGCGGCCAGACCCATCCCGACATCTCCGACTACGTCGACTTCGAGCGTTACGTAGCCGCTGGCGGCTATCGGCTGCTGAAGCGCCATCTCGGGCTCGATGCGGCGACCTCTGATGCCGATCAGGCGATCTTCGAGCTGCTCGGCGCGCTCAACGCCTCGGGGCTGCGCGGTCTCGGCGGCGCGGGCTTCCCGACCGGGCGCAAGTGGGAGCTCGTGCGCAAACAGCCCGGGCCCCGCTACCTCGCGGTCAACGCCGACGAGGGCGAGCCCGGCACCTTCAAGGACCGCTACTACCTCGAGCGCGACCCGCACCGCTTCCTCGAGGGCGTGCTGATTGCAGCCTGGTCGATCGAAGCCGAGGCCGCTTACATCTATCTGCGCGACGAGTATCCCGCCATCCGCGCGGTCCTGCTCGAGGAGATTCCGAAGATCGAGTCCGCAGGGCTGGCCAGGCCCGGCTGTCTCGTGCTGCGCCGCGGCGCGGGCGCCTACATCTGCGGCGAAGAATCAGCGATGCTCGAGAGCATCGAGGGCAAACGCGGCCTGCCGCGCCACCGGCCGCCCTACGCCGCCGAGGTCGGCCTGTTCGGCCGCCCGACCCTGATCAACAACGTCGAGACGCTCTACTGGATCCGCGACATCGTCGAGAACGGGCCGGAGTGGTTCGCGGGCCAGGGCCGCCACGGCTCTAAGGGTCTCCGCAGCTATTCGGTCTCGGGCCGGGTCAAGGCGCCGGGGGTCAAGCTGGCGCCTGCGGGCATCACGGCGAGCGAGCTGATCTCCGAGTTTTGCGGCGGCATGGCCGACGGCCATACCTTCAAGGCCTATCTGCCGGGCGGCGCATCCGGCGGCATCCTGCCTGCATCGATGGCCGACATCCCGCTCGATTTCGGCAAGCTCGAGCCGCACGGCTGCCTGGTCGGCTCGCACGCCGTGGTGGTGCTCTCGGATCAGGACGACATCCGGGAGGTGGCGCTCAATCTGCTGCGTTTCTTCGAGGACGAGAGCTGCGGCCAGTGCACGCCGTGCCGGGTCGGCTGCGAGAAGGCGGTCAAGTTGATGGCGCGTGAGACCTGGGACGAGGCGCTGCTCGAGGAGCTCTGCCGGACGATGGCCGATGCCTCGATCTGCGGCCTCGGCCAGGCCGCCCCTAACCCGATCCGCTCCGTGCTGCGCTTCTTCGCCGACGAGGTCCGGCCGGTCTCCACGCCGCGAGCGCGCTGATCGGCCACCTCGACCAAACCACAATACTCATTTTCGAGGTGCGATCCGGAACCATCCCGTCACCGTTCTGTTCGAAAAATCATGAACATAGAGTGATCCGGCGGGGATCGGATGGCAACTGCGGCGGTGAAAACCACGGCGCTGCCGCCTCGCATCTCCTTCGACCGCCGGATCAAGCTTCGATTCCACTGAGACGCTGTTCCGTGAGACCTACGCTCTGAAGTTGCTGGCGCTCGGCTCCGGCTTGACCGGAGGACAAGGCTGCACGTCACGCTGGAAACGATGGCGCGCGGCACATTCGTCGACACCCGCGTGTTCGCGTTCCCGTCGGCCGCCTTCTCCGACTTGCCCCCTGCCTCGCGGATGAATTCTCGAAGGCTCGGCCAGCCAGCTGAGCGCCGAGATCAACGCAAGTTTGGTGTAGATCAAAGGCCCAACGAGGCAAGCACAATATCAGTAAGATCCGGATCAAGAGGCTCTTTCTGAACGAAATCTGGACGACTCATAATGTCAGCCATGCCAGAGCGGCAGTCGACTCGTGCTCTTGGTCCAAAAAAAGTCTTGGTCGTCACGCAACCATGAAGGGGGAGCACTGTTATGATTATCGGTAGAATCGCTCGACTTACTGCCGTCTCCGTTCTGCTGTGCGGCGCTTCGACGTTGTCAGGCTGCTCGGTCGGCATGGCGGTGGCCGGGAAGAAAGAGCCCAATCTTGCCGCGTGCCGGGTGGGGGCGAGCAGGGGGGAGGTCGAGACGCAGCTCGGCTCTCCGACTTCGGTGAAGACACTGCCGGACGGTGACACCGCGTGCACCTACGAATACGAGATCGGCAACGAGCCATCGCCTGGTCGGGCAGCCTTCCACGGCGGCATGGACGTGCTGACTTTGGGCATCTGGGAGCTGGTCGGCACGCCCATCGAGGCGTTGCAGGGACAAAAGTTCGAGATGACGGTTACCTACGACGCCGACGGCAAGGCAAAGACAATCGAATCCCGGCCCGTCCAGTAGCTCCTGAGTTTATTGACTTGCGCCCGACCGGCCGCTGCGGCGCAAGCGTTCTCGATCTCGCCCCATACCGACCGGGCCCCGCCGACCCCATCTGATGGTCGAGCCGCGGCGATTGCGGCGGCGCCGGGACGGAGGGAGCGGATCATGACGGGCCTGGGTGATCACGAGATCGAGATGGGCGCGGTCGGGCTCGGCGTCGCCGATCTGGAGCGCTCGCTTGAGTTCTATCAGCGGACGATCGGCATGGAGGTGCTCGAGCAGGGCGACGGTACCGCGACGCTTGGCGCAGGCGGCCGTCGGCTCCTGGCGCTTGAGGAGCGCCGCGGCGCAAAGCGTGATCCCGAGGCGGCTGATCTCTATCATTTTGCCCTGCTGCTACCGTCGCGCGCCGCCCTAGGCCGCCAGCTCCAGCACCTGCTCGAGGCCGGGGTCGTGCTGACCGGCGCCGCCGACCATCACGTCAGTGAGGCGCTCTACCTCGACGACCCGGACGGCCACGGCATGGAGCTGTACCGCGATCGCCCGCGCCAGGACTGGCCGGTCGAGGGTCGCATCCGCCTGACCACGGACCGCCTCGATCATGCGGGCATCCTTGCCGCGGGCAGGGCGTCGGGCGAGCGCTGGTCCAGGCTCGATCCGGGCACGGTGATGGGCCACGTCCACCTCCAGACCCATGACCTCGCCCGCGCCGGGCGCTTCTACGTTGAGCGGCTCGGCTTCGACATCGTCCAGTCCGACCCGCGGGTGATCTTCATGTCGGTCGCCGGCTACCACCACCACGTCGCGGTCAACGACTGGGGCCGCAAGCGCCGCCCGGCAGCGCCGGAGGCGGGCGGCATCGGCCTCCTCTGGTACGAGATCCGCCTGCCTGAGGCTGCCGATCTGACCGGTCTCGCCGCGGTGCTGTCCGACGCGCCGGGCGCCGACGGCGCGCTCACCGCGCACGATCCGAGCGGCATCCCGCTCCGCTTCAGCCGCGCCTGAGGCCCGGCGCGCGAGCTGCGCGCTGGCTGTCAGGGAAGTGTCTCAAGAGCGCGGGGGGACGTGGTTCCCGCTCCCAAGATCGGCGATCGGACCGTGCGGCAGGTCCTCCCAGGCCTCGCCCCCGGTGACGATGCAGCTTATGCCATGGGGCGTGGTGGTGACGATGGTCCAGGTGCCGGTCCGGTCAGAGGTGAAAACCTGCAAGATCCGGCCGTCCGCCTGCAGGCCGAGCGAGACCGGCCGCTCGTCGAACCGCTGCTGGAGATAGCCGGCGACGGAATCATGCTCGCCGCAGCGCGCCGCGGCGAGATCGCCACTCTCCTGCGCGGCCGCAGGTGCAGCCGCGAGGGCCGTCGGGACGGCGAGCAAAACGAGAAGCGCTGATCCGCGCATCTTGGGTCCTCCTTTTGCGCTGCCGCGCTGGTAGAGGGGATGCCTCGCTGGCCAGGCCAGGGCTGAAGCCGCCCAGCGCGCCGCGCTGTACCCGAACGAGCATCGATGGCGAAAAGTTCCGCGAGGCGGAGGACCAGTCTGACCTCGCTGGCCGTGTGCCTGGCTGCGTCACCATCGCCATTCGACTCGCTCGGCCCCGAGCCGGTAGACTCGCGCGACGTGGCCGCGACCGAGAGGCGAGGCGGGGTGCGACGCTCGACCGCCGTCGTTGCCTGGCGACCCGCGGTGTATCGGAGCTGCGGGCGTCCTTGATTGGCCCGGTGCGCGCCAATGGGGCGAGGGAACCATGAAGTGGATGTTGATCGCGGCGGCGGCAGCCATCCTTTTCTCGCCGCCCCTCGTGCGGGCTGAGAGCGACCAGCCAATGGCGCGCGCCATGGAAGCCGAGCGATCCGGTGACCTCGAATCCGCCATCGAGCTGTATGGCCAGATCATCGAGGGCGGCAAGCCAGGCGATGCTGCGCCCGTCGAGGCCCTGATGCGACAGGCCGACGTCTGGGCCAGGCTCGGCCATCCCGAGCGCGCGCTCGAGGACTACGCCGCCGTGCTTGTCCTGGAGCCGGACAACGCGATCGCCTACAACAACCGCGGTCGGCTTCGGGCCGATCTTGGTCAGCACCGCGCCGCGATCACCGATTATGACCAGGCGCTTCGTCTCGATCCCACCCTGGGCGTGGCGCACAACAATCGCGGCGCATCGTGGGCTGCGCTTGGCGACTCCCCGGCCGCCATCGCCGACTACGACGCCGCGTTGCAGCTCAACCCTGGCGACGCCAGCGTCTGGAACAACCGGGGCGGCACTTACGCTTACCTGGGTCAGTTCGAGCGCGCGGTCGCCGACTACGACCGCGCCATCGAGCTCGACCCCAATTACGCCTTTGCCTTCAAGAACCGTGGCCAGGCCCTGATCGTTCAGGGTGCCTTCGATCGGGCCATCGCCGACTTCGACCGGGCGATCCAGCTGGACGGCACGTTGGCCTCGGCATTCAACGGCCGGGGGTTCGCCCGGTTCGCCAAGGGCGAGCTGAAGCAGGCGCTGGCCGACTACGACAGCGCGCTCCGCCTCGCTCCCGACCTCGCCGAGGCCTACAATGGCCGTGGCGCGGTGCACGCGGCGGAGGGCCAGGTCGAGGAGGCGCTGGCCGACTTTAACCGGGCGATCGCGCTGAAGCCCGGCCTCGCCGCGGCCTACGACAACCGCGCCATGCTTCACCTGACCCAAGGCGATTACCGCGCCGCGATCGAGGACTTCGACCGGGCGCTGAGCTTCGACCAGAACTACGTCCCGAGCCTCGAGAGCCGCGGCCTCGCCCACGAGCGTCTCGGCCAGCTGGCCGAGGCCGAGAGCGACTATCGCCGCGCGCTGAGCATCCAGCCCGACAACCCGGATCTGAAGGCGGCCCTCGACCGTGTCCGCCAGCGCCTCGCGCAGCCCGCCGGGCACAATGCGTGAGCGGTGGCGAGGCAACAGTGCGAAGGTTTGCCTGCGTCGGCCCCGGGTCGGCGGATCGGCTCGCCATAGCTCCAATGTTCACTTGATCGGACGGCCCGACAGACCGGCTCGGCCGGGCGCGTAGCAAGCGCGCTGTTTGCTCCGCTATGTAGGCGTCGACGCGGGAGGCGGGTCGCGCGTGCTTTGCGCTGCCGGCGAGGTCGCGTAAAGAGAGGGGCCTTGCGATCGATCCGGGGGTGCGACCATGGCGGATGCCGAAGGGGTGCTCGAGCTGATCCAGCGCGAAGGCGTCCAGAGCGTCGATTTCCGCTTCACCGATCTGCGCGGCACGTGGCAGCACATCGGCTTCGCCGCTGGCGCGGTCGGCGAGGCGCTGCTCGAACAGGGGGTAATGTTCGACGGCTCGGCGATCGCGGGCTGGCGCGATGTCGCCCAGTCCGACATGCTCCTGAAGCCGGATTTCGCGAGCGCCGTCCTCGACCCGTTCAGTGCCCAGCCGAGCCTGATCCTGATCTGCGACGTCGCCGAGCCGACGACCGGCCTCGGCTACGAGCGCTGCCCGCGCTCGCTCGCCGCGCGCGCCGAGGCCCATCTGGCCGCCTCGGGCGTCGCCGACAGCGTGCGCATCGCGCCGCAGGCCGAGTTCTGCGTGTTCGACGACGTCCGTTTTGCGGTCGGGGTGCAGGAGGCTTTCTGGCGGGTCGATTCCGAGGAGGGCCCGTACAATTCGGGCACCCGCTACGAGGTCGGCAACAGCGGTCACCGGCCGCAGAGCGGCGCGCCGCTCGCCGTGCCGCCAGTTGATCAGATGGCCGATCTGCGCGCCGAGATGGCGGCGATGCTCAAGACCATGGGCCTCGAGACGTTCCAGCAGCACCATGACACGGCGCCGAGCCAGCACGAGCTCAGCCTCGGCTTCGGCGACCTCCGGGCCAGTGCCGATCACCTGCAGATCTACAAATACGTCGTCCGCAACGTCGCCGCCTCCTACGGCAAGACCGCCACCTTCCTGCCCAAGCCGATGGCCTTTCAGCCGGGCTCCGGGCTGCAGATCCAGCAGGCCCTCCGGCGTGCGGGTCAGCCGGTGTTCGCGGGTCAGGGCTATGCTGATCTGTCCGAGCTTTGCCTGCACTACATCGGCGGCATCCTGTACCACGCGCGTGCACTGAACGCCTTCACCAACCCGACCACCAACAGCTACCGGCGACTCGCCCGCGGCGGCGGCGCGCCGCGCCAGCTGGCCTATGCCGCCTTCAACCGCTCGGCCGCGATCCGCCTGCCGTTCGCCGCCCGGCCCGAGGACAAGCGGGTCGAGGTCCGCTTCGCCGACCCTGCGGCTAACCCCTACCTCGCCTTCGCCGCGCTGGTGATGGCCGGGCTCGACGGTATCGAGCGCCGCCTCGACCCGGGCGAGGCCTTGGACCGCAACCTATACGATCTGCCGCCCGAGGAAGTCGACGAGCTGCCGACGGTATGCGCGACGCTTGCCGAGGCGCTCGACACGCTCGAGCGGGAGCGGGCATTCTTGAGCGCGGGCGAGGTGTTCAGCGACGATCTGATCGACGCCTACGTCGCCCTCAAGCGGGCCGAGATCGAGGCGCTCGAGGGCGTTCCCCACCCGCTCGAGTTCCAGATGTACTATTCGATCTGAGGAGTTTTGCCCCGGGGACCAAGCGGAGCAGCGATGGGAGGTCGAACGATGATGACGGTGCGCAGGATCGGCGCAATGGCGCTGGTGATCGGTGCGGCACTCCTGCTTCTGTTCGCAGGTGCGGCATCGGCCGAGCCGCTCACCATCACCTTCCTGCACACCAACGACGTTTATGAGATCGCGCCCGAGGGTGGCGAGGGCGGCCTCGCCGAACTCGAAACGTTGCTGAAGCGGGAGCGGGCCCGGAGCGAACACAACGTGACGACTTTCGGCGGTGATCTGATCTCGCCCTCGGTGCTGTCCGGTCTGACCAAGGGCACGCAGATGATCGACCTCATGGACCGTCTCGGCGTCGACATCGCCGTGCTCGGCAATCATGAGTTCGACTACGGTCCCGAGGTCCTGGCCGAGCGGATCAAAGCATCGAGCTTCCCCTGGCTTGGCACCAACGTGCTCGGGCCGGACGGCAAGGCCGCCGTAGGCACAATCGACCTGCACGTCATGGACGTCGCCGGCTACAAGATCGGCTTCTTCGGTCTGCTGACGCCCGCGACCGCAGTGTTGTCGTCACCCGGCCCCGACATCAGCTTCACGCCGATCATCGTGACGACCAGGACAGCGGTCGAACAACTGAAGGCGCAGGGCGCGGATCTGATTGTCGCACTGACCCACGAGGACATCGCCGACGACCGCGAGCTGGCGCGGAGTGTGAAGGGCATCGATCTGATCCTCGGCGGCCACGACCACGACCCGATCACCTTCTACGAGGGCGCGACGCTGATCATCAAGGCGGGCCACGACGCCCACTATCTGGCGGTGGTCGACCTCGCCGTCGACCGGATCAAAAAGCGCGACAAGGAGGCGATCCAGATCGTCCCGTCTTGGCGCTACCTCTCGACCGCCGGGGTCGCGCCCGACCCGGAGGTCCAGGCGGTGGTCGACAAGTACGATGCACAGCTCGACCAGGAGCTGGGCGTGCCGGTCGGCACCACCACCGTGGAGCTGGACAGCCGCCACGATACGGTGCGCACGGCCGAGAGCAACTTTGGCAATCTGATCGCCGACGCGATTCGCGAGACCGTCGGCGGCGACGTCGCGATCGCCAATGGCGGCGGCATCCGCGGCGATCGGACCTACGCCGCCGGCACAGTGCTGACCCGCAAGGACATCCTCGCCGAGCTGCCATTCGGCAACGTCACCGTACTGATTGAGCTTTCGGGCACCGATCTGCTTGCAGCGCTCGAGAACGGCGTCTCGCAGATCCAGGACAAGGCGGGGCGCTTTCCACAGGTCTCAGGTATGACCTTCAGCTATGATGCTTCGAAACCGCCAGGCAGGCGGGTGGTCGAGGTCAAAGTTGCCGGCGAGCCTCTGGATCTCGGCCGGACCTACAGAGTGGCAACCAACGACTTCGTCTTCGGCGGCGGCGACGGCTACACCGCGCTCGGCAAGGGCAAAGCGATCATCGACGCCTCCGCCGGCTCTCTGATGGCGAGCATGGTCATGAACTACATTGCCGCGAAGGGCGAGGTTGCGCCTGCGGTCGAGGGTCGGATCACCCGCCTGAACTAGACCCGGGCCGGTCTCGACGACATCGCGCCGGTGCAGGCGCCTCGCCGACCGTTCAGTGCGCCGTCCGGAGCCGGCGCAGCAGCACGTAAAGCGCACCCGAGCCGCCGTGGCGCGCCTGCGCTGGGCAGTAGGCGACCACCCGGGCGCGGTTGGGCTCCTCATTCAACCATCGTGGCACCATGTGCCGGAGCGTGCCGCCGGTCTCGAGCCCCTTGCCGGTGACCACCAGGACGCAGCGGCCGCCTCTTGCCTGCGCGTCGGCGAGGAACAGTCGGAGCCGCCGATGCGCCGCCTCCTGGGTCTGACCGTGTAGATCCAGCGTCTGCTCGACCATGACCTGCCCGCGTTTCAGGCGCAGCCAGGTACGCCGATCCAGATCGATCGGCCGCTGCGGATCGAGCGCGCGGGCATAGGGGCGCGCGAGGGCGCGCGTGCCCCCGGGCTTGGCTGCAGTGACAGGCGCAGCTTCGGGCGGTGGTTGATCGCGCGCCGGCGGCGCCGCCTGTTCGTCGAGCGGCGCCGTGCCGGCCATGGCGCGCCGCCAGAGCGCCAGTTCTTCGGGGCTCGGCTGACGCCGCCTGGTCATGATGGGCGCCCGGCCTGATCGTTGCCGGCACGGCTTTCGGCGGGTGGTTCGTCGACGATCAGCACGTGCAGCCGCCTCGGGCCGTGGGCACCAAGCTGTAAGGTCTGCTCGATGTCGCCGGAACGGGACGGGCCGGTGATGAAATTGACCGAGCGCGGCAGCGCGCCGGTCGCCTCGCGAAGCAGACGGAAGCCGTCCTCATACGCGCGCAGCACGCGAACCGCCGGCAGGACGACGATCGAGGTCTCCGGCAGGAAGGCGAGGGTGGTCGGCGTCCCGGCTCCGGACAGCAGCATCAGGGTCCCGGTCTCGGCGACCCCGGCGAAGGCGACCGTCAGACCGACCGCGTCCTGGTCCTCGGCCCGGCCGCGGCGGACCGTGAGCATCCGGCGGCGCCAGTCGAGCCGCTCGAACAAAGGATCGCCTGCCATCACCAGACGCATCGGCAGATTGCGCTCGCGCAGATAGCGCTCAATGGCTTCCGGCAGGTCGTCATAACGCCGCATTCGCTGGACCGTCGCCTGGACCGCCTCGGCCTGGGCGGCGAACAGCCGGATGCGGCCCTCAAGATCGAGGTCGGCGCGGGCGGGGATCAGGCCCGGCTGCGGTCTGGCCAGACGCGCATCGACGACGCGGCGCGCTTCGCTCGCGCCTGGCCCGCGCCGGCCGAGCGCCCGGCGCAGCCTCTCGAGGACCGCATCGCGGGCCGCCTCGCTCACCGGCGCCCGCTCCGCGCCCGCCAGAGGGCCTGAAAGGTCGGCCCCTGCGGCGCCGGCAGGTCGCGCGTGCCAGTCCAGCCGCCGGCCAGCGGCAGCCTGCGAAAGCGGCCCCGCCCGCGACCGAGAAGACCGAGTAGGCCGATCATCAGGCGAGCGCCCGGATGATAGAGTGCCGGTCGCTTGGCCGCGAAGGCCCAGAACCTGGTGCCGTAACGCGCGGTCGACGGCCCGAGCCGCTTTGCGAACTGCGCCTCGCGCCAGTAGCGCATAAGCTTGGGCAGGGGGATCCGAACCGGGCAGACCTGCTCGCAGCGGCCGCAGAAGGTCGAGGCACTCGGCAAAGGATGACCCTGCTCGATGCCGATGAACTGCGGCGTCAGCACGGCTCCCATCGGTCCCGGATAGACCCAGCCGTAGGCGTGCCCGCCGATGGCCAGATAGACGGGGCAGTGGTTCATGCAGGCGCCGCAGCGGATGCAGCGCAGGATGTCCCGGAACTCGGTGCCCACAACCTGGCTGCGGCCATTGTCGACCAGAACCACGTGGAACGTGCTCGGGCCGTCCAGGTCGGCGGGCCGCTTGGGGCCGGTCACGAACGTCGTATAGGTTGAGAACTCCTGCCCGGTGGCCGAGCGCGCCAGAACCCTGAGCAGGGTGCAGGCGTCGTCGAGAGTCGGTACGACCTTCTCGAGACTCGCGACGACGATGTGGATCTTGGGCAGGCCCTGAGTAAGCTCGGCGTTGCCCTCGTTGGTCACCAGGACCACGGAGCCGGTCTCGGCGACCAGAAAGTTCGCCCCGGTGATGCCGACGTCGGCCTCGAAGTAGCGCTGCCGGAGCACGCGTCGCGCCTCGGCGAGCAGGGCCTCCGGCTGGTCGACCCGGGGCGTGCCGTGATGCTCGGCGAACAGATCGGCTACCCGCTCCTTGGTCATGTGGATCGCCGGTGCCAGGATGTGGCTCGGGGTCTCGCCGGCGAGCTGGACGATGTACTCGCCGAGATCGGTCTCGACCCGCGCGATGCCGTTGGTCTCGAGCGCCTCGTTCAGGCCGATCTCCTCGCAGATCATGCTCTTGCTCTTGGTCACCGAGCGGGCGCCCGCGCCTCGGCAGAGCCGGACGATGAGCGCGCGCGCCTCGGCCGCATCGCGCGCCCAATGGACCTTGCCTCCCTGCTCGATCACGCGCTGCTCGAATGCCTCAAGGTAGAGGTCGAGATGAGCGAGGGTGTGCTCCTTGATCGCCTTGGCCGCATCACGCAGGGCCTCGAATTCGGGCAACCGGGCGGCGGCGGCGCGGCGCTTGTCCTGAAAGCCACTGCGGGCGAACCCCAGCGCCGTCTGCAGAACCGGGTCGGCCATAGCCCGGTGGGCGTTGGCCTTGAAGGCGAGCGAGGTCGGTTGCATGACGCGCCGGTCGGTCTGCCTCGGCGGTCTCAGCTGGCCGCGCCGATAGGCGCCTCGCTCGGCGCCCCGGCCAGGACCTCGGCAACGTGCCGGGCTTCGATCCGCGAGCCGAGCCGATGCAGCCGGCCGGCGATGTTCATGAGACACCCAAGGTCGCCGGCAAGCACGAGCTCGGCGCCGGTCGCTTCGATGTCGGCGACCTTATCGTCGACCATCCTGGTCGAGATCTCGGGGTATTTGACGCAGAAGGTTCCACCGAAGCCACAGCAGACTTCGGCGCCCGCGAGCTCGACGAGCTCGAGCCCGCCAATGTTCCGGAGAAGGCGGCGGGGCTGTTCCCTGACGCCGAGCTCGCGGAGGCCCGAGCAGGCGTCGTGATAGGTCGCGCGGACCGGCAGCTGGGTGTCGGTCGCGTCGACATCCAGGACATCGACCAGAAAACTGGTGAGCTCCCAGGTGCGTGCGGCGAGGTCTCTCGCCTTCTCGGCATAGGGTGAGCCGTCCGCAAACAGCTCGGGGTAGTGCACCTTCAGCATGCCGGTGCACGAACCCGAGGGGGCGACCACGTAGTCGTAGCCACCGAGCGCATCGATCGTTCGCCTCGCGATCTGGATCGTGTCGGCCCGATCGCCCTGGTTATAGGCTGGCTGGCCGCAGCACGTCTGGCCACGCGGCACCTCGACCCGACAACCGGCGTCCTCGAGCAGCTTGACCGCGGCGAAACCGACCGCCGGCCGAAACAGATCGACCAGGCAGGTGACGAACAGGGCGACGCGCGGCTCCGAGGGCGTGGACATGAGGGACCGGCCAAGTGGTTGAGCCAGCGCGACCTTAGCTGATGACGCATCGGGCGGGCAAATTATTGGACGCGGGCGCTGCGCCCCCGGCGGGACTGCGGCGTCGAGGCGGACGATCAGCTGGTCGGAATAAGCGACCTCGGCAGGAGCAGGGCGTAGCGGCCGCGGCTCTTCATCCAGCCGGCGATCGTTCCGGCCCGCTCGCCCGTGCCCCAGAACACGTCGCCCCGGACGATGCCACGAATCGCGCCGCCACTGTCCTGAGCGATCAGGAGCCGCTTGAGCGGGCCCTCGCCCTCGGGCCAGGGCGCCGTCGTGTCCAGCCAGACCGGCGCGCCCAAGGGGATGTATCGTAGATCGACCGCGAGCGAGCGGCCGGCGGTGAGCGGCACGCCCTGCGCGCCAAGCGGGCCGTCCTCGGGCGAAAGCTCCGGATGCTCCTGGAAGAAAATGTACGATCGGTTGCGTGACATGATTGTGGCCGCGTCCTGCGGGTGCGCGAGCAGCCAGGCACGGATGCTCTGCAGCGACACATCGTCCGGGGTCAAGACGCCAATCTCGATCAGATCGCGGCCGATCGCATGGTAGGGTTGCCCATTTTGGGACGCATAGCCGACCCGGACCACCGAGCCGTCGTCCAGACGCACCTGCCCGGAGCCCTGAACCTGCAGGAAGAACCGGTCGATCGGACTGTCGACCCAGAGCAGCTCAAGCCCGCGCCCGGCCAGCACCCCGTGGTCAATCTCGGCGCGCGAGTAGTAGGGAATAAACTGACCGTCCGTAATGCGGCCGTAGATGGCGAAGCCGGCCAGCTGCGGATTGAACCGGCCGAGGTCGATGCGGAGCAGATCATCGGGTGGCCGGTAGAGGGGCAGCATGTAGGGCGGCTTGCGGCTCCGCGAGCCATATAGAACCGGTTCGTAGTAGCCGGTGAACAGCCCCTCGGGATTGCCGCCGTCGCGCACTTCGAACGGTTGGAACCAGGTCTCGAAAAAGCGCCGCGCACCGCTGGCCGAGCCCGGATCGGCTGCTTGTTCGGCGGCCCGGCAGGTCTCGAGCCAGTCGGCGACCCGACCAAGGGCGGGCTCCGGTCCCATCGGATTGTCGCCGTCGCGATTCGCCAGGGCCCCGCAGGAGCGCCGGAACGCGGCCAGCGCTTGGCTCGGGTCGTCATCACGCCAGCCATCCAGCTGATCGAAAGTGAGCGGTCGCAGCTCGAACTCGGGCACCGGCGGCTTCGGCGGGACGCGCGCCGGCGGCGCGGCGGCACAAGCCGTCAGCGCAAAAACGAACAGCAGCGGAGCTAGGCGCCCGGCCGGCGGCCAGACCAGACTGCGCATCAATTCGGCGTGCTGGTTTCGATCAGGGTCCAGTTGGGATCGGCGCTGCGGGTGTCGCGTTCAAAGGTCCAGATGTCGACAACGTCCTCGGCCGTGCCCGGGTCGCCCTCGAGCACATGACCTTCGGCGTCGCGCAGCACATTCACCTGCTCGCTGGTAAAGCGCACGACGACACGGGCGAGCACGTCCTGCATCCCGGCCTCGATCACGTCGCTCTTGCGGATCCCGATCAGCTGGGTCTCGAGGGTCTGGCCCGCCGCCCGCCGCTGCTCGATGGCGCTGGAGAAACGGGCCAGCACCGCATCGGCTAGCAAGGGCCGCAGCGCATCCTTGTCACCCGCGCTGTATGCCTCGACGATCATCTCGAAGGCGCTGCGGGCCCCGTGCAGGAACTCCTCCAGGTCGAAGCGCCGGTCGGCCAGCCGGATCTGGGTCACTCCCGCCTTGAGACTGTCGCTGCCGAGGTCGGCGATGCGAGGATCCGTTTCCGTGGGCGCGCCCGTCCGGTCCGGGAGCGCGACCACGTTATCGTTGGCGCCATTGCCGCGCGCGCCGCCGAGCCCCCCAAAGCGCCGCCGCTCGTGGCCGGTGCGCCGGCCCAGAACGCTCCGCAGACGCAACGCGATGAACGCCGCAACCATGGCGAAGAAGAGGATATCGATGTAGGCAAAGCCGTCAGACATTCCGGCTCCATCGACGCCCGGGTTGCAGCGGCGGGCGATTTCGCAGATGGTGCCCGCAGGAGCAGCTGGCGCAAGCTAAGAACAGGACCTTAAACAATCATATAATGCGGAGTTCCGAAAGACAAACCATCCGCCGCCGTTTCCGGCTTGGGCCGGTCCTGCTGGTGGCGTTCATCGTCGTGCCGCTGGCCGAGATTGCGGTCCTGATCAAGGTTGGCAGCTGGATCGGCCTGGCGCCGACCCTGGCGCTGATCATCCTGTCGGCGGTTATCGGCACCTGGATGCTGCGCCGCCAGGGCTTCAGCGTGCTGATCCGGGCGCAGCGCCAGCTGGAGCAGGGCGAGCTGCCCGTCGCCGAAGTGTTCGAGGGCCTCTGTCTGGTGCTCGCCGGAGCGCTGCTGCTGACGCCAGGCTTCATCACCGACGCGCTCGGTGCGCTGCTCCTGATCCCGCCGGTGCGCGCGTTTCTGTATCGGCAGGTCGGCCACCATCTCTCTCGACATGTCGTCCGCCAACCTCGAGCGCGGCGGCCGGCGCCGGATGACGCCCCGCCGGTCATCGACGCCGAGTACGAGGAGCTGGATGCGCACGAGATGCCGCGGCCGCGCGGCGGTTGGAGCCGGCCGCGATGATATTGGTCCGTCACGCCGAATCGGAGTGGAACCACCACTTCTCGCGCACGCGGATCGATCCGGGCATCGCGGATCCGGCGCTCACCGAGACCGGTCGTCGCCAGGCGGAGCTGCTGATCGAGCGGCTCGCCGAGGCGGGCATTGGGCGCCTGGTGGCGAGCCCCTATCGGCGCACCCTCGAAACCGCCACGATCCTAGCGCGGGCGCTCGATCTCACGA
The DNA here is from genome assembly GCA_963815435.1 of uncultured Alphaproteobacteria bacterium. Lineage (GTDB taxonomy): Bacteria > Pseudomonadota > Alphaproteobacteria > Geminicoccales > Geminicoccaceae > DATAOG01. The sequence goes on from CAWFGZ010000031.1 coordinate 146,272, forward strand.
TCACGGTCGAACCGCTGATCCGAGAGCGTTGCGTGTTCTCGTGCGATCTGGGCACGCCTCGCAGCCAGTTGACGGAGCTTTGGCCCCATCTGAATTTCGCCCATCTCGAGGAGCTTTGGTGGGGCCAATCCGAGGAGAGCGAGTCCAGCCTGGCACGACGTTGCGTCGCGTTTCGGACAAAGACCGAGCGGCTTCCGGATCGCTCTCAGGTGGCGGTGATCACCCACTGGGGTGTGATTCGGGCGTTGACCGGCGAGGAGGTCACGAACGCAGCCATGGTCCGGCTGGATTGAGCCCGCGTTCCGGCTCCGGCCCGTGTCATCCAGGTACCTGGTCGACCTGAAGCCGTTGTCTTCTAGACCCGCGATTCCCTGAACCCACTGCCCAAGGAAGCACGCATCCATGGCCGAAGCTCCGCAGACGCCGCCGAGCGGCGCCAATCAGACCAATCCGCCGCGCCTGATGATCCAGTCACAGTACGTCAAGGACCTCTCGTTCGAGAACCCGCGTGCGCCAAGCGGCCTCGAGCCCGGTCAGGTGCGACCGGAGATCGAGGTGCGGGTCGACGTACGCGCTCAGACCCTGGCTGCGGATCGCTACGAGGTGGAACTCCAGCTCCACGTCCAAGCGAAGGCCGGCGCCGAGACGGCCTTCGTGCTCGAGCTGTCCTACGGCGGCTTGTTCGTGCTGCTCAACATTCCGCAGGAGAGCCTGCAGCCGATCCTTTTGATCGAATGCCCTCGGCTGCTGTTCCCGTTCGCCCGGCGGATTATCGCCGACGCGACCCGCGACGGTGGCTTTCCGCCGCTGATGATCGATCCGATCGACTTTGCGACCCTGTACCGGCGCCGGCAACAGCAGACGCAGGCCGAGGCCCGGGGCCAGCCGGTGTCCAGTCCGATCGTTGGCGGCGACGGCTCGTCGGTCTGAGATCGGGTTCAGTCGGCCTGCGCGGCGCGCAACGGCGCGGCCGGCGGCTGCGCGACGCCCAGCGCGGGCAATACGTCCTCGATCCTCTCGACGAGGCGATAGAGGGTGCGAGCGCTCGGCGCGGCGAATTTCTGTTCGATGATCCGATCGACCAGCGCGATCAAAGGATCCCAATAACCGCCAAGATTGACCACCACGATGGGCTTGCCGTGATAGCCGAGCTGACGAAGGGTGACGACGTCCAGCAGTTCGTCCAGGGTGCCGAGGCCGCCCGGCAGAATGACGAAGGCATCGGCGCGATCGATCATCTGCTGCTTGCGCTCGAACATGTCCCTGGTGACGATCAGATCGGTGATTGCGCGATGACCGACTTCACGCTCGAGCAGCCGCGTGGGGATCAACCCGATGACCTCGCCGCCGGCGGCCATGGCCGCGTCGGCCACTGCCCCCATGAGGCCGACGTGACCGCCACCGTAGATCAGCCGGAGCCGGGCTGCGCCCGCGAGCTCGCCGAACTGTGCCGCCGCAGCGCGAAACCGCGCATCGGCGCCATATTGCGAGCCACAAAAGACGCAGACGCTGATCGACATCGAGGTCTCCAGGAGCAGAACATCGCACAGTCTGCGGTGTTCGTTCCTCGGGTTCAAGGCCGGACCTGATCGCCGGCCGGTGCACCAGAGTGTTGGCTCAGGCTTGGTGGAACGCGGCGGCGCCGGCTGAATCTCGGCTCGGGCGACATTGCGAGGCCCGCGCGGATCGCTTGGCAACCCCCTCAACCCATCTTATTTTGTTCGTTTAAGGTTGAGCAAATGTTCACGGCTATGGCGCGTCGTCCGTTGGTCTGGCTACTCGCAGCGCTGGTTGTGCTGGGGGCGGGCTGGTTCGCTTACCAGTACCGTCGCAGCGCGGTCGAGCCACCGAGCGCCGGCGCGCCTGAAGCGAGTCAGGGGGCGACGGAGCAGCGGCCGCCCGACCAACCGCAACCCTCGGCGATGGCCGAGCCGGAGGCACCCAAGACCATGGCTGGGCCTCCGACGGCGGAGGCCGCAGCCGGACCCGGCGAGCCCACTGGAACAGAGCCGCCTACCCCTGGCGAGCCTGCGGCAACCGGCGCTGCTCCAGGCGGAGCGGGCGTCGCCGCGCTGGGCGAGCGAAACGCCGAACTGCCGCCGGGCGGCGTCCAATGGCCACATCTGAGGGAGCTCGCACCGGGCGCTGGTCCGCCGAGCCTCGGGACGAAACCGCCGGCGCGCCTGCCGGCGCCGGCCGTGGCTCCGGAAACGGCCGCCGTGCCAGAGCAAGGTGGTGCCGCCGTCTCCGAAGAGCGGGGCAAGAAGGTCGAACCCCCGCCCGTTGCCTCCGCACCCGCGACCGGCAGCGCGGGCCCGGAACACCCGTCCGCCGGGTCGCGGGTGGCCGACACCATTCGGCGCGCTCTGGCGGCGATCCTCGGGGGCCCCGCCAAAGAGCCGGATACCCACTTGGGCGCCGCGGTCGAACCCTCAAAGCCGAGTGAGCCTGAAGCGGCCTCGAGCGCCGCGGGCGTCGAGCCGTCGGGTGGGGCGGCACCGCCGAGCTTCGACATCGTGCGCGTCGCACCCGGTGGCGGAGCCGTGATCGCCGGGCGAGCTGAGCCGGGCGCCGAGGTCGAAGTGCGGGCCGGCGATCGGGTGATCGACCGTGTGCAGGCGAGCCGAAGGGGCGAATGGGTGTCGACGCCGGTCGAGCCACTGACGCCGGGCGCCCAGGAGCTCACCCTCGCGGCGCGGCGCGCGGGCGCGGGGGCGATCGAATCCGAACAAGCCGTTGTGGTGGCGGTGCCCGAGTCCCAGCCGCCGCGGCAAACCGAGGTCGCGGAGGCGAAAGCGCCCGCCGAGCCGGTTGCGGTGTTGCTACCCAAGGACTTCGCGCGGCCAGGGCCGAATTCTGCAGGCCCCAGGGCGGATCAGCAGCGACGGCCGTCTCGCTCTCATGGTGGTCGACTACGACGAATCCGGGCGGATCCGGCTGACCGGCGAAGCCCCGCCCGGCGCTCCGATCCGGCTCTACGTCGACAATCACCCTGCCGGCGAAGTGGTCGTCGGACCGAACGGACAGTGGAGCACCGTTCTCGAACAGGAGCTCGGCCCCGGCGACTATACGCTTCGGCTCGATCAGCTCGATGCCACGGGCCATCCGGTGGCCCGCCTCGAAACCCCGTTTACCCGGGTCAGCCAACCGCCAGTCGAAGGCAAGATGCAGGTCGACTACGTTATCGTCCAGCCGGGTAATTCCTTGTGGCGGATCGCACGTCGCCTCTACGGCAAGGGCATCACCTACGTGCACATCTACGAGGCGAACCGGGCTCAGATCCGCGATCCGGACCTGATCTATCCGGGGCAGGTGTTCGAGATCCCGGCCGGGGCCGGCGCGGCCGGATGACGGCGGCCCAAGGGCCCGGCCGCGACGCGCGTCGGCTCACACGGCCTGCTGCGCCGGCTGGCGGGTCAGGGCGTCGAAGTCGCTGATCAGCTGCCGGGTGATCTCACCGACCGCGAAGCGATGTTCGTCGATCTCGCGCACGGGCGTGACCTCGACCGCCGTGCCGGTGAGGAAAACCTCCTGAGCCCGCGCCAGCTCCTCCGGCTTGATGTGCCGCTCGATCACCTCGATGCCGCGCCCCCTCGCCAGCTCGATCACGGTCTGGCGCGTGATGCCGTTCAGGAAGCAGTCGGGGGTCGGCGTGTGCAGCTTGCCGTCGATCACCAGGAACATATTGGCGCCGGTGCCCTCGGCCAGGTAGCCTCGATAGTCGAGCATCAAGGCATCGTCGTAACCCCTGGCTTCGGCCTGGTGCTTTGAGAGCGTGCAGATCATGTAGAGTCCGGCCGCCTTGCTCTCGGTCGGCGCGGTGCTCGGCGAAGGTCGATCATAGGGCGCCCGCGTCATCCGAATGCCCTTGAGCCGCGCTTCGGGTGTGAAATAGGCCGGCCAAGTCCAGGCGGCGATCGCGACGTGAATGCGGCACCTTTGCGCGGAGACGCCCATCATCTCGGCACCCCTCCACGCCAGCGGACGAACGTAGCCGTCGCCGATGCCGTTGGCCGCGACCACCTGCTTGCAGGCCTGATCGATGGCCGCGACCTCGTAAGGCAGTGCGAAGCCGAGCACGCGTGCCGAATTGGCGAGGCGACGGCTGTGCTCGGTCAGCTTGAAGATTTGGCCGTCGTAGACCCGCTGACCCTCGAAGACACAGCTGGCGTAATGCAAGGCGTGGGTCAATATGTGCACCTTCGCGTCCCGCCATGGCACGATGGTGCCGTCCATCCAGATGAAGCCATCGCGGTCATCGTATGGGACGAGGGACATCAGACGCTGCCTTTCCCCATTTGCTGTGCTAGACGGGAGCGCGTAGCATCGGGCGCCTATGAGTGTCAACGTGACCGAGCCGAAGGTTGTCCGGGGGCTATCGCTCGGCGCGCCCAACCCGCTGTTCCTGCGCGACGAGGAGCTGACCCGGGGGTTCGAGCTGCTGGATGCCGCCTACCGGGGGTTGATTGGCCAGCCGGAGCGGCTTCTTGCGGGCCTGCGACTGGCGCGCAGTCATCAGCGCGTGCTGTACTTCGTCGGCCGCCACCCCGGGATCACGATGGTCGAGCTGCTCGACCACGTTCAGTTGAGCAAACAAAGCCTCTCCAGGCTGCTGAAGGAACTGGTGGGCAAGGGGCTGATCGCCAGGACGCCGAGCCAGCGGGACCGGCGCCAACGCCTGCTCGAGCTCACCGTGCAGGGCTACAGGCTCGATGAGGAGCTGAGCGGACGGCTGCGCCGACGTCTGGCGAACGCGTATCGCGCCGCCGGCGCCGAGGCCGTGGCCGGTCATCACAAGGTGCTCCTTGGTCTGCTCGACGAACGAGCCCGTAGGCAGATATCGAGACCGAAGTGAGGTAACGCGATGACGTTCGGGGTAGCGGGCGACCCCGCCCGGCATATTCTGGTGGTCGACGACGACGCGCGCCTGCGTCGCCTCTTGCAGCGTTATCTGACCGAGCACGGCTACCATGTGACGACCGCCGCGGACGCCGAGGACGCCAAGGCGTCGCTCAAGAACTTCGCTTTCGATCTGATGGTGCTTGACGTGATGCTGCCCGGTCAGGACGGGATCAGCCTGACGACCGAGCTGCGCGCCGTGGCCGACCTGCCGATCCTGCTGCTGACCGCGCTGGGTGAGACCGAGAACCGGGTCAATGGCCTCGCCGCCGGGGCGGATGACTATCTGGTCAAGCCGTTCGATCCGCGCGAGCTGCTGCTCCGCATCGCCACCATCCTGCGCCGGGCTCCGCCCCCGCCCCCAATCCACCAGCCGTTGCGATTTGGCCCCTTCACCTTCGATCCCGGGGGCCTGGAGCTGCGACGTGACGGGGAGCGGGTTCACCTTACCGAGGCGGAACTGTCGCTGCTCCAGATCCTGGCCGAGCAGCCGGGCCTTGCGGTCACCCGCAAGCAGCTTGGCCAGCGCAGTCGCATCAGCGGTTCAGATCGGGCGATCGACACGCAGATCGTGCGACTCAGACGCAAGCTCGAGGCCGATCCGCGCCGCCCCCGTTATCTGCTGACCAAGCGTGGCGAAGGATATGTTCTCCGGCCTGGCAATTGACCAACCCGCCAACGTCGCCAGTACAGTCGTGCGGCTGCCGCGGGTCGTGCCGCGCAGCCTGTTCAGCCGCGCGATCCTGATCGTGATCATGCCGCTGCTGATCCTGCAGGTGGTGTTGACCTACGTGTTCTACGAGCGGCACTGGGACAAGGTCACGCGTACGTTCGCGTTTGGGATCGCCGGCGAAGTGGGGTTGCTGGTCGAACTGTTGGAGGCGGCCAAGACGCCCGAGGAGCGCGCCCGGGTTCTCGACCTGGGCCGCCGGCACTTTCAATTCGCTTTATCGCTCGAGCCGGGGGCGGATCTGAAGGTGGCCGCCCAAGTGACCGGCCTGCTCCTGCCCGACCTTCTCGACGAGAAGTTGCATGAGCGCTTCAGCGAGGCGCTCGATCGTCCGTTTGCGATCGACACCCGCTCGGTCGATGTGCCGAATGAGCCAGGGCGGATCGCGGTCTATGTCCAGCTCAAGGACGGGCTCTTGCGGGTCCTCGCGCTGCGAAAGCGGGTCGATAGCAAGACCACCCGGACGTTTATCGGCTGGATGGTCGGGATGTCGCTGCTTCTGCTCGCGTTGGCGGTTTATTTCATGACCCGCCAGGTGCGACCGATCCTGCGCCTCGCCTGGGCCGCCGACAATTTCGGCAAGGGACGCGACGTCGGCGACGTCAGGCTCGCCGGACCGACCGAAATTCGCCAGGCAGGCGCGGCCTTCAATCTCATGCGCCAGCGGATCCTCCGCCACATCGGCCAGCGGACCGAGATGCTGGCCGCGGTCTCGCACGATTTGCGGACGCCGCTTACCCGGATGCGGCTCGAGCTGGAAATGCTCGCGGGCGGTCAGCCGCAGGCGGCCGATCTGGAGGGCCTGCGCCACGACGTCGAAGAGATGGTGAGCGTCGTCGACGGCTACCTGGCGTTCGCCCGCGGCGAGGGGCAGGAGGCCATCGTCCCGACCGACCTCGGCGAGCTGCTCGGCGAGATCGCGCAGCGGACCAGCACCGAGAGCACGCGCGTCGAAGTCGAGCTGGAGACGCCGATCACACTGGCGTTGCGGCCGATCGCGATTCGCCGTTGCTTCACCAATCTCATTCAGAACGCGCTGCGCTACGCCAGCTGGGTCGCCATTCGGGTCGCGGCCAAGGGCGATCAGGTATGGATTGCGATCGACGACAACGGACCCGGCATTCCCGTCGACCAGCGCGAGGCGGTGTTCAAGCCGTTCTACCGCCTCGATCGATCGCGCAATCCGTGCACGGGCGGGGTCGGGCTCGGCCTGACCATCGCGCGCGACATCGTGCTCGGCCATGGCGGCGACATCGAGCTCACGAAGGCGCCCGACGGCGGGCTGCGCGTGTTGGTCCGGTTGCCCCGTTGAGCCGCCGGCGCTGCGCCCGCGCAAGCCAGACCTGGCACCCTCCGGCCCAGCGCCCGTGACGTCATGACGCCGCCTGCGCAATCCTTGCAGCATGGCAGTGCGCCGCCAGTGGTCCTGGCGTCGGCGAGCGTGACCCGAGCCCGCCTGCTCCGCGCTGCCGGTATCGCTTTCGAGCAACGACCGGCGGCGATCGACGAAGGCGCGATCAAGCAGGCGCTCCGTGCCGAGGCGGTGCCCGCGGCCGACGCGGCGGTCGCCCTCGCCGAACTCAAAGCCCGGCGGATCGCCGACCACGGCCCGGCCGCGGCGATCGTGCTCGGCGCCGATCAGATCCTGAGCTGCGAGGGACGCTGGTTCGACAAGCCGCGCGACCTCGCCGAGGCGCGGGCGCAGCTGGAACAGCTCGCGGGGCGCCGGCACGAGCTCTCGACCGCGGTCGTGGCGTTTCGCGGCGGTGCCCGGATCTGGCACCAGGTATCGATCGCGCGGCTCTGGCTGCGCCGCTGCTCAGCTGCATTCCTCGAATGCTATCTGGAGGCGGCCGGTGAGGAGGCGCTCGCTTCGGTCGGCGCCTACCAGATCGAGGGCCTTGGCGCGCACCTGTTTGCGCGCATCGAGGGCGACCCCTTCGCGATCCTCGGCCTGCCGCTACTCGAGCTGCTGGAGTTCCTGCGCGATCAGGGAGCTCTGCTGCGATGAGCCGGGACGATTATCTCACCGGCCGGACCAAGCTCGCCGGGGTCATGGGCTGGCCGGTCGGCCATTCGCTTTCACCGCGCCTTCATGGCCACTGGCTGCGCCGCCATCAGATCGACGGCGCTTACGTTCCGCTGGCCGTGACTCCGGATCGCCTGAAGCAGGCACTGCGGGCGCTGCCGGCCCTCGGCTTTCAGGGCTGCAATCTGACCCTTCCGCACAAGGAGGCGTCGCTCACCCTGGTCGATCGAGCCACCCCGCTCGCAGAGCGGATTGGTGCCGTCAACACCGTCGTGGTCGACCCCGAGGGCCTGCTGGTCGGCGACAACACCGACGGCTTCGGCTTCCTGGCCAATCTCGCGTCCGGTCATCCCGCCTGGTACGCGGATGCCGGCCCGGCGGTGCTGCTCGGCGCCGGCGGCGCGGCGCGCGCGATCGCGGTCGCCTTGCTCGATGCCGGGGTGCCCGAGCTGCGGCTGCTCAATCGGACGCCGGATCGCGCGGGTCAGCTTGCCAGCCATCTGGACGGCCCGATCCGCGTGATGTCCTGGGCCGAGCGCGCGACGGCCCTCGAGGGAGCGGTCCTGCTGGTCAACACCACCAGCCTCGGCATGGCCGGCCAGCCACCGCTCGTGCTCGCGCTCGACGCACTACCCCGTTCGGCGGTCGTCACCGATGTCGTCTACACGCCCTTGATCACCGCGCTGCTCGCGGTCGCCCGGGCACGCGGCCACCCGGTGGTCGACGGCCTTGGCATGCTGCTCCACCAGGCCCGCCCCGGCTTTCGGGCGTGGTTCGGGATCGACCCCGAGGTCGACGACGAGCTGCGCGCCGCCGTGCTCGCCGGCGCCTGAGCCATGTTCGTGCTCGGCCTGACCGGCTCGATCGCAATGGGCAAGTCGACCGCGAGCCAGACCTTCCGCGCGTTCGGCGTGCCGGTGTTCGATGCCGATGCCGCGGTCCACCGGCTGCTCGGGCCGGCCGGCGCCGCGGTCGGACCGGTCGGCGAGGCGTTTCCCGACTGCCGCAAGGGTGCAGCGATCGACCGCCGCGAGCTCGGCCGGAGGGTGTTCGGCGACCCCGATGCGCTCGCCAGGCTGGAGGCGATCCTCCATCCTCTGGTTCGGGCAGCCGAGCGGCGCTTCCTGACACGCTCCGCCGCGGCAGGCCGATCGCTTGTTGTGCTCGACATCCCGCTGCTCTTCGAAACCGGAGGCGAACGGCTGGTGGATGCCATCGCAGTGGTGAGCGCGCCGGAATTCCTGCAAGCCGAGCGGGTGCTGCGACGGCTCGGCATGTCGAGCGAACGTCTGGCCGCAATCCGGGCGCGCCAGCTGGCCGATACCGAGAAGCGTCGGCGCGCGGACTTCGTCATCCACACCGGGCTCAGCCGGCGTCAGGCCACGCGCGCGATCGGGCGAATTATCGATGCGGTGCGCGGCCGCCAGGGCCGGGCCTGGCCGGGGCGCTGGCCGCTCGAGTCGGAGCACCAGCGGCACCTAGCAGCATCCCGAGCCGCGCCTGGCAGCCGGCCGCTGCGCCGCCGCCAGCCCCCCTCGTCAGTGCCGACAAGAGGAGCCTGATGCGCGAGATCGTGCTCGATACCGAAACGACGGGGCTGGAGCCCGGGGATGGCCACCGGGTGGTCGAGATCGGCGCGCTTGAGCTGATCAACCACGTGCCGACTGGCCGGGTGTTCCATGCGTATCTGAACCCGGAACGCGACATGCCGGCCGATGCGCAGCAGGTGCATGGCCTGACCTCGGCTTTTCTGTCCGAGCAGCCGGTGTTCGCCGAAGTGGTCGAGGAGTTCCTGGCCTTTCTCGACTCCGACCGCGACGCCCAGGCCGTGCCGGCCAAGCTGGTTATCCATAACGCCGGTTTCGACGTCGCGTTCCTGAACAGCGAGCTTGCTCGCCTCGGTCAGGCGCCGATCGACCATGGCCGGGGCGTGGTGGACACGTTGCCGCTCGCCCGCCAGCGCTTTCCAGGGGCGCCCAACAGCCTCGAGGCGCTCTGCCGGCGCTTCAACGTCGATGCGGCGGCGCGCACCAAGCACGGCGCGCTGCTCGACGCCGAACTGCTCGCCGAGGTCTATCTCGGCCTGATCGGCGGTCGCCAGCCGGATCTCGGCCTGTTGGTCGTGCACGCCCGTGGGACGGTGGTCCGCGCCCGCGAGCGGGTGTTGAGACCGGCGCGGCCGCACGCGCCGACCTCGGATGAGCTGGCCGCGCACGCCGCCTTTCTCGAACAGCTCCAGAAGCCGATCTGGCTGACCTGAAAAGTGGGGCTTTGGCCGCGGGCGGCACATCCTGGCGCCGCCCTCCGGCGTCGGCTAGAACCGCGGCAGCCTCGACCATCAGCGGGAGGAAGGGAACATGGCGAAGATCAAGGTGGCCAAGCCGATCGTCGAGATCGACGGCGACGAGATGACCCGGATCATCTGGCGGATGATCAAGGAGCAGCTGATCTTGCCACACCTCGATCTTCGCACGCTCTACTTCGACCTCTCGATCGAGAACCGTGACGCGACCGACGATCGGGTCACGGTTGAGGCGGCCGAGGCGATCAAGGCCAACAACGTCGGCGTCAAGTGCGCGACCATCACGCCCGACGAAGCCCGGGTGAAGGAGTTCGGTCTGAAGCAGATGTGGCGCTCGCCTAACGGCACGATCCGCAACATCCTCGGCGGCACGGTGTTCCGCGAGCCGATCATCTGCAAGAACGTACCGCGGCTGGTCCCGGGCTGGACCGAGCCGATCGTGATCGGCCGCCATGCGTTTGGCGATCAGTACCGGGCAACCGATTTCCGGGTGCCGGGAGCCGGCACCCTCACGATGACCTTCACGCCGGACGACGGGTCGGCGCCGCAGAAGTTCGAGGTGTTCCATTTCCCGGATGCCGGCGTCGCGCTTGGCATGTACAACCTCGACGGCTCGATCCGCGATTTCGCCCGCGCGAGCTTCAACTACGGCCTGACGCGCGGACTGCCGGTCTACCTCTCGACCAAGAACACCATTCTCAAAGCCTACGACGGCCGCTTCAAGGACCTGTTCCAGGAGGTCTTCGAGGCCGAGTTCAGCGCGAAGTTCAAGGCTAAAGGCCTGACCTACGAGCATCGTCTGATCGACGACATGGTGGCCGCGGCGCTGAAATGGAGCGGCGGCTTCCTCTGGGCCTGCAAGAATTATGACGGCGACGTGCAGAGCGACACCGTGGCCCAAGGGTTCGGCTCGCTTGGCCTCATGACCTCGGTCCTGATGACGCCGGACGGCAAGACGGTCGAGGCCGAGGCGGCGCATGGCACGGTGACGCGTCACTACCGTCAATATCAGCAGGGCAAGGCGACCTCGACCAACCCGATCGCCTCGATTTTCGCCTGGACCCGGGCGCTGACCTATCGGGCCAGGATCGACGGCACGCGGGAGGTCGAAGAGTTTGCCACGACGCTCGAGCGGATCTGCGTCGACACGGTGGAAAGCGGCCGGATGACCAAGGATCTGGCCCTCCTGATCGGCCCCGATCAGCCGTGGCTCACGACCGAGCAGTTCCTGGGCGCGCTCGAAACGGGGCTGCGGGCCGCGCTTCCGGGGACAGTCCGCACTCCGTAAAGCCTTGTTTGTTCAGGATTCGATCCGGGATGCCAGCGCGTCTGGCGCCGCGGCATCGATCCCGCGCCCATCGAGCGGCATCATCTTGATCCGAACGTAGACTTCCGCCTTCCAACGATCCGGGGACGGTCAGCGTGGGCTCGCGGGCGGGCACGCGTTGCATTTGGTAGAATTTCTATCGCCCCAGCTCGCTTTTTTTGTGGACTCGATCGGTCGGTCAGAGGTAGGCTCAGATGGAAGTTTAGCCGCGGTGCTTAACAGGATCAAATCAATCAATTTTCTACAAAAGGTAGGGATGAAGCGCGACGAGGCAGTGCGGAGCGGTTCCGGGACGGATCGGCGGGGGTTCCCGCGGTCCGGCCCGGCGCTGTTGCGCGCTCGCCGCTCAGAGGATGAATTTCGACAGGTCGGCGCCCTCGAGCAGGTGGCCGACATTGTCGCGGACGTAGCCGGGGTCGATCACGAGCGCTTCGCCCGCCCGATCGGAGGCGGTGTAGCTGATCTCCTCGACCAGGCGCTCCATCACGGTGTGGAGGCGGCGGGCGCCAATGTTCTCGACCTGCTCGTTGATCTCGGCGGCGAGGCGGGCGATCTCAGTGATCGCCGCGTCGGTGAACTCGAGCGTCACCCCTTCGGTCGCGAGCAGAGCGACATACTGCTTCACCAGACTCGCCTCGGGCTCGACCAGGATGCGGGCGAGATCCTCGCGGGTCAGCGGATTGAGCTCGACCCGGATCGGCAGCCGGCCCTGCAGCTCGGGCAAGAGGTCCGAGGGCTTGCTGTTGTGGAAGGCGCCGCTCGCGATGAACAGGATGTGCTCGGTGCGCACCGCGCCGTGCTTGGTGGTGACACTGGTGCCCTCGATCAGCGGCAGCAAGTCGCGCTGCACACCCTCGCGGGAGACGTCGGCGCCGCCCCGGTGCTCGCCCCTGCTGATCTTGTCGATCTCGTCGAGGAACACGATGCCGTTCTGCTCGGCCGCGGTCAGCGCCTCGCGCCTGACCTGCTCCTGATCGAGCAGCTTGTCCGACTCTTCCTCGATCAGGATGGCGTAGCTGTCGGCGACGTTCATCCGCTTGCGCTTGGTGCGCTCGCCGAAGGCCTTGCCGAAGATGTCGCCCAGATTGAGCATGCCCATCTGGGCGCCCGGCAGGCCCGGAATATCGAAGGTCGGCAGCATGCCGCTGCCGCGGTCGAGGACCTCCAGCTCGATCTCCTTGTCAGCCAGCGTGCCGTCGCGCAACAGGCGGCGGAACTTGTCCCGGGTCTCGCGGCTGGCGTTCGACCCGACCAGGGCATCCAGCACCCGCTCCTCGGCATTGAGTTCGGCCTTGGCGGTGACCTCTTTGCGCAGGCGCTCGCGGGTCATGGCCAGGGCGACCTCGACCAGGTCGCGGACGATCGACTCGACGTCGCGGCCGACGTAGCCGACCTCGGTGAATTTGGTCGCCTCGACCTTGATGAAGGGCGCCTGAGCGAGCTTCGCCAGCCGGCGCGCAATCTCGGTCTTGCCGCATCCGGTCGGGCCGATCGTCAGAATGTTCTTCGGCAACACCTCCTCGCGCAAACTCTCGTCCAGCTGCTGGCGGCGCCACCGGTTGCGCAGCGCGATCGCCACGGCGCGTTTGGCGGCCTGTTGGCCAACGATGAAGCGATCGAGCTCGGACACGATCTCGCGCGGGGTCAAGGCGCTCATGCCGGCAACTCGATGACCTCGAGGGTCAGATGGGTGTTGGTGTAGACGCAGATCCCGGCCGCGATCGTCATGGCCTTGCGCGCGACGGCCTCGGCGCTCATGCCGTCGAGGTCGAGCAGGGCCCGCGCCGCGGCCAGGGCGAAGGGCCCGCCGGAGCCGATGCCGATCAGACCGTCGTCGGGCTCGAGGACGTCGCCGTTGCCGGTCAGCAGCAGCGAGACTTCGGCGTCGGCGACCGCCATCATCGCCTCGAGACGGCGCAGATAGCGGTCGGTTCGCCAGTCCTTGGCCAGCTCGACTGCGGCGCGGGTCAACTGACCGGTGTGGCGCTCGAGCTTCGCCTCGAGCCGCTCGAGCAGGGTGAGCGAGTCCGCAGTGCTGCCGGCGAATCCGGCCAGGATCTTGCCGCCAGCCAAGCGTCGCACTTTGCGTGCGCTCGGCTTCAGGATGGTGTTCTGCAGGCTCACCTGACCATCGCCGGCGACGACCACCTGGCGTCCCTTGCGGACAGACAGGATTGTCGTGCCGTGCCAGGCGGCGCTCGGGTCTGGGGTCATCGATCCACGTGCGGGCGGGCAATTCGGGCTCGGCCCTTGATGGGCCGCCGCCAGCATGTGGTCAAGCCCCGCGCGCAGATCAAGCGCGCAGGCCGTCCTGCCCGCTCAGGCGCAGGCGCGACGACCTTCGAAGATGCGCATCGTGCGCGCCAGGAGGCGCAGCGCGCTCACCAGCGCTTTTTGGTCGCGCAGGCGAAAGGCGGTCGCCACCAGAAGCGACGCGCTGATCACGGGCTGAACTTCGTCGAGCTCGGTCCGCAGCGCGCCGTTCCGCCGATGCAGATCGGCGATGGCCAAGTCCTCGCTCTCCAGCTGGTCGGTGCGGAAAGCGGCGCTCGAGCTGGCTGCCTCGGTCATGGTTGTGTCCCTGGGGCAAGTCTGCGGGGGGTCTCCTTAGCGAACCCCCTCCAAAAAAGTCGCCCCCGTCGGCGTTGGCCGGCGAGGGCGAATGGAGGGAGGGAGGCACCGTCTGACTTGACGCCCACCTTGTAACTCAAGCGAAAGGAGAAATCAACAAAAAAGTTAATAGGGAAAGACCTATAAAATTATAGGTAGATGAACTGCGCGCTACTTTTGCGTCAATTTTGACGTAATTGGGTTTGGTGTGTCGTTCGCCCTGAGATCGTGGGCGGCGAGCGCTATTGTTTTAACTTCGCGTCGCTCAGAGACCGCACGCGACGCTCCGCGCAGCCCGGCGGTCCATCGAAGCAGGCGTCAGCAAAAGCCAAATACAGGCCATGCTCGCAGCTTGGGCAAGTTCGCCAGTCTGTGCTAGACGTCCGGCAGCATTCGGCAAGGTGAGCTGATCATGGCCGGGCACTCACAGTTCAAGAACATCATGCATCGCAAGGGCCGCCAGGACGCCAGGCGGGCCAGGACCTTTACGCGGCTGATCCGTGAGGTCCAGGTGGCGGCGCGTCACGGCTCGCCTGACCCGGCCGCCAATCCGCGCCTGCGCACGGCGTTGCAGGCGGCGCGCGCCGCCAATGTGCCCAAGGACAACATCGAGCGGGCGATCCACCGCGGTTCGGGCGCCGACGGCGAGAGCTACGACGAGGTCCGCTACGAGGGCTATGGACCGGGTGGCGTCGCCGTGATCGTCGAGACCCTGACCGACAACCGCAACCGCACCGCGGCCGAGGTCCGGGCCGCCTTCGCCAAGCTGGGCGGCGCGCTCGGCGAGAACGGCAGCGTCAGCTTTCAGTTCGATCGCGTCGGCGAGATCCACTATCCGGCCGACGCGGCCGGTCCCGACGCCATGCTCGAAGCGGCGATCGAGGCTGGCGCCGAGGACTGCCGGTCGAGCGAGGAGGGGCATGACATCGTTTGCGCCCCGGACGACCTGAGCGCGGTGCGCGACGCGCTCGAAGAACGGCTCGGACCGCCCGAGGAGGCGCGCCTCGGCTGGCGCCCCCAGGCCACCGTGCCGGTCAGCCCCGAGCACGCCGACACCCTATTCAGGCTGCTCGATACTCTCGACGACAACGACGACGTGCAGCGGGTGATCGCCAATTTCGAGGTCGATGACGAGGTTCTCGAGCGACTGTCCGCCTGATGCGCCTGCTGGGGCTCGACCCGGGGCTGCGCCGCACCGGCTGGGGTGTGATCGAAGCCCGCGGCAACGCGCTCCATTTTCTGGCGGCCGGCGTGGTCGCGACCGAGGCTGGCGATCCCCTTGCGGCCCGGCTGGACGTCCTCTATCGCGGTCTCTCCGAGATCGTCGCTCACCACCGGCCCGAGGCCGCCGCGGTCGAGGAGACCGTGGTCAACCGCAACGCCGACTCCTCGCTCAAGCTCGGCCAGGCGCGCGGTGTGGTCCTGCTGGCCGCGGCCCACGCCGGGCTCGCGGTCACTGAATACGCCGCCAAGACGGTCAAGCGCGCGGTGGTCGGCACCGGCGCGGCGGACAAGCGCCAGGTCGCCATGATGGTGCGCACGCTGCTGCCGGCGAGCGGCGACCTTGTGGGCGACGCCGCTGACGCTCTCGCGGTGGCACTCTGCCACGCCCACCACCAAGCGAGCCGGGACCGGCTGGCGGCCGCCCTGGCTCAAGCATGCCCACCGGAGCGCGGCGCGTGATCGCGCGTCTGCGCGGTCGCCTCGATACGATCGGCGACGACCATGCCGTGATCGACGTCGCCGGCGTCGGCTATCAGGTCGTCTGCTCGGCGAACACGCTCGCGGCGCTGCCCGGAGCGGGCGAGGCGGTCGATCTGCACGTCGAGACCCAGCTGCGGGCCGAGAGCATCACGCTTTACGGCTTCAAGGACCCGGCCGAGCGCGCTTGGTTCCGCCTCCTGCAGACGGTGCAGGGGGTCGGCGCCCGGGTGGCGCTCGCGGTGCTCTCGATCCTGACGCCCGAGCAGTTGGCGCGCGCCCTCGCCGCCCAGGACAAAGCGGCGCTCACCCGGGCGAGCGGGGTCGGCTCCCGCCTCGCCGGACGAATCATGGGCGAACTGCGCGATCGGCTGGTCGACCTGCCGCTGCTCCCGGGCGCCGCACCGGCGACGGCGATTCCGGGCCCGCCTGGCGGGGCGGCGGCCGACGCGGTCTCGGCCCTGATCAATCTCGGCTACGGCCGCAGCGAAGCCCACGCCGCAATCGCCAAGGCCGCCGCCACCCTCGGCGAGCAGGCCGCCGCCGACGCTCTGATCCGGACCGGACTGCAAGAGCTCGCCGGCGCTTGACCGCATCGCATGCGCGTGCCGCTTGGCTGTTGGTTCCGTACAGGTCGAGCGCAGACCGTGGCGCGCTAGCAAGTGGGCAAGTGATTCGCGCGCGCATTTCCGTTAAGACCGCTCGATGGACGAACGGTTGGTCAGCCCGGACGAGGCGGCGGCGGACGCCGATCGCACGCTCCGCCCGCAGCGGCTTGGCGAGTTCATCGGCCAGGCCCAGCTCTGCGCCAATCTTGCGGTGTTCATCGAGGCCGCGCGCCAGCGCCGCGAAGCGCTCGATCACGTCCTCCTCGCGGGCCCGCCCGGGCTCGGCAAGACCACGCTCGCTCAGATCATCGCGGCCGAGCTCGGGGTCGGCTTCCGCATGACCTCGGGGCCGGTGATCCTGCGTGCGGGCGACCTCGCCGCTCAGCTCACCAACCTGCAACCGCGCGACGTGCTGTTCATCGACGAGATCCACCGCCTCAGCCCCGCCGTGGAAGAGATCCTCTACCCGGCGCTCGAGGAGTTCCAGCTCGATCTGATGATCGGCGAGGGGCCGGCGGCACGCTCGATCCGGATCGATCTCGCGCCCTTCACCCTGATCGGCGCGACCACCCGGACCGGCCTCCTGACCACGCCGCTGCGCGATCGCTTCGGCATCCTCTCGCGTCTCCATTTCTACGATCGCGGCGAGCTCGAGCAGATCGTCGTCCGCGGCGCGGCCATCCTCGCCATGCCGCTGAGCGCGAACGGCGCCGCCGAGATCGCGCGCCGGGCCCGCGGCACGCCGCGAGTCGCGATGCGTCTGCTCCGCCGGGTGCGCGACTTCGCCCTGGTCGCCGGGCAGCGCCAGGTCGACGCCGGGATTGCCGACCGGGCGCTCACCCGTCTCGAAGTCGACCAGCTCGGCCTCGATGCCCTGGATCGCCGCTACCTCCTCTGCATCGCCCGCAACTACGGCGGCGGGCCGGTCGGCGTCGACACCCTGGCGGCGGCGCTCTCGGAGCAGCGCGATACGCTCGAGGAGGTAGTCGAGCCTTATCTGTTGCAGCAGGGCCTGTTGCAGCGTACGCCCCGCGGCCGCCTGCTGACGCGGCTCGCTTGGCAGCATCTGCGGCTCGAGCCACCGCCGCTCGAGGCGGGGCAAGCCGGGCTGTTCGATGAACCGAGCGAACCCTGAGGCGCAATCGAGCCCCGCCTGCGGACGGATCGAGGCCGGGGTCCATCGTCTGCCGCTCCGGGTCTACTACGAAGACACCGATGCCGGCGGCATGGTCTACCACGCCAGCCATTTGAGGTTCGCCGAGCGGGCGCGCACCGAGATGCTGCGCTGCCTGGGGCTGGATCATGGCACGCTGCGCGAATGCTTCGGCCTCGCCTTCGCGGTCCGTCGCTGTGCGGTCGACTACCTTGCGCCGGCGCGCCTCGACGATGAGCTGGTCGTGGCCACCCGGCTGGTCCGCCTGGGCGGCGCCTCGCTCGATCTGGAGCAGCGGATCGAGCGCGCCCGGCATTCGCTCGTGCAGCTGGAGGTCCGCCTTGCGCTGCTCGGCCGCGAGGCGCGCGTGGCTCGCCTGCCGCGCGAGCTCGTGAGCGCCCTTGCAACCTTGATCGGGGTCGACAGGCGCTGATCGGATATCCCCCCCTTCGCGCTTGACACCCGGATTCGAAGCCGCTTTCTCCTGCCGGGATGGCCTGCCCGGGCTGCCGCCAAGGGTGATCGTTGGTCGAAGACCAATCGGTTCCTATCTGATAGCTCAACCCTCGGCCGCCGGGTGGCCGAGGCACATCAGTAGGATTGAGCGATGGAAGAGAACGCCGTCACTGCGCTTCGCCTCGCCGGCGACGAGACGGTGGGCTTCGGCCTGTGGGCGCTGGTCACGCAGGCCGATCCGGTGGTCAAGGCGGTCCTGGCCCTTCTGGTTCTGGCCTCGATCTGGTCCTGGACCGTGATCTTCGACAAGCTGTTTCGGATCGGCCGGCTGCGCCGCAAGGCGCGCGCCTTCGAGCGCGACTTCTGGTCCGGCGCCGCCTTGGACGATCTGTACCGGCGCCTCGGCCATCAGGCCGATCATCCGATGGCGATGCTGTTCGCCGCCGCGATGGAGGAATGGCGCGACTTGCCAAGACCGCCGGCGAGCAGCGGCGCCCGCGCGCTGCTTGAGCGGATCGGCAAGGTCATGACGCTCACGTTGGACCGGGAGTTGGAGCTGTTGGAGCGCTATCTCAGCTCACTCGCGACCATCGGCTCGACCGCCCCCTTCGTCGGTCTGTTCGGCACGGTCTGGGGGATCATGAACAGCTTCCAGTCGATCGCGCTGACCAAGAATACCACGCTCGCCGTGGTCGCCCCGGGCATCGCCGAGGCCTTGCTGGCCACCGCGCTTGGCCTGGTCGCAGCGATCCCGGCGGTGGTGGCGTACAACAAGCTGTCCGGCGACCTCGACCGCTACGCCAATCGGGTCACCAGCTTCGCCGACGAGTTCACCGTGGTCCTGTCGCGTGAGCTGGAGAGCGGCCGCTCGCCAGGGTTGGACAGCAGCCGGGCGGCCTGAGCCATGGCAATGACCAATCCGGACGAATCTCCGGAGCGGGTCTCGCGCCGACGCCGGCGCGCGCCCATGTCGAGCATCAACGTCACGCCCTTCGTCGACGTCATGCTCGTGCTGCTGATCGTGTTCATGGTCACCGCACCGCTGCTCACCGTCGGCGTCACGGTCGACCTGCCCAAGACGGCCAGCGCGCCCCTGCCCGGGCAGGACGAACCGCTCAGTGTCTCGATTGCACGCGACGGCAAAGTCTATCTTCAGGACAGCGAGCTCAGCGTCGAGGAACTCGGCCCGCGCCTGCGCGCGATCAGCGAGCGCAAACCCGACGCGCGGGTCTTCGTCCGCGGCGACAAGGTCATCGACTACGGCCGAGTCATGCAGGTGGTGGGCGCGATCCATTCCGCCGGCTTCAGCAAGGTCGCGCTGGTGACCGAGTTCGACGAGCCGAAGCAGCAATGAGACCGTCGCGCTCGATGCGGCGGCAGTGCCCTTGATACGACGAGTTCTGAGCCATGGGTCGCTCGTGGCTGTTGTCCTCGCTCCTCCATGCCGGCCTCGCCGGGCTGCTGTACTTCGGCCTGCCGAGCTTCACGCGGCCGCCACCGGCGATGGAACAGGCGGTGACCGTGGAGCTGGTGACCGACCTACCGGACACTGAACACCAGCCGCCGGCGCCGGAGGTGGCAACGACCGCGCCAGCACCGGCGCGCGAGGCGGCAACGCCGGCGCCGAATCCGATCCCGCCGCCGCCGGCACTCGAACCCAAGCCGGTCCCGCCGCCACCCGCGCCTCCTCAGGCTGAACCCGCGCCACCGCCGCAACCGGAGCCGCCACAACCCGCGCCCGTCCAGGCAGAACCGGCGCCGCCACCGCAACCGGAGCCGCCCCAGCCCGAGGTCTCGCTTGCCGAGCCCGATGTGGCGCCGGAGCCACCGCCGGCCCCCGAACCGACCGTCCAACCGCCGCCCGCGCCCGAGTCGGTCACCAAACCCGAGCCCGCGCCGCAACCGGTCCCGCCACCCGAGGTGGCAAAGCCCGAACCGCCACCGCCCGCACCGCCGGCACCGAAGCCGATCTTCAAGCCGGAGCCGCCGAAGGTGGTAGCGAAGGAACCGCCACCGCAACCTAAGCCCGAACCGCAACCGCAAGCCAAGCCGGAGCCGCCGAAGCCCGAGCCACCCAAAGAGGACGCGTTCGCAGCGCTGTTGAAGAGCGTCGAGCAGATGGATCGCCGCGTTGAGAGCCAGGACGTCCAGACTGGCCAGGGTCGCAGTGCCGTGGCCGAAGGGCAGGCGCGCACGACCATCGGCGAGGGCGCGCTCAGCTTCAGCGAGCTCGATGCCCTCAGGCGCCAGATCGGCGGCTGCTGGACCCTGCCGGTCGGCGTCGAGGGCATCCAGGACATGGTCGTGCAGCTGCGCATCGAGGTGCGGCCCGATCGAACCGTGCAGCGGGTGACAATCCAGGATCAGTCGCGGCTCGATCGGGATCCGAGCTTTCGCGCGGTCGCGGAGAGCGCCCGCCGGGCGGTTGACAAATGCAGCCCACTCACTCTACCGCCCGGGAAGTACGCTGTATGGCGTGACATCATGATGAACTTCTACCCCCAGGATGCAATCAGCGGCTGATGCGCAAACTTCCCCTTGCAGCCTCGCTTAGCCAGCTCGGATGGTTGCTCCTGCTGGCGTTGACGATGGCGCCCGTCCCGGCCAAGGCGGTGCTCGAGCTGGACATCACTCAGGGTATCGTCGAGCCGCTGCCGATCGCCATCAGTGAATTCTACGGTGCCACACCGGCCGCCCAGCAGCGCGGTCGGGATATCGCGGACGTGGTCAGCGCGGATCTGGAACGCTCGGGACTGTTTCGGCCGATTGACCGGCGCGCCTTCATCCAGTCGCCCGAGGAGCTGCGCAACCTGCCTCGCTTCGCCGACTGGCGTCAGATCAACGCCCAGGCCCTGGTCACCGGCAACGTCGACGAGGGCGCCGATGGCCACCTGGACGTCGAATTCCGCCTCTGGGACGTGTTCGCCGGGGTTCAGATGCGAGGCTTGCGCTATTCGACGACCAACGACAACTGGCGCCGGGTCGCTCACCAGATTGCCGATGCCGTCTACGAGCGCATTACCGGCGAGGGCGGCTATTTCGATACCCGCATCGTCTACGTCGCAGAAAGCGGCCCCGCGACCGATCGGGTCAAGCGCCTCGCCATCATGGACCAGGACGGCGCCAATCACCGCTTTCTGACCGACGGCGCCAACCTGGTCCTGACTCCACGCTTTACCCCGGATGCGAGGCAGGTGGCGTTCTTGATCTACCGAGGCCGGGTGCCGCAGGTTTACCTGCTCGATCTGGCTAGCGGGCGCCAGCAGAAGCTCGGCGATTTCACCGGCATGACCTTCGCCCCGCACTTCTCCCCCGATGGCCGCTTCGTGGCCATGTCGCTGGCCGAGGGCGGCAATTCCGACATCTACCTTCTAGACCTTCAGACCAACATCCAGCGGCGGCTGACCACCGAGGCCGCGATCGACACCTCGCCGTCGTTCTCGCCCGACGGCCGGCGCCTGGTGTTCAACTCCGATCGGGCCGGCACGCCGCAGCTCTACGTGATGAACGCCGACGGCAGCGGTGTGCAGCGGATCAGCTTCGGCGAGGGCCGCTACGGCAGCCCGGTGTGGTCGCCGCGGGGCGATCTGATTGCTTTCACCAAGATCCAGGGCGGCCTGTTCCACATCGGCGTGATGCGGCCCGACGGCAGCGACGAGCGCCTGCTCACCAAGAGTACGCTCGACGAAAGCCCCACCTGGTCGCCAAACGGTCGGGTAATCCTGTTCACCCGCGAGGACTATCAGACCAACCGCTCGCGCCTGTTCAGCATCGACGTCACCGGCTACAATGAGCGCGAGGTGCCGACGCCGCTCGACGCCTCCGACCCCGACTGGTCGAACCAGGTGCCCTAGTCTCATGAACCTGATTGATCCGGCAACGGCGCAACCTTTAGGATGAGCGCGTTCCGGCCGCCGCAGGCCCGATCCGGGTCGACGGCTGGTGTCGTTGTTGGTCGTGCATTCGCCGCTCGATCCCGAGGGTCGCGGCGTAACATGGAGCCCTCGATGATCGCCAACGCAGTTCGTGTGTGCGCTGTGCTTGCCCTGCTGGCAGGTTGCACCTCGACCGATGAGGTCCCTGCAACCTCGGGCGGCGCTGCGGGTGGCGCAGGTGCGGGCGCGGGCGGCGGCATCTCGAGTTCGAACCTGCCGGGGCAGGCCACGCCGGGCACCCAGCAGGACCTCGAGGTTAACGTGGGCGACCGCGTCTTCTTCGATTACGACAGCTCGGTCCTCAGCCCGCAGGCCACGCAGACGCTGGATAAGCAGGCGGCATGGCTCAAGCAGTACTCGAACGTGATCGTGACGATCGAAGGCCACGCCGACGAACGCGGTACGCGGGAGTACAATCTTGCTCTTGGCGATCGCCGGGCGAATGCGGTCCGGAACTACCTGATCGCGCTTCAGATCCCCGGTGATCGGATCCTGACCATCTCCTATGGCGAGGAGCGTCCGGCCGATCCGGGCCACGACGAGGCCGCGTGGGCCAAGAATCGGCGCGCCGTGACCGTGGTCAGCGCGCCGGGTACCTGATGTCGGAACGACCGCCAACCGCCTCTCGACCCGCCATCCGCTTGGGGACGGCGGCCTTGGCGTTGTTCGTCAGCACTCTGGCAGTGCCCGCGAGCGCCGAGCTGCCTGCGGTGAAAGCCGACGTCGAGCGGCTCCGCGCCGAAGTCGCCGCTCTACGGGGCGTCGAGCTGGCTCAAACCACCGACCCGGCTCGCCTGGCTGGCTTCGAGGTGCGCCTTCAGCAGCTCGAACAAGAGCTGCGTGACCTGACCGGGCGCATCGAGCAGCTCGAGTACGGTCAGCGCACGCTCGAGCAGCGATTCGAGCAGCTGGTCGGAGATCTGGACCAGCGCCTGGGCGCGCTCGAGCAGGGTGCGCCCGCCGCCAAGGGCGGCGCCGCCGCGAAGCCTCTGGCCCGCGCCGAACCGCCACCGGCTCCGGCGCCCGAGGCGACGCGTCCGCAGACGATCACACCGGCCCCGGCGGCGCCGCAACAGCAGTCAGAGCAGATCCTTGGCCAGGTGCCGCAGAGCGCCGTGCTCGGTCAACCGCGCCCTGAACCTTCGTCGATCGCGCCGACGCCCCAGACCCGCGAGGTCACCCCGCAACAGCAGTACGATGCGGCGATGGAGTTGCTGCGCGCCGGCGACTACGCTGGCGCGGAGCGCGGGCTGCAGTTGTTCCTGGACCTCAATCCCCAGCATCCGCTGGCGGCCAACGCCGCGTACTGGCTGGCCGAAAGTCAGTATGTGCGGAAGAACTACGCCGCCGCCGCCGCCTCGTTTGCGCGCAACTACCGCACCTACGGCAAGAACGCCGCCAAGGCGCCCGACAATCTCTTGAAGCTCGGCATGTCGCTCGACGCTCTGGGCGAGAAGGACAAGGCCTGCCTGTCCTACGCCCAGCTGGAGAAGGAGTTTCCAGACGCTCCCGCGCAGATCCAGCAGGCATTGGCCCGCGAGCGGAGCCGCGCCGGCTGCGCCTGAGCCAAACGCCGCCGGCCAGCTCGACCTCGAGGATCTGGACGACGCGCGCTTTGCCACGCTGATGGCGCCGCTCGGCCCGTTCGAGGCGCGGCCGCGGCTGGCCGTCGCGGTTTCGGGCGGCCCCGACAGCTTGGCGCTCGCTCTGCTCGCCGAGCGCTGGGCGAAGGCCCGGGGCGGCGAGGTCGTAGGGCTGATCGTCGATCACGGCCTGCGGCCGGAGGCCGCCGCCGAAGCTCGCCAGACCGCGCTCTGGCTGGCCCGGCGTCGCATCCCGCATCAGACCCTGACCTGGCCCGGCCCCAAGCCGAGCGCCGGCATCCAGGCGGCCGCCCGCGCCGCCCGCTATGAACTGCTGACTGACTGGTGCCGCAACGCAGGCGTCCTGCACCTCCTGCTCGGCCATCATCGCGACGATCAGGCCGAAACCGTGGCGCTGCGGCAGGCGCGCGGCAGCGGCCCCGACGGGCTGGCCGGCATGGCGGCCGTGCGCGAGGTCGCCGGACTGCGGCTGCTCCGGCCCTTGCTGCCGGTCGCCAAGTCGGAGTTGATCGCGCTGCTCGCGGCGGCGGGCCAGCCCTGGGTCGACGACCCCGGCAACCGGCTGGCAGATTTCGCCCGGAGCCGCCTGCGGCTGGAGGGCGGCCTCGATCCCGTCGGCCTCGCCGCGGCGGCGTCCGAAAATGCAGCATCGCGTGCGGCCTTGGATCGTGCGGTTGCGGCCTGGCTGGCGTGCCATGGTCGCATTTTCGCGGCCGGGTTCGCGCTCATGACGCAGGCCGAACTGGCGGCGGCGTCGATCGGGATCGCCCGGCGCGCGTTGCAACAGGCCCTGATCACCGTCGGCGGACGGAGCTATGCGCCGCGCCGGGCCCGCCTTGGCCGCGTGCTCGATTGGCTGCGCTGGCCGCCGCGGTTCGGCGGCCGCACGCTCGGGGGATGCCGAATCCTGCCACGCGGCGCGCAGCTGCTGATTTGCCGCGAGGCGGGTGCGGTCGAGCACCTGCTCGACGCCGCTGCGGGTGTCTGGCAGTCGTGGGACGGGCGCTTCGCCGTGCGCGTCGTCGGTGACGCGTCCGGCCTTTACTGGGGGCCGCTCGGCGAGGCTGGCTGGCGCCAGCGTTCAAACTTGTACCGGCCGGCAGACTCGCCCGAGGTCCCGGCGCCGGTCCGCCCGGGATTGCCGGCGCTGTGGCGCGGCGACCAGCTGCTCGCCGTGCCGCATCTCGCTCTGATCGCGCCATCGCTCACCGAGCGGCTTGGAATCGAGGTCAGATTTCGCCCGCCGCAGCCGCTCGCCGGACCGCTTTTCTGTAGCCGTTTTCTGACCCGGCGTCGCGCCTGAATGCACGGACCTTTGCTTCGCGCCCTCGATCGCTTATGTTAGGCTGATGTGTGTGGCTCGCACGAGGCCTGACGGCCGGGTCCCGTGCGAGGGGTCGTTGCGAGGCTCGACCGCGAGGCGACGGGACATCTAGAGTGAACAACTTTACGAAGAACCTGGCGCTCTGGGTCATCATCGGCC
This sequence comes from uncultured Alphaproteobacteria bacterium, assembly GCA_963815435.1. GTDB lineage: Bacteria > Pseudomonadota > Alphaproteobacteria > Geminicoccales > Geminicoccaceae > DATAOG01. The sequence continues at coordinate 171,109 of CAWFGZ010000031.1, forward strand.
TGTTGCTGATCGCGCTGTTCAATCTGTTCCAGAACCCGTCCGGGCGCGGGCCACAGTCCAGTCTCGCGTTCTCCGACTTCCTGTCCGAGGTCGACAATGGCCGCGTCCGCGACGTCACCATCCAGGGCAACACAATCAGCGGGCACTTCTCGGACGGCCGCTCGTTCAGCACCTACGCGCCCGAGGATCCCAACCTGGTCAGCCGCCTGAGCGATCGGGGCGTGCGGATCACCGCCGCGCCAGTCGACGACAGCATGCCTTCCCTGCTCGGCGTCCTGGTGTCCTGGTTCCCCATGCTGCTGCTGATCGGCGTCTGGATCTTCTTTATGCGCCAGATGCAGTCGGGCGGCGGTAAGGCGATGGGCTTTGGCAAGTCGCGCGCGCGTTTGCTGACCGAGAAGCACGGTCGGGTGACGTTCAACGACGTCGCTGGCATCGACGAGGCCAAGGAGGAACTGCAGGAAGTCGTCGAGTTCCTCAAGAACCCGCAGAAATTCCAGCAGGTCGGTGGCCGGATCCCCAAGGGCGTGCTGCTGGTCGGGCCGCCCGGTACAGGCAAGACCCTCCTCGCCCGCGCGATCGCCGGCGAGGCCAACGTGCCGTTCTTCACCATCTCCGGCTCGGACTTCGTCGAGATGTTCGTCGGCGTGGGCGCGTCGCGCGTGCGCGACATGTTCGAGCAGGCCAAGAAGCATGCCCCCTGCATCGTGTTCATCGACGAGATCGATGCGGTCGGGCGGCACCGCGGCGCCGGGCTAGGCGGCGGCAACGACGAGCGCGAGCAGACCCTCAATCAGCTGCTGGTCGAGATGGATGGCTTCGAGGCCAATGAGGGCGTGATCCTGATAGCGGCGACCAATCGGCCCGACGTTCTTGACCCGGCTCTTCTGCGCCCAGGGCGCTTCGATCGCCAGGTCGTGGTGCCCAATCCCGACGTGCTCGGCCGCGAGAGGATCCTTCAGGTGCACATGAAGAAGGTTCGGGTCGGCCCGGACGTCGATGCCCGGGTGATCGCCCGCGGCACCCCGGGTTTCTCGGGCGCCGATCTGGCCAACATCGTCAACGAGGCGGCGCTGCTGGCAGCGCGGGTCGGCAAGCGCATGGTCGGCATGGCCGATTTCGAGTCCGCCAAGGACAAGGTCATGATGGGCGCCGAGCGGCGCTCGATGGTCATGACCGAGGAAGAGAAGCGCCTGACTGCGTATCACGAATTCCGGTCATGCCCTGGTCGGCTACTTCTCGCCGGCCTCTGACCCGATCCACAAGGCGACGATCATTCCCCGCGGTCGGGCGCTGGGCATGGTGATGCGTCTGCCCGAGGGCGATCGGATCTCGGTCTCCCGTGAGAAGCTGAACGCGGACATCGCGGTCGCGATGGGCGGGCGGGTCGCCGAGGAGCTGATTTTCGGACACGACAAGGTGACCGCCGGCGCCGCCTCCGACATCGAGCAGGCGACCAAGATCGCGCGCCACATGGTCACGCAGTGGGGCATGAGCGACAAGCTCGGCCCCATGGCTTATGGCGAGAACCAACAAGAGGTGTTTCTCGGCCATTCCGTCACCCAGACCAAGAACGTTTCCGAATCCACCGCGCAGTTGATCGATGCCGAGATCCGGCAGTTGGTCGAGGGTGGCTACGGCACTGCCCAGTCGATCATTTCGCGCAATCTCGACCGGCTGCATGACCTCGCCAACGCACTGCTCGAACATGAAACCCTGACCGGCGAGGAGGTTGGTGCGGTCCTGCGGGGCGAGCCGATCCCCAAGTCGCCACCGCACGAACCGCCGAGCGCGGCGGCGCCAAGCGGCGGCAAGCGAGGATCGGTACCGACCACGGCACCCGCCAAGGACGGCACCGGCGGGATGGAACCGAGCCCGCAACCGGGCGCCTGATCGGCAGAGCCGCGCGCCATTTCCGACCGACGACCGCCCCTCGCCTGCACCTATCTTCGCCCGCTCGGCCTGATCGTCGGCGAGCCCGCCCGTGACGCGATCGAGGGTCGCTGGGCGCTGCCGCTTGCCGGCAGCGAGGCGGCATTCACCGCCTGCGAGGTCTGGCTGCGGCGCCCCGCGAAGATCGATCGCATCACATTACCGGTCTCTGAGCTTCGTGCCTGGGCGGAACGCCAGGATGCCGCCATCGAGGACCGCGTTGAGCGCCTGCTCCAGCGACTGATCGCACCGCCGAGCTGGCCCGCGGGTCTGCCGGACTGCCGGCCCCTGATCATGGGCGTCGTCAACGTCACTCCCGATAGCTTCTCTGATGGCGGCCTGTTCCTCGAGCCGGCGAGCGCGATCGCCCAAGGTCGGAGGCTGCACGCCGATGGCGCCGATTTGGTCGATGTCGGCGGCGAATCGACCCGGCCGGGCGCAGCTGCGGTGTCCGCCGAGGAGGAAATACGGCGCGTCGTTCCAGTGGTTGAGACGCTGGCCGCCGACGGCATTCTGATATCGATCGACACCCGCAAGGCGAGTGTGATGCGGGCCGCGCTCGCCGCCGGGGCGCGCATGATCAACGACATCTCGGCGCTCCGGCATGATCCGGACAGCCTCCATGTCGCCGGTGAAAGCGGACTTGCCGTCGTCCTGATGCACAGCCAGGGCGAGCCGGCAACCATGCAGCGGCAGCCGACCTACGACCATGCGCTCCTGGACGTGTTCGATCATCTCGAGGACCGCGTCCGAGCTTGGGAAGAGGCGGGTTTCCGGCGAGACCGCCTGCTGATCGATCCGGGCATCGGGTTTGGTAAGACGATCACCCACAATCTCGAGATCTTGAGCCGGCTCGGCCTCTATCTTGGGCTCGGGCTGCCTCTGCTGCTCGGCGTCTCACGCAAGAGCTTCATCGCGCGGATCGCGGGCGACGCGGTCGTCACCGACCGTCTGGCCGGCTCCCTCGCCGCCGCGTTGCATGCTCTCACTCAAGGACTGTCGGTCGTGCGCGTACACGACGTCGCGGCGACCAGACAGGCCTTGCGAGTTTGGCAAGGCTTGCGGAGCTACGGTCTACCGCCGCCGGCGGAGTCGGCCCACTTGTACCCGGTTACGAGCTAGGCCGCTCGGAGTACTTGGAGTCGGGGCTGGTTGTGCTAACCTGCGGATAACGGAATTCCGGGCGGGGATTTGCATGGGTCGGAAGCTGTTTGGGACCGACGGGATTCGCGGCACCGCCAACCAGCCGCCGATGACCGCGGAGACGGCGCTGCGGCTCGGGCTGGCGGCTGGCGGCCACTTCATCCGCGGTGACCATCGCCATCGGGTGGTGATCGGCAAGGATACCCGGCTCTCGGGCTATATGCTCGAGCCGGCGCTGACCGCGGGTTTCATCGCCATGGGCATGGACGTGACCCTGCTCGGGCCACTGCCCACACCGGGCGTGGCGATGCTCACGCGGTCGCTGCGCGCCGATCTCGGCGTCATGATCTCCGCGTCCCACAATCCCTACCAGGACAACGGCATCAAGCTGTTCGGTCCCGATGGCTACAAACTCTCGGACGAGATCGAGCTGGCGATCGAGGAGCGGATGGGCGACGCGGCGGCCAACGGCCTGGCGGCGCCGGACCGGCTCGGTCGCGCCGTACGGCTGGAGGGGGCGCGCGGGCGCTACATCGAGGCGCTGAAGGCGAGCCTGGCGCGCGGCATGACCCTGAGCGGGCTGAAGATCGTGATCGACTGCGCCAACGGTGCGGCCTACGGCGTCGCCCCGAAGGTGCTCTGGGAGCTCGGCGCCGAGGTCATCGAGCTCGGCACCAGCCCGAACGGCTTCAACATCAACGCGCGCTGCGGCTCGACCCAGCCGCAGGCGATGCGCGCCGCGGTCCTCGAGCACGGGGCCGACCTCGGCATCGCGCTCGACGGTGACGCCGATCGGCTCGTGCTCGCCGACGAGCGGGGCGAGCTGATCGACGGCGATCAGATGCTCGCCGTCCTGGCGCAGGACTGGCAGGTCCAGTCCTTGTTGCGGGGCACCGGCGTGGTCGCGACGACGATGTCCAATCTCGGTCTCGAACGCTATCTGAAGAGCCGCGGTCTGAGCCTGCACCGCACCCGGGTCGGCGATCGCTACGTGGTCGAGCAGATGCGCTCATCGGGGCACAATCTCGGCGGCGAGCAGTCCGGTCACATCATCATGACCGACTTCGCGACCACGGGCGACGGCCTGCTCGCGGCGCTGCAGATTCTGGCGGTCATGCGTCGCCAGGATCGGCCGATGAGCGAGTTCGGGCGGGTCTTCGAGCCGCTGCCGCAGCGGCTGCGCAACTGCCGCCTGAACGGCGGCCGGCCGCTCGAGGCCGTCGACGTGCGCCGCTGCATCGAAGCCGCCGAGATCCGCCTGAACGGGCGCGGCCGGCTGCTGGTGCGCCCCTCCGGCACCGAGCCGCTGATCCGCGTGATGGTCGAGGCTGACGACCAGGAGCTGCTCGAGCGGGTGCTCGACGAGGTCGCCGGCATCATCGAGCGTCACGCCTGAAGGTTGCCGCAGGGCTCTGCGCGCGCGCCTCTGAACCGGCGCCGGCGCACTCACTCGAACGCTAGGCGGGTGGCCGCGCCGTCACGCCTCGTCCATTGGCTCACGCTGCCATCGCCCGGCGCGCTCGAACCGCCGCACCCGCTGGTCGAAGGTTCGCTGTAACCCGATTCGATGTTTGGAGTCGGTTGCTGTTCGGCAGCGCTCGATCCGTGGATCCAGATATTGCATCGTGGTTGAAATATCGCCGTAGTCATAGTAATTAATGGTAGAGCTTGGTTAGCGGGCGTTCAGCCAAGCCGGAGAGGCTTGGAGCAATGTCGAGGACCTGTCTGAGCCGCATCATGGCTGCTGCAGCTCGCGGCTCTGGCCGCAGCGTGCCAGACTGCCGCCCTGGAGCCGGCCGCGGTCCTCCCCCAGGTCGAACCGGCCATGGGTCCCCTCCGGCCCGAGTCAGGCTGTAGGCCAGCCCTCAACGAGTATCGACTGGGCCAGCGCGCCAGATTGTCTCGGCAAGCTGGGCCTGTTGGACGCTGCCCTGAAAGAGGGTCGCACTGGCGCTGAGGAACATGTGCCAATTGTGGTGGTTCTGCCGGAGCGATCGGATCGCCCCGACTGGCTCGAGGCGCCCAGCGTGACCACCGACCTGCCGCCCGACCTCTACCAGCGCAGCCCCGCGGCGACGCCTGATGCGCCATGCCTGCTCTCAGTGGAACGCCCGCAGAATTTGCGGGTCCAGCACCGTATCCTGGCACGCGACCAGGTTCGCTCCTTCTATCAGAGCGGCGTCCGGACCGAGAGGAATGCCGACTATGCCCTCGCGCAGGCGCACGTCCGCGACGCCGAGCGCCGCGCCAAGGAGGACGGCCCGGACATCCTTCACGTCGGCGACCCGTTGCTCGATCTGGTCGGGACCCTGATCGGCGGCGTCGTCTCCGGCTTCAGCCGGGCCGGTCGTGAGGATGAGCTGAACACGGCGATGGCCGAACTGGCTGCGACGCCGCGCTGGCGCGACCGGCCCGTCTCAGGCCTGATTCGAGCGATCGCGATAGCGCCAGCAAGGAGGCGACATTCCGATCGCCTTGCACGATCGCTCGAAAGCGGTGGTGTGGCGGGCCCGCCTGCACCAGTCCGAGATGCGCAGGTTCAAGGTCCTCGAGGGTTTGGATGCCCGCGATCGCGACTAGCAGCAGCATCGTGACGGCAGCCTGACGCGGGACGAACTCGAGCGCTGATGTCGTGAGCCGCCGCAGCTTCACTTGTCCTCCATCGTGACAGCG
>CAWFGZ010000032.1:0-39309 GCA_963815435.1 uncultured Alphaproteobacteria bacterium
AAGGTTGAATATAAATGTGGGGAGCGTCAGATGGCCCGGTCGTCCTACGCTTTGGATTACGGTAGATTCCACGAAGGTAGCGTGCAGTCCTCCGCGGCGCGGGGCGATGCGCCGGCAGAGCACGGTGATCCAAAGCGTGAGCTATCCGCGCCAGTTGGCCTTGAGCCGTCGTGGCTGCCAGAGAGCCGTTGTGCAATGAGGGGGGCGACGAAGGAGCGCGGTACTTTGGCGCGCTTCGCCTTGTTCAAGAGCCTCGATGGCGACAGAGATCTGTCGCCTAGACCGACAGTGCTTCTGGCGACGCTCTGAGGCCGGGGTCTCGGATCCTCGAGTGTCACCATCGCAGCACGGACGTCTACTTTCTGGCTAGCGGGGTGGTCCGAGTTCGGCTGCCTACCTGGCGCCGCACCGACGTGAACCTCGCCGACATCGGCGCCGGCGAATTCTTCGGTGAACTGGCTGCGATCGACGGCCGGCCGCGTTCGGCGAGCGTGACGGCCCTCACCTCGACCCTGGTGGCCTGTATGCCCGCCAATCGTGCTCCGCGACGCCATGGCTCGGCACGCGGATGTCTCTGCTCAGATCCTGGGGCTGTTGGCGGCGCGCGTTCGGTGCTCGATGGGACGCGTGTGGGAGTTTAGCGCACTTAGCGTGCGTGACCGTGTTCGGGCCGAGCTCCTGCGTCTCGGACGACTGAAAACCGATCAGCCAAATTGCGCGATATCTCGCCGCCGCCGACCCATGCCGAGTTCGCCGCCCGGATCAGCACGCATCGCGAGGCCGTCTCGCGCGAATTCGCTGCACTTGAGCGAGACGGCCTGCTCGAGCGACGGCGAGGCGCCCTGGTTGTTGTGACGTCACGGCCCTTGCTGACTTGCTCGAGGACGCCCGTATCGAATCCGATGTTGTGGGGCAGGTCGACGAGGGAGTCCCGATTGATCGGCGGCGGAGAGCGCGTTCATGAGCAAGCCGGCCGCCATAGTTTCCTGCTCATGCTGATGGCTGGGCAGTGCTGGGGCTGTGTCCGAACCCACAGCCGGGTTCAGAAAGTCGTGCTATCAAGCACCCTCTTTCCCCGCTCGGGGCCATGCAGGTGGTGGCGCCGTCAGATTGCGGTATGCGGCTACCTAGCATGTCGTACTTAGCGCCTATAAACGTAACTTGACACTACCAAGGGTCGCGATAGGGTTTGCCCCAACCAGAAGCAATTTGCTAAAATTGCAGGCAAGGGGGTAGCGCAGCCTAACCAAGAAGTTGGGCAGATCAGCAGTTGTGGCACTAAGCAATGTGGCAAACAACACATCAGCGGATTGCCCGTAATAGGATGTAGCCTGAAGAGCCTGAAGCTTGCGGCTACTAGTGCTGACGTACAATAAATGGGGGAGCACCGCTATGTACGTCTTGAAGAGCGCCAATAATCCACGGCGGGAAGATCTGACATCTCCCGCTAGCAGCCCGGCCGTAGGGTCTGAGGGCCCGCGAGCGGCGATATCTGATCGGAACGGGCTGGGGCCGCAGGGGGATGCTGTGATCTCCCGGCAGAGTCCAGCCGCGGGCTGGGTGCGGAACGGAGCGTCGGTAGAGCAGCAGACGTTGATTTACCTCGATCCTCGGGCATTCACTCGGGACTGTGTCGGGGGGTGGCTGCAGAGCAGCATCAGCGGCTTCGGTGTCTGTATCCTGTCAGATCCCAATCAGATCGATATGGCACCGATCGTGAGCGACCAAATCCGGGCGGTCATCATCAATACCGGATCTGAGCGGATGTCATCGGCCACGGTGGCGCGCTTGTTATCGCGCGTGAGCGAACTCTTGCCGGAGATTCCGGTGGCTGTACTGTCCGATTATGAGGATTCCGAGAACATTCGACAGGCGTTCGAACTCGGTGCGCGCGGCTATATTCCGACCAGCCTGGCGCCGATGGTGGCGGCTGGGGCGGTGCACCTGGTCTGTGTCGGCGGTACGTTCGCACCCACAGCCGCCCTGCTGTCCCGGGGCGACCGTCCTCAGGGTGCGGCGGGGGAGCCGCTGATCCAGGGCTTTACGCAGCGCCAGGCCCAGATTCTGGACTGCCTGCGGCGTGGCTTGGCGAACAAGCTGATCGCCTATGAGCTGAACATGTGCGAAAGCACCGTGAAGGTCCATGTGCGTAACATCATGAAAAAGCTGAAAGCGACCAACCGAACGCACGTGGTTTATCTGACCCGCGGTCTCTTCGAAGGCGAAAACGACTACCAACCTGCCTGATGCGCCCGCGCGAGCGGGCGGGGTAGAGACTCGCGGGTGATGGGGCACTGTCTTCCGCCGGGCGGTGGCGCGAACGGTCGCTTGCTGTCGGCGGGCGATCTTGCGGGGCAATTGTCTGGGTCGGCAGCGGTTCGAAATCGACCGGCTTCGCGCCACCGCACTGCGGCTCAGGCTGACGCCGAGGCCCGTGCGGAGGCAGTTCAGGCTGAGTCGGGTCGTCAATCGACGCGTTCGGTGGTGAAATCGCTTCTGCAAAAGGGCCGGGTGAAGCTGGCAAGCAATCATCGTCGGGCGGTATGGGGAAGCGGCACTTTCTGGCTGCGTTTGGCCTGAACGCAAGGCTCAGAGCGGGTCTTGGGTTCGTTTGGTAATAGCGGCCGGCGGCGGCAGGCTCGCCACCGCAGCAGTCATCGAGTCCGCCGCCTCGGCCCGCAGCGCCTTCAGGGCGGCGAGCGCGCGGAACAGCTCGGCCTGCACCGAGCCGCGGTAGCGCAGCAGCGTGTCGAGGGCACGCGCCGTTGCGGTCGCGGATCACGAGCAGGCCGAAGTCCGGCGGCGCGTCGCTGCCATAGCGGTCCTTCTCGAGATAGTAGTTGAAGAGCTCGGCCCGACCAGATGCAACGTCGTTATTTTGGGTTGATGTCAAACCCATCTTCGACAGTTGGGACGGCCGAGTAGCTGTGAAAGCCGCAGATTTCCTAGGGTCGAGGGTGGGTCAAGCTCAAAATGTAGTGCCACGCAATCGATCGATTTTGCTTGAATCATGCGGTCTACAGTGGAAGTGTGTACGCTCCACGTGGGAGCAGCGATGTACTTCCGCAAGAAGACCTCGGGCGGGCGGGCCTATCTCCAGATCGCCGAGAGCCGACGTGCGGGTGGTCGAGTGCAGCAGCGGGTGATCGCCACCCTCGGGCGCCTCGACCAGCTGGAGGCGAGCGGCCAATTGGAGCGGCTGCTGCGCTCGGGGGCGCGGTTCGCGACGCGCGCGCTGGTGGTGACCGCGGTGCAGGACGACCCGACCGCGGTGGTCCGGCGGATCGGGCCGGGCTTGGTGTTCGAGCGCCTGTGGGCCGAGACCGGCTGCCGAGCGGTCATCGAAGACCTGGCCGAGGAGCGCAAGCACGGGTTCGCGCTCGAGCGGGCGATCTTCCTCACCGTGCTGCACCGGCTGATGGGCGGCGGCTCCGATCTCGCCGCCGATCGTTGGCGCGAGGACTATCGAATCGCTGGCGCCGAGGCGCTGGAGCTGCAGCATCTCTACCGGGCGATGGCGTGGCTCGGCCAAGAATTGCCGGAAGAGGAGCAGGACGCGCGCACGCCGTTCGCCCCGCGTTGCACCAAGGACCTGGTCGAGGAGCGGCTGTTCGCCCACCGGCGCGATCTCTTCAGCCGGCTCGACCTGGTGTTCATGGACACGACGAGTCTCTACTTCGAAGGCGCCGGCGGGCAGACCCTCGGCCGCCACGGCCACAGCAAGGATCATCGCCCGGACCTGCCCCAGATGATCCTGGCGGTCCTCATCGATGGCGACGGGCGGCCGGTCTGCTCGGAGATGTGGCCGGGCAATGTCGCCGACGTCACCACCCTGATCCCGGTGATCGACCGGCTGCGCCAGCGCTTCGCGATCGGCCGGATCTGCGTGGTCGCCGACCGCGGCATGATCAGCACCGAGACCGTCGCAGCGCTCGAGGGGCGCGACTTGTTGTATCTGCTCGGCACCCGTGAGCGTACCGACAAGGTGGTGCGCGATGTCGTGCTTGCCGACGCCGCGCCGGCCGTGCCGCTGACCATCACCAAGCGCGGCCACGAGATCGACTACGAGGCCAAGGCGGTGACCGTGGGCGATGCACGCTACATCCTCTGTCGCAACCATCAGGAGGCCGAGAGGGACGCTGTCACCCGCCAAGCCATTCTGGCCAACCTCGAACGTCAGCTGGCCAGGGGCGACAAGGCGCTGGTCGGCAACACCGGCTTCCGCCGCTTCCTCAAGACCGAAGGCAGCCACTTCGCCATCGACCCGGCCAAAGCCGAGGCGGACGCCAGGTTCGACGGCGTCTTCGTGCTACGCACCAACACCGACCTCGACCCGCTCGCCGCCATGCTGCGCTACAAGCAGCTCTGGACCGTGGAGGCGACCTTCCGTACGGCGAAGCACCTGCTCGCCACCCGGCCGATTTTCCACAAGCTCGACGACACCATCCGCGGCCACGTTTTCGCCAGTTTCCTCGCGCTCGTCCTCAAGGCCGAGCTCGAGCAGCGCATCGCCGACCTCGGCCGCACAGCATCCTGGGCCGAGATTCTCGCCGACCTCGATTCCCTGACCGAGACCGAGATCGCCCACGACGACAAGCACTTCCTCGTCCGCTCCAGCCCGCGCCCCGCCGCCAGCCTCGCGCTCCGCGCCGCAGGCGTCGCCCTGCCGCCCACCGTTCGGCCCCGCGCCGGCAACTGATCCACCTCCGAAATGTAGTGCCACGCCGCCTCCGCGGCGCCGATTGCCGTTCACGTTCAGCTACTTAGCAAAACCCACTGTCGAAGATGGGTCAAAGGGCTTTCCTCAAACAACGCTTGGCTGATTCGAAGAAGGGAAAATATTGATAATCTCTTTTACATTCTCGTTCGGGTCGGGGACAGTCGAGACGACGATATCTTCTTCATTCTTAGTCACAGACAGATCAATGAACTCATTGACGAAGTCACATCGGCGCTATCCCAATGACCCGACAGATGGCTTTGGATGGAAGTATCCGTTTCCTTACAGGGACAACTGGAGCATCCTCCCCGGTTGGCCTCGTGGGCCATTACATTCAAACTGAGACCCATCTTCGACAGTGGGTTTTGCTAAGTAGCTGAACGTGAACGGCAATCGGCGCCGCGGAGGCGGCGTGGCACTACATTTCGGAGGTGGATCAGTTGCCGGCGCGGGGCCGAACGGTGGGCGGCAGGGCGACGCCTGCGGCGCGGAGCGCGAGGCTGGCGGCGGGGCGCGGGCTGGAGCGGACGAGGAAGTGCTTGTCGTCGTGGGCGATCTCGGTCTCGGTCAGGGAATCGAGGTCGGCGAGAATCTCGGCCCAGGATGCTGTGCGGCCGAGGTCGGCGATGCGCTGCTCGAGCTCGGCCTTGAGGACGAGCGCGAGGAAACTGGCGAAAACGTGGCCGCGGATGGTGTCGTCGAGCTTGTGGAAAATCGGCCGGGTGGCGAGCAGGTGCTTCGCCGTACGGAAGGTCGCCTCCACGGTCCAGAGCTGCTTGTAGCGCAGCATGGCGGCGAGCGGGTCGAGGTCGGTGTTGGTGCGTAGCACGAAGACGCCGTCGAACCTGGCGTCCGCCTCGGCTTTGGCCGGGTCGATGGCGAAGTGGCTGCCTTCGGTCTTGAGGAAGCGGCGGAAGCCGGTGTTGCCGACCAGCGCCTTGTCGCCCCTGGCCAGCTGACGTTCGAGGTTGGCCAGAATGGCTTGGCGGGTGACAGCGTCCCTCTCGGCCTCCTGATGGTTGCGACAGAGGATGTAGCGTGCATCGCCCACGGTCACCGCCTTGGCCTCGTAGTCGATCTCGTGGCCGCGCTTGGTGATGGTCAGCGGCACGGCCGGCGCGGCGTCGGCAAGCACGACATCGCGCACCACCTTGTCGGTACGCTCACGGGTGCCGAGCAGATACAACAAGTCGCGCCCCTCGAGCGCTGCGACGGTCTCGGTGCTGATCATGCCGCGGTCGGCGACCACGCAGATCCGGCCGATCGCGAAGCGCTGGCGCAGCCGGTCGATCACCGGGATCAGGGTGGTGACGTCGGCGACATTGCCCGGCCACATCTCCGAGCAGACCGGCCGCCCGTCGCCATCGATGAGGACCGCCAGGATCATCTGGGGCAGGTCCGGGCGATGATCCTTGCTGTGGCCGTGGCGGCCGAGGGTCTGCCCGCCGGCGCCTTCGAAGTAGAGACTCGTCGTGTCCATGAACACCAGGTCGAGCCGGCTGAAGAGATCGCGCCGGTGGGCGAACAGCCGCTCCTCGACCAGGTCCTTGGTGCAACGCGGGGCGAACGGCGTGCGCGCGTCCTGCTCCTCTTCCGGCAATTCTTGGCCGAGCCACGCCATCGCCCGGTAGAGATGCTGCAGCTCCAGCGCCTCGGCGCCAGCGAATTCGATAGTCCTCGCGCCAACGATCGGCGGCGAGATCGGAGCCGCCGCCCATCAGCCGGTGCAGCACGGTGAGGAAGATCGCCCGCTCGAGCGCGAACCCGTGCTTGCGCTCCTCGGCCAGGTCTTCGATGACCGCTCGGCAGCCGGTCTCGGCCCACAGGCGCTCGAACACCAAGCCCGGCCCGATCCGCCGGACCACCGCGGTCGGGTCGTCCTGCACCGCGGTCACCACCAGCGCGCGCGTCGCGAACCGCGCCCCCGAGCGCAGCAGCCGCTCCAATTGGCCGCTCGCCTCCAGCTGGTCGAGGCGCCCGAGGGTGGCGATCACCCGCTGCTGCACTCGACCACCCGCACGTCGGCTCTCGGCGATCTGGAGATAGGCCCGCCCGCCCGAGGTCTTCTTGCGGAAGTACATCGCTGCTCCCACGTGGAGCGTACACATTTCCACTGTAGACCGCATAATTCAAGCAAAATCGATCGATTGCGTGGCACTACATTTTGAGCTTGACCCACCCTCGACCCTAGGAAATCTGCGGCTTTCACAGCTACTCGGCCGTCCCAACTGTCGAAGATGGGTGAGACACTACCCGGCGATGGCTGGCCTCGGCTGGCGGCCTCGCCTATGGTGGCCGGCGAGCGCAGGTGAGTGGGTCCCGCTGCCATGCCCGAGTCCCGGAAAACCCGCCTCGTCCTGATCGACGGGTCGGGCTACATCTTCCGCGCGTTCTTCGCGCTGCCGCCGCTTGACCGACCCCAAGGGCGCAGCCCGCGGGCGCGGTGTTCGGCTTCTGCAACATGCTCTTTCGCCTGGTCCAGGACATGGCGGGCGATCAGCTGGTGGTCGTGTTCGACAAGGGCAAGGCGAGCTTTCGCGACAAGATCTACGCCGACTACAAGGCGAACCGCGACGAGCCGCCGCCGGATCTGGTGCCGCAGTTCCCGCTCGTGCGCGAGGCGGCCAGGGCGATCGGTCTGCCGGTGGTCGAGGCCGAGAACTACGAGGCCGACGACATCATCGCGACCTATGCCCGCGAAGCCCGCGAGCAGGGCCAGGAGGTGATCGTCGTCTCCTCCGACAAGGACCTGATGCAGCTGATCGGCCCGGGCGTCCAGATGTACGACCCGATGAAGCAGAAGGCGATCGAGCGCGCCGAGGTGATCGAGCGCTTCGGGGTCGGCCCGGAGCTGGTGCGCGACGTCCTGGCGCTGGCGGGCGACACCTCGGACAACGTGCCGGGCGTGCCGGGCATCGGGGTCAAGACCGCGGCCCAGCTGCTCCAGGAGTTCCACAGCCTGGACGAGCTGCTGGCCAATGCGGGCACGATCAAGCAGCCGAAGCGGCGCGAGAACCTCCTGGCCCATGCCGAGCAGGCGCGCCTCTCGCGGACGCTGGTCACCTTGTGCGACACGGCACCCCTGCCGATCCCGCTAGGCGAGCTGGAGGTCGGGCCGGTCGACTACGCGGGGCTCCTGGCGTTCGCCCGCGCCCACGGCTTCCAGCTCGCTCGCCCAGCGGGTCGAGCCGCTGGCCGCAGGGCCAGGCGAAGGCGATCGAGCCGGGCGCGAAGGCGGCGCAGGCCCGAGCCCAGGTACGCCACGCTGCACGACCTCGCGGCGCTCGATGAGTGGCTCGATCGGGCCGCCGCGAACGGCATCCTGGCGCTCGAGTGCCTGACCACGTCGCCGCAGGCCACGCGCGGCGAGCTGGTCGGCCTCGCGCTCGCCCTCGATGCGGGCGAGGCCTGCTACCTGCCGTTCGGGCACAAGGACGAGTTCGGCACGCGGAGCGCGGGCCAGCTGGCGCGCGAGACGGCGCTCGAGCACCTCCGCCCGCTGCTCGAGGACCCGGCGGTGCTCAAGGTCGGCCACCACCTGAAGGCCGCGCAGAGCGTGCTCGCCGGCTACGGCATCGAGATCCGCCCGTACGACGACACCATGCTGCTCTCCTACGTGATCGACGGCGCGCGCCATGGTCACGACCTGCCCGAGCTCGCCAAGCTGCACCTCGACCTCGATGCGACCCTCTACGAGGCGGTCTGCGGCAGCGGCAGGCGGCAGATCGGCTTCGAGCAGGTGCCGATCGAGCGCGCCACGGCCTACGCCGCCGAGTGCGCCGATCTGACGCTCCGCCTGCACGGCCTGCTCAAGCAGCGCCTCGCCGAGGAGCGCCGCACGCGGGTCTACGAGACCCTCGACCGGCCGCTCCTCGCCGTGCTCGCCGAGATGGAGCGGCGCGGCATCAAGGTCGACCCGAGCCTGCTGCGCGCGCTCTCGGCCGACTTCACCCGGCGGATGGCCGAGCTGGAGGAGGAGGCGTACCGGCTGGCCGGGCGGACGTTCAATCTCGGCTCGCCCAAGCAGCTGGGCGAGGTCCTGTTCGAGGAGCAGGGCATGCAGGCCGGCGCGCAAGACCAGGACCGGCGGCCACGAGACCACGGCGAGCGTGCTCGAGGGGCTGGCCGGCGCAGGGCCATCCGCTGCCGGCCACGATCCTCGCCTGGCGCCAGCTGCAGAAGCTGACCGGCACCTACACCGATGCGCTAATCCAGGAGATCGCGCCCGAGGACGGCCGCGTGCACACCTCCTACGCCATGGCCGCGACCTCGACCGGGCGGCTGTCCTCGAACGACCCGAACCTCCAGAACATCCCGATCCGGACCGAGGAGGGCCGCAAGATCCGCCGCGCCTTCGTGGCCGAAGCGGGCCATCTCCTGCTCTCGGCCGACTATTCGCAGATCGAGCTCCGGGTGCTCGCCCACATGGCCGGGATCGAGGCGCTGAAGGAGGCGTTCGCTAAGGACGTCGACATCCACGCGGTTACCGCATCGCAGATGTTCGGCGTGCCGGTCGAGGGCATGGACCCTCTGCTGCGGCGCAACGCCAAGATGATCAACTACGGCATCATCTACGGCATCGGCGCCTTCGGCCTCGCCCAGCGGCTCGGCATCGAGTTCGACGTCGCGCGCCGCTACATCGAGGCCTATTTCGAGCGCTATCCCGGCATCCGCGACTACATGGAGCGGGCCAAGGAGGAGGCGCGCGCCAAGGGCTACGTGACGACGCTGTTCGGGCGGCTCTGCGCCACGCCCGAGATCAAGAGCGGCAATCCCGCGCGGCGCGGCTACGCCGAGCGCGCCGCCATCAACGCGCCGATCCAGGGCTCGGCCGCCGACATCATGCGCCGCGCAATGATCCACGCCGCTCGCGCGCTCGCTCGCTCCAACCTCGGCGCGCGCATGCTGCTCCAGGTCCACGACGAGCTGCTGTTCGAGGTGCCCGAGGCCGAGATCGAGCCGACCACCGAGTTGGTCCGCAAGGTGATGTCGCAGGCCGCCCATCTGAAGGTGCCGCTGGTGGTCGACATCGGCCACGGTCCCGACTGGGACGCCGCGCATTGACCGCCGACGGAGCTGGCCGGACCCTGGCGCAGAGATAGAACCGCCGGGACGCCGCGCATTGACCGCTGCGGCGGGTCGGACGAACCCGGGCACAGC
The DNA here is from genome assembly GCA_963815435.1 of uncultured Alphaproteobacteria bacterium. Taxonomy (GTDB): domain Bacteria; phylum Pseudomonadota; class Alphaproteobacteria; order Geminicoccales; family Geminicoccaceae; genus DATAOG01. The sequence continues at coordinate 9,881 of CAWFGZ010000032.1, forward strand.
GATGGTTTCCCTTGTCTCCCTCGCCGTTGGCGGATTTCACGCGAGCCGATATCGGCCGTGCAATCATGCGCGGGGGCACCAGGCCGATCCGCCCCCCAGCGCTCAGTCATCATCGGGCACGGATTCCCACGGTCGCATGGACCATCGGAGGCTGCCACGTTCGCGCCAAATGGTTGACGAAAGGTTAACCGCCGCGTACCTGATCGACCTGATCCGGGCGTGATCGCGGCCTACGGCCTGAGCGGGGTGCGCGCTGCCCGCGCGGTTCCGCATCGGGCATGGTCGGACCAGGCATGGCGCGCGCCGCAGAGCGTTGACATTGGCCGCTCGCCAAAGCAGCGTCGCTGTTCCCATGACCCCGGCCCTCGAGACCCTGGCAGAGCGCGTGCTGGCGGGCGACCGGCGTGCGCTCGCGCGCGCGATCACGCTGATCGAGTTGCGCCGCCCCGACCACCAGGCGCAGGCCGAGCAGTTGCTCGAGCGCCTGCTGCCCGCCACCGGCCAGGCCGTCCGGCTCGGCATCTCCGGCACGCCCGGCGCCGGCAAGTCGACCTTCATCGAGGCCTTCGGCGCGCCTCGTGATCGGCGCGGGCCACAGGATCGCGGTCCTCGCGGTCGACCCCTCGAGCCGGCGCATCGGGCGGCTCGATCCTCGGCGACAAGACCCGCATGCAGCGGCTGGCCCAGGCGCCCGCAGGCGTTCATCCGGCCCTCGCCCGCCGGCGGCCACGCCGGGCGGCGTCGCACGGCGCACCCGCGAGGCGGCGCTCGCCTGCGAGGCCGCGGGCTTCGAGCGTGTCGTGATCGAGACCGTGGGCGTCGGCCAGAGCGAGACCGCGGTCGCGGACATGGTCGACTGCTTCTCGTGCTGCTCGCGCCGGGCGGCGGCGACGAGCTGCAGGGCATCAAGCGCGGCATCATCGAGCTCGCCGACCTGGTCGTGATCAACAAGGCCGACGGCGAGCTCGCTGGCCGCCGCGCGCCGGGCCGAGGCCGACTACCGGGCCGCCCTCCATCTGCTGCGCCCCGCACCCCCGGCTGGACGCCCGAGGTGCTCGACCTGCTCCGCCCTCGAGGGCGAGCGGCATCGAGCAGGTCTGGCAAGCGGTGCTCGCCACCGCGAGGCGCTCGAGGCGGCGGGCGAGCTCGCCGCCAAGCGCAGCCGCCAGATCCGGAGCTGGCTCTGGACCGAGATCGAGGCGGGCCTGCAACGAGGCGCTCGCGCCGATCCCGAGACCGGCCGGCTGCTCGCCGAGCTCGAGGGCGCGGTCGGGGCGCGCCGGCTGCTGCCCTCGCACGCCGCGCGCCAGCTGATCGCCCGCTTCCGGCGCGGCCACGAGACAATCGAGAAACCCCGCGCCGCATTCACGCCTGCACGCCCGGAGCAACGCCATGAGACGTATAACGATCGTCTTCGCCGCTGCCTGGCTGGCGCTCGGCTGGGCAACCGCGCGTGCTCGGCCGGCGAGGCCGACGTCGTCCGGGTCGAGCTGACCCGCGCGGGCGATGGCACCTATCAGATCGACGTCACGGTCGAGCACGCCGACGAAGGCTGGGGCCACTACGCCGACGCCTGGGAGGTGGTGGCCGCCGACGGCACCGTGCTCGGAACCCGCAAGCTCCTCCACCCGCACGTCGACGAGCAGCCGTTCACCCGCTCGCTCTCCGGCGTCGCCATCCCCGACGACGTCGCGGAGGTGACGATCCGCGCCCACGACAACGTCCACGGCTACGGCGGCCAGGAGCTGACCGTCCCCGTGCCGCGCTAGCGCCCTGCCGTCCGTGGCGACGGCCGCGGTCGCGCGGCCGGTCGCGGTATCGCGCGCCTACGAGACGACCTCGACAGGGCCGCGGCCCCTGCGCCGGGCAGCCGAGAGGCAAGCGCACGCGGGCTAATTGCTGCTATTGCATTTTTGCAATATGCTTCCGATATGACGTGGAGGGTCGAGATCCTCAACGCGACCGTGCGGGCAGAGCTGGAAGCCCAGCCCAAGGACATTCGGGCCCGCTATCTCCGAATCGTGGAGCTGATCGAAAGCCACGGGCTGGAGCGGGTCAGGGAACCCTACGTCAAGCACCTTGAAGGTCCGCTCTGGGAGATGCGCATGAAGGGCCGGGACGGGATCGCTCGCGCCGTCTACGTGACCGCTACCGGGCGGCGTGTGGTCGTGGTCCGGGTATTCGGCAAGAAGACCGAAAAGGACGCCCACACGCGAGATCGAGCTGGCGCTCAGACGAGCCAAGGAGGTGACATGAGCCGCGGACGCATCGCCATGCGGGCGATCGCCGAGGAGTGGCTGAAGGACCCCGAGTTCCGCGCCGAATACGAGGCGCTGGAGCCGGAGTTTGCCCTCGCCTCGGCCCTGATCGAAGCCCGCAGCCGCGCCGGCATGACCCAGGAGCAGGTGGCCAGGGCCATGGGCACGACGCAGGCGGTCATCGCCCGCCTCGAAGGCGGCCGGGTCAAGCCCTCGACCCGGACCCTCGAGCGCTTCGCCAAGGCCACCGGTACCCGGCTGCGCATCCGGTTCGAGCCTGAGCACGTGCGAGAATAACCTACCCGGTCGACTTATATTCGGCCCGCGAAGTCTTGACCTTCGCGGCGCGCGCCCCGCGCCGCTCCGGGCCGACCACCGACGCCGGCCCTGGGAGCCAAGCGCGCCCGCCAACCCGGGCGCGCAGACCAAGCACGAAAGTCGGGGCTTTCTGCGCTTGGTATTAGCTGCAGCGCGCATCCTATCCCGAACCATTCAATCAGAGGCGAAAATCCGGGCTCAGGGCGCCCTCGGCGCCCGCTTTGCCCGCCGGCCTCGATCAGCGCAGGCGGCGGAGGTGGCGCGCATGGCCTTGCCGGAAGTTCTCGGATTCCTGGCGTCCGGGCTCGTGCTCCTGACCTTCGGCATGCGGACCATGCTGCCGATGCGCCTGCTCGCGATCTGCAGCAATCTCGCCTTCATCAGCTACGGCCTGTCGCTCGGCCTGACCCCCGTCTGGGCGCTGCACGGGATTCTCCTGCCGCTCAACCTCTACCGCCTCCGGGAACTGCGGCAGCGAGCGCGCCGGGGCGAAAGCGCGCCGCCAGGCGAACGCTCCCCTGAGCAGCTCCAGCCGTTCGTCGCGCAGCGCCGGTTCGCCGCAGGCGAGGTCCTGTTCCGCAAGGGCGAGCCGGCTTGTGAGCTGCTCTACATCCTGACAGGCCGGGTCCGCCTCCAGGGCGTCGATGCCACCCTCGGCGCGGGCGAGCCCCTTGGCGGCATCGGCCTCGCCGCCCCGGACGGCAGGCGGACCGCCACCGCCGTCTGCGAGAGCGACTGCGAGCTGCTGGTCATCAGCGATACCCCGCGCGCCTGGGCCCGGGAGCGGCTCCGCCCCCAGCCTTTTCACCAGAAGCCCGCCGAGCGCCGCCTGCCCGATCTCGCGAGCTGGTTCCCGCTGGCCGCCTGGGCGCACAGACGAAGCGGCTGAGTTGCGCACGCCGATCTCCGCCGCCCGGGCCGGCGTCAGGAACTGATTCTGGAGCACGTGCACGCTTGCGAGCCGATCTTTTCGTTGTCGTCCTCGGGCTCTTTCCGCTCCGGGCCGACGACGGGAGTTGGCCCAAGGAGCCAGGGAAGCCCAGGACCCATAAGCCTGCTGCGCCGCCTCACCGCGCCGCCGCTGCGCTCACCCGGGCGAGGCGGGCTTCGAGATCCTCGACCATCCAAGCATCCGCCGGCGCCAGGCGGCCGCTTCCTTGTAACTCCTGAAGAACTGCGAGCGCTGTTATGTATTTCTCTCTAGCGGCTCTTACGGCCTGCCCTTCGAGGCTCGCCACCTCTGTGAGCTCGGCATGCAAGGCAACGAGATCACGCTGCAGATTTAATATTGCCATAGGACGCGAGCACCTCCCGGCTGACGAGGGTCTTCCAATACGCGGCTAGGCGTCCCTCCGAATCGGCTTGCGCTAGATGTACATTCCCAAGTCTTGCTTGGACGTATGATAAGTCCATCTGCCATCGCACGTTGCCCGGGTCCTGCGCGGCGAGCTTCTGGTGGATGGCGAGGCTGTCCTGGTAAGCCTTAAGCGCGCCGTCCAGATCGCCCTTCGCAAGCCGCACGTCGCCGATCCGTTCGGAGCTGACCGAGAGGTCGCGCTGCCACTGGGCGTTGGCGGGGTCGCGGGCGGCCAGCTTCTCAAAGATGACATCCTTATCCTGGTAGGCCTTAAGTGCGCCGTCCAGATCGCCCTGCGCGAGGTGCACGTCGCCGATCTTGATGAAGCTGACCGAGAGGTCGCGCTGCCAGCCGGCGTTGCCTGGGTCCTGCGCGGCGAGCATCGCGAAAACGTCACGTGCGCGCTCAATAAAACCGAGTTCCTCAGCCAGCTGCTTCTGAGCAATCAGCAAACTCCCGATCCGACTAAGAAAGAACCCCAGATCATACTGCCACTTCGTGTTCTGCGGGTCCTGCGCGGTGAGCTTCTGAGCGATGGCGAGGCTGTCCTGGTAAGCCCTAAGCGCGCCCTCGAGATCGCCCTTTGCGCTCTGCACGTTGCCGATCTGCCCGAAGCTGACCGAGAGGTCGCGCTGCCACTCGGCGTTGCCGGAATCCTGCGCGGCGAGCTTCTGCCGGATGGCGAGGCTGTCCTGGTAGGCCTTGAACGCGCCGTCGAGATCGCCGTTCGCACTCTGCACGTCGCCGATCCTGTTGAAGCTGACCGAGAGGTCGCGCTGCCACCCGGCGTTGTTGGGGTCAAGCGCAGCGAGCCTCTTCTGAATTTCCAGCGTTTTCTGGTATTTGACGAATGCACCCTCGAGATTGCCCTGTGCTTCCAGCACGGTACCAACCAAACCGTAGCTGACCGAGAGGTCGCGCTGCCAGCCGGCGTTGCCGGGGTCCTGCGCGGCGAGCTTCTGCGCGATGGCGAGGCTGTCCCGGTAGACCTCGAGCGCGCCGTCGAGATCGCCCTTCGCGACCTGCACGTCGCCGATCTTGATGAAGCTGACCGAGAGGTCGCGCTGCCACCCGGCGTTGCCGGGGTCCTGCGCGGCGAGTGCGCTGATGATGTGATGCCTGCGCTGATAGGGTTGCAGAGCATCGGCGAGCTTGCCTTGAGTTACAAGGACGTCGCCGATGCGCTCACTGCTGGTCCCGAGATCGAATTGCCATTGCGTGTTGCTCGCGTCCTGCTCGGCCAGGCGCTCGGTGATCTCCCGGCTCGCCCGGTAGGCCTCCAGTGCTCCCGCGAGATCCCCCTGGGCCGAGCGTAAGTCTCCGACTCTCAAGTAGCTGACCGAGAGGTCGCGCTGCCAGCCGGCGTTGCCGGGGTCCTGCGCGGCCAAGCGCTCGGTGATCGCCAGGCCCGCCTGGTAGGCCTCCAGTGCTCCCGCGAGGTCTCCCTGGACCATACGCATGTCACCAATTTTGCCCCAGCTCACCGAGAGGTCGCGCTGCATTGAGGCGTCACTCGGGTAGAGCCCGGCGAGGCTTTCCGCAATTGCCAGGCTCGTCTGGTAAGCTCCCAGTGCTCCCGCGGGGTCCCCTTGGCCCCACCGCACGTCGCCGATCCTCCAATAGCTGGCCGCAAGGTCGCGCTGCCATTGGGCGTTGCCGGGGTCCTGCTTGGCCAAGCGCTCGGTGATCGCCAGGCTGCCCTGGTAGGCCTCCAGCGCTCCCGCGAGGTCCCCCTGAGCCCACCGCACGTCGCCGACCTTTGCCCGGCCGCCCGCTAGGCCGCGCTGCCACGCCGTGTTATTGGGATCTCGATCCACGAGCCCCTCAGCAATTTCAACGGTATTGGTAAAGGCCTCCAACGCACCCGAAAGATCCCCCCAGTTCATGAACCGCTCGCCAATCTCGGCAGTTTCCGCCAGTGAGCGTTGCTGTAGCTGCGATACCGCAGAGGCTATCCCCAAGAGACTTTGTTCGTCACTTGTCGACTTGCGCAGATCGATCAGTTGAAAGTGCTCAAGATTATGGGGAATCGCTTGCTCTGCAATCTTTGGCAGAATTATCACAAGTACGTGTGACCTAGGCCTCTGCCCAAGCGTATCCAAAATCAGCCCTATCTCAGCTTGCTGCCACTTTGAAAGTGAGCTTGAGCCGCCGAGAAAATCAAGGCTCCATCAGAAGCGTGAATAGCTAGCCTGGCCGCGGGTTCCCATGCTGCGCCAGAAACAAGACTCGTTTCGTCCAGCCAGCCTTCTACACCCATCTGCTTGAGCAGGGTGTATAGCCGACGCGCAAGATCGCGGTCCGGAGGAGCATGGCTGATAAACATCTTCATTTCGTTTTGAGCCTTCTCCCGGTTTCTACGTGAGGCCTCTGTATGAAGACCACTGTGTTAGTATTCTTTGCTCGTATTCCACTAAGATATCAGGGGTAAAACCAGCCGCACGGAATTCTTGAAGTTCGCGAGCCATTAACTTTAGTTTTTCCATGATCTCTGTGTTAGACGGATCCTTCAATTGTGACCATCGCCCAACTGGTTCACCCTTTATCCCTTGCACAAGTACGTGCAACGCGTAATCTGCGTCCTTGCCCATACGAAAGTCAGCCCAATGTCGGAGGCGTAGGAACACAGACATAGACACCAACTCATCCGTCCCGCCTGGAGTTATTAACGGAATGACACGAAATTCCGGTCTTGCTGCTTGAATATCGAGTGCAGCTTCAAGTTCCTGTTTGAACCAACCTGAAGGCGCTTTGCTGCCGATACACACGGCACAACATTTCGCGGATACTAAGCCGGCGGCAAGATGACCTTGCCAACTGGTCCCTGGTATGATTTTCCATCGATCGAGCCAAACCACGAACCCGTGTTCGTCTTCGAGGCGCAGTGCAAGCTGTTCGACCCACTCGGCGTCTTCGTGCGAGTGGCTCAAGAAAATATCTGGATGTCGTTCGGCTCCTGTGGAAATGTCCGCAAGGCCAGATTTGCCTTGGGCCACCGACGCCTCGAGCGCGGGCGGGAGACTTGTAGTGCCTCTAAGGACGTAGATCCGGTTGCGGTCCCCCGTAACTATGACGTTGTCCTGGGCGTCACGCTCAATGCGGACGTTGCGGCCGTCGGTCAAGGTTTCGGCCTCCCGCGCTCGACCCTGCTCAGAGTGCGATGCCGGCGAGTGCCAGCAGCTTCACCCAGTTCTCACCAAGCCAGCTGCACACGGCAGCGAGCTTGGGCGCGAGCTTCTCGACGTGCTCGCTGAAGTCGCTCGCCCCCTTGGCGTACTTCACCACCCTTTCGATCGCGCCGCCGACCTCGTCCTTGTCGGGCTTGTCCTTCTTTACCTCGTCCTCGGCGTCGTCGAGCGCCCGCCCGATCTTGGCGGCATCGGGCGCCTTCAGGGTCGCGAGGATCGCACGGAGCTCGCCGAGCTCCTTCTGGATATCGACGCTCTCGGCTGGCGGTAGGGTGATCCGTTGGCCCGACGACGTGACCACGTTCTGATCGCCAGTCACGATCTGGCTGCCGATAGCATCCCGGCCGATGGTGACGCTGCGCTCGCCCATGGTTCGTGCCTCCTTCGAAATCGCTTCGCCAGAACGCATTCATTCTATCTGAAGTTAGCCCAAAATGCGCGACTCTTCGCTCTCCGTTTGACGGGTTCTACATACGGCGGCGGCGGGCGTTGAAATGCGCCACCTGGCGCATTTCTGCGTCGGGCTGGCGCATGGAGGCCGGCATCAAGCCTCCATGGAGGATCAATCTGGCGGCCGATAGGCAATGGCTGATTTCTGCGATTTTCGCGCCTAGAAATCAGCGTGCATCAATCAACGCTGAGCTGATCCGCTGGAGAAATCCGGCCATCGTCGAGGTCTAAGACGAAAAATGACGCACTTCTGCGTCATGCCAAATATAAACGGGCGCATTTTTGCGCCAGTGGTCGAGATTTAACAATCGATCTCCCACATCAATTCTGTGGTCTCGATCACGGTTTGACTTACAACCGTCTTCACATGCGACGTTGATTTCAAAACAGAATCGCAATTGTCAGGCAGCCGCATGCTGACGACGACAATCATTCGCGGGCCGATACACGAAGTCAACCACAAGGCGCGGACTCAATCTGAGGCTGATTTCTTCTCCATCTGGATCAATCCGAGGGTCAGATTGATCCGGATGGAGCCGGATGGAGGCGGCGGTTCGCGGGCGAAGGGGTGGCCCATGCCCGATGGCGCGGTGGCCGAGGGGAATCGCATAAGAAATATGTAAGAATCTTTTTGATTCGGCATGTGCTTGATGTGCTGCCGCCTTGCTGGTCGGGAGGATGGCGGCATGGAGCGATTTCGGGCCTGTTTTGGGGATCTGGCGGACCCGCGCACCGGCAATGCCCAGCGCCACGATCTGTTGGAGATCGTGCTGATCGCGTTGGCGGCCACCCTGTGCGGCGCCGCAGGTTGCGTTGACATGGCCCTGTTCGGGCGCGCCAAGGAGGCGTTGCTGCGGCGTTTTCTGCGCCTGGAAGGCGGCATTCCGAGCCACGACACCTTCTCGCGGATCTTCCGGCTGCTCGACCCGGTCGCCTTCGAGGCCAGCTTCGGCCGCTTCGTTGCCGCCTTCGCCGCCGAGGCCGGCAACGGCGGGGTGGTTGCGGTCGACGGCAAGACCACCCGGCGCAGCTTCGACCGCCAGCGCGGGCGCCGGCCGCTGCACCTGGTGAGCGCCTGGGCGGTCGAACAGCGGCTGGTGCTGGGCCAGCAGAAGGTCGCCGGCGCCAGCAACGAGATCGAGGCCCTGCCTGAGCTGCTGGCGCTGCTCGCCCTCGAGGGCCGCATCGTGACCGCCGACGCAATGCACTGCCAGAAAGCGACCGCCGCGGCCATCCTGGAACGCGGCGGCGACTATTGTCTGGCCCTAAAGGGCAATCAGGCGGCGCTGTACGAGGACGTGCGCCTGTGGCTGGACGATCCTGCGACCCCGGTCGACGACACCTGCCAGACGGTCGACGGCGACCACGGTCGGATCGAGACCCGCCGCGCCGTGGTCGCTCACGACGTCGCCTGGCTGGTCAAACGGCATAGCTTTCCTGGCCTTGCCGCGGTCGCCAGGGTCACCGCCACGCGCGAGATCGCCAGCAAGACGACCACCGCCACGCGCTACTACCTGCTCTCCAAGCCCCTTGCTGCCGCCCGTCTCGCCGAGGTGGTGCGCGTCCACTGGCAGATCGAGAACCGGCTCCATTGGGTGCTCGACGTGGTGATGGACGAGGACGGCTCCCGCGCCCGCAAGGACCACGCCCCAGAGAACCTCGCCCGACTGCGCCGCTTCGTCCTCAACCTGCTGCGCGCCAATCCCGACCATGGCTCCACCCGCGGCAAGATCAAACGCGCCGGCTGGGACGACGCCTTCCTCCTCCAAATCCTCGCCGCAGCCTAATGCGATTGCCTTGGCGCGGTGGCCCGGCCCCCTTTTCTCGCCGGGCGAAAGCGTGTAGGGGACGGGCGAGGCGCTGTGCCGGCGTCCTGGGGGGCCGGCGGCAGCCTTTTGGTGTGGGCGCGATGCGAGCTCGGGCGGGCGGATGAACGAGGCCTCGGTGCAGAGGGAAGGGATCCGGACGAGCCGGGCGGGACGGCCTCGGCCGAGCCCATCCGGACCGATATGGTGATCGTCGGCGCCGGGCCGGTCGGCCTGTTCGCGGTGTTCGAGGCGGGTCTGCTCAACATGCAGTGCCAGCTGATCGACAATCTCGACAAGATCGGCGGCCAGTGCATCGAGCTCTATCCGGACAAGCCGATCTACGACATTCCGGCCGTGCCGCGCTGCTCCGGCGAGCAGCTGGTCGAGCTCCTGCTCGAGCAGATCCGGCCGTTCGAGCCGGGCATGCATCTCGGCCAGCGGGTCGAGCGGCTGGAGCGCCAGGCGGACGGCCGCTGGCGCGTCTCGACCAGCGAGGGCCTCCTGTTCGAGGCGCCGGTCGTGGTCATCGCGGCGGGTGCGGGCAGCTTCGAGCCGAAGCGCCTGCCGCTGCCCGGGGCGGACGAGCGCGAGGGCCGCTCGATCTTCTACGCCGTGCGCAGGATGGAGGACTTTCGCGCGCAGGGACATCCTGATCGCGGGCGGCGGCGATTCGGCGCTCGACTGGACCCTCAATCTGCAGCCGATCGCGAGCCGCCTGGCACTCGTGCACCGGCGGAAGGACTTTCGCGCCGCGCCCAATTCGGTCGCGCGCATGGAGAGGCTGGTCGCAGAGGGCAAGGTCGATCTGCACATCGGTCAGATCTCGGAGCTGCACGGGCCGGGCGCGCGCCTCGAAGGGGTCACGGTCAAGAGCCCCGAGGGCGAGATGCTGGTGCCCTGCGACACGCTGCTCGCCTTCTACGGGCTCAAGATGGAGCTCGGGCCGCTCGCCGGCTGGGGGCTCGAGCTCGAGAACGATCTGATCAAGGTCGACACGGCGACCTTCGAGACCAGCCTCGCGGGCGTGTTCGCGATCGGCGACATCATCACCTATCCCGGCAAGCTCAAGCTCATTCTCTCGGGCTTTCACGAGTCGGCGCTGATGTGCCAGAAGGCCTTCAGATACTGCTTCCCGGACAAGAAGCTGATCTTCCGCTACACGACCTCGAGCACCGATCTGCAGAAGAAGCTGGGCGTGGCCTGAGATGGCGAGCATCGTCGTGATCGACCGCGAGGGCGCCGAGCACGTGATCGAGGCGACGCCCGGCTGGTCGGTGATGGAGATCATCCGCGAGAACGATCTGCCGATCGAGGCGGCCTGCGGCGGCTGCTGCGCCTGCGCGACCTGTCACGTGTACGTTGATGCCGCCTGGCTCGAGCAGCTGACGCCCGCCTCCGACGAGGAGGATCGGATGCTCGATGAGGCCTATCAGGTGCAGGCGAACTCGCGGCTCTCCTGCCAGATCCCCTTCACCGACGCGCTCGACGGGCTGAAGGTCACCCTCGCCCCCGAGTTCTGAGGCGGGTCAAACGCCGCTGGCCTCCACTGGAGGCTTATCGGCGTGCAGCCCAGGAGCGCCAGCTCGTCGGCCGCGCGCTGCTCGCGCCGGCGCGATTCGACCTCGCGGCGCTGCCGCTGGCGGGCGATCAATAGCTCCAGACGCTTCAGCTCGAGGCGACGCTCGAGCAGCCGCGCGGCCTGCGCCTCGCGCTCCGCTGCCAGGTGTCGAAGCTCGGCTTGCGCCGCTCGGACCCGCTGCCGGCTCGCCTCGAGGAAGGCCGCGAGCGACAGGCCCGCGCCGAGACCGACGCCGGCGCGAAGCTCGCGCTCCTGTTCCGCCCGCCAAGCCTCCAACCGGCGATGCAGTCGGCTGATCGTCTGATCGATCGCGCCGAGTGCGCGTCGTTCGCGCTCGACCTCCTGCGCGGCGAGGCGGACGGGCGTCGCCAGCCGATCCATCGGCCTAGCTCTGCTTTCCAAGAAGGTTGTTCACCTGGGCGGAGGCCTGAGACTGCGGTGTGCGAACGCTACAGGAACAGGGGACCCCCCCGGATGAACCGTCACAAGAATGCGCGCACCACGTCCTACGGTCGAGCGCTGATGGTGCGGCGGGCGCGCGAGCTGGGCTGAAGCGTCGCCCAGGCGGCCGAGGCTGCCGGCGTGAGCCTGCGCACGGTCCGCAAATGGCTCGCCCGACACCGTGCCGAAGGGGCGGCCGGGCTGCTCGATCGCTCCGCGCGGCCGCGCAACTCGCCGCCGCTGATCGCCGAGGGCTGGCAGGCCCTGATCGTGCGCCTGCGCCAGTGCCGGATGACTGGCGAGGAGATCGCAAGCCATCTTCACCTGGCCCGCTCGACGGTCGCCGCTGAACTCGTGCGCCTCGGCCTGAATCGCCTCTCGGCGCTCGCGCCCAAAGCGCCGGCGCGCCGCTATGAGCGGGCTAGCCCCGGCGATCTGAGCCATCTCGACGTCAAGAGGCTCGCCAGCTTCGACAAGCCCGGCCATCGCGTCACCAGGACCCGGCGCGGCCAGAACGATGGCGTCGGCTGGGAGTTCGTCCATGTCTGCATCGATGACCAATCCAGGCTCGCCTATGTGGAAGTCCTGGACGACGAGGCTGGCGACAGCTGTGCCCCCTTCCGGGCCCAGGCCGTGGTGCGGTTCGCACGCCACCGGCATCTGCGTGCGGCGCGTCATGACCGACAACGGCACTGGTTACCGCAGCCATCTCTTCCGCCAGGCCCGCGAGGCCCTCTGCCTGCGCCACCTGCGGACCCGCCCCTACACGCCCAAGACCAACGGCAAGGCCGAGCGCTTCATCAAGACGATGCTCGAGGATCGGGCTTACGAGGTGCCATACCGCTCTTCGTCCAATCGGTGCCGCCAGCTGCCGCTCGGGCTCCGCCACTACAACCATGAGCGCCCCCATGGCAGCCTCGCCGGCCTTCCACCCGCCTCTCGCCTCCCAGCACAGGTGAACAACCTTCCTGGAATGCACCCCTAGGAGCCTGTCCGAGAATGGGCATGTGAAGGGTGGACGGGCGGAGCGCGGCGTGGTTGATCAGCGGGCATGAGCAAGACCTTTCGGGCGTGGGACGTGGACCAGGTGTGGCTGCTGCCGCCGTCGGTCCACGACTTCGTGCGGGCGGGCCATCCGGCGCATCTGGTGCGGGAGCTGGTGCGCGAGGAGCTGGAGCTGACGGCGATCCTGGCCGAGTACGAGCGGGAGGCGCGCGGCCAGCCGCCCTACCATCCGGCGATGATGGTGGCGCTGCTGCTTGTATGCCTACAGCCAAGGCCTCTACGCCTCGCGGCGGATCGCCAGGGCGTGCGAGGAGCGCCTCGACGTGATGGCGGTGACCGGCATGCAGCGGCCGGACTTTCGCACCATCAGCGACTTCAGGCAGCGCCATCTGGCGGCGCTGGCCCTGCTGTTCGTGCAGGTCCTGCGGCTGTGCCGGGCGGCCGGCCTGGTCAAGCTCGGCCATGTCGCGCTCGATGGCACCAAGCTCAAGGCCAACGCCAGCAGGCACAAGGCGATGAGCCATGGCCGGATGAAGTCGGCCGAGGCGGCGCTCGCGGCCGAGGTCGAAGCGTGGCTGGCCCAGGCCGAGGCCGCTGACGCCGCCGAAGACGTCGAGCATGGCCCCGACCAGCGCGGCGACGAGCTGCCCGACTGGGTCGCCGACAAGCGGGCGCGGCTCGAGCGCATCCGCGCGGCCAAAGCCGCGTTGGAGGCCGAGGCCGAGGCCGAAATGCCGCCCGCGGACAGCGAGCCCGGCCCGTCCTCGGGCATGGTCGATCACGGCCGGCCGGCGCGCGCCCCGGACGGCGGCCCGCCGGACCGGGCGCAGCGCAACTTCACCGATCCCGACAGCCGGGTCCTCAAGACCAGGGACGGCTTCATCCAGGGCTACAACGGCCAGCTCGCTGTCGACGCCGCGCATCAGATCATCATCGCCCAGCGCCTGACCACCAACGGCAGCGACCAGGCCGGCCTGGTGCCGCTGCTCGAGGCGACCACGGCCGCGCTCGGCCGCCAGCCCCGGGAGGTCTCGGCCGATGCCGGCTTCTGCCGCACGGCCAACCTCGAAGCGCTCGCAGCACGCGCCATCCGGGGCTACCTGACGCCCGGCCGGGGCCGCCACAGCAGCGCCGATCCGAGCGGCCAACGGCCGGTCAGGCCAGGCTCGCGGATGGCCGCGATGGCGGCCAGGCTCAGGCGCGCCGGCCGGCGCTCGCGCTACCGCCTGCGCAAGCAGACGGTCGAGCCGGTGATCGGCCAGATCAAGCACGCCCGCGGCTTCCGCCAGTTCCTGCTGCGCGGCTTCGGCAATGTCGAAGCCGAGTGGGCGCTGGTCTGCACCGCCCACAACCTGACCAAGCTGCTCGCCGTCCGCCGCGTCTGACACCGCGCTCACCCCAAACCGCACCCGATCCGCCATGCCCTGCACCATCATCCGGCCCTCGCTGCAGCCAGCGCGATCCAAACGTCCGATTACTTGGACAGGCTCCTAGTGGAATGTCTGTAACGTTTGATGCCCACGTTTGGCGGCGGCGATGATGGCTTTGGGGTCGGCGTTCCAGGTGAACGGGCGGGGCTCCTGGTTGTGGTGCTCGATGAAGCGCTTGATCGCTTGCTGGAGGGCGACGACCGAAGTGGAACACGCCGCGTTTGAGCCGGCGGCGGGTGAGTTTGGCGAAGAAGCCCTCGACCGCGTTCAGCCAGGAGCACGAGGTCGGCGTGAAGTGGAAGATCCAGCGGGGATGGCGCGCCAGCCACTGGCGCAGGTTCGGGTGTTTGTGGGCGGCGTAGTTGTCGAGGATCACGTGGATCACCTTGCCGGCCGGGATGGCACGCTCGATGGCGTTGAGGAAGCGGAGGAACTCCTGGTTCCGGTGGCGCTGCATGCACTGGCCGATCACCGTGCCCTCGAGGACGTCGAGCGCGGCGAACAGGGTGGTGGTGCCATGACGCTTGTAGTCATGGGTCATGGTGCCGAGGCGGCCGGGCTTCATCGGCAGGCCCGGCTGGGTCCGGTCGCGTGGCTGGCTCCCAGCGCCGACCTCGGTGATCGGCGCGGAGCGCCACGCCTGGATCTGCGATTTTTCATCGACCGAGAGGACCACCGCATGGGCCGGCGGATCGACGTAGAGGCCGACCACATCCTCGACCTTGTTCGCGAACGCCGGATCGTTGGACAGCTTGAACCGGCGCACCCGGTGCGGGGTCAGACCCGCGGTTTGCCAGATCTGGTGGACCTTGGCCGGCGACACCCCGCTCGCGCCGGCCATGGCACGCACGCTCCAGTGGGTTGCCTCGCCGGGCGGCGGGTCCTCCAAGGTGCGCCGGATCACCTCAGCGACCTTAGCTTGGTCGAGCGGCGCCACCCGCGACGGCCGGGTCTTGTCGCGCAACAACCCCTCGACCCCGGCCTCGACATAGCGCTCCTGCCAGCGCCACACCGACGGTTTGCTCAAGCCGGTCCGACGCATGATCTCGGCGGTCCCGACCCGTTCCGCAGTCAGCAGCACCACCCGTGCTCGCCACACGTGCTTCTGCCGCCGGTTGCGATCGGCGACGATCGCTGCCAACCGCTCATGATCCGCCGCACTCACGAACAATCCAAGCTTCCCTCGCATCCGAAAAGCTTACCACGGATCCAGTCACAAGGGAATCTTCCGTTGCGGACAATCCACTAGCATGCGGCTTCGGATGCCTCCGCCGGGGCGGCGCCAAGGGCCGCGGCCAGGCGGGCGATGTCGTCGGCCAGATCGCTCCGGTCCTCGATCGCCTGCGCGAGCAGCGCCTCGAGCGCCGGGCGTCGCCGGATGGCCTCGTCGATCAGCGGATCGCTACCCTCCCGGTAGGCGCCGAGTTGGATCAGCTCCGCGGTGTCGGCGTACGCGCGGATCAGGCGGCGCGCCCGCTCGACCAGAGCGCGCTCGGTCGGCTGGTAGCAGCCCGGGACGCTGCGCGAGAGCGAGCGCAGCACATCCAGCGCGGGATAGCGGCCCCCCTCGGCGATCGCGCGGTCGAGCACGATGTGGCCATCGAGGATCGCGCGCAGTGCATCGGCGATCGGATCGCTGAGGTCGTCGCCTTCGACCAGGACCGTGAACAGGCCGGTGATGCTGCCGGCGTCGAGACCCGGTCCGGCGCGCTCCAGCAGGCGGGGCAGCTCTGCGAACACGCCCGGCGGGTAGCCCTTGCTCGTCGGCGGCTCGCCCGCCGCGAGATAGATCTCGCGCAGCGCCATGGCGAAGCGGGTCACGCTGTCGATCAGGCAGAGCACGTTAAGGCCCCGATCACGCAGCGCCTCGGCCACCGTTAGCGTGAGATAAGCGGCGCGCCGGCGTAGCATCGCCGGCATGTCCGAGGTCGCGACCACGACCACGCTGCGCGCCAGACCATCGCGACCGAGGCCGTCACGGAGCAGGAGGTTGACCTCGCGGCCGCGCTCGCCGACCAGCCCGAGTACCAGCGCGTCGGCCCGGCTGTGGCGGGCCAGCATTGAGAGGAGGGTGGATTTGCCGACCCCGGAACCGGCGAAGATCCCCATCCGCTGGCCGCGCCGGCAGGGCGTGAAGAGGTTGAGCGCCCGCACCCCGAGATCGAGCCGCGGACCGAAGTCGCGCCGACGATGCGCCGGCACTGGGCGGGCATGCAGGGGATAGAAGGCCGGTCCCGCGGCCAGCGCGGGGCCGGCATCGAGCGCGCGACCCAGGGGGTCGAGCACCCGCCCTAGCCAGCTCGTGTCCGGCCGGACCCCATCGTAGCCGCGGGCGACCCTGATGCGGGCGCCAAGGCCGATGCCCTCGAGCTCGCTGAACGGCAGGATGTGCACGCCGATCTCGTCCAGCGCGACGACCTCGCCGAGGAGCGGCTCCCGGGCCTCTGAATACTCGTCATGGTTGTGTGAACCTGGCTCGATCAGACAGGTGTCACCCAGCCCGACCACGCCGGTCAGACCGCCGCACACCAGAAGCGTGCCGCGGCAGCGCCGCACCTGACCCTCGATCCGGTGCGGCTCGATTTCGCTAATATGCTGTAAAAGTTGATTTATGACACGTGCCTCAGATCTCAGTCGGCGTGGAGCGCGCTTGGCGGTCAACGGGGTGCAGGTCGGCTGGATATCGTCGATCATACTCGTATTAACTTTTTTGTTGCAAAGTTGCAAAACCTATGATTGTATCAGGCATCGGTTGCGGCGAGGAACTGGCGTCCGCGAACCGGTCCTCAGTCAGGAAACACAACCTGGCTTAACGCAGTCTTAAGGAAAGACCTCTTAGGGTTACATTTGTGCAATGACTGATCCTAAGAGCGGGCACGAAGGAGCGGGTGATGCGAGCTCTGGTTGTTGAAGACGATCCCGTCTCGGCAAAGTTGATCGATGCGGCTCTCAAGGGCGAGGGCATCATCTGCGAGCCGGCCGAGACTGGGGAAGATGCCATCGATCTCGCCAAGCACTACGACTTTGATATCATCGTGCTCGATCTGCGTCTGCCCGACATGGAAGGCTTCGAGGTCGTGCGGCGGCTGCGCACCGCCAAGGTGCGCACGCCGGTGCTGATCCTCTCGGGCCTGCACGAGACCGACGACAAGGTGCGCGGGCTGACGACCGGCGCGGACGACTATCTGACCAAGCCCTTTCATAAGAGCGAGCTGATCGCCCGCATCCATGCCATCGTGCGCCGCTCCAAGGGCCATTCAGAGTCGGTGATCAAGACTGGTAAGCTGGTGGTCAATCTCGATACCCGCTCGGTCGACGTCGATAACCGGCGGCTGCATGTTACCGGCAAGGAATACAGCATTCTCGAACTGCTCTCCCTGCGCAAGGGTACTACGCTGACCAAAGAGATGTTCCTCGACCACCTCTACGGCGGCATCGACGAGCCGGAGCTCAAGATCATCGACGTATTCATCTGCAAGCTGCGCAAGAAGATCGCGGCGGCGACCGGCGGACTGCATTACATCGAGACCGTGTGGGGGCGGGGCTACGTCCTCAAGGATCCGGACGCCAACGCCGAATCGGCGCCGGCCGGCGCCGGTGCAAATGCGGCGCTGAAAGTTGGCGCCCAGGCAGCCGTGGCCTGAGCAAAGAGGCATTCGACACACCAGTCAGGATACAGCTTCGGCTCTTCCGGATCCTTTTGATCGGAGGATGAGCACGGCGCCCCCCTGAGCGACCCCCGCTCGCCCCGGCGAACCACCTCGGAGCCCGGACCGCTAGCTAGTGCCCGTCCATAAAGCCTAACGTGCTGAAATAATTGTGGGAATCAGCGTTTTTTTGGCGGGCGGTCTCCGGCGGTTTCGAGTAGGCTTTGGCGTCAAGCCACTGATGCCAAAGGATCACCCGCCACCGCCGGAGCCGACAATGCGCCAAGAACGCACGGTCCAAGCCAGCATATTCGATGTGTTCGCCGGACACGAGATCGGCCGCGAACTGAAGGCGATGTCAGACGGGCTGGATGCCCATGGCGCGTTGCTCAGCCTGGTGGCGGCGGACCTGCGCCGCGACGGGGTGAAGGAGACGGGCCGCTGCGGCCTGCCGGCGGAGAGCGTGCTGCGCTGTGCGCTGCTCAAGCAATACCGCCAGCTGAGCTATGAGGAGCTGGCCTTTCATCTGGAGGACTCGGCGTCGTTTCGGGCCTTTGCCCGACTGCCCTGGGCGTGGAGCCCGAAGAAGTCGGTGCTGCAGAGGACGATCAGCGCGATCCGCGCCGAGACCTGGGAAGAGATCAATCGGACGCTGCTTTTCGGCGCCCGGCAGGAGAAGCTCGAGGACGGCAGCATGGTGCGGCTGGACAGCACGGTCACCGCGGCGCCGATCCACGAACCGAGCGACAGCAGCTTGTTGTGGGACGCCGTGCGGGTGATGGTCCGCCTCCTCAAGGCGGCGCAAGTTTGGCTTGGCGGCGACGGGCCCCTCTGGCGCGATCATCGCCGCGCGGCGAAGAAACGATGGCGGGCCATCGAGTTCACCCGCGGCCGGCCCAAACGGGTGCCGCTCTATCGCGAGCTGATCGGGATCACCCGCGCGACCTTGGCTTATCTGCGGCAGGCCGCGGCGCAGCTGAGCCGAGCGGCCGACCCGCTGGTCGCGCTCTGGCAGCGCCAAGTCCGGCACTACCAGCCGCTGATCGAGCAGATCATCACCCAGACCGAGCGGCGGGTGCTGGCCGGCGAGGCGCTGCCCGCCGCCGACAAAGTGGTCAGCCTGTTCGAGCCGCATGCCGACATCATCGTCAAAGGCAGCCGCGACGTCGACTATGGCCACAAGCTCAACCTGACCACCGGCAAGAGCGGCCTGATCCTCGACCTCGTCATCGAAGCCGGCAACCCGGCAGACAGCGAGCGGCTCGTGCCGATGCTGGAGCGCCACATCGCGTTTTGGGACGCCGCGCCACGTCAGGCCGCGGCCGATGGCGGCTTCGCCAGCCGCGACAATCTCGCCGCGGCCAAAGCCCGCGGCGTGCAGGACATGGCCTTCCACAAGAAGGCTGGCCTCAGGATCGAAGACATGGTCCGGAGCCGCTGGGTCTATCGCAAGCTCAGGAACTTCCGCGCCGGCATCGAGGCCGACATCTCCTGCCTCAAGCGCGCCTACGGCCTGGCCCGCTGCACCTGGCGCGGGCTCGACCACTTCAAGGCCTACGTCTGGTCCGCGGTCGTCGCTTACAACCTCGCCCTCTTCGCGCGTCTCAGATCCGCCTGACGCCGGCCGCTCCCGCAAAGCCGCACCGGCTGCGCCGGCCGATCACCCCTGCGCCGACTTCCCCTTGGCATGCCGCCAAGCCGCCCGCCACTCGAATCGTCTCAGCCAAGCCCCCCAACATCGCCTACCTCGCCCAGCCAAGCCCAGCTAATCACTTGAAAAACAAGCGTTTATGGACGGGCACTAGCTAGGGGCCGTGGTTCAAGACGAACCAAATGTTTCGGCGCTCGCCCAACCGACTGAGGCTGTCCTCGATCGACTGCTCCGAAGATTGTCCCGCCGCCACGACCAGCACAACCTGCCCGGCGAACAGAGCGAGCGCCGCGGCCTCGGTCGCGAGCAGGAGCGAGGGCCCGTCGATCACGATCAGCCGTCCCGGCTCCGCCGCCAGCAGCTCACGAAAAATGTGCAAGGCCCCTCGGCTAGCAAGCAAGTCCGTCATTCGGTGCGACGCCACGCCGGGCCCAAGGACGGCGAGGTTGCCGAGTTCGGTTGGCACAACCAGCCGCTCAGGCTCCAGATTCCCCGTCAAGGCGTCGCAGAGGCCCGCCTCCGCTGTAATCCCGAGCGCACGCGCTGCTCCGCGGGTCCGGGGATCGCCGTCGACCAGGAGGACCGGTTGGTGGACGTCTTCACTTAGGCAGAGCGCCAGGTTGAGTGCCGTGAAGGTCTTACCCTCGCCGGAGCAGGGGCTGGTCACCAGAATCAGGCGATCGCGCGGACCGGTGTCGCTCGCGAAAGCCCGCTCGACGAGCTGGCGAGCAATAGGCTGAAACAGGTCGGACAGGAACGGCTTGCCGCTAAGTCGATCGAGGTAGTCGACCCCATCGAGCCGCTGGCGGGCGAATTCGACCCCTGGCGCCTCGTCCGCGGGCTTCGGAAGAACCGCTTCGGTCGCGCTCGCCCGCGCCGCGATGCGCACCGCAGGCGACCTGACCGCTGCGGCCCGCGCGGCCTCGGCCGGACGGGTTGGTGGCGATCGCCAAGCGCCGGGCTCCGCCCCCTCTGAGAAGCGCAGGCCTCGGCCGAGGCGGCCGCCGAACGAGCGGCGCGTACGCCGGCGGGTGACCAGCCGCGCCGAGAACGAGCCCATCAACATGCTCGGACCCTCAACCGGTCGGCCGGTCGAGGAGCGGCAAGCGGTTCAGCGTTGCCAGGGCGTCGAGCGCGTCGAGCATGACCAGGCCTGCGCACAGAGCGAGGAGCCCGAGGCAGGCAGTGCCGAAGCCGGGGTTGGCCAGGCACCGGCGCCAGAGCATCGCGCGGCTCATCGGGGTCGCGATGCTGCCGAGCACCTGCACCGGAAAACGGCGCTGCAGCTGGTCGACGCCATCGATGATGCCGTCGCGCCCGGCCAGCCATGCCGCCGCCACACCACCCGAGCCAAGGCCGACGACCAGGACCAGCAGAAAGCGAAGCGGGCCGGCGCCGCCGCCCGGCGCGGGCTGCCGGGTTGGCGAACCGATCAAGCGGAACGCCACGTCCTGTCCGCTCACCGTTCCGGGCTTCGGCATGCTGACGTTCGCCGTCCGCCCCGCTGCCGACGCGCTGACACGGCCCCGGATGTCGTCACGGGCGGCAGCTGCAACCATTGAGCGATCATAATCCGGCAGAAGAAACATGCCCGTCCAGCCGATCAGACACACGGCCCAAGCCGTGCCGATCGCTACCCGGCGGCGGCGCCAGGCGCCCCGAATGCACCGGGCGAGCCACGCCCCGGCTCCGACAGGGCCTACGCCTCGACGCCAATAGGCCGCTGTCGTCACCGACCTGGCGAGCACGGCTACCATCGAGCCTGCGCGCCAGACGAGGGCCATCCTGCGCGCCCATCCTTTGGACCACCGGCAGAGGATTTTGAGCACGCCTCGTCTCCGCGCCAGTCGGCCGCCTTGCCCGCCGAGACTGCCAGCTCGGGGTTAACAAGCCACTAGAGATGGCGCCGGCGCGCCACTCGCCGGCAGCGAGGGGGCGGTCGACGCGCCGCCGCAGCGAACGCGGCCCTCGAACGTCCGGCAGCTTGTCCGGCCGGCGCGATCGGTTGACGGAAGTGGGCGCATGGCGCCCGGCCCGGGCTAAGTCTCGGCCAGAAACTTCCGGTAGTCCTCGCTCAGACCTTCGACCGCGGCGCGGTACAGCCGCTCGCCGTGGGCCGGATCGGCAAGCGACGGGTCGGAGCCCATGCGGCCGTCGGGGTAGCGGCGGCGGAAGTCGGCCGCGTCGGTGAAGCCGGAACTCGCCGGCGCAAAGTCGAGGTTCGAACTCGACCCGCTTGATGGCCTTTGGGAGTGCGTATTGAGTGAGCGAGATCTCGCTTGCGGTCGCGTGTGAGCCGTCACGATCGCCGAACAGCTCCTTTTGCACTTCGGTCACCGGCGGCGGGCTCCACCAGTTGCGCAGGCGGCAGCAGAGGCTTGCCGATCCCCGATCGGCCGTCAGGCTGGCCTTGGCGTGCAGTTCCGAGAACGCGGCCATGATCGTCGCCGTGTTGCCGCCATGCCCGTTGATTACCAGGCAACGCTGGAAGCCATGCTGCGCCAGCGAACCGAGCAGATCGACCAGAACCGCGAGGAGGGTCTCTGGTCGCAGCGTCATGGTACCGCAAAAGGCCATGTGATGCTGCGCCATGCCGAAGTTCAGGGTTGGCGCGATCATGGCGCCGGTGGCCTCGCCAACGCCTCGCGCGATCAGCTCGGCGCACAGCGCATCGGTGCCCATCAGGCCGCTCGGGCCATGCTGCTCGGTCGAGCCGACCGGCAGGATGACGCCGCGCGAGCGTTCGAGATAGGCCTCGACCTCTTGCCAGGTGCGACGTTCGAGCAGCATCGACCCCTCCCAGCACTCGCCAAACCGAAATGACAGGCAGGGCAACACGCGTTGGAGGGATCTTGATCTCGACCACTGCGGGCGCTCACCGGTACCGCCGCTCCGCAGCAACCACAGCGCGCTGTGCCGCGCAACCATCGGGGAGCCCCAGGGCAGTCAGCACGGCCAGCGACTCCTACCGCCGCCGTGGCGCAAAGCAGACCACCGCACCCACCGGCCACCGTCGTGCGAAGCGAGGTACGGCCGATCAACTGGCCGCGTTGGCTCGCTCTAGGTCAACGCCTCGTACAAGCTCGCAGCGATGAAGCTCCAGAGCACCAAGGACGACAAGACGCTGAACAAGACGCCGTCAGCCAACTGCCACGCGCCAACGTCGGACAATGGCGGCGATCCGGCTTGAGGTTCTGCCGCAACAACCGAGCGACCTGAGCAAGCGCGCGACAACTCACGCCCTCCTAACCCTGATGCCGATGCGCATACAGCAAAAGTAGCATCTTGCGTTGAAGATGCCAGAGAAATCTTATCCACAAGCTCAATTGCGCGCCGTAGTCCCGCAACGGACCACCTGATTGCTCAACATCGCCAGCGGCGAAGGACGTTTGAAGCGCCCGTTCAGGCCTGCGGCTGTTGATAGAACTGGGGAGTCGCCGGATCGGGATCCTTCGGTGGCAGCGCCGGCTGGGGCATGGCGTAGAATTTGGGCTCGCGGTCATCGAGCGACGCCTCGAACGGCAACCGCATCCGAACCTCGGTCTGGTTCACAGCCGCCTCCCGCTCGGCCGTCTGCAGCTGCTCGGCCAGGTCTCGGTTCCAGGGCAGGGCATAGGCGCGCGGCTCGACGCTGCCGCTGAACTGCAGCCAGACGTAGATGGCCTGGTTCTCCCGGAAGCTCGAGGCCAACACGGTCGCCTCCTTGGCGTGAGCGAGCCACCACTCCAGCTTGGCCGGCTTGGGCAGGCTCAACAGCTGGCTGAGGCTGGCGTAGGCGGTCGGCATGAACAGGAGCGCGCCCGCCAGCGCCGCGCCCTTGATCCAAAGCCGCCGCGGCGCCCAGATGCTGATGGTGGTGATCAGCCCGGTCAGGAGGGCGACCCCGGCAAACAAGTAGGTGAGCTCGGTCATGACGGCTTCCAGGCGCGAAGGTTGCGTTGCAGGCTGTGCACGCTGCCCGGGACCAGGTCACCGTCTTCGGACAGCTTGAAGCGGTAGACGGTGAGCTCCTCGCCCTCACGGACCAGCTCGACCTTGCTGGCGAGCAGCTGGCGAGCCGAGTCCTTGGGCGACTTCTTGACGCTGGTGACCACGGTCACCGGCACCGGGTACACGCCCGCGGCGTTGCGGTAGGGATGCACGTTCACGGTGTATTCGCCGGCCGGGATGCCCCGCGAATAGGATACCTCGTAGTTCAACCCGGTGGCATCGGCGCGCTTGCCCAGATCGTCGCGCAGCAGATTGAAGATCGCGCCGCCCTTGTTCGAGTAGCCGACCGGGATATCGCCTGGCGCCTCGACCCAGAGATCGACGTCGGTGTCCAGCTCGTCCGGCCAGCGGACCTCGACGATGACGTTGCCGGGCGGCTGGGTGGTCTCGCGCGCCGATTGGCCGGGCGGGTTCAGGTGCGGTAGCAACAGGATCACGATCGCCACGAAGCCCGCGAGGGCCAGCATGATGACGTCGCGGAAGACCGTGCCGCCGTCGTCGTCGTCGAGCTGCTCACTGTGCATGGCGTTCGCCCAGCTCGACGATCGTGGTCATCAGGGTCACGGTGCCGCTCTCCAGCAGCCGATAGTTGAGCATCAGCCAGACGTTCAGGATGGCGCCGACCAGGGTCGTATAGAGCGCCACCGACATGCCGCTGATCAGGATCGAGACCATCGGCCCGATCGAGTCGACATCGGTCGCGGACTGGGGGTTGACCCCGGAGAGTGCGATGATGAAGCCGATGACCGTGCCGATCAGGCCGAGAAACACCAGGCTGTTGGCGATGTGCCGGATCGAGGCGATGCGGGCGGCGAGTTTGAGCTTGAGGCTGGAGGCGCAGAGCGCCCGCGACTGCGGATCGCGTCCCTGCAGGCTCTCGAGATAGCGCGCGACGCGGCTCGAGCGACCGTGGCGCGGTTCCTTGAGCTGATTGATCTCGGCACTGGTCAGGATAATCTTGCGGCCGCAGCTGACCAGGCCAAACGCGAACACGATCGCGATCACCAGCACCAGTTGCGTGCTGTCGCCAGCGAAGACCGTGGTGACCCAGCCCCGTAGCCAGGCCGCGCCGAGCAGGGCCACGGCAACCAGATTCAGCACGAAGAAGCGAAGCATCAGGAGATACCGATAGGAAGCCAAGTCCTCCTCGGACAGGGCATCGAACAAGTTCGCCGTCAGGCTCCGTCGCGGCCGCGGCGCTCCGGCGGTAGTCGGAAATCCGGCGGCAGCAGGGGCGAATGAGTCCGTCATGACCGCCTCTCGAGGCTGGGGTGGATCGCATGCCGGCAGCGCCGGACCGGTCCAGGGGCGCGGGCCGAATCGCGCCCTGACCCGGGATCTGCGCCGGCCCGGCGTTGAGGGCGCCACGATCGCCCGAGACGGTTAAAAAAGTGTTGCTAAGAACGGAAAGGTTGGCACGCGACGCGCGAAAAAGTCGGGCCCCATTGAGCTCGCGCCGATCGTCACCGACGAAGCAAAGCGCTGCGTGCCTACGGCTGGTGTCGGGCGATCCGGCTGCGCCGGATGATGGCCAGCGGTTGGGCTGAGCTGAGGGCGGCGCTGGCGCCGGCCGGGTTACTCGACCGTGACCGATTTGGCGAGATTGCGCGGCTGATCGACGTCGGTGCCCTTGAGCACAGCGGTGTGGTAGGCGAGCAGCTGGACCGGGATGGCGTACAGAATGGGCGCGACCAGCGGATCGACCTCCGGCAACTCGACGGCCGTCTGGACGTATTCGCCGAGTTGCTGACAGCCGCGCCGATTGCTCAGCAGAATGACCTTGCCACCGCGCGCGATCACCTCCTGCAGATTGCTCGCGGTCTTCTCGAACAGCCGGTCGGGCGGTGCGACCACGATCACCGGGACGTCCTCGTCGATCAGCGCGATCGGGCCGTGCTTCAATTCGCCGGCGGCGTAGCCTTCGGCGTGGATGTAGCTGATTTCCTTGAGCTTGAGCGCGCCCTCGAGGGCGATCGCAAAGCTGGTCCCGCGGCCGATGTAGAGGACGTCGCGGGCATGCAGCAGGCTGTGTGCGATCTGCTCGTAGCGCTCGTCCTGCATCAGGACCTCGGCCGCGCGCGCCGGCACCTCGTCGAGCGCCTGGGTAGCTCCGCTTCCCGCGTCGGGCGTCAGGCGGCCGCGGGCGCGGGCGGCGCCGATCGCGAGGCAGGCGAGCGTCGCCAGCTGGGTCGTGAACGCCTTGGTCGAAGCGACCCCGATCTCCGGGCCGGCGAGGGTTCGCAGCTGGCTGTCGGCCTCGCGCGCGAGCGTGCTGTCGGGCACGTTGACCAGCGCGATCGTCGCCAGCCCCTGCGCCCTCACCGAGCGCATCGCCTCGAGCGTGTCCATCGTCTCCCCCGACTGTGAGACGAACAGCGCCGCACTGCCGGGCTCGAGCGGCGTGCCGCGATAGCGGAACTCCGAGCCGATGTCCACATCGACCGGCAAACCCGCCAGCTGCTCGAACCAGTAGCGGCCGACCATGCAGGCGTAGGACGCCGTGCCGCAGGCGACCATCAGGAGGCGGCGCAGCGTCGCGAAATCGATCGGCAGCTCGGGTAGCGAGATCCGATGGTCGGCGGGGCTCGCGAAGGAGCGCAGCGTGTCGCCCAGCACGGCCGGCTGCTCGTGGATCTCCTTGTGCATGAAGTGGCGGTAGTTGCCCTTGCCGATCAGAGCGCCGGAGAAGGCGGTCTGCTTGATCTCCCGTGCCACCTCGCCGCCGTCGGCGGCGTAGATGGTCGCGCCGTGCGGGCTCAGCACCGCCCAGTCGCCCTCCTCGAGGTACTGGATCCGATTGGTCAGCGGCGCGAGCGCCAGAGCATCCGAGCCGATGAACATCTCGCCCTCGCCGTAGCCAATGGCGAGCGGGCTGCCCCGGCGGGCGCAGATCAGCAGATCGTCCTGGCCGGCGAACAGCATCGCCAGGGCGAACGCGCCGTCCAGCCGCTTGAGCGCGGCCTCGGCCGCCGCGACCGGGCTCAGACCGCCGGCCAGGTAGTGGCTGACCAGCTGCGGCACCACCTCGGTATCGGTCTGGGTGGCGAAGCGGTGGCCCTTGGCGGTCAGCTCGTCGCGCAGGCTCTGGAAGTTCTCGATGATGCCGTTGTGAACAACCGCCACACCGCCGGCCTCGTGCGGGTGAGCATTGTCCTGGGTCGGCGCGCCGTGGGTCGCCCAGCGGGTGTGGCCGATTCCGATCACGCCGGCGAGCGGCCCGACCTCGAGGGCGCGCTGCAGATTGGCGAGCTTACCCTCGGCGCGGCGGCGCTCGATCCGCCCGTCGACCAGGGTCGCCATCCCGGCGCTGTCGTAGCCCCGGTATTCCAGGCGCTGCAGCGCGTCGAGCAGCAGGGGGGCGGCCGGCTGGCGGCCGAGAATGCCGACGATGCCGCACATCGCGGTCGATCTCCCGTTAGAGCAGGGTTACGGTTTGGAGCGCCGGCGGGCGCGGATCCTGGCCGCGCCGTCGGGGATATCGGTCTGGCGCGCCCGAGCGATGCTGAGGCTGCCCGGGGGCACGTCGCGGTTGATCGTGCTGCCCGCGCCGACGAAGGCGCCCTCGCCGATCGTCACCGGGGCGACCAGGGCGGAATTGGAGCCGATGAACACGCCGGCGCCGATCTCGGTCCGGTACTTGGCGAAGCCGTCGTAGTTGCAGGTGATCGTCCCGGCACCGATGTTGCTCTTCGCCCCGACCCGGGCATCGCCGATGTAGCTCAGGTGATTCGCCTTGGCGCCGGCCTCGAGGATGGCGTTCTTGACCTCGACGAAGTTGCCGACCTTGGCGCGCTCGCCGATCTCGGCGCCGGGCCGCAGCCGGGCGAAGGGACCAATCTCGGCGCCGGGTCCGACCCGAACCCCAACGAGATGACTGAACGACAGGATGCGCGCGCCGGCGCGATCCGGACGCCCGGGCCGAACACGACGTAGGGGGCGATCTCGACCCCTTCGGCCAGCTCGGTGTCGGCGGCGAGGAAGACGGTATCGGGCGCGATCAGGGTGACGCCGCTGGCCATGGCGGCGCCGCGCAAGCCGCTCCTGGATCAGGCACTCGGCCTCGGCGAGCTGGGTCTGCGAATTGACCCCGACGCCCTCGATCCAGGGGCCCTCGACCGCCGTGCAGGCCCAGCCGCGGCGGCGCGCATCTCCGACGATGTCGGTCAGATAGTACTCGTTCTTGGGCTGCTTCAGCTCGCAGGGCGTCGAGCAGCGGCGCGAGACGGGCGGCGTCGATGGCCATGATGCCGGCGTTGCAGGCGCCATCGCGCCTGAGCACCGGATCGGCGTGGCGCTCCTCGACGATCGCGCCGAGGCCTTGATCATCGAGCGCCAGGCGGCCGTAGCCCGAGGGGTCCGGCGGGCGCATGCCGAGCACGGCGACCGCAGCGTCGGCTCTGCGCCGCGGCGTCCAGCAGTTGCCTGAGCGTCGCCGCCGTGATCAACGGCGTATCGCCGTACAGAACCAAGAGATCGCCGTGCGCCGGCAGCCGGTCGCGGGCCGCCATCACGGCGTGACCAGTGCCGCGCTGGGGCTCCTGCAGCACGACCGTCGCCAGCAACGGGCCGCGGTCGACCTCGGCTGCGACCGCGTCCATGTCCGGCGCGAGCACTACCAGCGCCTGATCGGGCGCGAGCTCGGCCGCGGCGGCCAGGACATGGGCGATCATCGCCCGACCGGCCAGCGGGTGCAGCACCTTGGGCCGCTCGGACTTCATGCGCGTGCCCTTGCCGGCGGCGAGCACGATGACAGTGAGCGAACCGGACATGGCGTTGGCACCTCGAAGCGGGCTGCACGGGCACGCCCGCCGCAGAACATTGATACCAAGAAATTTCTTCGTATTTAACGCACGGGACTGCCCCGGAAAAGCAAGGAGGAAATCGTGGCGCGGCCGTTCGACGCTGTGGTGTTCGATCTCGACGGGACGCTGGTCGACACCGCCCCGGATCTGCTCGCACATCTGAATGAGATCCTGGCCGAGCGCGGTCGGCCGGGCCTCGCTCTGGCCGATGTCCGACCAATGATCGGTGATGGCGCCAGGACCTTGCTCCAGCGCGGCCTCGAGGCCTCGGGCGGGATGCCGACGGCGGCCGATCTCGATCACCTGTTCGCGGAGTTCCTGACCCGCTACACCGCCTGCCCGGTGCGCTTCGGCGCGGTCAACGAGGGCGTCCCCGAGGTCCTCTGCGAGCTGGTTGCGGCCGGCGTCAGCCTCGGCGTCTGCACCAACAAGCCGCAGGCGGCGACCGAGCGCCTGCTCGCGGCGCTCGAGCTCGAGCGCTACTTCCCGGTCGTCATCGGCGGCGACGCGCTGGCGGTGCGTAAACCCGACGGCGGCCATCTGCGGGCGGTCCTGGATCGTCTCGGCGTCGATCGGACCCGCGCGGCGATGGTCGGCAACAGCCGGATCGACCTGCTCACGGCGCGGGCCGCGGGCATCGCCTGCGTGCTCGTGAGCTTCGGCTACACGCGGATCGCGGCGCGCGAGCTCGGCGCCGATCGGGTGATCGACCACATGAGCGAGCTCGGCGCCACCCTCGTCGGTCTTGGTCAGAAGCACAGGCTCGGCTAGGCGCCGCGTCGACTTGACACTCGTCAGCGGGCACTCCTATAGCGGTCCAACGGGATCGGGCGGTTAGCTCAGCGGGAGAGCACTCGCTTCACACGCGAGGGGTCGCTGGTTCAATCCCAGCACCGCCCACCACCATCCGCGACCGTAGTCGTGGGTGAGCGGTCCAGCTCAGGCCATGGAGTCGGGCCGTTGTTGACGAGCAACATGTCCGGCGTAGCCGCGTTCTTTGGCCATCCATGTCCGGCATGCCGACGACGCGCACCGGCCCGGCAGCGAGAAGTCGACGTCGATGGCCGAACGCTCAAGCGTTCATCCGTCCTTCAAGTTGGCAGTGCGGAACTGGCGGCGTCGCTAAGCAGTCCTCGGCGAAGTCCAGGCTTCAGGGACCAGCGCCCTGGTTAGCGGCGCTCGGGCAGCAGATGGCCTCCGAACTCGCGCTCTTGCCGCCGCGCCGGCGGATCGCGAGCAATAGTGCCCCAAGGTCCGGCAAACAACGTGCTGAGTTCATGCGGCGCGGCACACCGCGCTCGCACAGGACCCCGATCAGCGCTACGCCGAGGCAATGGTCGCGCCAGAACGGCGGGAAGGGTATCTGTGGAAGTGATCAAGCGGTTGGTTGTCAAGGCTGAAAGGGCGCCGCTCGTGGAGCTGACCTGTTCCAGCGCCACGTCGATCCCGGCGTAATGCTCCATGGCTGTCCCTCGAGGATGCTTGGGGCCGACCCGTTCGGACCC
>CAWFGZ010000033.1:0-27336 GCA_963815435.1 uncultured Alphaproteobacteria bacterium
GCGGCGAGCCCGGCATCGGCAAATCGACGCTGGTCAATACGCTTCGAGGCCTGGTGCGCACCGAGGGGCTGGCGCGGATCACCTTCCGCTGCTCGCCCTACCACACCAACAGCGCGCTCTACCCGGTGATCGAGCACATCCGGCGGATCGCGGGCTGGCAGCTCGAGGACGACGCCGCGACGCGGCTCGACAAGCTCGAAGCCATGTTCGCGGGCTACAGCCTGCCGCGTGCGGAGGCGGTGCCCCTGTTCGCGGCGCTCCTGTCCCTGCCGGTGCCCGCGGACCGCTACCCGCCGCTCGACCTCACGCCGCAGCAGCTCAAGCAGCAGACCGAGGATCTGCTGGTTGCCTGGACCCTCGAGGAGGCCGAGCGGCAGCCGCTTCTCGAAGTCTGGGAGGATCTGCACTGGGCCGACCCGTCGACGCTCGAGCTGCTCCATCTGATCGTCGAGCAGGCGCCGACCGTGCCACTCCTGCTGGTGTTCACCTACCGGCCCGAGTTCACGCTGCCCTGGCCGCCGCGCTCGCACGTCACGCCGATCACCCCTAGCCGGCTCGAGCACCCGCAGATCGAGGCCATGGTGATCTCGCTCGCCGGCGAACCGGACCCTTCCCGCCGAGGTGATGGAGCACATCGTCAGCAAGACCGACGGTGTGCCGCTCTTCGTAGAGGAATTGACCAAGACCGTCCTCCGCTCGGGTGTCCTGCGTCGGGAGGGGACCAATACGTCCTCACCGGACCTCTGTCGGAGCGGACTATCCCCGCAAGCTTGCAGGGCTCGCTGATGGCGCGCCTCGATCGGCTGCCAATCGTGCGCGAGGTGGCGCAGCTCGGCGCCGTACTCGGTCGCGAGTTCGCTTACGAGGTGCTGCAGGCGATCGGCGTGCTCGAGGAGTCCAAGCTGCGCGACGGGCTCGGCCAGCTGGTCGAGGCCGAACTCCTGTACCAGCGCGGCCGGCC
The DNA here is from genome assembly GCA_963815435.1 of uncultured Alphaproteobacteria bacterium. Taxonomy (GTDB): domain Bacteria; phylum Pseudomonadota; class Alphaproteobacteria; order Geminicoccales; family Geminicoccaceae; genus DATAOG01. The sequence goes on from CAWFGZ010000033.1 coordinate 962, forward strand.
GCCGCGGGCCAGGTACATCTTCAAGCACGCGCTGATCCAGGACGCCGCCTACCAGTCGCTCCTCAAGCGCACCCGCCAGCAATACCACCGCCGGGTCGCCGAGCTCCTGGAGAGCAAGTTCCCCGAGGTCGTCGAGGCGCAGCCCGAGCTCCTCGCGCGTCACTTTACAGAGGCGGGACGTGCGAGCGACGCTGTGACCTATTGGCAGCGCGCCGGCGAGAAGGCGGCGCTGCGGTCGGCGAACGAGGAGGCGATCGGGCATCTGACCGCAGGCCTCGCGCAATTGACCCAGCTTGCCGAGACACCGGATCGGGCCAGACGTGAATTGGAGATCCAGTGGCTGCTCGGCCGTGCGAGCGTGGCGGGTAGAGGCTACGCCTCGCCGCAAACGATCCACGGCTTCGCCCGCGCGCGCGAATTGTGCGCCTTGATCAACGACGCCAGCAGCCTGTGCCCCGTACTATTCGGCGTCTGGTTGTGCGAGTTGGGGGCGGCCAACCACTTGAAGGCAGCAAGAACCGCTGCCGAGCTGATCGAAAGGGCCGAGCGCCGGGCGGACGCCGGGGCCCGCATGGCGGGCAACCTCACAGAGGGAATCAGCGGCGTCCACCTCGGACATCTGACGCTCGCCAACCGCCAGTTGGCGGAAGCGATCAACGAATACAGCGGCGAGAGCCAGGCCGAGGCGACGCGCCTCGCGTTCGAATATGGTGTGGAGCTGGGTGCACCCACTTATGCCTATGCGGCTTGGTGCCAGTGGCTGCTCGGCTATCCTGACCAGGCGGCCCGCCTCGACAGCGAAGCTCTCGCCATCGTCGAGCGCATCCGCCACGCCTATACTTATTCCCGCGCATTCTATTGGAGCAGCGCTTTCCACGCCTACCGTCGGGAGTGGCACCGCGTCGAGGAGCGCGCGACGACGGCGATCGACTCCGCGCGTGAACGTGGGCTCGCGATGGTGGCGGCAGTCGGTCAGATCATGCGCGGCGCGGCGCGCGCAAACCTCCAGGCGGGCGACGAAGGTATGACCGAGATTCAGGAGGCCATGACGGCATATCGCCAGACGGGTGCCCGCTTCCACGGGACTTACTACCTGATCCTGCTCGCTGAAGCGCTCGCGGCTCGCGGCCGCGCCGAAGAGGGTCTCGAAGCGCTGGACGAGGCGGCGACCCTGATCGAGGAAACCGATGAACGGTACGTCGAGGCGGAGATGCACCGCCTGCGGGGTGCGCTCCTGCTCGCTCAGTCTGCAGACAATCAGCTCGAAGCTGAGCGCTGTTTTCACGAGGCCCTCGACGTGGCGCGTCGGCAGGAAGCGAAATCACTGGAGCTGCGCGCCGCCATGAGCCTTGCCCGGCTCCGACAGCGGCAGGGCCGGGCCGACGACGCGCGCGATCTGCTCGCTCCGGTCTACGACTGGTTCAGCGAAGGCTTCGACACCGCCGACCTCAAGGATGCGAAGGCTCTTCTCGATGAGCTGGCGCCTTCGGCAATGTCCCGGGCCGTCGGCTGATGGTCGAGGAGCCTACCTCGGGAGCGTGACGACCAGTCTCAGGGACCCGCCATGGCTGACCATCCCAAGCTGAAGTTCGCCGCGATCGGGCTCGATCACCGCCACATCTACCATCAGGTCGGGCGCCTCCTGGAACTCGGCGCCGAGTGCAAGGGCTTTCACAGCCGCGACGACGCCACGCCAATCGAGGGCTTCGTCCAGCGCTTTCCCGATCTCCGCCGGGTCGGTGATCCGCGCTCGCTGCTCGAGGACCCCGAGGTGCAGCTGATCGTGACCGCCGGCATCCCGGTCGAGCGGGCCGAGATCGCGATCCAGGCGATGCGCCACGCCAAGGACGTGATGGTCGACAAGCCGGGCGTGATCACGGCGGCGCAGCTCGCCGAGGTACGGAAGGTGCAGCGCGAGACCGGGCGGATCTGGTCGGTCGACTTCTCCGAGCGGTTCGAGGTCCGGGCGATGACGCGCGCAACCGAACTGGTCCGGGCGGGGGCACTCGGCCGGGTCGTGCAGACCATCGGGCTCGGCCCACATCGGCTGAACCGGCATCTGCGGCCGGCCTGGTTCTTCGAGTCCGCGCGGGCGGGCGGCATCCTCGCCGACATCGGCTCGCACCAGATCGACCAGTTCCTGCACTTCACGGGCTCCGACGACGCCGAGATCATCGTGAGCGCGGTTGCCAACTATGCCAACCCCGAGAACCCGGACTTCGAGGATTTCGGCGAGATTCTGCTGCGCAGCGGGCACGCGAGCGGCTACATCAGGATCGACTGGTACACGCCCGACGGTCTTCCGACCTGGGGCGATGGCCGCTGCACGATCCTCGGCACCGAGGGCTACATCGAGCTGCGGAAGTACGTCGACATCGCCGGCCGCGACGGCACCGATCATCTGTTCCTGGTCGACAAGCGGGAGACCCGCCACGTCGACTGCAGCACGGCCCCCCTGCCCTACTACGAGCGACTGATCGCCGACGTCTTCGAGCGCACCGAAACCGCCATGCCCCAGGCCCATTGCTTCAACGTGTGCGAGCTCGCCCTCGAAGCACAGGCCAAGGCCAAGCGCCTCGCCTGACCACAAGTGTCCCGGTCGAGCCATGGTCGATGTCAGTCAAGAGATTGTCTACCGACCTCAGACCAAATATACGCCAAGTGATACGGATGGCGAATTACCCTCGACGTGTCAATATTCGGGGGCGAATGTCGCATGACTGTCGCATAAGTGGCGCATGATTTATTGCCAGGTGGCGTATAGTGGCGCATTTTTGCGCCAATCTTCGCAAGTCGAGCCGAAGCATCAGCCTGCTTGATTCGTGATGGAGGTGGCTTTCTTCCTCAGAACAAGCTCGAAGGAATGCTCGGAATCATCCCCATGGTGTGGGAAAAACCGGTTGCAGCGGATTTGCGCGGCATTGAAGCCATCGGCTGCCGACGGGCCATCTCCATCGGATTGATCCGGATTGATGCCCTGCTTGAGGACACAGAAATGCGTCATCGGCAACCGATTGGCCGACTAGGCGGTGGCCCCATAAACGCGAAGCCATAGACCGGTCGCCGCGTCGCTTAGGTCGTAGCCCATGTTCGAGGCTCGTTTGCGGAGCTTAAATCACGAGAGCCGTTAGAGCCTCAAGATTACGGTTCGAATGCCTGCAAGCCGACGGAAAGCGGGCTTCGGGCCAACGCGGAGCGATGTCCGCCTTTGACGCCATTTCCAAAGTTCGGGCTCTGTGCAAGAAAGGCTTGAATGCGGTGGGGTCGCGATGGTGCAATGGCAGCTCCGCCTGCCGCAACAACGAAGGGACATCGGCGACAGAATTAGTCGTCTTCGCCGGCAATCGCACAAACTCCGGGAAGAGATATCTCGGAGCATCGGGAGGGTATGACCGAACCATGGCACGCATTCCACTCCCCACCGACGACGAACTTGACGACCGCGCACTGGCCCTGCTTGGGACCCTACCCAAGCTCAACGTGGCGCGAATGCTCGCGCGTACAGGCATCGCACCAGAGTTCTACGCGGCACTTGGTAAGCTGTTCCAGGAGGACTTTCTTGCCCCGGACGACCGGGAGGTGATCCTGTTTCGGGTCTGCCGAAACAATGGTTCGACCTACGAGATCGCCCAGCACCGGGCCTTCTCCGGCTTCTCGGACGAAATGGTCGACGGGATCCTCGAGGACCGCCTTGATGTTCTGGATCTCTGGCACCGCAGCCTGTGCCTCATGTGCGACGAGATCTGCAAACAGGGGCGACTGTCGGAAGATTCCGTCGCCTCTCTCGTGGCGCACTACAACGGACCGAACGGCGCCTGCCGGGCGATTTTTGTGATGTCCTGGTTCAACATGCTGACACGTTACGTCGATTCGACAGGTGTTCCGCCAGAGACCGGCGACAATCCGTACGACAGAATGACCGGGCCCGCCGTCGGCGGCGCTTCGTAGCTGAGCGCTGTCCTGATGAGGTGTCAATACCGGTCTCCCGCAACCACATCAGTAAAGGACCACGTAGTGAAGCCCATCATGAACCTCGATGAGGTCGAACTTGACGACGTAGAACAGAATGGCGTCTACACATCCAGTCGTGGCCAGATCAGCGATCACATTGGAGCCAGGAAGCTCGGCTACAATCTGACGGTCTTGCCGCCCGGGAAGGTTCAGTGCCCGTTCCATTGCCACCATGGCGAAGAGGAAATGTTCCTGATCCTGGAGGGCGAAGGCGAGTTGCGATTTGGTGACCAACGCTACCCGATCCGGAAGCACGACGTGATCGCATGCCCGCCCGGTGGTCCTGAAGTGGCGCACCAAATCATCAATACGGGTGCGACGACCATGCGCTACCTGGCGCTTTCAACCCTTGTCGATGTCGAGACGTGTGAGTACCCAAACTCACAGAAGATACTCATCGTGGCTGGAGAGCGTGGCGAGCGCGGCCTTCGGAAGATGTTCCGCGCCGAGAACACGGTCGACTACTACGACCGCGAGAAGACCTGAGAGAAGGTGCAAGTGGGAAGCCGTGAAACCCACCTGATGGGCACCGCGCGATGACCAGAACATGTGTCTGTATGACGCTGCTGTTCCTCGTCGGCTGCACGCCGGGCACTGACGTCATATATGGCTCGAACATCCGCCCCGGCGGCGGCCTGCCGTTGATAACCACTATGGCCGTGGGCCGGATCGGGGCGCAGCCAGCGCCAGGGGCGCCTGCCGCATCGGTGAGCCCGGCAGCGAACGCAGCGTCATCGTCTGACCGGGCGCGGTAGGCCGACCGACCCGTCGTGGCGTGGTTCAGATTGGCTGATCACCGCCCTTAAGGACCAAGCGAGGCCGGGGCGCTCCGTCGTCGTCTTTTCCGCGAATGCCCCGGCCGAGACCGGGGCATCCAGACTGGACCCCCGGGTCAAGCCCGGGGGTGACGAGAGGGGCGGTCGCCCGGAGGTGACGAGAGGAGCGGTCGATCGGTCAAGACCTCGTGATCACGACCAGGTGACCTGCGTTCCGGCTCAGCTCCGGCGGAGCTCGGGATCGGGCTGGCGGCCGTAGGTCTTCATGATCGCGAAGATGTCGCGCATCTGGGCTTCGCTCAGGACCGGCGGCTCGCCGATCTGGAGCGCCTGCCAGTACTGCTGGGCGAGGTTCTCGACCTCGACCAGGAGCGCGAGGGTCGAGCGCAGGGTCTCGCCGATCACGATCACGCCGTGATGGGCGAGCAGGCAGGCGCGGCGGCCTTCGAGCGCGGCGAGGGCCATGTCGGAGAGCGCCTGGGTGGTCGGCGTGACGTAGGGCGCGCAGCGGATGTCGATGCCGCCCGCGACCCCGACCATGTAGTGGATCGCCGGGATCGAGCGGCCGTGGATCGCGAGCGTCGTGCAGAAGATCGCGTGGGTGTGGATGACCACGTCGACCTCGGCGCGGTTCTTCAGGATGTCGCGATGAAAGCGCCACTCGGTCGAGGGGATGCGCCGACCCGAGTAGCTGCCGTCGAAGCCCATCTCGACGATGTCGTCGGGCTCCATGGTATCGTAATCCATGCCGGAGGGCGTCAGCAGGTATCGGTCCGCGACCCGCACGCCGATGTTGCCCGAGGTGCCCTGATTGAGGCCCATGGCGTTCATCTTCTGGCAGGTCCGGATGATCTCCCGCCGAAGCTCCAGATGCTGCATCGTCGCCCCTCCCCCGTGTGCGTGGCGGGCGAAAGATGCGGCAATCGCGAGGGGTTGTCGACGGGGGCGCGCCCCGGTGCGGGCTTGCCCGGGCGAGCTGCGGGCGTGCTAAAAGAAGGGGCCGCATCGCGACAGATCGAACCGGGGAAACAGCCATGGCCGCGTCGACCGCTCACAAGGGCCCGCTCGTGATCATCGCCGAATTCGAGGTCAAGCCGGGCGCGCTCGAGCGGTTCCTCGAGCTCGCCAAGGCGGATGCCAGCCAGTCGGTCGCCAGGGAGCCGGGCTGCCATCAGTTCGACGTCACGCTCGAGCGCGAGGCCGCGAACCGGGTCGTGCTGTACGAGATCTATGACGACGAGGGGGCCTTCGATGCGCATCTGCAGACGGCGCACCTCAAGGCGTTTCGCGACGGCATCGAGCCGCTCGTGCTGAGCCGCAGGGCCCGGCGCCTCACCCGCGTGCACGGCTGAGGGCGGGCTTCAGCCCGGTGGGCTTCGAGGTGCAGGCGACGCGGCCCGCGCCGTTTGTGCCAAGCCCGCGAAACCTTCGCCTTCGCGGGGCGCGCCTGCCGCGCCGCCAACCCAGGCGCGCAGACCAAGCGCGAAAGTTGGGACTTTCTGCGCTTGGTATTAGTCCTCGACGGCGGCTCGCAGGTGCTCGAAGTGGCGGGCGATCAGCTCGATCTTCTCGACGATCAGGCGGGCGCGGCCGATCTGCCGCTTGAGCCGGACGGCCAGGGTCGCGCCGAGATCCGGGTCGAAGGCCACCTGCGAGATCAGATGCGCGCCGATGCAGATCCGGAGCGCGCCGAGCGTCTTGCCGTCGGCGGTGCCGATCTCGAACGGCTGGCCGACGTGGCAGGCCATGCTGGCGAGGCGCCGGGACGAGGCGGGCGCGCCGGCCGGCAGCCGATCGGCGAGGTCACGCCTCAGCCAGCGCCAGACCTGCCGCGCCGCCTCGACGTCCATGGGTGCGAGAGCGCCATCGGCGCCGCGCCGCAGCACCCGGCAGGGGAAGATCGTCGCGGGCCAGTCAGGATCCTGCCGCTCGACCTCGATGGGCGCGAGGTAAGCTGAGCCATCGAGCGCGGTCCGGATGGCGGCGCCGAGCTCGGCCATGATCTCGCAGCGCTGTTGCTCCGGCAGGGTGGCGAGCGCCTGGATTTCCCAAAGCGCGGCGCGCCATCGAAACAGCAGGCCGAGATTGGGCTGCTCCGGCAGTGCCGAGGTCAGCGATGCCCAAGCTTCCGGCCATTCGGGCCGGGCAAAATAGGCGCCGAGGCCAGAGGGGAGCGGGTCGAGCTCGGCCATCGGTCCGGAGAGCCGCGCCGGGACGAGCAGTGCGCCCGCGAAGGGCGGTCCCATGGTGAACTTGGAGCCGGTGATCAGGACCATGCAGCCGCTCTCGAGGTGTTTCCGAAGGCGCGCGGCGCTGGCCCGCATCTGGCAGGCGTCGACCACCACCTCGAGCCGGGGGCCATGGCGCCGGCGGAGCCGGTCGACGAGCGCCTGGCTCGGGGCGCCAAGGCCGCTCTTCGAAGCATCGAGCCGGTGCACGAGGCAGTGCCCGCCCCCGGCCAAAGCCCCCAGCGCCAGCGCCTCGACCTCGGCGTCGATCGCCTCGGGCGACCTTGCGCTGCCGTCGGGGTCGCGAATCTCGACCGTTCTGACCTCGATCGCCTCCGGCCGGAGCCCGGCCAGCGGCCCGCCTTTCGCAGCCGCTCCGCCATGCGGCGTTCCGCTCGCGAAATGCAGGCCCTTGGCCGCATGGCGAACGCCACTGCCGGTCTCGGCGGGTGCGATGACGATGTTGACCAGGCGCTCGGTCCAGCCGCCGGCGCGCGAGATGCAGGGCGGCGTACTCACCGTCGGTGCCCGAGGGCGTCAGAATCACCTCGGTTCCGGCCAGGTCAGCCGCGCCGCAGGCGGCCAGGATCGAGCGCTTCGCGTTGTCGACCTCTTGCCTGAGCGCGCCCGGCAGCCGGCCTGCGAGCCCGGCGCGGATCAAGCGCCTGGCGCAGCTCCTCGACCGCACGGTAGGCGGTCGCCGAGATCGTCGACGCGGTCGAGGACGCGAAGGCGAAGCACCCCGGCCGCGGGCCGACGGCGCAGCCATACGTGTTGAGGCCGGTCTTCGGGTCCAGGGCGAGCCGGCTGCCGCCGCCCCGGATCAACAGGTGCTCGCTCGGGCTCGCCAGCTCCTGCAGTCGCGCGATCAGATTGAGGGTTGCCGCATCGATCGGCTCGATGCTGTCCTCGGCAGCGCCATCGCCGTCGAGCCGGAGCAGGTTCCGAAGCGCCGAGCGCAGCTCGGGCGACGAGATCCGCCCGCCCGTCAACGCGTCGTCCGCCGCCAGCGTGTCGTAAGCGGCCGCCAGCCAGGCCGGCAGCGCCACGCGCCAGTTGCCCTGCTCGCGCGCCGTCATCAGGTGGCCGTAGAGCGCGCCTGCCCGGCCGACCAGGAGTGCCACCGCCAGCGGCTGACCGCGCGGGCCCTCCGCGTCGCCGAGCCGCTGCCAGAGAGCGAGCTCGAGGGCGTGCCGGAGCAGCAGCGCGGTCACCTCGCGATTGACCAGGCTCGCGGGATGGAGCACCACCCGCTCCCCCTCGGTGACCCGGAAGGGGACGTCGAGCGCCGAATTGATCGAGAAGCGGACCGCCGTACTGAGCGGCCCGAGCTCCGGCCGGCGACAGGTCAGGGAGATGGCAAGACGGAGGCTGTCCGGTACCGTCTTGCCGACGCGGCCGATGGCCGGAGCGCGGAACAGATCATGCGGCTCACCCGCGTTGCCGTTTGGCCTTGCCCGTGCACGGCCGCCGGTGGGGTTGCGATCGTGCGCTTTGAGCTTGCTCGCGGGGCGCATCAGGCCGCCGTCGGGTCCGCGTTCAGAAACTGCGCCATCCGCCGTTCGCCGCAATCCAGGACCGCGTCGAGCAGCAGGTCGAGATCGTCCAGGCGCGTCCGGTGATTGGTGATGTTGACCCGGATCGCGAGCCCCTTCGCGAGCCGCGTGGTCGAGGGCGCGGCGATGCCGCTCTCCTGCAGGTCGGCCACGATCTCGGCGTTCAGGCGATCGACCTCATGCGCCGCGAGCTCAGGCCGCCAGAAGCGGAAGCAGACGATGTTGAGGGCGACGGGCGCCATCAGGCGAAGACGCGGCCGCTCGAGGATGCGGGTCGCCAGGTATTCGGCCTGGCGACAGTTCTCGGCGATCGCCTCACCGAGGCGACGGGCGCCATGCTCTTTGAGCGTGAACCAGACCTTGAGGGCGCGAAAGCCGCGTGACAGCTCGGGTCCGAACTCGCAGAACCAGGGGTCGCCGCCCGCGAGCCCGCGCACCGAGGGGCTGAGATAGTCGGTCCGGAAGCCGAATGCCTCGCGGTGCAGGGCGGCGCGCCGGACCAGGACGCAGCCGGCGTCGTACGGGACGTGCAGCCACTTGTGGAAGTCGAAGGCGAGCGAATTGGCGCGCTCGATACCAGCGAGGCGGGGCCGCAGAGCGTCGGTCAAGACCCCCAGCGCGCCGAACGCGCCATCGACGTGCAACCAGAGGCCCTCATCGGCGCAGATGTCGGCCAGCGCGGCGAGGTCGTCGATCGCGCCGGTGTTGACCGTGCCGGCGGTGCCGACGACGCAGAAGGGCTCGAAGCCCAGGCGTCGGTCGGCCGCGATCGCGAGCCGGAGCTGCTCGCTGTCGATGCGATAGTCGGCATCGACCGGGATCGAGCGCAGCGCGCTCCGCCCGAGACCCAGGACCTCGAAGGCCCGCGCGATGCTGCTGTGCACCTCGCTCGAGGCATAGCCGACGAGTTGCGCCGGCGCCGCGCCGACGCCATCGCTGCGGACGTCGCAGCCGGCGAGGTGGTGTCGCGCGACGGCGAGCCCGATCAGGGTCGCCATCGACGTGCCGCTCACCAGGAGGCCGCTTGCGCTCGCCGGAAATTCGAACAGCTGGCGGCACCACTCGATCACCTGCCGCTCGACGTAGATCGCGCCATGGTCGCGACCGCCGAGGTTGGAGTTCATCGCCGCAGCGAGGATCTCCGCGAGCAGACCGCCGGCCGTGCCCGAGCCGTGCACCCAGCCGAAGAAGCGGGGATGGATGTTGCCGGTGGCGTAGGGGAGGATCGAGCTCAGAGCATCGGCGCAGGTCGCTTCGGCGCCCTGGCCTTCGAGGGGCAAGGGCTCGGCCAGGGCTTCTTTGACGGCGGCTGGAACCGGCTGCCAGACGGGTCGCTCGCGGACGGTGCGCAGATGCTCGAGCGCATGGTCGAGCAACCGATGGGCGAGGCGGCCGAAGTCGTCCCAATCGGCCGGATCGAGCGAAGCGGGCGAGTGTGTTGGCATGCGACCTGGCCGAGCGAAGCGTTCGCGGCGCATTGCGCCTGCCCCGAGGCTAGGTCCTCGGCCTTAAGAATCCCTGATCGGCTGGTCGGGAGGCGGAATTGAACCGCGGGGCTGAGAGGCTGAGGCGTCAGCCGGCGGCGGCACGAAGCAGTGCTGCGCCCGCCACGGCACGCAGATAGGTTTCCTGCTCGGCCGTCTGGATCGAACCCCTGCGGGCGCTCCGCACGAGGGCGATGGCGCGATCGGGATCCTCGCCGAACTCGACCAGGAGGCGCGCGGTGATCAGGCCCGTGCGCCCGAGCCCGGCGTAACAATGGATGACCAGACGCTCGCCCCCTGCGAGCCGGCCGCGAAGCTCTGGGCCGACGGCCTGCCATTCGGCCTCGAAGCGGGCATCGGGCACGCCCAGGTCGCGGATCGGCAGATGATGCCAGACCAGCCCGGCACGCTCGACCGCCGCGCCGAAGTTGCCGCGGCCGGCCCAGCGCAGCTCGCGCGCTTCGGTGAGCGTGATCAGGCAGGTTGCGCCCGCCGCCCGGATGGCCCCGAGGTCATTGGCAAGCGAGCTCAACAGGATGCCGGGCAGACGCGTGAGGCCGATCGCGCCGGCGAAGGCCGGATGGCGCAGCCAGCTGATCCAGTCGCCGTTGCGGGCGCGGCGCGCGAACATCACCTCACCCTGCAGGATCGGCCGGGACCGCCTCATGCGGTCGGATGCAGCTTTCGAAGGCGCACAACGGCTTCACGTTCGCCAGGTCCGCAACCTCGAACTGACATTGATGGAGCAACCGCCACGCTAACGACATAGGCGACGCGTCGGTCGCTGGGGACACCGCTCGCGAAGCCGTGACCGCCGGGCCCGATCGGCCGGATGGCGCGGCCGGTCTCAGCGCGGCGGCTCGAAGAAGGGTGCGGCGGTCAGGATCTTGTTCTCCTGCTGAATCAGATAACCCGCCTCGCCGCTCAGCTTGAGGAACGCCTGCCATTCCGGATCGGCCTGCATCGCGGCGCGGCGGCGCTCGCGATCGGCGGCGTTCTCGTACGCCCAGACGTGGACGTAGGTGTTGAGCGGGCCGGTCTCGGTCACACCGTAGAGGACCGGCTTGCCGAGATGGCGCTCCTGCGGCGCCTTGCCATGCTTGGCGTAGAGCTCGAGCTGCCTGGGCAGCGTGCCGGGCCTTACTAGGTGCGGTGGTCGAAGATCATGATCGGCCCCTCCCTCAGGACGGCTTGTCGGAACGAGTTCTCAGTTAGCATGCTTTGCCCCTCGGCGCGATCCGGCGCCGGGGATGACGCGTCCGCACTTCGGCGAACCCTCGCGGGCACCGAGGGCAACGGAGAGGTCGAGGCTGGTGGGATCGTGAGGGCGTTTAAGCGAATCTTAACGATGGCCGGTTAAGGCTTTGTTCGGTGGGTCCATGCGACCGTGGGAATCCGTGCCCGGCCCCCAAGGTCGGAAGGTGGGGCGGTGGCGGCCCTGGCCGGGTGGGCAATGAGGAGGAAGGGCCGGCTCCCATTCCGTCCGGCGGCTCGGGCGGGAAGCGGCTGCCGGCACTTTCGAGGTCCGAAAAGAGTCCAGCCCCCGTCTTCCCGAGCACATCGACCGCCATTAGAGTGCCTCGCGCAGGAGCCCACGATAATGGCGCCATTTTCATTTGGCTGACCATCTCCGTCGCAAGTATCGTCAGGAGCTTTTAGTCCGCTGGCTCACCGTCCGGGTGCACTTTGCTACGAATGGTATCCAGCAAGAGCTCAAAATCTTCGGAAAAAGTCCCATGCTCCCAATCGCATAGATCGGTCGCTTGTATGAGCCCGAATCCGAACGGCAACTCCACCTTCTCAACACTAACCGGGATCAAAATTCCACGCTTCTTGCCTTCGTGGGCCTCTTCAAGAACCCACTCCGAACAGACCGAACTAATTGACCAAACAACAAGGATACATTTTGCCTTACGTAGTGCTTCACCAATATAATTGTGCCATGTTCTTCCTGGCGGAATCCGCCGATCCCAGAAAACAGCGTATCCTTTTTCGGCCAACGCCTGGGCAAGCGCACGGGCCCGGTGCTCGTCCTCCCCTGCGTAGCTTACGAAGATATCTGGCGCAATTCCGTGGGCAGGCCGCACTGACACCGGGCGCGGGGCCTGGGGTGACCCCAGCTCGCGGTATCGGTTTGCAAAGATCTCGGCTACGTGCTCGGCCTTTTGCTCGAAGTGCTCGTTGAGCTTTCCATCGTCCCTTCTAGAGATAATCCGCTTGTCGTCCTGCCAAAACTCCTCGTGAAAGCAGGATTTAAGATCCTCCACTAGTTCTTTCTGATCATCGACGTTCACTAGTTTCAGAGTCGCCAATGCACCCTTGTCGATTTCAACGATGAACAATCGATCGCGCACTTTGTTTAAATCATCAAATTGGTTTCGAAACGCACGCAATTCGTAAAGACAAAAGGGTCGCGACCGGTAGTGTGTGCCCACAAGGATAAGTAGGAAATCGGCGTGACTAGCATGCTCTTCTAAATATCGCTTAACATCACCAGCCTTGTCGTTTTTCGCGGCATCCAGGAAAAATTTTTTCTGGCGTGCCAACGTGCAGCCGCTCTAGCTCCCTGGTGAAAACGTCATAAAAATTCTTGATGTAGTCGGCACTGTCGTTGTGTGCGTAGGCCAGGAACGCCTTCCAACGTTTCGGCGCCGCCGACTGCGGCTCACCCTGAGCGCCCATCGTCGATGTCCCTCACGCCTGAGCCGGTGATGTGCGTGCCTTCGACCCGGATCTTGAAATTCCGGTCGTTGGTCGACCGACCCACTTTGCGTGATCCGACATTCCTCAAATGCCGGACGCTGACCACGGAGCTTGCACCCTTGCAGTGCATCAGGCAAGCCCTTGACCATCGGAAGTGTAGAAAATGAGGTCGGGGCTTCTCACGGGGAATCCGGCCCGTCGCCTGGATCACGCGGCACGGTGGGTCGGGATGCGGGCGAGGTCGGCGCGGAGGGTGCGTTCCAGGCGCCAGAGGTCCCGCATCATCTGCATCCGCAGCCAGAACTCCGGGCCGTTGCCGCAGAGCTTGCCGAGGCGGAGCGCCATCTCGGGCGTGACCACCTGCTCGCCCCGAAGGAGCCGGTGCAGGGTCATCCGGCTCACGCCGAGCTGACGCGCGGCCTCGGCCACCGACAGCTTCAGCCCGTCGGCGAGGATCTCGCGCAGCAGCTCGCCCGGGTGCGTCGGGCAGCGCGAAGGGCGCTCGGTCACCGCGTATTCCTTGGGCTCAATGGTACTGCTCGAGGTCGACCCGGTAGGCATCGCCATCCTCGCTCCACTCGAAGCTGATCCGCCAGGGGCCATTGACGTCGATCGCCCACCGTCCGGCCTGATCGCCTTTGAGCGGATGCAGGCGGAAGGCAGGGAGGTCCAGCTGGCGCAGCTCAATAGCGGCGTTCAGCGCATCCAGGCGGACGAGGCAACGCCGCTTCAGATCCGCGCGCACGCCGGCGCTGCGGCCGGTGAGGAACAGATCCCGCAGGCCCTTGTGGCGGAAGCTCCTGATCACCGTCCTCAGATTGTAACGTCACTCGTTACGGGCTGTCAAATGAACCATCTGCAGCTCTGCGGCAGGATTGCCGTCGGCACGTTTCCCGTCTAATCCCCGGTTGCGACAGGGCTTTCGCTATCGGGCATGGCCGAGATGAACGTGATTCGGAGCAAGATCGACCCGCGCGGGGCGGCGTTTCACGCCAATGCCGCGGCGATGGATGCGTTGGTCTTCGATCTGCGCGCCAGGGTCGCCCTGATCAAGCAGGGCGGCGGCGCGGCGGCGCGCGAGCGCCACCTCGGCCGCGGCAAGCTGTTGCCGCGCGAGCGGGTGCGCGCCCTGCTCGACGTCGGCTCGCCGTTCCTCGAGCTGTCCCAGCTCGCCGCCTTCGGCATGTACGAGGATGCGGTGCCCGCCGCCGGCCTGATCACCGGCATCGGTCGCGTGGCCGGGCCGCGAGTGCATGGTCGTGGCCAACGACGCCACGGTGAAGGGCGGCACCTACTATCCGATCACGGTCAAGAAGCACCTGCGCGCCCAGGAGATCGCGCGCGAGAACCGCCTGCCCTGCATCTATCTGGTCGATTCCGGCGGCGCCAATCTGCCCAACCAGGACGAGGTCTTTCCCGACCGCGATCACTTCGGCCGGATCTTCTACAATCAGGCGACCATGTCGGCGGCGGGGATCGCCCAGATCGCCGTGGTCATGGGCTCCTGCACGGCGGGCGGCGCCTACGTGCCGGCGATGGCCGACGAGAGCATCATCGTGCGCGGACAGGGCACGATCTTCCTGGGCGGCCCGCCGCTGGTCAAAGCCGCGACCGGCGAGGTGGTCACCGCCGAGGAGCTGGGCGGCGCCGACGTCCACGCCCGCACCTCCGGCGTGAGCGACCACTACGCCCTGAATGATGGCCACGCGCTCGGTCTCGCGCGCCGGATCGTCGCCAATCTGAACCGCATCAAGCGGCCGGAGCTGGAGCTGCGCGAGCCGGCGGAGCCGCTGTACGATGCGGCCGAGCTGTACGGCATCGTCGGCGCCGATCTGAGGAAACCCTACGACGTCCGCGAGGTGATCGCGCGGATCGTCGACGGCAGCGCGCTCGACGAGTTCAAGGCGCTCTACGGCACCACGCTGGTCACGGGCTTCGCCCACATCTTCGGCTATCCGGTCGGCATCCTCGCCAACAACGGCATGCTGTTCTCGGAATCCGCGCTCAAGGGCGCCCATTTCATCGAGCTCTGCTGCCAGCGCGGCATCCCGCTGGTCTTTCTGCAGAACATCACCGGCTTCATGGTCGGGCGCAAATACGAGGCGGGCGGCATCGCCAAGGACGGCGCCAAGCTGGTGACCGCGGTCGCCTCTGCGAGCGTGCCGAAGTTCACGGTGATCATCGGCGGCAGCTTCGGCGCCGGCAACTACGGCATGTGCGGGCGCGCCTACGGGCCGCGCTTCCTTTGGATGTGGCCGAACGCGCGGATCTCGGTGATGGGCGGCGAGCAGGCGGCGAACGTGCTGGCCGAGGTCCGCCGCGACGGCCTCGAGCGCCAGGGCCGGAGCTGGAGCGTCGAAGAGGAGGCGGCGTTCAAGCAGCCGATCCTGGATCAGTACGAGAGCCAGGGGCATCCCTACTACGCGAGCGCCCGGCTCTGGGACGACGGCATCATCGCACCCGGCCGAAACCCGCATGGTGCTCGGGCTCGGGATCTCGGCGGCGCTCAACGCGCCGATCGAGAAGACCGCGTTCGGCGTGTTCCGCATGTAGTCAGGGCGGGCGATGTTCGAGAAGATCCTGATCGCCAACCGCGGCGAGATCGCCTGCCGGATCGCCCGCACCTGCCGCCGGCTCGGCATCCGCACGGTCGCGGTCTATTCCGAGGCCGATCGCGGCGCCCGCCACGTCGACCTTTGCGACGAGGCCTGGCTGCTCGGGCCCGGCGCCGGCGCGCGAGAGCTATCTGCGGGGCGAGCGGATCATCGAGATCGCGCAAGAGCGCGGGCGCCGAAGCGATCCATCCGGGCTACGGCTTCCTGGCCGAGAACGCCGGCTTCGCCGAGGCCTGCACCGCTGCCGGACTGGTCTTCATCGGCCCGCCCGCCGAGGCGATCCGCGCCATGGGCTCGAAGAGCGCCGCCAAGGCGCTGATGGAGCAGGCCAAGGTGCCGCTCGTCCCGGGCTACCACGGCGAGGATCAGGCCCCGGCGCGGCTCGCCGAAGCCGCTCGAGCGATCGGCTATCCGGTCATGCTCAAGGCATCGGCCGGCGGCGGCGGCAAGGGCATGCGCGTGGTCGAGCGGCCCGAGGCTTTCGGCGAGGCGCTCGCCGCTGCCCGGCGCGAGGCCGCGGGCGCGTTCGGCGACGATCGGATGCTGGTGGAGAAATATCTCACCCGGCCGCGCCACATCGAGATCCAGGTGTTCGGCGACCGCCACGGCAACATCCTGCACCTGTTCGAGCGCGACTGCTCGATCCAGCGCCGCCACCAGAAGATCATCGAGGAGGCGCCGGCGCCGGGCATGACCGCGAAGCGGCGGGCCGCGATGGGCGAGGCGGCGATCGCCGCGGCGCGCGCCGTCGGCTATCAGAACGCCGGCACGGTCGAGTTCATTGTCGAGCAGGATCGGTTCTACTTCATGGAGATGAACACGCGCCTCCAGGTCGAGCACCCGGTGACCGAGATGATCACCGGGCAGGATCTGGTCGAGTGGCAGCTGAAGGTGGCCGCGGGCGAGCCGCTGCCCTGCCGCCAGGACGACCTCGCGATCCACGGCCACGCCTTCGAGGCGCGGATCTACGCCGAGGACCCGGCGCGCGACTTCCTGCCCCAGACCGGTATCCTCCGGCACCTGCGCCCGCCCGAGGAGAGCGCCAACGTGCGGATCGAGAGCGGCGTGCGGTCGGGCGACGAGGTCGGCATCCACTACGATCCCATGCTCGCCAAGCTGATCGTCTGGGACATGGATCGCGCGCGGGCACTCGGCCGGCTCCGAGCAGCGCTCGCCGACTACCAGGTGGCCGGACTGACCACCAACCTCGAGTTCCTGGCCGCGGTCGCTGCTCATCCAGCGTTCGCCGCCGGCGAGATCGACACCGCCTTAATCGAGCGCCACCAGAGCGAGTTGCTCTCAGCGCCCGGGCCCGCGCCCGATCCGGTGCTCGCGATCGCCGCGCTCGGCGAGCTGTTGCAGGTGCAGCACGATGCCAGAGCGTTGGCGGCCAGCTCGCTCGATCCGCATTCGCCCTGGCATGGCGCCTCGGGCTGGCGCCTGAATGACGACAATCATCACACGCTCGAGCTGCGCGACGGCGATCGTCAGGTCAGAGTCACGGCCCACTACCGGCCCGACCATTTCCTCCTCGACCTGCCGGGCGGCTCCGTCCGGGCGAGTGGTGCGCTCGCGCCCGACGGCCGGCTCCGCTTCGACCTCGACGGCGTGCGGAGCAGCGCCACGGTGGTGCGTCTCGGCCCAGAGCTGATCATCTTCAGCCCCGCCGGGCGCCACCGGCTGGAGATCCATGATCCGCTCACCGCGGGCATGGCGGACGAGATCGTGGACGGCAGCCTCAGCGCGCCGATGCCGGGCAACATCATCGCGGTCATGGTCAAGCCGGGCGATCGCGTCGCCGTCGGCGTGCCGCTCATGATCCTCGAAGCGATGAAGATGGAGCACACGATCAGCGCGCCGGTCGCCGGCGTCGTCGATCACGTCAATTTCGCGGTCGGCGATCAGGTGGCCGAGGGCGCGGAGCTGCTCGCGATCTCCGACGCTACGTGAAGGCGACGCGCGCTGCCGCGCGCGGGGTGATCACCCGCCGGGCAGGGCGGCATCGCGGGCGACATTCTCGAGCGGCCGTGTCGCCCGCTCCAGACTCTGGCGCAGGTAGGCGCCGGTTCTCGAATTCGGGCGAGCCGGCGACCGCCTCGGGGGTTCCCCAGGCGACCACCCGGCCGCCGCTGGCACCGCCCTCGGGGCCCAGGTCGACGACGCAGTCCGCAGCTGCGATCAGGTCGAGGTTGTGCTCGATGACGACCACCGTGTCGCCCCGGTCGACGAGGCGCTGGAGCGCGCCGATCAGCCTCGCGACGTCGGCCATGTGCAGGCCCGTGGTCGGCTCGTCCAGGACGTAAAGCGACCTGCCCGAGCCGGGCGCGGCGAGCTCGGCCGTGAGCTTGACCCGCTGCGCCTCGCCGCCAGAGAGCGTCGGGCTCGCCTGGCCGAGGGCGAGATAGCCGAGGCCGATCTCCGCCAGGAACTCGAGCGGCCGGCGGATCGCGGCAAAGGCCCCG
The DNA here is from genome assembly GCA_963815435.1 of uncultured Alphaproteobacteria bacterium. Taxonomy (GTDB): domain Bacteria; phylum Pseudomonadota; class Alphaproteobacteria; order Geminicoccales; family Geminicoccaceae; genus DATAOG01. Next base: position 18,797 of record CAWFGZ010000033.1, read on the forward strand.
AAGAACTCGCGCGCCGTCTCGACCGGCATGGCGAGCACATCCGCGATCGAGCTGCCCTTGAGCGTCACCTCCAGCGTGTCGAGGTTGTAGCGGCGCCCGCCGCAGGCCTCGCAGGTCATGTAGACGACCGGCAGCAGGGCCATCTTGACCTCGAGCCGACCCTGCCCGCGGCAGCGCTCGCAGCGGCCGCCCGCGAGATTGAAGGAGAACCGGCCGGCGCCGTAGCCCCGCGCCCGGGCTTCGGGGGTCGAGGCGAACAGCGCGCGGATGCCATTCATGATGCCGACGTAGGTCGCCGGCACGGAGCGGGGCGTGCGGCCGATCGGCGACTCGTCGACCTCGAGCGCCCGATCGATCCCTTGCCAGCCCTCGAGACCCTCGAGCGAGGCCGGCAGCTCACGGCCGGCGAGGCGCGCCTTCAGCGCCCGGTGAAGGACGTCGCGGACCAGGGTCGACTTGCCCGAGCCGCTGACCCCGGTGACCGAGACCAGCCGGCCGAGCGGGATGTCGACGCTCAGGTCCCGGAGGTTGTGCAGCCGCGCGCCGAGGACGCGAAGCCGGGGCGCATCGTCGAGCGGGCGCCTCGGCCATGGCGCGCGCGGCGCATCGTGCCTCAGCCAGCGGCCCGTGGCGGAGGCCCCGGCGTGAGCGATCGCCCTGGGTGGGCCCACGGCCACGACCCGGCCACCGTCGGCGCCGGCGCCCGGGCCGAGATCGATCACGTGGTCGCAGGCGCGGATCACAGCCTCCTCATGCTCGACCACGACGACGGTGTTGCCGCGCTCGCGCAGGCCGAACAGGGCGCGCACGAGCGCTTCCGAGTCGCGCGGATGCAGCCCTACGGTCGGCTCATCCAGGACGTAGCAGACGCCCCGCAGATTGGAGGCGAGCTGGGCGACGATCCGGATGCGCTGCGCCTCGCCGGTCGAAAGCGTATCGGCACTCCGGTCGAGGGCGAGGTAGCCGAGCCCGAGCTGCTCGAGCAGAGCGAGGCGGTTCTCGAGCTCGGGCAGCACGCGCTCGCGCACCTCTGTGAGCACCCCACCGACGCCGGCGAGCCAGGCGTCGGCCTCGCGCACGGTGAGCGCGGCCACCTCACCGATGTTGTGGCCGTCGATCTGCACCGCGAGCGCCTCCGGGCGGAGGCGGGTGCCAGCGCAGGCCGGGCAGGGCTCGCGCGATTCGTCGTCGCCTTCGCCCCTCACCCTGGTGCCGGCGCCGTGACAGACCGGGCAGGCGCCGAACTTCTGGCTCCAGGCGAACAGGCGCGGATCGGGCACCGGCAACCCGGCGCCACAACTGGGGCAAGCGCGTCGGGTCGAGTAGAAGCGGTCCGCCAGCCCCGGCGCGGCCGCGATCACCATGCCCGCTCCGATCGCCAGCGCCCGCTCGACGGCCGAGCGGAGCCGCTCCGGCTCATCTCCGGCCGTCGCCGGTCCTTCGGCGACCACGGCGTCGACGTCGTGGACCCGGTAACGGTCGAGGCGCGGCGGGGTGGCCGCATCGTGGACGGCGCCATCGATCCGCACCCGCTCGATGCCGCGCTTCGCCGCGATCGCGATCGCCTCGCGATGGATGCCCTTGCGCTGGCGGATCAGCGGTGCCAGCAGCGTGAAGCTCGCGCCGGCAAAGTCGCGGGTAATCCGCCCGGCGAGCTGTGCCGGCTCCGCCGCCTCGCCCGGGACGCCGCAGCGCAGGCAGTGCGCGATTCCCTGCGCGGCGAACAGGAGGCGGAGATAATGATAGACCTCCGAGCCGGTGCCGACCGTCGACATCGACGTGCCGCGAGAGAGCTTCTGCTCAAGCGATACGGTCGGCGGCACACTCTCGACCCGATCGACCTCGGGCCGCGCGAGCGGCCGGATGAACTGCCGCGCGTAGGCGGGCAGGCAGTCGAGAAAGCGACGCTGGCCTTCGGCATGGAGGATGTCGAAGGCGAGGGTCGACTTGCCGGAACCGCTGACCCCGGTGATCGCGACCAGGCGATCGCGCGGGATCTGGACCTCGATCGCGCGAAGATTGTGCTCGCGGGCGCCGAGGATGTGAATGGCGCCGTCGCGCGCCGCACCTTCGACGCCCTGCGGGACGTCCCGGTGTGACTGCCGCGGTCGAGCGGCTGGGCGTGCGAACGCCTGATGCAAGGCCTGGCCGGTTGGCGTCTTCAGCCTGGCCAGGGCCTCGGGGGGGCCTTCGCCGACCAGCCGGCCGCCCTCGTCGCCGCCCTCGGGGCCGAGGTCGATCAGCCAGTCCGCCGCTTTCGCGACGTCCATGTTGTGCTCGACCACGACGACCGAGTGGCCGCCCTCGACCATCTTCTGGAGCACGCCGAGCAGGGCCGAGACGTCGGCTGCGTGCAGGCCGGTCGTGGGCTCGTCGAGGATCAGGAGCAGGTTCGATGCGCCCTGGGCACGCGCCAGCTGCCTTGCGAGTTTGAGCCGCTGCGCCTCGCCGCCCGAGAGGGTCGGTGCGGGCTGGGAGAGCGCCAGATAGCCGAGGCCGATGTCGAGGAGCGGCTGCAGCGCGGCGCTGATCCGCGCCCGATCGCTGAACAGCTCCGCCACATCGCGCGCCGGCAGGTCGAGCAGCTCCGCGATGTTGAACCCGCGGCAGCGGACCTCCAGCACCTCCGGCCGAAAGCGCCGCCCGTCGCAGCCGGGACAGCGGACGTAGGCATCGGGCAGGAACTGCAGCTCGAGCTTCTCATAGCCGGCGCCCCGGCAGTGGGGACAGGCGCCGGCCGCGGAGTTGAACGAGAAGGCGGAGGCGTCGAGCCCCCGGATGCGCGCGTCCTCGCCGGCCGCGAAGGCGTCGCGGAGCGGCCCGAGCACGCCCATGTAGGTGGCGGCGTTCATGCGGGAAGTGCGCCCCGGTGGCGACTGGTCGACCAGGACGACGCCCGCGAGCTGCTCGGCGCCCTCGATCGCCTCGCAGAGCCCGGGCTCGGCCTCGCTCTGGCCGAACTGGCGGCGAAGGTTGCGATAGAGCACCTGATCGACCAGCGTCGACTTGCCCGAGCCGCTGACCCCGGTAACACACACCAGCAGGCCGAGCGGGAGTTCCAGTGTCAGCTCGCGAAGGTTGTTCTCGCGCGCTCGAACCACGCGGAGCCGGCGCACCGGATCGAGCCGGCGGCGCTCGGCGGGCGCCGGCATGCTGAGGCGGCCCGTGAGATGCGCTCCGGTCTTTGAGCGTGGCTCCTCGAGCAGGCCGCCGAGCGGCCCCTGATAGACGACCTCGCCGCCCTCGCGCCCGGGCCCCGGCCCGAGGTCGATGACGTGGGCGGCGGCACCGATCAGCCCCGGATCGTGCTCCACGACCACGACCGCATTGCCGGCCGCGGCGAGACGCCGGAGCACGCCGGCGAGCCGGCCGACGTCGCGCTGGTGCAGGCCCACCGAGGGCTCGTCGAGCACGTAGAGCGTGCTGGTGAGCGAGCTGCCGAGCGCGGTCGCGAGCGTGACTCGCTGCGCCTCGCCGCCAGAAAGGGTGCGGGACTGCCGCGAGAGGGTCAGGTAGCCGAGCCCGACGTCGAGCAGAAAGCGAAGGCGACCGCGGATCTCGCGCAGAAGCAGCTCGGTCGCCGTATCGCCGCTGGCCGCCGACCAGTCGTGAAAGAAGCGCTCCGCGTCGACGATCGGCAGCGCTTCGACCTCGGGCAGCGTCCGCCCGGCGATGCGAAACAGCAGTGCCTCAGGCCTGAGCCTGGCGCCAGCGCAGTCGGGACAGGGCAGATAGCGGCGATATTGCGAGAGAAAGACCCGCACGTGAATGCGGTAGCTGCGCGAAACTCGAGCCACTCGAAGAAGCCCTGAATACCGTACCAGCGCGAGCGCCAATGCGAGCGCCCGCCCGGCTCGCCCGCCCAGATCACTTGGCGCGTCTTCGGGTCGAGGTCCTGCCAGGCGACTTCCGGCGAAATCCCCTCGCGCCCCAGGAATCGCAGCAGCGCCTCCTGACAGTCGCCGTAGAAGGGCGTCTGGAACGGCTTGATGCAACCGGCTGCGACGCTCAGGCGCGCATTGGGCACCACCAGGTCGGGATCGATGTCGACCGTGCGGCCGAAGCCACGACAGGTCGGGCAGGCGCCGATCGGATTGTTGAACGAGAACAGCGCCGGGGTCGGGTCGGCGTAATCGATCTCGCAGCGCTCGCAGCGGAGCGCCTCGCTGAAGCGAAGCGGCTCGTCGAGGCGCTCGAGATGCAGTTCAATCCGGCCCTTGCCGAAGCGGAGCGCCTGCTCGAGCGAATCGACGATCCGCTCGCGCTGGCCGCGCCCGGCGGTGATCCGATCGAGCACGACCCTGACCCTCCCCTTCGTGGGTCGAAGGCGGGCCTCCTCGAGGGGCACCGCACGGCCGCCCTCGAGCACGCGGCGAAAGCCGAGCTGCTGAAAGACATCGCGGAGCGCCGCCTTGCTGGCGCGCCCGACGCTCGCCGGAAAGCAGATCAGCGCCGGCTCGCCCTCCGCCGCGTCCAGCAGAGCCTCGAAGATCGAGGACGGCGAGTGGCGCTCGACCGGCTCGCCGCAACCACGACAGTGGAGGGTGGCCGCGCGCGCGTAGAGCGAGCGCAGATAGTCGGCGATCGAGGTCATGGTGCCGACGGTCGAGCGCGAGGTCCGGACCGGCGCAGTGCGATCGATCGCGATCGACGGCAGCACGCCCTCGATCCGCTCGGCCCGCGGCCGATCGAGCCGCTCGAGGAACTGCCGCGCGTAGGGGCTGAAGGTCTCGACGTAGCGCCGATAGCCCTCGGCGTAGAGGACCTCGAAGGCGAGCGAGGATTTGCCGGCCCCCGCCACCCCGGTGACCGCGGTGACCGCGCCGATCGGCACGCGGACGGTGACCCCTTTCAGGTTGTTCTGCCGCGCACCCTCGATGAGGATGAACTCGTTACCCATGCTCCCCGCTACCCTTCCGCTCCGCCGGACCCTGGCGCTCCCTTTTCCATCGAGGACTTGTGTTGCCGCTGCTGGACGTTTAGGAAATCGTTAAACCCCACAACCAAGGGAGGTCGTGATGTATCGTCACCGACAGCAACTCCTACCGGCCGTCGCCGCGGCCGCGCTTCTGGCTACGACGGCGATGGCCAAAGCTGAGACGTTGACCATCGCCACGGTCAACAACTCTGACATGATCATCATGCAGAAGCTCTCGCCAAAATGGGAGCAGGCGACCGGCAACAAGCTCAACTGGGTCGTGCTCGAGGAGAACGTGCTGCGCCAGCGCGTGACCACCGACATCGCGACCAAGGGCGGCCAGTTCGACATCATCACCATCGGTTCCTACGAGGCCCCGATCTGGGGCAAGCAGAAATGGCTCGTCAGCCTGAACGACCTCGGCGACGACTACGACTACGCCGACCTGATCCCGACGGTGGTCAAGGGGCTGTCCTATGAGGACAAGCTCTACGCCGTCCCGTTCTACGCCGAAAGCTCGTTCACCTTCTACCGGAAGGATCTGTTCGATCAGGCCGGCATCAAGATGCCGGACAAGCCGACCTACGACCAGGTCGCCGAGTACGCCGCCAAGATCACCAACAGGCCGAAGGAACTGTATGGCCTGTGCCTGCGCGGCAAGCCGGGCTGGGGCGAGAACATGGCGTTCATCGACCCGATGGTGAACGCGTTCGGCGGGCGCTGGTTCAATGAGAAGTGGGAACCGCAGCTGACCACCGAGCCCTGGAAGAAGTCGATCAGCTGGTACGTCGAAAACATGAACAAGTACGGCCCGCCCGGGGCCACGGCGAACGGCCACAATGAGAACCGGGCCCTGTTCGCGACCGGGCATTGCGCGATGTGGGTCGATGCCACCTCGGCTGCCGGCTACATCTACAACCCGAAGGAGAGCCAGGTCGCCGACAAGACCGCGTTCGCTCCGGCGCCGATCGAGGTGACCAGCAATGGCTCGGCCTGGTTCTGGGCTTGGGCGCTCGGCATCCCGTCGTCGTCGAAGAAGGTCGATGTCGCCAAGTCGTTCGTGAAGTGGGCGACCTCGAAGGACTATGTGACTCTGGTCGGCGAGAGCCAGGGGTGGGTCTCAGCACCGCCCGGCACGCGCAAGTCGACCTATGACAACCCCAAGTACCAGGCGGCCGCACCGTTCGCGAAGTTCGTCTACCAGGCGGTGGCCGACGCCGACATCACCAAGCCGACCAAGGATCCGGTGCCCTATACCGGCATCCAGTACGTCCAGATTCCCGAGTTCCAGGGGATCGGCACGACGGTCGGCCAGCAGATCGCCTCGGCGCTCGCCGGACAGGTCAAGGTCGACCAGGCGCTCGAGACCTCGCAGAGCGCGGTCGAGCGGGTCATGAAGCAGGCCCGCTACATCAAGTAAGCTGAACCCCGTCCCGCCGGCTGGGCCAGCCGGCGGGACGATCTCGTCGCCTCGGGGAGGGGAGCCGCCATGGCCACAACGACCGGTGTCGCGACTGCCGCGACGGTGGGCACGTCCCGCCGCAGCCGGCGCAGCGTGAACACGCTGCCCTTGTCCTCACCTGCGGTCATCCTTCTGTTCCTCTGGATGATCGTCCCGCTGGCGATGACGCTCTGGTTCTCCTTCCAGTACTACAACCTCCTCTACCCCGAGCGATCGGGTTTCGCCGGGCTCGAGAACTATAGCTATCTGCTGACCGATCCGTCCTTGTGGACGGCGATGCTCAACACGCTCTACCTGGTCGGCTGGGTGCTGGTGATCACGGTCGGGCTCGGCACCCTTCTGGCGGTGCTGTTCGACCAGGATTTCTTCGGTCGCAACATTGCCCGCCTGCTGGCGATCGCCCCGTTCTTCGTCATGCCGACGGTCAGCGCCCTGATCTGGAAGAACATGCTGATGCACCCGGTCAACGGGCTGTTCGCGTTCTTCTCGCGCTCGCTCGGCCTGCCAGTGATAGATTTCTTCGGTGATCTGCCGCTCACCTCGGTGATCATCATCGTCTCTTGGCAGTGGGTGCCGTTCGCGCTGTTGATTCTGCTCACCGCGATCCAGTCGCTCGACAACGAACAGAAGGAGGCGGCGCGGATGGACGGCGCGGGGCCGTTCTCCATGTTCTTCTTTATCATCCTGCCGCATCTCGGCCGGGCGATCAGCGTCGTGATCATGATCGAGACGATCTTCCTGCTGAACGTGTTCGCTGAGATCTACGTCACGACTTCGGGCGGGCCGGGCCTCGCCTCGACCAACCTCGCCTTCCTGATCTACCAGCGGGCGCTGCTCGACTTCGACGTCGGGACCGCCTCGGCGGGCGGCATGATCGCGGTCGTGCTCGCCAACATCGTCGCGATCTTCCTGGTGCGCTCGATCGCCCGCAACATCACCGATTGAGGAGCCCGACATGCGCAGCTCCCTCCGTGAACGGATCCTGATCGCGGTCCTCGGCTGGCTCGCCGCCTTCCTGCTGTTCTTCCCGATCCTCTGGATGGGTCTGACCAGCCTGAAGCCCGAGATCGTGGCGATCGAAACCCCTCCGGCGATCTTCTTCACCCCGACGCTGGAGAACTACGTCGACGGTGCGCGAGCGCGCCGACTACGTCCACTTTGCGTGGAACAGCGTCGTGATCTCGGTCGGCGCCACGCTGCTGGCGATCGTGATCGCCGTGCCGGCGGCCTACGCGATGGCGTTCTTCCCCGGCCAAGCGGACCAAGGACCTCCTGCTCTGGATGCTGTCGACCAAGATGATGCCGGCGGTCGGCGTGCTGGTGCCGATCTATCTCATCGCCAAGAACGCTGGGCGCTGCTCGACACGCGCTGGGGCCTGATCGTGATCTACATGCTGATGAACCTGCCGATCGTGGTCTGGCTGCTCTACACCTTCTTCAAGGAGGTGCCGAAGGACATCCTCGAGGCCGGGCGCATGGACGGCGCCAAGCCCAAGCAGGAGGTCTGGATGCTGCTGATGCCGCTGTCGCTGCCGGGCATCGCCTCGACCGGGCTGCTCTCGATCATCCTCTGCTGGAACGAGGCCTTCTGGAGCCTCAACCTGACCTCCTCCAACGCGGCGCCGCTCACCGCCTTCATCGCCTCCTTCTCGGCCCCGGAGGGCCTCTTCTGGGCCAAGCTGTCGGCCGCCTCGACGGTCGCCATCGCACCCATCCTGGTGTTCGGCTGGATGAGCCAGCAGCCAGCTCGTGCGCGGCCTGACCTTCGGCGCCGTCAAGTAGGCAAGAGCAGGAGCTAGCCATGGCGACCGTCTCGACTGCGCGATCTGCACAAGGCCTACGGCGAGGTCGAGGTCATCAAGGGCGTCGACCTCGACATCGACGATCGGGAGTTCGTGGTCTTCGTCGGCCCGTCGGGCTGCGGCAAGTCGACCCTGCTGCGGATGATCGCCGGGCTCGAGGAGATCACCTCGGGCGAGCTCTTGATCGACGGCGAGCGGGTCAACGACGTGCCGCCGGCCGAGCGCGGCCTCGCCATGGTGTTCCAGACCTACGCGCTCTACCCGCACATGACGCGTCGCGCGACAACATGGCGCTTCGCGCTCCGGCTCGCCGGCGTCCCCAAGGCGCGAGCGCTACCAGAAGGTGCGCGAGGCGGCG
>CAWFGZ010000034.1:0-234058 GCA_963815435.1 uncultured Alphaproteobacteria bacterium
CGACAAGCTCGCCACCAAGGTCTGCCATCTGTACTACCGCGAGCACCTGACCCAGGCCGAGATCGGCGCCCGGCTGGCTCTGTCCCGCTACAAGGTCGGCCGGATCCTGCGTGACGCGCTTGCCGCCGACATCGTGCGCATCGAGATCCGCTCGCCGTACCGTCAGACCCTGGAGTTGGAGAGCGAGCTGGAGGCGGCGCTCGATCTCAAGGGTGCCGTGATCGTCGATGTAGAAGCGGAAGCCGACGATGCAACGAGCAAAGAGCAGGTATGCGCAGCCGGGGCCGCGTTCCTGAGCGAACTCGTCACTGATGGGATGACCATTGGCATCGGCTGGGGCAGCACCACGTACGAGCTGGTGAGCAAGCTTGAGCGGCGGGATGGTCACGGCGGCTGCGTGGTCCAGATCACCGGCGGCAACAAGGCGCTGCCCAATCAGTTCGACTGCCACGAGGTCACCCGCCACCTCGCCGAGAAGCTCGGGGTGCAGCCGATCCTCCTGCACGCCCCCGGCATCGTCGACAAGCGGGCGACACGCGAGATCCTGCTGGCCGAGACCAGCATCGCCGAGACCTTCGCGCTGTTCCACCAGCTCGACGTGGCGGTCGTCGGGATCGGCTCGCTGGTCCCTGTGCGCTCATCGACCCTGCTCGCGAGCGGCTACGTCCCACTCGCCGACCTCGAGCAGTTGGTCCACATGGGCGCGGTCGGCGACGTCTTCTCGTATTTCATCGACGCGGCGGGACAGCTCGTGCCGACGCTGGTGCACGAGCGCCTGATCACGATCGGCGTCGAGCAGATCCGAAGAATCCCTTGGTCGATCGGGGTCGCGAGCGGGCCGGTCAAGGCGCGCGCCGTGCACGCCGCAGTGTGCGGCGGCTTCGTCAACGCGCTGGTGGTCGATGCGCGCCTCGCGCGGGCGATCCTGGAGCTGGCCGCCGGCGCCGGGACGCGCATCGGCGCGGAGACGGGGGCCGCGGGCGCGCGCCGCGAGGGAAGGCGGGCCGGGGGACGGCGCGAATGAGCCAATCGAACGTTCGGCGGCTCGCCGACGAGTGCGGCGGGCCGAACTGGAAAGCCAGGAGGCAGAGGGAGATCTCCACATGACGAACGAAGCGAAGACAGAACGGTCCGACGCGGGCCAGCCGTCGAGGGCAAGCGAAAGCGCCGCGCGGCCCGAGGAGCGCCTGGGCATCAGCCGGCGCGGTTTCATCGCCGGCGCCTCCGCCGCGGGTGCTGCGGCCGGGCTCGCCGGCTTCCCGGCGATCCACGTCCGGGCTCAGGAGAGCGGGCCGATCAAGTTCGGCCTGCTCGAGGATCGCTCGGGCAATTTCGCTCTGTTCGGGACGCCCAAATACCATGCGACCCAGTTGGCCATCAAAGAGATCAACGAGGGCAAGACGCTGCGTTCGGGGCCAACCGGGCCGGGCGGCAAGGGCACGCCGCAGGGCTACGACGACACCGATGAGATCCTGGTCAACTCCGGCGAGAAGGGCGTCCTCGGCCGCCAGATCGAGCTGGTCGCGCCCGACCCACAGTCCGAAAATCGCGTGTTCCAGCAGCTCGCCAGGCGGCTGATCCTCGAGGACAAGGTCGACGTGCTGATGGGCGGGTTCGCGAGTGCTGAGCGTGAAGCGATCCGGCCGATCATGGACCAGACCAAGCAGCTTTACTTCTACAACAACCAGTACGAAGGCGGTGTCGCCGACAAATACACCTTCTGCACCGGCGCCGTCGCCGAGCAGCAGATCATCCCGGCCATGGAGTACATGGTCGCCAACTTCGGCAACAAGATCTATACCCCGGCGGCCGACTACAACTTCGGCCAGCTGTCGGCAATGTGGACCAGGGCCTTCGCGCCGGTGCTCAATGCCAAGGTGGTGGGCGAGGAGTTCATCCCGCTCAGTGTGTCCGATTTCACCTCGACCATCGCCCGCATCCAGAACGCCAAACCCGACTGGCTGATGATGTACATCACCGGCCAGAACCACTCGAACTACTATCCGCAGGCCAATGCTGCGGGGGTGCACTACCCCATGGGCTCATCGATCAACATGGCCCAAGGTTACGAGCACAAGCAATTCGCCCCACCGGCGCTCGCCGGGATGCACGTCGCGGTCAACTACATGGAGGAGATCCCGACCGCGCGGAATCAGGCCTTCGTCAAGCGGTTCCACGAGATGTTCCCGGACGAGCCCTATATTTCCCAGCAGTCGCAGAATGCATACAACGCGACGCATCTCTACGCCGCAGCGGTGCGCCTCGCCAAAACCACGAACCAGGCGGCGGTCATCGAGGCGCTCGAGTTCGGGGATCGGCCTCGAGGCGCCCGAGGGCTGGGTGTTCATGGATCCTGCGACGCACCACCTCAGTCACTACATCCGCATCGCCCGGGCCGAGAAAGACCACTCGATCACCTTCGTGCAGGAGTGGCCGCACATCGAGCCCTGGTGGCTCAGGCGGCTCGGGGTTAACCTTGTGAAGACCGCCGAGTTCAAGCAATACACACCCGAGGAGGATCCGTACTTCAAGAAAAACCTCTAGGGTTTGGGCACGGGGGCGGCGCGGCCATGGTCGCACCGCCTCCCGCTTCGGAGGTCGAGCATGGGGCCGGAAGCCTTCAACATCTTCTACCAGTTCGCGGTCAACTTAGGGTTCCTGCTGTTCGCCTCGCTCGGGCTGATCGTCGTGCTCGGCATGCTCAACATCATCAATCTGGCGCACGGCGAGTTCATCATGCTCGGCGCCTATACCGCCACCCTCGCGTATCACGCCGGCGTGCCGTTCATCGTCGGCATCCTGCTCGCGACCTTCGTCGTCGGGCTATTCGGCATCGTGGTCGAACGCCTGGTGATGCGCCGCTTCTACGGACAGCGCCTGAATGCGCTGGTCGCGACCTTCGGCCTCAGCCTGATCCTGAGCCAGGGCACGCTGCTCGTCCTCGGCCCTTACCTGCAGGCCGTGAAAATGCCCTTCGGTGGCTTTCAGTATGGCGCCTACTCCTACTCCACTTATTTCCTTGTGCTCGCTGGCGGGGCGCTTGCCGTGCTCGCGGCCTGCTGGGCGCTGTTCTATCGGACACGGCTCGGCATGGAGATGCGAGCCACCATGCAGAACCCGGACATGGCTGCGGCCATGGGCGTACCGACCAACCGGATCTACATGCTGACCTTCGGCCTGGGCGCCGCGCTCGCTGGGCTCACGGGCGCGCTCTATGCGCCCACGACGACCGTGGTGCCGCTCTTCGGCACCACCTTCATAGCTCCCGCCTTCATCACCGTGGTGATCGGCGGCGGCGCCAACCCGCTCCTGGGCGCGCTGACCAGCGGCACGTTCCTGTCCCTGATCTCAACTCCGCTCTCTTCGCAGTTGGGTCAGTTCGCGGGCCGCATCGGTCTGATGGTCGCAGCGCTTGTGATTATACGTTTCTTACCTCAGGGCTTCTCGTACTACCTGCGCGAAGGCGCGATCATGCGTCGTGCGGCGCGTAGCCGGCAGCAAGCCACGTCATGAGCCGCGCCGCGGTCACGGGCGCACGGGTCGAGGGCGTTCTGCCCGGTGGGCGCCGGAAAGCATTGCTCGGCCGGCTGCAGCTCGACGGTCCGCAGTCGGTGTTTAATGGCCCGGTGTTCTGGGCGGTCGCGGTGCTGGTGCTGCTGGGGTTTGCGGTCTATCCGCTGATCGGCGGCGCCTTCGTCGCCTCCAACGTCGCCGCGTTCATGCTCAACCTGCCGCTGGCGCTCGGGCTGTCGCTACTCTGGGGCTATGGTGGCGTGCTGAGCTTCGGCCAGATGGCCTTCTTCGGCATCGGCGCCTATGGCTACGGCATCCTCGCGATCAACCTCGGCGGCGGCACGCTGACCCTGCTGGCCGCGCTCGCCGCCCTCCTGGCCACCGTGGTCGTGGCGCTCGCCTTCGGCTACTTCGTCTTCTACGGCCGCGTCTCCGGGTGGATCGTGCCGGTACTCACCCTGGTGCTGACGCTCATCCTCGAGACCTTCCTGGGTCAGACCGCCGGCTACGAGTGGCGGGTCGGGGCGGCGCTGCTGGGCGGCTACAACGGCATGACGGGGATCCCCTCGCTCGCCGTCGGCGCGATCGAGTTCAACGGCTTCACGCTGCCGCTTTACTACCTCGTGCTGGTGTTGAGCGTGCTCGTCTATCTCGGCCTCCGGGTGCTCCTCAACGGCCGCTTCGGCTACGTCACCGTGGCGATCCGCGAAGACCCGGAGCGGACCGAGTTGCTTGGCTACGACATCCGTCTCTACCGCCTCGTGCTGTTCGTGATCGCAGCCGCACTCGCCGGTCTGTCCGGCATTCTCTATGCGTCCTGGGGTAACTATGTGTCGCCGAGCTCGGTGGGTCTGCTGGCGGCGACGCTGCCGGTGCTCTGGGTCGCGGTGGGCGGCAAGGCGAGCCTCACCGCGGTCGTGGTCTCGACGCTGGTCCTCGTCTGGCTCGCCGACGCGCTCTCCGTCCACAGCGGCGAGTTCGCCTACGTCTTCATGGGCGCGCTGCTGCTGCTCGCGATGATGTTCTGCCCGGAGGGCATCATTATCTCGCTGGTCAGCGGCTGGCGCTGGCTCCGCGCGCGGCGGCATCGATGAGCCTGCTCGAGATCCGCGGCCTCGAGCGCAACTACGGCGGCATCCAGGCCGTCGACGGGCTCGACCTCGATGTCGAGGCGGGCGAGCTCCGCTGCCTGATCGGGCCGAACGGCGCCGGCAAGTCGACCGTCTTCAAGCTGATCATGGGCCTGGATCGGCCGAACCGCGGCGCGATCCGGTTCGCGGGCACCGACGTGACGCGGCTCCAACCGTTTCAGCGCGCGCGACGCGGCCTCAGCATGAAGTATCAGACGACGCGCGTGTTCCTGCGCTTGAGTGTCGCGCAGAACCTCGCCATCGCCTGCGGCCGCGGCGGCCTCGACGGCAGCCTCGTGCAGTGGGCGCTCGATTACTTCGAGCTTCCGGCCTCCGTCGACCGACCGGCGAACACCCTGAGCTATGGAGAGCAGCACTGGCTCGAGATGGTACTGACCCTCGGCACCAGGCCGAAGCTCCTCTTGATGGATGAGCCGACCGCCGGGATGACGCCCGAGGAAACCATGCGCACCGCGGCCTTTGTCCAAGAACTCAAAGGTCGTGGCCTGACCCTGATCGTGGTCGCGCACGACATGGCGTTCGTGCGCGAGATCGCTGAGCGCGTGACGGTGCTGCACCAGGGTGCTTTATTCCGTGAGGGACCGCTGTCTGCGATCGAAGCCGACGCCGAGGTGCGCCGCATCTATCTGGGGGAGCGCCGTGCCTGAGCGCCGGCTCGAGATCCAGGACCTCCACAGCGGCTACGGCGCCGGAGACATCTTGCAGGGCGTTTCGCTGCGCGTCGAGCCGGGCGAGATCGTGGCCGTCGTCGGACGCAACGGTGTCGGCAAGACGACGCTCATGAGGACTGTGATGGGCCTGGTTCCTGCGAGCGCCGGCACGGTCCGCTTCGGGGCCGAGGAGCTGAGCCACGCGCCGGTCCAGGCGCGAGCACGCCTCGGTATCGGCTACGTGCCGCAGGGCAAGCAGATCTTCCCCGACCTCACGGTGCGCGAGAACCTGCGCATGGGCGAGCGGATCAACGGCGGGCGGGCGGTCGACCACGAGGTGGCATACCAATACTTTCCCCGTCTGCGCGAACGGCTGAGCCAGAAGGGCGGCACGCTGTCCGGCGGCGAGCAGCAGGCGCTGGCGCTCGCGCGCGCGCTCATCGGCTCACCCGACCTGCTCCTACTCGACGAGCCATCGGAAGGCGTCCAGCCGAGCATCGTCCAACAGATCGGTGAGGTGCTGCTGCGTCTGAAGAGCGAGCGCGCTCTCACCATCCTCGTCGTCGAGCAGAACGCGAGCCTGATCGAGACCGTCGCCGAGCGTGGCTACGTCATGGAGAAGGGGCGCACGATCGCCGAACTCGGTCGCGAGGATCTGCGCGATTCCGCGCTCATGCAGCGTCATCTCGCAATCTGAGGGCGCACTGCCGAGGTGGCATGAGCGACGATCCGTACCGCGAGTTCCTCGAGCGTATCGCCCCTTCGGGCCGGCCCGATCTCGTCGCCGTGTACCATGCCGTGCGCAACATTCCCTACGGCTCGATCGGCCAGCGCGATCCGAAGCGCGTACTGGAGTTGAATGCCGGCTCGTGCTCGGCCAAGCACCTGCTGCTCGACGCGCTGCTCCGTCGGCTCGGCTACAAGACGCAGCTGATCACCATCTTCACCCACTTCGACGAGGGTGTCCCCGATCACGAGAGCTATCCGAAGGAGCTTCGCGACCTGTTGCGGCGTGGCCGGGTCCCCGACTTCCACCACTTCCTTCGCGTTAAAGGCGACGACCGCTGGCTCGATCTGGACGCAACCTGGCACGACCAGCTCGCGGCCTACGGTTTTCCGGTCAACACGGACTGGCGAGGCGAGGGCGACACACGTCTCGCGGCGAAGCCGCTCCGGGAGTATCCGCCAACGGACGAGCTGGTCTCCCTGAAGGAGCGGTTCCTCGCAAATCTGACACATGAGCAGCGGGCGCTGCGCACGCGCTTTTTCGACCTGCTGAGCGGGTGGATCGAAAGCCTTTGAAGGCGCGGCGATGAGTGAGGGCAAGGGCGGGGCTGCGTTCGTCGGGATCGACGCCGGCACCACCGGGGTCACGATCGCGGTCTTCGACGAGGCCGGCACAGAGGTCGCCCGCGGCTATCGCGAGTATCCCTGCCTGTACCCGCACCCCGGTTGGATCGAGCAGGACATGGACGCGGTCTGGCGGGGCATCGCAGCCGCGTCGCGCGAGGCGCTGGAGCGCTCACCGGACGTGCGGGAGCGCATTCGCTCGCTCGCCTTCGCGAGCCAGCGAGGGACCTTCGTCCTCCTGGACGAGGCCGAACGCCCGCTCGGACCCGCTGTGGTCTGGAACGACAGCCGGGCCAAGGAGATCGAAGAAGAAATAGCGGCGAAGATGAGCCGCGAGCGTTACCGCGAGGTCACCGGCATGCCGCTTTCTGCCTCCTGGGCGCTGGCCAAGATGGCTTGGCTCCGGAAGCATCGGCCGGAGCTCTGGTCGCGCACACGCTGGATCTGCAACGGCCAGGAGTACTTCCTGAGGCGCCTCGGCGCGGGGCGCTTCGAGACCGATCCCGCCTCGCTCACCCTCAACGGCATGCTCGATATCCGCCGCCTCACCTGGAGCACGGAGGCGTGTCGGGCGGCGGGCATCGATCCCAATCTTCTGCCTTCGGTCGGCGCCCCCGGCGCGCCGGTCGGGCGGCTCTCGCGCGAGGCAGCCGAAGCGACCGGCCTGCCCGCAGGCGTCACGATCTGCCGTGGCGCCGGCGACCAGCAGTGCGCGGCCGTCGGATCCGGTGTGATCCGCCAGGGCATGGCGGAGGTGACGCTGGGCACGGCGGGCATGATGGTCGCCCATCTCGACGATCCCGATCTGGTCAAGGGCCCCGCGCCCTACATCGGCGGCCATGCTGTTGGCGGCAAATGGGACCTCGAAGGCGGGACGTTTGCGATCGGCGCGGCGATCCGCTGGTGGCGCGACCATTGCGCTCAGGTCGAGGTCGACGCCGGCGGGCGCCTCGGCATCAGCCCGTACGAGCTCATGGCGGTGCAGGCGGCGAGCGCACCCGCCGGGAGCCGCGGCCTGCTCTTCCACCCCTTCTTCGCGGGCCAGGTCACGCCCCACTACGACGCCTCGGCGCGCGGTGGCTTCCTCGGCCTCGGCCTGCACCACGACCGCGCCTGCCTGACCCGCTCGCTGTTCGAAGGCTGCGCATTCGAGGTGCGGATGATGGTCGACGGCGTCGCGCGCGACGTCGAGGGCGGGATCGGGGAACTGCGCCTGACGGGCGGCGGCACGAGGTCTGCACTTTTTACTCAGATCCACGCCGACGTGCAGGGGCGGGCGATTGGGCTCCTCCGCAATCCCGAATGCACGGCGCTCGGTGCCGCCATCCTGGGCGCGGTCGGCGCTGGTCACTTCGCCAGCCTCGACGAGGCGGTGGGCGCGATGGTGCACGTCGCTAAGGTGGTCGAGCCGCAGGCTGAGGTCCGGGCACTCTACGACGATCTGTTTAGCCTCTTTCGAGAAGCCTATGAGAGCCTTGCGAAAGCCAGCTGGTACGCCCGGCTGTACGAGGTGCAGAGCCGGCATTTCTGAAACTAGGAACGACGAGGCGCGGTGGTTATGGAAGGGTTAAGGGCACGGAAGTTGATCGGGACGCAAAAGCCCTTCAGCACCAGCGCAAGTAGCGCCCTGGTCCGGGATCGGCAGATGCTTATCCGACGCAAGTTGGCCTTCACTTGCTTGAGCTTGCGTTCGGCGCTCGCGCACGGTGTGCCGCCAGATCAGTCGCCTGCCCGCCCGGGTCCGCCCGAAGATGTGGGTGAAGCCCAGGAAGGCAGGATTTCACGCTTGCCCTGCTAGGCCAGGCGGTTGTCAAGAGCGAACCGTCCGACAGGTAGGTCCGACCGTGCTCATCGAGCCATGCCGACATCGCCTTGAGCTCGCGGCCGATCTCGTGCCCGGCGAACACATCGAATATGCTAGCTTGGACGTTGCGTTCTTGGCGCATTGTCGGCTCCGGCGGTGGCGGGTTGTGCTTTGGAATCAGTGGCTTGACGCCAAAGCCTAGCCAAGCCGCCGGACCGCCTCCAAAAAACGCGGATTTCCACTATTATTTCAGCACGTTACCCCCTATGAACAGGCGCTAGCTAGAGCATCCGTCGCTGGACGGGCAGTTTGCCACAGCGAGAGTCTCGATGTGGCTTGCGTGCCGTTCCTCGCAAAAGCATCCACAAACTCACTCAAGTCCTCAGCAAAATCTTCGCGCGATGAGCGGCGCGGGTGATGTGCAGCTGCATGAGGTAGGCAGCGCCATCCGGATCGTGCTGGCGGATCGCTTCGACGATTCGCTCGTGCTCGTGGATCGGTTCCCAGAGCCCGGAAATATCGGCCAGTGGCAGGCGCTGGCTCTCCTTCATCGCCTCCTTCAGAACCCGGAGGGTCTGAGCGACCACTTGGTTATCGCTCAGGCGGACGAGGTAATGATGGAACGCAAAGTCCATCTCGGCGAAGCCCACGAGATCCCGCTCGCGTGCCGCCTGCTTCATGCTTTCGATGCAGGAGCGGAGCGCGGCGATGTCTTCGTCGGACGCCCGCAGGGCAGCCAGTCGAGCCGTGTAGCCCTCCAGGGTGTAACGGGTCTCGAAGATGTCCCGCTCCGAGTAGCGGTCGGCGAAGCGCCATCGCGACCGCATCTCGCGCTCCCCATGGGGGCACACGAAGGTGCCACGGTTGGGCTCGACCCGGACATAACCCAGTGTCTCGAGGACGAGGGTGGCCTCGCGCAGGCTTGCCCGGCTGATCCGCAGTTGCTCGGCCAGCAGCCGCTGAGCTGGCAGCCGTGATTCTGGCGGGAAGCGTCCGATGTTGATCATCTCCGCGAGCGCACGCACCGCCTTGTCGGCGACGGCACCGCGGCGCGCCGCCCTGGCACCAACTCCCGCGCTGGCCTCGATCGTCTGCTCGCGTTCCGCGTCCATCAAATCCGTCGCTGAGATCCGGTCTGACCAGTTGCCCATCCTGGTCGGGCCAAGCCGGCGACACGCTATATCATGCGCCGGCGGCACCGTGCAAATCGCAGACTGCCGGTCAACGCAGGACCCTGCGAAGCCTCGGTTTGAACGGCCAAGGGAACGATTACGACTCGGGCGCGATGCTGCTGGCAGGATCGGTCGGGGAACCGATCAGACCGGTCGACGCCACGGGGTCGGCGGCGAGCTAACAACAAGCAAGGGAGACGGCAGATGCTTTCCAAAAGGCCCGGGCATTTCTCGCCGCTGAGCCGCAGGCGCTTCATGCGAGGCACGGCGGCGGCTGGCAGCGCTGCGCTCCTGAGCGGCGGTTGGGCCCGCGAGGTCTTTGCCCAGGATCGGAGCAAGACCATGGTGATCGCGGCTCCCGCGACGCCGCAGAGCCTGGACAGCGAGTACGATGTGAGCCTCGGCACGTTCGAGGCGGTGGGGTGCTCTACGACTCCATGACCGAGTTCGAGAAGATCCCCGACCCCGGCGTACCGACCGCGATGCGCGAGGACATCAAGGACTACCCGGACAAGCCGGGCCGCGTGAACATGAAGGGCAAGCTCGCCGAGAGCTGGGAGCTCGATCCGAACGGGCACCTGGGCGCGCTTCAAGCTGCGCGAGGGCGTGAAGAGCAACTGGGGCAACGACGCTCACCGCCGACGACGTGGTGTGGACCTGGCAGCGCAAGCTGGCGCTCGGCGCCATCGGCGGCTTCATGGCCAACACCATCGGCCTCAAGGATCCCGGGCAGATCAAGGCGGAGAACGACAAGACCGTCTATTTCGACCTCGGCCATCCCAACCCGCTGCTGCTGAAGCCCAGGTCAACCTCTACAACCCGATCTACGACTTCGAAGAAGTGCAAGGAGGTCGCCACCTCCGACGACCCCTGGGCCAAGAAGTTCCTGGAGAACAACACCGCCGGCTTCGGCCCCTACAAGGTCGACCAGCTCGTGCGCGGCCAGCAGGCCGTCTACAAGGCCCGCGACGACTACTGGGGCGGCAAGCCGAAGATCGACACCGTCATCTTCAAGGAGGTGCCGACCTCGGCCAACCGCGTGCAGCTGCTGCAGGGCGGCGCCGTCGACATCGCCCAGTACCTGCAGCCGCTCGAGACTCATCAGCCTGAAGAAGGTCGACGGCGTCGCGGTCGAGACCATCCCGGCGACCTTCATGCTGTGGATCGAGCTCAACGCCAAGATCGAGCCCTTCGACAAGATCGACGTGCGCCGGGCGATGAACTTCGCCTTCCCGCAGGAGCAGGTGATGAAGACCGTGTTCCAGGACCTGGCGAGCCCGCTCGACGGCTGCCTGCCGGACATCTATCCCGGCTTCGACGGCAAGTATTTCGATTTCGCCAAGCAGGATCTCGGCAAGGCGAAGGAGCTGCTGAAGGCCGGCCGGCATCGGCGACGGCTTCAAGACCGAGCTCGCCTACAATGCCGGCGACCCGGTGCAGGAGCCGACGGCGATCCTGTTCCAGTCGGCGCTCAAGGAGATCGGCGTCGAGCTGGCGCTCAGGAAGGTGCCGGCGGCGACCTTCTACAACTTCGTCTCCGAGCGCAAGCAGCCGATGATCTTCTACTATGATTCGCCGTGGTGCCCCGACCCGGGCTACTCGATGAACCTCTACTTCCACTCCAAGTCGTTCGTGAACTACAGCAACTACAACAACCCCAAGGTCGACCAGCTGATCGACGACGCCGCGCGCACCGCCGACACCGATGCGCGGCTCCAGATGATGGACGAGGCGCAGAAGATCGTCATGGCCGAGGCGCCTGGGTGTTCGGCGTGTTCGCCAACTACTCGATGGCCCGCCGGGCCGACCTCAAGGGCTGGACCTACTACACGTCGAACAACATCCGCTTCCAGGACTTCTATCGGTAGCGGATCGAAGGGGCGTGCAGCGAGGGTTGCAGCGGGCACGCGCGGCCGATCCGTCGTGCGGCGCTGCGTGCCCTCTGATGAGGCAGAGATGGACCCCGTGACCCTCACGGCGAGGACGCGCGACCAGCCTCGTCTGACACGATGCGAAGCGCTCGCAGGACGATGTCGGTACGACCTGAGCGGCGTCGGCCGAAGCCCGCGGCAAGCGATCGGCTGCGTTTCCTGCTCGCCTTCCTGCGCTTCCACCCGCTTTCGCGCTCGGCTATGCGATCGTCGCCGCCGTCGTCCTCATGGCGGTGGTGGCGGGCCTCGTCGCGCCCTATCCGCCGGAGACGGCCAACCCGGCGGACTTCCTGCAGCCGCCCAGCCTGCAGGCACCTGCTCGGCACCGACGCCACCGGCATGGACGTGCTGAGCCGCATCATCTATGCGCCGCGCATCGACCTCACCATCGCCATGCTGCGGCACGCTGATCTCGGCGATCGTCGGCACGCTCATCGGCGCGCTGGTCGGCTATTACCAGGAAATGCGCGGCCTCCGCTCCTTCGCCGCCGGGCTCATCATGCGCTCGGCCGACGTGCTGCAGGCCTTCCCCGTCTTCGTCTTCGCCATCGCGCTGGTGGCGATCTTCGGGCAGAGCCTGCAGAGCATCATCGCCTCGATCGCCTTCGTGAACATCCCGATCTACCTGCGCCTCATGCGCAGCCAGGTGCTGTCGATCCGCCACATGCGCTACATCGAGGCGGCGTACGTCGCCGGGCGCTCGGGACCGCGCGATCCTCGCTCGGCCACATCATCCCCAACGCCATGGCGCCGGTGCTGAGCCAGCTCTCGGTCAATATCGGCTGGTCGGTGCTGCTGACCGCGGCGCTGAGCTTCGTCGGCGCCGGCGTCGCGGCGCCGACCCCGGAATGGGGCAGCATGATCGCCTCGGGCTTCCAGAACATCATCACCGGCCAGTGGTGGCCTTCGGTGTTCCCGGGCATCGCGCTGGCCGTCACGGTCTTCGGCTTCGCCCTCATCGGCGCCAGCGTCGAGGTGCTGGCCGATCCGGCCCGCCGCCGCGCGCTCGCCGGCGTCATGGGCGCGCCCGCGGCGCAGGCAGCGTGAGCATGTCCGACCGGCGGCATGAAGGAAACCTCTCCGCGAGGGAGAGGTCGGATTCGCGCCGTAAGGCGCGAAGCCGGGTGAGGGGAAGCGGTTCCGCCCCGCACTTGCCTGGGCCATGCTCCGGTCGCGGTGGTTGGCCGCCAGCACTTGCGCGCGCGGAAGCGCTTCCCCTCACCCAACCCTCTCCCGATGGGAGAGGGCTTTGCGGGGGCGTAGCGATGCGGGTGGCGCGCTACATCGCCAAGCGGCTGCTCTATATCGGGCCGCAGCTGTTCGGCATCATCCTGGTGAGCTTCCTGCTGGTGAAGCTCATTCCCGGCGATCCCGCCGTGCTGATGCTCGGCCCCTTCGCACGGCGGACCAGCTCGCGGCGCTGCGCGGCCAGCTCGGCCTGCAGGGCGGGTGCTGCGCAGTTCTGGATCTATGTCGGGCACCTCGTGCACGGCGACCTCGGCACCTCGTGGCAGACCACGCAGCCCGTCGTCGACGATCTGCTGCAGCGCTTCCCGGCGACGCTGGAGCTCATCACCTGTCGCTGCTGCTGGCCCTCCTGATCGGCATCCCGCTCGGCGTCGCCGCGGCCTACTTCAGGCGCTCGCATCGTCAAGAAGTTCTCCGACTACTACGGGCTGCTGGCCGGGGCGCTGCCCGACTTCTGGTTCGCCCTGGTGCTCATCTACATCTTCTACACGCTGCTCAAGCTGACGCCGGCGCCGCTCGGCCGCATCGACATCGCGCTCATCCCGCCGCCGACGGTGACGGGGTCGCTATCATCGACAGCATCATCGCCGGCGACTGGGCCGGCGCTCATGTCCAGCCTCGGCCACCTGATCCTGCCGGTCGTGACGCTCGGCATCATCAATGCCGGCCCGATCCTCAAGATGACCCAGTCGACGATGGACCGCGGATGCTGGAATGCGGACTTCATCCGCTATGCCGAAATGTGCGGCCTGCCGCGCCGGCTGGTGATCCGCCAGGCCTTGCGCAACGCGCTGCCGTCGCGTCGTCACCATCGTCAGCGTGCTCTACGGGTTCCTGATCGGCGGCGCCGTGCTGGTGGAGATCGTATTCAGCTGGGGCGGCGCGGGGCAGTATGCCGTGCAGGGCGTGCTCAACGCCGACATCAATCCCGTGCTCGGCTTCGTGCTGTTCTCCGCATCCTGTCGCTGTTCATCTATCTCATCGTCGACCTGGTGTATTTGCCATCGATCCGCGCATTCGCGGCTGAGGATGGGCCCCGGATTGCCGATGCCTGATTCGACCGTCGCCGCGGCCGCGCCGATCCTGGAGGTGCAGGGGCTCAGCGTCTGCTACCCGGTGTTCGCCGCCGCCGCGGTGCGCGCGCTGCGCAATGTCGACCTCGCGGTGCAGCCCGGCGAGATCCTCGGCCTGGTCGGCGAGTTCGGGCTCGGGCAAGACGACGCTGGCGCGCGCCATCATGGGGCTGGTCGCGCGGCCCGGGGCGCATCGACGGCGGCGCGATCCGCTTCGACGGCAAGGACATGCGCGGCCTCGGCGAGGAGGAGCTGCGCGCCGTGCGCGGCCGCGACATCGCCATGGTGATCCCCAACCCGCGCAGCGAGCTCGATCCGCTGGCTGCCGGTCGGCCGGCAGATCGCGCAGGTGGTCCGCGCGCACCTCAGGCTGATCCGCGCCGAGGCGGAGGTGCGCGCGCTCGACATCCTCAAGGCGGTGCAGATCCCCGATCCGAAGCGGCGGTATCGCCGCCTATCCGCACGAGCTCTCCGGCGGCATGGCGCAGCGCGTGGTGATGGCGATCGCGCTCGCCTGCGCGCCGAAGTTCATCATCTCCGACGATGCCACCAGCGGCCTCGACGTGACGGTCCAGGCGCAGATCCTCGACCTGCTGCGCCGCTCGTGCGCGAGGAAGCATATCGATGATCTTCATCACGCGCGACATCGGCATCACCGCGCATTTCTGCGACCGCCTGGCGCTCATCTACGAGGGCGAGATCGTCGGAGGTCGCTGCGACCGTGCTTCTTCGAGAACCCGATGCATCCCTACAGCATCATGCTGCTGGCCGCCTTCGCCCACAACCCGCGCCTGCGGAGCAAGTGGCACAACGGCTGGCTCGCTGGCGGGCACGGGCGATGGCCGACCTGCGCTTTCGCGCCGCGCTGCGTGCAGGCGCAGCCGACGAATGCGCGAGCGCCACCCGAATTCGCGCGCTCGAGCCGGAGCACCTGGCGCGCTGCCACTTCCCGGTGGAGCGGGCCCCTTGAGCACGGTCCTCGAGGTCGACGGGGCTCACAAGACTTCCCGATCGCCGGGTCGCAGGCGCAGCGTGCGCGCGGTCAACGGCGTGAGCTTCGCCTCGGCAAGGGCGAGACGCTGGCACTGGTCGGCGAGTTGGGCTCGGGCAAGACCACGGTCGGGCGTTGCGTCCTCGGCCTCAACGAGCCAACCGGCGGGCCACGCCGGTTCAGGGCAGGCGATCGATCGCGCCGGAACAACATCCGCTAGCGCGAGCTGCGCGGCCGGATGCAGCTGGTGTTCCAGGAGCCGGCCGAGTTGCTCGATCCGCGCGATGCGCATCGGCGAACGATCAGGAGCCGCTGCAAGGCGCTGCGCCTGCCCGCGAGCGAGCGGGACCGCAAGCTCGCCGAGGCGGTGACGCGGCGGGTCGACCTGACCCAGGG
This sequence comes from uncultured Alphaproteobacteria bacterium, assembly GCA_963815435.1. Taxonomy (GTDB): domain Bacteria; phylum Pseudomonadota; class Alphaproteobacteria; order Geminicoccales; family Geminicoccaceae; genus DATAOG01. The sequence goes on from CAWFGZ010000034.1 coordinate 15,280, forward strand.
CAGCCTGGATCAGTATCGCACCTCACTCAGCGCCGGGCAGCAGCAGCGGGTCGGCATCGCCCGCGCGATCGTCACCGAGCCCGACCTGGTCGTGCTCGACGAGCCGACCTCGGCGCTCGATCCGACCGCCCGCGCCGAGATCATCGACCTCCTGCTCGAGACCAGAAGGCGAGCTGGAGACGCCTATCTGTTCATCTCGCACGACCTCAGCGCCGTGCGCTACATCAGCCACCGCGATCGCCGTGCTGTATCTCGGCATGATCGTTGAACAGGGACCCGCGACGGAGATCTTCCGCACCCCGCGCCATCCATACAGCGTTGGACTCCTGTCCTCCGTGCTGTTGCCCGACCCGAACATCCGGCGCCAGACCACGGTCAGCCTCAAGGGCGAAATTCCGAGTCCCATCGATCTACCGAAAGCCTGCTTCCTGGCGGGGCGGTGTCCGTTCGCAACCGAGGTCTGCCACACGTCAATGCCGCCGCTCGAGGAGATCGCTCCCGGCCACCTGCTCCACTGCTACCACCACGATCGGGTCGCGAAGGTTGATCAGCCGAGCGACACGTTCGCTGAGTTTCAGGCTTCGGCCGAGCGCGTCCTCGGCGTCGGCGCAAATGAGACGGACGGGGCTGACGAAGTGCCAACAGGGAGACACAGATGGGCAAGCTCGACAATCGAATAGCCATCGTAACGGGCGCCGCCTCTGGCCTTGGCCGGGCGATCGCGCTGCTGTTCGTCAGGGAAGGCGCGGACATCGCAATCATCGACCTCAAGGCCGAGGGCGCCGAGGCGGTCGCTCGGCAGGCACGCGACCTGCACCGGCGCGGTCTGGCCGTGGTCGCCGACGTTTCCGACGAGGCGCAGGTGCGGCAGGCAATGGAGCGGATCTTTCGGGAACTCGGCGAGCCGGACATCCTGGTCAACAACGCCGGCATCGACACGACCTCGATCGTCGAGGAGATGCCGACCGCCATGTGGGACGAGATGATCCGCATCAATCTCAAGAGCGTGTTTCTGTGCACCCGGGCGGTGTTGCCTGCAATGCGGCGCAAGGGCTACGGGCGGATCGTCAACATCAGCTCACAGCTGGCGCAGAAAGGTGGTGCTCAGATGGCCCACTATGCGGCCGCCAAAGCGGGCGTTCTCGGCTTCACGCGCTCGCTGTCGTACGAGGTCGCCAAGGACAACATCACGGTCAACGCTATCTGCCCCGGGCCGCTCGACACCGAGCTCTACAGGCAGCTGCCGAAGGACTGGAAGAGTAAGAAGATGTCGGAGCTGATCGTCGGCCGACCGGGCAAGGTCGAGGAGGTGGCGCCGACCGCACTTCTCCTCGCCTCCGAGGAGGGAGGCTTCTATATCGGCGCGACCCTCAATCCGAACGGCGGCGACATCATGGTGTGAACGCCAGCAGGGACGGAGTGTTCTTCGGAAGTGCGGATGATCCCTTCGGCTCAGGCCTCGCCCCGGCTGCCCAGCCCACGCCCCTTGACATACCAGTCATAGACCTGTCCGCCGGTCCACATCAGGACGCCCGGTCGGGATAACACATGGGCATAGAGCCGCTCCAGGTGCCCGATCCGATGGGCGACGCCGGTGATGTAGGGATGCAGGCTGATCGCCATGATCCGGGTGATGGTGGCGCTCTCCTGATACAGCCGCTCGAACTGGTCCACACCACGGCGGTAGAGCGCGTCGGAGGGGAGTTGCTGCAAGGCGTGTACGGTGATGTCGTTGGTCTCGAGGGTGTAGGGGATCGAGACGAGCGGTCCGGCCCGCGTCTCGATCACCACCGGCTGGTCGTCGAGTACCCAGTCGGCGACGTACTCGATGCCCGCCTCGCGGAGCAGGTCAGGCGTCTCGTAGGTCTCGGTCAGACCGGGACTTTCCCAGCCGCGCGGCGCCATGCCGGTGACGCGCTCGATCGTCGCGACCGTCTCACGAATCGCCCGTCGCTGGTCGTCGAGCCGGTGCCGTGGCCCATGAACTCCCAGCCCGCATCGAGCGCCGCCTCGACGATGCGAGGGTACGTGTTGCAGACATTGCCGTTGATCGCGAGGGTCGCAGTGATGCCGAAGTGGCGCAGCACCTCGAGCAAGCGCCAGAAGCCGACCCGCATGCCGTATTCGTGCCAGGCCCAGTTCGGCAGGTCGGGCAACAGCGGCTAGCCCATCGGGGGCGGCAGCACGGTACGGGGCATCGGCCGTTCGATGTCCCACTCCTCGACGTTGACGATCGTCCACACCACGAGGCGGGCGCCGTCGGGCAGGGTCAGCGGCGGTCGATCGAGGATCGCCGAGTAGGGAACACGCTCGCGCGGCTGCATCTGGAGGCCTCCACATCCTTTCGGTGCCTCCATCATTCGACGACCGATGCGGTCGGGCAAGGGCCCGCCCTGTTCGAGGTCCGGATCGAAGACCGCTCTGCAGGCCGCGCAACCGCACGCCTCCTCGCTGGGTACCGGAGAATCGATGGTTCTACAAATATCCGTATGAATAAGTGTTACTTTAAGTGTTTGAAATCTCACACAGAGAGGGTTCGACCACAGTTCCTCTCCCTCCGCCAACTGCCCGACGCGGCAACTGTCTCTCCGACGGCGGCCGCTCGGCCAAAGCCCCTTGAAATAAAAGACTTTTCGGTCTTGAGCTGTTGACCTCCATAGCCCGGTCTAGGACCGCTTTCTCTCTCTTTTGGCCCGTTTTCTCTCTGGCTGTTGACTCCGCCCATTCGGTCAACGCTCGAGATCGCGTTATATATCAATGGTTTGCGGTTTTACAGTGGCGTTCGCGGTTTGAAGAATTGTTTGGGTGACCGAGATTCAACCTCGAAACGAATGTTGGTTGCATTTCAAAGAGTTGGCGGTGACTGAGGCTCAATCATGACCCTGACCGTGCCCAGGGCGCCCGCCGTCGCCAGCATGGTGACGAAGGCCGCGCCAGCCACGGCCCAGCCATAATGGACGCCGAACCCGTCAAGGACCCGCACGAATTGCGAAGGTGGTATACCTCTGGCTTCTTCGGTCGCACTCATACGGCGGCACCCGTTGACCCAATAGCTTGCGGTCGGTGGGAAAGCCGAGCCGGTTCCCGCTGGAAGGGAACGCAGGGTCCCGGCGTCAGGTCATCGAGGCCGCGAAGATACTCGCGATCGAGCGGTCCAGATCGCCGTTGAACTCGTCGGCGGACTGCTGAGCGACAAGCCCCTCGACGAGCGCCCGCGAGAAGCTGGCGACCATCCCGTGGTTGCGCGCCAAACGGGCGTTCGCCTCGTCCCGCGAGTAGCCACCGGAGAGCGCGACGACCTTCAGGACGTTGGGGTACTCGATGCAGGGACGGTAGAAGTCGTCCTCCTTGGGGAGCGTGAGCTTGAGCATCACGAACTGGCCGGGCGCGAGCTCGTCGAGAGCCGCCAGGATCTCCTTCCGCAGAAGCTTCTCGGCCGCCGCCTCGTCGGGGCACTTGATGTCGACCTCGGGCTCGATGATCGGGACGAGTTCGTGCGCGAGGACCTGCTTCGCCACGTCGAACTGTTGGCGGACGATCGCGGCGACGCCCTTCAGCGTTCGCTTCCTTCACGACCGAGCGCTCCTTGGTCCCGAAGACACCCTTCGCCTTGGCCCTCTCGAGGAGCTGATCCAGGCCGGGCATCGGCTTCATCATCTGCACGCCGTCGGCGGCGTCGGCGAGCCCCCTGTCGATCTTGAGGAACGGGACCACGTGCTTGACCTTCCACAGGTACTCGGGGCTCGGCACGCCCTCGATATCGCAGTCCATCGTGCCCTCGAACAGGATCGCTCCGAGGATGCGATCGCCCCCGAACGCGGGGCTCGTGACGATGCGCGTTCGCATCTCGTGGACCAGGTCGAACATCTCGTCGTCCCCCGACCAGGCATCCTTCGGGATGCCGTATTGCTGTAGCGCCTTCGGCGGTGCTCCCGCCGCTCTGATCGAGCGCAGCGATGAATCCGGCTGCGGTCCGGACCTTCTCCAGCTGATCGTCGAACGTGCTCACGTCGGCTGCTCCGCGCGTCGAGGGGGGACTGCCCTTGGGGTCGACGGTACAGTCTGCGCGATCAGGGCCGCGTTGTGAAGTTGCCTCCGACCGCGGCGGCGGGACGCGCGCGGACTCACATCCCGGGCGGGGTGAACCTGCCGTCGATCGCGGTCCACCCGCCGATCCCTGAGGCCGCCCCCACGATCGCGGCGTTCTTGCCTTCGAGGCTAAACATCGAGCTCATCCGGGTTCTCCGCTTTTCCTATCTCCGGCAACACGTCGACGTCGATCTCATTCGGTCCGAAAACGTCGGCGAAGCGTTCGAAGCCGTTAGCTTCGAGCCAGCCGCGCACACGTTCGATCGGCACTACCGCAACTCCTCAAGCAGCGCCTTCGCGTCCTTGAGGTCGGCGGTGTCGAACCCTTCGGTGAACCAGCCATAGACGGGCGAGAGGAGATCATAAGCTGTCCTCTTAACCTTCTTGACTGACGAATCGCTCGACCGTGTCCCACGGCCGGCGGCCCTGGTTGCGATAGCCGAGATGCGGGCGTTCGTGGTTGTAGTGGTGCAGCCAGGCGTCGAGGTCGGTCTGCAGCGCCTCGACGCTCTCGTAGAGCTTCTGGTGCATGGCCGGCCGGAAGAACTCCTCGAGCACGGTGCCGTTGAAGCGCTCGACGAAGCCATTGGTGCGCGGCGTGCGGACCCTGGTCTTCCTGTGCTCGATGTCGTTGAGCGCGAGATAGAGCTCATAAGGGTGGCGCTCGGTGCCGCAGAACTCGCGGCCATTGTCGGTCAGCACGGCGCTGCACCGGCAGATCGAGCTTTTCGTAGAACGGCAGGGCATCGTTGTGCAGGACGGCGACCGCCGCCTCGGGCTGCTTGGTGACGTGCAGAAAGCCGAAGGCGTAGGAGCCGTGCGTGTCGACGACGGCGTGCAGGTAGACCCGGCCGATGCCCTTGAGCGTGCCGACCATGAAGGTGTCGGCGGAGAGCAGCTGGCCTGGACGCTCGCTCTCGACGTGGCGCTCGCGAAAGCAGGGGTTGAGCTTCTCGAGGAAGGCCGACCTGCTCGGCCGGACAGCTCGATCGGCTCGTGCGCGGTCTTCGTAGCACGCGATCTGTCCGGTTGGATCTGCCCTCCCAGCGCGGAGGGGCGGATGCGGCGGACTGAGATGCTGCAAGGACTGCGATGGATGAAGTTCGAGGAGATCTACGGCCGCTGGCAGCAGCGTCGGCTGAGCCAGGCCGAGGCTGCCGAGATCCTGGGCATGAGCGAGCGGAGCTTTCGCCGCTGGCAAGACCGCTATCAAGCCGATGGGCTCGAGGGGCTCGCCGACCGCCGGCTTGGCAAAGCCTCGGCGAGGCGGGTGCCGGTCGACCGGGTGGACGAGGTGCTGAGCCTCTATCGCGAGCGCTACGGCGGGTTCACCGCTAAGCACTTCCACGACAAACTGCGCCAGCACCATGGTTTCGAGCTCGGCTACACCTGGACCAAGCTCCGCCTGCAGGCCTCCGGCCTGGTCCCCAAGGGGCCGCGGCGCTCGGCGCACCGCAAGAAGCGGCCGCGGCGACCGGTGGGGTCGCGGTAAAGGCAACGCCTGCAGCCCGGTGGAGGGGCCTACTCTCTTCGCCAGTTCACGAACCGAAGTAGTCGCGCCGTTCGGCCCAACTCGCCGGCAGCGGCCGTTCCAGCTGCTCCAGCATCAGCGTCTGATCCATCCCTCCCGCGAGGATTGCGTCGACGATGTGGGGCGCGAGCCGCGCCAGCCGCAGGATCGGGCTGACCGGCGGCTTTCTGGGGCCCTACGCCTCAGCCATCCGGTCACCCTCCCCCGAAGGCAGCTCACCAAGCAGGTGCCAGAGCTTGTACTTGCGACCGTGCTCGCGGCGCAGGCGCTGCAGGAAGGCCTCGTGCGAGTCGATCCCGGCATCTAGGTGAAGGCGGGCGGCGAGGGGACCGGCGACCGTGGTCCGAAGATGATCGATCTCCTTCGCCAGCTCCCTCCCCTTTTCCCAATCCAGAAACGAGCGCGAACGTCCGATCGTGTGGATGCGCTTTCCGAGCGTGACGGCGAACTTGTCGCCGCCGTCGAGCGCCGCCAGGGCGATCGTCAGCTTGCGCCTGAGGATCGCGTCCGCGCCAGCGTGTTCGTCGATGATCTCCGCGAGGCGCCGAACGCCGAGCCGCTCGAGCTTGTCGGCGGTGATCTGCTTTGCCCGTGCCATGGTCCAAACGGGATCACGACCTCGCCGCGAGCGCAAGCGCCGGATGTCGCCGCTGCTCCTCCCAGCCCGCGGGCAGCGGCCGCTCCAGCTTCTCCAGCATGAGCGCCTGATCCGTCTTGCCAGCGAGGATAGCCTCGACGATGTCGGGCGCCAGCAGCGCGAGTCGCAGATCCGACCAATGTTAGCTCTTCGAGATCCCCTCTGCCTCCGGGGCACAGCGGAGCGCCCGCGTTCTCATCGACGACAGCAGGATCTTGTCAGGCCAAGGATTAACCTCCATATACCATCCAACGGGATGGCGATAGGATGGCTACTCCTATGGCAGGCAACGTGCATGAGCTGCGGCCCAAGACTGGCGACACCGAGAAGATCACGATCAACCTCGGCTATGTCGACCTCGGCCACATCGACCTGATGGTGCAGGAGGGGTTCTACTCGAACCGCACCGACTTCATCCGCACCGCCATTCGCAACCAGCTCGAGCGACATGCCGACGCGGTGAAGCGCTCGGTGGCGCACAAGAGTTTGGACCTCGGCCTGCGTCACTACAGCCGCGAGGATCTCGAAGCGGTGCGTGCCGCCGGCCAGACGCTGCACATCCATGTGCTGGGCCTTGCCAGCATTGCCCATGACGTCACGCCCGAGCTTGCCTGCGCCACGATCGGGTCGGTCGTCGTGCTGGGAGCTCTGCGCGCCAGCCCGGCGGTCAAGGCCGCTCTGGCCGACCGGATCCGGTGACGTGGGCGGCTCGCGCCGCCGGCTCTCGCCTGGCTGACGCGACGCGGGCACCGCCGCCCACGCCATCAGGTTGCCAACGACCTTCTCAACCGCGAGACGGGTCAGCTTCCTCGCGCGGCCGCCTGACCTCTTGCCGAACCAAACCCAGAAAGCACCGGACATGAACGACGCACTGCACACCGACATGCTCGAGGCGACCCGCCTCACCCGCGCCGGAAGGCTCACCGACGCGACCGCGCTCCTGCAACGCGCGCTTCGCATCGGGACGGTGCCGGACACTGCGTCCCGCCCGGCCGGCGAGGCCGCGCACGCGCCTGCCGGACGCGACTCGCGCGTCATCGACCTGACGCCGGAGACCATCGAGCTGACCGATCCCCAGGCATCGTCGCGCACCGTGCAAGCGTCCGGCACTGGCGCCAGCAGCCGGCCGCCCGGCCTGACGCCGGGAACGGCCCAGCCGCACCTGCGCCAGGTGCTGCGTGGCTTCCTCGACCGGGTCAAACGGATCCACCCCAAGCCAGGCGTAGCGGGGCTCGCCAGGCGCGCTCCGGTGCCCGCGCCCGACGTCGTACCGGATGGCGGACAGTTTCTGGCAGCTTCCTACAGCAACCAAGCCGGAAGCCGCGATTACAAGCTCTACGTCCCCAGCGGCTATCGCGGGCAGGCGATCCCCCTGGTCGTCATGCTGCACGGCTGCACCCAGTCGCCCGACGACTTCGCCGCCGGCACGGGGATGAACGTGCTCGCCGAGGAGCACACCTGCCTCGTCGCCTATCCTGCCCAGGCCGCTTCCGCCAATGCCTCGAAGTGCTGGAACTGGTTCAGACCGAGCGACCAGCAGCACGGCCGGGGCGAGCCCTCGCTGATCGCAGGCATCACGCGGCAGATCGTGCGCGACTACTCGGTCGACCCCGAACGCGTCTATGTTGCCGGGCTCTCGGCGGGTGCGGCGGCCGCCGCCATCATGGGGATGACCTACCCCGATCTCTACGCCGCGATCGGAGTGCATTCCGGCCTCGCCTGCGGAGCCGCCGGCGACCTCCCCTCCGCGTTCGCCGCCATGCGCCAGGGCGAGGCGGTAGCCGCGCGCGGGTCCGGGGAGTACCGGCGAATGGTCCCGACGATCGTGTTCCATGGGGATCAGGACGGCACGGTTCATCCGCGCAACGGCGACCAGGTGATCGAGCAGTCCAGGGCAACCCCGATGACAGAGCTGCGGACAACGGTGCAGCACGGTCGGGTACCCGGCGGGCATGCCTACAGCCGCACGCTCCACGCCGACGCGCGCGAGCAAGTGATCCTCGAGCAGTGGGTCATCCACGGCGCCGGCCATGCCTGGTCGGGCGGCAGCCCCGCCGGGTCCTACACCGATCCGCAAGGGCCCGATGCCGCGCGGGAGATGCTCCGGTTCTTCCTCGAGCACCGATATGCCGAAGCGGCGCGGCCTGTCCCTTCGACCTGAAAACCCGGCAAGCCTGATGGCGCTGCCACCACCGATGTCCTGCTGTCACCCGTCCGCCAGAGCGAGCATCATCGCTGCCATCGGGCGATGCGCCTGCGACCGCCGCGGCGGTGAAACCTCATGCGAATGCGCACAACCAGCGTGCTGCCTCGAGTCGGGTCTGGACGCCACTCATCACGCGGCCTTCCTCTCGCCGTGTTGCCGCAGCTCCCCGACCAAGCTGGCGAGCCCTTCGGCCCCGATCAGCACCTCGAGTGCGTGCTCCTGGACGTCGACCCGCTCGACGAGGAAGTCGGCGCCAGCTCGGAGGAGCTGATCATGCACAGGAGCGGTAGGACATATGGCCTATAGCCACATTACCGTCTTCGGAGGTTCGGGGTTCCTGGGTCGCCAGATCGTGAAGCGCCTGGCCGCCGAAGGCGCCCGTGTGCGCGTCGCGGTGCGCCATCCCGAACGCGCATCGTTCCTCGAGCCGGGTGGCAGGGCGGGGCAGATCACCGCGGTTTACGCCGACGTGTGGGAGGAGGCGTCGGTGGGCGCGGCGGTGGATGGCGCCGAGGCTGTGGTCAACATGGTCGGCCATTACGTCGAGCGGGGCAAGGCGGCCTTCGAGACGACGCGCGGGCATGGCGCGATGCATGTCGCCCAGGCCGCGGCAACAGCTGGAGTGCAACGACTTGTTCACATCTCGGGCCTCGGCACCGATCCAAAATCCGACTCACCCTATGCCCGCGCCCGAGGCATCGGCGAGCAGCTGGTCACAGAAGCTTTTCCCGCGGCTACCATCCTCCGCCCTGGCATCATCTTCGGGCCCGAGGGCGGCTTCCTCAATCGCCTGGCCGCCCTGGCGCGGGTGCTGCCGGTCATGCCGCTGTTCGGCGCTGGCGAAACGAAGCTGCAGCCGGTCTTTGTGGGCGATGTCGCTGAAGCCGTCGCAAGGGCTTTGGCCACGCCCGCGACCACGGGCAGGCTCTACGAGCTGGGCGGTCCTAGGGTCTACACCTACAAGGAGCTTGTGCAGCTGGTGCTTGCACGGGTCGAACGCAAACGGTTGCTGGTGCCGATTCCATACTTCGCTTGGAAAGTACTGGCGGCTTTGATGACGCCCCTGCCGAGTCGATCCATATCCCGGAACCAGGTCGAACTGATGGAACAAGATAACGTTGTGCGCGCCGACGCATGGACTTTGGCCGATCTCGGCATCGCGCCGACCCCGGTCGAAGCGATGTGGCCGACGTATCCCGGCCCGCACTGCAGCGGCTCGGCCACTTGAGGCCCGTAAGCCGGTTCTGCCGTGCCGATGCGCCCGCGCCAGCGCTTTGCTGAGCGTGTTGTGCAGCTCCGCGGCAGGTCTTCCGTTGGCGTGGCGCAAGGTTGCTGCATTCAGCTGTTGCGAGCCATCCGGATGGCACCGCTGCATTCGCAGACGGGGCCCGCTCGGGGGCACGAGGCGTGGGTGAAGGTCGGCCGCATGCGGCGCGGAGGCGAGCGCGACTCCTGGTCCGGCGGCAGTGCCTGCATGGCCGTCATCTACATTCTCGGCGCGATCATCGGTACGGCCGTGGCCGTGTCCACGGCGGGAGCCTGCGAACCAGCCGGCTTTCCCGTCGCCATCGATGTCGGCCACGATCGCGACCGCCCCGGCGCCATCTCAGCGCGAGGGGTGCCCGAGTTCGAGTTCAATCTGGTCCTCGGCCGCGAAGTGCTGGCGGCGCTGCTCGCGAGCGGTTTCAGCCGATCGTTCCTCATCGGCGAGAGCGGTTCGCCGATCGGGCTCCGGGAGCGGACGGCGATCGCGGAGCGCGCAGGTGCCCGCGTCTTCATCTCGATCCATCACGACAGCGTACAGCCCAGATACTTGGAGCGGTGGACCTTCAAGGGACGGGTGCAGGAGTACACGACACACGCGCGCGGCTTCTCGCTGTTCGTGTCGGCTGCCAACAGCTTCTTTGCGGCCTCGAAGGAACTCGCCCTCCTCATGGGATCGGAGCTGCGCGCCAGGGGCATGCGCCCGAGCGTTCACCACGCGGAGCCAATCGAGGGAGAGAACCGCGAGGTGATCGATCGGCTCAACGGGATTTTTCGCTTCGACGACCTCGTCGTCCTCCGCTCCGCCGCGATGCCGGCCGTTCTCCTGGAGGCCGGCGTCATCAAGGACCGGGAGGAGGAATTGATCGTGGCGACCAGGGCCTTTCAGACGGATGTCGCGGGCGCGGTCCGCCGCGCGGTCGAGCAGGCGTGCGCCCGAGGCCTTCCTGGTTAGCCTCGTGAGGGCTGTTGAACTCCAGCCGGACGCTCGCATCGAGCTGAATCGGTCGCTCTCCAGCATTATCACCAAAGCGAACGACCTCGGCGCTGTAACCGAACGTTCCGTTAACCCTGGCTGGGGTAGAGAGAGGCATTCTTTGGTCGCGCGTCGATGAGAGGGAATGATGCCGGCTCCCAAGGTGGCAGGCCGACCTCGGCCACAGAATGTCGATCGTTATGTTGGCGCGCGGATGCGCGAGCGCCGAATCATGCTCGGCCTGACCCAGCAGCAGATGGCCGAGCTGATCGGCGTCACCTATCAGCAGGCGCACAAGTACGAGAAGGGCATCAACCGTGTGGCCGCCGGCCGGCTGTACAGTATTGCCCAAGCGCTGGGAGTCGAAATCGGCTATTTCTACGAGGGATTACAGACCAGCGGCGGTCTTGTGCCACCCCCCAGCCGGCGGGGGCTCCTGGACCTCGCCCGTAATTTCCTGCACATTGCGAACCCAAGGCATCGGGAAGCTGTGGCAACGCTCGCCCGAGCGCTTGCCGAGAGCAACGACGGAGGCCAGCGAGCCGCGTAGCTCGCAGGGCGCGGAGCTCCAAACCACGTTCAGCAGAACCGCTCGCGCCGCCACTGCCTCGCGACCTGGAATGGCTTCGAGAACCGCGCGAGCACTGCCACCAAGCGGCCTTCCAGGATCCGTTCGACGATGTCGGGAGCGAGGAGCGTCAGCCGCACGATGCGGCATACGTAGCTCCGCCTGATTCCATCGGCGTCGGCGAGCTCGGCAAGCGTCCCATACTCACCGCTCTCTAACATCCGCTGCCAGCGCCACGCCCGCGCAAGCGCCTTGACCAGCGTGCCGTCGGGCTGCGGTTTCGAGGTCGGCGCGATCTCGCTGCCATCGGGGGCGACAATGCGCTTGCGGCCGTCCCCGACCGCGAAGTCACATTCGCACCCTCGGGCCGGTAGGTGCGCCAGTGCGGCAAAAAGGCAGCGCCCTGTGAGCCACGCCACTGGACCTCGCGGCGAAGTCAGTCAGGATCTTGGCGCCCCCACGGCGGAAGGCCACAGCTGGCGGCACCCGGCGCCCTACGCTCACCGCCAGGGCTCGCCGTGCTGAGATATGACACGAGGGACGAGCATGGCTGCATCGCAAGCGCACATCACGCCGTTGACGCCAATGGGCGCCAATCTCATCGCTGACGGTGCCGCTTTCCGGGTCTGGGCGCCTGGCGCCCTGCACGTCCATGTCGAGCTGGGCGGGCCAGCCGGGTTTCGGGCGAGCGCCACCAACGAACTGGTCAGGGATGCGAGGACCGGCCACTGGACGGGCTTCTTCCCGGGCGTCGCCGATGGCACCAAATACCGCTTCTTCGTCGTCGGTCCGGGTGGCGCCGGCTTCAAGCGCGACCCCTGGGCGCGCGAGCTCGAGCTGGAGGGCTATCCCGATTGCGACTGCATCGTCCGCGACCCGAACAGCTATCGCTGGCACGACCAGGGCTGGCGGTCGCCCGCATTCAACGACCTCATCGTCTACCAGTTTCACGTCGGCGTGTTCTATGCCCGCGATGAGGGTGATCACGACCGCCGCAGCAATCAGGCCAAATTCCTCGATGTCCTGGGCCGTATAGAGTATCTGGCCGATCTGGGCGTGACCGCGCTGCAGCCGCTGCCGCTGGTCGAGTTCCAGGGCGAGTGGAGCCTCGGCTACAACGGCTCCGACGTGTTCTCGCCGGAGATGGACTACTGCGTCGACACGGCCGAGCTTGCGCCCCATCTGCAGCGGGCAAATGCGTTGCTCGCGCAAAAGGGACAGGGCCCGCTCACGGCCGGGCGGCTGAGCGGGCAGATCAACCAGCTGAAGGCGCTGATCGACATCTGCCACCTCTATGGCCTCGCCGTGATCCCGGATGTGGTCTACAACCACGCGGGCGGCGGGTTCGACCCGCAGAGCATCGATCATTTCGACTTTCCCGCACAACCTGACCACACCAACAGCCTGTACTTCTCCGACAACGACTGGGCAGGCGGGCGGGTGTTCGCGTTCGACCGGCCCGAGGTCCGTGATTTCCTGATCCGAAACGCGCTGATGTGGTTCGAGGACTACCACGTTGACGGCCTACGCTTCGACGAGGTCACGGTGATCGATCGCTTCGGCGGCTGGTTCTTCGCCCAGAATCTCACGGCCACGCTGCGCTTCATCAAGCCCGCGGCGGCCCAGATCGCCGAATACTGGGGCGAGCACCGCTGGCTCGGTGTGGTGCGCCCGCCCGATGGCATGGGCTTCGACCTCGGCTACACCGACGGGATCCGCGATTCGGTCCGGCACACGATCGCCGAGGCCGCAGGCGGCGCCGGCGCTGCCGTGCATCTCAGCCGGCTCAAGCCGGCGCTCGAGCGCCCCTGGAACTTCCCGTTCGCATGGCAGGCTTACAACTGCATCGAGAACCACGACTTCGTCCTCGACATGGACGGCGACCACCGCAAGCCGCGGATCCCCAAGCTTGCGCATTGGGACGATCCGCGCAGCTGGTATGCCCGCAGCCGCTCACGTGTGGCGCTCGCTCTCCTGATCACGGCGCCCGGAGCGCCCATGCTGTTCATGGGCCAGGAGTTTCTGGAGGACAAGCTCTGGTCGGACAACTTCCACCGGTGTGACCTGTTCATCTGGTGGGACGGGCTCGAAGGCCAGGACCGCCACATGGCTGATTTCCACCGCTTCGCCCGCGACCTGATCTGGCTGCGGCGCCGCCATCCCGCGCTGCGGGCGGAGCCGGTCAACGTCTTCCACAGCAATGATGTCGACCGGGTGCTCGCCTTCCATCGCTGGCTGCCGGGCGTCGGGCGCGACATTGTCGTTGTGGTCAGCCTGCGCGAGGAGACCTTCCACGACCACGCCTACCGACTCGGTTTCCCGCTCCCGGGGGCTTGGCTGGAAGCCCTGAACAGCGACCTCTATGACCACTTCCCGAACGACTGGGTCGCTGGCAATGCCGGTGGCGTCGTCGCCAACGGGCCGCCCATGCACGGTCTGCCCTTTTCGGCTGCCCTGACCATCCCGGCAAACGGCATTCTGATTTTCACACGCGATCACGGCGATTGATAGCAGTCGTAAGGCGACCTTCGTCCCTTATGCACCGCCATCAGTGTGCTCGGACGAGCACCTTGATCACCGTGCCGTCCGGCGGCCGGCACGCTCGTCACCGGGCAGGTGACTTCGTGCGCTCGCTGAGGAACCATTTGTGACCGAGGCTGACGGTCGGTCGATGCCCCGGCGCCAAGCCCGGCACCTCAACCAGGGGCGAGTGCCCACCTCGCAAGCCACTCGCCATAGGGCACGACGCCAGCTTCTGGACGGGGATGGTGTGGCAGCATGGCCAGGTACTCGAGCAGGTGGCCGTCTGGATCGTTGAAGAACACCGAGGCTGCGGGCATCCAGCCGATGACGGAAGGCTCGGTCACGGGTCGTCCGTGGAAGTCGAGCGGCTCGACCCCCGACCCACGCAGGGCAGAGGGCGCCGCGAGCACTGCGTCAAGATCGAGGGCGAAAGCAGTGTGCAGCCGCATGGCGTTGGGCGATGAGCTACCCGACCAGAGCCCAAGCATGCTGTGGCCGCGGCCGCCGATCCAGAAGAACGCAACCTGCCGTTCCGCAAGGCGGCAGGCGAGCTCCAGGCTGACAACGTCGCGATAGAACGTTATCGACCGCTCAAGGTCGCGGACGTCGAGGTGGGCCTCAAAGAGGGCGTGCGGCGGCAAGACATCGCTCCGTGGCTAGGAGGGCGGCAATCCCGTTGCGGCAGGCTGCCCGGCCGGACGCGCCAGGATAGCGAACACGGCGACACTCATCGCGGAGCGCCGCATCCCAACCCACGAGCGACGATCACGAGCCGCGGCCGCTAGGCGACGCTCGAGGGTCGCGATAACCTAACTGGCAACGCGCGAGCGGAGAGATGCGACGGCGAGCAATCCCGTTCCTCGGACTGGCCGCGCTGCTCGCCGCCCCGCCGGCGGACGCCACAAAGTGTCCTCGCGGCACCCTGACTGGCCAAGTGACCCACGTTAGAGATGGCGATACGATTGTGGTCGGCGGCATGCCGATCCGCTTGAATGGGCTGGCTGCGCCCGAGGGAGACGAACCGGGTGGTGCTGCGGCCACGCAGGCGGTGCTCGAGCTGGTCCAGGGCCGCACCTTGCGCTGCGAGCTCGATGGCGAGCGCACGCACGATCGATGCGTCGGTGTCTGCTACCTGGAGGGCGACGACATCAGCGAGGTCACCATTCATCGTGGCTTAGCCAGGGACTGGCCCAGATTCAGTCAGGGACGCTATGCCAAGGCCGAACGACAGGCCGCTGCCGACGGCGCGACGATTGGTAAGACTTATCCCCTGCCCGGGTATTGTCGGCCGCGCTGAGGTGCGCGATCACCGCGATGGCGACCAACCAGGTGATCGTCAGCTGGCGCCGCCTTTGGCAGCATCGTAGTGCGCTCTGCTCCCTAGATGCTCCCTGTAATACCAGCCCCATTAAGAACGGACCGTTGCCCAATCGAAGTCGCAGAGGGAGCGGATGCGGCCGGTCTCGGTGAGCAGCGCGTTCCAGGCGGTGCAGCAGGCGTCGAGGATGTCGTCATGCGTCGGCCAGAGGCGGTGGGAGAGGCAGCGCTCGCGCAGATACAGCCAGACCCGCTCGATCGCATTGAGCTCGGGCGAGTACGGCGGCAGGAACAGTGGGGTGATGTTGCCGGGTAGGGCGAGCGTCTTGGCGATGTGCCAGCCGGCGCGATCCATCAGCACGACGGCATGGGCGCCGGGGCTGACCGCCTGGGCGAGCTCGTCGAGCATCGCCTGCATCGCGGCGGCGCTGACCGTGGGCAGCACCAGGGCGACGCCGGCATCGCGCTCGGGACAGACCGCGCCGAACAGGTAGACCGCCTGGTGGCGCAGGTCGCGCACGCCACGCGGGCGCAGGCCCTTCTGGTACCATCGTCGGCAGACGCGGCCGGTCTGGCCGACCCGGGCCTCGTCCAGGAACCAGACCTCCAACTGCTCGGCGTCGGGGTGATCGCGGGCGACCTCGGCAATCAGCGCCGGGAACTTTTTTTAAAAGCCTCCTGGGCCTTGCGGTCCGCCTCGGGATGGATCGGCCGCGCCTTCTGCCAGGACAGATCGAGGTCGTGCAACAGCCGGAGCATGCCGTTCTCGCTGTAGACGACCCCGAAGCGGCCCTGCACGATCCGACACAGATCCTTGGCGCGCCACGTGCTGACGCCATCGCGCTCCGGGTCGGGCCCACGCAGCACCAACGCCCTGAAGGTCGCCAGCTGGCCCTCGTCGAGCCAGCTCGGGCGGCCGCTCTTGGGCCGATCGCGCAGCCCCTCGACGCCCTCAGCGTTGAACCGGATCACCCAGTCCCTGAGCGTCTGCCGGTCCATCCCCGCCTGACGGGCCGCTTGTCCGCGGCTCATCCCGTCCAGTGCGATGGCCACGGCGAGCAGCCGACAGGCGACCCGACCCTCGGTCTCTTGGCGCGCCAGCCGACGCAGCTCCTCGGCCGCGATGTCCTGTCGAATCGCCAATCGTGCACCCATGGCGCCGCCCCGCTGCATCAACTCGCAGCGTTACGAATCACATGTCCGCGAATTTCACAACTAGGGTGAGTCAAAACATCGCAGGGCTGGTATTAGGGTTGCGCCTGCGGCACCGGCGGAGCTCCTTTAGGCCGCTTCCAAACAACCTCGCAGATTGCCTCCCCGCCTCGCCAAATCGGCCTTGACAGGCGGCGGAAGCGTGCCACATTAGCTCTGCAATCAGGACCGATATAGTCCTTTTTAGGCAGGGTTCGTGGGGTGATCCGGCTCAGCAAGCTCGCAGACTACGGCATCGTGATCATGACCGCCATGGCACGCCATTCGGAGCGCCAGCGGAACGCGCCGGAGATCGCAGCGCAGAGCCACATCCCGCAGCCGATGGCGAGCAAGATCCTCAAGGCGCTGGCGCGGGCCGGCCTGCTGACCTCCCATCGTGGTGCCAAGGGCGGTTACAGCCTGGCCCGAGCGGCCGAGCTGATCAGCGTCGCCGAGGTGATCAGCGCGCTCGACGGGCCGATCGCGGTGACCGCCTGCATCGAGGACGGACCGCGCGGTTGCGACATCGAAGCGCTCTGTCCGGCGCGGGCCAACTGGCACCGGATCAACGAGGCGATCCGCTGGGCGCTGGAGGAGATCAGCATGGCCGAGATGGCGCAGACGATACCGGCGGGGTTTGCGCTGCGTGGCCTCGGCTACCGCCCTGAGCCGCCCGATGGGCCGCGCGCGGGAGCATGAGCTGGGCTCCGGGCGCGGCTCGGAGCGCGGCAGGCAAGAGAGCATGGGACCGCCGACCGATCGGGGGCCGGTCCGAAAGTCTCCGCTAGCGGGACGGGAGAGAGAGTGATCGATGGCGACAGCGCTGGACACAGTTCGTAGCTACACCGGCCACGAGTACAAGTACGGCTTCGTCACCGATATCGAGGTCGAGCTGGCGCCGAAGGGGCTGAGCGAGGAGATCGTCCGCTTCATTTCGGCCAAGAAGCAGGAGCCCGCCTGGATGACCGAGTGGCGGCTGAAGGCGCTCGCCCGCTGGCGGACCATCGAGGAGCCGGGGTGGGCCAAGGTCAGCTATCCGCCGATCGATTTCCAGGCGATCAGCTACTACGCGGCGCCGAAGTCGAAGGCCGATGGGCCAAAGAGCCTGGCCGAGGTCGACCCGGAGCTGCTGCGCACCTACGAGAAGCTCGGCATCCCGATCAAGGAGCAGGAGGTGCTGGCCGGGGTCGCGATGGACTACGTGTTCGACAGCGTCTCGGTCGCAACCACGTTCAAGGAGAAGCTGGCCGAACTCGGCATCATCTTCTGCTCGATCACCGAAGCGATCGAGCATCATCCGGAGCTGGTCCGCAGGTATCTCGGCTCGGTCGTGCCGCAGGGCGACAACTTTTTCGCCGCGCTGAATTCGGCGGTGTTCACCGACGGCTCCTTCGTCTACGTGCCGAAGGGGGTGCGCTGCCCGATGGAGCTCTCGACCTACTTCCGGATCAACGCCGCCGAGACCGGGCAGTTCGAGCGCACGCTGATCATCGCCGATCAGGGCAGCTACGTGAGCTACCTCGAGGGCTGCACGGCGCCGCAGCGCGACGAGAACCAGCTGCACGCGGCGGTGGTCGAGCTGGTGGCACTCGACGACGCCCAGATCAAGTACTCGACGGTGCAGAACTGGTACCCGGGCGACCATGAAGGGCGGGGCGGAATCTACAACTTCGTCACCAAGCGGGGCGCCTGCCGCGGCCGTAACTCGAAGATTTCCTGGACCCAGGTCGAGACCGGCTCGGCAATCACCTGGAAGTACCCGAGCTGCATCCTGCAGGGGGACAACTCGGTCGGCGAATTCTACTCGGTCGCGCTGACCAACAACCACCAGCAGGCCGACACCGGCACCAAGATGCTGCACATCGGCAAGAACACCCGCTCGCGGATCGTCTCCAAGGGCATCTCGGCCGGCCGCAGCAACAACACCTATCGCGGCCTGGTGCGGGTGCTGAAGGGGGCCGAGGGTGCGCGCAACCACACCCAGTGCGATTCGATGCTGATCGGCGATCGCTGCGGGGCGCACACCGTGCCCTACATCGAGGTCAAGAACCGCTTGGCCAAGGTCGAGCACGAGGCGACCACCTCGAAGATCGGCGAGGATCAGTTGTTCTACTGCCGCCAGCGGGGTCTCTCCGACGAGGATGCCGTGGCGCTGATCGTCAACGGCTTCTGCAAGGAGGTCATGCAGGAGCTGCCGATGGAGTTCGCGGTCGAGGCGCAGAAGCTCCTGGCGATCAGTCTCGAGGGCAGCGTCGGCTGAGGCCGGCGGTCAGGTCAGGACGGTTTTCGTTGAGGAAGAGCATGCTCGAGATCAGCAACCTTCGGGTCTCGATCGACGATCAGGAGATCCTGCGCGGCGTCGACCTCAAGGTCGGCGCCGGCGAAGTGCACGCCGTCATGGGGCCGAACGGCTCCGGCAAGAGCACGCTTGCCTATGTCCTCGCCGGCCGCGACGGCTATGAGGTGCGCGCGGGCGAGGTGCGCTACGAGGGCGAGGATCTCCTGGCGATGGCGCCGGAGGAGCGCGCCGCGGCCGGGCTGTTCCTGGCCTTTCAATACCCGATCGAGATCCCGGGCGTCGCCAACATGTACTTTCTGCGCACCGCGCTCAACGCGCTGCACCGGGCGCGCGGCGAGGCGGAGATCGATGCCGCCTCGTTCATGAAGCTGATGCGCGACAAGGCGCGGTTGGTCGGGATCAAGCCGGAGCTGTTGAAGCGGAGCGTCAATGTCGGCTTCTCGGGCGGCGAGAAGAAGCGCAACGAGATCATGCAGATGGCGGTGCTCGAGCCGCGGCTTGCGATCCTCGACGAGACCAATTCGGGCCTCGACATCGACGCGCTGCGCACCGTCGCCGACGGCGTCAACCGGCTGCGCAGCCCCGAGCGCGCCATGATCGTGATCACCCACTACCAGCGTCTGCTCGAGTACATCGTGCCCGATCGCGTGCATGTGCTCCTGGACGGGCGGATTGTCCGCTCCGGCGGCAAGGAGCTGGCGCTCGAGCTGGAGCAGTCCGGTTATGCTGCATTTGGTTCCCCCGCCCAAGCGGTCGCCTGAGGCGGCCCTGATGGCTCAGCGCCACGTCGCGCCGTCACCCGGCTACGCGAACCTGTTCGGCGCCGCCTCGACGCGCCTGCCCGGTGCGCGCCACACCCGGATCCGCGAGTGGCGCGAGGCGAACTTCGAGCGCTTCCGGGCGCTCGGCGGCTTTCCGGGTCCCAAGGTCGAAGCCTGGAAGTACACGCCGCTCGGTCACCTGGCCCGCCACGACTACCGCCTCGCGCCGAAGGCCAGCCTCCAACCGGCCGACGTCGCGCCGTTTCTGCTCGATCGCTCGGCGGCCACCCGGCTGGTGTTCGTCGACGGTCATTTCGCCGCCGAGCTGTCTGACGATCTGTCTGCCCTGCCCAGCCGACCGGTGCGCAGCCTCGCCGCGGCATTGGATGACGGCTCGACCACACTGTCTGACCTGTCCGACATTCTGTCTGACGCCGATGCGGACCGGAGCCTATCGGCGCTGAACGCGGCCTTCGCGGGCGATGGTTGTCTGCTCCAGATCGACGACGGCGCTGCGCTGCCACGCCCGGTCCAGCTTCTGTTCGTGAGCCTCGGCCACGACGAGCCGATGATGACCAGCCCGCGCAACGTCGTATTGCTCGGCGCCGGCGCCCGGCTCGAGCTGATCGAGAGCCACGTCGCCCTCGGCGGCGGCCAGCGTCTGACCAATCTGGTCAACCGCTTCGCCGTCGGCCGGGGCGCCGAGCTCGTGCACGAGCGACTGCAGCTCGGCGATGTCGCCGGCAGCCTGATCGGCAAGAACCACTATCGTATTTCGGCAGACGCCGGCTGACGCAGTCGCTTGCGACCCTCGGCGGCGCCCTGGTGCGCAACGAGATCGAAGCGGTGCTCGACGGCTCCGGGATCGAGCTCGCTCTGAACGGCCTCTACCTGACCCGCGAGCGCCAGCACATCGACAACAACATTCTCGTCGACCATGCCCGCCCCGGCAGTCACAGCGATCAGTTCTACAAGGGCGTCCTCGACGGCCAGGCGCAGGCGGTCTTCGCCGGCAAGATCGTGGTCCGGCGCGACGCGCAGAAAACCAACGCCTACCAGAAAAACGACAACCTCCTGCTCTCACCGGATGCGGAGATCGATACCAAGCCCGAGCTCGAGATCTTCGCCGACGACGTCAAGTGCTCGCATGGCGCGACCGCGGGCGAGCTCGACGAGCGCGAGCTGTTCTACATGCGCTCGCGCGGGCTCGATCCGGCGACCGCCCGGAGCCTCCTGACCTACGCCTTCGCGGACGAGGTCCTCGAGCGCTTCCGCAATCAGGCGGTGGCCGCGCAGGCGCGACGCGAGGTGCTGCGCTGGCTGCCCGGCGGCGGGGCCTTCGAGGAGCTGCTATGACCGAGCTCGCCCGCCGCATCGAGCCCGCCGGCGGCTTCGACGTCGCCCGGGTGCGGCGCGATTTTCCGTGTCTGCAGCAGACCGTGCACGGCCGCCCGCTGGTCTATCTCGACACCGCGGCCAGCGCACAGAAGCCGGCGGTCGTGATCGACGCGCTGGCGCGCGTGCTGCGCGAGGATTACGCCAACATCCACCGCGGCGTCTACGATCTCAGCCAGCGCGCGACCGACCTCCACGAGGGGGCGCGCGAACGCGTCCGCCGCCTGCTCAACGCGGCCGAGACGCGCGAGATCGTCTTCACCCGCAATGCCACCGAGGGCATCAACCTGGTCGCGCAGAGTTTCCTCAGACCGCAGGTCCGCCCGGGCGACCAGGTGCTGATTACGGCGATGGAGCACCACGCCAACATCGTTCCCTGGCAGCTCCTCGAGGCGCAGTGCGGGCTGAAGCTGGTGGTGGCGCCGATCAATGACGAGGGCGAGCTGCTCCTCGAGGAGTTCGAGGCTCTCCTGTCGCCACGCACCAGGCTGGTCGCGGCCGTCTGGGTCTCGAACGCGCTCGGCACGGTCAATCCGGTCCGCGACATGATCGAGCTGGCCCATGGCCGCGGCATCCCGGTGCTGCTCGACGCGGCGCAGGCCGTGCAGCACCTGCCGGTCGACGTCCGGGAGCTGGATTGCGAGTTTCTCGTCTTCTCCGGCCACAAGCTCTATGGCCCCTCCGGCATCGGGGCGCTGTACGGCAAGGCCGAGCTGCTCGAAGCGATGCCGCCCTATCAGGGCGGCGGCGAGATGATCACGTCGGTCAGCTTCGCCGGCACCGAGTTCAACGAGATCCCCTACAAGTTCGAGGCCGGCACCCCGGCGATCGAGGCCGCGGTCGGGCTCGGCGCGGCGATCGATTACGTCGAGAAGCTCGGTCTCGATGCCATTGCCGCGCACGAAGCCGGGCTGCTCGCCTACGCCACGCGGGCCATGCAGCAGGTGCCGGGGCTCCGGCTCGTCGGCACGGCGCGCGAGAAATGCAGCGTGCTGTCGTTCGTCATGGCTCGGGCGCATCCGCAGGACATCGGGACGCTCCTGGATCTGGACGGGATCGCCGTCCGGACCGGACATCATTGCGCCCAGCCGGTGATCGAGCGTCTTGGGCACAGCGCCACCGCGCGCGCCTCGCTCGGCCTCTACAACACCGAGGACGACATCGACGCCCTCGTCGCGAGCCTGCGGCGCATCGCCTCGATGTTCTGAAGCTGGAGGGCAGGATGGACGACGATCCCCGCCTCGATCGCGCGACCGAATTTCTGTCTGACGACCCGGCAGACAGCCCACACCGGCCCGAGATCGACGCCCTCGGCGATCAGGTGGTCGACGTGCTGCGAACCGTTTATGACCCGGAGATCCCGGTCAACATCTTCGAGCTCGGCCTGATCTACAAGGTCGACATCGATGACGAGCAAGCACGTCCACATCGACATGACCCTGACCTCGCCGGGCTGCCCGGTCGCGGGCATTCTGCCCGATGAGGTCCGGACCAAGGTCGAGGCGGTCGAGGGCGTCACCGGCGCCACGGTCGAGGTGGTCTGGGATCCGCCCTGGAATCCCGGCATGATGACCGAAGAGGCCCAGCTCGAGCTCGGCATCATCTACTGATACCGGCTCCGCACGGGCTTGGCCGGCGCGGGCGCGCGGCACCTTCGGCTTTCCGGTCAGACGTACCCGGCTTTTCGGCAGACAGGCCGGGCCGGAGCGTCGCCGGCCGCGGATGGCGCGGCCGTGCGCTCAGCTCAGGCGCTTGAGCAGTCGGTCCAGCTGGTCCGAAGAGTGATAGGCGATGCTGAGGACGCCGCCCGCGCCTTTGGGCTTCAGGCTGACGCTGAGACCGAGCCGGCCGGACAGGTCGCGCTCCAGCGCAAGCGTGTTCGGGTCCTTCGCCGACGATCCGGCGCGCGGGCGCGCGGCGCGTTGACTGTCTGCCCGAACCAGGGCTTCGGTCTGGCGCACGTTCAGGCCGCGCGCGACCACTGCCTTCGCCAGTTCAACCGGGTCGCGCGCGCCGAGCAGGGCACGAGCGTGGCCGGCCGAGAGCTCGCCACGCTCGAGCATCTGCCGGACCTGGTTCGGCAGGCCCAGAAGCCGCAGCAGATTGGCGATGTGGCTGCGGCTCTTGCCGAGCGCGCCGGCGAGCGCTTCCTGGGTATGATCGAACTCGTCGATCAGGCGACGATAGCCTTCGGCCTCCTCGAGCGGCGAGAGGTCCTGGCGCTGGACGTTCTCGAGCAGCGCCACCTCGAGCACGGCCCGATCGGACAGCTCGTGCAGGATGACCGGCAGCTCGTGCACGCCGGCGAGCTGAGCTGCGCGCCAGCGGCGCTCACCGGCGACGATCTCGTAGAAGTCGCCGCCATTCGGCGCCCGCCGCACGAGGAGCGGCTGCATGACGCCGTGACTCCGGATCGACTCGGCGAGCCCGGCCAGATCGTCTTCACCGAAGCGGTGGCGCGGCTGTAGCGTCGACGGGCGCAGATACTCGATCGGCACCTTACGCGGCGGCTCGGCCGCGCTCGACCCGGGGAGGCCCTCCGACGGCGCGCCGAGCAGGGCCGAGAGACCCATGCCGAGGCCGCGGCGCCGCGCCGTGGACCTGGGGTCGCCGCCGAACTCGGTCATAGCGCCGCCTCGGCGACCTGCTCGCGCCGCAGCACCTCGCCGGCCAGCTGCACGTAGGCCTGCGAGCCGGGGCAGCGAAAATCGTATAGAAGGACGGGCATGCCGTGCGAGGGCGCCTCGGAGACCCGGACATTGCGCGGCACGACCGTGTCATAGACCCGTTTGCCGAGGAAGCTGCGCACGTCGGTCGCTACCTGCTGGGCCAGGTTGTTGCGGCGATCGAACATCGTGAGCAGCACGCCCTGGACCTCGAGCAGCGGGTTGAAGGTGCGCCGTACCCGCTCGATCGTCCGCAGCAGCAGGCTCAAGCCCTCGAGAGCGAAGAACTCGCACTGCAGCGGCACCAGTACCGCGCGCGCCGCCACCAGGGCGTTGACCGTGAGGAGCCCGAGCGAGGGCGGGCAGTCGATCAGCACGTAGTCGTAGTCCCGATCGAGGTCGTCGAGCGCGTCCTTGAGGCGGAACTCGCGCCGGTCGCGCTCGACCAGCTCCAGCTCGGCCGCCGAGAGGTCGACTACCGCCGGGACCAGATCGAAGCCCGGAATCTTGGTTCGGATCACGGCTTCCTCGAGCCGGGCCTCGCCCAGAAGCACATTGTAGGTGGTCACGTTGCGCGCCGCGTGCTGGATGCCGAGGCCGGTGCTGGCGTTGCCTTGAGGGTCGATGTCGATCAGGAGAATGGTCTTGCCGCAGGCGGCAAGCGCCGTGCCGAGGTTGATCGCGGTGGTGGTCTTACCGACCCCGCCCTTCTGATTGGCGACCGCCATCACGCGGCCGAGCTGCCGAGGCCTTCGGTTTACGATCACGCGCACGGCCGACCCCCGAAGTTTGAGCACTATGCCCGACGGTGCGGACAGGCTCGGGAACATTTCCGGCACCATATGCCAGTCGCCCGTGGCGTCGGTCAACTCCTGCGGGATTGTGGCGCCGCCTTTGAGGAACAAACAGACCGTCGCCGGTGTCAGGAAGCGCTCGGCCAGGGTGAGCAGCCGGGGCAGGGGCGCCAGCGCACGCGCGGTGATCACATCGGCGGGCCAGCGGCGCCAGATGCTCGATGCGCTCCGCATGGATCGCCACGGACGGCACCGGTCGTTCGCGCGACCTCGCGCAGGAACTGCGCCTTGCGCTGGTCGCTCTCGATCAGATGCACGCCGGGCACGCCGAGCAGGGCCAGGACCAGCCCGGGCAGTCCGGCGCCGCTGCCGAGATCGACCAGCGATCCGGCGCGCCGGCGGCACCGCGCCGCGAGCTGCGCCGAATCGAGGATATGACGGCGCCAGGGATCGGCCAGCGTGGCCGCGCCGACCAGATTGATCGCGCGCTGCCAGCGCGCAGGAGGTCGAGATAGACTCTCAGACGATCGAGTGTTTCACGTGAAACATCGATGGTGGCAGCGACCGCTTCGCGGCTCAACGCGCCGCTCGACCACGTCTCAGGCCGCCTTGCGCGGCATAGCGATAGAGGACGTAAGCGCCGCCGGGGTCATGCCCGGCAGACGCGCCGCGGCGCCGAGCGTCGGCGGCCGGACCTCGGCCAGCCGAGCCGCGATCTCGCTGCTCAGGCCCGGCGACCGCATCGAGGTCGAGATCGCGGGGCAGCTCGAAGGCTTCCTCGGCGCGCAGCGTCGCGATGTCGCTCGCCTGGCGCGCCAGATAGCCGGCATAGCGGGCTTCGATCTCGAGCTGCTCGACCACGTCCGCCCGAAGACCCGCGAGATCCGGCCAGATGGCGGCGAGCCCCGCGACGCTGACATTCGGCAGACGCAGGAGCTCGAGACCGTCCCGCACGCCATCCCGTCGAGCTTGACCTCCAGCCCGAAGCCGCGCGCCGCGGTCGGGCTGAGGCGAAGCTCCGAGCGGCGCCGTTCGGCGGCTTCCAGCGGCGGCGCGCTTGATGGCGAAGGCACGCCCGCGCCGCGCTCCGACGCACGCCGATCGCCTCGCCCTTCGGCGTCAGCCGCCGGTCGGCGTTGTCTGCCCGAAGCGTCAGACGATATTCGGCGCGCGAGGTGAACATCCGATAGGGCTCGCTCACGCCCTGGGTCGTCAGGTCGTCGATCAGGACCCCGATATAGGCATCGGCCCGATCGAGCGTGAAGCGCCGTCGGCCGCCCGCGGCCAGCGCCGCGTTGATGCCCGCGATCAGCCCCTGGGCGGCGGCCTCTTCGTAGCCGGTGGTGCCGTTGATCTGGCCAGCCAGGAACAGGCGCGGCACACGGCGGCTCTCCAGGGTCGGATCGAGCTCGCGCGGATCGACGTGATCGTACTCGATCGCGTAGCCGGGCCGGAGCATGGCGGCGTGCTCGAGGCCCGGGACCGTCGTCGAGCAGGTCCTCGCCTGGATCTCCGCCGGCAGCGAGGTCGAAATCCCGTTCGGATAGACGGTCGCATCGTCCAGACCCTCGGGCTCGAGAAAAATCTGGTGGCGCGCGCCGATCGGCGAAGCGGACCACCTTGTCCTCGATCGAGGGGCAATAGCGCACGCCGGTCGCGGCGATCCGGCCGGCGTACATGGGCGAGTGCGTCGAGGTTGGCGCGGATCAGCTCGTGGGTCGCCGCCGTGGTGCCGGTGATCGCGCAGTCGACCTGCGGGTTGGTGAGCCGCGTCGGTCAGGGTCGAGAACGGCTCGGCCGGATCGTCGCCCGGCTGGCGGCGAAGGCCCGCCGAAGTCGATCGTGCGCCCGTCGAGCCGCGGCGGCGTGCCGGTCTTCAGCCGTGCGAGGGCGAAGCCGCGCGCGGCCAGGCTCTGCGCCAGGCGCACCGCGGCGCGTCGCCGACCCGGCCGGCGGGCCAGCGCTCCAGCCCGATGTGGATCTCGCCGCGCAGGAACGTCCCCGTGGTCAGCACGACCGCGCCGGCGGGCCATGCGCTCGCCGTCGGCCGTGCACCACGCCAGAGACGCATCCGGCCGCGGTCGAAGCGCAGATCGTCGACCGCGCGCCTCGAATCGCAAGTTCGGCTGCTCGGCCAGCAGCGCCGCGATCGCGCGTCGATAGAGGCGCCGATCGGCCTGCGCCCTCGGCCCGCGCACGGCCGGCCCCTTGCTGCGGTTGAGCACGCCGGAACTGGATCCCGGCGCGATCGATGGCGCGCCCCATGAGGCCGTCCAGAGCATCGATCTCCCGGACCAGATGGCCGCGGCCGAGACCACCGATCGCCGGGTTGCAGGACATCGCGCCGATGGTCTCGAGCTTGTGGGTCAGAAGCAGCGTGCGCGCGCCGAGCCGCGCGCTCGCCGCCGCCGCCTCGCAGCCGGCGTGGCCGGCGCCGATCACGATCACGTCGTAGTCTGCCATGGCCGGCTGTTGTGTCGCGGCAGCGATTTGGCGTCAACGACTTCCGGATCGAAGGGCGGCTGTCACGAGCGGGCCGCGACCCGGCAGGGGGCGGCTGCAACGGCGCTGGCGCCTCCGACCGCCCGGCATTGGCGTGGCGGACAGAGCGTCTGCCGAAACAGCGCCTATGTCCGCCGCGTTGGTTCCGGAGGCAAGAAAAGCCCCGCCGGCCGGGCCGGCGGGGCTCGTACATGGTCTGTTTGGGCCGCGTGGCCGGGCCGCTGCTCAAAACTCCCAACGGGCGCGCAGGACCACGTTGTGGCTCTGGTAGTCCGGGTTCAGCAGACCCGTTTTCGCGGCCTTGAAGTCGAGGTCTTCGACCCGCACGTAGCGATAGGCCAGCCCGAGCGAGAGGGAGTCGGTCAGCGGCAACACGAACGTCGGCCTCGCCCCGCGCAGCTCGAGCCACGGCATCGCCCCGCCCCACCACGTGGTCGGGCTCGCGGCCGGCGTCAGAGCCAGCGTCCTGAAAGCATCGATCGGCCTCCTGCCCGTCACTGCCGCCGGCAGCGTTGCTCGAAGCGCTGGCTGGGCGAGCGCCAGAGCACCACCGATCTGGAGCTGCACCATGTCGTCGCGCCCGTCGTTCGGCCGCTCGGCCTTGCCAGCGATCGCCGCGCTCTGCTGCAAAGCGGTCTCGACGCCGCCGGCCGCCAGATGGTCGAACCGGCTGGCCGCGGTCGCGGTCGTCGCGGCGCCTGCCACGAAGACCAAGCTCCAACCCAACACCCGCAGCATGAGATGTGACCTCCGGCTTGTCTGTCACTTTCTCAATCGACTACCGGACACGTTAAGAAATTCTGCTTAACTAACCGCTAACTCGCCCCAACAATCGTCTTCGAGGCAAGTAATAATTATGGACACTTCGCCATAGTTAGCTAAGCTTTAAGGATTTATTCTGATTCACGACGATCGTGCGAGAGCCAGAGCGGGCGATCGAGGCGCCGGCCTACTTGCCGATGCAGAACTCGGCGAAGATGCGATCGAGCACATCGTCGACACCGACACGGCCGGTGATCCGGCCCAGAGCGCGCGTCGCCAGGCGAAGGTCCTCGGTCAGCAGCGCGAGCTCGGTCCCGACGGGCGCGCCTCGAAAGCGCGCCAGCGCCGCGCTTGCTTCGCAGAGCGCCGCCCGGTGCCGGCTGCGGGTCAGTAGCGGCGCGTGGCCGGCCGACATGCGTTCGCCTGCCGGCGCAGCTCAAGGCGTCGAGCAGCCGCTCGAAGCCCTCGCCCGTCCGACAGGACAGCGCGAGGGCCGGGCGATCGCCAATGGAGATCTTCGCGGGCAGCCGTCCGAGATCGGACTTGTTGACCACCGACAAGGCGTCCTGGTCGAGCAGCGCCAGCGTGGTCCGATCGAGATCCGGCCAGCTCGCGCCGTCGAACAGCAGCAGTCGCAGATCGGCCCGCTCGGCGCGCTCGCGGGCCCGGCGCACGCCCTCCGCCTCGATCATGTCGGCGGCCTCGCGGAGGCCCGCGGTATCGAGCACGGTCACCGGATAGCCGCGCAGGTCCAGATGCACCTCGAGGACGTCGCGGGTCGTGCCGGGCTGCGGCGTGACGATGGCAACGTCGCGCCGGGCGAGCCGGTTGACCAGGCTGGACTTGCCGGCGTTGGGCGGTCCGAGCACCGCGATGGTCAGACCGTCGCGCAGCCGCTCGCCGCGCCGGTCGTCAGCGAGGTGCGCCGCCATTTCGGCAGACAGGTCGTCGATCCGCGGGCGGACGCTCGCCAGCAGCTCCGGCCGGGACGTCCTCCTCTTCCGGCGCGAAGTCGATCTCGGCTTCCAGCCGGGCCAGCGCCTCGAGCAGCTGCTCCCGCCAGCGGTCATAGAGACGCCCGAGCTCGCCCTCGAGCTGGCGGAGCGCCTGCCGAGCCTGAGCGCGCGTCTCGGCATCGACGAGGTCGGCCAGACCCTCCGCCGCGGTGAGGTCCAGACGGCCGTTCAGAAATGCCCGCCGGGTGAACTCGCCCGGCTCCGCTGGCCGCAGCCCCGGCAGATCGGCCAGCGCCGCGAGGAGCGCTCCGCTGACCGCGCGGCCGCCGTGGACCTGGAGCTCCAGCACGTCCTCGCCGGTGAAGCTCGCGGGCGCCGGGAACCAGAGCACGAGGCCGCGATCGAGCACCTCGCCGGTCTCGGGGTCCGCGAGCGAGCGCAGGGCAGCCTGGCGCGGCGCGGGCGGCGGCCGTCCGGTCAGGCGGCGACAGACCGAGCCGCAGGCCGGACCGGACAGCCGGATGACCGCCAGCGCGGCGCGCCCCGGCGCGGTCGCCGGAGCGAAAATGGTCTCAGGCGGCACGCCCGTGGAGTGCCGTTCCACGGCGGTCGAGACCGACCGGCAGACATTCGTCGGACATCTCATTGCCTGCCGGCTGCCGCCGTCGCAGCACGCCGGCGATCCTCAGGCGCGGCAGCCGCCTCGAGAGCGTCCGGATCGAGCGCCGCGAGCAAAGCCATCAGCCAGTCTTCCAGAGCCATGGCGAACGTCTCGTAGAGTGGCAGGAGATCGGGCTGACCGAGCAGCCGGCGCGCCTCGGTCGGCGTGCAGTCGACCCGAACGGAAACCTGCATCGGCGGGCGACACCCCTATGTGGTTGGCCAAGCGGGCCTCCGACTATATATCGAGGGCAGAGGGTGACCAACCAGCGGCTCGGGGTTTGCCGCGCCGTTCCGGGGCCCGGCCGCGCCCGTCTCCGAGGGGAAATCTGCGATGACCAACCGCCTCGGCGAAGCGACCAGCCCATACCTGCTGCAACACCGCGCCAATCCGGTCGACTGGCAGCCCTGGGACGAGCGGGCGCTGGCCGAAGCCCGCGCGCAGGACAAGCCGATCCTGCTCTCGATCGGCTATGCCGCCTGCCACTGGTGCCACGTCATGGCGCACGAGAGCTTCGAGAACCCGGCGATCGCCCGGGTGATGAACGAGCACTTCGTCAACATCAAGGTCGATCGCGAAGAGCGGCCCGATCTCGACCAGATCTACCAGCATGCCCTCGCCCTGCTCGGCCAGCATGGCGGCTGGCCGCTGACCATGTTTCTGACGCCCGCCGGCGAGCCGTTCTGGGGCGGCACCTACTTCCCACCCGAAGCCCGCTACGGCCGCCCGGGCCTGCCGGAAGTCCTGGAGACCGTGAGCCGGATCTGGCGCGAGGAGCGCCACAAGGTGGTGAGCAACACGACGGCACTCACGCGAAGCGCTCGGCCGCCTCGCCCGGCCCGAGGCTGGTCGCGCCGTCGAGCCGGGCTTTCGCCGGCAGACCGCCAAGCGGCTCGTGCAGGCGTTCGACACCATCCACGGCGGCCTCGGCGGGGCGCCGAAGTTCCCGCAGGCGCCGATCCTCGACTTCCTCTGGCGCGAAGCGCTCGTGAGCGGCGACGAGGCCATGCGCCACGCCGTGCTCCACACGCTCGCCAACATCTGCCAGGGCGGCATTTACGATCATCTCGGCGGCGGCTTCGCCCGTTACGCGGTCGACGCCTTCTGGCTGGTGCCGCATTTCGAGAAGATGCTGTACGACAACGCGCAGCTGCTGGCGCTTCTGGCCGATGCCTGGGCGGACACCCGGAACCCGCTGTTCGCGGCGCGCGCGGCCGAAACCGTCGCCTGGCTCGAGCGCGAGATGATGGTCGGCGACGCCTTCGCCTCCAGTCTCGATGCCGACAGCGAAGGCGAGGAAGGCAAGTACTACGTCTGGGATGCGGCCGAGATCGACCGCCTGCTCGGGGACGCTGCCGCTGCCTTCCGGCTCGCCTACGGCGTCACCGACAGCGGCAACTGGGAAGGCAAGACGGTCCTGAACCGCCTGCATCAGCCTGGCCTGGTGGCGGCCGAGGAGGAAGAGAGCCTGCGGGCGAGCCGCGCGATCCTGCTCGAAGCGCGGGCCGGCCGGCCGCCGCCGGGGCGGGACGACAAGGTGCTGGCCGACTGGAACGGGCTGATGATCGCCGCCCTCGCCCGGGCGAGCGCGGTCTTCGGCCGCGCCGACTGGCTGGACCGCGCGGCGCGGGCGTTCGCCTTCATGACCAGGGAAATGACGAGCGCAGATCGCCTCGCCCACAGCTGGCGCGCCGGCCGATCGCTCGAGCTTGCCTTCCTCGACGACTACGCCTTCATGGCAGCGGCTGCGCTGGCCTTGTTCGAGTCGACCGCGGAGGACGAGTATCTGCGCCAGGCCGAGCGCTGGATCGACCGTCTCGACGCGGACTACCTCGATCATGATCAAGGTGGCTACTACCAGGTGTCGGCGAGCGCGACCGACGTCCTCGTCCGGACGAAGAGCGCTCAGGACGGCCCGACGCCCGCGGGCAACGGCACTCTGTTGTCGGTGCTTGGCCGCCTCTTCTGTCTGACCGGCCAGCGTCGCTACCGCGATCGCGCCGAGCAGATCCTGCGCGCTTTCTCCGGCGAGGCCCTGCGCAATCCGACTGTCCACGCGTCCTTGCTGAGCGGCACGCTGATGCTCGAGCGGCCGATCCAGATCGTGGTGATCGGCGACCCCCCCGAGCCGGCCTGCGCGGCGCTTCGCCGGGTCGCGCTGGCGGCGGCTCTGCCGGCGGGAGCGATACTGAGCCTCGCCCCGGAGCAGAACCTGCCGGACGGCCATCCGGCGATCGGCAAAGGCCAGGTCGGCGGCCGACCGACGGCTTATGTCTGCCCGGGGCAGACCTGTCGTCTGCCGATCACCGATCCCGAGGAGCTGGCGGCAGCCCTCGCGCCTGCGAGCATCCGACAGGACCTCGAAGCTCCCGGTGCGGCGGCTCGCTGAGAACCTCCGCGCACCACGATTCGCGCCTGAAAATCGGTCTGCGCTTGGCGATCGACGTTACGCGAAGTAGCTTGGCGGCCGCGGTTCGGTTGAGTGGGGGAGAGACGGCGATGACCGGTGTCATACGGGTGCACGAGACGGGCGGGCCCGAGGTTCTGAAGTTCGAGCAGGTTGAGGTCGGGTCGCCCGGGCCCGGCCAGGCCCTGATCCGGCAGACAGCGGTCGGACTCAACTTCATCGACGTCTATTTCCGGAGCGGCCTGTATCCGGCGCCGAGTCTGCCCTTCGTCCCGGGTCAGGAGGGCGCCGGCGTGGTCGAAGCGGTCGGCGAGGGCGTGAGCGAGGTTCGGGTCGGCCAGCGGGTCGCCTACGCCGGGCCGCTCGGCGCCTACGCCGAGCGCCGTCTGATCCCGGCCGACCGGCTGGTGCCGGTCCCGGATGCCATCACCGACGAGCAGGCCGCGGCGATGATGCTGAAGGGCATGACCGCGCACTATCTGCTGCGCCGAACCTTCCGCGTCCAGCCGGGCGCAGACCATCCTGTTTCACGCCGCGGCGGGTGGCGTCGGCCTGATCGCCTGCCAGTGGGCGAAGCACCTCGGCGCAACCGTGATCGGCACCGTCGGCAGCGCGGACAAGGCCGAGCTCGCCCGAGCCCACGGCTGCGACCACCCGATCCGCTACGACCAGGAGGATGTGGTCGCGCGGGTGCGCGAGCTGACCGACGGCAAGGGCGTGCCGGTGGTCTACGACTCGGTCGGCCAGGCCACGTTCCAGCGCTCCCTCGATTGCCTGGCCCCGCTCGGCATGCTGGTGACCTTCGGCCAGTCATCGGGCAAGGTCCCGCCGTTCGATACCGCCGTGCTCGCTCAGAAGGGCTCGCTCTTCCTCACCCGACCCACTCTGATGACTTATGTGGCGGGGCGCAGCGACCTGCTCGCTGCAGCGAAGGAACTCTTCGAGGCCGTCCAGAGCGGCGCGGTTCGAATCGAGATCAATCAACGCTATCCGCTGCGCCAGGCCGCCGAAGCGCACCGCGCCCTCGAGGGTCGGCAGACGGTGGGATCGACATCCTGTTACCCTGAGCGTGCGCATTGCGATGCGATGACCGACGACCCGGTCGAGCTTCAGCCTCAGCCCGAGGACCAACCGCCGCCGGTTGCGCGCCGGCCCCGCAGGCGCCGCGGCCGCCCCTCTCGCGCGCGCGGCCAACCGAACTCTTCCGACGATGCCACCGCGCGCTGGACCGTGCGGGGCGTCCCGCCGCCGGTCCGCGACATGGCGCTCAAGGCCGCTACGGCGCGCGGCATGACGGTCGGTGACTGGGTCGCCGAAGCGATCGTCGCCCTCGCGCGCGCGACCGACAGGGCGGCCAACGGGCCGAGGCTCCCGAGCGTTGACGCACCGCCTGATCTCGGTGAGGTGCTGCGCTCTCTCGATGACCGTCTGTCGAGGCTCGAGCAGCGGCAGAACCGCGGTTTTTTCGGCAGACTTTTCGGCAGACGAAGATAGCGGCGGCAGAAGCCCGGGAACGCTACGAGTTCATCGAGTCCCAGAACTCCGAGTTGCTTTTCGTCAGACGCATCTTGTCGGCCAGAAACTCGATCGCGTCTATCGTGCCCATCGGCGACAGGATCCGCCGCAGCACCCACATGCGCGACAAGGTGCCACGATCGACCAGAAGCTCTTCCTTGCGCGTACCGGACTTGTTGATGTCGATCGCCGGGTAGACGCGCTTGTCGGCCAGACGCCGGTCGAGCTGGATTTCCGAATTGCCGGTACCCTTGAACTCTTCGAAGATCACCTCGTCCATCCGCGAGCCGGTGTCGATCAGCGCGGTCGCGATGATCGTGAGGCTGCCGCCATCTTCGATGTTGCGCGCGGCGCCGAAGAAGCGCTTCGGTCGCTGCAGGGCGTTGGCATCGACGCCGCCGGTCAGGACCTTGCCCGAGGACGGCACCACGGTGTTGTAGGCCCGCGCGAGACGGGTCACCGAATCGAGCAGGATCACCACATCGCGGCCGTGCTCGACCAGCCGCTTGGCCTTCTCGATCACCATCTCGGCGACCTGGACATGCCGGGTCGCGGGCTCATCGAAGGTCGAGCTGACTACTTCGCCCCGGACCGTGCGCGCCATGTCCGTGACCTCCTCGGGCCGCTCGTCGATCAGCAGCACGATCAGGTACACTTCGGGGTGATTGGCAACGATGCTGTGGGCGATGTTCTGCATCAGCATCGTCTTGCCGGTGCGCGGCTGGGCCACGATCAGGGCACGCTGGCCCTTGCCGAGCGGCGCCACCAGGTCGATCACCCGGCAGCTGACGTCCTTGACCTTCGGATCGTCGACCTCGAGCGTCAACTTCTCGGTCGGATAAAACGGGGTCAGATTGTCGAAGTGGACGCGATGGCGGGCGCGATCGGGCGGATCGAAGTTGATCGTGTTGACCTTCAGCAGCGCGAAATAGCGCTCGCCCTCCTTCGGCGCGCGGACCTCACCGTCGACGATGTCGCCGGTGCGCAGGCCAAAGCGCCGGATCTGGCTCGGCGACACGTAGATGTCGTCCGGTCCCGCCAAGTAGTTGACGTCCGGTGTGCGTAGAAAACCGAACCCATCCTGCAAGATCTCGAGCACGCCCTCGCCGTAAATCGGCACGCCGCTTTCGGCGAGCCGCTTCAGGGTTGCGAAGACGAGATCGGGCTTGCGCAGCGTGCTGGCGTTCTCGATGCCGAGTTCTTCGGCATACTCGAGAAGTTGCGCCGGCGAGCGCCGCTTCAGCTCGGACAGATTCATGAATCCGGTGACGTCGGATTCAGTTTCGCTCAGGTTCGTGGGTGGCTCGTGAAGCATTTCAGTCTCGCCAGGCTCGACGAGTTCCTGCCGGAACATGCGCTCCGGTCGGCCGCGTGGCCGCCGCTTGCGGGTGGTCGGAAGCGTAGTGATGGAACCGTGACTGCGCGTCGGTTTTGAGGGAGAAGTTGTCCTTAGCCAATTCAGGCACCTCTGTCAAACGCAAAACCCGCTCCCTTCGGCCACAGTCCTTCTTGGCTGGACCAAGTCAGTCAGGCCGATCGACTTAGAACGGGCGAAAAACCGCCAAGATGACGATGCCAATGAACAGCACCGTCGGCACTTCGTTGAACCAGCGAAACCAGCGTTCGCTGACCGGTCGCTCATCGGCCGCGAAGGCTTTGACGAAGCGGACCATGCCGCCATGACAGGCCGCCAGCAACAGCACCAACGCGGTCTTGGCGTGCAGCCAGCCCTGGGCCCATTCCCCCTGAACGATGCCCAGCGTGATGCCGAATACGAGCGTCGCCACCATGGCGGGCGTGGCGATGCCGCGCAGCAGCCGGCGCTCCATGACCTTGTACTTTTCCGAGGCCTCGGAGCCCGGTGCCACCTGACTGTGATAGACGAAAAGTCGCGGAAGGTACCAGAGACCCGCCATCCATGCTGCGAAAGCCATGATGTGAAGCGCCTTCAGCCAGAGCGCAAGATCAGTCATGGCCTGATCTTGCGGACACCAAGGCCCGGCCCTCGTGTCCGCCTGACCTGGATGCGCCTCCGCGCCGGCGGTCCGGGGGCCAGCCACAGGGCTGATACCACCGAGATAGGCGCGGGCATGATCGGTTTCAACAACGCGGCCGGACGCACGCGTTGAGGGACGGCGGCGCGGTCCGCGGGCGCTCCTCCGCCCCGACCCGCCCAGCAACCTATGCCGTGCCTCATTCATCAGCTGATGCGGCATGGCGAAAGGATTTGACGTAGGCGACCAGTGCCGCGACTTCCGCAGGATCGGTCTCGGGCAGCACGCCGTGGCCAAGATTGAAGATGAACGGTGCGCCCTGAAATGTCCGCAATATCCGATCCGCCTCGGCTGCGGACGCAGGCCCCGCCCGCCAGCAGCGCCACCGGATCGAGATTGCCTTGCAGGCAAACGCCCGGCAGCGCACGCCGCGCCCAATCGAGCGGCACTGTTGTGTCGAGGCTCAGCCCGTCGACTGGTACGGCCTCGGCGAAGCTTCGATAGTGAAGGCCGGCACCGCGCGGGAAGGCGATTATCGGCACCGCCGGGTGATCCTTTTTCAGGGCCTGAACGATTTGCGCGTTCGGCACCTGACACCAGCGCACGAACTCCGTCTGCGGCAGGATGCCCGCCCAACTGTCGAACAGCTGCAGGACATCGGCCCCCGCTTCGATCTGGCCGTGCAGGTGCACGATGGTCGCCTCGGTCAGCAGATCGATCAGAACTGCGAACGTCTCCGGTTCCCGGCGTGCGAACGCGCGGGCCGCGTAGAATTCCTTCGAGCCCTCGCCCTCGACCATATAGGCCGCAAGCGTCCAGGGCGCGCCGGCGAAGCCGATCAACGCGGTCTCCTGCGGCAAGAGCCGACGCAACTCACGCAACGCCTGATAGACCGGCGCCAGATGCGCTCGCAGCTGCGTGCGGCTCAAGCCGGCGACCGCCGCCTCTGTCCGAACAGGTCTAAGCTTCGGGCCTGCCCCTTCGATGAAGTCGACCGGACAGCCGAGCGCATCCGCGACCACCAGAATGTCCGAGAACAGGATCGCTGCATCCATGCCGAATCGCCGCACGGGCTGCAGCGTGATCTCGACGGCCAGCGCCGGCGTGTAGCAAAGCTCGATAAAACTCGACGCCT
The DNA here is from genome assembly GCA_963815435.1 of uncultured Alphaproteobacteria bacterium. Taxonomy (GTDB): domain Bacteria; phylum Pseudomonadota; class Alphaproteobacteria; order Geminicoccales; family Geminicoccaceae; genus DATAOG01. The sequence goes on from CAWFGZ010000034.1 coordinate 51,428, forward strand.
GGTTCCGGACTGACCGGTATTCCGGCAGATATCGGCCCGCCTGCCGCATCAACCAGATGGGCGGCCGCGCTCGCAGCTGGCCTCTCAGTGTAGCCAGCAACAACGGTTTCTGGGGTGCGCAGCTGTTCTGTGGGGCTGGCATGGTTCCTCGCAGCCATCTCTACATCCTTTCTTAATTCTTTTTATAGATGGGAGATGTGGTGGTGGTGGGGACGCGCATAGCGGGGATGCATCATGTTCGCAGCAGATATCCCCACGGCAGAGTTGCGCCCTGACTGAGAGAGGTTTCTTGGGGACAAAGCGCCGCATAAGCCCGATCCTGCGGCTGCCCATGGCGGTTTTGACCGAGCTGGGGATTGAATCCAGAACCGGCGCGCGCGGGCGATTGCGAGGCGGTCTCTGGCGGTATCACCCCCAGCCTGGGGACAGACCCCGCGCCGGGGTGTTCGAGTTGGTAGCGGTGGCGTGTTGTCGGGTATAGATGTACGCGGGCCTCAGTTCTCCCCAATCGGCCAACAGCTGGCTCGCGGAGGGCACGTTGCGTCTGCATCTGCACCTCGTATCGGACTCCACCGGAGAAACCGTGACGACGGTCGCTCGGGCGGGTGTGTCCCAGTTCGAGGGCGTCATGCCGGTCGAGCACGTCTGGTCATTCGTACGCACGCGTGCCCAGGTGGATCAGGTCCTGAGCATGGTCAAGGCCCTGCCGGGAGTGGTCATCTTCACGCTGGTCTCACCCGATCTCCGCCAGGCGCTGCTGGACGGCTGCCGCGCCTTGAACACGCCGTGCGTGGCGATTCTGGACGGCGTGCTCGGCGCGCTCTCGAACATGCTCGGCGCCGAGTCGCGGCCCCAGGTCGGCCGCCAGCACGCCCTGGATGCCGGCTATTTCTCGCGCATCGACGCGATGACCTTCATGTTTCATCACGACGACGGGCAATGTGCCTGGGAGCTCGAGCAGGCCGATGTGGTTCTGGTTGGAGTGTCGCGGACATCGAAGACGCCAACCTCAATCTATCTCGCCAATCGCGGCATCAAGGTGGCCAATGTGCCGGTGGTACCCGATTGCCCGCTGCCGGCCGAGCTGGAAACGCTGTCCAGGCCGCTCGTGATCGGTCTGACCATCAGCCCCGAACCGCTGGTCCAGATCCGGATGAGCCGGTTGCGTCAGCTTCGGCTGGAGCACAAGAGCGACCCGGGCGTCGGCGCACGCTTCGAGGGCGACTATGCGGAGCTGGAGCGGGTGCGGGCCGAGCTAGTCTACGCGCGCCGCCTGTTCACGCGCTACGGCTGGCCGGTGATCGATGTCACGAGGCGCTCGGTCGAGGAGACCGCGGCGGCCATCTTTCAGCTCATGCAGGCGCGTCGCGTGCGTGAGAACGCCCCGACTGGAGTGACTGAGACTGCGTCATGATCGGTACCTACTCGACCTTCGGTGAGACCCGTCGCCGTCGCCGCCGGCTGGTCTATTGGCGGCTGGTTCGTTTTTTCTCTGCCGTCGCGGCGGTGGCGATGGTCGGCGGCTACGGCTATCAGGTCGGCGTGTCCGCGAGCCAGGCCCGCACCGAGAAGCTCGAAGGCGATCTGGTTCGCTTTCAGCAGAGCAATCTGAATCTGCGCGACGAGCTTGCGACGACCGCCCAGCGCTCGAGCCAGCTCGAGGCCGCGCTCGGCGAGTTGCGCCAGCGCTACGCTGCCGAGGTGCCGCAGGGCGAGGTCGCCGACCTGGTGGCGAGCATCCGCAAGCAGCTCGCGGCCGGGGTCGAGCCGGAGAGGCTGGCTTTCCTGATCGGCGCGGCGGCCCAGGCCAAGGCGTGCGACGGCGAGCCGGTGACCAAGCGCTTCATGCCGCGCACGCCCGTCACCACGGGCCCGGTCAGCTTCGTCCGTTTCGACGATCGGATCACGGTCACGGGCGGCGGCGAGCCGGCCCGCAACGAGAGCGGACCTGCCCGAGGCGTGGTTCGATCCGGCGAGCCCGGTTCACCTCGAGTTTCAGACCGCGGGCGGCCAAACAGCCAGCATCGAGGGTGTGGTTCCGCTCGCCCATCACATGGTCGTCGATGGCCGCGAATATCGCTTCAGCATCGTCGCCAGCGCCTCGCACTTCGTCGAGATCACGGCGCAGGCCTGCGCGATCGGTGGCAATGCCGCCAGCGCCTCGCCAGGCAACGAATTGGTCGGCGGCGACGGCTAATTCGGTTGCCGGGATCAATGCCGGCTATTCCGCTGCGGCCTGATAGGCATCCAGGGGCGGGCAGGCAGCAGACCAGGTGACGGTCGCCGTAGACATTGTCGACCCGGCCGACCGGCGGCCAGTACTTGTCCTCGTGCAGGCCTGGCGCGGGGAAGAAGGCGTCTTCCTTTGAATAGGGGTGCGGCCAGTCGCCGATCAGCCGGTCCGCGGTGTGCGGGCGCGTTCTTGAGCAGGTTGTCGGTGGGATCGGCCTCACCCCTCTCGATCGCCTCGATCTCCCGGCGGATCGCGATCATGGCATCGCAGAAGCGGTCCAGTTCGCGCTTCGCCTCGCTTTCGGTCGGCTCGATCATCAGGGTCTCGGGCACCGGCCAGGACATGGTCGGGGCGTGGAAGCCGTAGTCGATCAGCCGCTTGGCGACGTCCTCGACCGTGATCCCGCAGGCGTGCTTGATCGGTCGCAGGTCGACGATGCACTCGTGCGCCACCATGCCGTTCTTGCCCGTGTAGACGATCGGGTAATGCGGTGCCAGGCGGCGCGCGATGTAGTTGGCGTTGAGGATCGCGACCGCGGTCGCACGCCTCAGGCCTTCGCCACCCATCATCGCGATGTACGCCCAGGAGATCGGCAGGATCGAGGGCGAGCCCCAGGGCGCGGCGGAGACCTGGCCGATGCTGCCGTCATCGGCCGCCGCGGCCGGGTTCACCCCGCGGACCACGGCGTGGCCGGGCAGGAACGGGGCGAGGTGGCGCTTCACGCCGATCGGCCCCATGCCCGGCCCGCCGCCGCCGTGCGGGATGCAGAAGGTCTTGTGCAGGTTCAGATGCGCGACGTCGGCGCCGATCTCCGCCGGCCGGCAGACGCCGACCAGCGCGTTCAGATTGGCGCCGTCGAGGTAGACCTGTCCGCCGGCCGCATGAACGATCGCGCAGATGTCGCGGATCGCTTCCTCGAACACGCCATGGGTCGAGGGGTAGGTGATCATCAGCGCGGCGAGCCGCTCCTGGTGCTGCGCGGCCTTGGCGCGCAGGTCCTCGACATCGACATTGCCGTCGGCGTCGCAGCCGACGACCACGACCTGGAGGCCCGCCATCGTGGCACTCGCCGGGTTGGTACCGTGGGCCGAGGCCGGGATCAGGCAGACGTCGCGGCTGACCCTCGCCCCGCGCCCGATGGAAGCTGCCGGATGGTCAGGAGGCCGGCGTACTCGCCCTGGCTGCCCGCGTTGGGCTGCAGCGAGATGGCATCGAACCCGGTGATCTCGCGCAGCATCGCCTCGAGCTCGTCGAACAGCCGCCGATAGCCCTCCGCCTGTTCTCTCGGCGCGAACGGGTGCAGCGCGCCGAAGCCCGGCCAGCTGATCGGGATCATCTCCGTGGTCGCGTTCAGCTTCATGGTGCAGGAGCCGAGCGGAATCATGCTGCGATCCAGCGCCAGGTCCTTGCCTTGCAGCCGGCGCAGATAGCGCAGCATCTCGGTCTCGCCGTGATACATGTGGAAGACCGGGTGCGTGAGGAACGAGCTGCTGCGCCGCAGCGCCTCGGGCAGGCACTCCTCGAGCTCGCGGTCCAGCCGGTCGATGTCGGGCGCCTCGGGCCGCTCCGCGAAGATCGACCAGAGCGTTTCGAGATCGGCGCGGCGGGTCGTCTCGTCGAGGGCGATGCCGAGCTGATCGGCATCGACCGGCCGGAGGTTGATCCCGGCGTCGCGCGCCCTGGCGGCGATCGCCGCCGCCTGGCCGGGGACGCGGACGGTCAGCGTGTCGAAGAATGCTTCGCGTCGCGACCTCGATGCCGGCGCCGGCGCAGCCCTTCGGCCAGAATCGCGGCCAGGCGGTGCACCCGGGAAGCGATTTTCTCGAGGCCGTCGGGGCCGTGATAGACGGCGTACATCGCGGCCATGACCGCCAGCAGGACCTGGGCGGTGCAGATGTTGCTGGTCGCCTTCTCCCGCCGGATATGCTGCTCGCGTGTCTGGAGCGCCATGCGAAGCGCGGGGCGGCCCCGGCGTCCACTGAAACGCCGATCAGGCGCCCGGGCATCGCCCGCTTGTACGCATCTTGGTGGCGAAGAACGCCGCATGCGGTCCGCCGTAGCCCATCGGCACGCCGAAGCGCTGCGCGCTGCCGATCGCGACGTCGGCGCCGAACTCGCCCGGCGGGGTCAGGAGGACCAGGCTGAGGAGGTCGGTCGCCATGATCGCCAGCGCTGCCATGTCATGCAGCCTGGCGATCACCTTGCCGAAGTCGGCGCACCGCGCCGCTCGACCCCGGGTAGTGGAGCAGCGCGCCGAACAGCTCGAGGCCGTCCAGCTCCGTGAACGGATCGCCGACCACGACCTCGAAGCCGAAGGCCTCGGCCCGGGTGCGCAGCACCGCGAGGGTCTGCGGATGACAGTCGGCGTCGACGAAGAACGTCCGGCTGTCGCTCCGGCTCACCCGCCTCGCCATGGCCATCGCTTCGGCGGCGGCGGTCGCTTCGTCGAGCAGCGAGGCGTTCGCGAGCTCCAGGCCGGTCAGATCGGCGACCATCTGCTGGAAGTTCAGCAGCGCTTCGAGGCGGCCCTGGCTGACCTCCGCCTGATAGGGCGTGTAGGCGGTGTACCAGCCGGGGTTCTCGAGGACGTTGCGCTGGATCACGGCGGGCGTGATCGTGCCGTAGTAGCCCATGCCGATCATCGAAGTGAGGACCCGGTTGTCCTCGGCCATGGCGCGGAGCAGGGCGAGCGCCTCGGTCTCGCTCTTGGGCGGCGGCAGATCGAGCGGCCGCTCGGTGCGGATCGCCTTGGGCGTGGCCCTCGTGATCAGATCGTCGAGGGAGCTCGCGCCGACGACCTCGAGCATCGCCGCAATCTGCTTCTCCCCCGGGCCGATGTGACGGCGGACGAAATCACCCGCCATCTCCAGATCAGCCAGGGTTCGCTTGGCCGATGAAGGCCTGCTTTCGGACATCTGTTTCCCCGCTCCGCTCGGCCTGTCGCGATCGTCTCAAGCCTGGCTCTCGACGAACGCCTTGTAGGCGTCGGCATCCATCAGCTGTTCGAGTTCGCGCGGGTCGGTGACCCGCAGGCGACAGAACCAGCCCTTGCTCTCAGCGCCGCTGTTGACCAGGGCGGGATCATCGTTCAGCGCTTCGTTGACCTCGACGACCTCGCCGCCGACCGGCGCATAGACGTCGCTCGCCGCCTTGACGCTCTCGACCACGGCCATGGCGTCGCCGCGGCTGACCCGTCGGCCGATGTCGGGCAGCTCGACGAAGACCACGTCGCCGAGCTGCTCCTGCCCGTGATCGCTGATCCCGATCGTGGCGATCTCGCCGTCGAGGCGAACCCATTCATGCTCCTTGCTGTAACGGATCTCGGACATCTGGCTGGTCTCCATCAACGCTTGTAGCGGTGGGCAACGAACGGCAGCTTAACGACATGGGCGGCGTGCGCGCGGCCGCGGATCGCGAGCTGCACGGCTGTGCCGGGCGCGGCATGGGCGCTCTCGACGTAGCCGAGCGCGATGGGCCCGTCGACGGTCGGCCCGAAGCCGCCGCTGGTGACCACGCCGACGCCCTGACCGCGCTGGTTCTGGACCTCGGTGCCCTCGCGCGCCGGCGCGCGGCTCTCCGGCCGCAGTCCGACCAGCTTGCGGCCGGGGCCGTGCTCGAGCTGTTCGAGGATCGTCGCCGCGCCCGGAAAGCCACCTTCGGCCCGGCGCCGCCTGGCGATGGTCCAGCCGAGCTGGGCCTCGACCGGCGTCGTCGCGGCGGTGAGCTCATGGCCGTAGAGACAGAGGCCCGCCTCCAGCCGTAGCGAATCGCGGGCGCCAAGGCCGGCAGGTGCCACCTCCGGCGCCTCGAGCAGGCGGCGCGCGAGGCCCTCGGCCCGCTCGGCCGCGATCGAGATCTCGAAGCCGTCCTCGCCGGTGTAGCCCGAGCGGGCGACGCGACACGGCGCCCCGGCCACGGTCATTTGCCGGGCCTGCATGAAGGCGAGCTCGACCGAGCCTGGGGCGAGACGCGCCATGACCGCGGCCGCCTCCGGCCCCTGCAGGGCGAGCAGCGCCGGATCAGCCAGTTCCTCGACTGTGAGCGCGGGCTCGAGCGCGGCCCGCATATGCGCGATGTCGGCATACCGGCAGCCGGCGTTCACGACCACGAACAGACCGCCCGCCACCCGGCCGACGATCAGATCGTCGAGCACACCGCCGGCAGCGTTGGTGAAGACCGTGTAGCGGAGCGCACGCTCGGCGAGGCCCTGCACGTCGGCCGGCACCAGCTGCTCGAAGGCCTCGGCAGCCGTAGTGCCGTGAATCAGCACCTGGCCCATGTGGGAGACGTCGAACAGCGCCGCGGCGCTTCGGCAATGACGGTGCTCGGCCATGATCCCGGCGGGATACTGCACGGGCAGCGTCCAGCCGGCGAACTCGACCATCTTGCCGCCGAGGGCGACGTGCAAATCGTAGAGCGGCGTGCGTCTTGGACGGGCTTCGCAAGCGGAGCTTGGGGGATCGCTCACGTCGGGACCTCCGCGGGCTGCCGACGCCGCGACGTCGGCGGTTCAGCCCCCTCTGTCCCAGACCTGAGAGATTAGGCGCGGCTCCACGTGCGGTGAGCTGCGCCCTACCCCTTCGGTGGGGCGCCCGACGACCCTGAGGTCGCGAACGCCCGCTCTCCAGAGCGCCATCCCCCCGCGGTCCGTTTGCCTGAGAGTTTCCGGGGCGGTTGCTCCTTCGGCGCCGTACCGAGGCGACCTCGGCACGGTCTCTCCCGCGAGGCTCAGCTGGCGATGGTTCTACACTACTCCCTGGGCGGCCGAGAAGGGAAGGGCCTGCTGATGCGCGAGCGTGCCGCCGCAACGCATCGAGCCGGAGCGCGTTGTGGACGGCGCGGTCTATACCCGAAAAGTTCAGCCGCCCGCCAGTTGCATGAGGCGCTGGGCGAGCCTGGGTGCCGCGCCCTCGTCCTCGTGCTTGAAGAAGACGTAAGCCTCGGACCAGGGCTGGGCGCCGATCCGCTCGGCCCAGGCCGTGAGGTCGGCGTCGGTGTAGTCGTCGCGGCGAAGGCGCAGATAGCCCCAGCCGGCGGTTGCGACCAGCGGCACCGTCTCATTGCCGCCTTCCTCGTCCTGGCTCCCGGTTTCGGCGACGCAGAGCGCCGCGTCATGGGCGCGCAACGCCTCGAAGACGTCGTCCTCGAACCAGCTGGCGTTGCGGAACTCGAGCGCGACCCGCCGGTCCTTCGGCACCAGAGCCAGGAAGTCGACGAGCCGCGTCAGGTCCTTTTTCATATAGGGCGGCAGCTGGAAGAGCATCGGCCCCAGCCTGGCGCCGAGCGTCGCCGCGGTCTTGAACAGGTAGTCCAGCAGCTCGCCGACGTCCTTGAGGCGCTGGATGTGGGTGATGCGGCGCGAGGCCTTGAGCGCGAAGCGGAAGTCGTCCGGAGTCTCGGCCCGCCCAGTCCTCCAGCACCTTGGCCTTGGGCAGGCGATAGAAGGTGTTGTTGATCTCGACCGTCGGCAGGCGCGCAGCATAGTAGCCGAGCATCTCGGCATCCGGCAGATCTGCCGGATAGAAGGGCCCCTTCCACGGCTTGTAGCTATAGCCGCTGGCGCCGGCGAGCAGACGTGGCGAGGACATGGCGCGTCGCCTCGTGGCTAGGGGGTTGGCTCGAAGAAGGCCCAGGCGCCGTAGCCGACCACGGAGTCCCGGGAGCCGGCGGTGTCGCCCGAATTGCGCAGATCGAGCCGCTCGACCCGGAGATCGCGCCGGCGCGCCTCGACCAGGAGGCCTGCGATCGGCAGATAGCCGCAGGCATCGGTGGGGCTGAGACGCGCTGTCATCGAACCGCTCAATCGCCGCAGCGGTCGCGCCGTCCAGGCGCTGCGCTGTCTCGTAGGGATGGTAGTGCGAGAGATCAGAGCTGACCACGATCAGCGTGTCATCGCCGCCCCAGAGCCGCTCCAGGACCTCCGCGACCTCGGCCGGGCGGGCGTTGCCCACAACCAGCGGCACTAGGCTGAACTCGCCGAGTAGCGTCTGGAGGAAGGGCAGCTCGACCTCGAGCGCGTGCTCCGGCTCGTGCGGCGCATCGCTGAGCTGGACCCGCGGCAGCTCGAGGATCTCGTCGATCGCGGTGCGGTCCAACGGCACCATGCCAAGCGGCGTCCGGAATGCGTCCACCTCCGGCACGGCGAGACCGCGGATCGGCACGAAGTGCACCGGTCCGATCACGATCACGCGCCGGATCGGCGCGAGCTCCCGACCGAGGGCCGCAAAAGCGCGCGCTGCGACCGGGCCGGAATAGACGTAGCCGGCGTGCGGCGCGATGATCGCCTTGGGCGGTGGGTCGGCCTGAACCCCGCCGGCCTCGATCAGGAAGTCCCGGACCATGGTCCGCAGGCGGGCGGGCTGCGCCGGGTAGAAAGCGCCAGCAACGGCCGGCGGACGGATCGCTCCCATGACGGCACCTGTCTTGCGCCAGGTCGATTGTGCGCTCTCGCCCGGCACCTCATATCATGTGGCATGAAGAGCGACCTGATTGAAGGTGCGGCCGCGCGCTTCTGGCACCGGCTGGACGACGGCCGCATTCAGTGCGACGTCTGCCCGCGCTATTGCCGGCTGCACGACGGCCAGCGGGGCCTCTGCTTCGTGCGCGCACGCCGGGGCGACGAGCTGCTGCTCACCACCTACGGTCGCTCCTCGGGCTTCTGCATCGATCCGATCGAGAAGAAGCCGCTCGATCACTTCCTGCCGGGCACGCCAGTGCTCTCCTTTGGCACCGCGGGCTGCAATCTGACCTGCAAGTTCTGCCAGAACTGGGACATCTCCAAGGCGCGCGAGTTCGATCGCCTGCAGGAGCGGGCCTCGCCCGAGCGGATCGCGCTCGCGGCCGAGCGGAGCGGCTGCCGCTCGGTCGCCTACACGTACAACGACCCGGTCATTTTCCTCGAGTACGCGATCGACGTGGCCGACGCCTGCCGCGCGCGCGGGCTCAGGAACGTCGCCGTCTCGGCCGGCTACATGTGCGAGGAGCCCCGCGCCGAGTTCTACCGCCACATGGACGCCGCCAACATCGACCTCAAGGCGTTCACCGAGAGCTTCTACAAGAAGCTCTGCACGGGCGCGCTTCAGCCCGTGCTCGGCACGCTCGTCTACCTCAAGCACGAGACCGACGTTTGGCTCGAGGTCACCACGCTCCTGATTCCGGGGCAGAACGACTCGCCGGCAGAGATCGAGGCGCTCAGCGCCTGGTTCATAGAACATCTCGGGCCCGACGTGCCGCTCCACTTCACCGCCTTCCATCCCGACTACAAGATGATGGACCTGCCGCCCACTCCACGCTCGACCCTGACCCGGGCGCGCGAGATCGCCATCCGGCACGGCCTTCGCTACGTCTACACGGGCAATGTCCACGACGAGGCCGGCCAGAGCACCTATTGCCACGGCTGCGGCGAGAAGCTGATCGGGCGCGACTGGTACGAGATCACCGCCTGGGCCGTCAGCGACGGCGGGCTCTGCGAACGCTGCGGGACCGCCTGCGCCGGCGTGTTCGAGGCGCGCCCCGGGACCTGGGGCCAGCGCCGCATGCCGCTCAGGCTCGGCGGCTTCTCGGTCGCGGTCTGAGCCTTCGTGGCGCGAGCTACCGCAGCTCGTCGAGCAGCGCCTTGGCGTCCTTGAGGTCGGTGGTGTCGAGGCCTTCGGTGAACCAGGCGCAGACGGGGGCGAGGCGGGCGTGGGCCTCGGCGCGCCGGCCCTCGGCGTGCCAGAGGCGGGCGAGGGAGGTCGCGGCGCGCAGCTCGAAGGCTTTGGCCGACTGCTGGCGGGCGATCGCGAGCGCGTGGCGGTAGCGCTCCTCGGCGGCAGCCGGGCGAGCGGCCAGCGCCAGCAGATCGCCCTCGAGGCGGTGCGCCTCCGCCTCGTGGCGGCGTTCCTCGCCCGGCTCGATCGTGGCCAGGGCGCGCATGCCGTCGTCAAAGCGGCCCGCCTGGCGGTAGGCGTCCGCCAGAATGCGCAGGCCGTGGGCGACGCTGATCGCATTGCCGTCGGCGCGAAAGCGCGCCACGCTCTCGTGCAGGTCGGCGAGGCCGGCCGCGGTCTCGCCGCTGCCGATCCTGGACCAGCCGCGCCAGAGCAGGCCGTTCGCCAACCAGTACGGGAAGCCTTGCGCGCGGGCGAGCTCGATCAGCCTGCCGGCCAGGCGCGCCGCACCGCCGACGTCGCGGAGCTCGACCCGAAGCCCCGCGATCAGGCCCAGATTGTTGGCAAGCGTGAACGGGTGCCCGGACGCTTCGGCCAGGGCCAGCGCCGCATCGCCCAGAGCGCGCGCCCGATCGGGGTAGCCCAACGTCCAGAGGGTGCGGCTCAGGTACGAGCGGCAGGTGACCCGTGGATCGGCCAGGAGCCCGCGCGCATGCCAGCGTTGCGGCAGGTCATCGGCGAGCGCGACGCCTTCGGTCAGGGTCGCCCGCGCCGCCACGAACTCCCCGAGATAGTAGTGCGCCGCGCCGAGCGCCCGACAGGCCCCGAGCAGCAGCTCGCGATCGGCGCGCCGGCGCGCCAGCACCGCACACTGCTCGCTCAGCGCGCGGGCCGTCCGCACCTCGGCGCGCAGCAGATGAAACTGCCAGAGGCCGAACCGGGCGCGAAAGGCCTCGGTGTCCTCGCCGATCTCGCCGGCGAGGTCGCGGGCGCGGCCGTAATTGGCGCCGACCTCGCCGGCGGTCTGGCCCCTGGTGGCGATCAGCGCCGGGCCGAGGGTCAGGCGCAGCTCGAGCTCGAGCTGGCGGCGCGCCGCGGGCTCGGGCAGCTCGCCCAGCAGATCGAGCCCCTTGGCCAGATGGCCGGCCGCCTCGGCATTGGCCGAGCGCTCCAGAGCCTTTTCGCCGGCCAGGTGCCAGTAGCGCACGGCCTTCTCGACCGCCCCCGCCTGGGTCGCGTGATGGGCGAGCAGCTCGGGCTCGCTCGCGCCGACATCCGGGAACTCCCGCTCGAGCGTCTCGGCGATGCGCGCGTGCAGCTGCTGGCGCTTCGATTTCAGCAGCGACTGGTAGGCGGCTTCCTGGACCAGGGCGTGCTTGAAGCTGTAGATCGCCTCGGGCGGCACGCCGCGGCGGAAGACCAGCTCGGACGCCACCAGCCGCTCGAGGGCGCCCTGCAGCTGACCCTGCGGCCGCTCGGCCACCGCGACCAGCAGCTCATGGGAGAACTCGCGCCCGATCACCGCCCCGATCTGCGCCACCTCCTTGACCCGCGCGAGGCGATCGAGCCGCGCCATCAGGGAGTCGTGCAGAGTTGCCGGGATGGCCAAGGACGGGAGTAACCCGACCAGCTCGTAGTGGTCGCCCTTGTCCGCAAGCAGGCCCGATTCGAGCACCGTTTTGGTAAGCTCCTCGACGAACAGCGGCACGCCGTCGGTACGCGCCACGATCTGCTCGACGACCACCGCCGGGAGCAGCTTGCCGTTGATCACCCGCGCGACCAGATCAGCCCCCTGGCGCCGGCCCAGACGGCTCATGCTCAGCGTGGTCACGTGCGCATGGCCGGTCCAGGGCGGCTGAAACTCCGGCCGGAAGGTGATCAGCAACAGGACGCGCAGCCCCCGGATGCGCTCGACCACGAGACTCAGGAGCTCGAGGGTCGAGGGGTCAATCCAGTGCGCGTCCTCGTAGAGCGCCAGCACCGACTTCTCTGCCGCGAGGCCCACGAGCTGGTCGACCAGCACCTGCAAGGTTCGCTGCTTTTGCACCTCGGGGGTCAGCCTAAGCTCCGGGAAGCGCTCCCCCGTCGGCAGCCCGAGCAACGCGGCGAGCAGGGGCATGGCCTCGTCCAACCGCTCGCTCGAGCGAGCGAGCAGCCCCTCGAGCCTGGCCAGCTGCTCCTCTGGCCGGTCACCGCGATCGAGCTGCGCGGCCCGCTCCAACAACCCGATCACCGGGTGGAGCGCACTGTTGGTATGGTAGGGTGAGCAGAAGCAGCTGAGCGGCGTGTAGGGCTCATCGCCGAGCCGCTCGCGCAGAGCCCGGACCACGCGCGACTTGCCGATCCCCGCCTCGCCCGCGAGGAGCACCACCTGGCCGTCGCCGTCCTTGGCCCAGGCCCAGCGCTCCATGAGGATCGCGAGTTCATGCTCGCGGCCAACGAGTGGCGTCAGACGCCGACCGTGCAGCGCCTCGAACCGGCCCTCGGTGCGCCGCTCATCCACGACGCGGAAGGCAGCGTGAGGTTCGGCGAAGCCCCTGAGTCTCTGCGGCCCGAGATCGGCCAGCTCGAACAGGCCACCGACGAGCCGCCGGGTACGCCGGCTGATGACGATGCTACCCGGCTCGGCGAGCCCCTGGAGGCGCGCGGCGAGGTTCGGGGTCTCGCCGACCACCGCCTGCCTCCGGGCTACCCCCTACCCGATGAGATCGCCCACCACCACGAGGCCGGTCGCAATCCCGACCCGGGCGGCAAGCGGCCGTCCGGCCGCCTCGAGCCCAGCCACCGTCCGGGCCAGGGCGAGGCCGGCCCGGATCGCACGCTCGGCGTCGTCCTCGTGGGCCTGCGGCCAGCCGAAATAGGCAAGCAATCCGTCGCCAATGAACCGCGCGACGTAGCCCTCGAACCGAGTGACCACTCCTGCGCAAACGTCCTGATCGGCGCGGATCAGCTCGCGCATGTCCTCGAGATCGAGCTGCGCCGACAGCGCGGTCGAGCCGACCAGGTTGCAGAACAGCACTGTCAGCTGCCGCCGCTCGGCCTGGGTTCTCGCGCCAGCCGGTCGAGGCAGTGACGTTTCGTCAGCCGGGGTGAGCGCTGCGATCGCTTTGAGCAGCTTCTTGCGGTGCCCGAGCGGGACGCCGAGATCTTTCAGATCCTGATCATTCAGATCGGCGAGGATCTCACGGTCGATGGCGTGCTCGGCGAAGATCGGCGCGTACTCGGCAAGCCCGATCTGGTCCAGCCATCCCGCCACCTCATCAGGCGCAGTCATCGCGGCAGCGCCCCTTCCCCGACGAATCCCCGACAACCTACTCCGGTCACGGCCATCGGTACAGGCGTGCGCGCGGGCAGGATCCGCCACCGCCGCGCGGGCCTCAGGGTTCGGAGCGGACCGACGGGCGTGGCAGGCCCTCGCGGATGCGTTCGGAGAAGTTCGGGTCCTGGTCGGCGGCGTGCGCCTTGTCGTTGACCAGGCTTCGTGCTTTCAGCTCCTGGAACGGCAGGTTCGTGTCGAGGCTGCCGAGGTCGTAGGCGTATTCGGGGAAATAGCCGCTCAGCAGCACCCGCCAGTCGAGCGGGAACTGGTCGGAGAGGGCGCGCACCAGCGACCAGACGTCGGTCGTGCAGTTGGTGGTGAGCGTATTGTAGAATTCCGGCTGTTCCCTAAGCTGATTGATCTTGTCGACGTATTCCAGGAACAGGCGCCGGGCGGCCTCGGGGCCGGCGCGCGTCCGGTAGAGGTAGACGAGCTCCTCTGGCCGGCGGTAGTTGGTGCGCACGCGGATCAGGTCGCGCTCGTCGCCGACCACGTAGATCAGCTCGTACCGCTTGAAGAAGCCGGCGATCGAAGAATACGGCTCGCCCTTTTCCTTCCGGGTCTCGATCGAGAACGCGACGTGTTCGCCGGCGAAGCCGAAGCTCACCATGATGTGCGCGATCGCATCGCCCGCCCAGTAGACGGCGATCAGATCGACCGCATCGAGCTTGCGCAGATCGAACGTGCGATCGTCGTAGCGCGCGACGAAGTCCTGCTCGGTCCGATAGTCGAAATTGCGGATGTTGTGCAGCGTGACGAGATCGCCGTCCCGGGTGGCATAGGGAAGCACCGCGACCTCGGTCTGCCAGTCGCGCTCGTTAGACGGCTCGATCGAGATCCACCAGGCGAGCAGGATGGCGAACGCGACGCCGAAGCCGAGCAACGTCCGCCGGCGGTGGCGCAGGAACAGGAACGCCCCAACAGTGCCGAGGACCAACACCGTTGCGAACCCGATCCGCGCGGGCTGACCCGGCAGATCCGAGTAGTAGATGGCGAGCGCACCCCACGCCGTCGCGCCGGCCACCGCAAGCCCGAGGCCGGCGATGCCCAACCCTCTGAGCCAAGTTGTCGCGTGAGCCATGCGCGAAACGCCGCTTGATCGAAACAAGACAACGGGCTTTGCTACCCGCCCACGGGGTACCTGCGCTTGGCGCGGGCGACAAGCCCGGGGTGGAGAAGGTACCGAGCGATGACAACCAAGGCGCACGTCGCCCTGCTTGCTGCGACATGGCTGCTTGCCGGGTGTGCCAGCTTCAGCGAAGGGGTCACGCGGGCGCTGCTGGGGAAATCGGAAGAGCCCGCCAAGGATACCCGGCTGTGCGAGGTGAGCGGCCCGGCGTTCAGCGGCATCCAGCCGCTGCTCGAGCACCAGGCGGGCTGGCCGCCGCTCGGCGAGGCAGGCCCCGACCGGCCGATCCTGAAGATGATCATGGTGCACGGGGTCGGCACCCACGTGCCGGGCTACAGCGCCCGGCTGCAGGCAAACCTGGCGCAGGCGCTCGGCCTCGGCGTGATCGCGCCGGAACCGAAAGACTTTCTGATCGAGGCGGTGCCGTTTCCCGGTGAGAACCTCGGCGAGCTGAGCGTGACGCGGCACACCAACGAGGCCCGCGATCGGGAGATGCTGTTCTACGAGCTGACCTGGTCGCCGATCAGCCAGCCGGCCAAGGACGCGTACGCCTTCGACGAGACCGCGGTCTACGCCCAAAAGCGAGCGAGCCTCAACAACGCCTTCAAGCACTTCGTCAACGACGTTGCGGCGGATCCCCTGGTGTACACCGGCACCGGCCGCGAACGCATCCAGGCGGCCGTGGGCCAGACGCTGTGCTGGGCACTCAGCACGGACTGGCAGGGCCTGCCGGACAAGCAACAGGTGTGCAGTCCGGACAACCCGGCTTTTGCCTCGCGGCTGGACAACGACGACTTCGCCTTCATCACCCACAGTCTCGGCAGCCGGATCACGCTCGACGGCCTGGCACGCCTCAGCAAGGTGATCGAGACGTTCGGAGCGCAGCACCCGGAGATGGCGCGCGTTGCGAAGTCGTTCAAGGAGCGCGACATCCAGGTCTTCATGCTCGCCAACCAGCTGCCGCTGCTGCAGAGCGGCCTGGAGCCGGCGAGCGTCCGGGATGCCGTGCCGGCCTACTGCCGGCCGGCTGGCGTGCATTACGCGGACCGCCTTTTCAAGGAGACCGATCTGATTGCATTCAGCGACCCCAACGACCTCTTGAGCTACCCGATCCCGGACCGGTTCGTGCGCGACTACGTCGATTCGCGGCTGTGCCCCAGGCAGGACAACGTCACCATCAACGTCGCTCCGGTCACCGACGTGATCGGGCTCGGCGAGTTCGCCAATCCGCTCGCGGCTCACATCGATTACGAGAACGACGAGCGGGTGATCGACCTGATCACCCGCGGCATCGGTCAGCCCGAGACCACGCCTTTGGTCAAGGAGCGTTGCACCTGGCAGGAGGTCGGCGAGGACCTGCGCTGATCGGGCGCGCCTCGGGTCAGACCATGTCCAGGCGACGGTGGCGCAGGCTCGGGCAGCGCCAGACCGCTTCGTGGTTGACCTGCGCGATGCCGTCCCATCCACCGAGTGCCAGCACCCGGTCGATGTCGCGGCGGAAGATCTCGAGCACCCAGGCGACGCCCGCCTCGCCGGCGACCGCCAGGCCCCACAGATGCGGGCGCCCGATCAGACAGGCGGTGGCGCCAAGAGCCAGCGCCTTGACCACGTCGCTGCCGCGCCGGAGGCCACCGTCGATCAGCACGGGAATGCGGCCGGCAAGCGCATCGGCGATCACCGGCAGAGCGCGGATCGAGGCCACAGCGCCGTCGAGCTGCCGGCCGCCGTGGTTGGACACGATCACGCCATCGACGCCGTGGTCGAGGGCGGCTTTCGCCTCCTCTGGGTGGAGCACGCCCTTCAGGAGCAGCGGCCCCCGCCAGATGCCGCGCAACCAGTCGACGTCGCGCCAGTTCAGGGTCGGATCGAGCATGCTCGCCACGTAGGCGGCCAGCGAGACGATGTCCCGCTTCTCCGCGGTCACATAGTTGGCGAAGGTGAGCGGCGTCCGGGCCATGCGGAGCGCCCAGGGGAATGCTCGCGCGACGTCGAGGACGCTGCGCCAGTCGACCCGCGGCGGGACGACGAAGCCGCTTCTCAGATCGCGCTCACGCTGGCCCAGGACCTGGTTGTCGATGGTGAGGAGCAGCGCTTGGTAGCCGGCGGCCTGAGCCCGTTCGGCGAAAGAGCGGGTCAGGCCGCGATCGCGGTACATGAAGTTCTGGAACCAGAGCGGCCCCGGGACTTCCTTCGCCAGGTCCTCGATCGGGACCGTCGAGCCGTGGCTCATGATGTAGACCGTGCCCGCCCGGGTGGCGGCGCGCGCGGCCTCGACCTCGCCCCGCGGCCAGAGCATGCCCGAGAGTCCGGTTGGCCCGATGATGACTGGAAGTGCCAGCTTCTGCCCGAACAGCTCGACCGACTGATCGCGGGTCGTGGTGCCGGAGAGCGGGTGCGGCAGGAGCGCGAGCTCGGCGAAGCCCGCCTCGTTCTGGCGTAGCGTCACCTCGTCCTCGGCCGCGCCGTCGCAGAAATCGAACACCATGCGCGGCAGACGCCGGCGCGCCATTTGCCGCAGCGCCTCGATGCTGTAGCCTCGCCGCTCCAGACCTGCGCTCCCCAAGGCACGCCTCCCATTGCCTGTTGCTCTGGTGCTTCCCATGAAGGCCCGGGCAGAGGCAAGAGCGCCCGCCGCTCGTCGAACCCCGATCTGTTCGTCGGCGGGCGGCCTTGTCAAACGCCTGAAACCGGTTCAACCCTCGCCCGGTCCAACCGCAACCAGCGGTGCGGATCGGAATGGGAGATCCTGAGGCGTTGCGGGCCAGATGACGAATTTAGAAACCGCGGCAACGCACCTGCTGCAGCAGGTCGAGCAACTGCTTCCGGCGATCATCGCCGGTCTGTTCGTCATTTTGGCGGGCGTGATCGGAGCGGGCCTTGCCCGCGCGCTCCTCAGGCGCCTTGCCAGCCGGGTCGAGCCGCACAAACACCCGCTCTATCACATGGCCAGTCAGGCGGTTGGCTATCTGATCTTCGCGGTCGGCGTCGTCATGGGTCTGGGCACGATGGGCGTCGACGTATCGGCCCTCGTGGCGAGCCTGGGTCTGACCGGATTTGCTCTTGGATTTGCCCTCCGGGATGCGGTCTCGAACGTGCTCTCCGGGGCGCTGATCATGCTCTACCGGCCGTTCGAATATGGCGACCGCATATCGGTGACCGAGGTGAGCGGCACGATCGTTGACGTGAACTTCCGCTACACCGTCCTCGCGACGGGCTCCGACCGGATCATGGTTCCGAACAGCACGCTGTTCACCAACACGGTCACCGTCTTTGGCACCACGACTCCCGACCCGTCGAAGCCGCTGCCGCGCTCGTGACGAACAGTGAGCGGCAGGAAAAACCCGCTCACCAGAGGTATTTCCTGAGCCCGGCCAAGCCCTTGGGTGCGAACAGCATGACCAGGATCAGGAGCACGCCGAACATCACCAGGCGCCAGGCCTCGAGCTCGCGAAAATACTCCTGAAAGCCGATCAGGAGGAACGCCGCGAACAAGGAACCCCAGAGCGTGCCGCGGCCGCCGACGTAGGCGATGGTCAGGACCTCGACCGTGCGCGGCACGCCGAACTCCTCGGGCGTCGGCGACAGGATGCCCAGATAGTGGGCGTAGAACGAGCCGATCACGCCGGTGAAGAAGCAGGCGACCGTGAAGTTGATCAGCTTGTACTTGGTCGCGTTGAGGCCGAGAGCTCTCGGTCGCCAGCTGATCCTCGCGGATCGCCTTGAAGGCGAGGCCGATCCTGGAGCTGACCAGGAGCTGCATCAGCACCATGATCACCGCGCCCAAGACGACCAGCAGATAGTAGTAGTGAAGCAGCCGGCCGCGCGAGAAGTCGATGCCGAGAATGTTCGGAAAAGGGTCGACCGCGAGGCCGAGCACGCCGCGGGTGTAGCCGGGCGTGTTGGAGATGGTGAAGCGCAGCGCCTCGGCGATGAACCAAGTGGTGAGGCCGAGGTAGAGGCCGCGCAGCCGGAGCGTGATCACGCCGGTCAGAAGGCCCATCAGGCCGCCGCAGAGGCCGCCGATCAGGAGCCCGATCCAGGGGCTGATGCCGTAGTGGAACGAGGCGAGCGCCGAGCCGTAGGCGCCGGCGGCGATGAAGCCCGCATAGCCGAAATTGGCGAGCCCGGCGTAGCCGAGCATCAGATCGTAGGTCGCGCCCAGCAGGCCGAACATCAGCGCCGAGATGAAAATGGTCGTGATGTAGGGATGGTTGGCGAGCGGCGGAATCAGGATCAGAAGGCCGACGAGCGCCGCCGCCTTGATCGCGCGGGCTGCGGTCGACGACGCGACGGCACCGGCGGCAAGCGTGGTGGTCACGGCCGCTCGCCCTGCGCGCTGAACAGGCCCTGCGGCCGGAAGATCAGCACCAGGATGATGATGATCGGCGTGATCACGCTCTGCCAGCCGGCCGACATGAAGAAGATCGCGTAGGCCTCGACGACTCCCAGCAGGAACCCGCCGGCGATCGCGCCCGGGATGTTGCCGAGCCCGCCGAGGATGACCACGGCGAAGCTCTTGAGCACCGGCTGCGCGCCGACGGTCGGATAGGCCGGGAAGATCGAGATCAGCATCGCGCCCGCCATGCCGGCCAGCGCCGCGCCGATGCCGAACGCGATCGTGTAGATCCGGTTGATGTCGATGCCCAGCGTCTGCGCCGCCTCCGGGTGCTGCGCGGTCGCCCGGATCGCCTTGCCGGTGCGGGTGAACTTGACGTAGGCGGCGAGCAGGCCGACCACGACCACGGCCAGCGCCAGGATCGCCAGCCGCTCGTAGGTGATCGTCACCTGGCCCCAGGTGATGCTGCCCGCGATCAGGGTGGTCACGCCGCGCCGCTCGCTGCCGAACACGATCAGCGCGAGGTTCTGCAGGATCACCATCAGCCCGATGGTCAGGACGAAGGAGTCGAGCAGCCAGTCGCGCCCGGCGCGCCGGCGCAGCGGCTCGACCAGGCCGCGCTCGATCGCCACCCCGACCACGAACAACACGACGCCGGCCGCGGCGACGCCCGCGACGAACGGCAGGCCGAGCGCCGCGGCGACGAAGTACATCACG
The DNA here is from genome assembly GCA_963815435.1 of uncultured Alphaproteobacteria bacterium. Classification (GTDB taxonomy): domain Bacteria; phylum Pseudomonadota; class Alphaproteobacteria; order Geminicoccales; family Geminicoccaceae; genus DATAOG01. The sequence continues at coordinate 70,811 of CAWFGZ010000034.1, forward strand.
TAGGTGCCGAGCATGAACAGCTCGCCATGGGCGAAGTTGACGATGCCGAGGATGCCGAAGATCAGCGACAGGCCGATCCCCATCAGGGCGTACATCGCCCCCCGCACCAGCCCCTGGAAGACCAGCTCGGAGAGGATTGCCGGATCGCCCAGGACCTGCAGATCAAAGGTCATAGCCATTCCCGGATGATGTCCTCGAGGCGCTCCTCGAAGTCGTGCTGGGGGCCGTGGTGGCTGTTCTCGCCGAGATTGAGCACGTAGACGTAGTCGGCGATCTCGATCGACTTCTTGACGTTCTGGTCGACCACGAGGATCGTGAACTTCTCCGCCTTAAGCTTGGCGATTTCGTCGTAGACGAGGTCGACCAGCTTGGGCATCAGGCCGACCGAGGGCTCATCGAGCAGGAGCGTCCTCGGCCGGGTCATGGTCAGGCGCGCGATCTCGAGCATCCGCTGCTGGCCGCCCGAGAGCGCGCCGGCCGCCTGCCGGCGCCGCTCACGGAGCTCGGGAAAGCGGGTGTAAACTTCCTCGAAGGCACGCTCGAGCGCCGCCCGCTCGCCTTTGAAGATCCAGCCGCCCAGCGCGAGGTTCTCCTCGACGGTCATGGCCGGAAACACGCTGTGACCCTGGAGCAGATAGGCGATGCCCTCGCCCAGCATCCGCTCGGGCGCGAGACCCCTGATCGAGCGGCCGTCGTGCAGAACGTCTCCGGCGCTCGGGCGCAGATAGCCGTAGATGGTCCGCAGCAGCGTCGACTTGCCGGCCCCGTTCGGGCCGATGATGACCGTGACCAGCCCGTCCCGCGCGACCACGTCGACGCCCTTGAGGATCGGCACCTCGCGCGTGTAGCCGGAGACGATGCCTCGGGCTTCGAGGCTCATGACGGCACGACGCCGGGCCGAGCGGCTGGCGCAATCCTGGTCACTGACAGGCCTCCGGCGCACGGCAGGCCAGCCCGGCGCGCCCGCGTGCGCCTTCGGGCCGGCACCCTGCCGCACCACACCCGCCAAGCTCTAGGACCCGGCCGGTCCGCGGTCAACACGAGCGAGGGCCGGGCTTAGCGGACTCGGCTCTCACCAGCGACCGCCCGCGCCCGACCCGCTCCTCGGGTCCGGCGCTCTCGATGCTGCGGGCCGCTTTCCCGACGCTCCCGATATTGCATTTGCGATCGGAGAGGACCAAGCTCGCCTTCAACGACCGGTTATAGGGAAGGTCGGTTGACGAGGAGGGTGCCCATGTCGCTCAAGGATACGATCCAGGCGATCAACAACCGCTACGCCGCAGTTCTGAGCCAGCCCGGCGCGCCCGGGGCGGCCAGCTTTTTCGCCAAGGACGCCGATCTGCTGCCGCCGGGTCCGGACAACCTGAAGGGCCCCGAGGCGATCGGGGCTTTCTGGGCCGCGGCGACCGAGCACTTCGAGGACGCGCGCCTCACCACCGTCGACGTCGTGCCGCTCGGCACCGACGCGGCGCGTGAGATCGGCACCTACTGGGCCGCTGCCAGGGCTCCGGGCGGCGCACCGGTCAGCGGCAAGTACGTGTTCATCTGGCGCAAGGTCGGCGACGACTGGAAGATCTGGACCGACATCTGGACCTCGCACAGCGGTCAGACCTGACGGGGTGAGCTGGACGACATGCCGGAACCAGATCGCCGGGTCGTGATCCCACGAGGTGCTCGGCCGGGGCCAATCAACGGAAACGGAGGGAGAACATGTTCAACCCCACTGATCTTCTCGGCCAGATACTGCAGTCCGGGATGTCCAACTCGGCCGCCGACCGGCTCCGCCACGCCATGGGGCCCCAAGGTCTTGGCGGCGCGGGCAGCCCGCTCGGCAATCTCTTCGCCAACGCCTCGGGCCAGGGGAGCGGCGGCGCGGGCGGCGCCAAGTTCGGCGGCCTCGCCGAAATGGCGAGGGATTTCCTCGGTGCGGGCCAGTCAGGCTCGATCGGCAGCAACCCGCTCGCGGTCGGCGGCCTGGGCGCCCTCGCCGGTGCCCTGTTCGGCGGCGGCGGCGGTGCCGCGAAGGGCGCCATCGGTGGCGGCGCCATGGCGCTGCTCGCCGGCCTTGCGATGCAGGCGCTCCAGAACTGGGGGCAGGGCCAGACGCCGGGCACCGAGGAGGTGGCCAAGCAGGCGCCGCTCGGCCTTCGCGAACCGCAGGAGCCGGCCGAGGTGCAGCAGCTGCACAGCTCGGCCGAGCTGATGCTCAAGGCGATGATCAACGCCGCCAAGGCCGACCAGCAGGTCGATCAGGAGGAACTCGATCGGATCGTCGGCAAGCTCGGGGACGCGGGCGCCAACTCCGAGGCGCGCGCCTTCGTGATGAGCGAGCTGAGCAAGCCCGTCGATCTGGACGGGCTGATCCGCCAGGTGCCGAACCCGCAGGTCGGGGTGCAGGTGTACGCGGCCTCGCTGCTGGCGATCGAGGTCGATACGCCGGCCGAACGGCAGTACATGCAGCAGCTGGCACAAGGCCTCGGGCTCGACAGCGCGGTCGTGCAGCGGGTGCACCAGGCCCTCGGCATCGCTGCCGCCTGACCCCGCACCGCGGCGGCGCGGCCGCGAGCCGGCGCGCTTTCGGAAGTGAAGCTCAGCACTCGACGTAAGCCGGCGGCGCCCGGTGACGGGGAACAAGTCCCGTGAAGGTCACCGAAGTACCCAAAGCCGAGAATCTGCCTGGGCTTTGGGTTCGTTTGGTAGAATCGACCTTGCAGCGGCGGGGCGGGGGTGCGAGCGGGCGCTCCTCTGGTCGGTGCGGGGGCAACGCGCTCGCGCGCCCGGCATTCAATCGGGCGCCATCACGGTACCAGATCATAGGAAAATATGCAAGCCTATTGATCTTCTTGAGCAGACAGGAGGGCCGTCCGTGTCGCTCAAGGATACGATCCGGGCGATCAACAACCGCTACGCCGCGCTGCTGAGCCAGCCGGGCGCGCCGGGAGCGGCGAGCTTTTTCGCCAAGGACGCCGATCTGCTGCCGCCCGGCCCCGACAACCTCAAGGGCCCCGAGGCGATCGGGGCCTTCTGGGCCGCCGCGACCGAGCACTTCAAGGACGCGCGCCTCACCACCATCGACGTCGTGCCGCTCGGCACCGACGCGGCGCGCGAGATCGGCACCTTCTGGGCCGCCGCCAGGGCCCCGGATGGCGCGCCGGCCGGCGGCAAGTACGTGTTCATCTGGCGCAAGGTCGGCGACGACTGGAAGATCTGGACCGACATCTCGACCTCGCACAGACCTGACAGACTGCGACCCCAACGTTGCTTCGGCGAACCTCCGACTCGCCCCTATGCAATTGAGTATTATGTCCCCTTAACTCGTAAAGCGGGATCTTCAGGCTTACCTGAATTGCCAATTATGCGTCGACGTCTGATTGCCCGGTACATCTGGCCGGCGTGGCTTCGCAGCTGACAGAAGAACGTTTCCTCGTTGTCCTGGTCAGAGTGGGGGTCGCGACAGGGTTCGCGGCATTTCGGCTGTGCTGCGGAGCGGGAGCTGCTTTGCGAGCAGTTTGATTTGACGGATCACGAGGGGCACGATGCGTCGCAGGTCTGTCGATGCAGCGGCCGCCGCCCGGCGCCAGCCCGCAATGCCGCACGTATCAACCCGCCAGGCGAGGCTGCCCGGCAGGGGTGCCGCACGGGCAACTTGGGAATTCTCGGGTTAAAGTGTGAACTGCTTCACACCGGAGAACCGCCAAGCTCCGACATCGTTGCGTTGTGTTGGACCGGTCGGAAGGGATCAAGCTTGCGAACGGTTATGGGGCATGTCGGTTGACGAGGAGGGCCGTCCATGTCGCTCAAGGATACGATCCGCGTTACAGCGATGTCCGTTTTGTTTCCTGCCGCGTGCTCTCTGGCGTTCTTTTTTATTCTAAGTGGCCCGGCGCGGGCGACGGACTGCTATTTACTGACGATCGCGGGTGCTGTGCCGCTCGGGTTCGGTGCGCCGTTCAACGTGCTCTCGCCTTATAACGAACCGCTTGTCACAGGAGATTGCACCGAGCAGGGAATTCAGGTCAAGCTCGGGAGCGACTATGGCGTCCAGGCAGTCTATCATCAAGGGTACGTTTGGCGGGGAGAGGAGTGGCAACAGGTCGTTCTTGCCGGCCGGGCCAACGGCGACAATACCGGATGGCTTCAAAGCGGGGCGCACACGACGATAGCGCTCACTCCGGAAGAAAAAACGCATCCGATATTTTTGCTTGTGTATACTTGTCAATATTTGGACGGATACATTAAATGGAAGTGTGGCTGCCGGCATTATTACTGCGAAGTACCGATGTGGCAGCTTCAGGAATTCCGATATGGAGCGTCGCCCCCGGAGCCGATTCGGATTGATCCTGCACACGAGCCATTTTTCGAGCATGCAGGGGAGATCCGTCCGGACGGCAGCATGATTCTCCTCGACGGCCAGATCAAGCAGACGACGAACTTTTGGACGCGAGAGTTGCCCCGAAGCATTCCAGCCGATTTCATTTCCCCGGTCGATTATGCCGGCGGCAGGATGGATGTGCGACTTGAGCTTTTTTCCGTCGGCAAGGTGCATCCCGCGCTCTACGAAATCTGTTTTGAAAACGGCACCCACGGTATGGACAGCTGGGGCGAAACCTGCTTGAAGGACAAAGCATCAGAAATAAGCGCGCCCGGAATCTATGAATGGACCAGTAGGTTCAAACTGTTCGGTCTGCGTCTGGCCCTTCGGCGGCCTGTGTGGTGGTGGAAAAACGGGCGGGGTTTCAATTGGTCTGGCGGCGCGCCGAAGCGAATTACTATTAATTACCGCGCCGAAGTCGGCGAGACATTCTTGGATGATGCGTTACCTTACGATCTCCGGCTCACCATCATCTTCACACCTCGTGGTAAACCCTTTGCAGGATTTGAGCTTGCAAGCACGGCAAAAACCAAGTCACGATCGTGGTGAAGCTTTATTCCTACGTCATTGAACACGACACGGGATACTCACCCAACCCCTACTTTCGTCTTTGGACGCTGTGTCGCTCTAAGTTCCGCAAGTCCGCGCGGCGTTTCGACTACTGCGGGGAGAAAGCTAAGGTCATTCCCGAAAAGATTTGACCTCGAAAAGAAAGATCCAGGGTTGTGCAGCCGCCGCAAGCCTGTGGAGAGAACGACCAATGGGTGGCTCCAGAATTCACGCGGCGCGCTGCTCAGTTTATCTCGACGCTTCGGTAGCAACCATGACGGGGGCATTTCTGCTTCGGCGTCGACCCGTCCCCGGTCTCCCTTTCGCTCGGACAAGGCCTCGCGGCTCACGAAAATCGGATGCCCTTGCGCGCCAGCTCGTCGAGCGCGGCCGGGGTCTTGTCGAGCTGGCCGAGACCCATGGCGTCGAGCACCTGGGGTGCCTTGGTGAACTGGATGTCAGAGTAGTCGACGACCTGGATGCGGTTGCCCCAGGGGTCGAGGAAGTCGAGGCCGCGGCCCGGCAGGATCTCGATGCCCATCGCTTCGAGGGCGCGGCGGAGCGGCGCCCGATCGTCGACCACGAGGCCGAAGTGCCGGTCACGGTCCTGGATCTCGTTGCGGCCGCTCGAGAGCGCGATGAACTGATCGCCCATGTCGATGAACGCCATGGTCGCGCTCCGGCCGCGCAGCCTGACCTCGAACAGCCGGCCCCAGAAGGCGAGCGCCTCGTCGATGTCGCCCACCTCCAGCGCCACGTGATTGATGCCGACCAGACGCGCCTTGCCGCTTTGCTGCTCGCCCGCCATGGCTCTGCTCCTCCTGGTTCCCGGCCCCGGTCCATCTCGAATAACCTGTGGCAGTTGCGAACGAGGTCCAGGGGCCGCGCTGCGCGGCGCCTGCTAAGGCGCGGCGCGGAGGCCGGTCAGGCCTTCGAGGACCTCCTGCAGCCCGGGGGCGGAGGCAAAGGCGCGGTTGGGCTCGGTGAGCGCGACGCCGTCCAGGAAGTCGGAGGTCCGGCCGCCCGCCTCGCGCACCAGGAGCAGGCCGCCGATGACGTCCCAGGCGTTGCAGCGGAGCGTGACGCAGGCATCGAGGCGGCCGTCGGCGACGTGGCACATCATCAGCGCGGTCGAGCCCATGCGGCGATGGTCGGCGCCGGCGCGAAGGGTCTTGTCCAGGAGCTCGACGTAGGCCTCGATCGCCATCTTGAAGGTGAAGGTGGAGCCGATCACGGCGCGCTTGGCCTCGTCGCAGTCGGAGACGCGGATCGCCCGCTCGTTGAGGTAGGCGCCGGTCGTGCGTCGCGCCCAGAACAGCTCGTCGTGGACCGGATCGTAGGTGACGCCGATCTCGGTCCGGCCATCGACCAGATAGGCGAGCGCCACCGACCAGTAGGGCATGCCGCGAAGGAAATTGGCGGTGCCGTCGATCGGGTCGATCACCCACACGGGCCCGGCCGGGGCCAAGCTGTCCCCGCCGCCGCCCTCCTCGCCGAGCAGGCCGTCATCGGGGAAGGCGACGGTGAGGCGGGTCCGGATCAGCTCCTCAACCTCGCGGTCGGCGACGCTCACCAGATCCTGCATGTCGGCCTTGTGCTCGACCTCGAGCTTCTTGCGCTCGGCGAAATAGCCGCAGGCGAGGTGGCCCGCCTCGCGGACGATGGCGCAGGCGGTGAGCAGACGAAGCTCGAGATCGTGGTCGGTCATGGCGAGCTCCCGGGCAGGTGGATGGGTTAGGGTAGCACGAGCGCGCTCAGCCGCGCAGCCATTCGCAGAGCTTGCACCAGCGGCGCGGCTCGCCGCGGCCGGCGATGGCGCGCTCGAGGGCACCGCTCTCGACCACGAGGACGACCAAGCGCCTTGCGCGGGTAATCGCGGTGTAGACCAGGTTGCGGCGCAGCATGCGGCCATGCTGGCGGGCGAGCGGCAGGACGACGGCGGGGTATTCGGAGCCCTGCGCCTTGTGCACGGTGATCGCGTAGGCGGGCATCAAGCGGTCGAGCTCGCCGAAGCCGTAGCTTTGCGGGCGGCCGTCGATCTCGGCGATGAGCCGGCTCTCGGCGTGGTCGATCCGGACGACGCGGCCGAGATCGCCGTTGTAGACCTCGCGCTCGTAGTCGTTCTCGAGCTGCATGATCTTGTCGCCGAGGGCGAAGGTGACGCCGCGGCGCTCGACCCGCTCGGCGGCGTTCGGGTTGAGCGCCGCCTGCAGGCTCTCGTTCAGATGGCGTGCGCCGAGCTCGCCGCGATTGGCCGGGCAGAGCACCTGGATGTCGCTGATCGGGTCCATGCCGAAGCGGGCCGGGATGCGTCCGTGACCAGCTCGAGCACCAGCCGCGCGCCATCCTCGGGGTCGCGCGCCTTGATCGCGTAGAAGTCGGAGAGCTCGTCGGGCGAGCGCGCGAGCTCGGGCATCAGGCCACGGTTGACCCGGTGCGCGTTGCGCACGATCCGGCTTTCGGCCGCCTGGCGGAAGATCTCCTCGAGGCGGACCACCGGGAGGCGGCCCGACGCGATCAGGTCGGCCAGCACCTGGCCCGGCCCGATCGAGGGCAGCTGATCGACGTCGCCGACCAGGATCAGCGCGGCCGCATCCGGCAGTGCTCCGAGCAGGGCCTGCATCAGCGGCACGTCGACCATCGACATTTCGTCGACCACCAGGAGATCGCAGCTGAGCGGCCGCTCGGGGCCGCGGCGGAAGCCGCGCCCGGGCTCGGCCTCGAGCAGCCGGTGCAGGGTCTTGGCGTCGCGCCCGGTGCTCTCGCTGAGGCGTCGCGCCGCGCGCCCGGTCGGGGCGCCGAGCTGGACGTCGACCGCCGCCGAGCCGAGGCCGGCCAGGATCGCCTCGACCAGCGTGGTCTTGCCGGTGCCGGGCCCGCCAGTGATGATCAGGAGCTTGGTCGTGAGCGCGGTGCGGAGCGCGGCACGCTGGCCCTCGGCCAAGTGGAGCCCGAGCTTCTCCTCGACCGCAGTGACCTCCGCCTCCGCGTCGGCGATGCTCCAGGGTGGCCGCCCGAGGGCAAGCTGGCGGAGGCGCTCGGCGATCGCGCGCTCGGCCGCGTGGATCGGCGGCAGGAAAAGGCAGGACGTGCCGTCGACCGCGGCCTCGATCAGGCCGCCCGCTTCGATCTCGCTCGCGACCGCCGCCTCGAGCCGCTCCGCCTCGACGCCGAGCAGCTCGGTCGCCTCCGCCACCAGCTCGTCCCGCGGCAGGGCGCAATGGCCCTGACCCAGCGCCTCCTCGAGCACGTAGCCGAGGCCGGCGCGCAGGCGAAACGGCGAATCGCGCGGTATGCCGAGCCGCTCGGCGAGCTGGTCGGCCGAGGCGAAGCCGATGCCGCGGATCTCCTGCGCGAGCCGGTAGGGATTCGTGCTGACCAGGCGGATCGCGCGCTCGCCGTAGGCCTCGAAGATGCGGGCGGCGCGCAAGGGGCTGAGCCCGTGCGAGTGCAGGAACAGCATGATGTCGCGCACCGAGCGCTGCTCGCGCCAGGCGGTCGTGATGCGCTCGGCCAAGCCGCGGCCGATCCCGGGCACTTCCCTGAGCCGCTCCGGGCGGCGCTCGATGACCTCGAACACCTGCTCGCCGAAGGCCGCGACCAGCTTGGCGGCCATGGCGCGGCCGATCCCCTTGATCATGCCCGAGCCGAGATAGGCCTCGATGCCCTCGAGGGTGTTCGGCGGCACCACGATCAGGCTGCGGGCGCGAAACTGCTGGCCGTAGCTCGCGCTGGTCTGCCAGTGGCCCTCGGCGCGCACGACCTCGCCCGGCGCCACCGCCGGGCATTCGCCGACCATGGTCGCGGGCTCGCGCTGGTCGGCGAGCTTGACCCGGAGCACGCAGAAGCCGCTGTCGGGGTTGTGGAAGACGACCCGCTCGACCAGGCCGGAGAGGGTCTCGGCGGCAGCCTCGGGGGCGGTAAGCGCGAAGGGCTCGGCGGCGGCCACCGGGCGGGCATGGCGATGCGGCTGCATGGCGCGCCGAAACTGCCCCGGCAGACCCGGTTTGACAAGCGCGAGGTTCAACCGGAGGGGCGCGGGTCGACCACGGTGCGCCGGTACCGGCGGATCACCTCGGATGCGCTGAACAACAGGCTGCCGATGACGAAGGGGATCAGATAATAGACCGCGCGGAAGGCGAGCAGCGCACCGATCACGTTGGCGCCCGGGACGAGGGACAGGACCACGGCCTCGATCACCCCGAGCCCGCCCGGGACGTGCGAGACGATCGCGGCGAGGTTGGCCGCGATGAAGCTCATGACGACCGGCAGGTAACCGATGTGGGTCAAGGACTTGAGCATCTGATACAGGACCGCCGAGACCAGCAGGGGATCGATCGTGCCCAGCGTAATCTGAGCGAGCGCCACCTTGAGCGGCGGTACGGGCAGCTCGAAATTGCGGATCCGGATCGGCCGGTGCAAGAACGCGGCCAGCCCGACGTAAGCGGCGACCACGGCCAGCAGGAGCAACCCCAGGACGATGACGACGCCCCGCTCGATGCCGAAAAGTTGGGCGACCAGGGCGGGGTGGAGCAGGCTGATGCCGCCGCTCACCGTCGCCATCCCGAGCCCGACCGTGACCCCGGAGAAGACGATGATCCGCGCGACGTCGCCGGCCGAGAGGCCCCAGCCGGAGTAGAGGCGGTAGCGCACGGCACCGCTGCTGAAAGCGGCGAAGCCCAGGGTGTGGCCGATCGAGAGGCTGGTGAACGAGGCGAACGCGATCCTGCGATAGGGCAGGTCGCTCCGGGTGTAGCGCACCGCAAGCGCATCGTAGCCGGTCAGACAGAGGAAACTTCCGGCCGTGCAGGCCGCGCCCAGGGCCAAATGGTGCAGCGAGATCATGCTCAGCGAGTTCCAGGATCTGCTGCAGGCTGTAGCGGTGCAGGGTACGATAGACCAGGACCGCCGCCACTGCGAAGGCCGCCGCCCCGATCCAGGGATGCAGGCGCCTCAGCCCACGCGACTTGCTGTTCATTCGTGGCGCTTCATTGGCGTCATGCTTCGTGGCGTCATGCTTCGTTTTGGCCTCCCGGCGAGCGGCGCCCGAACAGTCCCGGGCTTCCGCGCGCGCCAACTCCCTGACGGCCCCGGCGGGCCATGCCAACGGGTCAAGTCGCCTCCTGGGTCTCCGAACCGGATCGCGCCATCGCGGGTCACGCACCGGCTCGGCCCGACCGCCGCGCCCAGTGGCCGCGCCCTCCGGGCACATGATAAGATATCAAGGCGGGCTGAAATCGAAAGAGCATTGGGAAGGAAGAGAGAGGCCGATGCGTCAGGTGCTCGACCACCTGTTCCTCACGACCGCCGGCCAGCGGCTCTACGAGATCACCGAGCGGGTCCGCTCCTGGGTGGCGGCGCAGGCGATCGAGCGCGGGCTGCTCACCCTGTTCGTGCAGCATACCTCGGCCTCGCTCCTGATTCAGGAGAACGCCGACCCTCGGGTCCTCGATGATCTGAACGCGTTCTTCCGCAAGCTGGTGATCGAGGACGCTCGCCGTTACACGCACACGCAGGAGGGGCCGGACGACATGCCGGCGCACATCCGTGCCGCCCTGATCGCGACTCATCTGTCGATCCCGGTCGCGGCGGGACGACCCGATCTCGGCCGCTGGCAGGGCATCTATCTGTTCGAGCACCGGACCCGGCCGCACGAGCGGCGCATCACGCTCCATCTGCTCGGCGAGTGAGCCACGAGCCGAGCATTTGACAAGCTGTCGCCGGCGTGTACTTAACCAAATAGTGAACTAAACGGTGCAGCGGGCCGCGCCGCCCGCGACGAGGACGCTCATGTGTCGCAACATCAAGACGCTGCACAACTTCAAACCCCCCGCCACGGGCGAGGAGATCCGGGCATCGGCCCTGCAATTCGTGCGCAAGCTGAGCGGCTTCACCCGGCCCTCCAAAGCCAACCAGCTGGCGTTCGACCGGGCGGTCGACCAAGTCGCCGAAGCGGCCCATGAGCTGCTCGGGGCTCTCGTGACGAACGCCCCACCCCGCGATCGCGCGGTCGAGGCGGCGAAAGCCCGCGCCAGAGCGGCTGAGCGTTACCGGGCCCCCGACGCACGCCGCGCCGGCTAGCCGGCGGCGGGAAGCAGCTGGGCGTGGGTTGAGACCGACAACGATCCCGGAGCCGCCTTGAATTTTTATTGCTTGACACGAGGCAGTGGTTGGTTTATTTAACCATATGGTTAGTTAACCGAACGGTTCAGCAGTATGTCGCCCAATCAGCTCAGCACCACCTTCGCCGCGCTCGCCGACCCCACGCGCCGCGCGATCCTGGCGCGGCTCGCCTCCGGCGAGGCCTCGGTGACCGAGCTGGCGGAGCCCTTCGAGATGAGCCTGCCGGCGGTCTCCAAGCACCTCAAGGTGCTCGAGCGGGCCGGGCTGATCGCGCGCGGCCGCGCGGCGCAATGGCGCCCCTGCCGGCTCGAGGCGGGTCCGCTCAGGGACGCCGCCGACTGGCTCGAGCACTATCGCCGGTTCTGGGAGCAGAGCCTGGATCGTCTGGACGACTATCTGCGCGAGCTACAGACGGGGGGAGAGAACCATGGCCGCAACAACTAGCACCGCCAGCAAGTCGGTGGCGTGGGAGCTGCTCCTGACGCGCGTTTTCGACGCGCCGCGGCGCCTCGTCTTCAAGGCCTGGACGGAGCCGGCGCAGCTGGTGCGCTGGTGGGGTCCGCGCGGCTTCAGGACGCCGTCCTGCAAGATGGACGTCCGCCCGGGCGGGACCTGGCGCGCCTGCATGCGCTCGCCCGAAGGGACCGACCACTGGCTGCATTGCGTCTACCGCGAGGTCGTGGAGCCCGAGCGGCTGGTCTTCACCTGGGCATGGGAGGATGCCGAAGGCAAGCCCGGCCACGAGACGCTGGTGACGGTGAACTTCATCGAGCAGGACGAAAAGACCAAACTGATCGTGCATCAGGGCGTCTTCGAGTCAGCCAGCGCGCGCGATCAGCATGAGCACGGCTGGGGTGGCAGCCTCGACCGCCTCGCCGAATATCTGGAGAACGCCTGAACATCCGGACGCAGCCGGAGCGCCGGGAGACGCCGGCGCGTTTCTGGAAGGAGAGCCTCGACCGCCTCGAGGACTATCTGCGTGAATGCCAGCGACGGGAGCACGACATGACCGCAAAGACCAGCGTCGGCGCACGATCGGCGAAGCCGGAGCTCGTGATCACGCGGGTCTTCGACGCGCCGCGCGAGCTCGTGTTCCGGGCCTGGACGGAGCCGGAGCATCTGGTGCGCTGGTGGGGGCCGAACGGCTTCACGACGCCGGTCTGCAAGATCGATCTGCGTCCCGGTGGCGTCTGGCACCTCTGCATGCGCTCGCCCGACGGCCGTGATTATTGGTCCAAAGGCATCTATCGCGAAATCGTCGTGCCGGAGCGGATCGTCACGACCGATTTCTTTTCGGATGAGGATGGCAACCTCGTCCAGCCCGCTCAGTACGGGCTGCCCGCGGACTGGCCGGCTGAGATGCTGCTGACAGTGACGTTCACCGAGCAGGAAGGCAGAACGAAGCTCACCGTGCGGCAATCCGTCTCCCTGGCGCTCGCCAGGAGCATCGGCGCGGTGGATGGCTGGAACCAGTCCTTCGACCGTCTCGCCGAGCAGCTGAAGGCTTGAGCGGAGCCTCGTCCCGCCATCCCCAACCCCAAAGAGAAATGCCATGCAAGTCCAACCCTACCTGTTCTTCGAAGGTCGCTGCGAGGAGCGATCGAGTTCTACAAGCGCGTCCTGGGTGCCGAGGTGACGATGCTGATGCGCTACAGGGACAGCCCCGACCCGGGCATGGTCACACCGAGACCCGGGACAAGGTGATGCATGCCAGCCTTCAGATCGGCGACAGCATGGTGCTGGCGTCCGACGGGCGCTGCCAGGAGCGGCCGAGCTTCCATGGCTTTACGCTGTCGCTCACGGCTTCCGACGACGCCGCGGCCGAGCGGCTGTTCGAGCGCCCTGGCCGACGGCGGGCAGGTGCAGATGCCGCTCGCCAAGATCTTCTTCGCTTCGAGCTTCGGCATGGTCGACGACCGCTTCGGCGTCGTGCTGGATGATCATCGTGACGCCGTGAGGGAAGGGGCAAGCCGGCTATGCGGTCGGATCAGACGCAAATTGAGGCGTCAGGCGATGAGGACGGAGCGCCGCGCGGCGCATCCGGCTTGCCCTGGGAGAGGCCGAGTGAGACCTGGCTTGACCGCCTGCGCCCTCGGCGTGCTCGCGACCTGGTGGGCGGAAGGTCATGCGGCGGGCGAAAGCGCGGCCGCGACGGGTCCGATCACGCCGGCTGCGATCGAGGCGCCAGCCGGCACCTACACGCTCGACCGGAACCATGCGAGCCTGATCTTCCGGGTCAATCATCTGGGCTTTTCCCGCCATACCGCGCGCTTCGCCCGGTTCGATGCCAGGCTCGAGTTCGATCCGGCCGATCCTGCCGCCTCTTCGGTGACCGCCACGATCGATCCGAGCTCGATCGAGACCGACAATCCGGACCCGACACTCGACTTCGACCACCAGCTGCAGAACCAGGACTGGCTGAGCACGGCGCAGTTCCCGCAGATGACCTTCCACTCGACCGGGCTCGAGCTGACCGGGCCGAATACGGCGCGCATGACGGGCGAGCTGGATCTCCATGGCGTGACGCGCCCGGTGACGCTGGCCGTCACTTTCAATGGCGGCTATGCGAGCCACCCCTTGGATCCCTCGGCGCCCGCATCGGCTTTTCCGCGCGCGGCTCGCTCAGGCGGTCCGAATTCGGCATCGCGGAAGGCCTGCCGCTGCCCGGCTCCGATTTCGGTGTGGGCGACGATGTAGAGGTATTGATCGAGGCCGAGTTCAGCCGGCCGTCCGCAGCTGCGGCACCGGCGGCGCAATAGCGTACCGGTTTCTGCAGCGAGGCGGCGAGGAAGCCCGGTAAGACGGGACCGAGGGAGCGACGATGAGCACCGGAGGATTGTCCAGGGCGCGGCTCGAACGGATGCACGACGTCATGGCCGGCCATGTCGAGCGCGGCGCGCTGCCTGGTCTGGTCACGCTGCTCAGCCGGCGCGGCGAGGTCCATGTCGATGCGATCGGCACGAAGGCGATCGGCGGCAGCGATCCGATGCGGCGCGACACGATCTTCCGTATCGCGTCGATGACCAAGCCGGTCACGGCCGCGGCGGCGATGATTCTGGTCGAGGAATGCCGGCTCCGGCTGGACGATCCGGTCGACCGGCTGCTGCCGGAGCTCGCCGACCGCAAGGTGCTGCGCGCCATCGACAGCCCGCTCGACGACACCGTTCCGGCCAACCGCCCGATCACGCTGCGCGACCTGCTGACCTTCGCTGGGCCTCGGCGTCGATCATGGCACCGCCCGAGCGAGCACCCGATCCAGAAGGCCATGAGGGAGGCCGGCGTCGCGCCCGGGCCCGTTCCTGCCGAGCGCCGCGCCCGACGAGCTCGATCGAAGCGCTACGGCGGTCTGCCGCTGATGCATCAGCCGGGCGAGCGGTGGCTGTATCACACCGGCTCCGACGTCCTTGGCGTGCTGATCGCGCGCGCCTCCGGCAAGCCGCTCGAGCGATTTCCTGCGCGAGCGCATCTTCGAGCCGCTCGGCATGGAAGACACCGCGTTTCAGCGTGCCCCGAGGCGAAGCTCGACCGGCTCGCGGCCTGCTACTAGGCCGACGGCGCGGGACAGGCGAGCTCGCGGTCTTCGATGAGGCCCGGGGCGGCCAGTGTCGCAAGCCCTCCGGTGTTCGAATCCGGCGGCGGCGGGCTGGTCTCGACCGTCGACGACTATCTCGCCTTCGGCCGGATGATGCTGAACCAGGGCCGGCACGCGGCGCGAGCGCATCCTCTCCAGGCCCTCGGTCGAGCTGATGACGACCGATCACATCGACGCCGGAGCAGAAGGCGGCTTCGCCCTTCTTCCCCGGCTTCTGGGACAGCTCGCGGCTGGGGCTTCGGCATGTCGATGATCACCCGGCGCGACGATCTGGCGCCAGGTCCCCGGACGGTTCGGCTGGGACGGCGGCTTCGGCACCTCCGGGCTATTGCGACCCGAAGCGAGGACATGGTCGCGATCCTGATGACCCAGCGCGTGCTCGATCGCCGGCCGCGCCCCGCGTCTATGCTCGATTTCTGGACCTCGGCCTATCAGGCGATCGACGACTGAAGGTGCGATCGCAAGGAGAGGGAAGAGACATGGCCGCGAGAACTGCCGTTGCGACGAAATCGGCCGAGCCGGAGCTGGTCATCACGCGCGTCCTCGATGCGCCGCGGAGCCTCGTCTTCAAGGCCTGGACCCAGCCCGAGCACCTCGCCCGCTGGTGGGGGCCGAAGGGCTTCACCCTGCTCAGCTGCGAGACCGATGTGCGGCCGGGCGGAACCTGGGTCCGGCGGATGCGCTCGCCGGAAGGGATGGAGGCGATCAAGCGGGGCGTCTACCGTGAGATCGTCGAGCCGGAGCGCCTCGTCTTCACCTACGTCAACGAGGCTGCCGACGGCAGGCTCGGACCCGGAAACGCTCGTGACCGTGACCTTCGAGGAGCAGGGCGCGAAGACGAGGCTGACCCTGCACCAGACCGGCTTCGAGACGATCGCTGCGCGCGATGCACACAAGGGCGGCTGGACCAGCTGCCTGGAGCGCTTCGCCGACTATCTGGCCAGCGCCTGAGGCAAGGCGCGCCACACGAGGGAGATCGAACAATGTTGCACCAGATCGTGTCTCGCGACGAATGGCTCGCCGCGCGCAAGGAGCTCCTGAGAAAAGAGAAAGAATTCACCCGGGAGCGCGACCGGCTCAGCGGCGAGCGACGCGAGCTGCCCTGGGTCAAGGTCGAGAAGGACTACGTCTTCGACACTCCGGCCGGCAAGGCGACGCTCGCCGACCTGTTCGGCGGGAAGAGCCAGCTCATCGTCTACCACTTCATGCTCGGCCCGGGCTGGAAGGAAGGCTGCCCGAGCTGCTCGTACTTGGCCGACCACTTCGATGGCGCGATCGTTCATCTCGCCCAGCGCGACGTGACGCTGGTCGTGGTCTCGCGCGCGCCGCTCGCCGAGATCGAAGCCTTCAAACGGCGCATGGGCTGGCGCTTCAAGTGGGTCTCGTCCTACGGCAACGACTTCAACCGCGACTATCACGTCTCGTTCACGCCTGAGGAAATGGAGCAGGGCAAAGCCTACTACAATTACAACATGGGCGAGTTTCCGATGGAGGAAGCGCCCGGTGCCAGCGTCTTCTACAAGGACACGGCCGGCGCCGTATTCCACACCTATTCCTGCTATGCGCGCGGGCTCGACATCCTGGTCGGCGCCTACAACTGGCTCGACCTGGCGCCGAAAGGCCGGGACGAGGCCGAGCTGCCCTGGACCATGGCCTGGGTCCGCCACCACGACCGCTACGACGAACCCGGGACAGCCAAGCGCGGCTGTGACGCGCAGTGGCGAACCGAGCGCAACCCTTTGACGAAGGAGCAGATCATGCCCGTTCACGGCAGCTGTCATTGCGGCAAGATCGCCTACCGCCTCGATGCGGAGCCGCCGACCGAGGCCTTCGAGTGCAACTGCTCGATCTGCCGGCGCAAGGGCTCCGTGCTTGCTCCCTTTGCGCCGGAGCAGTTCCACCTCGAGACCTCGCGCGACGACATCGCCGTCTACACCTTCGGCCGGCACGTCATCCGCCATCAGTTCTGCAAGACCTGCGGCTGCGCGCCGTTCGCCGAAGGCACCGGCCCCGATGGCAAGGCGATGGTCGTGATCAATCTGCGCTGCGCCGAGGATGTCGACCTGTCGACGATCAAGGTCAGCCAGTTCGACGGCGCCAGCCTGTAGGCGCGAGGTGCCGCTGATCGGCACGGCAACGGAGAGCGACAATGAAACTCTACTATGCCGAGTTCTTGAATCCGCGAAAAGCCTGCGCGGTCGCGAAGTATCTGAACGCGCCCGTCGAGTTCGTTCACGTCGACCTCGGTAAGGGGGAGAACAGAACGCCGGAGTTCCTCGCCCTCAATCCCAACGGCAAGGTGCCCGTGCTGGAAACCGGCGGAGGAAGTCTTTGGGAGGCCAATGCGATCATGTGCTACCTCGCGCGCGTCGCGAGTTCAGATCTTTGGCCCGATGACGACCGTCAGATCGAGGTGATGCGCTGGCTGAGCTGGGACTCCTGGCACTTCACGCGCCACGCCGGAGCGCTCTATTTCGAACACATCGTCAAGCCGATGTTCGGGATGGGCGACGCCGACCCGGCGGTGGTCGAAGAGGCGACCGGATTCTTCAGACGATTCGCCGCCGTTCTCAACGATCACCTGCGCGGCCGCGCCTACCTCGTGGGCGACGCTCTGACTGTCGCGGATTTCGCCGTCGCCATCACGCTTCCCTATGCCAGGCGCGCGCGGATCCCGCTTGCCGAGTTCCCCGAAATCGAGCGCTGGCATGGACGGCTCAGCGAGGTGCCAGCCTGGCTCGAGCCGTTTCCCGCGGCAAGGGCGGCCGCCTGAGCAAGGTCCAGAAAAAGAGGGGCAATGACGTGCAGAAAATCACCCCGTTCTTGTGGTTCGACAATCAGGCCGAAGAGGCCATGCATCACTATGTCTCGATCTTCAAGAATTCGAAGGCCAAGGGCGTCACGCGCTATGGCGATGCCGGGCCTGGGCCGAAGGGGAGCGTGATGACCGCCTCGTTCGAGCTCGAGGGCCAGGAGTTCACGGCCTTGAACGGTGGGCCGCAGTTCAAGTTCAACGAGGCGATCTCGTTCGTCGTCAGCTGCCGGACGCAGGAAGAGGTGGAGGAACTCTGGGAGCGGCTCTCAGAAGGCGGCAAGACGCAGCAATGCGGCTGGCTGAAGGACAAGTTCGGTCTGTCGTGGCAGATCGTTCCGGTCGTGCTCATCGAGCTTCTCAGCGACCCAGACCCCGATAAATCGCGAAGGGTCATGGAAGCGATGATGCAGATGACCAAGATCGACATCGCGAAACTGAGGCAGGCCTACGAGGGTTAGGCCCATGAAAACAGAGGATGAGGCCCAGATCCGCCGGCTGATCGATGATTGGGTAAAGGCGGCCCGCGCCAAGGACACCGATGCGATCTTCTCGCACTATGCGCCCGACATCGTGGCGTTCGACGGGATCGGGGAGCTGCAGTTCAAGGGAAGAGATGCGTACCGGAAGCACTGGAACGCATGCATGTCCATGTGCTCCGGTCCGATGATCTTCGAGGTTGACGACCTCGTGATCGAGGCACGCGAGAACCTGGCCTTCGGGCACTTTCTCAGCCGATGCGGCGAAATCGGAGCGGATGGCGAGGAAGGGGCCGGATGGATTCAGTTGATCGTCTGCTGGCGCAAGATAAACGGCAGTTGGAAAGTCGCGCACGAGCACTTCTCGGCACCCTTCGACCCGCAGAGCGGTAAGGCAATGCTCGACCTCGGGCCAATGAACGGGGCGACGCTCTGATGACGGGCAGACATGAGCCGATGACCGCCTCGGGCGATAAAGCGACCGCCGCGGCCCAGATCCGCGCCCTGGCAGAGTGGTTCGGGTCGTTCGAAGGGCCGATCGGCTACGAGTTGCGCGATCACGATATGCTCGGGCAGCATCGCGGCGGCTTGGATCAGGCGGTCTTCGACCGTAGCATTCCTGCTCTGGCACCGAGCATGGGGGACGGGCCGATGGCGACACTGATCGACGAGCGGACCCTCGATGAGCGACTGGCCCGGCTGGAGGCGGCGCGGCCCTGGAGCCCGCGCGTGGTCTCGCGCCTGGAGGCGCTGATCCGGTCGGGTGACGATGCGGCGCTGTTTCGCGTCAACCCGTTCACCTTCGCGAGCCAGCAGGGTCTCGAGGTGGGCGAGGCGATCGACCTCTTCCTGCACGCCAGCGCGCTCGGGCTGTTCGGGATGGACTGGCTCCTGGTCTGCCCGAGGTGCGCCTGCGCGGTGGAGAGCTTTGCCCGCCTGCGCGCCGTGCTGCGCCGCTTCCGCTGCCCGGAGTGTCACAACGAGTACGAAGCTGCGATGGACGACTTCATCGCGATCTACTTCAGCGTCTCACCTCAGATCTGCGCCATCCGCTACCATCGTCCGGAGACGCTCGATCCCTTCGACTACATGTTCGCGTTCAAAGGCGTGCGCGAGGGGTACCGGCCGGACGGTTGTGCCCTACGTCAACTCGGTCCGCGCGGCGCTGCGCGGGAATGGCTTTCTGCGAGCCTCAAGGGACCGCCACCTTCGCCCTCGAGGCGGCAGCGGGGACGCTCGGTCCGGAATCAGCTCCGACACGGAAGCGGGCTTCGTGTTGCAGGTCGGCGGCGCGCCTGCCGGCCAGCCGCAACGGCTGCGCCTGGCCTATCTCGGCACCGGCTACCAGCCGGACGAGGCCAGGCTGGCCCCAGGGCCGGTCACGCTCGAGGTCGAGAACCCCACGTCGACGCGTGGTGTCCTCGCCATCATCAAGTCCGCCCCCAGGCTGCCACGACGAGGATGAGCTTCTGCGCTTCGATCCTTACCTGACCGGCAAGCATCTGCTCACCAGCCAGACGTTCCGGAGCCTGTTTCGGTCCGAGGTGGTCGGCGGCGCCCAGGGCCTCGCGATCCGCGACATAGCGCTCCTGTTCACGGACATCAGGGGATCGACCGCGCTCTATCAGCGGATCGGCGATCTGAATGCCTTCCAGCTGGTCCAGCAGCATTTCGACCTGCTGCGCGAGACCACGGTGCGCCACGGCGGCGCGATCGTGAAAACCATCGGCGATGCGGTCATGGCGGCCTATCCGGATGCGACGCAGGCGGTGGCCGCGGCACTCGAGATGCGCGGCGCGATCGAACGTTCAACGAGGGCCAGCCCGAGCGGCCCGTGTCGCTGAAGATCGGCATCCATCACGGGGCGGCGATCGCGGTCACCCTCAACGACGAGCTCGACTACTTCGGCCAGACCGTGAACATCGCCTCGCGGGTGCAGGAGATGGCCGATGCCGCGGAGATCTGGATCACCGAGGCGGTCTGGCGCTACCCGGGCGTGCAGCGACTGCTCGAGCCCTATCCGGCCGAGCCCCGAACGGCCGAGTTCCGGGGCATCGGGCTGCCGATGACCGTGGTGAAGATCTCACCTGGCGAAGGTGCCGCGCGCCCGACGTCGACACGCTAGGAGCCACCAGCAGCGAAAGGGCATCGATCCATGAAACTCTACCTCGCCCCCGGCGCCTGCAGCCTCGCCGACCACATCGCGCTGTATGAGGCCGGGCTCAGTTCGAGCGGATCCGGGTCGATCTGCGCGCCAAGCGACCGAGGACGGCCGCGACTTCAACGAGATCAATCCCAAGGGCTACGTCCCCGCGCTGGTGCTCGATGACGGCCAGCTCCTGACCGAGAACGTCGCGATCCTCTGCTGGGTCGCCGAGCGCGCCCCGGAGCTCGCGCCGGGCGGCGATCTCGGCCGCATCCGCCTGATCGAGATGCTCGCCTTCATCGCGACCGAGCTGCACAAGCCGTTCGTTCGCACCTTCTTCCGACGAGCGATGCGGAGAAGTCGGCCGCCGAAGCAATCATCGCGAGGCGACTTGACTTCCTCGCGGCTCGGCTCCGGGCGATCACCTGTTCGCGAGCGGCTTCAGCGTCGCCGAGGCCTACCTCTACGTGATGCTGCGCTGGGCGCGGATGAAGGGGCTGGACCTGCCCGAGCCGCTGCCGGCCTACTTCGAGCGCGTGGACGCGCGCCCCGCGGTGCGGCTCGCGCTGCAGCACGAAGGGCTGAGCTGAAGGCGTTTTGGGCGCGCCAATTGACCCGCAGCACGATCGCAGCGGCTCTGGCTCCTGGCCCTGATGGTGGCGACCGCAGATCGCGGCGCCGGATTGGCTCGTTTGCGCGATCGCGTCGCGACGAGCGGCCGACGGACGGAGGACGTACAATGACGGCCAGGACGATCGGCTTCGTGTTCATCGAAGGCTTTGCCGACTGGGAGTTCGGCTTCCTCTCCGGTTCGCAGGACTGGTTCGGCGTTCGTCCCGTCGCGTTGACGCCCGGGGGCGCGCCGGTCGTCTCGATCGGCGGCTTCCAGCTGGCGGGTCAGCGTGGTCTGACGCCGGAGGAGAGCGCCGATCTCGATGCCGTGGCGGTGATCGGGTCCGACAGCTGGGCGGCCGAGAGCCATCCGAATGTGGCGCCGCTCCTCACCTCCGTGGCGGAACGCGGCGGGGTCGTGGGCGGGATCTGCGCCGGCACGCTTGCCCTGGCGCGGGCCGGCCTCTTCGGGACAGGGCGCACACCAGCAACGGCCGCGGCTGGATCCTCGAGCACGTGCCGGGCTATGCCGGCGCCGAGCGCTATCGCGACGTCCCGCACGCCGTCGCCGATGGCCGGCTCGTCAGCGCGCCCGGCTCCGCACCCGGCACCTTTGCGACCGCCTTCCTTGAGGCGCTGTATCCGGAGCAGAAGGAGAAGATCGCGGAGATGCGCACGATCTTCGCCGGCGAGTACCGCGCAGCAAGCACTGAACGCGGCAATCGGCAAGGAGGACCGTCATGAGCAAGATGAACCCTGTCGTTCACTTTGAAATGCCCTACGACGACCGCGAGCGCATGGCGAAGTTCTACCAGAACGTGTTCGGCTGGCAGACCCAGATGCTTGGCGAAGAGATGGGCAACTATGTCCTCGCGACGACGACCGAAACCAAGAGGGCCGCCCGAAAAGTCGGGTGCGATCAATGGCGGCTTCTTCCCGAGAAGGCCCGACTGGCCGGCGCGAAACGCTTCCGTCGTCGTCGCGGTCGATGACATCGAGGCCGCGATGAAGCAGGTGGCCGAATCCGGCGGCAAGGTGCTGGGCGAGCCGCTGGAGATACCGGGCGTCGGCCACTACGTTGCATTCTTCGACCCTGAAGGCAACCGCGTGAGCATGCTTCAGCCCCTGCCGCGCAGTTGAACGAGCGGCGAAGCCGAAGCGGGGGAGCGCGCTTCACTCGAACGCGAGGCCTTTGATGTCGACGCAGGAACTACCGCCGCCCTTCGTTCTCTTTCGAATGGTCACCGGCTACTACGTGTCGCGGGCAATCTACGTGGCCGCCGAGCTCGGCATCGCCGATCTCCTCGCCGAAGGCGCGCGCAGCCATGACGAGCTGGCCGAGGCGACCGGAACGCAAGGCGGCGATGGGCGCCGAGGCCAGGTTGCTGCTCGCCGAAGGCGTCTACCCGTCGCGGATCGATCAGTCCGATAAGCGTCGCGGCGCCGCCGCCAACGATGTCAACATGCTGGTGTGCACGGGCGGGGCGCCAAAGATCGGAAGCCGAGTTCCGCCGTCTCTGCCAAGCGGCGGGGTTCCGGCTGACGCGGGTCGTTCCGACCCAAACGTACGTGAAAGTGATCGAGGGCGTCTGCACCTAGCCTACCTGAACTCGGAAATTCTCGGAAACCGCGCCATGCCCATGCCGCTCAAGCTCTATTTCCACCCGCTTGCGTCCTTCTGCCACAAGGCGCTCGTGGCCCTCTACGAGAACGGAACCCCTTTCGAGCCGGTCATCGTCGATCTCGCCGACGAGGCGTCGAGTGCAGCCTTCCGGGCGCTCTGGCCGATGGCCAAGATGCCCGTGCTGCGCGACGACGCGCGCGATCGCACGGTCGCCGAGTCGACCATCGTCGTCGAATACCTGGACGCGTACTACCCGGGCAGGACGCGGTTCTTGCCCGTGGATCCCAAGCGCGCCTGGCAGACGCGGATGTGGGACCGTTTCTACGACTTCTATATCCAGGAACCCATGCAGAAGATCGTGACCGATCGGCTGCGTCCCGAGGGCAAGAGCGATCCGTACGGCGTGGAGCAGGCGACGGCGCAACTGGGCGCGGCCTACAGGGTCATCGATCGGGAGATGGAATCGAAAGTCTGGGCGACAAGGGACGCTTCACCCTGGCCGACTGCGCGGCGGCTCCCGCGCTCTTCTACGCGAACACGGTCGTCCCGATCGATGAGAGGCAGCCAAGTCTGCTCTCCTATCTCGACCGTCTGATGGCGCGGCCGTCCTTCGCGCGGGTCCTCGAGGAAGCCGAGCCGTACTTTCCGCTGTTTCCGATGGAACGGAAGCCTCAGATCGCGCGGGCAGGCGGCTGACGGCGGCATCGCGCAGGCGAGCGAAACACAGGCCCTCGTGTGGCCGCGAGTGGAGACCGAAACATGGCGCAGAAAGTCCTGATCCTTCTCGGAACCAAGAAGGGTCCCTTCATCCTTGAGGGCGACGCGCTCCGCCGCTCCTGGCAGCTGCGCGGCCCCTTTTGCGAGACCTGGCCGATGAACCACGTGATCGCCGATCCGGCGACCGGCACGATCTACGCGGTCGGCGGCAACGAATGGTTCGGCGCGGCGGTCTGGAAGTCGGAGGATCTCGGCGCGACCTGGACGCATTCGAGCGAGGGGCTCGCCTACCAGGAAGGTGAAGAGCCGATCAAGACCGTCTGGAGCCTGGCGCCTGCGGCCGGATGCCTCTACGCCGGCGTCGAGCCGGCCGGCCTTCCGAGCGACGACGGCGGCGACGTCGTGGCGCCACGTCGCCGGCCTGCGCGATCACCCGTCGCGGCCGCAGTGGCAGCCGGGCGGAGCGGGGCTGATCCTGCACTCGCTGGTTCCGCACCCGCGCGGACGAGGGCAGATCTGGGTCGGCATCTCCGCGGCCGGAGTGTTTCATACCGCCGACGGCGGCGCCACCTGGGAGCCGCGCAACCGCGGGACCAGGGCCGACTTCATGCCGGAGGAGCAGCGCTACCCGGAGTACGGCCAGTGCGTGCACTGCCTGGTGATGGCGCCGGGTATGCCCGATCGGCTCTACCAGCAGAACCACTGTGGCATGTATCGGAGCGATGACGGCGGCCGAGAGTGGCAGAGCATCGAGGCTGGGCTGCCATCGAGCTTCGGCTTTCCCGCGGCGGCTCATCCCCGTGATCCGCAGACGCTCTATCTGCTGCCGCTGAACGGCGACATCGCCGGCCGCTACGTGCCGGGCGGCAAGCGGCCGCCTGGCGGACGCGGGATGGCGGCGCCAGCTGGGAGGCGCTGCGCGAGGGCCTGCCCCAGAGGAACGTGTTCTTCGGGGTCCTGCGTCAGGCCATGGCCACCGACCGGCTCGAGCCGGCGGGAGTCTATTTCGGCACCAACACGGGCGAGCTCTACGCCAGCGCCGACGAGGGCGACAGCTGGCATTGCCTCGCCCAGCACCTGCCCCTGATCACGTCGGTGGAAACGCTGATCGTCGAGGCGTAGCCCCGACGCGGGAACAGCGATGACGGACGACAACTCCTCGCGCGCAGCGCCGCCGGTCGTGGTCACGCTGCCGCCGGCGCTGGTGCGGCTCTTTCCGACTGCCCCGCGGCGTCTGGAGGTCTCAGCATCGACCGTGAACGAGGTGATCGAAGCCCTGGATGGCCGCTGGCCCGGGATGCGCGATCGACTCTGCGATTCGACGCCGCGCATCCGGCGCCACATCAACGTCTTCGTCGAGGGTCAGCGGACGACGCTGGAGACCCGTCTTCTGCCCGGTGCCGAGGTGACGGTCATCACGGCGATCAGCGGCGGCTGATCGCTTCCCGCCCGCAGAAGACCGCTTGGGCGATTCGCCCATCTCGCTTGGCTTAGGTAAGGTTTGGGGTGGAGGGGCCTCAGTAACCCTGTCGCGCCCGCGAAGGCGTCACCCGATCCGGCCGCTTCGCCCCGTCCCCCCGTCGCGCGCCGAACGGAGCGCTTAGGTAGCCCTGAGTTCAGATGAAGTTATTCGGACTAATCCTGCCGCCTCGCCGAGGTCGGAGCGCGGCCGACTGCGGCTTCGAGTGCCTCAATCCGACGCAAGAATCTCGCCAAATCGGCGATCGAGCTCACTAATGGTCATGTAATCGGGCGCGTAGGGATGGAGCAAGAAGAGACGGATTTCCCGCTCGAAGCTAGGACCTCCTTCGCGCAGCCGCTGCACGAACAGCCGCACCAGTTCGGCATGCTCGGGTGAAAGCCTCAAGTTGACCTGGCGGGTGTCGGCCATTCCCTACCTCGCTCTGACTCTAGAGCCCCTTTGCCCTCATCCAAGTCCACGGATTGTAGCTATCCATGCCACCGAGCTGCTACATGTTAGCCAAAATCGCGGATTCGCGTGATCCTCGACAGTTTATGGCAGCCACTAGTACTGGCTAGCATAAATCGCCATGCCATGCTAGAGCACCGGCATGGCGATTCAAGAGGCGACGCCGATCGTGCTGTCGGCGGACGAGCGGAGCACGCTGGAGAGCTGGGTCCGCTCGGGAACCACGGAGCAGCGCCTGGTGGAACGAGCGCGCATCGTGCTGGCAGCGGCGGCCGGGACGGGCAGCCGGGCGATCGGCCGCGAGCTTGGCTGTGCGCGCGGCATGGTCAGCAAGTGGCGGCTGCGGTTCGCCCGGGAGCGCTTGGCGGGCCTCGCCGATGCCCCGCGTTCGGGCAAGCCCAGGACCTACGACGAGGCCACCGATCGGCGCATCCTGGCGCTGCTCGACCAGCCCACGCCCGCGGGTTTCGCCCGCTGGACCGCGCCGCTGCTCGCCACACAGCTCGGCGACGTCAGCGATCAGTACATCTGGCGCTTCTTGCGGGCGCAGCGGATCGACCTCGCCGGACGCAAGTCCTGGTGTCTCAGCGACGATCCCGAGTTCGTCGCCAAGGCGGCCGCCATCGTCGGGCTCTACCTCGCACCGCCGGACCATGCGATCGTGCTCGCGGTCGACGAGAAGCCGGCGATCCAGGCGCTCGAGCGGGCGCAGGGCTATCTCAAGCTGCCTAACGGCCGCTCGCTCCACGGCCAGGCCCACGAGTACAAGCGGCGCGGCAACAGCACGCTGTTCACCGCGCTCGAGGTCGCGACCGGCCAGATCAAGGCCAAGCACACTCAACGGCGCCGGCGCGTCGAGTTCCTCGCGTTCATGAACGAGACCGTCGCCGACTATCCCGACCAGCAGATCCATGTCGTCCTCGACAACCTCTCGACCCACAAACCCAAGCGCGATCAATGGCTGGCCCGGCACAAGAACGTTCACTTCCACTTCACCCCAACCCACGCCAGCTGGCTCAATCAGGTCGAGATCTGGTTCTCGATCCTCGCCCGCAGCACCCTCGACGGCGCCAGCTTCACTTCGGTCACGCAGCTGCGCGCCGCGATCGACGCCTTCATCCAAGCCTACAACGCCACCGCCGCTCCATTCCAATGGCGTCGAGCCACGACACACCCCAAGGGTCTCGCCTCACGGATCACGGACTTAAGATTGTGAGTACTAGCATTCCAAGGCGCTGCGCGGTTCGTGCGCCATCCGCGCTTCGCACGTCACGCCGATCTCGTCCCCGTGGCTGAATGCGGTCGAGACCTCGGTCGGTGGTCCTTTGGTCCAGGCTTAGGACTTCGGGTCGGCGTTGTGCTCGGCGATGTCGCGATGGATCGCGGCTGGAAGGACACCCACCGGGTGGAAGGTCCCGCGACTTGAGCCGGCGCCGGATGAGCCCGAGATTCCCCTGCCAGCATTGGCAATAGCGTGATGCTAGGAAATCGCTAGACAGCCACCTTTGAGGTTGTTAGATTGCTTCCTCGAGGAACCCACGTGGGGACTGTCAGGTAAACTTCGCGCGAGGGTCGCACGTGCCCCGTTCGAAGGCTTGGCTCAGAGGGCTGAGACGTGACCCACCACCCACAGGCCATAGCCAGTTCGGTCGCGCCATGACCGGCCCGCGCGAAGTAATTCTGATCGCGGCCAGCCTCGCGCTGATCGCCTTCTGTAGCTGGGCAATTCTGCACGAGCCGGAGGAGGATTTCGCGCACCATTCCGAGCGCGGGGCCGGCGTGCTGACCGGCGCGGCCGACGCGCCGGGTCAACTGCCGTGACCCTTTTCTTGGCGATGTTGGAAGAGCAGCGGCTTGAGCGGGACGTGGATCGGATGGCGCCAGTGATCGCAGGCGACGCGGCGGCGACCGGCGGGCCGGGCGGGGTGATGGCTGGCGAACTCGCTGGAGCTGACGGTCGCTCGGGGCCCGCCGTGAGCATGCGCGTGTGTTTCTCCTGGTTCGTTCTGTCCGGAGTTTTCTGGGGAGTTGTCGGGCTCGCGCTCATGGTATCAGCGCCGAAATTCCTGACAGATCTACATCCGATCCACTACCTGAGGATGATGTTGCCGGTGAGCTGGAGAGTTTCGGCGCCTGACGAGAGGCTTTGCTTCCCGATGACGCCCGAGCAATTGCAGCTGATTCTACCGCCCCCGCCACCGCCGAAGGATCCTGCCGGATGACCTATGCTAACGGCGACCCCTTGGCGCCCCCGCGCGGCATTCTCGACGGGCTTGCTGCTCAGCGTGGCGTGTGGGCAGTCCTGGCGCTGCTCGCGTGGGTCATCCTTGGCATGCTTGCCATGGTCGAGGACCGGCAGCCGGGCACCGACTGGTTCGCCTGGCTGGTGCCGCCAAGTCCAGGCATCGGCAGAGAGGCGCACGCAGGTCCACTCGCGCCCACTGTTGGCACAGTCTCTATGAGCGGCTGGGTCGGCGGCGCGCCTGCAGTTCCCTGCCATCAATACACCATAGCCCGCGCCGTACCTATCGGCTTCGGCATGCCCTTCGACGTCCTTTCGCCTGAGAATGCGCCCCTCATTACCGGCGACTGCACGGAGGGTGGTGTGTCTGTGACGGTGGGTGATGGCAATCAGGCGGTGTACCGATTCGGCTATGTTGCTGACGGGGGAGTGTGGAAGAAGATCACCCTGACCGGCGACGCGGCGCTCGGCGGCGACTGGATCATGGGGCTGGCACACACGTCACTTCCGTGGGCGTCGGCCACCCATCCAGACATCACAATGCTTGCGTACACCTGCAGCTATCTTGGCGATTTCATAGAATGGAAATGCGGCTGCCGCCATTATTACTGTGAGCAGCCGATGTGGCAGTTGCAGACGTTCCGCTACGGCGCCCTGGTCCCCCAGCCCGAGCGCACGGCGCCGGCGAACGAGCCCTTTTTTTCGAGAGCCGGGAAGGTGCGCCCGGACGGCAGCATGATCCTGCTCGATGGGAGGATACTGCACACCACAAATTTCTGGACGCGTATTCTGCCGGATAGCGTCCCAAATGACTTCGCCTCGCCGGTTAACTATGCGGACGGGAGGATGGATGTTCGCCTCGAAGTATTTTCGATGGCGAAACGTGTTCCATTTTTCTATGAGATATGCTTCGAAAACGGGACCCATGGCAAGAATGGCTGGGGAGAGACCTGCGAAGCAGATGTGCAGGGATCATGGATCACTGCACCCGGCGTGTATACATGGTCGGATCGCTCCCCAAGTAGATGGTGGAAGAACAAGCGCGGCTTCAGTTGGAGCGGAGGGGAAAGCAAAAGGATAACCAACAATTTTCGCGCGGCGACTGGTGAAGTGTTTCTCGATGATGATTTGCCGCTTGACGTCCGATTGACCATCATCGTTACGCCCGCCGGCAAACCATTCGCAGGGTTCGACGATCCGGTCGCGTATAGCGAGTAGATCATGTAGGCGCCTAGCTATCGTCAACCGAGGAACCCTCGGCAATCTGGTCGACGATTGTCGCGACTGTCACCCGCATAGCTCTAATACAGGCGAGGCGGCCCATCACTTCGGGATCGAAGGTGGCGCGCTCGAAACAATTCTGCCCGCTCGCCATGGTCATTTCTCATCGTCATGACCACGATAGAACGGTCGGCGTCCCGCTGCCGGCTCCTTCGCAGGCTCAGCGCGGGCCCGGGACCCGCGAAGCCGAAACAGAGCGCCATGCATTCCCAGCCGGGCGCTTGCCGCCGCCGCAACGACGACACATTTCACCGGTCACCCCACCGTTCATGGAGGATCCGGGTATGAAGGCTGTTCTTGAGGGTCGCGTGGTCGCCGAGAGCGACGACATCGTCGAGGCCGCGGGCTATCATTACTTTCCGCACGCCGCGGTGCGTATGGAATGGCTCGAGAAGGCGCCGCGCACGGCCGACGATCTCGAGTGCCCGCACGACGTCCAGTTCTACGACGTGGTGATCGACGGCCGGCGCCACGAGCGCGTGGCCTGGTCGTACGAGGACCCGCTTCCCAGGATGCAGCGGGTCGCCGGACGCTTCGGCTTCTGGCAGGAGGTCGAGGTCGGCTGAGCGGCGAAGACCGCCCCCGCAAGCGCAATCCTCTCGCCAACTCCGAAGCCGCGATCGATATTCCCTGGCTTCCCAACCTCAAAGAATGGTGCGCACGCCATGTCCCTCTCGATGTATCAGGCCTCGGTTCCGGCCTTCCTCCAGATGCTGAACGCTCTCTCCGCCATCCTGGACAAGGCCGAGGCCTACGCCGCAGAGCGCAAGATCGATCCCGCGGTGCTGCTCGGCTACCGCCTCGCGCCGGACATGTTCCCGCTCGTCCGCCAGGTCCAGATCGCGACCGATCACGTCAAGGGCTGCTGCGCCCGGCTCGCCGGCGTCGAGGTGCCGAAATACGCCGACGACGAGACCACCTTCGCCGAGCTCAAGGCGCGCATCGCCAAGGCCGTCGCCTTCGCCCAGCGCTTCAAGGCGAGCGACATCGACGGCTCGGAAGAGCGCGACATCACCATCGCCGCGGGCAGCCGGGAATTGCGCTTCAAGGGTCAGCAGTATCTCATGCACTTCGTGCTGCCCAACTTCTACTTCCACGTCACCACGGCCTACGACATCCTCCGCCACTGCGGCCTCGCGATCGGCAAGCGCGACTTCATGGGCATGACCTAGTCGGGCCCGGCGGCCCGATGAAATCATCGGCGGATTCGGCGCCCCGGGTCAGCTCTCGCGAAAGCTCTTGGTCACGAGACTCGATGAAGGGGCGGACCAGGTAGTCGAGCAGGGTGCGCTCGCCGGTCAGGATCATCACGTCGGCCGGCATCCCGGGGGTGAGCGCGATTTCCGGCGCGAGCCGCTTGAGCTCGGCCGGCGCGACCTCGACTTTGGCGAGAAAGTAGGGCTCGCCGGTGCGCTCGTCGGTCATCCGGTCGGCGGAGACCGAGCGCAGCTGGCCGAAAATCTCCGGCAGGTTGCGCTGGCCATAGGCGGTAAACAGCACCCGCGCCCGCTGGCCGGCACGCACGATGTCCATGTCGGTCGGCTTGATCCGGGCATCGATCACGAGGCGCGGATCGTCCGGAACCAGATCGAGCAGAGGCTCGCCCGGCTTGACCACGCCGGTTTTCGTCGTCACCCGCAGATTCATGACCGTGCCGGCCAAGGGGGCGGTCACCACGGTGCGGGTCAGCACATCCGCGCGTGAGGGCAACTGGCTGCGCACGGCGGCGAGATCGGTGCGCACCTGGCTCAGCTCCTCTGCGACCTTTTCCTGCCATTGCTCGCGCATCGTCAGCAACTGGAGGCGGGTCTCGCCGATCGATTGCTCGTCGCTCGCGATGCCGGCCCGGTTGGTCGCCCGGGCGGCGCGCACGTCGGCCTGGGCTCGTTTGAGGGCCAGGAGCTTCGGCAGAGGGCTCAGGCCCTTGTCGTAGAGGATCTGGACGCCCGCGATCTCCTGTTCGAGCAGGGCGATCTGCTCGTCCTGGGCGGCGATCGCCTCCCGAAGGCCGTCGATCTTGGCCTCGAGCTCCTGGATCCGCTGGCCCAGGATCTGCTCGCGTCCCTGGAGCGTCGCGCGCCGGCTCTCGAACAGGTGCCGCTGGGCGGCAAGCGCCGGTTCGAAGAGCGCGGGATCGAAGCCATCCGGTGCGGTCGGCGGCGCAACAGCACCGCCTCCGCCTGCTCGGCGAGCAGCCGCGCCTCCTGCGTCATCAGATGAACGAAGCGCTCGCGCAGCTCTTCGAACTCGGCCCGCGCGCCCGACATCCTCCAGAGTCAGGAGGGTCTGGCCAGCATGGACCCGCTCGCCCTCGCGCACGTCGATCTCGCGCACGATTCCGCCTTCGAGATGTGCGATGGTCTTGCGGTTGCCGTCCGGACTGACCACGGCCGGGGCGATCGCCGCACTGGCGAGCGGCGCGATCGCAGCCCAGGCGCCGAACCCGCCGAAGAACAGCAGGATCGCCGCGTAACCGAGCATCTTGGGCCCGCGCACCACGCGTGCCAGCGGCAGCGAGACGCGCTCGCGGTCGTTCCCGCCGCGACGATGCCACAGGCCCAGCCTGACCAGCAGAAAGAGCATCAGAAGCAGAGCAGCCAGGACGAGCCCGAAAGCCTGGGGCCGGGTGAGCGGCAGGCCAAGTGTGCTGCCCAGGCCAGCGCGTCGGCGAACAGCGCATCGAGCTGTGCCAGGTCGCGATGTTGACCGTCGCGTGGAGCAGTTCTGCCGCCCGGGTCAGGGTGTCGTTGAGCAGCGTCTGCAGCTGTGTTGCCCAGGCCAGAGCGTCGTTCAGCAGCGTATCCATGATTTCAGCTCTCGAGCCGCGACTTCGAGCCGTGCCGGCAGCGTCTTGCCGCCTTGGCCTTGCATCGACACCACGCGCCGCGGTTGCGGCTGACGCATGAGGGCGCGCAAGACCTTGTCGCGTTCGCCAAACGCCGCCACGCGGCCTTCCTTCAGCACCAGCACCTTGTCAGCGGTGCGGAGCGTGCTCGGCTGATGGGCCACGATCAGGACCGTGCGGCCCTGCTCCTTGAGCTTGACCAACGCTTTATGGAGCGCCTGCTCGCCGGCGCCGTCGAGGTTCGCATTGGGCTCGTCCAGTACGATCAAGGACGGCTCTCCGAACAGCGCCCGCGCAAGCCCGATGCGCTGCTTCTGACCGCCGGAAAGGCGATGCCCATGCGTGCCGACATCGGTGTCGTAGCCGTCGGGCAGGCGCAGGATCATCTCGTGAACGTCGGCCAGCATCGCCGCTTCGATCACCGCTCGCATCATCGGCCGGCCGCATGCGCGCGATGTTCTGGCCGATGGTTCCGGGAAACAGCTCGACGCTCTGGGGCAGGTAGCCGACGTGCTGGCCGAGCTGATCGCAATCCCAGCTCGTCACATCCGCGCCATCGAGCCGCACGTGACCGATGCTCGGTTGCCACGCGCCGACCATGAGGCGGCAGAGCGTCGACTTGCCGGAACCCGATGGCCCGATGATGCCGCAGGTCTGGCCGGCCTCGAGGAACAGATCCACCCCCTTGATGATCGGCTCGCTGGCGTGCGGCGGTTGAAACCGCACACTCTCGATCGTCAGCTGGCCGACGGGCTTGGGCAGCGTCAGCGACGCATCGCTGCCGCCCATGGCTCTGGAACAGCTTGGCGAGATTGCGGTGCGCGCTACGCGCGGACACGTAGCTGCGCCAGGCGCCGAGCGCCCGCTCGACCGGCGATAGCGCACGGCTGAGGATCACCGAGGCCGCAATCATGCCACCAGCGGTCAGTTCGCCTCGAAGGACGAGCCAGGCACCGGCCCCGATGATCAGGATCTGGAGGGAAAGCCTGGTCGACTTGGTGAGGTAGGTGAGGCCGTTGGTGACCGCGGACGCTCGTTCGGTGTCGTCGCGAATGTTGCGCCTCGCCTGCTGCCAGCGGTCGAGCAGTGGACCCGAGCATACCCAGGGCTTGGACCGTCTCGGCATTGTCGAGATATTGCTGCGCGCCGTTCTGGCTGCGCCGCAGCGCCGCGCGGCTCCGCTGCACCAGCGGCCGGGTCAGCAGATCATTCGCGACCGCGACGACGAACAGGACGACGGCCCCGGCCAGCGCCAGCCAGCCAAGTACCGGGTGCATGAGCCAGATGACGGCGATGAAGACTGGCATCCAGGGCGCATCGAGGAATGCCAGGATCGCGTCACCGCTCAGAAACGACTGCAACTCCTGCACATCTGCCAGCCCGGCCTCGCTTCGGACGCCGGCGAGGCGCGCCTCGACGCCACGCCGGATCACCGGGCCGGCCAATTCGGTATCGAGCCAGGCGCCCGCTCGGGACAGCAATTGTCGGCGCGCCAGCTCCAGCACGCCATAGACGGCGGTCGCGGCCACCACGGCGAGCGTGAGCCAGAAGAGCGTGTCGAGCGAGCCGCTCGACAGCACCCGGTTGAACACCTGGAGCATGTAGATCGAGCTGACCAGCAGGAGCAGATTGGCGGCGAAGCTGAACACCCCGAGGGACAGCGCCTGGCCGCGGATTTGCGCCATGCAGTCATCAAACAACGTGCTGCGCCGCATTCCCGACCTCGCCGCTCCCTCCTCTATATCGTTGGTGCCGGCGTTGTTCGCGCCGCGCTCACGAACGGGGGCCGCGCGGCCCCCGTTCGCATGCGTCGACGAGCCGCCGCGACACCTTATGCGATCGCGCCTTCTTCGGTCTGGACAGGCTCGGCCACCGGCTGTTCGCCGTCGGTCGTGCCTTCGCCGCCGGTGATGTCTTCGCCGCCGGCAGCTTCGTCGCCGCTAACAGCTTGGTCCCCGCTCGGTAGTTTCACGCCTGGTCACCGTTGGCAACTTCGTCGCCGTCGGCGGGCGGTTCGACCGGGATCCGTCGGCGGGGAACTCCGCGCCATCCACTTTGATCACCGCACCCAGGTCGGCGAACTGCTCGTTGCTGAACGCGATATTGCTGAATTCGACCGAGCCACCCGGATGGGTGAAGAGCACGTGACCGGCCTCGGACGGACCCAGAGCCCAGTTCGCGCTCGCGTCGAAATCGTCCAGGGACAGCGAACCGGCATCACCATCAGCCGCGGGCAGATCGGGATCGGCCTCGAGGACTTCGCCAACTTGAAAGCGATGAAATCGCCCACGCGTCGGGTCCAGCTCATTCGGCGCACTGAAATCCGTGATGGTGTCGGCGCCTTCATTCGCGTTGCTGGGATCGATGTTGACCGTGTCGCGGCCCTCACCCGTGCTGATGAATCATCGCCGCTCAGGGGGGTGATGGTGTCGTCGCCACCTATCGCGTCGATGACATCGTCGCCATCGGTCCCGTCAGTTGCTCACCCGCGTCGGTGCCCTGGGTCAGCCCCGAGATCGAGACCTCGATCAGGCCTTCGGCCTCGAGCTGCAGCAAAGGTAGGGCCCCTCGGTGAAGGCCACGCCATTCAGCGTGATCGTCCCGCCAGGGTGCTGGATCTCGACGTCGCCGTCGTCGTTGGCGACGATGGCGAAGTCCTCGCTCTCATCAAGCGCTGCGCTCGGAGAATTCCTCGAGACCGACATTCGCGAGGCCGGCGGCCGACAGCCCGATGACGTCGCCATCTGCCTGGCTGAAGTCGACGACCGTGTCAGCACCTTGTTGTGAAGCGTCGAACAGGAACGTGTCGGCGCCGGCGTCGCCCCGAGCTATGTCGTCCCCGCTCCCGCCCTCTACCGTATCGTCGCCTTCTCCGCCGAGGACGGTGTCGTTGCCATCGCCGGCATCGATCTGGTCGTTGCCGGCCAGCGCCTGAACAAAGTCGTCGCCGCCGAGCGCGTTGATGACATCATCGGCATCGGTGCCGAGAATCGTTTCGCCGGTGTCGGTGCCCTCGATGATGTCTTCCGATCCGCCGATGACGGCCGGAATGCTGCCAAGCAGGTTGGTGCTTACACTCACGTGATCCCCTCCGATTGCGTGTTTCGTACGGCCCTACGGCGGCCGTAGTGGAATGGATCAGGCGCGGCTTTGGTTCCGAGACAACATGTCGCACTTCGATAGATGCCAGTCGTCCGACTGTTAATACTGTGGGTTGCAACATTGTGGTTGCCAAATATTGCACTGTAGAATTGACTTAGACGGGCGCGATCTGATCGCGGCCGGCGTCCGTGTCCACTAGACACACGGCTGAATGACGCCCTAAATCGGAACCGTCATACTGGCGTTGGCGGGGAGGCTTCGCGTGTCATCGATCAAGCTGCCGACCGCGGTCGGCCATCTGACCGAGTACCGCCTGCGAAGGCCGAAGGAATTTCCGGTGCGCGCCGCCGACCCGTTCAACCGGGTGGCGTACGCGGCAGTGCACGTGGTCGCCGATCCGCTCGCCGACGTCGATCCGTGGCTGGACGTGGCGATCGACTGGGAGCGGACGATCGCCTTTCGCGAGCATCTCTGGGACCTGGGGTTCGGCGTCGCGGAAGCCATGGACACCGCCCAGCGCGGCATGGGGCTCGATTGGCCGGCCTCGCTCGAGCTGATCCGGCGCTCGCTCGAGGCGGCGAGGGGCCGCGGCGGCGCGCTGATCGCCTGTGGCGCCGGGACGGATCACCTTTCGGCCTCCCCGCGCTGCGAGGTCGACGATGTGATCCGCGCCTATGAAGAGCAGATCGAGGCGATCGAGGCGCTGGGCGGGCGGATCATCCTGATGGCGAGCCGGGCGCTTGCGGCCTGCGCCCGCTCGCCCGACGACTACGTCCAGGTTTACGAGCGGATCCTGAGCCAGCTGCGCCAGCCCTGCATCATCCACTGGCTGGGCGAGATGTTCGACCCGGCGCTCGAGGGCTATTTCGGCCACGCCGATCACATGGCGGCCATGGACGTCTGCGTCGCCATCATCGAGGCCAACGCGGCCAAGGTCGACGGCATCAAGCTCTCCCTCCTCGACAAGGGCAAGGAGATTACGCTCCGCGCCCGCCTGCCCGAGGGCGTGCGCATGTATACCGGCGACGACTTCAACTACCCCGAGCTGATCGCCGGCGACGGCGCCAGGCATTCCGACGCGTTGCTCGGCATCTTCGATCCGATCGCGCCGGCGGCGAGCGCGGCGCTCACGGCTCTGGCCGCGGGCCGGACGGCCGCTTTCCACGAGATCCTGGCGCCGACCGTGCCGCTCTCGCGCCACATCTTCAAGGCCCCCACCCGCTTCTACAAGACCGGCGTGGTCTTCATGGCCTGGCTGAACGGCCACCAGGATCACTTCACCATGGTCGGCGGGCAGGAGAGCGCCCGCTCGCTCATTCACCTCGCCGAGCTGTTCCGCCTCGCCGACGCCGCCGGCCTGCTGCGCGATCCGGAGATGGCGATCGCGCGCATGCGCAAGGTCATGGCGGTCCGCGGCATCGATGCGTGATCTCTCGAGCCGGCTGGACTGGCTGTCGCTCAATACCGCGACGGTGCGCGAGCAGTGGGATCTCCGCCAGGCGATCGAGGGCTGTGTGCGGCATGGCATCCCCGCGATCTGCCCCTGGCGCGATCAGGTCCAGGTGGCAGGCTTGGCCGAAGCGGCGCGCATGGTCCAGGACCATGGCCTCGAGGTGAGCGGCTATTGCCGGGGCGGCATGTTCCCGGCCGCCGATGCGGACGGGCTGCAGGCCGCGATCGACGACAACCGGCGCGCGATCGAGGAGGCGGCGGCGATCGGCGCACGCTGCCTGGTGCTGGTCTGCGGCGGCATGCCGGCGGGCTCGAAGGATCTGGAGCGGGCGCGCGCGCAGGTCCGGGACGGCATCGCCGCGATCCTGCCGGACGCGCGCGCCGCAGGCGTGCCGCTCGCGATCGAACCCTTGCATCCGATGCAGGCGGCCGATCGCTGCTGCGTGAATACGCTGAAGCAGGCCAACGATCTCTGCGACGATCTCGAGCCATCGGACGGAGGCGGCCTCGGGATCGCGATCGACGTCTATCACGTCTGGTGGGACCCGGAGCTGGAGGCAAGAGGTCGAGCGCGCGGGCGCTGCCGGCCGCATCCTCGCCTTCCACGTCTGCGACTGGCGCGTGCCGACCCGCGATCTGGTGTTCGATCGCGCCATGATGGGCGAGGGCGTGATCGACCTCCCGAAGATCCGCGCCATGGTCGAGGCGGCCGGCTACGACGGTCCGATCGAGGTCGAGATCTTTTCGCAGCTCGACTGGTGGCGGCGCGACCCGGACGAGGTGTTGCGCGTCATCGCCGAGCGCTACCGGACCGTAGTCTGAGCGGCCGGATTCGAACACGCCTTGCCCTCGAGCGCCCGGTCCGGGAATATAGGACGCCTGGGATCACGGGAGGTCGCCGCCGGGACCCCGGCGCGGCCGCGTGAGGGAGGCGAGACAATGCAACTGGCAAAGACGTGGGTCTGCGGGCTCGCGCTGGCTCTGGCGGCGAGCGCGCCGGCGGCCGCCGACACGGTCAAGGTCGGCGTGGTGCTGCCCTATTCCGGCGGCAGCGCGGATCTCGGCCAGCAGATCCAGCGCGGCATGGATCTCTACATGGCGCTCGAGGGCAAGGCCAAGCTCGGTGATCACCAGATCGAGCTGATCAAGCGCAACTCCAAGGGACCGGGCGGCGACGTCGCCAAGACCGCGGTCCAGGAGCTGATCGTGCGGGAGAAGATCAACCTGCTGACGGGCTTCGTCTACTCGCCCAACATCATCGCGAGCGCGCCGCTGATCCAGCAGGCGAAGATGCCGACCCTGGTGCTGAACGCGGCGACCGCCTGGATTCCGAGCCTGTCACCCGAGATCGCGCGGGTCTCGATGTCGATGTGGCAGACCGGCTACCCCATGGGCCAGTACGCGGCGCAGACGCTCGGCTGCAAGACCGCCGCCGTGGGCTACACCGACTATCCCCCGGGCAAGGATTCGCTCGAGGCCTTCCAGAAGGGCTTCGAGTCCGCGGGCGGCCGCGTGGTCGACTCGATCCCCATGGGCGGGCCCGCCC
The DNA here is from genome assembly GCA_963815435.1 of uncultured Alphaproteobacteria bacterium. GTDB lineage: Bacteria > Pseudomonadota > Alphaproteobacteria > Geminicoccales > Geminicoccaceae > DATAOG01. The sequence continues at coordinate 108,235 of CAWFGZ010000034.1, forward strand.
AGGTGCCCGACTTCACCCCGTTCATGCAGCGGGTCAAGGATGCCCGCCCGGACTGCTTCTACGTGTTCGTGCCGGCCGGCAACCACGCCGCGGCAGTGTTCAAGACCTACGCCGATCTCGGCATGCGCCAGGCGGGCGTCCGCCTGATCGGCCCGGGCGACATCACCCAGGACACGCAGCTCCAGGCGCTCGGCGATGCCGCGATCGGGGTCGTCACCCTCGGCCAGTATCAGGCCGACCTCGACAACTCCGTCAACAAGCGCTTCGTCGCCGCCTGGAAGGAGGCCTACGGCGCCGATTCGACCCCGGACTTCATGGCCGCCGCGGGCTACGACGGCATGGCCGCGATCGTCGACGCGGTGGTGGCGCAGAACGGCAAGATCGATCCGGCGCGCACCATGCAGATCTGGGAAGGCTGGACCTTCGACGGGCCGCGCGGCAAGGTCATGATCGACCCCAAGACGCGCGACATCGTGCAGGACATGAAGGTGAGCGAGATCTACGCCGAGGGCGGGCGGCTGCACATGCGCACGCTCGAGGTCATCCCGCAGGTCAAGGACCCGTGCAAGGAGCTGAAGGTCGGCCGCTGCGCCAACTGACCTGAGGGGCGAAGGCGAGCCGATCTTGCCTATGAGCGCGCCCGGGCTCCGGCGCGCCGCACCGCCTCACGGCCGGGGACCTCGATGCAGGTCGTGATCAGTCTTGTGTTCGACGGTCTCGCCTACGGCATGATGCTGTTCGTCATCGCCGTGGGCCTGTCGATCACCATGGGTCTGATGGGCTTCGTCAATCTCGCCCACGGCGCCTTTGCGATGATCGGCGGCTACCTCACCGTCGTCGGCCATGAACCGCGCTCGGCGTGCCGTTCCTCGCCGGCCCTCGGTCTTGCCTTCGCGTGGTCGGGGCGGCGAGCGTCGTGGTCGAGCGGGCGCTCTACGCCCGCCTCTACCGGGCCTCCGAGCTCGATCAGGTGATGCTGACGATCGGCCTGGTCTTCATGGCGACGGCCGCCGTCACCTTCGTCTACGGACCGACGCCGGTGCCGGTGCAGCTGCCGGCGTTCCTGAAAGGCCAGATCGATCTCGGCTTTCGCGCCTTCCCGACCTATCGCGTGTTCCTGATCGTGGTCGGCCTGGTGTTCGCGGCGGTGCTCTGGTTGGTGTTCGAGCGCACCCTGCTCGGGGCGCAGATTCGCGCCGCGGTCGACAACCGGCGCATGGCCCAATCGGTCGGAATCAACGTCGATCGGCTGTTCACCCTGACCTTCGCCTTCGGCAGCGGCATGGCGGCGCTCGGCGGCGGGCTCGCGATCGACATCGTCGGCCTGTCGCCGACCTTCGCCATCCAATACCTGGTGTTCTTCCTGATCGTGGTCGCGGTCGGCGGCATGGGCAGCCTCGCCGGCGCGTTCTTTGCGGCGCTGATCCTCGGCTTCCTCGACAATGCCGGCAAATACCTCTGGCCGGAGGGCGGCGGCTTCTTCATCTACGTCGTGACCGTCGTTCTGCTGCTCTACCGGCCCGACGGGCTGCTCGCGCGCAGCAGCCGGGGTTGAGTCGCGATGGCGAGCGCGCCCGCGCAGGCGACGGTTGCGGCGCGCCACCGGTGGCGGCCGATTGAGGCTCTGCCCTGGCTCCTGGCGGTCGCCGCGTTCTTTCTGCTGCCGGACTATGCCTTCCTCGGCACGCAGGTCCTGATCCTGATCCTGTTCACCCTCTCGCTCGATCTGATCCTCGGCTACGCGGGCATCGTCACCCTGGGCCATGCCGCCTATTTCGGCCTCGGCGCCTATGTCGCCGGCATGCTCTCGGCGCGCCTCGGCTGGAATGAGCCGATCAGCGGCCTGATCGTCGCGAGCGCGAGCGCGGCCCTGTTCGGCGGGCTCTCGGGCCTGGTTCTCTTGCGCTATCGGGGCCTCTCCCTCCTGATGCTCACGCTCGCGGTCGGCGTCATGCTGCAGGAGGCGGCGAACGCGCTTGCCCCGCTCACCGGCGGCTTCGACGGCCTCTACGGGATCACGCCGGCGCCGCTGTTCGGTCTGTTCGAGAACGATCTCTACGGTCACACCTACTACTGGTACGTCTTGATCGTCCTGTTCCTGGCGCTTCTGGTTTGCCGGCGGATCGTCCATTCGCCGTTCGGCCTGTCGCTCCAGGGGCTGCGCGAGAACGAGGGCCGGATGCGCGCGATCGGCTGCGACGTCCTGCGGCGCAAGGTCGCCATCTTCACCATCTCGGCCGCGCTCGCCGGGCTGGCCGGCGGCCTGTTCGCCCAGGCGAATGCCTTCGTGAGCCTGGACGTGTTCAGCTTCATCCGCTCGGGCACCGTGCTGATCGTGCTGATCCTGGGCGGCACCGGCCGGCTCTACGGCGCCTTCATCGGCGGCACGGTGTACTATCTGCTGGAAGATCAGCTGGCCAAGCTCAGTCCCGAGTTCTGGCAGTTCGGCGTCGGCCTCGTCCTGGTCCTGGTCGTGCTGTTCTGGCAGGGCGGTCTGCTCGGCCTGCTCGACCTCGTGCTCCGCCGCCCGCGGGCAGCGCTTCGATGACGGCCCGATGACTGCCCCGGCGGCCGGCGCCACGCCCGCGCTCGAGACCCGCGGGCTGCAAAAGCGCTTCGGCGGGCTCGCGGTCACCGCCAACGTCGGGCTCCAGCTGGAGCGCGGCAGCCGCCAGGCGCTGATCGGGCCGAACGGCGCCGGCAAGACCACGCTGATCAATCTGATCAGCGGCGCGCTCGCCCCGAGCGCCGGCCGGATTTATCTGGACGGGCGCGACGTCACCCGCCTGCCGCAGCATGCCCGCGTCAGGCTCGGTCTCGCGCGCACCTTCCAGATCAATCAGCTGTTCCGCGAGCTTGCGGTGATCGACCACGTCGTCCTCGCGCTCGGTGAGCGGCGCGGTTCGGGCCGGGGCTTCTGGCGGCCGCTCGGCGCCGATCGGGAGTTGCTCGACGAGGCCTTCGATCTGCTCGCGACGCTGCGTCTCGACGACCAAGCTTTGCAGCAGGTCGCGACGCTGCCCTACGGCCGCCAGCGGCTGGTCGAGATCGCGCTGGCGCTCGCCGCCCGGCCGAAGGTGCTCCTGCTCGACGAGCCGGCGGCCGGCGTGCCGGCGGCCGAGAGCCACGTCATTTTCGATGCCGTCGAGGCGCTGCCGGCCGAGATCGCGGTGCTGATCGTCGAGCACGACATGGACGTGGTGTTCCGCTTTGCGCAGCGGATCACGGTGATGGCGGGCGGCGCCATCTTGACCGAGGGGACGCCCGAGGAGATCGCGGCCGACGAGCGGGTGCGCGCGGTCTATCTCGGCAAGGGACGCGATGGTTGACCCCGGTCCGGCGCTCGAGCTGACCCGGGTCACGGCCGGGCACGGCGATACGGTCGTCCTCGAGGGGCTCGACCTCGCGATCGCGCGGGGCGAGTGCGTGAGCGTCCTGGGGCGAAACGGCGTCGGCAAGAGCACGCTGATCGATACGATCATGGGCCACACGCGCCTTCGCGCCGGCGCGATCCGGCTCGGCGGCCGCGACATCGTCCGTTGGCCCGCCTGGCGGCGGAGCCGCGCCGGGCTCGGCTACGTGCCGCAGGAGCGCGAGATCTTTCGATCGCTCACCGTGCGCGAGCATCTGCAGATTGCCGCCCGGCCCGGCCCGTGGACGATCGAGCGCGCCTTCGGTGCCTTTCCGGCGCTGCGCGAGCGGCGGCGCCATCGGGGCGATGCGCTCTCGGGCGGCGAGCAGCAGATGCTGGCGATCGCGCGTGCCCTGATCGGCAATCCCGAGGTGCTGCTGATGGACGAGCCGACCGAGGGGCTCGCCCCGATCGTGGTCGAGCAGCTCGCCCTGACCATCAGGGAGCTCGGCCGCGACCGGCAGATGGCGATCGTGCTGGTCGAGCAGCATGTCGAGCTGGCGCTCGAGTTCGCGGCGCGCTCGATCGTGATGGAGCGCGGCCAGATCGTCTACGATGGCCCGAGCGGCGAGCTCGCCAGCGATCGCGAGCGCCTGCAGCGGCTGGTCGGCGTGGCGCGGCAGGAAACGGTGCGTCAAGGGCGTTAGCAGAGGGGCGCTGTAGCCCCTTCCTAACCCGGCTCGCCGGCGGCCCGCGCCAACTCCCGGCGACCGCCCGATAGCGCGGGCGGGCTCGGCGTGCGCCGCTCCCTGATCGGAGCCGGCAGGGCGGGGTAAGGGCGCACGGCCACCGGGCCGCGCCCGCCGTCGCGCCGCCCCGACGCCTGGCGCAGCCAGCTCGTGCAGGCTTCCGCCGGCAACGGCGGGCAGCTCATGAAGCCCTGCACCGCATCGCAGCCGCAGCGGCGCAGATAGGCGAGCTGCTCCTGCCGATCGACCCCTTCGGCGACGACCCGCAGGCCGAGCGCGCGTGCGAGCGCGACGATGGCGCCGACCAGGGCGCCCCGCTGGATGTCATCCGGCGCGTCCTGATGCAGCTCGCGGGCCAGCTTGAGCGTGTCGAGCACGCCCAGTTGGAAGCCACGAAGCGAGGTCGGCCCACGGCCGTAGCCATCGAGGGCGAGCCGCACCCCCAGGTCTTTCAAGCGTAAAGTGTGCCGCCGTCGATGGTGGCCAGGAGCAGCTCCTCGCCCAGCTCGATCTCCAGCCGGCCCGGCGCGACGCCGGCGCCGCGCAGCTGAGCGCCCAGTTGTTCCACGAGGCCGCTCCAGGCCAACTGCCGACGCGACAGCAGCGGTAAGGCCAGATGCAAGCGCTCCAGGCCCTGATCCTGCCAGCGGCGCGCCTGCCGGCAGGCAGCCTCGAACAGCCAGTCGGTCAGCTCCTCGAGCAGGCCGCTGTCCTCGGCCAACGGCAGGAAACGCTCCGGTCCGATCAGCCCGAGTTGCGGATGGCGCCAGCGGATCCGGGCGGCGATGCCGAGCGCGCCCGGAGTAAGCGTGACTTGCGGTTGATAGTGCAGCAGGAACTCGCCCTGAGCGAGGCCGCGTCTGAGATCGGTCTCGAGGAGCGCGCCCCGTTGGACCCGACGCTCCACCTGGTCGCTCGCGAACCGGCAGAGATTGCCGCCCTCGGCCTTGGCGCGATACATGGCCCGATCCGCCTCGCGCAGCAGTTCGGTCCCGTCGCCGCCGTCCCGCGGGTAGAGGGCAACGCCGAGACTGGCCGTGACCAGGACCTCCTGGCTGTCGACCGTCGCCGCCGATGCCACCGTGTCGAGCACCTTGCGCGCCACCAGAGCCGCATGCTCGGGTTTCGCCAGGTTTTCGATCAGGATGGCGAATTCGTCGCCGCCGAGCCGCGCGACGGTATCGGTCTCGCGCAGCCGCCGCCTGAGGCGCTCGGCCATGATGATCAGGAGGCGATCGCCCGCCGCGTGCCCCAGGCGATCGTTGACCGCCTTGAAGCCATTCAGATCGAGGATCATCACCGCGACCAGCGGACCGTGGCGGCTCGCCCAGGCGAGCGCGCGCTCGAGACGGTCCTGGAACAGGGAGCGATTGGCCAGCCCGGTGAGCTCGTCGTACTGGGCGAGGCGGCTCAGCCATTCGGCCTGGCGCTGGCGTGCCAGGGCATAGCGGATCGTGCGCTCGAGGCGCGTGGCGTCGATGTGATCTTTGTCCAGGAAATCGGCGACGCCGAGCGTCATCGCCTGGAGATCCAGCTCGAGGGCTCCGCTGCGCGAGAGCATGATGATCGGCGCTCGGGTGCCTCGATCGTGGGCGGCGCGAACCAGCTCGAGACCATCGCCATCGGGCAGAGCGGGATCGATGATGCAGACGTCGAACGCAGCGCCGCGCAGCCGCGCCATGGCGGTTGGCAGGTCGCATGCCCGCTCGATGGCAAAGCGGACATGGGGCGCAGCGTCGAGCAGGTCACGGGTCTGCCGATAGTCCTGCTCGGCCGCCTCGATCAACAGGATTCGGACCGGGCCGCCCTCCGGCCGCGGCCAAGGCCTGGCGGCGTCCGGATTGAGCGAGCCATTGCAACTGCCCGGCTGACCGATTGGCGCCGAACTCGCTTGCCCCGTCACAAAATGGCGTCCGTACCGTGGCTCCGAAGGCGTTCCCCGCGCTGGTCGGGAAAGACCGGCGGTCTGCTTTAGCAGGAAAGATCGGCCAATGCAAAACCATTGAGCGAGATCAGGGCGAGCTGTGATGCATAATTGGCAAAAGCATGGCTGCGGAACCAATTCACTCCTCAACCGTTAATCCATGAGAGAGTTGCCGACGTAAAAATTGTAGTCGAGCCATCGGGCCGACCGGCGGATTGGCGGGCAGCGCGAGCGGGCTCAGAGCTTTACAGTTCTTGAACCATGAGCACGTAATATCGGGTCGCGGCGGCGTCCTGGCGACGCTCGCCGCGAGGAGGGTTGACCATGCCGGTTGACCGCTACGAGGTTCTGCTGGTCGACGCCGATCGCAAGCGCGCCTCGACCATCGCGAGGTTGCTCGGCGACGCTGCGCTCGAGAGCTTCCGAACAACTCCAGTCGGCTCGTTCGAGGCCGCCGTTCGCCAGCTGAGCCAGGGTCCGTTCGACCTCGTGCTGCTCGACCTTGCACTGCCGGACGCGCCGGGCCTGCAGGCGGTGACCGATCTGCTCGCTTCGGCGCCCGATCTGCCGGTCGTGGTGCTGAGCAGCCTTGACGACGAGCGCTTCGCCCTCGAGGCGGTGCTCCATGGCGCGCAGGACTATCTGATCGAGAGTGAGGTCGATGCCGGTCTGCTCCGGCGCTCGATCCGGCACGCGATCGAGCGCAAGCGGCTCGAGCGCGAACTCCGTCAGCTGGCCCGACACGATCCCCTCACGCGACTGCCCAATCGCACCCTGTTCCGCGACCGGCTGGCGCTTGCCTTGCGCCGGATCGCGCGCCATGACCGGCTCGTAGCGATGCTCTTCGTCGACCTCGACGGCTTCAAGGTGGTCAACGACCGCCACGGCCATCTGGCGGGCGATCGGCTGCTCGCGGCGGTGGCCAAACGCCTGCTGCGCGCGGTGCGCCGGACCGATACCGTGGCTCGGTTCGGTGGCGACGAGTTCACTGTCCTGCTCGAGGACCTGCAGGACCCCGACGACCCGATCCGGATCTCGGAGAAGATCCTCGTCGACCTGCGCCAGCCGTTCGAGCTTGGCGACCGCCTGGTCGTGCTCGGCGCCAGTATCGGAATCGCCATCGCAACGGATGCTCGCCAAGCGCCGGACGCGCTGATCCGGGACGCCGATGCGGCGATGTATCGGGCGAAGGCGGGCGGCGGGGCAGGCTACCGGCTCAGCAGGTCGGCCAAGCGGCGACCCGTCGTCGACTGGCGCCACCGACTGAGCGCCTAGCGGACCGATCGGACGGCGCTGCGCTCGATGGCGGCGCCCAGTTCGGCGTGGGGCGTGCGGTGCGCCCCGAAAGCCGGCGCCGGCGGGTCTTGCGCCTTGACAGAAGCGCCTTCTGATGACAGGGGACCCGCAAGCGAACTCGCCAGGGTTGCGATGGTGCGGCTGCTGTCTCGGGTGCTTCTCGCCGGCTTGACCGTGGCGCTGGTCGCCGGCTCGCTGGTCCGGCCGCGGCCCGCGCGGCGGCCGCGGGCGTGCGCCCCGAAGCTCGACCAGGATCATCTGATCATGGGCGACGCGACGCGCTTGCCGTTGACCATCTGGAAGCCGAACGGGGCGCCGCGGGCGATCGTCCTGGGGCTGCATGGCTACGGCGACTACCGGCAAGCGTTCGGATTGGCCGGACGCTGGCTGTCGGCGTGGGGCATCGCGCTGCTCGCCTACGATCAAAGGGGCTTCGGCGAGACCGGCTCGCGCGGCCAATGGCCGGGTGCCGAGGCGCTGATCCAGGACCTGGCCGACGCGGTCGAAGCGCTGCGGGCCGAGGAGCCCGAGCTGCCCCTGATCTTGCTCGGCGAGAGCATGGGTGGCTCGGTCGCCCTGGCTGGCGTGGCGAGCGGCAGGGTCACGGGCGTCGACCGGCTGATCCTGGCCGCGCCCGGTGTGCGCCCCGCGGACATGCCGCTTCGCCAGCTGCACGACCTGGCGCTCCGGCTCGGAAGCCTGGCATTGCCATGGCTTGCGGTCGAGCTGCGCCGCGGCGCACGGCCCTGGCTGGCGCCCGAGGAGTCGGCACGTCTCGCCGACGATCCCCTGATCCTGCGCGAACTCAGCGTCGGCACCTACGACGGCCTGATCGAGCTGGCTAATCTGGCCTCGGCCGAGCCTGAGGTCGAACCGCCGCCGACCCTGCTCCTCTACGGCGAGCTCGACGCCACCATTCCGAAAGTGGCGATCGAGGATCTGGTCGAGCGGCTCGGCGAGCCGGCGACGCTCAGGCTCTACCCCGAGCGCCACCACCTGTTGCTGCACGAGCTGGACGCCGAGGAGCTGTTTGCCGAATGGCTCGACTGGCTCGCGCCGACGAACCGCCATCCGTCCTGAAGTTGGCCGAAAAGCCCCGCGCTCGCGGACCACCCTCAGTGCTGGCTGGCCCAGACCTTGCGCTTGGTGGCGTAGAACAACGCGGTCAGTACGATCAGGAACAGGATCACCTTGAGGCCGGTTTCCTTGCGGGCTTCCAGCGTGGGCTCGCCGGCCCAGGTCAGGAACGTGGCGACATCGCCCGCCATCTGCTCGACCGTGGCCGGAGTGCCGTCGGCATATTGAACCGCCCCCTCCGAGAGCGGCGGCGGCATGCCGATCCAGTTGCCGGGGAAGTAGATGTTGTAGTAGGTCCCCGGCGGCCCTTGGACGTCGGGCGGCGCCTCGTGAAAGCCCTGCAACAGACTGTAGACGTAGTCGGGCCCCTGCGGGCGCGCCTTGGTGATCAATGACAGATCGGGCGGCAGGGCGCCGCCATTGGCGACGCGCGCGGCCTCGTCATTGGCGAAGGGTGGCGGGAAGTAGTCCGACGGCTTGCCCGGGCTCTTGATACATCTCGCCCTGGTCGTTCGGCCCGTCGGTGATCTGGTACTGGCTGGCGAGCGCCTTGACCTGGTCGTCGGTGAAGCCGAGGGCGGTGAGATTGCGGAATGCGATGTAGTTCAGCGAGTGGCAGGCGGAGCACACTTCGCGATAGACCTGGAGGCCACGCTGCGCCGCCGCGAGGTCGAAGGTGCCAAACAGGCCGTCGAAGGACCAACTGCGCTGGATCGGTGCCACTTCCTCCTGGGCCACCGCCGCGACCGACCACCCCCAGCCCGATGGCCACGGCCATCGCAGCAGCAGCCAGCCTGACTTTCGCCATTGCATTTCTCACTCGGCCGCGCTGGGCACCGCGCCACGCGGCGGCAGCACCGGCTCGCTGATGCTCGCCGGCAGGGGCAACGGTCGCTCCAGCTTGCCGAGCAGGGGCAGGAGGATCAGGAAAAAGAAGAAATAGTAAGCGGTGCCGATCTGGCCGAGGATGACATAGACGCCCTCGGGCGGGTGCGCGCCGACGTAGCCGAGCAGGATGCAGTCCAGAACCCAGACCCAGAAGAAGTATTTGTAGATCGGCCGAAAGTTGCCGCTGCGCACCGGTGAGGTGTCGAGCCAGGGCAGGAAGAAGAGGATGAGGATCGAGCCGAACATCAGGGTCACGCCGATCAGCTTGGCCGGAATGAACCAGATGCTGAAGGTGATCGCACGCAGGATGGCGTAGTAAGGCAGGAAGTACCACTCGGGCACGATGTGCGGCGGCGTCTGGAACTGGTTCGCCGGCACGTAGTTGATCGGCTCGACAAGCAGGTTCGGCCAGTAGAACACGAGGAGCGACGCCACGATCAGGAACACGCCGAGCCCGAACAGGTCCTTGATCGTGTAGTACGGGTGAAACGGCAGGCTGTCCTTGGGCGATTTCCGGTCGATGCCGAGCGGGTTGTTCGAGCCATGCTCGTGCAGAGCCACGAGGTGCAGCATCACCACGGCGACGATGATGAACGGCAGCAGGTAGTGCAGCGAGTAGAACCGGTTGCAGCGTCGGGTTGCCGACCGTGAAGCCGCCCCACAGCCAGGTGACGATGCCCTCGCCGACCAGCGGGATCGCCGAGAACAGGTTGGTGATCACCGTGGCCGCCCAGTAGCTCATCTGCCCCCACGGCAGCACGTAGCCCATGAACGCCGTCGCCATCATCAGCCAGCAGGATGACGACGCCCAGCATCCACAGGAGCTCGCGCGGCGCCTTGTAGGAGCCGTAATAGAGGCCGCGGAAGATGTGGATGTAGACCACGGCGAAGAACATCGAGGCGCCGTTGGCGTGGGCGTAGCGCAACAGCCAGCCGTAGTTGACGTCGCGCATGATGTGCTCGACGCTCTTGAACGCCAGCTCGGCATTCGGCGTGTAGTGCATCGCGAGGACGACGCCGGTCAGGATCTGCAGCACCAGCGCTATACCGGCGAGCGAGCCAAAATTCCACCAATAGTTGAGATTGCGCGGCGCCGGATAGTCGACCAGGAACGCCTTGCTTGTGCTGAACACCGGCAGCCGGTACTCGATCCAGCGCACGACCGGGTTGCTGAAGGTCTGTGGTTCGCCGTGGCTTGCGCTCATGTCCGCTCCGCCCGTCGCGGCCGCGGTTTAGCCGATCTGGATCACGTCGTCGCTGGTGAACTGATAGGGCGGCACGACAGGTTCAGCGGCGCCGGGCCCTGACGGATGCGCCCGGAGGTATCGTAGACTGCGAGCCGTGGCACGGGCAGAACCAGCCGCCGTAGTCGCCGCGCGGGTCGCTCGGCTTCTTGCCCAGCGGCACGCAGCCGAGGTGGGTGCAGATGCCGATCACCACCAGCCAGTTCGGGCTTGATCACGCGCTCGGCATCGGTCTGCGGATCGCGCAGCTCGTGACGTCGACCGCGCGCGCCTCCTCGATCTCCTTGGCGGTGCGGTGGTCGACGAACACCGGCTTGCCGCGCCACTTGACGGTGATCCGCATGCCCTCCTCGACGCCGGACAGGTCGACCTCGCTGGAGGCCAGCGCCAGCACGTCGGCCGACGGGTTCATGTTGTCGATCAGCGGCCAGATCAGGGTCGCGGCTCCGACCGCCGCGGTCGCGCCGGTCAACAGATAGAGGAAGTCGCGCCGGCCCGTTTCTCCGGCTGCCGCTTCCGGCCGGCTTGCCGCCGTGTCGGTCATCGTCGAACGCTCTCGTTGGGCTGCATCGCGCTGGCTCGAAAGGTCGTGGCGACTGTAGAAGAGGCATCCACACGAGGCAAGTCGGGTGACATAAAAGGTCGCATCCGGTCTCGCACCATCAGGGAGCGGCCGCCGAAAGATGCATCTCGCCCTCTATCAACCCGATATCCCGGTCAACACCGGCGCGGTGATGCGACTCGCTGCCTGCCTCGGTCTGCCGCTCGCGATCGTCGAACCCTGCGGTTTCATCCTCGACGACCGCCGCCTGCGCCGGGCGGCCCTCGACTACCTCGCGGCGCTGCGGCTGGTGCGCCTGCCGTCCTGGGCGGCGTTCGAAGCATGGCGACGCGACCGGGGCTGGCGACTCGTGCTGCTCACGACCCGGGCCGCCACGCCCTATCATGGGGTCGCGTACCGGCCGGATGACGTCCTGCTTGGCGGCCGCGAGGCGGCCGGCGTGCCCGACGAGGTTCAGCAGCGCCGCCGATCTGCGGGTCCGCATCCCGATGGCGCCGGGCTGCCGCTCGCTCAACCTGGTCACGGCGCTCGCCATGGTCGCGGCCGAAGCGCTCAGGCAGACCGAGAGCTGGCCGCGCGACCCCGTCATCATGCGGGGCTCCAGAATCGCTGCGAAGGAAACCTGACATGGCCAAAGCCGAGCTCGCCGAGTTGCGTGAGCGCGCCCGCGCCTGGTTCGAGAGGCTGCGCGATCGAGCTGTGCGCCGCCTTCGAGGAGCTGGAGGAGCGCTACGCCGGATCGGATCGCGAGCGCCTCGCCGCGGGGCGGTTCGAGCGTGAGCCCTGGACCCGCGAGGATGGCGGCGGCGGGGTCATGGCGCTGATGCGCGGCCGGGTGTTCGAGAAGGTCGGCGTCAACGTCTCGACCGTCTGGGGCGAGTTCCGCCCGGAGTTCGCCAGCCAGATTCCGGGCGCCGAGGCGGACCCGCGCTTTTGGGCGAGCGGTATCTCGCTGGTGGCGCACCCGCGCTCGCCCCACGTTCCGCCGGCGCATATGAACACCCGCCACATTCAGACCACCCGCGCCTGGTTCGGCGGCGGCGCCGACCTCAACCCGATCTTCCCGGACGATGCCGACACGGCCGCCTTCCATGCCCGGCTGCAGAAGGCCTGCGATGAGTTCGATGCCAGCTACTATCCACGCTTCAAGGCCTGGGCGGACGAATACTTCTTCATTCCGCACCGCGGCGAGGCGCGCGGCGTCGGCGGCATCTTCTTCGACTATCTCGAGGGCGACCTCGAGCAGCTGTTCGCCTTCACCCGGGCGGTCGGCGAGGCGTTTCTCGACATCTATCCGCGCCTGGTCGAACGCCACATGGACCGCGGCTGGTCGGAGCAGGAGCGCGCGCAGCAGCTGGAGCGGCGCGGCCGCTACGTCGAGTTCAACCTGCTCTACGACCGCGGCACCCAGTTCGGCCTCAGAACCGGCGGCAACCCGGAAGCGATTCTGATGTCCTTGCCGCCACTGGTCGGCTGGCCGTAACTTCGCCGGGCACAGCCTGGAGGCCCGCCATGGACATCAAGAAGGTGGCGATCGGCAAGAACCCGCCGCTCGAGGTCAACGTCGTGATCGAGGTGCCGGTGCGCTCGGATCCGATCAAGTACGAGTTCGACAAGGAGTTGGGGGCGATCTTCGTCGACCGTTTCCTCTATACGACCATGTTCTATCCCTGCAACTACGGCTTCATTCCGCACACGCTCGCGACCGACGGCGATCCGATCGACGTGATGGTGGTCGGGCGCATGCCGGTCCAGCCGGGCGCGGTGCTGCCGGCGCGGCCGATTGGCCTGCTCGAGCTCGAGGACGAGGCCGGTGGCGACGAGAAGATCCTCGCCGTGCCGCTGCCCAAGATCACCCGTCTGTACGATCGGGTCGCCTCCTGGCGCGACATTCCGGAGATCGATCTCGAGCGGATCCGGCACTTCTTCGAGCACTACAAGGACCTCGAGCCGGAAAAATGGGTCCGGGTCGGCAACTGGCGTGACCCCGAGGAGGCCCATCGGCTGATCCGCGAGGCGATCGATCGGGCCGCCGCCCGAGCCTGATTCCGAGATCGGCCGGCTAGCGGCGACCCTCGGCTTCGGCCGGCGTCAAGGCGATGATCGCAAGGGCATGGATGTCGCTCTGCATGAGATCGCCGAGAGCGCCGAACACCAGGCGCTGGCGTTCGATCCGGCTCTTGCCGACGAAAACATCGGCGACGATCGTCAGCCGGAAGTGGCTTTCGCCGCCGGGCCGGGCGCCGGCATGGCCGGCGTGGCGGGCCAACTCGTCAACCAGATCGAGCCGGGCTGGCTGCAAAGCTGCCGTCAGTCGCCGACGAATGGTATCTGTGACGCCTTGGCCAGCCCGCACGGTTGGTTGAGCCCCCTTCAATTCGCGTGATCCTTAGCTATCTTGTCATTGGGCGAAACCGTGACGTCAAGCTTGCTCGGTGATACGCGCAATGGTAGTTGTTGAGTGACACCGAGTGTCGACTTTACGCTTGATGTTGCGCGGCTCGGACCCCGCAAAAGGCGTATAGCGGGAGTTTTCTTCTCGCTTTACAATTTAGAAAGGTCTTGCCTCTAACCTCGAGTAGAAGAGGCAGGGGTCCATGGCCTGGTTTCGCGGCGTCACCACGGTCGGTGCGCTGCGGGCGAGTGGCCCGTGCCACGGCAGATCGCCCAGTTGTGAGGGATGGAGAAGACGATGGCGACAGTGATGGTCAAGCCGAGTGCGAGCCCGGGGCCCGGCCGGTCGCGCGCGCAAGACATCGACCGGCATGTCGGTGCCCGCATGCGCGAGCGTCGTATCATGCTCGGTCTTACGCAGCAGCAGATGGCCGAGCTGATCGGAGTGACGTATCAGCAGGCGCACAAGTACGAAAAAGGCATCAACCGCATCGCCGCTGGCCGTTTGCACAATATCGCGCAGGCGCTCGGTGTCGACGTCGGTTATTTCTTCGAGGGCATGGGCAGCGACAAGGCGTTTCGCGCGACCCCCCAGCAGCGGATGCTTCTGGACCTGGCGCGTAACTTCATCAGCATTCCGGTCCGCAAGCACCAGGACGCGCTCTGCGCGCTGGCCCGCGCGTTGTCCGAGCGCGAGGAGTAGAGCACGCGTCTTCGCCTTCCGCCCAGCAAGGCTCGGCGCGGGCGCGCGACCGGGCTGGGACCGGGCGACGCCGTTTACGCAAGTGAGCTGGCCGCTAGGCGGGCCGGCTCACGATGCGCTATTTGGCCGGCCGCCGCTCGCAAACGGCGCGCCGGCTGTTTGTTGGTGCGCGCTTGGGACCGACGTGGACACTACCGGGTCCGCCCAGGCACGATCACCTCGACCTTGCAGGCAAGCCTTGGCTTGTCGGCTGCTGCGGCCGTGTGCCGCCGGCACTGCGGCGCTGCCGCCCGCTCGAAGCTTGGGGACCGGTCGGAGATCTTGCTCTGAAACCTCCGCACGGCCATAGTGCGGGGCATGAGCGAGTTCCAACGCTGCTGGCGACCCGAGCTGCTCGATTCGGCAGCTTTCGACACCTCGCCGCGCACCCGTTGCGACTGGCCGGGCTGCCTATGCGCCGGCGACTATCGCGCGCCCCGCTCACGCGACCGCTTGCGTGACTTTTATCACTTCTGTCTCGAGCACGTCCGCGCCTACAACCGGGCCTGGGATTTCTTCGCTGGCATGAGCCAGACGGAGATCGAGGCCTATCAGCGCGAAGACGTCACCTGGCATCGGCCGACCTGGCCCATGGGCAACGGGCGCGCGAGCCGCGACGAGGCGTGGCGCTGGCAGGACCCGTACGAGCTGTTCGTCAATGGCGGTGGCACCAACGGCACTCACGGCGCCTCAGAGTGGGATCGCCGGCAAACTCGCATGGGTAAGACCGAGCGCATGCTCGCCGTCCTCGATCTGACGCCCGATGCCACACGAACCGACCTCAAGGCCCGTTACAAGCAGCTGGTCAAGCTGCATCACCCCGACTTGCACGGCGGCGACAAAAGGGCCGAAGAGCGGTTGAAGTTGATTAACGAGGCATATACCTACTTGCTGGACAGCGAGCGTTTCGCCTGACGCTCGGGCCAACCATCCTGGAGTGGAGCAAGGTGCAGCGCGACTTTGGCGTCGGCGAGCCGAACCGGCTGGTCGGTCTGCAGGACCTGCCGACCGCGCCGGACATCAAGATCTCGGTGCGGCAGAGTTTCGGCATTGATTCGGACCTTCAGGTACCGGGCTTCTCGCAGACCACCGAGTACGTCCCCGAGATTGACGACGCCTACCGGTTCGACCGGGACACCACCCTCGCGATCCTGGCAGGCTTTGCCTACAACCGGCGGGTCATGATCCAGGGCTACCATGGGACCGGCAAATCGACGCACATCGAACAGGTCGCGGCCCACCTCAACTGGCCCTGCGTGCGGGTCAATCTGGACAGCCACATCTCGCGCATCGACCTGATCGGCAAGGACGCCATCGTGCTGCGCGACGGCAAGCAGGTGACCGAATACCGCGAGGGCATGTTGCCCTGGGCGCTGCAGCATCCGGTCGCTCTGGTGTTCGATGAGTACGACGCCGGGCGGCCCGACGTGATGTTCGTGATCCAGCGCGTGCTCGAGGTCGAGGGCCGGATGACGCTGCTCGACCAGAACCGGGTGCTCCGCCCGCACCCCTCGTTCCGGCTGTTCTCAACCGCGAACACGGTCGGCCTCGGCGATACCAGCGGCCTCTATCACGGCACCCAGCAGATCAACCAGGGCCAGCTCGACCGCTGGAACATCGTCGCCCAGCTCAACTACCTGGAGCATGACGCCGAGGTCGAGATCGTGCTCGCCAAATGCCCGGACTACCGGAGCGAGGAGGGCCAGAAGACGCTTGCCCGCATGGTCAGCCTGGCCGATCTGTCCCGCTCGGGCTTCATGGCCGGCGACATCTCGACCGTGATGTCGCCCCGGACCGTGATCACCTGGGCCGAGAACGCGCGCATCTTCGGCGACATCGGGTTCGCCTTCCGGCTGACCTTCCTCAACAAATGCGACGAGGCGGAGCGCCCGATCATCGCCGAGTACTTCCAGCGCTGCTTCGGCATCGAATTGCCCGAAAGCACGGCCAACGCCACCCTGATCTGAGCCCGAGCGTAGGATGGCGGCCAGCCGGGAACGGCTCGAGGTCTTCCAGCGGGCGGTCGCCGCGACCTGCCGCGCGATGGCGCATCGCCCGGCGCTCAGCGTGACCTTCCGAACCGGCGAGGCGAAGCGTGAGCGCGCCGCGCCGGATGAGCCGGCGGCTGTCAGCCTGCCGTTGCCGCGCCGGACCATGGCCGGACAGGATGTCGCGCGCATCCGCGGCGAAGCGGACGGCGCGGCGCTCCGGCTGCGCCATCACAACGCCAAGCTGCATCGGCGACTGAACCCGCAGGGCGAGATCGCCGGACTGATCTTCGAGGCGCTCGAGCAGGTCCGGGTCGAGGCGCTAGGCGCCAGCCGCATGACTGGCGTCGCCGCCAATCTGGCGAGCGCCCACGCCGCGCGGGGGCGCCGCCCGCCCGCGACCGCCCAGGACTCGACCGAAGCCGGCCTGGCCGAGGCGCTCGAGCTGTACGCCCACGAGAGTCTGCTCGGCTTCAACCTGGCGAGGGAGCAGCGTGACGTCCTGGATCGCTGGCGGGGTTGGCTCGAGAAGCACACCGGCCAGGACTGGCCGGTTCTGCGCCAGCAGTTGAGCTCTCAGGAAGAGTTCGCCATTCGGGTGCGCGAAATGCTAGCCCACCTGGGGTTGGCCGAAGATCTCGGCGAGCTGCCCGATGAGGAGGAACCCGAGTCGAGCGAGGCGAGCGACGAGGATCAGACCGGCAGCGCCGACGACAGTGAGGGTGAGGGGGTCACCGACGACGCCCGCCAGGAGGCGGCGAGCGACACCGATAGCGCTGCGAGCGCCGACGAGGCCGCCCAGAGCGCGGCGAGCGAGGATCGCCTGGAGGACGCTAGCGCCAAGGGTGTCGACGAGGACGGCACGACCGAGACCCCCTTCGAGACCCCTCAGTACATTCCGCCCGGCGGCGAGGCGCTCGCGTACCGCGTGTTCACGACCAAGTTCGACGAAGTGGTCGAGGCGAGCGAGCTGTGCAGCCCGATCGAGCTCGGCCGCCTGCGCCTCCAGCTCGACCAGCAGCTCGCCCGCCTGCAAGGAATGACCGGGCGTCTGGCCAACCGGCTGCAGCGCCGGCTGCTGGCACAGCAGACGCGCTCCTGGGAGTTCGATCTCGACGAAGGCCTGCTCGACTCCGCGAGGCTCACCCGCGTCGTGGTCAACCCCGAGCAGCCATTGTCTTACAAGCTGGAAAAGGACACCGAGTTTCGCGACACCGTGGTCTCGCTGCTGATCGACAATTCGGGCTCGATGCGCGGCCGCCCGATTGCGGTCGCGGCGATGTGCGCCGACATCCTCGCACGCACCCTCGAGCGCTGCGGCGTCAAGGTAGAGCTGCTCGGCTTCACCACCCGCAGCTGGAAGGGCGGGCAGAGCCGCGAGCTCTGGCTGCGCGAGGGCAAGCGGCCGAATCCCGGCCGGCTCAACGATCTGCGCCACATCGTCTACAAGCCGGCCGACAGCCCCTGGCGGCGCGCGCGGCGCAACCTCGGCCTGATGCTGCGCGAGGGCCTGCTGAAGGAGAACATCGACGGCGAGGCGATCCTTTGGGCGCACCAGCGGTTGCTCGCGCGCGCCGAGCAGCGCCGCATCCTGATGGTGATCTCGGACGGCGCCCCGGTCGACGACAGCACACTCTCGGCCAACCCCGGCAACTACCTGGAGCAGCATCTGCGCCACGTGATCGAGTGGGTCGAGCTGCGCTCGCCGGTCGAGCTGCTGGCGATCGGCATCGGGCACGACGTCACGCGCTATTATCGGCGCGCGGTCACGATCTCCGATCCCGAGCAGCTGGGCGGCGCCATGCTCGGCGAGCTGTCCGCCCTGTTCGACCTCGAGCGCGAGCCCCCGCGGCGCTCTTGTCCCGCCGCCCGCGGATCGCGCAGCGCCGCGTAAACGGCGCCGGATACGGCGCTCGGCTGCTATCGCTCCAGCTTGCTGATCTTGGCGCCCTCGAGGCTGAGATTGGCCATCAGGCCCTGCTCGCCGTAGATGAAGGCGAGCACCGGTTCGGCGACATTGGTCGTGTCGATCTCACCCGCGGCGCCGCTCCGGATCAGGGCGACCGAGCCGTCGACGCCGACCTCCCAGCCGTCGCCGTCGCGGAAGTCCGCGAGCGCCTCATCGGTCATGAACAGGATGATCTCGGAGCGCGACTGGGCGCCGATCTGGAGACCGATCGAGGCCGAGACGGTGTCGTAGTAGTCGACGGTCCGCCCGTTCATTTGCAAAGCACCCTCGCCATACTCGCCGCCGATCCCGAAACCGGCTTTGACCACGCTCGGAAAGATCAGCACGCCCTTGGCCTTGGCGGCGAGCTCCCGGCCCGTCGGGACCTCCTCATAGAAGCGGGTCAGGGCGGCATCGACCTCGGCGTCGATCTCGGCCGCCGAAGCGGCCGCCGCCGGCCGGGACGAAAGCGCCTCGAGCGACAGGCCAAGGATGAGCAATGAAGCGAACATGGTGAGCTTGATGGGGCGCATCTCGACTTCCCGAGGTTGCCGGTAGCGAGGCCGCGCACGGTGCGCGCTCACCGGCAATGGCCCACGGGCGGGTTGAGATCCGGTTAAGTTGCGCGGGATTGGGGGCCGGTGCGCCGGCGGCCTGGCCGGCCCCTCGGGCTGGGCCGGCCAGGCTTGCCTGCGTTACGCCCACAGGGCGTCATGATCGGGGCGCGTTCACGTCCCGTCGCCGCCACCCGAGCCTGGATTGTCCTTAGCGTTGCTGTTCTGCTGGTCGGAATGGCGATGGTGGCCGCGGTCCCGATCGTGGCCGCCCGAGCGATGCTCGCCTTCGCCGCTGTGTCCGTGGTGCGCGCCGTCGCCATGGCGACCGGCATCCCGATGGTCTCGGTCGTGACCGCCATGGCCGCTCGCACCACCATGGTTGTCGCGGTCGTGATCGTGACTCGCATGGCCGCCATCGTTGTCGCGGCCGTGATCGTGGCTTCTATGGCCCTTCGAACCGCGATCGTGACCGTGGCCGCGATCGTGGCCGCCGTTCCCGTAGTGGCCCCCTGGATCGCCGCCCGGCCCGCTGTCGCCCGGGTCGTCACCTTGGGACGCGTTGTCGCCGGTGCCATTGGCACTGGTGCTGGCAACCGAGCCGCCGGATCCTGACCCGCCCTGGCCGTCGGCGCCGCGCGAGGAGGCGCCCCCCCGGGGATCAGCGCGATCGGTCGCGCCGCCGCGGTTGTTATCGTCGTACCCAAGGGCGCAGCCGCGTGCGATCGCTGCCCGCTGTTGATAGCCCGTGGCGGTGTTCTCGACATTGGGACAGACCGACCCGTCGAGAGCGCTGGCGCTTCCGCAAACCGTCATGAGGAGGGCGGTGACACCAGCCGTGCGCATCCAAAGCATGTTCGAGACTTCCCCGGCACTGAGCGCCTGTGTTGGCGCTGTCGGGGCTGACAATATCTAAAATACCCAGTAAAATTCAATGAAAATCTTGACAAAATTGACTGATTCTTCACGTTTTATTATGGTTAATCGCGTTAACTTTAATAAAATCGCGCACGCGTTATTTAAGTTTCTGTATTATGATTACCAAAGGTAGCGCAGAATCAACTGCACCACGGGCGCCGAAGGTCCGAGTCCTTGTGCGACACTACGAATCCAACCCACGGGGTTGCGATGCGGCGGCGACTTGGCCTGGCCGCGACCCGGGCCGAATTTGGCATTTGCCAAACGCTTTCGCCCGTCGGACGATAGCGGGCCGGCGGTCGCCCGAGCGAGGGGCGGCACGGCTGAGCCACAGGGAGGCACTATGATGTCATCGAGCATTGGACCCGCCTCGATCGCGGGCTTTTTCCTGTTGGCAGCGGGCGCCGCGCAGGCCGCGCCGCTGCAGTCGGTCGGCCCCGGCGAGGGCTTCGTCGACATCGTCGCCTGGCCCGGCTACATCGAGCGCGGCGAGAGCGATCCCGCCTACGACTGGGTGACGGGGTTCGAGAAGAAGACCGGCTGCAAGGTTCGGGTCAAAACCGCCAACACCTCGGACGAGATGGTGGCGCTGATGAACGAGGGCGGCTTCGACCTGGTGACCGCCTCGGGCGATGCCAGCCTGCGCTTGGTCGCGGGTAAGCGGGTGCAGGAGATCAACACCGACCTGATCCCGAGCTGGGGCAAGATCGACAAGCGCCTGCAGAACGCGCCCTGGCACACCGTCGACGGCAAGCACTACGGCGTGCCCTACCAGTGGGGCTCGAACGTCCTGATGTACAACACCAAGGTGTTTCCGAACCCGCCGACCAGCTGGAGCGTGGTCTTCGAGGAGCAGACGCTACCCGACGGCAAGCCGAACAAAGGGCGGATCCAGGCCTTCGACGGGCCGATCTACATCGCCGATGCCGCGCTCTACCTGATGCACCACAAGCCCGAACTCGGCATCAAAGACCCGTACGAGCTCAACGAGGACCAGTACAAGGCGGCGCTCGAGCTGCTCCGTCAGCAGCGCGCGATCGTCAACCGCTACTGGCACGACGCCTTCGTCCAGATCGACGACTTCACCAATGAGGGCGTCGTGGCGAGCTCGTCCTGGCCGTTCCAGGTCAACCTCCTGGCGTCCAAGGGCCAGCCGATCGCGAGCACAATTCCCGAGGAGGGCGCCACCGGCTGGGCCGATACCACGATGATGCACGCCGAGGCGCCGCATCCGAACTGCAGCTACATGTGGATGGAATGGACGCTCGTCCTCGAATCTGCAGGGCGACCTCGCCGCCTGGTTCGGCTCGGTGCCGGTGGTGCCGGCGGCCTGCGAGGGCAACGCGCTGCTCGGGCCCGACGGCTGCAAGACCAACGGCCAGGAGAACTTCGACAGAATCCACTTCTGGCGGACGCCGGTCGCCAAGTGCGAGCAGGGCGAGTGCGTGCCCTATTACCGCTGGGTCACGGACTACATTGCCGTCCTCGGCGGTCGCTGAGCCCGCTCACGCTCGGGGCGGAGGGCAGGCACGCGCCTCGTCGGCCATGCAGCCGGCTGTCCGCTTCGAACGCGTGAGCCGCCACTTCGGCGACATCCGGGCGGTCGACGGCGTGAGCTTCGAGGTCCGGGACGGCGAGTTCTTTGCCATGCTCGGGCCTTCGGGCTCCGGCAAGACCACGTGTCTGCGGCTGATCGCCGGCTTCGAGGAGCCCGATCGCGGCGAGATCGCCCTCCATGGGCGGAGCATGGTCGGCGTGCCGCCCTACGACCGCAACATCAACACGGTCTTCCAGGACTACGCCCTGTTCCCGCACATGCGGGTGCTCGATAACGTCGCCTATGGTCTGATGGTGCGCGGCGTGGGCAAGTCCGAGCGGCACCAGCGCGCCGAGGCGATGCTCGAGCTGGTGGCGCTCGGTGGCCTGGGCCACCGTCGGCCGGGGGAGCTCTCGGGTGGTCAGCGCCAGCGGGTGGCACTCGCCCGCGCACTGATCAACCAGCCGGAGGTCCTGCTGCTCGACGAGCCCCTCGGCGCGCTCGATCTCAAGCTGCGCCAGCAGATGCAGGGCGAGCTCAAGGCGCTGCAGCGCAAGGTCGGCATCACCTTCCTCTACGTCACCCACGACCAGGAGGAAGCCCTCGGCATGAGCGACCGGCTGGCGGTGTTCAACGACGGTCGGATCGAGCAGATCGGCACGCCCGAGGAGATCTATGAGCACCCGGCGACCGCTTTCGTCGCGGGCTTCGTCGGCGCGTCCAACATCGTCGACGCTGCGACCGCCGGGCGGCTGAGCGGTCGCGCACAGGCGTTCTCGCTGCGCCCGGAGCGCATCCGGGTCCTCGCGCCAGGCACGAGGAGCGGCGACGGCGCGACGGCTGAGCACAGCGTCGAGGGCACCGTGGTCAACGTGCAGTATCACGGCGCCAGCACCCGGCTCGAGGTCGCGCTCGACGGCGGCGGCCTGTTGATCGCGGATCGTCCGAACGACGCAGACCCCGGCATCCGGCCGGAGGCGGGCGGGCAGGTCCGGCTCGCCTGGGCGGAGAGCGCCATGCAGCCGCTCGGCGGCGGAGCTGAGCCGTGAGCGTTGCCGCGGCCGATCTGTCGCTCGCCGGCGCCTGGCCGCGCCAGACGGCGGCGCGCCGGCTCTCGACCTTTCTCTATCGACGGGGCGGTCTGTTCACGCTCGTCCTGCTCCTGCCGCCGCTCCTCTGGCTCGGCGTCGTCTACCTGGGCTCGCTGTTTTCGCTCCTGATTCAGAGCTTCTTCTCGTTCGACGGCTTCACCGGCCAGATCGTCTACCAGCTCACGCTCGCCTCCTACGTCGAGCTGCTCACCAACCGCGCCAATCTGGACATCATCCTGCGCACCGCGAGCATGGCGGCCGCGGTCACCCTGGGGGCGGCGCTGATCGGCTTTCCGATCGCCTATGTGATGGCGCGCTATGCCACCGGCCGCGCCAAGGCTCTGTTCTACCTCGCGGTCATGCTGCCGCTCTGGTCGAGCTATCTGGTCCGGGTCTACGCCTGGAAGCTGATCCTGGCCAAGGAGGGCATCGTCAGCTGGGCGTTCGCCGAGGCCAGGCTGAGCTGGCTGCTGGATGGCGTGCTGGCGCTGCCGGTGATCGGCGGGCCGTCGCTCTCCGTGTCCTATCTCGGCATGTTCCTGGTTTTCACTTACATCTGGCTGCCGTTCATGATCCTGCCGACGCAGGCGGCGCTCGAGCGGGTGCCGAAGAACCTGATCGAGGCGTCGGCCGATCTCGGCGCAAGGCCGCAGATGACCTTTCGCACGGTGATCCTGCCGCTCGCCTTCCCGGGGCTGGTCGCCGGCTCGATCTTCACCTTCTCGCTGACGCTCGGCGACTACATCATCCCCTACATCATCGGCACGTCGCGCTTCTTCATCGGCCAGGCGGTCTACGTGCAGCAGGGCACCGCCGGCAACATCCCGCTCGCGGCCGCCTTCTCGGTGGTGCCGATCGTGATCATGGCGATCTATCTCAGCATCGCCAGACGGCTCGGGGCGTTCGATGCGCTCTGAGGGGCGACGCACCCCGCTCGGTCTCAAGCTCGCCGCCGCGGCCGGGCTTCTCTACCTGCACGTGCCGATGGCCTTCATCCTGCTGTACGCCTTCACGACCGAGGACAAGAGCTACCAGTTTCCGCCGCCCGGTCTGACCCTGCAGTGGTTCGCAGTCGCCTTCGAGCGGCAGGACATCTGGGATGCGATCGGGCTTTCGGTCCGCGTCGCGCTGGTATCGACCGCGACCGCCATCCTGCTCGGCACGCTCGCCGCGGCCGCGCTCTATCGCGCGCGCTTCTTCGGGCGCGAGGCGATCACGCTGCTGATCATCCTGCCGATCGCGCTGCCCGGCATCATCACCGGCATCTCGCTGCGCGCAGCGATCAACCTCGCCAGCATCCCGTTCAGCTTCTGGACCATCGTGATCGGTCATGCGACGTTCTGCGTCGTGGTGGTCTACAACAATGTGATCGCGCGCTTTCGCCGGACCTCGGGTTCGATCATCGAGGCCTCGATGGACCTGGGCGCGGACGGCTTCCAGACCTTCCGCCACGTCGTTCTGCCGAACATCGCGACGGCGCTGCTCGCGGGCGGCATGCTCGCCTTCGCGCTGAGCTTCGACGAGGTGATCGTGACCACCTTCACCGCCGGCCAGCAGACGACGCTGCCGATCTGGATGCTGACCGAGCTGGTCCGCCCGCGCCAGCGGCCGGTGACCAACGTGGTCGCGGTGTTCGTGATCGCCGTGACCTTCGTGCCGATCCTGATCGCCTATTACGCCACGCGCGGCACCGAGACGGTGGCCGGCAGCGGCAAGTAACCGGAGAAGCGGAGGCTAGAGCCATGCAGACCAGGATGCTGATCGGCGGCGAATTCGTAGACGGCGAGGGGCAATCCGAGACGATCCTGAACCCCGCCACCGGCGAGACCATCACGACCATCAACGAGGCCTCGAGGGCGCAGCTCGAGGCGGCCGTGAAGGCGGCAACCGACTCCTTTCCGGCGTGGTCGGGCACCACCGCCGCCGAGCGCTCTCTGATGCTGCTGAAGCTCGCCGATCGGATCGAGGCCGAGGCAGAGGCCTTCGCGCGGCTCGAGTTCCAGGAACTGCGGCAAGCCGCCGGCCCGCGCGCTCGCCGACGAGCTGCCGCCGATCGTCGACTGCTACCGCTTCTTCGCCGGCGCCGCGCGCTGCCTGCCCGGCAGCGCCGCTGGCGAGTACATGAAGGGCTTCACCAGCATGATCCGGCGCGATCCGGTCGGCGTCGTCGCCTCGATCGCTCCCTGGAACTATCCCCTGATGATGGCCGCCTGGAAGCTCGCCCCGGCGCTCGCGGCCGGCAACACCGTGGTCATCAAACCCTCGGAGCAGACGCCGCTCACCACCTTGAAGCTCGCCGCGATCATGGCCGAGATCTTTCCGGCGGGCGTGGTCAACGTCATCCTCGGTCAGGGCGAGACGGTCGGCGCGCCGCTGGTGTCCCATCCCGGCGTGCGCATGGTCTCGCTGACCGGCGACGTCGCGACCGGCAAGAAGGTGCTCGAAGCGGCGGCCTCGAGCCTGAAGCGCACCCATCTGGAGCTCGGCGGCAAGGCGCCGGTGATCGTGTTCGACGACGCTGATCTCGAAGCCGTGGTCAATGGCCTGCGCATGTTCGGCTTCTACAACGCCGGCCAGGACTGCACCGCCGCCTGCCGGATCTATGCCGGGGAGAAGATCCACGACAGGCTGGTCGCCGACCTCGCCGCGGCGGCTTCGACGATCAGGTATGGCGACCCATCGGGGGAAGGGATGGACATCGGTCCCCTGATCAGCCAGGCGCAGCGCGAGCGCGTCGCGGGCTTCGTCGAGCGGGCGGCGGCTCTCAGCCACGTCGAGATCGCGACCGGCGGCAACCCCGGCTCCGGGGGCGGCTTCTTCTACCAGCCGACCGTGATCGCCGGCGCCCGGCAGGAGGACGAGATCGTGCGCAAGGAGGTGTTCGGGCCGGTGGTCTCGGTCACGCGCTTCTCCGATGTCGACCAGGCCGTCAGATGGGCCAACGATTCCGAGTACGGCCTCGCCTCCTCGGTGTGGACCAGGGACGTTTCGAGGGCCATGAAAGTGGCGGCGGCGCTGCAGTACGGCTGCACCTGGGTCAACACCCACTTCATGCTCGCCAACGAGATGCCGCACGGCGGCATGAAGCAGTCCGGCTACGGCAAGGACATGTCGCTCTATGCGCTCGAGGACTACACGGTCGTGCGCCACGTGATGGTCGCGCACTGAGCGAAGGTCAGAGTTCGCTGAGCTTGACCAGGGCGTCGCGCGCGCGGACGCGCTCGATCGGCCGGCCGTCCCGGATCAGCTTCTGACCGCTGAGGAAATCGGCGCCGCGGTTGACGCAGTCGATGGCGCGAAGGCGGACCTCACGGAGATGCAGGCAGGAGAAGCTGCGGCTTGCCGGATCGCCGCGCAGCAGGTGCTCGTCTTCGGGGTTCGCCACGCCCGCGATCTGGAGCTTGAGATCGTATTGGTCGGACCAGAACCAGGGCACCTCGGCGTAGGGCACGGGTTTGCCCGCGATCGCCTGGGCGACCGCCTTGGCCTGAGCCTGGGCGTTGTGCACTGATTCCAGGCGCAAACGAACGCCGAACAGCGGGTTCGGATGATTGGTCACGTCGCCCGCGGCGAAGATCGCGGGATCGCTGGTCCGGCCGAACTCGTCGACCAGAACACCATTCTCGACCGCGAGCCCCGCGTCTCTCGCCAGCTCGTCGTTCGGCACCGCGCCGACGCCGATGACCACGAGATCGGCGGGCCAGGTCCGACCATCGGCGGAGGCGACCCGCTCGATCGCGCTCTCGCCCGCGAGCGCGCTCACCGCGACGCCGGTCAGGATCTCGACGCCATGCGCGGCGTGCTCGCGGGCGAAGAAGTCCGAAACGGGCGGCGCCACCACCCGGTTCATGACCCGCTCCAAAGCCTCGAGCACCAGGACCGCACAGCCGAGCTTCGAGAGGCTCGCCGCGATCTCCAGACCGATGTAGCCGCCGCCGATGATCACCGCCTTGGCGCCGGGCCGCGCGGCCGACCTGATTCGTTCCGAGTCGCCGAGCGTGCGCAGATAGAAGACGCCCTCGAGGTGCTCGCCCGGCAGCCTCAGGCGGCGCGCCCGGGTGCCGGTGCAGATCACGAGCCGGTCGTACGCCAGCTCCCGATCGGCAGCGACGACGGCGCGCCGGTCCGGCAGGATGCGATCGACCCGGGCGCCGAGGCGCAGATCGATCGCGCTCTTGGCATAGTAGGCCGGGGAGCGGATGTAGGTGCGCTCGAGCGGCAT
This sequence comes from uncultured Alphaproteobacteria bacterium, assembly GCA_963815435.1. Classification (GTDB taxonomy): domain Bacteria; phylum Pseudomonadota; class Alphaproteobacteria; order Geminicoccales; family Geminicoccaceae; genus DATAOG01. The sequence continues at coordinate 134,721 of CAWFGZ010000034.1, forward strand.
CTCGCCGCTCATGTACGCCTTGGACAAGGGGGGCCGCTGATAGGGCGGCTCACCCTCCTCGCCCAACAGGATGACCCCGCCGGCAAAGCCCGCCTGGCGCAGGCTGATCGCGACCTGCGCGCCCGCCTGCCCCGCGCCGATGATGACCACGCGCTCCGTCATGGCCGATCTCTGACATGGCGCGGCGCGCCGGGCAACCCGAGCTGACGGCCCGGCCCCGCCGGGCATGGCTCAGACCAGGGAGCGCATGCAGGCGCAGAAGGCGGCAATCGCCGGCAGCCGGGCATGCTCGGGCATGTGGACCAGATAGTAGCCGTAGCCCGGCAGTGAGAGATCATGCGCCTTGATGAGCGTCCCGCTTTCGAGCTCGGGGCCCAAAAGGATGTCGCTGCAGATGGCGATGCCCTGGCCGGAGAGGACAGCTTCGATCGCGTGCAGCTCTTCCCGAAAGCGCAAGTCCCAACTCTTGGAAACATCGAGATCGGGATCGACCGAGCGCGCAGTCGCAAGCCAGCGGTGCCAAGTCGGTCCTTCGGGGTCGTCGCGGTCCAGTCGTAGTGAATCAGGGGATAGTGCAGCAGATCGGCGGCGCGTTTGATCGAGCCCGACGAGAGCAGGCTCGGATGGCAGATCGGAAAAAAGGTGTCGCGAAAGACCTCGGGAGCGGCAGGATCCGAAGGCATGGCGTAGGCATAGCGGATCGCAAGATCGGCTTCGCCGATGCGCAGATCGAGGACCGCATCGGTGCCGATGATCTCCAGGGGGATCGTTGGATGCGCGTTGCGCCAGAGCGGCAGCCGGGGAACGAGCCAACGGCCGGCGAAGGCGTTCGGGCTGGTCACCCGGAGGGGAGGATGCTCCACATCCTGCGACAGCGATGCGATAGCGATCGCGAAGGCATCGAAGCCGCTGCGTAGGACGGGGAAGAGGCGCTCCCCCGCGGGTGAAAGCGCCAGCGGGCGTGGTCGCCGGCGAAAGAGCTCCTGTCCGCAGATCTCCTCAAGCAAGCGGATCTGGTGGCTGATCGCGGTTGGCGTCACGCCGAGCTCGGCCGCGGCCGCCTTGAAGCTGAGATGCCTTGCGGCGGCCTCGAAGGCCCGGAGCGACGCAAAGGGCGGGAGCTTTCTCATCGGCACCTAGATGAACTCAGCTCAGCTAGCGGATGAGATATTCGATTTTGATGCGAGCGAGAACCCTGTGAAAGCATGCAGAATCTGAGGCCGACCAAAAAGAAGCCCGCGCAGCAGCCCTAGCCAGACAAGCGAGGAGCCGTGGATGCCATGCTGGGTTACGCCGATCTGCGGAACGGCGAAAGCTCTGCCTGCACGAATTGCCGAGTTGCGCAGTCGATAGACCGGGCGGGTAATTCTCGCCGAAGACGCCGGATACTACGAGGCACGCGCCAGTCTGGAATGGCATGATCGACCGGCGCCCGGCGATGATCGCCTGCTGCACCGGCCGACGATGTGATCGCCGCGGTCAGCTTCGCCAGGCGCGAACCGTGCAGCTCGCGGTGCGGGGCGGGGGCCACAACATCGCCGGCACGTGTGTCTGCGATGGCGGGCTCGTGATCGATCTCTCGCGGATGAAGGAGATCGAGGTCGACCCCGAGCGCGCGCGTCGCGCGCGCCGAAGCGGGGCTGAAGCTCGGCGAATTCGACACCGCGACCCAGGCGCTTGGTCTGGCCACGACCATGGGCATCAACGGCGACACCGGAATCGCCGGCCTGACGCTCGGCGGCGGCTTCGGCAAGCTGGGCCGCAGGTACGGTCTGGCCTGCGACAACCTCCTGGCGGCGGAGGTCGTGACCGCCGACGGCCGGCTGCTGAGGGCGAGCGCTGAGGAGAATGCCGATCTGTTCTGGGGCATCGCGGCGGCGGCGGCAATTTCGGCATCGTCACGGCGTTCGAATACCGGCTCCATCCGGTCGGCCCGACCGTCCTCGCCGGCTCGGTCGTCTATGACTATGCGCACGCTCGGGATGCGCTGCGCTTCTACTACGACTTCTCCAGCACCGCTCCGGACGAGCTGAGTGCAGATGCCGCGCTGATGACGACGCCGTCCGGCGAGCGGGCCTTCGGCATCTCGGTCTGCTACAGCGGCCCGCTCGACGAGGGCGAGCGCGTGCTCGAGCCGCTCCCGGCCTACGGCCGGCCGCTCGAGGCGCGGATCGCGCCGGTTCCCTACCTCCAGGTGCAGTCGGCGGGCGACAGCATCTTTCCCCGCGGCCGCCGCTACTACTGGAAGGCGCAGTTCCTGCGTGAGATCAGCGACGCGGCCGTCGACACCATGCTCGGCGGCGTATGCGAGCGTGCCCGCCGCAACGTCGCTCGCGGTCCTGCAGCAGGTTGGCGGCGCGATCGTGCGGGTCCCGACGTCCGATACCGCCTACGCCCAGCGCGACGCAGCCTACGACTGCTTTCCGATCTCGATCTGGGACAATCCGGCCGACGACGAGATCAACGTGCGATGGGCGCGCGCGTTCTGGAGCGCGATGCGCCCGTTCTCGACCGGCGGGGTCTACGTCAACAACCTCGGCGACGAAGGCGAGGACCGGGTCCGCTGCGGCCTTTGGCGGCAACTACGACCGGCTGGTCGTTCTCAAGAACAAGTACGACCCGACGAACCTCTTCCGGCTCAACCAGAATATCCGGCCGACCACCCGAACGGGCGGGAGTGGTGCCAGCGGGGGGCGACGTTGGCGTAGGACCGACATCGCTGAGTTCGATCGACTTCCGACGTTCGGATCAGTCTCCCGGAGGATCGATCGCGTTGCCGGCGGCGTCCAGCGGCGCGGCGACCACGTCGCCGGCGACCGGGACGACCCGCGCGACATCGGCGGTGACCCGGAAAGGCAGAGCGACCGCGCCGCAGCCATTCAGCGCAGCGCAGATCAGCAACATACACAAAGCACGCATCGTCTCTCTCCTCGCCTTAGCTCCACGCCCCGACCGGAAGGGGCCGGCCGGCGCCAGCGGACTACGAGCGCTCAGGCGGCGTGATCGACAGCTTTGGCTGGGTGTCCTGGTCGACAATCGTGATGTAGTCCCGGCCCTGAGCGTCGGTGATCACCAGGCGCACTGGCCCGCCGTTCTGATGGTTCTTCCACATCTCGTAGATCGCGACCGCGGTCGTCAGATGGACGTCGCGACTGCCGTCGATCAGCCATTCGGTGGTCGGCGTAACGCGCAGTAGATCCGCTTCGGGCTGCTCGACCTTCCTCGCCATGCGGTAACCGTTGTTCGCGTCGATGCTCGCAAGCAGGCGATTAAAGCCCTCGGACCAGCTCAGGAATCCCACGTCCTCGGCCGGGCCGGGGCGCCGGGGCCGAGTGTGCTGCGCGACACGGGTTCGAGCAATTCGCCAAAGATCCAGCCCTCCTCGCCGGTGCGCAGCATGCGCACGCCGAGCCAGCTGCCGGAGCGGCTCGGCTCGATGACCTCATCACCCTGCTGCACGGTCCCACGCACATTGCTCTCATTGGACGGACCGGCGCGCAGATTGACCGTCTCGGCGTGCGCCACCCGGTGGATGTCGCCGGGTGCGGCGACCGCGGGCGCTGCACCCAGATCATCAACGCCAGCGCCAGAATGGGGAACCGCCGCTCGATCCTCGCGAACATCGCCGCCTCCATCGGCAGAACTGTAGAGGATTTAACTCCGAAGGGGCGATGGGGGTTCCATGGCCGATGGGAAGCTGCCCGGTCAGCCCCGGCGGTCGGGCGTACCGGCTCGGGCTCGTCGAGCGAGCCCTGCCGCCAGGTGTGAACGCGAAAGGGGCTGCCCGGCTCATCGGTGAGCTTGATCACCGACCTCGCGCACCGATGAGTCCGATAAAGAGGTGCGTGTATCGCCCTCGCTTCAGTTTACGCGACACTTGCCGGGCCTCCGAACAAGCACTGATCAAGCGACGTCCGTCGCCGACGGAACAAACGGTCAAGTCGATCCGTTAGCAGATCAGGCAGTCCTCTATGGAGGGAGTGAAGTAATGTCTAGTCGCATCTTGATGGCGACAGTGGCTGCCCTCGCGCTCGCTGCGCCCGCAGCTGCGCAGGATCAGGCCAAGCCGCTTGACACTGGACAGGAGGCCAACCAGCAGCTCGAACAGGCTCAACAGCCTCTGCAGGAGAAGAGCGGCACGCCGGCTGAGCAGGCGACCGAGCCCGCGCAGCCGCCGGTGACCGCGGAGGATCAGCCGGCCGACCAGCCGGCGGGCCAGGAGGCCGCCGCAGAGGAGGAAGCGGCGCCGCCCGCGGACATGAAGTTCCTCGAGGTCCAGGACGAGGCCCAGTTCCTGGCCGACGACGAGGTGATCGGCAAGGACGTGGTGAACGTCATGGACGAGGAGGTCGGCACGATCGCGGATCTGGTCATGGACCAGGAGCAGAAGCTGGTGGGCGTCGTGCTGTCGGTCGGCGGCTTCCTCGGCCTCGGCGAGAAGTGGGTCGCCATTCCGGTTGAGCAGATCCAGTTCCCGACGGGCGATCAGCCGGCCCGCCTGCTGGTCGCGATGACCGAGCAGCAGCTGGAAAACGCCCCCGACTTTGTCACGCGGGCTGCGGCCGAAGCGCAGCAAGCGGCCGAGCGGGCACAGCAGCAGGCGATGCAGCAACAGCAGCAGATCCCGCCGCCCACGACCACCAACCAGTAGCCGGTGGGGATGCGTCGGACCGGAGGTACGCCCCGGCCCGGCGGCCTTAGCGGTGCCCTTGTATTCGGTACGGAAGCCCGATCGGAGGAGCGGGCTGGAGCCGACCCGAAACTTGGGAGCGCTGTGCGGCTCAACGGAGAGTGTGACATGTCGTCCTATACCACACTACCTAAGGCGGTTGCGCTTGCACTACCGATGACGCTTGGCGCTTGGACCGTGCAGGCGGCCGACATTATCCAGACTACGGAGCAAGACGGTCGATTTAACAACTTTCTGGAGATGCTTGAGGCCACGGGTATGGCCGAGAAGCTCCAAGGTGAGGGGCCATTTACGGTCTTCGCCCCGACCGATCAGGCGTTCGACCAGCTGCCCCCGGGCACGCTCGACCGGCTTCTGGCTGCGGAGAACCGGGAGCCACTTGAAGTGATAGTCCAGTCGCACGTAGTCGCGGCCGCAGCGATCCATGCGGGCGAGCTCTTGGGGCGGGCCGTGGAAGTCCCGACGCTCGGCGGTGGTGCGCTCGCGATAGATGGCACAACCGGGGTCATCTTGTTGGTCCCGATCGGGATCACGATTACGGAGGTCCGGGGGCAGGCGGTCATGGAAGAGTTGGTCGGGACACTTCGGGATCCCGTTGCCGATGCAGATCGCCCCGCGACCGTCGCCGTGCAGGAGATGGACGTGGCGACGGTGGTCGAGCCCGATATCGAAGCGGACAACGGCGTGATCCACGTGATCGATTCGGTCCTTCTGCCCCCGGAGGTGCTATGGTCGTTCTGAGCAAGGCCGAGGTTCGGGCCTGATTCGGCTTGATACACGGGGCGGTCGAGGGGAGCGGCCGCCCGGCCGCGGGTGCGGCGCTTTGTCCCGCGGCCGAGGCTCTCTGGCGAAGCCGCCCGTGCTTTGGCCGGAGTTTTCGAGCGCATCGCGTACAGGTCAGCACCTCTGCCAGGGAAGAGTTTGCCTGCCGCGTCTTGTTACTCTCTGAGAAGCCACGCGCGGGGACGATCACGGCTCGTGAATAGGGCTCGTCCACACGTCGCAGGGGTGATCATCCAATGGCCTGAGTTCGCGCCGACGCTACGTCGTGTCGCGATCCGAGAATGCCACTCCCAATCGAGCGACAGAACAGGGATTGTGCAGCCACGACTCGGCTACGCCTTCGCTGAGCTACCCGTGAGCACCAGCTCGGAGCAATGCATGGCGGTTTCAGTACGCAAAAAGGCCCACGTCCAGCGTCAGCTGGCGGACGTGGACACCTTCGGAGCGTTCCCCTTTGCTGGTGACGTGCTGATTGGCGAGATCGCGGACTTCTATGGCCTTCCTGTTCCCGAGGCCGAGAAGACGAAGCCAGTGGGGGGCTTCCTTGCTGACCGCTTGCCCGCAACACCAGCGGCGGGCGATGGCATCGGGATCGGAATGATCAGGCTTGTTGTCCATGATGTGAATGGCGACCGGGTCACTCGCGTCGGGCTCAAAGTTTAGTTTCCTCGTCGCGGCCTTTGCGGGAGCGTCTGCCATGCTCGACCAGGCATGCAGCCAGATAAGCGCGGCGCTCGCCGCGTGAGGCGGCTCGGGGCGAGCGGGTGAGCATGAACGGATCGAGATCCTTGATCGAGGCGCTCCGGCTCGTGAAGGTGAAGGTGCCCTGCTTCTTGATCTCGCGCGCCGCGTCGAGGAAGGCGCCGAGCGCCGCCCTCGAGAGTGCTGAGCCAAGACTGATCCGACGCACGCCCGCGGCCGCGAGCTGCTCGACCGAGAGCGGCGCGCTCCCAAGCCCGGCCAGCACGTTGACCGGCTTGCCCAGCGCGGTACAGACGGTCCGGATCGACTTGAGCTCGCGCAGACCCGGCGCGTAGAGCACGTCGGCGCCCGCCGCTTCGAAGGCCTGCAGGCGCCGGATCGTGTCGTCGAGATCGGGCCGCCCGTGCAGGAAGTTCTCGGCGCGGGCGGTAAGCGTGAAAGGAAACGGCAGGGCGCGCGCCCCGGCGACTGCGGCCGCGACCCGCTCGACCGCCAGCGCGAATTCGTAGATCGGCCGCGCGGGGTCGCCGCTCGCGTCTTCGATCGAGCAGCCAACCAGGCCGGCCTCGGCGGCGAGGGCGATCGTTGGGGCGACCGCCTCGGGTGCGTCGGCGTAGCCGTTCTCGAGGTCGGCGGACACGGGCAATGGGGTCGCTTCGACGATCTCCTTGGCGTGCGCGAGCGCCTCGTCCCGGGTGATCGCGCCGTCGCGCCGGCCGAGGCCGAAGGCGCAGCCCGCGCTGGTCGTGGCCAAGGCCTCGAAGCCGAGCCCGGCCAGGATGCGCGCAGTGCCAGCGTCGAAGGGGTTGGGGATCACGAAAGCGCCCGACCGCGCGTGCAACGCGCGGAAGCGCTCGGCCTTTTCCGTCTGGCTCGAGTGTCATGATGAGCTCCAGGCAGTTCCGCTTGAGCGTAGGTGCCAAAGGGCTTTGCGGCTAGTGTGGGCTCCCGATCAACCAAGCTAGCGAGGTAGCGCGGGAGAGCGGCATGGCACTGGGGCTCTCGCGTTCCCACACTCTTGGTGATGGTCGGTTCGATCGCGCGATCTGTCTTGCCGATGCGGTCGGCCGAGGCACCGCCCTGCCTAGCATGGCTCAGGAACCGTTCCCCGGCCTGACGTGCGGGGTGACCGGCATCATGCGCTCGCTCCAATCCTTTTCGCGACACCGTCAGATCGGCCTGCTCTGCCTCCTCGTCACCGCAGTCGGCTGGGGACTGAACTGGCCCGCCATGAAGCTCCTGCTGCGCGAATGGCCGCCGCTCTCCGCGCGCGGCACCGCCGGCGTGACCTCCGCCCTGGCACTCGCCCTTCTCGCTGCCCTGCGCGGCGAGCGGCTGGCCGTGCCGGCACGCGCGGCCGGCCGCCTCATCGCCGGCGCCGCGCTCAACGTCACGGCCTGGATGGGGATGACGACTCTGTCGCTGCTCTGGCTGGATGCTGGCCAGGGTGCGCTCCTCGCCTACACCATGCCAATCTGGGCCACACTCCTGGCGTGGCCGGCCCTGGGCGAGCGGCCGACCATCGGACGCATCGTCGCGCTCGCACTCGGCGTAGCCGGGGTGGCGGTGCTTCTCGAGGGTGGTGGCGGGCATGGCCCTGCGCTCGGATCCGGGAAGCTGCCCGGCGTCGCGCTCGCGCTGGGGGCGGCGGTGCTGTTTGCCCTCGGGACGGTCGCGCTGCGGTCCCCGCTCGGGCTGCCTCCCCTCAGCGCGACGGCATGGCAGGTCGGGCTCGGCTGCCTGCCTATGGTCGCGGCCGGCCTGCTGTTCGAGGCACCAGACCCGCACGCGCTCACGGCTGCCGGCTGGGCGGCGATGATCTACATGACCGCCATCCCGATGGGCGTCTGCTATCTGTGCTGGTTCGCGGCTCTCCGGCGGCTGCCACCGGCCGGGGCGTCGGTGGCGACGCTGATCACACCGCTGGTCGGCGTGGTCGCGGCCGCGCTCGCACTCGGCGAGCCGCTCGGGGCGCGCGAGGCACTGGCGCTGGTCCTCACGCTCGGCGGCGTGTCCTTCGCGCTCCGCAAGGCCTGAGCGGAATCGCAGTGCGCGCCGAACGCGGAAACGTGGCCTCCTCGGGGGCGTAGCTTCGGTTTGGCACGGACTAGCCGGGCACCAGCACGGCGGCGCCGCGCAGGCGGCCCTCGCGGAGCGCGGCCAGGGCCAGGTTGGCGTCGGTCAGCGCGAAGCGCTGGACCGCGGTCTCGACCGGCACCTTCGGCGCGAGCTCGAGGAACTCCTCGGCATCCTTGCGGGTCAGGTTGGCGACGGAGCGCACGACCCGCTCGCCCCATAGGATGCGGTAGGGAAAGCTCGGGATGTCACTCATGTGGATGCCGCCCGCGACCACGACGCCGCCTTTGGTCAGCGCCCGAAGCGCAGCCGGGATCAGCGCTCCGACCGGCGCGAAGATGATCGCGGCGTCCAGCTCCTTCGGCGGCCGTTCATCGGAGCTGCCCGCCCATTCCGCACCGAGCTCGCGGGCGAACTCCTGGGCCTGGCGGTCGCCCGCGCGGGTGAAACCGAACACCCGGCGGCCCTGATGGCGGGCGACCTGGGCGACGATGTGCGCGGCCGCCCCGAAGCCATAAATGCCGAGCCGCTCGGCGTCGCCGGCCATGCGCAGCGAGCGATAGCCGATCAGCCCGGCGCAGAGCAACGGCGCCGCTTCGGCATCGTCGTAGGGGCCGTGGATCGGGAAGCAGTACCTGGCATCGGCCACGGTGTACTCGGCATAGCCGCCATCGATCTGATAGCCGGTGAACCGCGCTGAATCGCAGAGATTTTCCTTACCGGACGCGCAGAAGCGGCAATGACCGCAGGTGTAGCCGAGCCAGGGGATGCCGATCCGATCGCCTTCTCGGAAGCGCGCGACGCCCTCCCCCAGGCTGGCGACCACGCCGACGATCTCGTGCCCCGGTACGATCGGCAGTTTCGGCTCGGTCAGATCGCCGTCGACCACATGCAGGTCGGTGCGGCAGACGCCGCAAGCCCTGACCTTGACCAGAAGCTGACCCGCGCCCGGCTCCGGCGTCGGCACATCGGCGAGCCGCAGCTTCTCGCCCGGTCGATCGAGCAGCATGGCTTTCAAAGGGGGTACCTCCTCGGCGTCAAAGTGCCCCGCCGGACAGCTCACTCGCCCTTGGGCACGAAGACATAGCCGGCGCCGCGGACGGTCTTGATCACCTGGGGTTTGCTCGGGTCGGCCTCGACCTTGCGCCGCAGGCGCGCGATCCGGATGTCGATCGAGCGATCGAACGGCTCCCAGCCTTTGTTGTGGGCGAGATCGAGCAGCTGATCGCGGCTCAGCACGCGGTTGGGATGATCGGCGAAGGCCTTGAGAAGGTCGTACTCCATACTGGTGATCGGCACCTCCGCGCCGTCGGCATCGTAGAGCTTGTGCGCGTCGAGATCGAGGCGGCAGGGGCCGAAGCGGATCTGATGGGTCGGCGCCGCCGCCTCGGCGCCCGGCGGCGCGCCCGCCGGCACACGGCGCAGGACTGCGCGCACCCGCGCCAGCAGCTCGCGCAGATCGACCGGTTTCGCGATGTAGTCGTCGGCGCCCATCTCGAGACCGACGATGCGGTCGACCACCTCACCCGCCGCGGTCAGCATGACGATGCCGACATCGACGTTGGCGCGCAGATAGCGGGCGAGGGACAGGCCATCCTCGCCCGGCATGTTGACGTCCAGGATGACGAGGTCGGCCGGTCGTTCCTCGAGGAGCCGCCGCATCGCGCTGCCGTCCCCGGCCGTGCTGACGGCGTAGCCCGCGTGTCCCAGGTAGTCCGCGAGCATGCTGCAGATCTCGGGCTCGTCGTCGACGACGATGATGTGGCTCGGTTCTGCCATGGTGGCGCGTCGTCCCCGCTCGCGCTTCGATCGACCGGCTCCGAACAGGCTGCCGGCGATCCGCCATCAAAACGAAAAATGAAGCGATGACAAGGCCATTGACCCCGAAGCGGGGCGTCCGGCGCCGCGTGGGTCATGCGCCTCTACCATCGGACGACGCTAGCCGCCGTTGGCCAGAAGCGCCTGGACCTTGCGACTGATCCCGCGCGGATCGAGCGGCTTCTCGATCACGCGCGCGCCGATCTCGCTGAGGAAGCCGGTCACGTCGGCGCCCAGCGTATCGCCGGTCACGAACACCATGCGCTCGGCCAGCTCCGGGCGCTGCGCCACCAGCTCGCGATAGAGCGCCGGGCCGTCCATGTCGGGCATCCGGAGATCGCTGATGATCAGGTCGACCCCGCGACCGCTCAGCCGGGCGAGCGCCTCGCGGCCGCTCAGGGCGCGGTCGACCTCATGGCCGTCGCGCTCGAGGATGTCGGCCAGCAGCTGCCCGATGTCCGGCTCGTCGTCGACCACCAGAATCCGCCCCCGCCGCCAGCTCGGGAGCGGCTCCTCGGGGGTGACGGTGGCGGCGCCGACCCGCGAGCGGGGCAGGCGGACGACGAACACCGCGCCCGGACCGGGCTCGCTTCGGAGGCTGATCTCGCCGCCATGGGCGGTGACGATGCCGTGGCAGACCGACAACCCGACGCCGGTGCCGACCCCCTGCGGCTTGGTCGTGAAGAAGGGATCGAACACCCGTTGCCCGACCTCGCGCGGGATGCCGGGACCGTTGTCGGCCACCTCGACGCTGACCGTATCGGCGTCGTAGCTGGTGCTGATCTGCAGCTGCCGCGGCCCCGAAAGGCTCTGCAGCGCCTGCTGCGCGTTGACGAACAGGTTGGCGAAGACCTGGTGCAGCTGGTCGGCATCGGCCCAGACCAAGGGCAGATCCGGACGCGGCGTTCGGATGACCTCGACGCCGCCGGTGCGCAGACCATAGGCGACGATCTCGAGGGCCGCATCGATCGTCGCCTCGAGCTGCACCGGCCCGCGCTGCGTGGGCTTGCTGCGCGCCATGGCGAGGAAGGTCCGCACGATCCGCGCGCAGCGATCGGCCGAGCCGCGGATCTTGGCCGCGCGCTCGCGCGTCGCCTCATCCGGGGCCAGCTCCTCGAGCAGGCCGGCATGCCCGACCACGACCGAGAGCGGATTGTTCAGCTCATGGGCGACGCCCGCCAGCAACGAGCCCAGGGCGCTCATCTTCTCGTTCTGATGCAGGATCTGGCGCTGCCGCTCGAGCTCCGCCTCGGCCCGCTTGCGTTCGGTCAGGTCGAGGTAGGCGGCGACGATCGCGCCTTGACCTTCGAAGGTAATCAGCTGCGACGCGAAGGCCGCCCAGAAGGTCGTGCCGTCGGCGCGGCGCAGGCGGACCTCGTAGCCCTCGACCGCGCCGTCGCGGCGAATCCCGGCCATGATCTCCTGCGGGTCGCCCGGATCGACATAGAAGGGCACAATGCTTCGGCCCACGAGCCGCTCGCGAGCGACCCCGAACAACGCTTCGCAAGCCGGACTCGCGATGAGGATTCTGGCGTCGTCCGCGTCAAGGATCACCAGCGGCACGGGATGAGCCTCGGCCAGGACCCGAAACCGCTGTTCGCTCGCCTTGAGCTGCTGCTCAATCGCCTTCTGCCGGGTGATGTCGACGTCAAAGCCGCCGATATGCGTGATCCGTCCCTGGCCATCGCGGATCGGAAAGCGGATCACCAGGCTCCAGCTGTAGGCATCGAGACCGGGAATGTATTCCTCGACAATCTGGGCACGGCCGGTCTCGAGCACGGTCCGGTCGCGCTCGGCGATCAGCTCGGGATTGTGTTCTGTCTCGATATCGGCGGCGGTCAGACCAAGCATTTCCTCGGCGGGACGCGCAAAGACCTTGCTCATCTCCGGATTGGCAAGCACGTAGCGGCCCTCGAGGTCCTTGAAGAACATCCCCACTGGAGCGTTCTCCATGAACGCTGCCAGTCGCGCCTCGCTCGCCCGCAGCGCCTCTTCCGTCGCCTTGCGCTCGCTGATGTCGGTGACCGCCGTCAGCATCGCCGGCTGACCGCCGAAGGTCACCGCCCGCGCCGAGAACAGCGCCCACATCGTGGTGCCATCGGTCCTACGGAGCTCGACCTCGACGTTGTCGATGCGGCCCTCGCTGCGCAACCGTGCCATGAGAATCGGGCGGTCGGCCGGGCGAGCGTAGACGGCGCGCACGGCGTCGCCCTCGAGCCCGGCGCGCAGGCCGAGAGTTTCATCGGCGCGGGCATTGGCGAACAGGATGTGCGGGGGGTCGATGCGCGCGATGGCGATGCTGAGCGGCACGCCTTCGGCGATCGCGCGGAACCGCTCCTCGCGCTCTTCGAGCTCGGCGCGCGCCGCCCTGCCTTCCGTGATGTCGGTGACGGCGAGCAGCAGCGCCAGCTGGCCCGCGATGGCAATGGCGCGCGCAGAGATCAGCGCCCACATGGTCGTGCCGTCGACCCGCCGCATCGGCGCCTCGAAGCCGTCGACACGCCCTTGGGCCTGAAGGTCCTGGATCAGGCGCCTGCGATCCGCCGGTTCGGCAAAAATCCCCTGCGCGGCATGCGGCGGGGCGCCGATGCGCAGGCCAAAGGTCTCGATCGCCCGCTCGTTGACGAACAGAACCTCGGGTCGGCTGATCCGCGTGATGACCAGCGGCAGCGGCACGCCGTCGGCGACCGTGCCCAACAGCTGCTCGCGTTCCTCGAGCGCGACCTGGGCCGCCCGACGCTCGGTGATGTCGGTGGTCAGCACGACCCGCCCGCCACCCGGCAGGGCGTTCTCGCGCACCCGCACCCACCGTCCGTCGGCGATCCGAAACTCCTGATCCTCGGCCGGTGCCGTGCGGTGGGCGAGGCGCCGCTGGGCAAAGTTCCTGCCCATGTCGGGGTGGTACATGCCGCCGCCCGCCTCCGCGGTGCGGATCATATGCTCGAAGCGGACACCGATCTGCATGACGGCGCGGAGCCCGGGCGGCGCGTGCTCGGGGTAGCGGCCGTTATAGTAGACGAGCCGATCCTCAGCGTCGTAGATCGCCAGACCGTCGACCAGGCTTTCCGCCGCAGCCAGGAAGCGATCCTTGGTCGCCTTGGCCTCGCCCTCCGCAGCTTCCGCCTTCTCCTTGGCGGTCTGCAGCTGGGCCGTGCGCTCGGCGACGCGGCGCTCGAGCATCTCGTTGGCGCGCTGCAGCGCCTCCTCGGCCATACGCTGCGCGGTCAGATCGCGCACGCTGCCGATCAGGCGCAGGTTGCCGCTGGCTGGGTCGACCAGATGCTCTGCGGTCTCGTACAGCCAGAGGCGCTCGTCGCGCGCGTTCAGCACGCGATACTCGATCGTGTAGGTGCCGCGCTGGCGTCGCGCCGTCGCGCGCAGGCGTCGATAGCGCTCCCGGTCGTCCTCGTGGATCCAGGTCTCGAGCCGCTGCTCGGAGCCGAGCAGCGCGGCGCAGTCGGCCACGGGCAGGCCGTGGATCCGCGCGACCTCATCCGAGCACCAGAGGCAGCGTCCCGCGGTGAGATCGACGATGAAGCCGCCGAGACTCGCAAGCCGCGCCATCTGCTGGCACAGCACCGTCTGCTCGGGCGTCAGCTCGAACTCGCGCACGATCGGCCCCCTCACCCATGGCGCGATGGTGTCGCCATCCGCCACGGAGCGTTGAAGGTACCGCCGACTGCGACGATGGTCGAGGTTCGCGAACAGCAGCGAAGGTTGGATCGATGCTGCCGTGGGTCGGCGGGCTTCGAACTCAACTTGGCGGTGATCCGGCTCAGCGCCCGATCGCGTAGTTCTGCATGAGGCGGGGATTGGCACCAGCCTTGAGTATCTCGCCGTCCCGGGCCGCCGCCGTGACCCGTCCGAGCGACCAGTCGTCACGCAACTCGACCTGATGACCGCGCCGTCGCAGCTCGTCGATCGTCGCCTGCGGGAAACGACCTTCCATCGCGAGGTGGCCCGGGCGCGCCTCGCGCGGATAGAAGGAGCTTGGCGCGTGCTCGGTATGGAAGGCGGGGGCGTCGATCGCCTCCTGTAGGTTCATGCCGAAATGGACGTGTCGCAGGAAGACGTAGAGTGACCACTGATCCTGCTGATCGCCGCCGGGCGTACCGAACGCCAGGTAGGGCTCGCCGCGGCGCAGGGCGAGCGAGGGCGAGAGCGTGGTGCGCGGCCGCTTGCCCGGAGCGAGGCTCGCGGGCCGGCCCTCGTCGAGCCAGAACATCTGGGCGCGCGTGCCAAGGCAGAAGCCAAGCTCGGGAATCACGGGCGAGCTCTGCAGCCAGCCGCCCGAAGGCGTCGCCGCGACCATGTTGCCGTGGCGGTCGATGACGTCGAGATGACAGGTATCGCCGCGCCCGACCATCGGCGGCTCCTCGGGCCGCGCCACGGTCGGCTCACCGACCCCGCCATGGGCGCCGGCGTGGGCGATGTCCGCCTCGCTGGTGTAGGGCCGCATCGGGACCTCGCCGCCGTAGCCCTCGATCTGGCCGGGGCGCAGCTCCAGCGAGGCCCGCTCGCCGACCAGCCGGCGACGCGCATTGTTGTAAGCGTCCGAAAGCAGCACCTCGATCGGCACGTCGACGAAGTCGGGATCGCCATAGAAGGCCTCGCGATCGGCGAAGGCGAGCTTGGCGCACTCGACCACGGTGTGCACGAACTCCGGGCTCTCGGGCGTGAGGCCGGAGAAGTCGAAGCCCTTCAGCAGCGCCAGCTGCTGCAGCGCCACCGGCGCCTGGCTCCAGGGCCCTGCCTTCAAGAGGGTATGGCCATGGTAGTCGTAGCGGAGCGGCTCTTCGATCGTCGCCTGCCAGCGCGCCAGATCGTCGGCGGTGAGGAGGCCCCGGTGCTGGCGCCCGGAGGTGTCCATCAGGGCCTGCTCGCGGCAGAAGCGCTCGATCGCCTCGGCGACGAAGCCCCGGTACCAGGCGCTCCGCGCCGCTTCGATCTGAACCTCGCGATCACCGCCCACGCTTTCCGCCGCCTCGATCACGCGGGTGTAGGTGGCGGCCAGGGCGCGGTTGCGGAACAGGCGGCCCGGCGCCGGCACGTCACCGCCCGGCAGATAGACCTCAGCCGAGGTCGGCCATTCGGCCCTGAACAGGTCCGCGACCTGCTCGATCGTGGCGCTGATCGTCAGCACCAGCGGGTAACCCCGACCGGCGAAGTCGATCGCGGGTGTGAGCACGTCGCGAAGGCGCATCGTCCCATGCTCGCGCAGCAGCAGCAGCCAAGCGTCGAACGCCCCGGGAACCACCGCGGCGAGCAGTCCGGTTCCGGGCACGAGATCGAGCCCGAGCTTGCGGTAGGTCTCGATGGTCGCCGCCGCCGGGGCGACGCCCTGGCCGCAGATGACCTGCACCTCGTCCCGGCTGGCGTTGTACAGAATGACCGGCAGATCGCCGCCCGGCCCGTTCAGATGCGGCTCGACCACCTGCAGGGCGAAGCCGGTCGCGACGGCGGCATCGAAGGCGTTGCCGCCCTTCTCGAGGACCGCCATACCGGTCGCGCTCGCGAGCCAGTGGGTCGAGGTGACGACGCCGAACGTTCCGAGGATCTCGGGGCGGGTCGTGAAGGCGCGCATGAAACGGGCTCCTCAGCTGCCGACCTCGAGGGTCGCTGTCAGTTCGCGTCAGGTCGTGGCGCGGGTCCGGCGGATGGCATCGCGCCAACCGTGGTAGAGGCGCTGGCGTTCGGTCTCGCTCATCTTGGGCTCGAAGCGCCGCTCGCACCGCCAGGTCCGGGCGACGGCCTCGAGCGATGGATAGAGCCCGACCTCGAGCCCGGCGAGAAAGGCCGCCCCGAGGGCGGTCGTCTCGGTGACCGCGGGGCGCTCGACCGGCAGATCCAGGATGTCGGCCAGGAACTGACAGACCCAGTCGTTGGCGACCATGCCGCCATCGACACGCACCGCGCTCGCCCCGGCCTGCCCATCGCCCGCGCCGTAGCGGGTGCCGAGGTCGGCGCTCATCGCGGCCATCAGGTCGCGGGTCTGATAGCCGACCGACTCGAGCGCGGCACGGACGATCTGGGGGATGCCGGTCGCGCGGGTCAGGCCGAAAATCGCACCGCGCGCATCGGGATCCCAATAGGGGGCGCCAAGCCCGACGAACGCCGGCACGAGGTAGACGCCGCCGGTGTCGTAGATACCGGCCGCCAGCGGCTCGCTCTCGCCGGCGTGGTTGATCAGCTTGAGGCCGTCACGCAGCCACTGCACCGCCGCGCCGGCAACGAAGATGCTGCCTTCGATCGCGTAGGTGGTCCGGCCGCCGAGCCGATAGGCGATGGTGGTCAGCAACCGGTTCTTGGAGGTCACCGCCGCCTCGCCGGTGTTGAGCAGCGCAAAGCAGCCGGTCCCGTACGTGCTCTTCAACATCCCGGGCGCAAAGCAGGCCTGACCGATGGTCGCCGCCTGCTGGTCGCCGGCGATCCCGGTCACGGGCAGGGGTGCCCCGAACAGCTCGCCCGGCGTGGTCCCGAACAGCGTGCTGGAGTCCCTCACCTCCGGCAGCACCGCGCGCGGGATGGCGAGGAGGCCCAGGAGGTCATCGTCCCAATCCTGCTGGTGGATGTTGTAGAGCATGGTGCGGGACGCGTTGGTCGCGTCGGTCGCGTGCACGCGGCCGCCAGTCAGATGCCAGAGGAGGAAGCTGTCGATCGTGCCGAAGGCCAGCTCGCCGCGCTCGGCGGCAGCGCGCGCGCCGTCCACCTCGTCGAGCAGCCAGGCAAGCTTGGTCGCCGAGAAATAGGGGTCGATCACCAGCCCGGTCCGCTCCTGGACCAGGCCGTCGTGCCCGGCCTCCTGAAGCTGCCGGCAGCGCACCGCGGTGCGCCGGTCCTGCCAGACGATCGCCCGATGCACCGGTTTGCCGCTCGCCCGCTCCCACAGGACCACGGTCTCGCGCTGATTGGTGATTCCGATCGCCGCGATCTCGTTCACGCCGAGGCTGGCCCGGGCGAGCGCGTCACGACTGACGGCGAGCACATCGCGCCAGATCACCTCCGGGTCGTGCTCGACCCAGCCCGCCCGCGGATAGTGCTGCTCGAACTCGCGCTGGCTGGACGCGCTCGGCCGACCGTTCGGATCGAACACGATCGCCCGGCTGCTGGTGGTGCCCTGGTCGATCGCCAGGACATGACGCGCGTTGGCCACGCTTGCCTCCCCTCTTGGGCCTCCTTTTGTGGCCCGCCCGCTCGGGGCTCTTGCTGGGCCTGCCCGAGGCGAGCGGGCCGGCTCGCCGCGAACCCGTCCGTCTTATCGCCTCGACAGACCGGCGACAACGTCGAGGCGCGCCGATAAAGGATCGGCCGGTCAGGTCCGCTTCATGACTGCGGCCCAGAAGGCGTCGCGAGCCATGAACCGTTCAACCGTATCATTCGGGCTGGCCGCGAGGAGCACCAGAGCGTAGCCCGGCAACTCGCGCAGCGCCGCCTCGACCGGCTCCATGCCATGATCGGCGGTCCACTGCGCCGCTGCCTTGGCGTAGCGGAGGTCTTTGGCGAGCAGGTAGCTGAGCGCCTGGTGGGCGTTGGAGACCTCGAGCCGGTCCGGAAGATCGAGCAGGACGGCAGTGACGATCGCCCGGCTCCAGGTGGCGAAGCGCACGGTCCGCTCTTCGAGTTGACGTGCGGCGAGATCGCCTCTGGTGCTGCTGACCTGTCCGCTGACCAGATCGGTCAGGCCCTTGGGCTGCAACATCGCCTCGGCCTGGCGGAGGAAATAGGTGTCGAGCGTGTCGACCCGGCCGGCCCAGGCCAGATACTCCAGCTGACGCACCAGGTCGGTCGCCATCTGATGGGCGAACCGCCAGCTGTCCGGCAAGGTCCATTGCAGAAAGCGCCGCGCGGCGTTCGGCGGGGTTTGGCTGTGGCCGACCAGGGCAAGGTGACGTCGTGGATCAAACGGCACGGTGGGACCGATAGAGGTTTGCTCCCCGCTATTCGACTACAGGTCGAAACGAATTGCAACCACTGCTTAACGCCGCCGCGCACTAACTCTCGACGACTTCGACCAGGGGCTCGGCGGCGGTCATCCGGGCGAGCACCACCCGATCGAAGCGGTCGGTGGCGCAGAGCGCCCGGCGAGCCACCTCGCGGGCCGCGGCGAGGTGCTTCTCGTCGTCGACCATGTTGATGACCGGCACCACGAGCGCATCGCCCACCCCGTGCAGGGCCCCTCGATCGCTCGGCCAGGAGCCGGGCCAGATGGATTGCGGACAGGCGCTCGCCGATCGCCGCGCCGGTCACCTCGGCGACGCGCTCGAGCCGATGGGCGATCGCTTCGCCCAGCGGTTGACCGAGCGCCCTGACCGAGACTATGGGCAGCACGGTGGTTACGCCGGGCGGCAGGACCGGCTCATCGTCGGACGGCGCCTTGATCATCCGCATCCGGGCGCCGTCGGCCTTGACCAGCGTCGCGATGAAGCCGCCGCGCCCGTGGAGCCCGGCGATCAGCTCGGGGGGCAGGCCACCGAGCCGGCCAGCTTTGCGCGAGGGCGGCGCATAGAGGACCAGACGATGTCGCGCCGCCGCGGCCGGAACCTGCTCCGCCAGCTCATCCGGCTCGGCGATCAGCCGGGTCGCACCGAGATTTGCAGGCGGCGGCGCCATCATCACCGTGCAGGTGAAGCCGGTGCGCGCCGTGCCGGCGGCAAGGTGCGCCTCGGCCAGCCGTTGCAAGGTCGACTTCTTGCCACCGGCCCCGACCGCGCAGATCAGCCCGCGGCGCGCCGCCAGCGCATCGAGCAACCTTGCGGCACTCTTCGGGGTCATCACTCGTGCGGCGGCCGAAGGGCTCAGGCTGCGCTCACCCGGCTGGCCCGTCGCTCCTCCTGGTGCCCGGCGAGACAGGCAAGCGCCGCTGCGACCCCGCTCCGCTCGAGCGGACGGCCGAACAGGGCGAGGCCCATTTCGATGCCGGCGAGCGTGCCGGCGAGCATGAGATCGTTGAAGTCGCCGAGGTGGCCGATCCGGAACACCCGCCCGGCGAGCCGGCCGAGGCCGTTGCCGAGGGAGAGATCGAAACGCTCCAGGATCAGCCCGCGCAACGCATCGGCATCCTCGCCCGTCCGGCATCAGCACCGCGGTCAACGAGCTCGAATATTCGCGCGGGTCCTGACAGAGCAGCTCGAGCCCCCAGGCCGCAACCGCCCGGCGGGTCGCCTCGGCGTGCCGGGCGTGCCGGGCGAACACCCGATCGAGCCCTTCGTCCTCCAACATGCGGAGCGCTTCGCGCAGGCCGTAGAGCAGATTCGTGGCGGGCGTGTAGGGGAAGACGCATTTGGCATTGGCGGCCAGCATCGGCCCCCAGTCCCAATAGGACTTGGCTAGCCGCGCGGTCCTGGCCGCAGCCAGCGCCTTGTCGCCGAGCGCGTTGAAGCTGAGGCCGGGCGGCAGCATCAGGCCCTTTTGCGAGCCGGCCACCGTGACGTCGACGCCCCACTCGTCGTGGCGATAGTCGATCGAAGCGAGCGAAGAGATCGTGTCGACCATGAACAGAGCCGGATGGTCGGCCCGGTCGATCGCGCGGCGCACCTCGGCGACGCGCGAGGTGACGCCGGTCGAGGTCTCGTTGTGCACGATGCAGACGGCCTTGATCTGGCGGCTTCGATCCTCGGCGAGCGCCGCCTCGACCCGCTCGGGATCGACGCCGTGGCGCCAGTCGCCCGGCAGGAGCTCGACCTCGAGCCCGAGGCGGCGCGCCATCTCGCACCACAAGCTCGCGAAATGCCCGGTCTCGGCCATCAGCACACGGTCGCCCGGCGACAGGCTGTTGACCAGCGCCGCCTCCCAGGCGCCGGTCCCCGAGGCGGGGTAGATGACTACCGGTCCCGCGGTCTTGAAGACCGGCTTGAGCCCCTCAAGGATCTCCCCAGCGAGCCGGGCGAAGTCCGGCCCCCGATGGTCGATGGTCGGCCGCTCGATGGCGCGCAGGATCCGGTCCGGCACGTTGGTCGGCCCCGGGATCTGCAGGAAATGCCGCCCGCTTCGATGTGCGGTGGTCATAGCGAGCTCCCTCGGCGAGATCTCAGGGCGCGTCCGTCACCGGCACCCGCCACCAGCCGATCAGGTTCCTGGCTCGGCGGCTGACGGCGATCGAGCCCACGCGCGCCGCCTCGACGAGGAACGGCATCGGATCGCGCCAGTCCAGATAGGCGTCCGTCCTGATGTTGCGGAGGTTCCGCGCGAGGCTGATGAGCTCGCGCCGCACGGCGCGGTTGGCACGATTGCGCCAGAGCGTGCGGACGTACGGATTGAGCCAGATCCATGCGTAGTGGTCAGGGTAGCTGTCGGGATACGCGACCGCCTGTCCGAGCGCGAGCCGGTACACCGCCCGTGGCACATCGAGCCCGAGCGCCGCCCCCAGGGCGGTCGCGCGCACCACCCGCGGATCAGCCTTGATGAAAGTGAGACGGTCATCGATCGAGCTGCGCCGGAACTCGACCGTGATCGGCCCCGTGTAGCGGGCCTCCTTCACGAACCGCACCGCGGCCGCCCTTGCCTCGGGGTCGTGAACGCTTTCACAATAGACATTGGCGCCGAGCTCATAGGGGTGCACGAAGCCGCCGCCGCGCGAATAGGTGAACAGCTTGAGCCGCCGGACGCAATAGGAGAGCACCGGTTCGTGAGCATGATCCACCACCATCGCAACCCCGACGCATCGGTCGGCCTCCGCCGGCACGACCTCTTCGATCGTCGGAAACTCGCCCGATCGGGCGAAAATCTCGAAGCAATTTCCTTCGATGACCTCGGCGTCCGAACCGGCAACCTTGGTGAACCGTCCGGTCTCGAGATCGGCCGGATGGCCGCGGTCGACCCTGGTCTTGAGCAGGTAGTGTCGCCTGGCCAGATCCAGCCCGGCGATCACCTGGCGCATCTCCAGGGCGTCGCCCGGCTCGAAGGAGACCGGGGCCGCGATCTTTGCCCGGCGCGCGATCTCATAGGCCTGCGATCTGGCCATGAGCGCTTCCAGGATTTCCCAACGCGGCGTCGTGAGGACAAAGTGGCGCGCCAGTCGATCGTAGTTCTGCGCCACCAGGACCAGGTAGTGGTCGTTGGTCGCGATCAGGACGCCGCCGCCCTCCTCGCCCAGGCGGTCCAGCGCGGCCAGCTGATCCGCCGCGATCGGCGCCGACCTGCGGGCGAGCGCCCGAGATAGCGGGAATGTAATCCCGGCGGCTTCGGCAGCGTGATCGATCGCGACGACGGGAACTCTGGCTCGCGCCAGCGAGCGGACGACGGCGAGGCCGCGCGGATGTTCGACGCCCAGGACGACCGCGCGACGGGCTCGACGTTCCGCGCTCGCCGCCAGCTGTAACCTCGATCATCGCCGCCTCCCTGTACGTCCCGCCGATCGAGTCACCAAATCGTGCGGCTCAAGGCGAGTCAAGCGAGGGAGCGGCGCTCCCCGATGGCTCCGTCCCTGAACCGGACCGATCTCGGCAGCGACCCGGGCGCGCCGGAGCTGGCGGCGCGGCTCGCGCGCGAGATCGAGGGCGAGGTGCTGTTCGATCGGTTCGACCGCGGCCGCTACAGCACCGATGCCTCGATCTATCAGATCGAGCCGATCGGCGTGGTCGTGCCCAAGTCCGATGCCGACGTCCAGGCCGCGCTCGCAATCGCCCGCGAGGCGGGCGTTCCGGTGATCGCGCGCGGCGGCGGCACGTCCCAGGCCGGCCAGACGATCGGCTCCGGCCTGGTGATCGACTACTCGAAGCACCTCGATCGGGTGCTCGAGTTCGACGCCGGGCAGCGCACCGTCTGGGTCGAGCCAGGGCTCGTGCTCGATCGGTTGAACCGCTTCCTGAAGCCGCACGGGCTGTTCTTCCCGGTCGACATCTCGACCAGCTCGCGCGCGACGCTGGGCGGCATGGCCGCCAACAACGCCTGCGGCGCCCGCTCGATCCGCTACGGCATCATGGTCGACAATCTGCTCGCGATCGACGCGCTGCTCGCCGACGGCGAGGCGATCCGTTTCGCCGAAGTGCCAGGCAATCTCGAAGGCGTGGCGCAGAACGGCCGCTATCTGCACCTGATCCAGGAGATGCGCGCGCTCGCCGAGCGTGAGGCTGACGCGATTGCCAGGCGACTTTCCCAAAGTGCTGCGGCGGGTCGGCGGCTACAATCTCGATCGGGTGCGCGCGGCCGGTCATAACATGGCCGAGCTTCTGGTCGGCTCCGAGGGCACGCTCGCCCTGTTCCGCCGGCTGCAGCTCAAGCTGCAGCCGCTGCCGGCGCACAAGGTGCTCGGCGTGTGCCACTTCCCGGAGTTCCAACAGGCGATGGCCTCGGCCAAGGCGATCGTCGAGCTCGGGCCGTCGGCGGTCGAGCTGGTCGACCGGACGATCATCGAGCTGGGGCGAAAAATCCCCGCCTACCGGCCATTGATCGACCGCTTCGTGCGCGGTCGCGCCGGATGCTCTCCTGCTGGTCGAGTTCGCCGGTGACGATCGTGCGGCGCAGCTCGCGAGCCTGAAGCGGCTAGGCGAGCTGATGGCCGGGCTCGGCTTCGTCGATGCCGTGGTCGAGGCGGTGGAGCCGGCCGCCCAGGCCCGGATCTGGGAGGTCCGCAAGGCCGGCCTCAACATCGTCATGTCGATGAAGGGCGAGGGCAAGCCGGTCTCGTTCATCGAGGACTGCGCGGTGCCGCTCGAGCACCTGGCCGATTACACCCGGCTGCTCGGCGAGATCTTCGAGCGCCACGGCACGAGCGGCACCTGGTACGCCCACGCCTCGGTCGGCTGCCTGCACGTGCGTCCAATCCTCAACCTAAAGCAGGACCAGGGCGTGCGGGCGATGCGCGCGATCGCCGAAGAGGCCACGGCCTTGGTCCGCGCGTACAAGGGCGCCCATTCCGGCGAGCACGGCGACGGCCTGGTCCGCTCGGAGTTCCACCGGGCGATGTTCGGCGAGCGGCTGGTTCGCGCGTTCGAGCAGATCAAGGACACATTCGACCCGAAGGGCGTGCTCAATCCGGGCAAGATCGTGCGCGCGCCGCGCATGGATGAGCGAACCCTGCTCCGCCATCCGCCCGGCTATCATGCCGAGCCGATCGAAAGCGGTCTCGACTGGCAGGCCTGGGGCGGCTTTCTCGGTGCGGCCGAGATGTGCAACAACAACGGCGCCTGCCGCAAGGACGAGCCTGGCGTCATGTGCCCCTCCTACCGGGTAACCCGCGACGAGATGCACGTGACCCGGGGGCGCGCCAACAGCCTCCGCCTGGCGCTGAGCGGGCAGCTCGGAGGGGACGCGCTGACCTCCGATCGGATGCTCGAGGCGCTCGAGCTCTGCGTCGCCTGCAAGGCCTGCCGGCGGGAATGCCCGACCGGCGTCGACATGGCGCGAATGAAGATCGAGGTGCTGCACCAGGTGCACAAGTTGCGCGCCTTGGCCCTCAAGGATCGTTTGATCGCCTATCTGCCCCGCTACGCGCCCTATGCCAGCCGGCTGCGCGGGTTGCTGCACCTGCGCGACCGGCTCCCCGGCGCGGCGGCGCTCTCGGAGCGGCTGCTCGGCTTCAGCGCAGAGCGCTCCCTGCCGCGCTGGCACGACAGCCCCTATCGTCATCGCGCCAACGGTGCGCCGGTCGCGGGCGCCGGTCGCGAGGTGGTGCTCCTGGTCGACACCTTCACCACGTGGTTCGAACCGGAGAATGCCCGTGCCGCGGCAGCCGTGCTGAGCGCGGCCGGCTATCGCGTGCAGCTGCCGGATACGCGCGGCACGCGCCCGCTCTGTTGCGGGCGGACCTTCCTTGCGGTCGGGCTGCTCGACGAAGCGCGCCGCGAGGCCGAGCGGACCCGGGCCGCGCTGCAGCCTTGGGTCGAGGCCGGGGCGCCGGTGATCGGCCTGGAGCCCTCCTGCCTGCTGACACTGCGCGACGAGTATGCCGCGCTGCTGCCGGGGCCGCAGACCGAGGCGCTCGCCGGGCGAGCGATGCTGCTCGAGGACTTCCTATGGCAGGAGCAGGTCGCCGGCCGCCTGCGGCTGTCGCTGAAGCCGACCGGCTGGCGCCGCGCACTGCTCCATGGCCACTGCCATCAGAAGGCGTTCGGCGCGATGGCCGCGGTCGAGGGCTGCCTCAATCAGGTGCCGGATCTCGAGGTCGATACCGTCGAAGTCCAGCTGTTGCGGGATGGCCGGGGCGTTCGGCTACGAGGCCAGGCACCACGCCATGTCGTTGCAGATGGCCGAGCTTTCCCTGCTGCCTGCGGTGCGTGCGGCGGGCGAGAACACGGTGATCGTCGCCGACGGCACGAGCT
The DNA here is from genome assembly GCA_963815435.1 of uncultured Alphaproteobacteria bacterium. Lineage (GTDB taxonomy): Bacteria > Pseudomonadota > Alphaproteobacteria > Geminicoccales > Geminicoccaceae > DATAOG01. The sequence goes on from CAWFGZ010000034.1 coordinate 159,048, forward strand.
GCCGGCACCAGATCCGGGACGCGAGCGGCCGCGAGGCGATCCACGTCGCCCGTGTGTTACAGCAAGCGCTCGCCTGAGCGGAATTCTCCGCTCCCAGGCGCCGCCCGTCCGGGGTGGGGAGGCGCGGTCCCGAGCCATGATTTGGGCCGACCGGCCACCTGCCGCGCTCGTCATGGCGCGCAGCGTGGCTGGATAGGGCGGCGGTCGAAGCTATGCGCCGACCGGTCCTGCGAGTGTCGGCTCGACGGCGACCCGCGCCCCCGAGAGCGTCGAGCCGCCCGGCGGCGTCGCCGCAGCAGGCATCGGTCGGATCGCCGCCGCCTGGCTCTCCGGCAGCCGCGCCGCCTCATCGAGAAGCTCCAGAATCCGATCCTTGAGCACCCGCATCTCGCTGTGAGCGGACGAGCCGGGAGCGTGCGCTCCGATCCAGGCGCCGGCCTCGAACGCGGCGACGTGCACCGAGCGCTGGCGAACCGCGGGGCCAACCCGCAACCCGAAGCGCTCCAGCGTGGCGTGGATACGCCGCCCGATCGTCGTCCGCCGATCGACCCGGCTCGGCACCAGCATGCAGGCGGGTTTGGCGGCGCCTCGCACCGCCCGCGCGCGCCGCAGCAAATCGAGGGCGCGTCCGGTGGCGCGCAGATCGACCCCCGATGGCGTGACCGGGATCACGAACAGGTCGGCGATCAGGAGCGCGGAGGCAATCCCGGAGCCGACCTGCGGCGGCAGGTCGATCACGACATAGTCGGCCTCAGCCTTCAGGGTAATCAGGCGCGCGACCCACCTCTGAGCATCGCGCTCCCCGCCGAGCGGCAACGCTTCGACGCGCACCGGCAGCCGCTGCCCGGCATGCCAGTCGGTGACCGTCGCCTGGCCATCGGCGTCGACCAGAATCACCTTGTCGCCGTTGACTCCCAGGGCGCAGCCCAGGTTGACCGCGATCGTGCTCTTGCCGGTGCCGCCCTTGAGATTGCCGATTGCTATCAGCTTGCCCATCGACCGCTCGCTCCCGTGTGCCTGCCTGACCGGACCGGCGCCGCGCAACTGCTCGCTCAATTCTCGAAGCCAGCACCGATCCGCCGACCCGGGCCGGACTGCGCGTCCGGCAGCGCACGGTCGAACTCGGCCGCCGGTTGGCCATCGCGACGGCCCGCCATGCCGCTCGCGCGCAGCGCGCCAGATCAAGCGCTGGCGCGTCGGTCGCGCTTCAATCAACTTCGGAGTGATCGAGCGCTACCGCCCTCGCCGCCATCGACGAAGCTAGCAAGACAGGGTTAATGATTGGTTAGCTTGCGCTGGCGGCCCGCGGCGTGGCGTCCTCGCTGGTCGAGGTGCCGGTGCCGCCGGCCGGCACTGGCAGCCGGTCGCGATCCGAGGCGTCAACCGCGAGCGCGGTCAACTCGCCGAGCGGGGCACTCTCCTCCGGGATCAGAAACCAACCGCGCAGGCGCGCGGCGCCGCCGAGATCGGATCGGCTGGTGAACACGGCAACCGGAACGGCCAGGGCGAAACCGGCGAGCACGGGGCCGAGCCAGAGCAGCAGACTGGGCGCCATGATCAGGACGATGGCGCCCCAGAGACAGGCCAGAACCGTCATGTCGCCGTAATTGGCGACGGCAGTCCGCCAGCCTTCCACCTGGCCATGCCTCTGCTGCGCGGTCCAGGTCACGCCGCGGCCGATCAGAAGGCGCAGCACGCATTTGCTGTGCTGAATCATCAGGACCGGTGCCAGGATAGCCGAGAACCCGATTTCAGCCAGGACGGCGAGCCCGAGGCGATGGCCGCCGCCGAAGGCGCGGCGCTGTTCGGGCACCGCCAGCGCCAGAATGAGGGCCAGGAGTTTGGGTAGAACCAGCATGCCGAGCGTGACCCACGCCACAGCGATCAGCGGGCGCGTGTCGATAGTCGGCCAGACCGCCAGCAGACCCTCGTCGGTCCACGCGAACTGCGGCCCGGGCTTGATGCCCGCCGCCTCGATCGTGCCCAGACCGAGCAGCACGAGCCAGAGCAGCGATGCCACGTACGACATCGCGCCGAGGGCCAGATGCACGCGACTGACCGCTCGCAGGCCCTTCGCGGCCAGCAGCCGCACATGCTGAAGGTTGCCCTGACACCAGCGCCGATCACGGCACAGATAGTCGCTGAGCGTCGGCGGCAGCTCCTCGTAGCTGCCCCCGAGGTCGGGCAGGAACCAGACCGACCAGCCGGCCCGTTGGAGCAGCGCCGCCTCGACGAAGTCGTGGCTCAGGATCTCGCCGCCGAGCGGCGGCGAGCCGGGCAGGCGCGGCAGCCCGGCGCTCGCCATGAACGCGCTGGTCCGGATGATCGCGTTATGCCCCCAATAGTTGCTCCGCCCGGGGAACCAGTAAGCCAGTCCCGTGGCGGAGACTGGACTGTACAGGCGGGCTCCGAACTGCAGGATGCGCGCGAACAACGTCTGCGCGCCGATCGGTTGCGGAAGCGTCTGGATCAGGCCGGCGCCGGGGTTGGCTTCCATCAGTCGAACGAGCTGGAGCAGCGTGCTGCCTGCCATGACGCTGTCGGCATCGAGGACCACGATATACGGGTAGCGCCCACCCCAACGGCGACAGAATTCGGCGATATTGCCGGCCTTGCGGCCATGATTCTCGGCCCGATTCCGGTAGAAGACGCCGCAGACGCCGGCGAACTGGGTGCGCAGTCGCGCCCAAACCTCCTGCTCCGCGCGAACCCGCTCGGGGTCGCGGCTGTCGCTCAGGATGAACAGGTCGAACAGCGCGAGCTGACCGCTCCGAGCGAGCGACTGGAGCATGGGGAACAGTCGCGCGCCGACCTGCTCGGCGTCCTCGTGATAGACCGGCATCAGCAAGGCCGTGCGCGCCCCGGGGCCGGGCTCGCTGGTCGGGTGGTTCAGACCGTCAGTGACGCGGCGACCGAAGACCTGGACGAGGAAACCGGCGAGCGTCGTCCAGAAACCGTAAGCGATCCAAGCGAAGGTCAGCGCAAAGACCGGCAGCATGGCGGTCTCGGCGATCGACAGGCCGTCGGCCGCCAGCACGCTCGCCACCGCCAGCGTCGCGGCGAGCGTGCCGAGCACGACCAGCATCGTCAGCAGGACGCGTCGCCGCGGCCCCGGATCAATGATAAGCATGGCAGTTGAGTGCGATTCTCAAGATGCCGGGGCCGGTCGGCCGATCAGGCCGCGGCTCCAGCGGACCAAACCGCGCAGCCCTGCCACCAGGTCCGCGAGTGACCATGGTTGCAGCGGTTGCTCGACCATCGCGCCGGGCTGCTCTTCAGGAGTCGGCATGACCACGACCGCCCGCATGGCGGCGACGAAGTCCGGCGGCACGCGGTCGTAGTCGAGCAACACATCCGGCCAGCGCTCGGCACCTCCGCAGAGGTGATACGCCAGCCGGCCGATGAGCAGCGCGGAATGGGGGCCCACTCCTTCGGCCCGCAGGACGAACACGAACCACGCTGCCAGGGCCTCCTCAGCCTGATCGAGCGCCAGGCGGCCAAGGTCGGCCTCAGGCTCGGCCCGCCAAAACTCCAGGGCGCGGGCCATGCAATTCCGGATGACCATGTCGCGGTGCGGAGTGACCGCGACCGCCAGTTCGTCGAGAAAGCGGCCGACCCGCTGCTCGGCCGCGGCTCGAACCGCCGGCTCGGGGTCAGCCGCGAGCACTTGGCCGACGATCCCGTCGACCTGCCGCGCCTCCTCGTCGCGCGGCTCGCTTCGCGGTGCAGACGCGGCCGACAGTGGCGCCCCCCGCGAAGTCCTCCCTACCGTCAACAATGCAGCACCCTCCTCCCGGCAGTGTCGCGCACCCGCTGCAACACCTGCCACGAACGCCTCAGCAGGGTCCCCAACCCCACCGACCCGCTCGCCGCACGACGCCTTTACGGCGTTTTTCGGCCGCTAGATCGACGATCGAGTTACCAGCTGTCTCCACTCCAAGAACACCCGAGCCAGGCATTCGTTCCACACCGCCGGAGAGAAATAGATAGCCGGCTCACTCAGTTCTGGACGGATCGCTGCCAACGTGGCCCGAGCCTCTCTGCGGTCGCGTCGTGTTGTGAGTTGTTCAACCATCTGTGCCATTGTTCTGGCACTCGAGCTCGCTACTGGCTAAGCCCCGACGCCCGGCTCGTCCACGTCGGCCGCCGGTGCTAGTTTGGCATCCCGTTACATGCAGCAGGTCACAGCCATGGCCACGTCAACGCCCCGTCCGGCGCCGCCCGCCGAAGGTGACTCCAACCGTTCGCCGCATCGCGCCGCTTTCCGTGCACAACTCGAACCCACGGTCCGGGCGCTGCTTGACGAGGATGCGCGCCGCTTTCTTCACCAGTCGCTCTCGTCACCCTGTCTTTCGGTCGTGCGACGGGCCGAAGGCATCTGGCTCGAGGACCTCGCTGGCCACCGCTATATGGATTTTCACGGCAACAGCGTCCATCACCTCGGTCACGGCCATCCGCGACTGATTGCCGCGCTGACCGCCCAGCTGCACGAGTTGCCGTTCACGCCGCGCCGCTTCACCAACCAGCCGGCAGTCGCGCTGGCCGCGAAGCTCGCCGAGATCGCGCCCGGCAATCTCACGAAGATCCTGCTCACACCGGGCGGCTCGGCGGCGGTCGACATGGCCCTCCAACTGGCCCGCGCCGTGACCGGCCGCCACAAGACCATCTCGTTCTGGGACAGCTTCCACGGGGCCGGCTTCGGTGGCGCAACTGTCGGCGGCGAGGCGCTCTTTCGCTCGGGTCCGGTCGGCCCCCTGCTCGCCGGCAGCGAGCACGTCGCACCGTTCGCCTGCTATCGCTGCCCGTACGGCTACCCCGAACGGGATGGCGCGCCGCAGCTCGAACTCTGCCGCATGCGCTGCGCCAGCTTCATCCGCTACGTGCTCGAGAAGGAGCAGGACGTCGCTGCAGTGATCGCAGAACCGATCCGCGCCGTGCCGCATCTGCCGCCACCCGGCTTCTGGCAGGAGGTGCGCGCCGCCTGCGACGCGCATGGCGCGCTCCTGATCTTCGACGAGATCCCGAACGGTCTGGGCAAGACCGGGCGGATGTTTGCCTGCGAGCACTTCGGGGTCGCCCCAGACATCCTCGTGCTCGGCAAAGCGCTCGGGGGCGGTGTGCTGCCAGTGGCCGCGCTGCTGACCAGGCCGGAGTTCGACGTCCTGGGCGACTACGCGCTCGGCCACTACACCCACGAGAAGAACCCGGTCCTGGCGCGCGCCGCGCTTACCACCATCGAGGTCATCGAGGACGAGGGTCTGGTCGACAACGCGGCCCGGGTCGGCGCCCATGCCGTTGCGCGCCTGCGCGACCTCAAGGCCACGCACGCGCTGATCGGGGACGTGCGCGGGATCGGCCTCCTGCTCGGCGTCGAGCTGGTCAGGAACCGCGTGACCAAAGTGCCGGCGATCGAGGAGGCCGACGCGATCCTCTATCGCTGCCTGGAACGCGGCCTGAGCTTCAAGACCACCTTCGGCAGCATCCTCACCCTCAGTCCGCCCCTGATCGTAACCGAAGCCGAGATCGACCAGGCGGTGGCCATCCTGGATGACGCGATCGGCGAGACCGAGCGGGAATTTAGCAACCGACGCTGACATGGCGACACGTCCGCCTGCTTCACCGGTTCATAGTCGGGTTCGGCGCGGCAGTACGCGTCATTCCGAATGACGGGAGCCGGCCCGATGCTGATGAAAGGGTGCGAAGTCGGATCGCAATTCGATCCAAACTGGCGAATACGGGACTTATACTACCCAAGACTTGGGCACCGACACGGTCATCCTGCGGACCGGCGGCGCGGGGCGGAGCGCCGCCGGTGCGGAATCGCCTCGCCCGCCGGAGCCGACGAGCGAGGCGGATCGGCCGGGCGTCCTCTGCAGGACTGCAGCCAGCCCTCGGCCGCCGCGCGACCACGGTCGCAGAGCTCGACCAGGCGCGGCCAGTCGGGATCGATCTTGCTCGCCGGATCGAGCCGCGCGAGTTCGACGCTGCCGTCGATCACGTGCAGGCGGTGGCGGGCGAAGCGGCGCGCCGTCGGTCGCAACCAGGCGAGCGGCCAGCGGGCGCGGCGCGCGAGCGTGGCCAGTCGTTCCAGCTCCAGGAGCAGCGGCCGTCCGAACACGATCTCATCGACGCGATTGCGGATGTCGCGCGCCGTCCGCGGCAGCGTCTCGACCTCGAGCGGGTTAATCTGCACGAGGAGCAGGTCGCGCGCCCGGCAGTGCTCGACCGGGGCGGCGAGCGGCGGGTTGCTGGCAAAGCCGCCGTCCCAGTAGAGCTCGCCCTCGACCTCGACCGCCTGATGCAGCTGCGGCAGGCAGGCGGAGGCGAGGACCACATCGGCAGTGAGCTCGCGGCTACGGAAGATCCGGCTGCGCCCGGTGCGCAGGTGGGTCGCGGCGACGAACAGCTGGACCGTGCGATCGACACGCAGACGCTCGAAGTCGACCAACTGTTCGAGGATCCGGCGCAGCGGGTTCAGGCCGAGCGGGTTCAGCTGATAGGGCGAGAGCATCTGCGCGGTGAAGTCGGCCGCCATCTGCGTCAGGCCGCCCACTCGCGCCGGGCTGAAGCGGGCGAGCGCGCCGATCTCACGCCATAGCTCGGCGAGAGCGCGGCGCGCGCCGTCAGGACCGCCTGCGAGCCAGCCGGAGGCGAGCACGACCGCGTTCAGAGCCCCGGCCGAGGTGCCGCTGAGCCCTTCCAGGGCGAACCCCTCCGCCTCGAGCAAGCGGTCCAGGACCCCCCAGGTGAAGGCGCCGTGGGCGCCGCCGCCCTGAAGCGCGAGATTGAGCTTGGGCAGCTGCCTGGAGCGCCAGCCGCGGATCGGAGCTCGCAGCGCGAGCCGCCGTGCCCTCGCTCCGACCGGGCCCTTGCCTGCCGGCTGTGTCGCCATGCACGTCCCCGTCCCATGCTGCTTTTGCCGCATGCTACCGGCCGGGGGTTAACAAGGCGCATGGGCTCGACCTCCGGCCGGTACAACGCGTCATCCTTCAGGGTGGTAGGCCGGCAGGCGGTATCACGAGGACCGGCCCGGGCGGGCCTTCGCCGGATGTCGATCGCCGGCTTCCTGATGTTGGCGATTCATGGTTTGTATTGGCATTGTCTGTAGTCGCGCTGTCTTATGACTGGCAGGGTTGATACGGGCATGGTTGGCATGCCTCTCGGCATCGTCCGGCGGCGTGACCGCCCGCCCGAGGCGCCCTGTGATGTCGCTCCAACAAGGCGCTCCATGTCGCGCTCAAATCGCCGAGGACGACACCCATGACCGACGCGCCGAGCCGGTTGCCCGCCCCGATGTCGGCGCCCCGCGCGTCGTCCGCGCCGGCGGTCCTCCCGGTACCCGCCGAAGTGCCGGCACCCGAGGCACCGCCGGCCCGGCCATCGCTGGTCGGCCGCACGCTGGCGCGCTGGACCCGGGCACTGCGCGACATTGCCGCCGGCGCCCGGCTGCCGTTCATCGGCGACGCCGATCCGAATCTGCCGGACGATCAGGCCGAGCGCCTGCGCAGCCAGATCCGCGACTGCCTGAACGCGCGCGGCGGCGAGGTTCTGGCGCGGGGCCAGGCGGCCAACATCGCTTCGGCCTACCTCGGTCTCAGCCCGACCGGCCGGGCGCGCTTCTTCGCCATCCTGGCGAACGATTTCGGCGTCGAGCGGGGCGAGGTCGATCAAGCTGTCGAGAACTACCGGGCGGCCGCCGACGAGCCGGCCAGGCTCGTTACCGAGCGCGCGTTGCGCCGCGCCCTGGTCACGCCCGCCATGCGCCTTCTGACCAAGTTCAACGCGCTGCCTGACGGTATGCGCTTTTTGGTCAACATGCGCGCCGACCTGTTGGCGCTGAGGAGCGACGATCCGCGTCTTCGGGCGCTCGACGACGACTTCCGGCACCTGCTCGCCACCTGGTGCGACGTCGGTTTTCTCACCCGCAGGCGGCTTACCTGGGAGTCGCCGGCCTCGCTGCTCGAGAAGATCATCGAGTACGAAGCGGTCCACGAGATCCGCTCCTGGAGCGATCTGCGCCACCGGCTGGACGGCGATCGACGCTGCTACGCCTTCTTTCACCCCTCGCTGCCGAACGAGCCTTTGATCTTCGTCCAGGTCGGGCTGGTCGAGGGTCTGGCCGGCCAGATCGAGCCGCTGCTCGACGAGCACCGGCCGGCGCTCGAGCCCAGGCGCGCCGACAGCGCCATCTTCTATTCGATCACCAGCACGCTCGACGGCCTGCGCGGCATCAGCTTCGGCAACTTCCTGATCAAGCAGGTGGTCGACGATCTCGCCCGCGACCTGCCCAACCTCAAGCAGTTCGCAACCCTCTCACCCCTGCCCGGCTTCCTGGCCTGGCTCGAGAGCGAGCCCGCCGCGGCCTGGATCAGCCGCAGCCAGCGCCAGCGGTTGATGGCTGCGCTGCCGGGCGCCGACGGCAGTCTGGCCGGGACGCTCGGTGCGACGGAGTGGGTCGACGATGCCGAACTTGGCGAGATGCTGAAAGAGCCCTTGATTCGCGCCGCGGCCCGCTACCTGGTCGAACGCAGCGGCGCCGGACTGCCGATCGACCCGGTCGCCCGCTTCCATCTCGGCAACGGCGCGCGGATCGAGCGGCTGAACTGGCTGGCCGACCCTTCGGCGCGCCGGCTCAGGCAGTCAGCCGGGATCATGGTCAACTACCTCTATCACCCGGCCGAGATCGAGGACAATCACGAGGCCTACGCCAGTCGGCGGCTGATCACCCTGGCCCCGGAGATCCAGGATCTGCTCAAGGGTCTGCCGGGCGATCTGGCAGCACTCGTCCGGATCTCCCGCCGTGGCAGCCGGCTTGGACGCATGATGCGACGAGCTTGATCGCTGCCGGACCAGGCAGCCTGAATCGCCAGCCCGCCCCGCCCCAGCCGTCTCGGTTCATTGGCGGTCGCTCGCGGTCGCGGTTTGCAACTCTTCGGTTGAACCACTTCCGAGATTTTACTTGACTTGGTTGAAACGCGCGCGTGATGATCTCGGATTGAGTCTGTCGCAGCTCCTCTTGCCAGATGGGAGAGCTCGCCGGAGAAGGGTGGATCTGCAGCCATGGCTGATCAATCGAGCGCTGCACGACGCGCGCGCGTCGTGGCGGGACGCGCACTGCTGGCCGCCGGCCTGATCACATCGGGCGCCGTCGCAGGCGGGGCGATGCCGCGTATCCACCCCGACGGGCCGGCCCCATGGGTGACCCTGATTCAGGAGGCCGCCGACCCCAGCCACGGCGCCACCGGACAGTCGACTGGGAGCGGGCAGCAGCCGCCCTTCGCTGAGCTGAACGAGGCCCTGGCTGCGGCGCGGGCGCGCCTCGAGGAACTCGCCAAGGCCGCGGCGGTCGCTGCGTCGGCCGGTCAGGCGCGCGAGGAAGTGGCGGCTCTCAAAGAGCAGAATCGGCAATTGGCGGCCGAGATCGCGGCCTTACGCGCCGATCGGGACGGGCTTCAGTCGGCCCAAGGCCGGATCGGCGAGCTGACCAAGGCGGCCGAGGCGGCGGGGGCCGAGGCGAAGCGCATCGAGGACGAGCTGGTCACGATGCGCTGGCAGAACGCTCAGTTGAACACAAGCCTGGCGCGCGCCCAGGCGGCACGCGATCGGACCGAAGCCGACGCGCGCAAGAGCCAGCAGGTCCTTACCAGCAAAGTGGCGGCGCTGACCGAGGCGGCCGAACGGTCGGCGGCCGAAATCGACGACTTGCGCGCGCAACTTGCCGCCCGAGACAAGGAGATCGCGAGCGCCGCCAGCGCACGGAGCGGGACCGAGGCGCGTCTGGCCGAACTGCAGGAGACCGCACGGACCGCAAAGGCCGAGAGCTCAGGGCTCGGCGAACAGCTGAACCGGCTCCGCGCCCAACTCGCGCAGGCGGAGCAGGAGCGGGATCAGGTGCGGCAAGAGCTGAGCGGCCTTCGTGCCGAAAACGAACGGGTCACCAGCGCCAACCGCCAGCTGGAGCAGGAGGTCGGAGTGCTCCGTTCCGCGGCGAGCTCGGCGACCGCCGCCGCGCGGCAGAACCTGGTCGCGGTCGAGAGCCGGATCAAGGAGCTGAACGCCGCGCTGACCGGCGCGGAGCCGGCCACGAATCCGACTGCAGCGATCCCTCCGGGCCGGACTGAGATCGCCATGGCGGACGACGGCTCGCGCAGCTCGGCGCCGAGCCTGGAGGCCATCGACCGCGCTGCCGCCAGCGAGGGGGCAAGTGCGGCGCCCCAGGCGCTCGCCGCGCTCGGGACCACCTCGACCAGTGCCCCGCTGCCGCCACCGCGCAAAGTGGATGTGGCGGCGACATTGACGCCCGACCCGGCGGTCGATGCCGACCTCGACCTGGTCAAGTCAGGCGGTGCGACCAGCCAGACCCAAGGACCGGCACTGCCTCGACTGATCGCCGATCTGCCCCTCGAGCCGCGGCTGCAGGTGCAAAGTCTCCTTGTGGACCTCGATGGCAAGGTCGATCAACGCGGGATCAACATGACCGTGCCTGGGGCGCAACTGTTCGCGATCAACAGCGATGCCGTCGAGCCCACGGCCTACGATGCCCTCGCCAAGGTGGCCGAACTGATAGACGTCTACAAGGATCGACGCGTGCTGATCGTGGGCCACACTGACGCCATAGGCGATGCCAGCTACAACAAGAGCCTCTCGGAACGCCGGGCGAGGTTGGTCAAGAAGTTCCTGATCGACAACTTCGCGGTCGATGGCTCCCGCCTGTCGACGCAGGGGCTCGGCGAGGCACAGCCGATCGCGTCCAACGACACCTCGACCGGTCGCGAGGCGAATCGCCGCGTCGAAGTTCTGATTCTGAACTAAGCGCAGCTTCGAGTGCACCGAGGGGGCCGCCCGCGCCGGCGGACACCAGCGGCGCGGTTCTTGCAGCCGCGCCGGGCGATCCGATCCCGTGCGACCACTCCAGCTCGTCTCGCGCATCACCTGTGACGCCGACACTGGCCGCTTGGCCGAAACGAGCTATCTTAAACTCTACTTAAGCAAGACACTAAATGGCTCGAATTTATTTCGTTTTTGGCCAGCTTTGTTTGGAAAGTTAGTTGCAATTTAAATCGATACTTGAAGAAGAACTGGCTTGGTTTTATCAAGATCGGGCACAACTCTCGGTCATCTCTGCTGCAGGCAGCGGCAGCGCAGCGGTCGATAGGGGCTGTGGTCTGGCCGAGGGTCAACCCAACCCAAACCAAGCCTGAGAGGCCCAAAATGGCGGTTTCCAAGAGCCTTGTACACGAGTGCCAGGGCGGTTTCGAGCTCGACCGAGATCGGCCCGATGACAACCGCGTCGCGCACATCGACGCCTTCCTTCTGCGTCAGGCTCGGGATCCGACACCCTCGGGCGCTGAGGCGCAGCGCTGGATCGATCTGAGCGCCCTGAGCTCCCGCTATGCCGAGCTCGGCGTCCGCTTCGAGGCGGATACCGGGATCCTGTGGTGTCACCAGCGGCATCGCGGCCGTCCTTGCTTTTCATCGGAGCTGCTGAAGGACGTTCTGGATCTTCAGACCTACCTCCAGCGAGCCTTCGCCGGCGTCGAGCGAGGCGCGACTGCCGTTGCGCTATCTGGTCTGGGCTTCGAGCACGCCCGGCATCTACAATCTGGGCGGGGACCTGCGCCTGTTCACGCAGCTGATCCGCAGCCATGACGCCGCGGGGTTGTTCCGCTACGCCAAGGCCTGCATCGACATCTGCTATCTGAACAACGTCAGCCTGGATCTGCCGATCCTGACCATCGCCCTCGTTCAGGGTGATGCACTCGGCGGCGGTTTCGAAGCGGCGTTGTCCAACGATCTCCTGGTCGCGGAGCAAGGCTCTCAGTTCGGTCTGCCGGAAGTGCTGTTCAACATGTTCCCGGGCATGGGAGCGTACAGCTTTCTCTCCCGCCGGCTCGACGGCCGCCGCGCCAAGGACATCATTCTCAGTGGCCGGCTGTATTCGGCCGAGGAGCTCCAGGAGATCGGGCTCGTCGACCTCCTGGTGCCGGCCGGCCAGGGCGAGGCCGGGCTGCGCGAATACCTCGAGCGCAAGGCCCATCAGCATGGGGTGCAGACCGCGCTCGCCCGGGTCGCGCGGCGCTGCCAGCCGATCAGCTACGAGGAGCTGATCGAGGTGACGGATATCTGGGTCGAGACGGCGCTCGGGCTGACCGAGGCGGATCTGCGGCGCATGGAGCGTCTGGCGGCAGCACAGGAGCGGCGGCGCGCCCGGGCCGCGGGACCGGCCGAGACGGTCGCCGTCAGTGTCGCGGGTTGAATGCAGGCCGCTCGCGCGCTCGGGGTTCGGCGAGTTCGGCGAGCAGTGCATCCTGCAGGCGGGCGAACTCTGACTTGATCCGCGCGGCATAATCGGCGCCCCGTTCGGCCAGCTCGGCGCGATCAATTCCACGCCAGCCGAGGCAGAGCTCGAACACGGCCGTCGCTCCGACGTGGGCGGCGCTGCTGCGCAGCGCGTGGGCGCGGTCGCGGAAGGTCAGCGCATCGCCGGCGACCGCGGCCGCCTCGAGTTCCATCACCAGCTGCTCCGCGTCAGCAATGAAGTCGTTGATGACCTGTGCCAGGAAGTCATCCTCATCGTCCAATTGGCGAAGCCGGTCGAGATAGCTCACATCGAGCACCGGTAAGGTGCCGTGGGCGGCGCGTCCGTAAGGTGTTCCGATGCCGCTTTGGGTCGGTGGCGGACCGCTGCTGGCAGCCGCCCCGGATCCGGTCAGCCGGTCGACCAGGATCACGAGTTCGTCGACGTCGACCGGCTTGGTCAGGCAGGCGTCGATACCGGCCTCCTCGCATTGCCGGCGGGTCTGCTCGGTGGCATCCGCGGTCAGCGCGACGAAGGGCGGGTCGTCACGCCCGCCGGTCGCGAAGCGATGCAGCTTCACCATGTCGAGCCCGCCGATCACCGGCATGTTCAAGTCCACGAGCACGAGGTCGAAACGCCCCTCCGCCAGGGCATCGAGCGCCTCTTCGCCATTGCCGACCAGCGTGACCTCGTGTCCGACGCTGGTCAGCATCCGCTCGATGACCAGCTGATTGATCCGATTGTCCTCCGCGACCAGGATGCGCCGCCGCGGCCACTGCCGCGCACGAAGCGCTGCCGGCCCGCCTCGATCATCCTGGACCGCGAGAGCCGCGTGCAGGCTGCCGTAGAGGCGATCGTCGTCGACCGCCAAGGGTAGCACGGCAAGCGCGTGACTGCCGGCCGCCCGCTCGTTGTCGCCGATTACGACGACGTTGAGCGGGTCGGTCGTGAAGCGCGCGACCAGCTCGGCGCACAAGCGCCAGTCCAGGCCGCGCTCGGGCGCTTCGAGGAGGAGCACGGCGCGCCGCCGCCCCGCCTGACCGAGGAGGGCCCGCGCCGCGTTGGCGCTGGTGGCCAGCGCGACCTCGGCCCCCCAGGCCGCCAGGCGGCGCCGATAGATCGCAGCCGCCGCGTCTTCGCCGACCACCACGATCTGTCCGCGCAGAGCCGGTTCGGCATCCGGCGCGCGCGCGAACGACGCCCGAAGGGTGAAACAGGAGCCGACACCCGGGGCGCTGCTGACCCTCAGGGAGCCGTCCAGCGCGCCGGCCAGCTGACGGGCAATCGCGAGGCCGAGCCCGGTGCCGCCGTAGCGCCGGGTGGTCGAATTCGTCCGCCTGCCGGAAGCTTTCGAAGATCCGCTCCTGCGTCGCAAGGGGGATGCCGATCCCGGTGTCCTGAACGTCGATCCGGATCGTGGCCGCATCGCCCTCGAGGGCCTCACCGATCATCTTGATCGTGACGCTGCCCCGCTCGGTGAACTTGACCGCGTTGGCGACCAGATTGACCAGGATCTGCCGGAGTTCGCGGGCCGCCCCGTGCAACCGGTAGGGCACCGCGGGGTCGACCTCGAGGCGGAGCGCGAGGCCCTTGCCGACCGCCTGGGGGTACAGCAGGGAACGGACGGTCGCGAGCAGCGCGTGAAGATCGAAGTCGACCGCTTCCGTATTGGTCTGGCCGGACTCGATCTTGGCAATGTCGAGGATGTCGCCGATCATCTCGAGCAGGCTCTGGCCGGCATTGCGCACGGTCCGCACCATGTCGAGCTGCTCGCCGTCGAGCCGCGTCCCGCGCAGCAGACCGGCCATGCCGATGATCGCGTGCAGCGGGGTCCGCAGCTCGTGGCTCATGGTCGCCAGGAAGCGGCTCTTGGTCTGGCTCGCCTCCTCGGCGCGCGCCAGGGCCGCGGTCAGCTTGGTGAGCAGCGTCGAGGCATAGGCCGGCAGGACCAGAAGCGCGATCCAGAGGCTCGCCGCCAGAGCCGGTTGCGCCCGCCAGTATTCGCTCAGCGCGACCACCACGGCAAAGCCGGCGAGGCTCAGGCCGGCGGCGGCCAGCAGATAGCCTCGCCCGTAGCGGAAGCCCATACCCAACGTGATCCATAGAAACATCGGGTAGAGCGGCGCGACCACGGCGCCGCCGACGATCATGCCGAGCGGCAGGGTGATCAGATCCAGCAACATGCCGGCGGAACGGCGGACCGGGCTGATCGCCGGGCGCCACAACAGATGACCGAAGAGCGTCACCGAGCCGATCAGGTAGCCGAGCGCAATCAGCAGACAAACGCCGATCATCCGAGGAGCCCCGCCGCTCAGGGCGACGGTCAGCAGGCTGCCGAGGATACCGGCCGCGAAGCCGACGCGAATCAGGATCTGCTCGTGCTCACTGTCCGCCCGACCCTGTAGCCGGGCGCGGAGCCATTGCCAGAGGGTGTGATCGGGTTCGGCCGAGCCCCGCTCAGCCGAGCCGCCCGCCGCTGGCCTGGATTGGTCGCCGCTCATCAGGGTCGTCTTGGCTTGTCGGCAGCTCCCGCCCGAAGTCGTCACCCAACCATAGCGCGCGCTGGCTGCCGTGAACAGGCCCCGCTCGTGGGCGCATCGACCGATCAGCCCGAGGCCGCGGCCGGAAGCTCGCGCAGGTTGAACAGGACGTGGAAGGCCTCCGCCGGCAGGGGCGGGCTGATCAGATCACCCTGGGCCTCGTCGCAGCCGAGCTGCTCCAGGCGCTCGAGCTGAACGCGCGTCTCCACGCCCTCGGCCGTAACCTTGAGGTCCAGGCTGTGGCCGAGATCGATCACCGCCCGGACGATGGCCTGGTCCTGGCCGTCGTGGCCGAGCTTGTGGACGAAGCTCTGATCGATCTTGAGCCGCCGAATCGGCAGCCGCTTGACATAGGCGAGCGACGAATAACCGGTACCGAAATCGTCGAGCGAGAAGCTGACGCCGAGCTGGTGCAGGCGACGCAGGCTGGCCATCACGGCCTCGCTGTTCTCGAGCATCACCCCCTCGGTGAGCTCGATCTCGAGCCAGCTCGGATCCAGCCCGGTCTCGGTCAGGGTGTTCTCAATCAGGGCGGTAGCGCCCCCGTCCCGGAATTGCCCGGGCGAGAGATTGACCGAAAGGCGCAGCGGCGGCAGGCCCGAGCGCTGCCACACGCGGTGCTGGCGGCAGGCGCGCTCCAGGACCCGCTCGGTCAGCGGACCGATCAGACCGATATCCTCGGCCAGGCCGACGAACTCGGTCGGCCGGACCATGCCGCGGCGCGGATGGCGCCAGCGCAACAATGCCTCGACCCCGACGATCTGGCCGCTGGCGAGGTCGCGCTGCGGCTGATAGTGGACCGTGAACTGATCGGCCGCGAAGGCCTGCCGGAGCTCGCGCTCGAGCAGCCCGGTGCGCCGGGCGACCAGGTTCATCTGCGGCGCGAAGAAGCAGCTGCCGTTGCGCCCGTTCGACTTGGCCCGATACATCGCCAGCTCGGCGTTCTTGAGCAGCCGGTCGACCGACTGACCGTCGGCCGGGTAGACGGTGATGCCGATGCTGGCGCTGCTGTGCAGTTCCTCGCCGTTGATCAGGAAGGGCTGGCCGAAGCTGTCGATCAGGCGCCGCGCCAGGCCGCGCGGCTCCTCCGAACCCCGGACGTCGGTCTGCAGGATCACGAACTCGTCGCCGCCGAGGCGGGCGATGGCGTCGGTCTCGCGCAGGCAGGCGTGCAACCTCTCGGCAACCGCCTTGAGCAACAGATCGCCGCACGGCAGGCCGAAAGCGTCGTTGACGCCCTTGAAGCGGTCCAGATCGAGCAGGAGCACCGCCGCCACGCTGTTGCTGCGGCGCGCCCGGGCCAGCGCGTGCTCGAGGTAGTCCTTGAACAACGCCCGGTTCGGCAGGCCGGTCAAGGCGTCGTGACCGGCCTGGTGGCGCACCTGGGCCTCGGCGCGCTTCAATTCGGTGACGTCGAGGGACACCGTCACCACGTTGGCGACCCGGCCGGCGTCGTCGAGCAGCGGCGACTTGGTGGTCAGCAGAATCCGCTCCTCGTCGGACCTCGGGTTGACCACCTCCTGTTCGAAGCCTGGCAGAATCTCGCCGGTTTCGAACACCTTGGCGTTGAGCACCAGGTGCTTGGTCGCGTACGCCTCGCCATAGACCTGGGCCAGGGTGCGGCCGAGCGCGCCCGCCGGGTCGATGCCGTAGAGCTGCTCGTGGGCGCGGTTGAGCAGGGTCAGCCGGCCGTTGACATCCACGGAGCTGATGGTGGCGGGTACGGTGTCGATCAGCTGGCGCAGCCGCAGTTCGCTCGCCTTGATCGCCGCTTCGTGCTGCTCGGTGCTCGAGACCAGTTCCCGGCGCAGCTGATGAGCGCGCTGCTCCAGAAGCTTCTGTTGCTTGCGCAGGGTGAGGAGATTGCGCGCGCGTGCGCGAAACTCGAGATGATCGACCGGGCTCAGCAGGAAGTCGGTGGCGCCGGCTTCCAACGCCTGATAGCAGTAGCTGCGGTCCTCATAGACCGTGACCACGACGACGGGGACGTCGCGCGCGCCCGGCAATGTGCGAAAGGCCCGGATGAAGTCGGCGCCATCCATGCCGGGCATCTTGTAGTCGGTGATCACCAGGTCGGGCATCGTGCACCAGGACCAAGTCAAGCGCCGCCTGCGGGCTAGCGAATGCTTTGACCCGGATGCCTTCCTCGACCGAGGCTGCCAACCGGGTCAGGATGTTGCGGTTGGTTACCCGATCATCGATGACAAGGACATGAAGCATTGCAAAGGGAAACTCAACGATCGTAAGCCGTCACCGAACCGGTGCCGAATGGGTATTCGCCCCATGCTTAGCGGAGCGGCCTTTCTTCATCAAGCAAAAGGTGAAAAGTTGCGCGAGGCATTAGCACCTTAGGTTATTCTCTGCCGAACTCTCTTCGCCGTGCGGGTGATCATCGCGCCACGCCCGGACGTCGCCCGAAGGTGCTCGGACGACCGTCCAAAGCGATGAACTCGTTCGCTTTCACCTTTCGTTTAGCCGATCCGCCGATCGTCGGTCGAATCTTCGGGACCCGAGCGAGCGGGTCCCCGGCCGCCACCCGCTGCGCAAATTCTCGCGCGGTTCGCGTGGCGCGCCGAGGTCGTGGTTTTGCCGAGCCGCGTTCGAGCTGCTAAGACCGCGGCGCGGACCGCCGCCGGCCGGTGGCCTGCGGGACCATGATTGGCGACCGTGGCGCCGGCGGCTGCTACGGGGCATTGGATGATCGAGACGGTTTTCGGCTTCTTCGCTCTCGCCTGGGTGCCCTGGGCGCTGTCCGCCGTTCTGGTTCTCGGCGCCGTGGCCGTCTGGCTGCAGTTCCGTCTGCGTCTGCGGCCGATCGACAAAGGCCTGGACGCGGCCCTCGCCGTCGTTCGCGAGGCCTCGAACCCGATCACGTTTCGCGATCGCTTTCCGACGATCGATCAACGACTGGCGGCCAACCCGATCATCGGCGACGCCTGGCGCGCCTTCGCGCAGACCCTGGTCCGGTGCCGGGTCAGGAGGGTGCGCTCGGGGCGACCCGCCGCCCCGCCGACGATTTCAACGAGACAGTTCTCGGGCATGCCGAAGTCAATCTGCGATTTTACATGGCGGTGCCCAACTACATGGTCGGCCTTGGCCTCCTGTTTACGTTTCTCGGGCTGGTCGCCGCTCTTTACTTCGCCAGCGCCGGGGTCACGGCGGGGAGCGTGCAGGGGGCCCAGGGCGCGCTCCGCGACCTCCTGGCGGCGGCGACCTTCAAGTTCGTCACCTCGATCGCCGGTCTCGGTACCTCGATCGTCTATTCCTGGCGCGAGAAGACCCAGCTCTATCGGGTCGGCCGCCGGCTGGGGCAACTGTGCACCGCTCTGGAGCAACGCCTGGTGTCGGTGACGCCGGAATATCTCGGCGTGATCCAGCTGGACGAGCTGAAGAGCCAGAGCGCACTGCTGCGCCGGCTCGGCCGTCAGCTGCACGTCACGATCCCGGAGACGATCGAAGAGCGCCTCGCGGCCGAGCTGATCGAAGCGATCCAGCCGATGCGCGAGGGCTTCGCCAAGGCCGCGGCGCGTCTGGCCACGCTGGACGAGCAGCTGCCCGACCGCCTGGTGGAGACCACTTTGGCGGTCAGCGCGGCGCCCGGCGCGCGGGCCGATGCCTTGCTCGCCGGCCTGCGTGACGAGCTGCGCCGATTGCGCGAGGCGATCGAGGGTCTGCCGGCCACCCTGCCGGCGCCAGCGCCTTCGCGCTCGACGAGCGCGGACGCCGAGCTCGGCCGCGTGCTGCCGGGCTTCATCGAGTTGTTCGAAATGTCGACCGCGGGCATCGATGCCCTGGATTCCCAGCTCGAACTGGCCCTCGGCCGGATCAGGACGGCGCTCGGCCAGCTGGGACCGATCGCGGTGGTGGGCAGCGAAGCGCAGGCCGAGGCGGCGCGGGGCCATCTCGGCGCCAGCCTGCACGACCTCGCCGACATGCGCCGGGCGCTGGAGGAGCTGGGGCGGACGTTTCGCGAGGTGGCGGCCAATTCGCGGGTCGTCCTGGCGGCCCATCACGCCCGCGCCGAAGGCCAGGATCCCGAGCTACTGGCGGCGCTCGAGCAGCTGAGCCGCAACGTCCAGCGCTTCAACGAGCGGGTGCGGGGCTTCATCGGCCGCCTCGACGAGGAGCTTGCCCGCTCCTCCAAGCTGTTCAGCGGCGTTGCCGGCGGCTTCGACCAGAGGCCGCGCTGACATGGCCCGCAGCCTCATGGTCGCGCGCCGGCCCGAAGACGAGGAGGGCAACTATCTCGTCTCGGTCAGCGACCTCATGGTCGGCATGCTGTTCGTGTTCATCATCATGCTGATGGCCTTTGCGCTCAACTACCGCACGGCGGAGGATCAGGCGGGGCAGACTCAGGCGCAGCTGATCCGCGAGCGCGACGAGGTCAGCCGCGAGAAGGATCGCCTGGCGCGCGAGCGCGATGCCCTCACCCGGCAGCGCGACGAGCTTGCCGAGGAACGCGACCAGTTCGCCATGGAGCGCGACCAGCTCGCCAAGGAGCGCGACCAGCTGACCGAGGAGCGCGATCTCCTGGCGCGGCAACGGGACGAACTCGGCGCCGTGACCGACTACCTGCTGCGCAACGATCGGATTCGCAAGAACATGCTGGCAGCCGTCCAGTCGCTGCTGCGCGAACGCCAGGTGGACGTCAGCCTCGATCCGGAGAACGGCATTCTCCGGCTGCCGGAGAGCCTGTTGTTCGACAGCGCCAAGGCGGTGTTGCGGCCCGAAGGCGAGCGGGCGCTGCGCGAACTGGCGGCCGTGCTCGCCCGCACTCTGCCCTGCTACAGCCGGGCGCCGGCGATCCAGCAGGTGGATTGCCCGATCGCGCCCAAGGCCCTGCTCGAGGCGGTCCTGATCGAGGGACATACCGACAATGTGCCGATCAGCACACCCGAGTTCGCCGACAATTGGGCATTGGCGTCCGCACGGGCGATTAACACCTACCAAGCCCTGCTCGCCGATGAGACCAGCCTCGGCCACCTGAAGAACGCCCGCGGCGAGGACCTGCTCGGCGTGAGCGCCTACGAGGCCCACAGGCCGGTCTCGCTCGACCCGACGCCCGAGGGCCGGCGGCTCAACCGGCGCATCGACCTGCGCTTTCTGATCGCGGCACCCTCCGAAGAGGAGGTGACGGCGATCCGCCAGCGGGTCGGCGGCGCTGTATCGCCCTGAGGTTGTGCGCGGCCGCAGATCCGACCGGCCCGACCCGTTTCTGGTGCCGCCCAGGTCCGAGCACCCGCTGAAGACGCTTGGGGGGCCGCCCGTCCGGACGACCCCCCCCGAGGGTCCCATCTCACATCGGTCAACGCTGGCCATGCCGTGGAGTCACCCGATGCACCAACCAACGTTGCCTGGCACTCTAACGTTTCGGAAATGTTCGTCAAGCAAAATATCGCCTGATGGTTGATTCATCGCCGCGCTTGGGTTTCGCGGGGTGCTACACTACCTGAAGAGGCCGTGGGAGGCACTCGAATGGACTCGTTCCGGGCGGCCCGTGGCCGTGCAGCAGATTGGCCGAGCGCCTGCGGGGCATGCCTCGAGGGCCTGGGCGAACTGCCGCCGACGACCAACCTCGGCTTCGTCTATGCCAGCAACCCGCTGGCCGATTCTCTCGATCTGATCGTGGCGCGACTGGCCGAGGCGACGGGCGTCCGCAACTGGGTCGGCACCGGTGGTGCCGGCGTCTGCACGACAGGCCGCGAAGACATGGACGGCGGCGCGGTCGTGGCCCTGGTCGCGAGCCTGCCGGAGCGAAGCTTCGGCCTGTTCGACGGGTTGGGCGAAAACCGAAGCGAGCTCGATCGGCAGCTCACCGCGTGGCCGCCGGAGGCTTCGGCCGGCTTCGGCGTGATCCACGGCGATCCGCGCCATGGCGGGGTTGCCAGCACGCTGGCTCGGCTGAGCGAGCGCAGCGGGGCGTTCCTGGTCGGTGGCCTGACGTCGGCGAGCGGCACTCCCTTCCAGATCGCCGGGCGCCCGACCGAGGGCGGCCTTTCGGGCGTACTGATGACCTCCGAAGTGCCCGTGATCACCGGCCTCTCCCAGGGGTGCACACCGATCGGGCCAGTCCACGAGGTGACCGCCAGTCAGGGGCCCTGGCTGCTCACGATCGATGGCCGCCCGGCGGTCGAGGTGCTCGAGGCGGAAATCGGCGAAGTCCTGGCTCGGAATCCAAGCCGGATTGCCGGCTACATCCATGCCGCCCTGCCGGTGCCGGGCTCGGACCGGGCCGATTACGTGGTCCGCCCACTGCTCGGCATCGACGGCCAGCGGCGCATCATCGCGATCGGTGACGAGCTGCGCCGGGGCGACCCGCTCCTGTTCGTCAAGCGGGACAGCGCAGCCGCGCAGATCGACCTGCACCGCATGCTCGAGGATCTGAAGCGGCGGGCCGACGGGCGGCCCATCCGGGGCGCGCTCTATCATACCTGCGTCGCCCGCGGCGCGAATCTGTTCGGGCCCGATTCGGCCGAGCTGAAGGCGATCGAGCAGGCGCTGGGCCCCATCCCGCTGGCCGGCTTCTTCACCAATGGCGAGATCTACCACGATCGCCTGTATGCCTATACCGGGGTCCTGACCCTGTTCCTATGAGCCGAATGGCACGCCGGGCATCGCTTCGAATCGACCTCGATGACCACGGGCCGTGAGTACCCGGCCCGACCGCTGATCGGCGTCGGTGTGGTCGTCTGGCAGGGCGAGCGGCTGCTCCTGATCCGACGCGGCAAGCCGCCGCGCGAGGGCCAGTGGAGCCTGCCCGGCGGCGCGCAGCGGCTCGGCGAAACCGTCGCCGAGGCCGCCCGACGCGAGGTCATGGAGGAGACCGGTCTCGCCGTCGAACTCGGCGAGGTGGTGGCGACGGTCGACATGATCGAGCGCGATGACGGCGGGCAGGTCCGCTATCACTACACGCTGATCGACTTCACGGCTGAGGCGCCCGTGGCCGAGCTCCGCCCCGGCGGCGATGCGGCCGACGCGCGCTGGTTCACGCCCGCGCAGGCGGAGCGGCTCGGCCTCTGGTCGGAGACCGTGCGCATCATCAGGCTGGCCGAAGAGCGCCGCCGCGGGGCGGCGGCCCGCTGACCCGGTGACCGATGAAGGATCGTGGAGACCACATTTCTGGCGCGGCACCAGGATCGGCCCGAGCGTGCCACTGATCCCCGTCCATGAGCACGCCTGGGACCTGAGCCCGGCCGAGGCGCGGGCGCTGCAGGCGGCGCGCGCCGGTGAGGTCGAGCTCGCGGACCGCTTCGGCCCGATCGTCCTCGTCGCCGGCATCGACATCGGCTTCGAGCAGGCGGGCAAGATCACCAGGGCGGCGGTCGCGGTGCTCCGCCTGCCGGCGCTCGAGCTGGTCGAGAGCGCGCTTGCGCGCCGGCCGACCCGCTTCCCCTACGTCCCCGGGCTGCTGTCGTTCCGCGAGATCCCGGCGGCTCTCGACGCGCTTGCTGTGCTGGCCACGACCCCCGACCTTCTGCTCTGCGACGGCCAGGGTTACGCTCATCCGCGCCGCTTCGGCCTCGCCTGCCATCTCGGCTGGCTGCTCGATACGCCCTGCATCGGGGTCGCCAAGTCCCGGCTGATCGGCAAGTTCGATGAGCCCGGGCGCGCGCGCGGCGCCTGGGCGCCGCTGATCGATCGGGGCCAGGCGATCGGCGCTACTCTCCGCTCGCGCGCCGGGGTCAGGCCGCTCTTCGTCTCGACGGGACATCGGGTCGGACAGGCCAGCGCCATCGACCTGACCCTGGCCTGCACCGGCCCTTACCGGCTGCCCGAACCGACCCGCCAGGCGCACCAGCTGGCTTCGGCTCGCTAGCCAGCCAGCCGGCGCGGCGCGCCGACGTCCCTAGTGGCGCGACTCGCCGTCGCTCAGCACCCGCGCCAGGTGACAGAGCGCCTCCTGGTGCTTGCGGCTCTTGATCGCGGCGAAATTGCGCGCGAGCTCGAGCAGCATGCGCTGCTGCGGCATCAGCTCCTGGCTGCGGGCGGCGCCGCCGCCCGGCTCGACGTCTTCGAAGAAGTAGCTGATCTCGACCCCAAGCGCCCGGGCGATCTGATAGAGCCGGCCGGCCGAAATGCGATTGATCCCGGTCTCGTACTTGTGCGCCTGCTGATAGGTGACGCCGATCAGCTCAGCCATCTGCTGCTGGGTGAGACCGAGCATGATCCGGCGCTGCCGGATGCGCAGGCTGACATAGCGATCCACATCGAGGGCGCGACTTCGGCCACCGACCGCGCGGCTGGCAACTTTGCTGGCTAGTTGGTTCATTGTTTAGGGGACTCCACGGCACGATGAAACGGGGTTTCCCGCTCAACGTGAATGTCGGGTGGGATGGGACTACGCGAGGTAAAATAAGCTCACTCGAAACCACTGCGCTAGAGAAAAATGCTCACAGATCGGCCGCGGCGCCGCCCCCGAAGCGCTGCTCGAGAGGCTTTTTACAGTTCCTCAGTTGTGAATGTGTTCGGCAAGTTACTGTGTGATCGAAGAAAGATCGGCACATGCTGTTGACGACAGCTTCGAGGTTGGTCCACATCTCACTGTGGAAAAGATACAACCAGTAGGGGAAAGATGGTTTTATCCACAGGTCCTTGCACGGCTTTCATCGCCTTCTGCGCGAACTTCACCGACTAGGTCCTTGCATATGGCAAAACGCGGCATCTGCGACCGATTGTCGCAGTTACTTGCTCGCGCCGCGATGAGCTCGAGGGGCCGCACCGGCCGTGATCAGGGTGCCGGCGTCAGCCGTAGCCGGCCGATCGCACCGGCGCCCTCGGCCTCGCCGGCGCGGCGGGTCATCGGCACCGTCTCGTTCCGCGCCCAGAGGGCCGTCAGGTCGCGGTAGTGGCGCGACAGCGGGTTGCCCGACTGCCCGGTCGCCGCAATGAACCGCGAGCGGTCGAGGATCGGCCAGATCGTAGAGCCCCCGATAGCTTGCCGCGTGGGTGCTGGCGAAGGGACGCTCCTCGTCGCGTAGCAGGTAGTGGCCGACATCGACCGTGGTGCTGTCGCCGCCGATCGCGACTCTCGATGTTGAACAGCCAGCCGAGCAGCGGCTGATCGCCAAGGAGGACGTGGGTCATCCGCGCCGGGTGCAACCCGCCCCAGTGCCATGCCTCGCGATCGCTGCCGAGGCGGTGCTCGAGGTCGGCGAGCGCGAGCGGCAGCGCCTTGGCCGAGAGCTCGGCGCAGGTCTCGATCGGTTCGCTCCGGCGATCGTCGCACCAGACCGGACGGCGTGTGAGAATTCGCTCCATGAAGGTCGGTCGCACGCCCCAGAACGATCGAAACAGGTCGCCGAGCTCGTCGGCATAGATGAGACGCGACAGCTCGCGGTACCAGGCCGCGAACAGGAGCGGCGCGCGGGCGCCCGGGCGCATCACCCGATCCCAGGCGCGAAGCTCCGCCATCGCCGTCGCCGCCTCGGGGCTTGCCGCCTCCGCCTCGAGCATGATCGGCAGAAGGTCCTCGGCCAGGAGCGACAGCTGGTCACCCTGGATCGTTGCGAACCGGCCGAGATCGTAGTGGTCGCCATCGAGCAGCTCGGCCAGGCGGCGGGCCCGGTAGGGCTCCTCCCAGTCCGCGGTCAGGAGATAGGGATAGTCGGGCGGCACGATCCGGTTGTTGGCGTTGAAGAGCCGGCCGTCCTTCGGGTCGAGCGCCTGCGGCAGGGCGTCGAAGGGAATCCAGCCCTGCCAGTCGTAGGCGCCGCTCCAGCCGGGCACCGGCCAGCGGCCATCGCCTGCCTTGCGGATCGGCACGCGGCCCGGCGCGATGAAACCGATGTGCCCGCCCTTGTCGGCGTAGAGGATGTTCTGCTGCGGCGCACCGACGTCGCGCGCGGCGGCGACGAAGCTCGACCAATCGCGGGCCTGGTTCAGCCCGAGCAGCGCCTGCGCCGTGCGGTAGTCGTCGGCGAGCGCGGTCCAGGCGAGCGCCACCACCTGCGCTGCGCCAAAGGCGGTTGCGGCATCCGGCAGGAGGTCCGAGAGCACGGGCCCGTGGCGCGTCTCGCGCACCCTCAGGTGGACCGGCGCGCCGCCCTTGACCCGGATGATCTCGTCGCGGATCGCGAACGGCGCGCTGCCGTCCGGCGTCAGATAGCGCCCGGAGTCGGCGGGATCGATCCGCTCGATGAACAGGTCCTGAGTGTCGGAGCCCGTGTTGGTGAAGCCCCAGGCGATGGTGCCGTTCTGGCCGAGCACGATGCCCGGCACCCCGGGCAAGGTGGCGCCGGCCAGCTCGAGCTCCGGCAGGTCGAGATCGGCGAGGTACCAGACGCCGGGCGCCTGCAGGCCGAGATGGGGATCGTTGGCCAGGAGCGGCACTCCGGTCTGCGTTCGGCTGCCGGCCAGGACCCAGGCATTCGAGCCCTTTGCGCCCTCGGGGGCGGGTGGCAGGACCGCCGCCATCTCGTCGGCGGGGAGCGCGCGGGCGAGCTCGACCAGCGTGATCGGCGCGCTCGCCGGGTAGTCCGGCCAGATGTCGGCGATCTGGTCCGCCGAAAGCCGCTTGGCGAGCCGGGCACGCAGGAGCTCGTCGCGGTAATTGACGCTCAGATCGAGCGCCATCACGCGCAGCCAGACCAGACTGTCGGCGGGCTTCCAGGGCTCGATCTCATGGTCACCGAGGATCAGGAACTCGGGCGGCAGCGGGCCGCTGCGGGTCGCGAGATAGGCGTCGACGCCGGCGGCATAGGCCTCGAGCCAGGCGCGCGTCGCCGGCGCGAGGTGGGCGAGGCTCGCCTCGGCCCGCCGGTAGAGGCCGAGCGTGCGCATGTAGCGATCCGTCGGCAGCGCGGCCGCGCCCGCGATCTCCGCCAGCCGCCCGGCGCCGAGCCGGCGCTGGAACTCCATCTGCCAGAGCCGGTCCTGGGCGTGCACGAAGCCGAGCGCGAAGGTCGCATCGAGGAGGCTCGCCGCCTCGATGTGCGGGATCGCCCATTGGTCCCGGGTCACCGTGACCGGCGCCGCGAGCCCCTCGACCCGGATCTCGCCGTCGATCCGGGGCAGCGAGCCGCACAACCAGAGATAGCCGCCGCCGGCCCCGACGACGATCAGCCCGAGCAGGACAGCTAGTGTCCAGCCGAGCCAGCGCCAGACGCGGCGCAATTCAGCGCGGCTCCGCCAGACCGCGCAGCGGCTCGCGCCGGGCGAGCGCGGCGCGCAGATGCGCCGGGCTCTGAAAGTGGATCGCATCGAAGCCAAGGGCGTCGGCGGCCGCGGCGTTGGCGGCGTTGTCGTCGATATAGATGCAATCCTCGGCCGGGCGGCCGATGCGCGCGAGGAGGAGCTGGAAGATGCGCCGATCGGGCTTGATCAGACCGACCTCGCCGGAGACCAGGATGTTCTCGAAATGGTCGAGGAAATCGTAGCGCTCGCGCGCAATCGGGAATTTCTCCACGGACCAGTTGGTGAGCGCGTGCAGCTCGTGGCCGGCCTGTTTCAGCTCTTCGAGGATCTGGACCGAACCCGGGATCGGGCCCGCCAGCATCTCATCCCAGCGCAGATGATAGGCCTCGATCAGCGCACGCTGGTCGGGATGGCGGGCGGCCGCCTCCTCGACCGCGGCGGCGAAGCTTCGGCCCCGGTCCTGCTCCTCGTTCCAGGCCGAGTGGCAGACCTCGGCGAGAAAGCGTTCCATTGCCGGCTCGTCCGCGAACAGCTTGCGATAGAGGTAGCGGGGGTTCCAGTCGATCAGCACTCCGCCGAGATCGAACACCACTACCTGCCGCGCGTTCGTCGGACTCGCCATCGGCTCACAACCCCTATTAATCGCAATGTCGTCGGGAGACAGCCGTTTACCCGGATCGACGCGCCAGGCAATAAGGGTGTCCTGGCTCGGTTGCCAAGGGAGTTCGACCCTCAGCGTCCTGCGGCACTTTTGCGCCGGAGAGCTTCGGCTCACGGCTTCGATCTGCTCACGATTGCTCCATCCCGGGTCGGCCGGTTGACAGGATCGCCGCGCCGCTGAGATCTTTTCGCCGAACCGCGCCGCCACCGCGTCCAGCCCCCCATGAACGCGGATCGGGAGCCATCATGAGCCAGTTCGAGCCCCAGAACCCGGATTTTGCCGCCGTCGTGGCGGCGAGCTTCGCCCGGCAGGGGCTGATGCAGGCGCTCGGCATCGAGCTGGCCGAGATCGGTCCAGGGCGCTGTGCTCTGGAGGCGGCCGCCGATCCGAAGCTGAGCCAGCAGCATGGCTTGTTCCACGGCGCCCTGATCGGTGCGATGCTCGACTGCGCCGGCGGCTACGCCGCCTACAGCCTGATGCCGCCGGGCAGCGATGTGCTGACCACCGAATACAAGATCAATTTCCTTGCCGCTGCCGAGGGCGAGCGGTTGATCGCGCGCGGCCGCGTGCTCAAGCCAGGGCGCACGCTGACCGTCGTCCAGGCAGAGGCCTTCTGCCGCCGGGGTGGCCTGGAGACCTTGTGCGCCGTGCTGCTGTCCTCGCTGATCTGCATCCCGGCCAAAGCCCCGCCCACGCCAGACACGCCCGGCATCCGGCCATGATCCCCAGCCAGCGCCACCTGTTCGACCTGCCAGATGGGGTCGCTTATCTCAATTGCGCCTACATGTCGCCGCTCCTGAAGCGGGCGGCGGCCGCCGGCGCCGAGGCGATCGCGCGGAAGTGCCAGCCGTGGACCATTGCCGCGGCCGACTTCTTCAGCGGCAGCGAGCGTGCGCGGGCGCTCTTTGCCCGCCTGCTCGGCGCCACGGTCGAGGACATCGCGATCGTCCCCGCGGCCAGCTACGGCCTCGCGATCGCTGCGGCCAACCTGCCGCTCGGACCCGGCGAACGGGTTCTGGTCCTGGCCGAGCAGTTTCCCTCCAACGTCTACACCTGGTACGAGCTGGCCGGGCGCAGCGGTGGCGAGGTTCTGACGATCGAGCGGCCATCGGACGGCGACTGGACCGCCGCCGTTCTGGCCGGGCTGGACGAGCGGGTCCGGATCGCGGCCCTGCCCCATTGTCACTGGATCGATGGCGGCCTGCTCGACCTCGCCAAGATCGGCAGGCGCTGCCGCGAGACCGGCAGCGCTCTCGTGCTCGATGTCACCCAATCGCTTGGCGCCCTGCCGTTCGATCTCGCCGCGGCCCGGCCGGACTTCCTGGTCTGTGCCGGCTACAAGTGGCTGCTCGGCCCCTACAGCCTCGGCTATCTCTATGTCGCGCCGGAGCATCAGCGCGGCCGGCCTTTGGAGCAGAATTGGATCGCCCGGGAAGGGAGCGAGGACTTCGCCCGTCTGATCGACTATCGGGCGCGCCATCAGCTGGGTGCTAGGCGCTACGACGTCGGCGAGCGCTCGAACTTCGCTCTCCTGCCGGTCAGCATCGAGGCGCTCGAGCAGTTGCTCGCGTGGGGGGTCGAGGCGATCGCGGCGAGCCTCGTCGCTACGACCACGGTGATCGCCGAGCGGGCGGCGAGGCTTGGTCTGAGCTCGATGCCCGCCGATCGTCGTGCCGGTCACTATCTCGGCCTGCGGTTTCCGGAAGGTCTGCCGGCGGAACTGCCGGAACGGCTGGCGAAGGAGCAGGTTTACGTCAGCCTCCGTGGCGATTCGCTCCGCGTGACGCCACATCTCTACAACAACGAGGCCGACATCGAGCGCCTGTTCGCCGTGCTCCGCGCGGTTTTCTGAGGCAGTTGCACCTGGCGCTCGCGGCGGGAACTCCGGCCCGCCGGCGGCCGTTCACCGCGCGCGGGGCAGGCAGGACGACGGGGCTTTGCCTCGACTAGACAGGAAGGCCGTCGGTTCTTAGTCGAGCGGAGCGAGCCGTGGCACACTCCCGACCACGCGACGATGATCAAATCCCGCGCCACCCTGCGCTCGCCCGGCGCCGGGTAACCCGGGACGCACGCGATCTTGGCTGGCGGGTCGTCGAAACGACATCGATCGCGCTCGCCCTGCTCCTGCTCGCGAGCCTGCTCTGGTTCGCGGCCGACGTCCTGCTGCTCCTGTTCGCCGCCGTCCTGCTCGCGACCCTGCTGCGCGCGGCGACCAATGGCGTTACCCACCTCAGCGGACTCCCGGATCGCCTCGCATTGGCGCTGGTCCTGCTCCTCGCCGTGGCCGGCCTGGTCGCCCTGGGCTTGCTCCTGGCCCCGCAGGTTGCGAGCCAGGTGCCCGAACTCGTCGACAACCTCGCCCTGGCGATCGAGCGACTGCAACAGAGACTTGGGCTGGCGACGCTGACCAAGGAGTTGGCCAGGGAGGTCAAGCTTTCCGATCTGTTACCGTCGACCGCGGGCGTGCTCGGCGGAGCCACCGGCATCATCTCGTCGAGCTTCGGCGCGCTCGCCAACCTGGTGATCATGCTCGTGATCGGCGTCTACCTCGCGGCCGATCCCGATCTCTATCTGCGCGGCATCGGGCGTCTCGTGCCGGCCCGGCGCCGCAAGGCCACGCGCGACCTTCTCGAAGCCTTGGGCCAGACGTTGCGCTGGTGGATGGTCGGACAGCTGATCACCATGGCTGCGGTCGGCCTACTGACCTTTCTAGGACTGAACCTGCTCGGGGTGCCGCTTGCGCTGATTCTGGGCCTCGTGGCGTTCCTGCTCGCCTTCAT
Organism: uncultured Alphaproteobacteria bacterium; assembly: GCA_963815435.1. Taxonomy (GTDB): domain Bacteria; phylum Pseudomonadota; class Alphaproteobacteria; order Geminicoccales; family Geminicoccaceae; genus DATAOG01. The sequence goes on from CAWFGZ010000034.1 coordinate 188,460, forward strand.
CCCGTTCATCGGTGCGATCCTGGCAGGCATTCCCGTGGTCCTGGTCGCCTTCAGCCAGGGGCTGAGCACGGGGCTCTACGCCCTGGCGATCTATTCGGCGATCGAGATGTTCGAGGGTTACTTATTGAGCCCGCTGGTGCAGCGCCGTTCGGTCGCCCTGCCGCCGGCGCTGACCATCGCCGCCCAGGTGCTGCTGGGGGTTCTGCTTGGCGTTCTCGGCGTGGCGCTCGCGACCCCGATCGCCGCGGCCGCCATGGTCGCGATCCAGCGGCTCTACGTCGAGGAGCTGCTGGGCGAAGACAGGACCCGCCGATCGACAGCGCCCGGCGGCTCTACATCGACGCGGCGCCATCTACCTCTTTGCCGGAGACGACCAGGGAGATCCACGGGCGAGTGGCCTGCCGGCCCGAACCTCGCTTCCTGATCACCCCCGACCCTTGCCGCACCCGCGCCGCTATGGCTTCCTGGCGCGGCCGATCAACTTTGGATCGCAACGGGCCGGATTTGGGCCATGGCCGACAAACCGAGCGTCTTCATCAGCTACAGCCACCGGGACACGGAGTGGAAGGACCGCTTCGTCGGCCACCTCGAGAGTTTCAGTCAAGCAAGGCCATTTCGAGCAGTGGAACGACAAGCTAATTGGTGCTGGCGAAGACTGGTACGCCAAGATCACCGCTGCCATGGATGCCGCGAGTGCGGCCGTGTTCTTGATCTCTCATGAGTTTCTTCGCTCGGACTTCATTCTGCGCGAAGAGGTCACCCGGCTGATCGAGCGTCGTGAGCGCGAGGGCCTGCAGATCGTGCCGTCTATCTGCGCAAGTGTGACTGGGAAGCAGTTCCCTGGCTTAGCCGGATGCAGATGCGGCCCCGGCGGCGACCGGACCGATCGTCGTGGCCTGGATCATGTCATCGACGACGAGTTCGCGAGAGATCGCGAAGGAGATCCGCCTGCTTCTTAAGAGGATCGAGCCGGTAGCCAGGCTGTTGATAGTCCAGTGCCTGTCCAAAGCGCCCGACCTCACCCGGCTGCCGCGGATCGGTGAGCGCCTCTTCGGACGCGAGCGCGAGCTGGCCCTCCTTGATGGCGCCTGGGCGGACGAGGAGACCAACATCATCAGCCTGGTCGCCTGGGGCGGCGTCGGCAAATCGGCGGTGGTCATCCGCTGGCTGGCCAATATGGCGCGCGAGCACTTCCGGGGCGCCGCCAAGGTCTACGGTTGGTCGTTCTACAAACAGAGTATGAGAGAAGAAGAGGCCTCAGCCGACGAGTTCTTCGCCGAGGCGCTCCGCTGGTTCGGTGAGCCAAAGCCTAGAGACTTTCCAGCAGACCGAACGGGCGCGCCGCTTGGCCGAGCTGATCCAGAAGGAGCGCGTCCTCGTGATTCTGGACGGCCTGGAGCCCCTGCAGCATTCATCGACCACTGGTCCGTGAGGGTCGGATCAAGGACCAGACGCTCGCCGAGCTGGTGCGTCTCCTCGCCTGGCAGAACCCGGGGCTCTGCGTGATCACGACACGCTTTGAGGTCGACGACCTTCGGGCACTGCGCTCGACACGGCTCCCAGTGATCGAGCTCGGCCATCTCTCGCCACATACCGGCGAACCGCTCCTGGAGGCGCTGGGCGTGCAGGGTGAGCAGGAAGAGCTGGAAGCCGCGTCGCGCGAGTTCGGCGGCCACAGCCTCGCCCTCAACCTGCTAGGCACCTACCTCCGCGACATCGTGGACGGCGATGTCCGCAGGTACGGCAGAGGTCGAGCCTCTGGAAGAGGACGCCGAGCACGGCGGCTCATGCCTGGCGTATCATGCGCTCCTACGAGAAGCAGTTCGCCGAGCTCGCCGGAACTGAACGTGCTTCATCTGATTGGCATGTTCGATCGGCCAGCGAAACGCGAGCTGATCGATGTGCTCCGGCGGAAACCGGTGATCGAAGGACTGAACGACATAGCTGGTCGGATCAGACCGACCTGAAATGGAAACGCACGCTTACTCGCCTCCGTAACGCGAAGCTTTGTCGGAGGAAATCTGCCGACGAGATTGACGCGCATCCGTTGGTACGGGAGCATTTCGGAGAGCGGCTGAGGACAGAGCGGCCGGAGGCGTGGCGGGCGGGGCACGGGCGGCTCTACGAGCATCTGCGGGACAGCGCCAAGCAACACCCCGACACCCTCGCCGAGATGGCGCCGCTGTTCCAGGCGATGCACCACGGATGTCACGCGGGACGTCATCAGGAAGCGCTGGACGAGGTTTTTTGGGCGCGAATTCGGCGACGGCAGCGAGCGTTACAGTACGAGGAAGCTAGGCGCTTACGGCGCGGATCTAGGAGCACTCGCCGGCCTGTTCGATCCACCCTGGTACAGGCCAGTGACGGCGCTGACCAAGGCCGGACAAGCGTTCATCCTGAACGAAGCCGGCTTTCGATCTCGGAGCACTCGGACGGCTGAGGGAGGCGGTGGCGCCGATGCGGATGGCCCTGGAGCGCCACGTCGCGCATGGAGAATTGGAGGAACGCCGCGATCAGGTCGCCAACAATCTTTCCGAGCTGCTGCTGATGCTAGGCGATGTCGCCGAGGCGGTGGCGATGGGCAAGGCGAGCGTAGCCCATGCCGACCGGAGTGGAGACGCCTTCCATCGCATGGACACACGCACTGCCTTTGGCCGATGCTCTGCACCAAGCGGGCTACGACGGCACGCGCGCAAACGCTTTTCGAGAAGGCCGAGACGCTCCAGGCGGCCCTCCAGCAGGGCCCAGTACCCGCGACTCTATTCGCTTCCAGGGCTACCGCTACAACGATCTGCTGCTCACCCAAGATCACGCCGCCGAGGCGCGCGAGCGGGCCGTACAGACGCTACCGTGGGGGCTGCAGGCACTGCTGGCACCTGCTCGACGCCGGCTTGGATCACCTTTCGCTTGGCCGGGCGGCGTTGGCGCTGGGCGAGCATGGTGAGGCCAAGGGTGCACCTCAACCAGGCGGTCGATGGCCTGCGCCAGGCCGGGTAGGAGGATGATTGCCCCGTGGGCTGCTGGCGCGGGCGGCATTGTTTCGGGAGATCGATGATTTTCCGGTGGCCCGGCGCGATCTGGATGAGGCGATGCGGATCGCCAAGCGCTCCGAGATGCGGCTTTTTCAGTGCGATGCCCATCTCGAATACGCCCGTCTCGCGCTTGCGGAGGGCGACCGGGAAAAAGCGCGCGAGCATGTCGCCGAGGCCAGGCGGCTCGTGGAAGAGACCGACCATGGCCGGCGTAAGCCGAAGTCGCGGGGCCGGAGCGCGCGCTGGTAGGGGACGGTGGCACCTGCGCTTGACGTAAGCGGGCTTCCCTGGTCACCCTCGGGCTCGACCCGAGGGTCCGGTCGAATTGCCGGGTCAAGGCCCGGCAATGACCAGCAAGGCCCGCCATGCCTGACGACCTGTTTCCTCAGAAGAAACCGATCATCGCCATGGCCCATCTCGGGCCGTTGTCGGGCGCGCCGGTTACGGCGCGGGTCGAGGAGCTCCGCTGAGCGATGGCGCTGACCATCGGCATCGACATCGGCACGACCTCCACGATCGGCATCCTGATCGACACCGAGGGCGCGACGCTGGCGCTGGCCTCGCGCCCGACCGGGCTCCATTCCGAGCACCCGGGCTGGGCCGAGGAGGAGCCCGAAGAGTGGTGGCGCAATGCCTGCGCGGTGACCCGGGAGCTTCTGCAGGTATCCGGCCGCAGCGGCAGCGACATCGCCGCGGTCGGCGTCACCGGCATGCTGCCCGCGGTGGTCCTGCTCGATGCCGAGGGCAAGCTGCTCCGCCGCAGCATCCAGCAGAGCGACGGCCGGACCGGGCGCGAGGTCGAGGAGCTGCGCGCCGAGTTCGATCCGGCCGAGTTCGTCCGGCGCACCGGCAACGGCATCAATCAGCAGCTGATCGCGGCCAAGCTGCGCTGGCTCGAGCGCCACGAGCCCGAGGTGTTCGGCAGGATCGGAACCGTCTTCGGCTCCTACGACTACATCAACTGGCGCCTGACCGGCGTGAAAGCGCTCGAGCACAACTGGGCGCTCGAGTTGGGCTTCGTCGACCTCGCGAGCGGACGGCCGGCAGCAGACCTGGTGGCGCTTGGCCACATCGAGCCGGGAATGCTCCCGCCCGTTCGGGTCTCGCACGAGGTGATCGGCGCGGTCACGGCCGAAGCCGCAGCGGCGACCGGCCTCGCCGCCGGCACGCCCGTGGTCGCGGGCTGCGCCGATCACGTCGCCTCGGCCTTCGTCGCCGGCATTCGCCGGGACGGCGATCTTTTGATCAAGTTCGGCGGCGCGGGGGACATCCTGCTCGCAACCGATACCCCCAGGCCCGATCCGCGCCTGTTTCTCGATCATCACATCGTGCCGGGCCTCTTCATGCCGAACGGCTGCATGGCCTGCTCCGGCGCGGTCCTGAACTGGATCGTGCGCGAGCTGGCCGCGGGCGCGCTCGAGGACGCCGAAAGCCTGCGCGAAAAGCCGCATGCGACGCTCGATCGCCTGGCCGCGCGGGTTCCCGCTGGCGCCGATGGCCTGATCCTCCTGCCGTATTTCCTCGGCGAGAAGACCCCCATCCACGATCCCTATGCCCGCGGCACGCTGGTCGGGCTTGGCCTGCACCACACGCTCGCCCACATCTGGCGGGCGACGCTCGAAGGCGTCGTGTTCGGCTTTCGTCACCATGTCGACGTGTTCGAGGAGCTCGGGCAAAGCGTGCGCCATGTCGTGGCCTCGGACGGCGGCGCGGGGAGCCCGCTCTGGATGCAGATCGCAGCGGACGCGCTCGGCCGGCCGGTCCATCTGCTGCGCGGCCACCCGGGCTCCTGTCTCGGCGCGGCCTACGTCGCGGGGGTCGGGGTCGGCGCCATTGGGGACTGGGATGCGATCTCGAGGTTCGTCGCGCCTGCGGGCGTCGTCGAGCCGGACCGAGCGCAGCGTGCCACCTACGCCGACCACTACGCCCTCTATCGCGAGACCTACGAGCGCCTGAAGCCGCTCTATCCACGCCTGTCGAGGAGTTAGGCCGGAGCATGGATTCTGGGAGGTGCCATGGGCGAGTTCAGTCTGCTGCAGGTCTGGCGCGACCCGGCCATCGCACGATCGCTCTCATGGTATCGGGACGTGGCCCAGAACCGCCGGCCGGCGAAGTTCCGGATCGGCGCGACGATACCAGTGTCGGGTCAGCTGGACGCGCCGGAGGACGTGCTCTGGCAGGAGCTCGATCGGCTGACCCCGATCTTTCTCGAGCGCTGGCGAGCGCTTCGCGCGGGTGAGGGCCAGCATCGGGGCGCGCGTCGAACGCCCGAACCTGCTCGATCTCTGCCGGCGAGCTGGCCTGCCGCATGCTCGCGCACTGCAACTTCTGCCGCTGGAACTGCCGGGTCGATCGCGCCCGCGGCACGCAAATACGGCGCCTGCAAGCTCGCCCGCGACACCCGGGTCAGCACCTACTTCCATCACCCCGGCGAGGAGCTGGTCTATCGCGGCACGCAGGGCTCCGGCACGATCTTCTTCACCTCCTGCAACATGCGCTGCGCCTTCTGCCAGAACGGCGACATCAGCACCGACAAGGACAACGGCGAGGTGGTCGACGCGCGCACGCTCGCCGCGATGGCCTGGCTGCTGCGCGCCGAGGGCTGCCACAACGTCAACTGGGTCGGCGGCGAGGTGACGATCCACCTGCACACGATCGTCGAGGCGATCGCGCTGCTCGGCAATGGTTTCGAGCCGGCGCGCGCGGATCTCGCAAGGGCGCTGCCAGCCAAGAGCGACCGGGTGTTCTGGTACGGCCTCGAGCCGGAGCGGGCGAGCTTCGAGCGCGCCTTCAACGCGCCGATGCTCTGGAACAGCAACTTCTTCATGACCGACGAGGCGATGAAGATCCTGCGCCTGCTGATGGACGTCTGGCTGCCCGATTTCAAGTTCGGCCCGGGCCGCTGCGCCATGACGCTGGCCAAAACGCCCTGGTACTGGGAGACGGTGACGGGCAATCTCTTGAAGTTGCGCGCATGGGGCGAGGACCTGACCATCCGCCACCTGGTGATGCCGAACCACGTCGAATGCTGCACGCTACCCGGTCCTGGACTGGATCGCCGAGCACATGCCGGAGGTGCCGGTCAACGTCATGGATCAGTACCATCCGGACAACTTCTGCGCACCCGGTAGCGCCAAGTACCGGCCGCAGTACGCCGAGATCGCCCGCCGCCCGACCGGGCGCGAGGTCCGCGACGCTTATCGCTACGCCGCGAGGCTCGGCCTGAACTTCGAAGCCGTCACGTTCGACAAGGATCCTTCGCAAGATCGCGTTCCGGCCTGGGGCGTCTGAGCGCCCGTCCGATCGCCTGCCTGGATGCGCTGGACAAACAGCATGGCAGCGGGGCAACCCGGCAGGCGAGGTGCAAGCCCGATCAGGGGCGGTGCGCACAACCTCGGCGCTCCTGCCGGCCCGCGTCGGCTTGCCTGCCGCGCTCGAACGACGCATGATTGATCCTCCGGGCCAGCATCTGGGGAACCCGGGTGAAAGGGGAGAGAGAAAATGTCGGGCAAATTGGATTGGAAGTGGATTGGCATCGGTGTAGTGGTGATGGTCGTTCTCAATCTCGTCGCCGGCCTGATTTTGGGGCTTGTTCTCCGCCCTCAGCTTGCAACCGCCACCGGTCCCCTGGACATCGAGCTGAGCGGGGGCCAGACCGTGCTGGTCGCCGTGCTTAACTTTCTGGCCTTTGCGATTGGCGGCTTCATCGTCGGGATCAAGTCGGCGGGACGGACCATTCTCGAGCCTGGCATCTCAGCGGCGATTGCGGTGGTGATCGCGCTCCTGATTTCGGGCAATTTCACGATCGTCAATATCATCGCAGCCGGAATCGTGCCTTTTGTCGCCGGCGTAATCGGCGGTTGGTTCGGTGAGCGCCGGCAGGGCACGATCTAGCCAGCACTGTCAGTACGGCCCCCTCATCGTCGGGCCGCCCGACCGTGGCCGGTTCGGGCGCGCACCGCTCGCAAGCCAAGCCCATGCACCGGACCCGGATCAAGATCTGCTGCATCCAATCGGTCGATGAGGCCCGCCTCGCGGTCGCCGCGGGCGCCGATGCCCTGGGGCTGGTCGGTGCGATGCCGAGCGGGCCGGGGCCGATCGACGACGGCCGCATCGCCACGATCGTCCGGTCCGTGCCGCCGCCGGTCGCGACCTTCCTCCTGACCAGCGAGACCACGGCCGAGGCGATCATCGCGCACGCGCGACGCTGCCGGACCAGCACGCTGCAGCTGGTCGATCGGGTCGCGCCCGCCGTCTATGAGCGCCTGCGCGACGCCCTGCCCGGGATCAAGCTGGTCCAGGTCGTGCACGTCAGCGGTGACGATTCGCTGGCCGAGGCGCTTGCCGGCGGCGCCCCTGGTCGACGCCATCCTGCTCGATTCCGGCCGCCCCAACGATGCGATCAGGGTCCTGGGCGGCACCGGGCTGACCCACGACTGGGCGATCAGCCGGCGGATCGTCGATGCCGTCGACTGCCCCGTCTTTCTCGCCGGCGGCCTGCGGGCGGACAACGTCGCCCTGGCGATCGAGGCGGTCCGGCCGTTCGGCGTCGATCTGTGCACCGGCGTGCGCACCGACTACCGCCTGGACGCGGCCAAGCTGGCCGCATTCGTCCGCGCCGTCGGGACTGCGACCCTCAGTGGCGGAAGTGGCGGATGCCGGTGAACACCATCGCCGCACCAGCCCGATCGGCGGTGGCGATCACCTCGGCATCGCGCATGCTGCCGCCCGGCTGGATCGCCGCGGTGGCGCCGGCGCGGAGCGCCATGTCGAGGCCGTCGGGAAAGGGGAAGAAGGCGTCCGAAGCGACCACGCTGCCGACGATCCGCGACTGCGACTCCTCGGCCATCTTGCTGACCTGAGCGGTCTTCTCGATCGCGATCCGCACGGCATCGACCCGGCTCATCTGGCCGGCGCCGATGCCCACCGTGGCGCCGTTCCTGGCGAACACGATCGCGTTCGACCTGACGTGCTTGCAGACCGTGAAGGCAAAGTGCAGATCGGCCAGCTCGCCGGGCGTGGGAGCCCGCTCGGTGACCACCTTGAGCGCGCCCTCGGCCGCTGGCCCGGCATCGCGCTCCTGCACCAGGAGGCCGCCCGCCACCGAGCGCACCACGAGGTCGCCCGGCCGCGGCTCGAGCAGGCCGCCGGTCAGCAGGAGGCGGAGATTGTGCTTGGCGGCGAGGACCGCCCGGGCCGCCGCGTCGGCCTCCGGCGCGATGACGACTTCGGTGAACACGGCGGCGATCCGCTCGGCCGTCGCCCGATCGAGCGCCCGGTTGACGGCGACGATGCCGCCATAGGCGCTGTCGGGGTCGCAGGCGAGCGCTCTCGCGTAGGCTATCGCCAGATCGTCGCCTGTGGCCACGCCGCAGGGGTTGGCGTGCTTGACGATCGCGACCGCGGGGGCCGTGAATTCGCTGACCAGCTCGAAGGCGGCATCGGCGTCGGCGAGGTTGTTGTAGCTCAGCTCCTTGCCCTGAATCTGCTCGGCGGTCGCGATGCCCGGCCGACGGTCTCCGGTCACGTAGAAGGCCGCCCGCTGGTGCGGATTCTCGCCGTAGCGGGTGATCTGACGGCGGCTCGCGCCGATCACGAGACGCTCGGGCAGAAGGTCGTCCTGGCCGAGGGCGAACCAGGCGGCGATCGCCGCGTCGTAGGCCGCGGTCCGTGCGAACGCCTTTGCGGCCAGCCGGTGGCGCAGCGCCTCGCTCGTCTCGCCGTCGTGGGCCTGCAGCTCCGTGATCACCGGGGCGTAGTCGGCCGGATCGATGATCACGGTGACGCCGGCCCGGTTCTTCGCGGCCGCGCGAATCAGGGCCGGGCCGCCGATGTCGATCATCTCGATCGCCTCGTCGGCGCTCGCCTGCCCGCTGACGGTCGCCTCGAACGGGTAGAGGTTCACCGCCACGAGATCGATCGGCCCGATGTTCAGCGCCTCGAGGGTCGCCATGTGGCCTTCCAGGTCGCGGCGCGCGAGGATGCCGCCGTGGATCGCCGGGTGCAGCGTCTTGACCCGCCCGTCCAGGATCCCGGCCGCGCCGGTGACCGTCGCGACGTCGGTCACCTCGAGCCCGGCCTCGCGCAGCGCGCGCGCCGTGCCGCCGGTCGAGATCAGCTCGACCCCGAGATCGGCGAGCGCGCGGGCGAACTCGGCCAAACCCGTCTTGTCCCAGACGGAGAGCAGGGCACGGCGGACCGGCCAGTCGGGCATGGCCATACCTCGAAGACGACCTCGTGGGTCTGGTAGCGGTTCAGTTGCGCCGCCGCAAGCGGGCGACGAAGAAGCCATCCATGCCGCCCCGCTCGGCGAGGTGGCAGGGCAAGGTGCGGACGTCGCCCTCCGGTGTGACGTCGACCGGCAGGCCGAGCGAACTCGGCCGGATCGATCGCGAAGCGCGCGGCGGGCAGGCCCTCGGCCAGCGCGCGATCGATCACCCGCGCTCCTTCCTCAGGCTGGAGCGAGCAGCTGGCATAGACCAGCACACCACCCGGCGCGAGCATGTCGATGGCGGCGCGGAGCAGCTCGCCCTGCAGCCCGGCGAGGCGGACAACGTCGGCGGGAGTCTTGTGCCAGGCAATGTCCGGGTGGCGGCGGATGGTGCCGGTCGCGGTGCAGGGCGCGTCGAGGAGGACGAGCTCGACCGGTCGGGGCGGGCGCCATTCGCGGGCGTCGGCGATCACGACCTCGGCATCGAGCTGCAGGCGGGCGAGATTGGCGCGCAGGCGCTCGGCCCGCCGGGCCGAAGCTCGACCGCCACGACCCGACCTCCGGCCGCGGCCAGCTGCGCCGTCTTGCCGCCCGGGGCCGCGCAGAGGTCGATGACCGCGCGGCCAGCGATGGCCGGTAGCAGACGCGCGGGCAGGGCCGCGGCCGCATCCTGCACCCACCAGGCGCCCTCGGCGTAGCCGGGCAGGTCCTCGATCAGCCCACCGGCCGCTCGGCGAAGGCAGTTGTCGGCAAGGCGGAGTGGCGTCGAGCCGCTCGGCCCATCGCTCAGCGTCCCGCTTGACACTCAGATCGAGCGGCGGCTCGGCGAGATGCACGCTCGCGATGGCGCGAGCGGATGCCTCGCCGTAGGCCGCGCACCAGGATTGCCAGAGCCACTCGGGCGTGTTGATGCGGGCGGCGTCCTGCGCCGCGATCACTGCCTCGCCTTCGCGCGCGACCCGGCGGAGCACGGCGTTGGCGAGCCCGCGGGCGAAGCTTTCGGGGCCGCTCGCCAGGGCCACCGTCTCGGCCACCGCGGCGTGCGCCGGAGTCTCGAGAAACAAGAGCTGCGCCGCGCCGAGGCGGAGGATGTCCCGAACTCTGATGGACTTCGGCGACGTGCGCAAAAAGCGATCGAGCAGGGCGTCGATCTGCCCGAGCCGGCGCAGGGCGGTCGTCAGCAGCAGTCGGGCGAAGGCGCGATCGCGGGCGGCCAAGGCGCCGAGCCGCGGATGGCCGGCGAAGGTCTCATCGAGAGGGCGCTGCTCGCCCAGGACCCGGTCGAGCACGTCGAGCGCCAGCCGGCGCGCGCTGATCGTGGCCGCCATGGCGCCCGGGCCGGCGCTCAGGCGGCCGGCTGGTCCAGGCGCCGCCCTTCCAGGACCTGCCGGATCAGCGCTGTGGTCTCGGCCGGCCCATAGAAGGCGACAAAGGTGCCAAAGCGGGGGCCCTCGCTCTGGCCGAGCAGAATCTCGTAGAGCGCCTGGAACCATTGGCGCAGGCGATCGGCGAAGCCGTGCCGCTTGCCAATCTCGTAGACCTCCTGCTGGATCTCCTCGGCCGTCGCGGCCAGGGCTTCCTCGCCCAGGTCGTAGCGGATCTCGACCCGCTCGAGCCAGCGGGCGAGCTCCTCGAGGCCCCGCTTCTCGTCTTCGGTCGGCAGCCGGTAGGACTTGTTCGGCTTGACGAAGTCCCGGTAATAGGCGAGCGCGTGCCCGATCAACTGACCGAGTTCCGGCAGATCGTCGGCGCTCGCGGCGGGCGCATAGCGCCGGACGAAGTTCCACAGGATCTCGGGCAACTCGGCATTCGCCACGCTCGCGAGATTGAGCAGCATGGTGAAGCTGATCGGCAGGCGGAGCGCCGGCGGCCGGCCATTGTGGATGTGCCAGACCGGATTGTGGTAGCGCTGCTCCTCGGTCTGTTGGGGATAGCGATCCAGCAGATTGAAGTAGTCGTCGACGTTGCGCGGAATGACGTCGAAATACAGCCGCTTGGCCTTGCGCGGCGCCTGGAACATGAACAGCTTCAGGCTTTCCTTGGTGCCATAGGTCAGCCATTCGTCACAGGTCAGACCATTGCCCTTGGACTTGGAGATCTTCTGACCGCGCTCGTCGAGGAACATCTCGTAGGCGAAGCCCTCGGGCGGCGTGCCGCCGAGGATGCGACAGATCTCCCCTGAGAGCTTCGCCGAGTTGATCAGGTCCTTGCCATACATCTCGTAATCGACGCCGAGTGCCGCCCAGCGCATCGCCCAGTCGGGGCGCCATTGCAGCTTGGCCTGGCCGTCCAGCACCGACTGCTCGACCAGGCGGCCGGCTTCGTTCCGGTAGGTGACGGTGCCTGCCGCGGGATCGGTCCCGAGGATCGGCACCTGCAGCACACGCCCGGTCTCGGGGCAGACCGGCAGGATCGGGCTGTAGGTGCCCTGCCGTTCCGGGCCCAGCGTCGGCAGCACGACCCGGAGGATCGCCTCGTGGCGCTCGAGCACGCGCCGGAGCGCCTCATTGAACCGCCCCGAGCGGTAGCATTCGGTCGCGCTCACGAACTCGTACTCGAAGCCGAACCCGTCCAGAAACGATTTGAGGCGCCGGTTCATGTTCTGGCCGTAGCTCTCGGCCGTGCCGAAGGGGTCGGGAATCGAGGTGAGCGGCTTCTGGAGATGGCGGGCGACCATGTCGGCGTTCGGAATGTTGTCGGGCACGGCGCGCAGCCCGTCCATATCGTCGGAGAAGGCGTAGAGCCTGGTGGGCCAGCCCGACAGGCGCTCGAACACCTGGCGGACCAGCGAGGTCCGGAACACCTCGGCGAAGGTGCCGATATGGGGCAGGCCGGAGGGCCCATAGCCGGTCTCGAACAGGACGAAACCCTTCGCGGGCGGGTTCTGTTCGACCCGCGCCAGCAATCGCGCCGCCTCGACCACCGGCCAAGCCTTGCTCGCGCGCAGAAGTTCTCTGTCCTCGGCCATTCTTTCCCCGGTCGTCGCGCCGCCCCGCTCGCCTCACATCTTAGGCAGTTTCCCCGGGCTTACCAGGGCTGTCCGCTCGCTCTGCGTCTGACATGCCTCGTCGTGGGCCGCGCAAATCGTCCTTGGCCATGGTCGGGCCGGTTCTCGGCTGCTATCCCATGGATCGCCATGCCGATCCTCGAGAATGCACCCATTGCGATCATCGAGCCGGCCAAATTTGTCGACTACTGCCTTGATCCTCACCACGATGACGGACGTCAGAAGGCCCGCGTCTTCAAAGCATTTCTCGGCTTCGAACAGACCAACTACGCCGATTTGATCGCCGCCATCCGAGGGGCGGCGCGACTGTCCGGATCGGTTGGATCTATGAAAAAGGCAAGGATGTCCCACGGCTCACCACGGCGTACGTCCTCGGCGATCGCTAAGCGGCAGCGGACCCGCCGCTTCCGCAACCTCGAGCGCGTTCAGCTTCGCCGCGACCTGCCCGAGCACGGTCTCAAGCGAGGCGAGTGCGGCACCGTCGTCCACGTCTTCGAGAGCGCCGAGGCCTACCTGGTCGAGTTCGTCAGCCCGGCCGACGGCAGCACCCGCGCGCTCGCCGAGCTCACGTCAGACCAGCTCGGTCCGGTCGCAGAAGCGTGAGGTGATCACACTCGCGGGCGCCCCGACCGTGCACAATGCCATCTCCGATTCCGGGACCGACTCGCTGTACGTCGAGTTTCAGCAGTGGCCGAGTGTCGAAGCCCGCAAGATCGCGCGGAAGTCCTCGAATGCGAGGGCGGAATCTCTGGCTGCGCCGTGCCGCGGCGATGTAGAAGCAGACGATCGACGCCCGGCACCTTGCAGTCGTTGGCGGCACTGGCGGCGAACAAGAGATTGACCTTCTCGTCACCTTTCCCCGATTCGCCGGTGCGCGATTTATCGTATTGGTTGAGTGCAAGCATCAGAGGCGCCTTATCGAGCGGGAAGATGTGATGGTGCTGCATGCCAAGATCCGCGATGTCGGGCGCATAAGGGAATGCTGTTTTCAATGTCAGGCTTCCAATCAGGTGCGATCGAGTACGCCAAAGCGTACGGACTGGCCACCGTTACGGTCGTGAACGGCACGTGGCTGTATGAGACCCGCGGAGCGTAACGAAGGGTCGGACCATGAGAGAACACAGTTGTCTGCTATACGGCGCCGCGCCCAGCCCGCGAGACGGCGTAGGCGCTACCAGTTGAGCGTCGCGATGGCGGCGGTGGGGAAATAGCCGCGGCGAGCGCAAAGCGCGGCGAGGCGCTCGGGATCGGGTTCCTCGCCCGGGCGGATGCCGAGCTCGCCGGCGTGGATGCCGCGGGCGACGAGCAGGCTGTCGTAGCCGGCCGCGGCGGCGCCCTTGATGTCGGTTGAAAGACTGTCGCCGACCACCAGCAGGCGGCCGTCTTCGGCCTGGCCGAGGGCGCGGGCGGTGCGGCGGAAGATCGACGGATCGGGCTTGCCGTGGTATAGCACGCGGCCGCCTTGCTCGGCGTAGCGCTTCGCCAGGAGACCGGCGCAGGGGCTGGTCACGCCGCTTTGCCGGTGCACCACCAGATCCGGGTTCACGCAGAGCATGACGAGGTCGCGGGCGCGCGCCGCCGCGAACAGCGGATCGTAGCTCTCCAGCGGATCGGCCTCGTCGAACAGGCCGACCGTGAGCATGAAGCGGGCGTCTTCGATGGCGTCGGCCCGGCGGTAGTCGAGCCCCGCCACCAGGTCGGCGTCCCAGTCGGGTCCGATGTAGAAGTACGCCCGCCCGAGTGCGGCATGAGCCGGATCGTCGCGCGCGGCGAGCGCGTCATGGGCGGCCTCGCCCGACGTCATCAGCAGATCATAGGCGCTCGGCGGCACCCCGATTTCGGTCAGCCGCCGGCCAGCTGAGGCCGCGCGGCGCGGCGCGTTCGAGAGCAGCGCCACCGGCACCCCTGCCGCGCGCAGCTCGCCGAGCGTCTCGAGTACGCCCGGATAGGGCTCGACGCCGCCGTGGATCACGCCCCACAGATCGACGATGAGGGCGTCATGGCCGGCGACGATCTCGCGCAGGCCGTGGATCAGGGGTACGAAGGGTGCGCTCATCGGCGAAGCGACGTCCGACAGCGACGCGGGGACAACCCACGTTCAGGCGCGCCGTTCTGGCACGCCCGCGCCGTTCTGTGAAGCCGTGCGCCGGCTACGCGGCGCTCGGCCGCGCCTCAGCCAGCAACCCTGCACGGCCGGTCACGGCCGGATCGATCAGGATCTCGGGCGCCGGCGGTTCGGGTTCCGATCGGGCGACGAGCAGCTCGAGCCCGGCCGCGGCGAGGCGGCGTTGGATCTCGAGGAGCGCCGGCTCGACTTCCTGGTTCGCGGCCGGGGGCTGCGCGAAGCGGCTCGCCTCGAGCATGACCAGGTCAAAACCCCGTTCAGCGAGAGCGGCGACATCGGGCGGGGGCGGGCCGATCCGCTTCAGGCAGACGCGCACGCCCAGGGTCCTGAAGCGACCGAGCGTCCGCCCGGCGAGCTGATCCAACCGCGTCCGGTCGAGTGCCAGGACGAGGCGCCGTACGAGCCGCGGTGCCTCGACCACGAGATGGCTCAGCTCACCGACGAAGCCGGGATCGTTCAGGCTCTCGGTGGCGATCTCGCACACTACGGAGAGCTCGCGTCCTTCGCTGGCCGCACGTCGGAGCGCGCCTGGCGCACTGTCTGATCAGGAGGCGGTCGATCAGTCCGAGCAGGCCGCAGCGGGCAGCGGTCGAACGATAGCGCGCCGGCGGCAAAGGCGTGCCCTCGGCCGAGCGGAGGCGCGCGACCGCGTGCTGGACCGTGGCT
Organism: uncultured Alphaproteobacteria bacterium; assembly: GCA_963815435.1. Classification (GTDB taxonomy): domain Bacteria; phylum Pseudomonadota; class Alphaproteobacteria; order Geminicoccales; family Geminicoccaceae; genus DATAOG01. The sequence continues at coordinate 203,501 of CAWFGZ010000034.1, forward strand.
TCGGGCACGGCCAGGTTGGTGAGCGGCCGCAGGAGGGCATCGAGCCGACCCTCGTCCAGTGCCAGACGAAGCTCGCTCGGGCCGAGCACGCCGGGCGGTTCCAAGCGCACGAGGAGCGGCCAGCTGCCCTCCGGCCGATCGGATCCGAGCGCCCGCCTGGCGCTTGCCGCCACCCGCCGCCAAAGCGGGCCGGCGGCCGAGGTGTGCGTCGTTGCCTCGCCAGCGGGCGCCGGGTCGTCGGGCGTCGTCGTCCCGGGTTCCAGCCCTTCCGCGCGGCGCTGGTGGTGCCTGCTTCGCAAGAGAAAGCCGGCCACGCCGACGACCAGCGCCGTCGTGACGGAAAGGGGACCATACATCGGTTGGAGCAGCGGCGCCGGGAGGATCAGGATGGCGCCGCCCACGCCCGCGAGATAACCGAGCAGCAACGCGAGCCAGAACAGGGTCGGCATGATCAGCACCTCGGTAAGAAGTGACCGAACCTGCCGAGTTAGCATTATCTTAAGGTTAACGTCACGCACCACTCGCGCCGTCTGGGCTTCGATCGTCGGTTGATCCGCTCAATCCGATAGCAACAGACAGCCGCCTCGGGCAAGCCGGTGCGGCGCGGCTGCAAAGCCCGTGCGCCGCATTCCGGCACTCGCGCTGCGCTTCGATGCGGCAATGCTGTCGGTGTCGTCGCGAACAGATCGGGGGCTTTCCAACGGTCGGGAGATCTTGTCTGGACTGTAATATAAGCGACTGCTTGCGCTCGGCTGGCAGATCGATCGGCGCATCGGGCCCAAGGTGGCTTGGAGAGCTGACCTTGAGTTGGATGAACCGAGCAGCAGCCGCGACGCGCAGACTTTGCAAGTCGGGCGAAAATCCCGGCCGGCTTCGAGCAGGCACCGCTTGGCCGATTGAGCACGTTGGCGAACAGCGGGACGGCGGGCTTAACCGTTGGTTAGCCATTGGCCCCTACCGTGACCGCGCTCGGTGGTCCATGCGACCCTGCGAATCCTGGCCGCCGCATTGCTGGGGCGCACGGCCTCCCAGGATCGCATGGACCACCCGACAGCGGAGTCGACGACCGAAAGGTTAGCTTTCAGCTATTGCCGGGTGCCAAGCGTCGCGGTACGCCGAGCGGTCCGGGTGGGGCGGTTGGGCGCCTGCCAGCATCTCGCGCTGCCGCACTTGCGTTCCGGCGCAACTGATGCGCCCCCGCGCGCGCGGCGGCGAGCGTTCACGCTTCCGTACCAGGCGTCGAGAAGCGCGCCCGACGCCCGGCGTTCGACTGAGAATGACGGGCGGCGCTTCTTTGCCGGGGCGAGGCGGCCCCGGCCGCGGCCCGATCAGTGCAGCTTGAGTTGCGGCCGGGTGCGCCGGTGCAGCAGGTTGGCGAGCGCAGCGAGCGTCACCAGGCGGAGCCCGTGCAGGGCCATCTGATGCTTCTTGTACAGCGACAGATAAGCCAGCCGTGCGATCCGGCCCTCGATCGTGATGCTCTTGAGCAGGTTGCCCATCAGATTGCCGATCGTGCTGGAGCTGAGCGAAATCAGCGATCCATAGTCTTTGTAGACGAACGGCAGGAGCGGCTTGCCGGCGAGCCGGCGCGCGAGCGATCGGGCGAGCAGATGCGCCTGCTGGTGGGCGGCCTGTGCCCGCGGGGGCACCGGGCGCTCGTCGCCGGGGCGGGGACAGGCCGCGCAGTCGCCGATGGCAAAGATGTGCTCGTCGCGGGTGACCTGCAGCGTCTGCTCGACCACCAGCTGACCCAGCCGGTTGACCTCGAGGCCGTCGAGACCGGCGAGCCAGGCGGGGCCCTTGATGCCCGCGGTCCAGACGATCAGGTCGGTCGGCAGGAACCGGCCGCTTCGCGTGTACACGCCCTCGGCGCTCACCCGTTCGACCTGCTCGCCGGTGTGGATCTCGACCCCGAGAGCGCGCAGCTCGCGCTCGGTGGTGAGCTGCAGCCGCTCGGGCAGGGCCGGCAGCACGCTCGGCGCCGCCTCGATCAGGCGCACCTCGATGTCCTTGTCGGGATCGAAGCCGCGCAGGCCGTAGCCGGCGAGCTGGCGCGCCGCATGACGGAGCTCGGCGGCGAACTCGACGCCCGTGGCGCCCGCGCCGACGATCGCGAAGCGCAGCCGCTGCCCCGGCACCGAGCCGGCCTCGGCGTGGCCGCGGAGAAAGCGACCAAAGACCCGCTGGTGGATACGCTCGGCCTGAGCCGTGCTGTCCAGGTAGAGGGCATGCTCCTTGACCCCCGGCACGCCGAAGTCGTTGAGCACGCTGCCGACGGCGATGACCAGCGTGTCGTAGCCGAGCCGGCGTGCCGGCACGATCTCGACCCCGCTCGGGTCGGTGATCGGGTCGAGCGTGATCTCGCGCCGGGCGCGGTCGAGGCCGCTCATCCGGCCGAGCTCGAAGGCGAAATGCCGCGCTCGCGCATGTGCGAAGTAGTCGAGCCCGTCGGTGTCCGCACGCAGTGTGCCGGCCGCGACCTCGTGCAGGAGCGGCTTCCAGACGTGGGTCAGCGCGCAGTCGACCAGCGTGACCCGCGCCGCGCCGCGCCGGCCGAGGCGCTGGCCGAGCTTGGTCGCCAGGACCAGCCCGCCGGCGCCACCGCCCACGATCACGATGTGATGGGCGAGCGCGACCCGCGGCGCGGCAGTCGCTTCGGCCGACGCCTCGGCTCGCGGCGCCGCCGGCCGATCGAGAACACCCGACATCGGTGCACGCGCGACGGTCGAGACATTCTGGAACATCGGTGTTCCTCCTCGTGACCACTCAATAGCAGGGACGATCGCGTCGCCGCCACGACGGGCTTGGCCTTGCCCTCCGAATCCGGCCTTGCCCCGAGCTGCTGCGGCGGCGAGCGGCTCGATTCTCACTTATGGTCTCACCTCGCCACTGCTCCTCTATTTAAAGCTTTTGCTGCAACGCAACAATGAGATTCTCGATTGCCCCCTGTTGGGCGGTCCTGCCCATCGAGTGTGCATCGTCTTCATTTGTCTACGAATTCCGAGCCTCTCTGCGCGTCTCGGAGTTGCCCTGAACGGTGTCATGCCGCGATGCCTATGCTGCATTGCAAAAATGACCGGTCAAAGGCAGCTCCAGTGGCGCATATGAGTTGCGAGCACGGATGACGCTGTCAGCTGCATCCCCAACTCGCGACGACGGATGGTGCTGCCAGTCGCATCCTCCTTCCACTGCGAGCGAGGAGGTCGCGCCATGAACCGAGAGCGCACCTTCGAGGTCAGAGAGACCACCGCGTCCCCGACGTTCGAGGGCGACCCGGACCTCAACCGCCGGCTCGACAACGCCCGGCAGCTTCGCGCCGAAGCGACCGCCGCGATCGTCGCCGCGGCCCTGAGGGGGCTCGCTCGTCCGCTTCGCGCTTTGCCGGCGCGCTGGTCGCACTGGCGACGACAGCGGCGGACCGTGCGCGCCCTCGCGCGCTGCGGCGATCGCGTTCTGGCCGACGGCGGCATCGAGCGGAAAGACATTCCGCTGATCGCCAAGGGAATCGATCCGCGCGCGCTTGCGCCCGCTCCACATGGTCGCCCAAGCGCGCTTGCGAAGCTGCTGGCCGAGGCGGACAGCTTGCTGCGGCCGCTGCGCCTCGCCGGAACGGGGCCCGGAGAAGAAGTCGAGGCGCCGGAGCGGCCGCGCGGCCGACGGCAGCCGGAGCCGACTGGCCGCGCCCGAGTCTCGCCCCTCAACCTGGCGCTCCAGGGCGGCGGCGCGCACGGCGCCTTCACCTGGGGCGTGCTCGACCGCCTGCTGCAGGTGGAACGGTTCCGCTACGCAGGCATCAGCGGCACCTCGGCGGGCGCGATCAACGCGGTCGTGTTCGCCTCGGGCTGGCTCGCCGACGGCGCCGCCGGCGCGCAGGCGAACCTTGCCGAGCTCTGGCGTCAGGTGGCGGAGCTTGTGCGCCCGTTGCAAAGGAGCGGGATCCCCCGCGCCGCCCTCGACGCCACCGCCCAGCTGCTTTCGCCGTACCAGCTCAATCCGCTCGGCATCAATCCGCTGCGTGAGCTCCTCGAGCGGCTGGTCGACTTCGAGCGCCTGCGCTCGGAGCGATCGCTCAAGCTCTTCATCGCGGCAACCAATCTCCGCACCGGTTCGGCACGGATCTTCGAGAACCGCGACCTCTCGGCCGAGGCGGTGCTGGCGTCTGCCTGCCTGCCGTGGCTGCATCAGGCGGTCGAGATCGACGGCGAAGCCTACTGGGATGGCGGCTATGTCAGCAACCCGCCGCTCCTGCCGCTGATCGAGCGCAGCCGCGCCCAGGATCTGCTGCTGGTCCGTATCAACCCGAGCGGGCGGAGCAAGCTGCCCCGAAGCGCAGGCGAGATTCGCAACCGGGTCGGCGAGATCGTGTTCGATCAGCCGCTGGAGCGCGAGCTCGCGCTGCTCGAGGCGCGCCGCGGCGCGCCGCTGGCGCTCAGCCCTGCCCAGCGCCGGCTCGCCCGCCACCGGCTGCACGTGATCGACGGCGGCGACCAACTGTCGGCCCTCGACCCGATCACCAAGCTGGTGCCGGACCGGAGCACCCTCGAGCGCGTTTGCGGGTTCGGTCGCATGGCCGCCGCAGCCTGGCTCGGCGAGCCGCCCGACTCCGCCGATCGAAGCGTGGCCGAGGAGCCCGCGCGGCAAGCTCCGAATCCGAGAAGCGATCGCCCCCGCGCGGCTCTCGCCGCCGCGGGCTAGGATCGCTCGTCCGGCTCCGGGCGTCGGAAGTGCGAACCATGGCAGCGCCAGGCATCGTCCGCAGACTCTAGGGCGATCGAGCGCGGCAAGGTCCGCGAGCACCTGTTGCGGCTGGACGACGAAGACCGCCTGCGCCGCTTCGCCGGCTACCTGAGCGCCGCGCAGATCGAAACCTATTGCGCCAACCTCGACTGGGGCCGCGCGCTGCTCGCCGGCTATGTGGTCGATGGCGAGGTGCGGGCGATCGGTGAGCTGAAGCCGATGCCAGACGGCTGGTCGAGAGCGGCCGAGCTCGCCGTCTCGGTCGAGCGGCGGTTCCAGAACCGCGGCGTTGGCACCGCGCTGTTGCGGCGGTTGATCGTCGCTGCGCGCAACCGCTTCATTCTGCGGCTGCACATGATCTGCCTGATGGACAACGCCCGTGTGCAGCATCTGGCACGCAAGCTCGATGGCCGCCTGATCTTCGATCAGGGCGAGGTCGAGGCGCGGATCGAGCCGTCCTGGCCGACGTATTGGACCCTGCTCGAAGAGACCCTCGACGCCACACCCGTCCCCGCCCCGCCGCTTCACTTGCCGCTCCGGTGATCAAAGGCACCGCCTCCTCTTTCGTAGCTCCCGCTGAGGTCGGCGAAGGCTGCGTTCGAAAAGGGCGGCACACCTGCTGGGTGGCCAGGCTGCCCATCCTCTTTGCATGTGTGCCGCCGGTACGCTCCAGCGCCGCTAGACGCCATGAAAGCCCCAACCCAAGCGAGAGAGGTTCCAGCCGCTACTTCTTTGGCTTGCGCGATCAGCTCAACCGAGACACTATCCTCGTCATGCAAGCAATCAACGGCAGGGGGCGAGATGGTGAAGCTGGTAGAGTAGCCTGACCCTCGGCCGCTAGTCGAAGGGAGAATCATGTGAAATGAGCTGGTCACAAAGTGGAATTGTGCAACTCTTAACTTTCTTGCTTCCAGGCCTCGTTGCATTGGCAATATTTTACGGTCTCACCTCTCACCCAAAACCTTCCGAATTTGAGAGAGTGACTCAGGCCTTAATATTTACACTAATAGCCCAGGCGGTCGTTGCCGTGCTGCAATCAACGGTTGTTTTAGTTGGCGCACCAGTTTCATGGACGCATACATCTGAGATAGTTGCATCTATTATCGTTGCTTCGGCGCTTGGACTATTGGCCGTTATAGTCACAAATACAGATACACTTCACCGGAGGCTCAGGCGGCTTGGGATCACGCAGGAAACTTCTTATCCTTCAGTATGGTATTCGACTTTTGAACGCAAGACGAATTGCTATGTCGTTCTTCACCTTGTCGGCGAGCGCAGGCTATATGGCTGGCCCGAGGAGTGGCCCAACAGGCCTAACGAGGGTCACTTTAGGATCGCAGATCCGGAATGGTTGGTAGACGATGGAAGAGTTGAGCTTACTGGGGTGGAAGCGATATTGGTGCCAGCATCTACCGTTGAAATGATTGAGTTCCTCCCATATATTAATCTAAGCCTTAACTCTGATGCAGAGAGCAAAGATGGTTAGAGACGTGAGGCTTCCACCGGCACCCCCGGTTCCACGGGCATCTTCAAAGAAGGCCTCGGCAACGTCCCTGAAGGTGAGAGGTGAGCGGATGAAACCGCCGTTAGCGGCGAAACCCCCGCCTCCGCCACCACCACCTCCGAAGAAGGAGTAAAGCGGTGCTATGGAGTGCCAAGCGGGGGGTTCGGCGGATGACACATTGGTCGAGGCGGGCCTAGCGCAGGCGCTGCCATCGCTTGGCACGAGTGATGTCCGGGGGATTAGCGCCTCTGTCGCCTTACCCGCAAGTGCCACACTCGCTGCCTCTGCCTTGAGGCCGCCAAGCTTGAACTTGCCACGGCCTTCAAGGTCGCGCCAGGCTGTCGCACTCCCGCAACCACTGTGACCCTTTAATGGTCGGCGGGCTGCAATCCAGTCCGCGTTCGCGGCGCCAGTTCGCGTTTCAGGGATTCCGCTCCAGCAGGAGAGCGAACCAGTGCGGTATCCGGCGCTGCAGGTAGTCCCGGAAGAACTGCGATGCCTCGCGCCGGGGTCGGCCGTCGGCGTACAGCCCGAGGACCGCGTCGTCGAGGAACAGGTCGGCCAGCTCGCTCGCGCTCACCCCGAGCCTCAGACAGTCGGCGCGCGCCTTCGCGATGATGTCGGCGGCCTGGTCCAGTCGCTCGTCGCTGCTCATGAGAGGGTCCGAGATCGCGGCGCATGGGAGGAAGCGGGTTGGAACATCTGACCACGCCCGAGCGCTGCGGGCAACGGCCGCTGCACCAGCCCAGACACTGGCTTCGTCAAGATCACGCCAGGGCTCGATTCCCTGTTGTCCGGCTGAGCGTCGTCGTGATTGGACCGCTCGCCCATGCCCGGCTCCGCTCCGCGAAGCCAACACCCGAGTCGGGCTTCTGGCAGATCCGGTCCTTCAAGACGTTGACCGAATATTAACGTTTGGGGCCTCGACTTCCCGCTTCGTCTGGTCCATGCGACCGTGGGAATCCGCGCCTCACGTTGGCTGGCCCGCACAGACTCCCACGGTCGCATGGACCAGACGAACAATGGCAAGGTAGGGGCCAATGGTTGATGAAAGGCTAATCGGACAACATTGGCCCAGACCCGGCCTTCCAGGACGCTGGATTGCCGGCCATGCCAACCCGGCAGCGACGGGTCAAGCAACTGCGTCGCTGCGCTCGCCCGAAAGAACCGAAGCCGCCGCTCAGGTGATCACCGAGGGTGCGGCGCGGCCGGTGCGGGCGCGGATGCCGGCGATCTGCTCGGCGGCCTCGATCAGCGGTCGTAGCGCCACCTGCGAGTCCTGATCGTGCCTGTTGGGGTCGGCTTCGTAGGTCTCGAGATAGACCCGAAGCGTCGCGCCTTCGGTGCCTGTGCCCGAGAGACGGTAAACGATCCGCGCGCCGCCCTCCAAGAGCACCCGGATGCCCTGCTTCGTGCTGATCGAGCCGTCGACCGGGTCCTGATAGCTGAAATCGTCCGCCTGCTCGACGACGCGGTCGGCGAAGCGCTCGCCGGCCAGCCGGGGCAACTGCTCGCGCAGAGCGCCCATCAGATCGGCACCGGCTTCGCTCTCGATCTCGTCGTAGTCGTGGCGCGAGTAGAAGTTGCGGCCGAAGCGGCTCCAATGGTCACGCACGATCTCACTGGCGGGCTGGCGCCGCACCGCGAGGATGTTCAGCCACAGGAGCACCGCCCAGAGGCCGTCCTTCTCGCGCACGTGGTTCGAGCCGGTGCCGAAGCTCTCCTCACCGCAGATGGTCGCCTTGCCCGCATCGAGCAGATTGCCGAAGAACTTCCACCCGGTCGGTGTCTCGTAGCAGGCGATGCCGAGCGCCTTGGCGACCCGGTCGGCCGCCTGCGAGGTTGGCATCGAGCGCGCGATTCCTGCGATCCCCTTGGCGTAGCCCGGCGCCAGCTGGGCGTTCGCGGCGAGAATGGCGAGACTGTCCGAGGGCGTGACGTAAATGCCGCGGCCGACGATCATGTTGCGATCGCCATCGCCATCTGAGGCGGCGCCGAAGTCGGGCGCATCCGGCCCCATCATGGTCTCGATCAGCTCGTGGGCATGCGCCGGGTTGGGGTCCGGATGATGGCCGCCGAAGTCCTCGAGCGGCTCGCCGTTCATGACCGAGCCGGCCGGCGCGCCGAGGGTGCCCTCGAGAATCGCCTTGGCATAGGGGCCGGTCACGGCCGCCATGCCGTCGAAGCGGATGCGATAGCCGCTGCGGAACAATGCCGCGATCTGCCCGAAGTCGAACAGGCTCGCCATCAGCTCCTGATAGTCGGCAACCGGGTCGATCACCTCGATCACGGCATCGCCGAGCCGGGTCTGCCCCAGCCGATCGAGCGCGACGTCGGCCGCCTCCAGGATCCGATACGCGCTGATCCGCTGGGTTTGCCGGTAGATCGCCTCGGTGATCTTCTCGGGCGCGGGGCCACCGTTGGTGACGTTGTACTTGATGCCGAAATCGCCGTCCGGCCCGCCCGGATTGTGACTGGCGGAGAGGATGATCCCGCCGTAGGCCCGCTGCTTTCGGATCACGCAGGACGCGGCCGGGGTCGAGAGCAGCCCGCCCCGGCCGATCAGGATCCGCCCGAAGCCGTTGGCCGCGGCCATCTTGAGGATGGTCTGGACAGCGGTCCGGTTGTGGTAGCGGCCGTCGCCGCCGACCACCAGGGTCTGGCCGGCAAAGCCCTCGAGCGAATCGAACACCGACTGGACGAAATTCTCCAGATAGTGCGGCTTCTGGAACACCTGGACCTTCTTGCGCAGGCCCGAGGTGCCGGGACGCTGGTCCGAAAACGGCGTCGTCGCGATTGTCTTCACGGGCATCGGGAGATCCTCCGTGGCAGGCAAGGTCGGCGTGCGGCCGGGTGCGCGATCATCTGAGCGTGCGATAGAGGCCGAGCGTGGTCTCGGCGATCGCATCCCAGCTGAAATGAGCGAGCGCCCGCTTGCGGCCTGCTTCGCCCATCCGTCGGCGCAGGTCGGGATCACGGCCGAGGCGGTTGATCGCCGCCGCAAGCGCGGACGAGAAGGTCGCAGGCTCAGCCGGCTCGAAGGTCCCGGGCCGAAGCGTCAGGTCGACCAGGAGGCCGGTCTCCTCGGGCACCACCACCTCGGGAATGCCACCGACCCGGGACGCGACCACCGCAGTCTCGCAGGCCATGGCCTCGAGATTGATGATGCCGAACGGCTCGTAGACCGACGGGCAGCAGAACACCGCAGCGTGCTCGTAGAGCTGGATCACGTCGGCCCGCGGCAGCATCTCGCGGATCCAGATCACGCCCGGCCGCCTGGCGCTGACCTCGGCGACCCGCGCCGCCATCTCGCGGCCGATCTCGGGCGTGTCGGGAGCGCCGGCGGCGAGCACGATCTGCAGGCCCGGGTCGATTTCCGGGATCGCGTCGACCAGGTGGATGATGCCCTTCTGGCGCGTGATCCGGCCGACGAACAGGACGTAGGGCGTGGCCGGATCGATGCCGTTGCGGACGAGGGCATCGGTCGCTCCCATAGGCCGGTACTCGTCCGGGTCGATGCCGTTGTGGATCACGTGCACCCTGGCCGGATCGACCTCGAACAGGCGCAGCACGTCGTCGCGGGTCTCCTTCGAGACCGCGATCACGGCATCGGCCTGCTCGATCGCGGTGCGCTCCATCCAGCTGCTCAGGTGGTAGGCGTTGCCGAGCTGCTCGACCTTCCAGGGCCTGAGCGGCTCGAGCGAATGGATGCTGAGCACGTAGGGCACGCCCCAGAGCTTGCCCGCGAGCAGGCCGCCCATATCGGTGTACCAGGTGTGGCAGTGGACGACGTCGGCATCGAGCGTGTCCTTGGCCATCGCCAGGGAGCGGTGAAAGGCATCGAGCGCACCGGCGAAGCGCGGATCGGTGTTCTCTTTCGCGCCGGCCCATTGCGGGTAGCCCCGGACCGTGAGGTTGGGGCCGTCGATCCGCTGATCGCCGAAGCAGCGCACCTCGACCGCGACCCGTCTGGCCAGCGCGCGGCTCAGATATTCGACGTGGACGCCGGCCCCGCCATAGACGTTCGGCGGGTACTCGTTGGTGAACAACATCGCCTTCCGGATCTCCGCCACGGCCGGCCTCCCTTTTCGCTCAAGCAGGAAATCATCTTGGCATGACCATGCGCGCGCACCGCCGGCCCCCGCTCAGGCCTCCTCGTCGCGTTCGGAGCGCACGCCCACCTCGTCCAGATGGGCGAGCAGATCGGCCGGATCGTCGTAGACCCGGTACGCGCCCGCCCGCTCGAGCTCGTCGGTGCCGTAGCCGCCAGACAGGAGCCCGATGCCGAGGGTGCGGGCGCGCCGCGCCGCGAGCATGTCCCAGACGCTGTCGCCGACCACGACCGCGTCGGTGACGTCAACCCCGAGCTGGCGGACCGCCTCCAGGAACAGGTCCGGATCGGGCTTGGCGTGGGGCACCAGATCGCGGGTCACGATCGGCACGCCCTCGGGCACGCCGAGCATGGCGATCGCCGGGCCGGCGCTGGAGATCCGGCCGCTCGTCGCGATCGCCCAGGCGCAGCCGAGTTCGGTGAGGCGCCCGAGCAGACGGCGGGCACCGGGCAGCGGCCGAACCTCGCCGATCCGCTGCCGGTAGGCCTCGGTGTGGCGTTCCTGCAGGCGCGCGAGCAGCGCGTCGTCGAGCTCCCGCCCGGTCTCGCGCAGCAGCGCCCGCGTGAACAGCCCGCCGCTCATCCCGATCCGGCGGTGGATGCGCCAGACAGAGAGCTCGATCCCGGCCTCCTGCAGCGCCTCGTGCCAAGCGAGCACGTGCTGATAGACGCTGTCGACCAGGGTCCCGTCCAGATCGAAGATCAGGGCCGGTGCGCTCATGGTTCCTCCCCGCAGGCCCGGGCCGACACCCGCCGCGACTCTGCGCCGACCACTAAAGCTGCTTTCCGCGACAACCTCAAGCGAACCGCGCGCCGCCATCGCTCGGCCGCTCGCCGAGCCGCACGGCATCGGCCTGCCCACCCGTAGCCGGACGCAGCAACCTTCGCCCATCCGCGTGCTCGTCATCCCCGTCCTGCCGTGTTAGGCTTCAAGCTCACCAGAGGGCGCGAACTGTGGCCGAACCGGCACCGATGCGCTGGACGATCGAGGAGTTCCTCGCCTGGGACGACGGCAGCGACCGCCGCTATGAGCTGGTCGCCGGCGTGCCGGTCGCCATGGCGCCGCCGAGCGAGGCCCACGGCACCATCGTCGCCAACCTCACAATCCTCATCGGTGCCGCGCTGCAACCACCCTGCCGTGTGGTCGACGAGGCCGGAATCGTCCTGCCCGAGCGCGACGACGCCTGGTACCAAGCCGACCTCGCCGTGACCTGCGCGCCACCCAAGTCCGGCCGCGCCTACGTCGCCGAGCCGGTCCTGATCGTCGAGGTGCTCTCGCCCTCCAGCGCCGTGCACGACCGCGGCCTGAAGCTCGACGATTACTGCGGGCTGGCGTCCGTCCGCGAGGTCCTCCTGATCTCGAGTACCGAACGCCGCGTCCAGTACTGGCGCCGCGAAGGCGCGCGCTGGGTGGTCGAAAACCTGATCGGCGAGGCCAGCCTGACCCTCGCGACCGTCTCGCCCCCGATCCCACTCGCCGCGATCTACCAAGGCAGTGGCGTCTGATCCAGACCGCCGAGCTGCCGCCGGAAAACCGTATCAAACGTTCCGCCCCGTCAGGCGCCTTGCCTCGACGTCGTGCGGCTGCTAAGCGCATGAGCGGGGGTGATTTGGACGGGAGGGCACCCATGCGCCAAGGTTGGCTCGCGCCGGTGGGCGTCATCGGGCTCGCGCTGGCGGCGGCACTGGCCGCGGCGGTGCCGGCCGACGCCGCCGAGGCCAGCAAGGGCTTCGGGCTCGACGATTTCCAGCTCCGCTCGACGCAGGATCTGCTGGACATCTGCACGTTGGACAAGAGCAGTCCAAGCTACTTCGAGGCCGAGGCGTTCTGCTACGGCTACTTCAAAGGCGGTGCCGATTTTCACCGTGCCCTGACCTCGGGTTCGAAATTTCCGCCGATCGCCTGCCCGGCGCCGGGCGTCACGGCTCGCGACGTGGTCACCGTGTTCGTCGCCTACGCCCGTGCCCATCCGGAGTATCTCAGCGAGGCTCCGATGGACACCGTTTTCCGGGCGGTGATCGGCAAGTGGCCGTGCCCCCCGATCGGCTCGTCCGGTACCAAGCAAGGTGGGTGAGGGAGTTCGACCCATGCATGCGACTTCGGATAGGCAAGGCCTTGCGCGGGGTGCGGCCCGGAGGTCGGGCATGGTCGCCGCGCTCGGCCTGGTCGTTGCGATCGCGCTGGCCGGCTGCACGATGTCCGAAACAGAGCAGCGCACCTTCAGCGGAGCTGGTATCGGCGCAGCCGCAGGTGCTGCCGGCGGCGCCCTGATCGGTGCCTTTGTCGGCGCGCCGGGCACTGGCGCCGCGATCGGCGCGGCCAGCGGCGCCGCGATCGGTGGCACGACTGGCTACGTCCGCGACCAGCAGGCCCAGCGCGATCAGGCCCAGGCGCAAGTGAACCAGCTGCAGCAGCAAAATCAGCAGTTGAAGCAGCAGCAGCAGATGGACCAACTGCGCGTCGAGAATGCCAAGCTGCAGCAGCAGTTGAAGCAGCAACAGCCGCAGTAGAGCTGAGCGGCGCTGCGCGACGCGACCGCAAGGCCCGGCGCCGAGTCGGCCGCTCCTCGCTCGCTCTTGGCTGGGCGGGAACGGTCGCCATCTGCTAGATAGCGAGGATCGAAACCGACTGGCCGGGCGCAGGCCGGGGAGAGCGGTTATGTGTGGCTTGTGCGGGGTGTTGGGAGCGGCGGCCCACTGGACCGACGCTCCGGCGCAATCCGAGGCGCTCCCGGGCGGTGCGCTGCCTCCCACCCCGCGACAGGAGCGCTACGGACGAATTGCGCTCGCCAACCGCATCCTCCGCCACTACGGCCTGAAGCTCTCGGACTTTCAGGGCCAGAGCTACCTGCTGCGTTCGGCGACCGGTCGCCAGGCGCTGGTGCCGGACGTCGTCGGCATCTGGGCGGCGGCCGAAAAGCTGGCCGGCCGTCCCTGTGATCCGCTGGAGCCGAACCTGCTCGCCGCGCTCGAGCGCGCTTGAGCGCAGGCCCCGGGCGATGGCCGAGTACGCGACGCTCCTGCCAGTCAATCTGATTACGGGCTTCCTCGGCTCGGGCAAGACCACCCTGCTGCAGCGGCTTCTGAGATCGCCGCAGCTCGCCAACACGGCGGTCCTGGTCAACGAGTTCGGCGAGGTCGGCCTCGACCATCTGCTGCTCGAGACGCTCGACAGCGAGACCGTGATCCTGCAGAGCGGCTGCGTCTGCTGTACCATCCGGGGCGATCTGGCGGACGCGATGCGCGATCTGTTCAGCAGGCGCGAGCGGGGTCTCCTGCCGCGCTTCGATCGCCTGGCGATCGAGACCACCGGGCTCGCCGACCCGGCGCCGATCGTCTCCACTCTGATGGCCGAGCCCGTGCTCCGGCATCACTTTCGCCTCGGCAACATCATCACCACGGTCGACGCCCTAAACGGCGCGCTGCATCTGGCCGAGAATCCGGAATTGGTGAAGCAGGTCGCGGTCGCCGATCGCCTGGTCATCACCAAGACCGACCTCGCCGAGGCGGGCGCGATTGCCGACCTCGAAGCGGAGCTGCGCCGGCTCAATCCGACCGCGCCGATCCGGGACGCGGCACGAGATCGATGCGCGCCCGACGACCTGATGGCGAGCGACGTCTACGATCCGTCGACCAAGAGCGCCGAAGTGCGCCACTGGCTGGACGAGGAGGCGCACCGGGCGGCAGCGCATGGCGCGCATCAGCACGATCGAAACCGGCACGCCCGCGACATCCACGCCTTCTGCGTGACTTTCGACCACCCGCTGGACTGGACCGCGTTCGGTATCTGGCTCACGATGCTGCTTCACAGCCATGGACGGAACGTGTTGCGGGTCAAAGGTCTGTTGAATGTGGTCGACGTCGCAGCTCCGGTCGTGATCCATGGCGTCCAGCATGTCGTTCATCCGCCCGCGCATCTCCCCCGGTGGCCGGACCGCGATCACCGCTCGCGCATCGTGTTCATCGTCCGCGGCCTCGATCAGTCGGCGATCGAGCGCTCGCTCGCGGCGTTCAACCGCCTCGCCAACGCCGATCGGCAGGCGGCCTAGTCGGGAACCGCAGCCATGACACCGAAGGTGGTTCTGATCAGCACCGGCGGTACGATCGCGTCCCGCTTCGATCCGGCGCTCGGTCGCACGGTGGCTTCGGCGCGCGGCGAGGACCTGCTCGCCCAGGTGCCGGAGCTCGCCGACATCGCCGGGCTCGAGATCGACGATTTCGCCACCATCTCGAGTTTCAACATGTCCGTCGCGGACGCGCACCGACTGGCCCGGCGGATCAACCGGCAGCTCGCCCGGCCCGAGGTCGCGGGCGTCGTCGTGACCCACGGCACCGACACCATGGAGGAGAGCTGCTATCTGGCCGATCTTCTGCTCCAGTCCGAGAAGCCGGCGGTGTTCACGGGTGCCCAGCGGGCGCACGACGATCCCCTTCCGGACGGGCCCAAGAATCTTCTGAGCGCGGTCCGCACCGCCGTGGCGCCCGAGGCCGCGGGATTGGGCGCCGTCATCTGCTTCGCCGAGCAGATCCACGCCGGACGCGACGTGACCAAGGTCAGTGCCAGCGCGCTCGCCGCCTTTCAGTCCTACGACAAGGGCGTGCTCGGCGAGGTCGACGGCGCTCGCGTGATCATCCACCGCCGCCCGGCGCGCCGGCGGACCTTCGAGCTCGCTCGGATGCCCGAGTTGCAGGTGCCGCTGTTTCGCCTCACCCTCGGCTTCGACGTCCGGATCGTCGAGCTGGCGCTCGACCTCGGCCTGGATGGGCTGGTGATCGAGGCGTTCGGGCGCGGCAACGGCCCGGCGGCGCTGGTGCCGGTGGTCGAGCGGGCGGTCGGGACCGGGCTGCCAGTGGTGATCACCTCGCGCTGCCCGACCGGGCGGGTCGAGCCGATCTACGGCAAGGGCGGCGGCAAGGACCTGCTCGATGCCGGCGCGATCTTCGCGGGCGACCTCAGGGGCCCCAAGGCGCGCCTGCTCCTGATCGTGCTGCTCGCGGCTCCGCAGACCAAAGCGCGCGTCGCCGAGCTATTCCACGACCTCGCCCCCTGACCAAGCGTCCCGTGCATGACAGTCGTTTCCCACCGATTGCGCCGTTAACGCGCCTTCGTGTGCGGCAGCACCTTGGCGGCGTAAGACTGGTGGTTGCCGGAACTCGTTACTCTGCTCCTGGTGGGCGGTGGCGCATGGTGGTTCTGGCCGACCAACTCTGCGAGCACAAAGCCCTCGATTGCCGTGCTGCCGTTTGACAACTACGGCGGCGATCCGAAATCGGAGAGGTTCGCAGATGGCCTTACAGAGGATATCATTACGGACTTGGCGCGATCACATGACCTGAACGTGATCGCACGCAACTCGACCGAGGTTTACCAAGGTAAACACGCCGATGTGCGGCAGATCGGGCAAGATCTTGGTGTCACATATGTTCTGGAAGGCAGCCTTCAAGCAGAAGGCGATAAGATCCGCGTAACCGCGCAGCTGATTAATGCATCTACTGGCACTCACATATGGACGGAGCGCTACGACAGGCCTGCTAAGGATTTTTTTGTGGTGCAGGATGACATCACACAAAGGATTTCCACAGTTTTGTCAGGGTATAAGGGAATGCTTATTGAGGCCGACAGAGCCGCTACCCATAGGAAGAACGAATCGAGTCTTCAGGCTTATGACTATTGGTTACTTGGAGGTAAGCAGATGGTCATGTTTACCAAAGAAGGCTTGCGTCAGGCACAGAGTTTATTTCACAAGGCTGTTGAGTTGGACCCTAATTTTCAGCCCGCAGTACGTGACCTTGGCATATCTTATGTCTTGGAAATTGATTTTGGGTTTTCGGAGGACATCCAAGAAACACTAAGAATCCACGAGATGTACACCCGCCGAGCGCTTGATCTTGATCCTGCGGATCCATTTGCTGTCTATCAACTTGGAAATAATTACGTGTATCGAGGTCAGCTTGCCGAGGCGACCGAGCAGTTCGAAAAGGCTTTAGAACTTGGACCGAGCAATGCGGATTTGCTACTAGATGTTGCTTGGGCTTT
Source organism: uncultured Alphaproteobacteria bacterium (assembly GCA_963815435.1). Lineage (GTDB taxonomy): Bacteria > Pseudomonadota > Alphaproteobacteria > Geminicoccales > Geminicoccaceae > DATAOG01. The sequence continues at coordinate 219,890 of CAWFGZ010000034.1, forward strand.
CCCGCAGCTAGGTCTTACCGATCGAGCGGTGGAGCTCGCGGAACAGGCGGTCCGGCTCAACCCTCATTACCCTCTGTTTTATAATTATGGGTTGAGAGTGGCCTACTTCTATGCCGGTGAGTTTGAGAAGGCATTGAAAGCGCAGCTCGCTATCGGCGACTCGACGCCCCTCGATCAGGCTTTCCTGGCGATGATTTATGCCCAGCTTGGACAAAATGGCAAGGCCGCACAAGCTACTGCAGCCGTGACAAAGGCTGATCCAAATTGGTCCGCTGAACAATATACGAGCGATATTGGTGGTTTTGTTAGAGAGGCAGAGAGCGATCTGTTAATTGAAAGTGCCACGAAGGCTGGTATGCCTGCATGTCTAACCACAGAACAACTTCAGAAAAGGCCAAATACGAAACGTATTAGGGTATGTGTTAGTGACGGAACGCATTCTTAATTAGCGTTTTGTTGGTACCGGGCAGAAACGGGAGGGCTGGGGCTCGATGCGACTGGAGCGATTTGTCTTGAGATCGCGGTCGTTCCGTTCCCTTTTCGTCGCCATGCCGAGGACGAGGCCCAGGCCGGCGCTCGTGCTTTCGGTGGCCGAGTTCAATCGGAGGAACGGGCATACCCTGCTTGCGATGATCACGACCGCCGCACACACTCGCTGGCCGAGCGATCACATCATCCGGGATCTGCCACCGACCGGCCTTCGAACAGCCTGCGTCGTCCGCTGGAAATTGTTCACTCTCGACAACCGGGTGCTGCGCCGCCGGATCGGGAGGCTCGGCGATCAGGACGCCGACGAGTGTCGGGCTCTCATCGGGCAGATCTCTCGGTTGGCAGCGGTCGGCCTGATCAGCCGCACGGTGCCTGCGAGACCACTGCCGTGATAGTGCGCGCTTGACGACCCTGGTACTCGCCGTCTTCGCCGCGGTTTATCTCGGCATGGCGCTCGGCCGCTGGCCGGGCACGCGGGTCGATCGCACCGGCCTCGCCCTGCTCGGCGCGATCGTGCTCTACGCGGCCGGCGCCATGCCGGGCGAGGCGGTAATCCACGCGATCGATTTTCGGACCATCATCGTGCTGTTCGGGCTGATGATTTTCTCGGCCCAGTTCGCCGTCTGCGGCTTCTACGACTGGTGCTCGCACCGGATCGCGACCGCAGCGGCATCGCCCGCGGCACTGCTCGCGGTCACGGTGATCACCTCGGGCCTGCTATCGGCGGTGCTGGCCAACGACGTAGTGGTGTTCGCCATGACGCCCATGCTGTGTGCCGGGCTCATGCAGCGCGGCCTCGACCCGCGGCCGTTCGTGATCGGGCTCGCCGGCGGCGCCAACGCCGGCTCGGCGGCCACCGTCATCGGCAATCCGCAGAACATCCTGATCGGCGCGGTCGGGCAGCTCGACTTCTGGCGGTTCATCGCCGCCTGCGGGCCGCCCGCGCTCGCCGGCCTCGGCTGCGTCTATCTGGTGGTCTGGTGGCACTGGCGCGAGCGCTTCGAGGCGGGCCACGACCGCTCCGATCAGCTCGTCCCGCCGCAGCTCGACCGGCTCGGCCTCGCCAAGGCGTGCTTTGCGACCCTCCTGCTGCTCGCGCTCTTCGCCCTGCCGCTGCCGCGCGCCGAGGGCGTCCTTCTGGTCGCGGGCTATCTGCTGATCAGCCGGCGGCTCGCGACGCGCACCATGCTGGGGCTGGTCGACTGGCATCTTCTGGTGCTGTTCGCCGGCCTGTTCGTGATCACTGCCGCGCTCGACACCACCGGCCTGCCGGACCAGGCCATGCTCTCACTCGAGCAGCTGGGTCTGCACCCCGAAAGTCTTCGCGTCATGGCGCCGCTTACCCTGATCGGCGCGAACTCGATCGGCAATGTGCCGCTGGTCGTGCTCCTGCTCTCGGTCCTGCACCGGATGAGCGAGGGCGCGTTCTATGCGCTCGCCGTGCTCTCGACCTTCGCGGGCAACCTCCTGGTAGTCGGCAGCCTCGCCAACATCATCGCGCTGGAGCGGGCGCGCGAGGCGGGCGTGCGCGTCTCCTTGCTCGAGCATGCCAGGTGCGGCGTGCCGATGACCCTCCTCTCGTTCCTGCTCGCCATTGCCTGGCTCTACGCGCTTCGCCACGCGGCGCCCTAGTTGCGCCGACGTGGGGGGCTCCACTCGACTTCACCTCGCCGCGCAGAGGGCCTACTCTCCCCCAATACTACCGCGCGGGAGGCTCACATGGCGACGCTGATCAAGAATGGCCGGATCGTCACGGCGGCGGGCGACTGGCAGGGCGATGTTCTGATCGAGAACGGCAAGGTGCGCGCACTGGGCCAGGATCTGCCGGCGGGCGATGGTGTCGAGGTGCACGATGCGCGGGGGCTCCTGGTCATGCCGGGCGCGGTCGACGTGCACACGCACCTGGACTGGGAGTTCGGTACCGCGCGCACCGTCGACACCTTCGGTACCGGCACCATGGCGGCGGCGTTCGGCGGCACGACCTCGGTGATCGACTTTGCCAACCAGCGCCATGGCAAGAGCCCGCTCGAGGGCCTCGAAGACTGGCACGAGCGCTGCCGGAGCCGCTGCGTCGACGTCGGCGCGCATATGATCATCCTCGACCCCTTTCCACAGGCGCTGACCGACCTCAGGACGCTCGCCCGCGAGGAGGGCGTGACCAGCTTCAAGCTGTTCATGGCTTACCCGAACGTGCTGATGGTCGACGACGGGGTCTGCTTCTATGTCATGCGCGAGGCCGCAAAGCTGGGCGCCGTGGTCTGCGTGCACGCCGAGAACGGCTACGCGATCAACGTCCTGGTCCAGGAGGCGGTCGCGGCCGGCAACACCGCGCCCAAGTACCACTACCTGACCCGCCCGCCCGAACTCGAGGGCGAGGCGACCGCACGCGCGATCACGCTTGCCGAATATGCCGGCGCGCCGCTCTACGTCGTCCACGTCACCTGCAGCCAGGCGCTCGATGCGGTCGCGCGCGCCAGAGACCGCTCCGACCTGATCCACGGCGAGACCTGCACGCAGTACCTGTTCCTGACCCAGGAGGAGCTCGAGCGGCCGGGCTTTCATGGCGCCAAGTACGTGTTCACGCCGCCTCTGCGCACCCAGGAGCACCAGGACGACCTCTGGCGCGGCCTGCACAAAGGCGATCTGTCGGTGGTCTCGACCGACCACTGCCCGTTCTGCTTCGAGGAGCAGCCCTACGGCCTGAAGTTCTCCAAGCGCCAGGGCGAGAAGGAGGGCTTCCACAAGATCCCGAACGGCGGCCCTGGCATCGAGCACCGCTTCTCCGTGTTTTTCGACGGCGCGGTCAAGAAACGCGGCATGTCGCTCAGCCGGTTCGTCGAGCTGGTCGCGACCAACCCCGCGAAGCTGTTCGGCATCTATCCGAAGAAGGGGACGATCGCGGTCGGCTCGGACGCCGACATCGTGATCTTCGACCCCGAGGAGCGCTGGACCATCCGCGCCGCCGAGCAGCACTCGCGGGTCGACTACGCCCTGTTCGAGGGCTTCGAGGTTCAGGGCAAGGTCAAGAAAACCTTCCTGCGCGGCAGCCTGATCGTCGACGGCGAGCGCTTCCTCGGCCGCGAAGGCATGGGCGAGTTCCTCAGGCGCGGCGAGAGCGGGCGGCTTTGACGCTCGGAACTACCGCTTGGACAGTCGTAATCCTGACATCATCCGATGGTCAGAGTGTTGGCGACGCGTTTGAACTGCTTTCCTATGTAGGTCGAAAAAGCTGATGATGCCGCGCTGACACTCCCGATCTCGCCGCCGCTGTTGAAGTCATGGGCGCCATGCAGGGTGATGTTCTCGGGCGGCTTGGCCCCGAGGAAGAAGAGCGTCACCCAGAGCTGGGCCGTGTTCTGCTCCGTCGTGCCGCAGCTCATCCGCTTCACGCTGGAGTAGTTGGCGACGTGCTTTCGATGCTCCAGCACTTTGCCGCCTTCGATCTGCCAGCGCATGCCGGGATCGTCGACGTTGTGCAGGCAATCTCGATGCAACGTGTACGTAAGAATTGCGCCCGGACCCACCCCGAACGTCAGGTGGAACGGTGCCGTCAGCCCGCCACCGCCGTCCGGAACGAAGAAGTCCATGAACGTTCCGCTCGGGAAATTGAAGCGCATCACATTGGCCGCGTTCTGCGTGGCGACGTAGAGGTTGTTGTCGGGGCCGAACGCGATGCCGATCGGGACGTAGAGGTCGCTGCCGGTATTGGCGAAGAAGTCGATGAACGCGCCCGTCGTCGGGTTGTAGCGCCGGACGCCGAGATGCCCTCCGAACGTGCCGCCCGAGATGTAGAGGTTGCCGTCGGGGCCGAACGCCATCGCCGATGGCGTATAGAGACCGCCGGAGCCGATCGGGCTGCCGGCGGGCATCAGCAGGCCGTGCGACGCCATGGTCGTGAGATCGAACGTCTCGACCGTGGCCGCGTTGTAATAGAGCACGTAAAGGCGGTTGTTCGCGGGGTTGACCTTCACGTCGCGCGGGCTGGCGTTGGCGAGCGAAGGTACGAAGTGGCCGGTGTTCGCGCCCGTGGCGGCATCGAAACGCTGCACGCCCTGCGGCGGGTTCGAGTTGGTCACGTAGAGGGCGCCCGAGTGGATGGTCATGCCCTCGGGGCCGGCGAGGTTGCTCGACGCGAACACGTCGATGAACGCGCCGCTCGCGCTGTCGTAGCGCTTCACCTGGTTGGTCGCGCCATCCGAGACCAGCAGGTTGCCGTCGAGACCGATCGCGAGGCCGAGCGGATCGCCGAGCGCGCCGCCGGACGCCGCCACCTTGACGAAGGCGCCGGTCGCCGCATCGTACTCCCGAACGGTGTGGTTGATCTGGCTGGTGACCAGCAGGCCCCCGGTCATTTTTCCTCCCCCCTTGCCTCCGCCGGCCGTGCGCGCGTACCGGTTCCGTGGTCTTGGCGGCTAGCACGCACGGTCGAAGACCTCTGAAGCCTAGAGGCCTCGCAACCGCGCCACGTGTGAACTGCTCCACATGCGGGGCGCTTTCTTAAATCCTTTTGTCAACCCCTCACCCCTCTCACCGGAAGAGCCGTTCGTCCCAGGGGAAGGGCGCGATCCCCGCGATGCGAACCTGCGCGTCCGAATGGCGCGGATTGAGCAGCAGGTTCCGCTCGACCGCCCTAGCTCTCGAATACAAAAAGATTGCGCTTTCCGTCACAGCGCGTCAAATTCGGCATTCAGCAACCTCAAATCGGCAGTGTCGGTTCAGATCAACCCCAGCTAGGACAGCCATCGTTAAAGTCTTGGGCACACGCGTCCAGTGTTGGGTGAAATTATGACCCGTCAAGTCGCAATTGCGATCGGAGTGAGTCGTAGCGTCGCCGGAGCACCGCTTCCAGGCGCTCTGAATGGCGTGAAGCGGTTCGCCAAGTGGGCGAAGAACAGCGGCTTTAGCGTCATCAGATTTACTGATGCGAAGCATCCTGTTGATGCAACGAAGATTAAGGCTACCATCAAATCGGCAGTCGAGACGGGCGATGTCAGCCGTCTATTCATTTTCTTCGCAGGTCACGGCGTATCACTTGGTGCGGGCAACGATGTCTGGTTACTTTCAGGTGCCGATGACGACGCTGAGGCCGCAATCAACGTGCCCCACTCTCTTCTGATGGCGCAACGCTCGGGCATACGACACGTGGCGATTTTCGCCGACGCGTGTAGAACGCCGCCTTCCCACCAACACGACGGGATCAGGGGGGCGACGCTGTTCCCTACAAAACCTCGACAAGGACGCGTTGAACTTGACAGATTCTATGCCACAAGAACAAGTGATCCGGCACTTGAGATTCAGCGTCGTTCCGATCCTCCGGGCACAGCCTTTGGCGTCTTCACTGAGTGTCTTCTTGACATCTTCGAAGGCAAGATACCGGCATCGCTCAAGTCGCTGTCGATCGAAGGTAGACAGGCTTCGGTGATTTTGGCCAGAACCTTGGCGGACGAGATTGGCGACATCGTCGCCGATCGGCTCATCGAGTTGAAGGTTACGGAATCACAGGAGCCGGAGTCCATTCCTGGATCATCTCCGCCCAACTTCCTCGCGGAGTTGCCCAGGCAAGAGCGCCCCGTGATGCTCACAGTCACGACGACTGAAGCCCGTCCTCCCTACCGACCGCTCACCGATGGCAGCAGCATCACCATCGCAGTCTATGTACCGGAATCGAACGGTGAGACCCGGTTTCGGTCGGTCAAGAGCGGCGGATCACCTCTTGTGGTCGAGGTTTCAGCCGGCACGCTGTGTCGAATCGAGGCGCGCGTGCACGGCTGGCGACCGGCCGATGACCGCGATCAACGCATTATTGAGGTGAGCACGGACGTTCAGGAGGCTGTACGGTTTGTCTCGGGCACTTTGCATAGCCGCCGAAGTGCGTGGAGTGACGAGGCTCACCTTCGGAGCAATATCGTCGATCGCGAGGGCCATGTGCATGCACGGGCGCCAGCGAGCGGCATCTACACAGTGGAGACGTTGGACCCCTTAACCGGCCTAAGGCGTCACGTCCTTCAGACGTTGCGGAAGGGCGAGCGGCCTACGCCAGCACCGCCGCCACCGGGGCAGACCGAACGGCTGGCGACAATCCAACGATCACGCGTACGACGCATCGTAGAAAACACCGGACGGCAGGACTACGAGACGGACACTGGGTTGAGTGTCTACGGAGCCACACCCGTCGCAGCACATGTGAGCGGCGGGCATTTGGGCCTCTTTCAAGAGCAGAACGCTTGGCACGTCCGCGGCCGGCCAGCCCTGGAGCGTATGGGCGCCTCGGTCGTGCTCGAACTAAGCAATGCTCGCTTTGCCGCAGCGGCGATGTTTGCCAACCTCGTTGGCGCCATAACGATTACTGCAAACACAGTGGAAAGCCTCATGTATGTTCCGTCGATCGGTGTCGGTGCTACACTGCCGAACTCCTTACAGGACCTCTTGCGCGAAATGATCGCCCGCGCAACGGTCGCGGCTGGGGGCGGGCGCTTCACGATCGACGCTCAGTCTGCCAATCAGACAGCCAAGAAGCTTCGACAATACAAACACGAGAACCCGACGCTGGGTGTTTTAGCAGCCTACGCATATGCCGAGGCAGGAAACATCGCTGAGATCGACGACATGGTGGGATGGTTCGAGAAGCTCGAACAAGCCGTCCCGTATGACGTCGTTATGCTCTCAACCCGCCCGCCCGAGTCGCTCTCGGTGGCGCGCTGCCCGGCATTTCCGATGTTGACTCGAGGCTGGGCATATCTGGATCGGACGAACTTGCATCCAGCAATTGCTGCAGCGCGCGCCTCACTCGCGCCGAGCCTATTTGCGTTGGCAACAGGCGACGGCGGCCGCAAGCTCGCCGCCGCCGTCGCGGGGGGAGAATTGCCATGAAGCTTGTGCTCATTCACGGTCGAGCACAGGGCGAACGCAAGGAAGCCGCCATATTGGCGGAGTGGAGAAAAGGGCTTGAAGATGGCTTTGCCAAGATCGGAGCCCCGCTCCCTTCGGAGCTCGAAATACGCCTACCGTTCTATGGCAAGCGGCTCGACGAGCTCACGGCGGCCGCTGTCGACGAACTGATCAAGGTCATCCAGCGCGGCGGGGCTCCAAGTTTAGGAGGGCAAAGCTTCGACTTTGATCGGCAGCTCGTTGATGCCCTAGCGAAGAAGGCTGGTATCACCGATGCCGAGATCGAAGCACAGCTCACGAATGAAGTTCGTCGGCGCGGTCCGCAACACTGGGACTGGGTGCAGGCAGCCGCGCGGGTACTCAGCGAGCGGGTGCCGTGGTTGACGGAGAGCATCATTGCGCGGTTCACAGCTGATGTTCATGCATATGTTGTCCGGGCAGGCGTCCGCCGCGCGATCAACAAGCTGGTCGGCGATGCGATCCCGACTGGAGACCCGTGTATTGTCGTGTCCCACTCGCTCGGGACGGTCGTGGCGTATTGGTTGCTGACCGAACGCGGGGAGGATGTAAGCGTGCCGCTGTTCGTCACATTGGGATCGCCCTTGGGGATCAACACCATCAGGGACGCGCTACCTAGGCCGCTTGGCGTGCCGAAAGGCGTCAAGGTTTGGATCAACGGAAGCGACGATCGCGACTATGTTGCCCTCTACGCGCGGCTTGAGCGCCCTATGTTCCCCGTCGACATCGAAAATATATCGGACATTAGCAATCCGCCTGACTACCCGCACGGCATTGCGGGGTATCTATCTGACGAACGCATCGCACAGCGGTTGAAAGCGCAGCTCCTCGCCTAACCGGCAGCGAGCGAGGTTTCCTCGGAGAAAGAGCGATGAATGTCGACAAGAGTGGTGGCTATCGGTTACTTCCCGGCGTCGTGCCGCCTGAGGACGCGATAGGGTCGGCCCGGTTCGATCCGCGGCTAGGCGAAGAACTGAAGAGCTACCGGAGCGAGGAGCAAGTACGTGCAGTGCTATGGACCCTTGCGCTGACGGAAGCGTTTGCAAGAACTGACATAGGCCGGCGAATACCTGGCTTCCGGTTTGCGACGGCTGGCTTTACCGATCCGGAGTACGAACGGGATGACTTCGGCATCATTCTTTATTGCCATCCCAATCCCATCATTCGGGCTGGCGCGCACCTCGCTTCGATCGTCGCGGGTGAACGGGAGTTTCCCGTCTACCTGAGGTCGGTGATTGAGGTGCTGCACCATGCATCTCTGCCTGACCCAATGGGCATGACGAGCACTTGCTGGGCGCGATCGACACGCGGCGTCGGTACCGATGGCGTGCTGACGTGCAAACACGGGCTGGTGATGCTTAACCCGCCTACCATGATTGGAGATCAGGTAGAGATGCGACTCGGCCAGACCACGCTACTTGATCTAGGCCCGGACGGTATTGATGCCGCGCTACTGGCGGACCCACATGGCATCCAGGGTGCGTCGCTGAAGACAAGGAAATATATCGCTCAGTTCACCGATGTTACCATAGAAGGCAATGTTCCCTGGAAGACTAAAGTTACAGAGGTTTATTTGTTCAACGGCAACTATCAGGCCGCGTTACCAATGCGCGTCTTTTTCGCGAAACCCGGCAAAAATGGCGACTCCGGCGCTCTGATGGTCGATGACCAAGGCTTTGGACTGGGACTCTACATGGGAGGTGACGTGAATACCGCGACCAACCACATGCACGGTTTTGGGCAGCACCTTGAACAGGTGACCCACCTGATGCAGCTGGATGTCTACCTTTGACGGAGTTCAATACGCGGCAGGCAGAACGGCTGGTCAATGAGGCGGGTAAGAGAAGGGTGCCCCCGGTCGGTCCGCTTCGACCCCGCGCGGCGTCGGGGTCAGGGTCACCAATGGGGTTAACGGGTGATGGGTTCGGGGAGTCCCGCCGCCCTACCACCCATAAATGCGCCATCATGCGACAGTGGATGCGTCGATTCTGTCGCATTGATAACGCGTTGAAAAGACGATCTTTCTTAGATCGGCCGAAATCGGGAGCTCCCACCCCGGTTCGGGCATGAGCGGGTGAATTTGGCGGATTGGCTGGGGTTTCGGGCCGACTCCAGCGATCTCAACGCAGAATCAATCTGACTCCATGTTTGTTTCAGCTTGGGCGGACTGACGCATTCGCAGAAATTGTTGCGCCAGTCTAAGATTAACATGCGCCACCTCTTGCGTCACTTTTGTCCGATTTGCAATCGAGCGACAAAAACGTGATTGGGCAGAGTCTTGGCGTTGGAAAGAGGATCGAGATTTATGAGTGGATCGACGGCGCGATCATGGGCGAGATCGGCGGGATGTTGCAATAATGAAAGCGCGCTGTTCTAGGGTTAGTCTTGCCGGCTAGGGCGGCTCGCGAGGCCGGGTGAGGCGGTTTTGCGGGGGCGGATTGATCCACCGCTGAGCCTGCGCTGAGGTCGGGTGGTGGGGCTGGCGGCCGGCGCGCGCGGTGCTAAGCTCGGGCGTGCGGACGTCGATCCGCGGACGGCAACCATCAGCGGAGGCGAGCGCCTTGCGGTTTGCTGAGCATCCCGAGAGCAGCCCCTACCAGCAGGGCCTCGACAAGAACCCGGCCAACTTCGCGCCGCTCACGCCGATCAGCTTCCTCGAGCGGGCGGCCGACGTGTTCCCCGCGCGCACGGCGGTGATTCACGGCGGCTGGCGGGCCGATTATGCCGAGCTGCGCCGGCGCGCGCGCCGGCTCGCCTCGGCGCTTGCCGGGCGCGGTGTGGGGCCGGGCGATACCGTGGCTCTGATGCTGCCGAACATGCCGGCGATGCTCGATGCGCACTTCGCCATTCCGATGGCGGGTGCGGTGATCAACGCGCTGAACATCCGCCTCGAGGCCGAGACGATCGCTTACATCCTGGACCACGGCGAAGCGAAGGTGCTGCTGACCGACCCCGAGTTTTCGGGCGTCATCGAGCGAGGCGTTGGGGCGCGTCGGGCGCAGGCCGCTCGTGGTCGACGTGGTCGATGCCGAGTTCGAGGTCCCGGGCGAGCGGCTGGGCGAGCTCGCCTACGACGAGCTTCTGGCCGAGGGCGATCCGGATTTCGAGCCGCTCTATCCGGCCGACGAGTGGCAGGCGATCGCGCTCGGCTACACCTCGGGCACGACCGGGCGGCCCAAGGGCGTCGTCACCCATCACCGCGGCGCCTATCTGAACGCGATCGGCGACATCCTGGTCTGGAACATGGGGCTGCATCCGACCTACCTCTGGACGCTGCCGATGTTCCACTGCAACGGCTGGTGCTTCCCCTGGGCGGTGGCGCTGCAGGGCGGGACGCAGGTCTGTCTCGGCGGGTCGAGCCCGGGGCGATCTAGCCGGGCGATCGCCGAGCACGAGGTGACCCATCTCTGCGGTGCGCCCGTGGTCATGGGCATGCTCGATCAACGCGGGGCCGAGGAGCGGCGCGACTTCGAGCACGGGTCGAGATGATGACCGCGGCCTCGGCGCCGCCGGCCGCGGTGCTGCAGCGGATGGCCGAGCTCGGCATCCGGGTCACCCACGTCTATGGCCTGACCGAGGTCTACGGGCCCGCGACGGTGTGCGCCTGGCAGGCGGCGTGGGACGCCTTGCCCGCGGCGGATCAGGCGCGGCTCCAGGCGCGTCAGGGCGTCCGCTTATCCGGTACTCGAGGGCCTCGAGGTGATGGATCCCGCGACCATGACGCCGGTGCCGCGCGACGGCCAGACCATCGGCGAGATCATGATGCGCGGCCACGACGTGATGAAGGGCTATCTCAAGAATCCGCAGGCGACCGCAGAAGCGTTCGCGGGCGGCTGGTTCCACACCGGCGATCTCGGCGTGATGCACGCGGACGGCTACATCGAGGTCAAGGACCGCTCAAGGACATCATCATCTCCGGCGGCGAGAACATTTCCTCAATCGAAATCGAATCCGCTCTCTACCGACATCCGGCGGTACTGGAGGCGGCGGTAGTGGCACGACCCGATCCGAAAATGGGGCGAGACTCCTTGCGCCTTCGTCACTCTCAAAGCCGGCATGGATAGCTAGGAGCGCGAGCTGATCGACCACTGCCGCTCGGTGCTCGCCCACTTCAAGTGCCCGCGGACCGTGGTTTTCGCCGAGCTGCCCAAGACCTCGACCGGCAAGGTGCAGAAGAACTGCTGCGCGAGCGGGCCCGGGCATTGTAGCCCTAAAGAGCCGACCCGCGACAGGTCTTGGCGACTCAAGGGAGCGCGGCGAGGGCGCCGTCGGCGCCGTACAGGAAGGCAGCGATCTCGCTCACCGGGACCGCTAGCAGGAGGCCGTGGTCCACCTCGCTTGACCCGGCCGTCATGCCGATGACCCGATCGGCGAGGAACCAGGCGCCGCCCGGCCGAGCCGGACTTGGCGAGGCCATCTCGACCTCGGCCAGAGCCGCGGTGGCGCCGCCGGATTCCGATCGTAGACCCCGATAGAGGCCGCGGGTCACGATGGGGCCGCCGTTCGATGCGCTGACGACCTCGACCAGGCGGCCGATTTCGACCGGCGGTCCGTCTTACCCATCTTCGACAGTGCCCCCGGCAAGTAGTTGAAAGGTGCGACAATGGGCGCGCCGAAGGCGGCGTGGCACTACATGTTCTGAATTAGCAATCAGTCGTCAGTGACGGGCGCACGCTCGGTGGCAGTGCGACGCCAGCGGCGCGCAAAGCCAGGCTGGCAGCAGGCCTGGGCGCGGAGCGCAGCATGAAGCGCCTGCCGTCCTGCTCCACCTCGGTCTCGGTCAATGCATCGAGATCGCCAAGGAGGGCGGGCCAGGATCCCTCCTGACCGAGCGCAGCCATGCGGGCCTCCAGTTCAGCCTTGAGCACGAGGGCGAGGAAGCTGCAGAACACATGTCCGCGGATCGTCTCGTCAAGCTTGTGGAAGATCGGCCTTGTGGCCAGCAGATGCTTCGCTGTCCGGAAGGTTTGTTCGACCGTCCAGAGCTGCTTGTAGCGAAGCATCGCAACCAGCGGATTGAGATCGGTGTTGGTGCGCAGCACAAACACACCGTCGAACCTGGCGTCTTCATCGGCCTTGTTGCGATCGATGGCGAAGTGGCCATCACCCACGGTCTTGAGGAAGCGTCGATAGCCCGTGTTGCCCACCAGTGCCTTGTCGCCGCGCTTCAGCTGTCGCTCCAAAGCGGCGATGATCGCGGCGCGATCGGCGGCATCTTTCGCCGCCTGCTGGTGGTTGATGCAGACAATATAGCGCGTCCGGCCCAGGGTCACCGCCTTGGCGCTGTATTCGATGTCCCTGCCACGCTTTTCCACGATAAGCGGCACGAACGGTGCGGCATCGTTGAGCACGACATCGCGCACCAGCTTGTCGGTCCGCTCGCGCACGCCGAGGATGTAGAGCAGGCCACGCGCCTCCAATGCGGCAACAGCCTCGGCGCTGATCATGCCGCGATCGGCGACGATGCAGACGCGGCCGATCGCGAAGCGTTGGCGCAGCCTCTCGATCACCGGCACCAGGGCGGTGACATCGGCGGTGTTGCCCGGCCACATCTCCGAGCATACCGGGCGCCCGTCGCCGTCGATCAGCGCCGCGAGGATCATCTGCCGCAGGTCAGGCCGATGGTCTTTGCTATAGCCGTATTGACCGATGCTCTGTCCGCCGAGGCCTTCGAAGTACAGGCTGGTGGTGTCCATGAACACCAGGTCGAGCCGGCTGAACAGATCGCGGCGATGGGCGAACAGCTGCTCTTCGATCAGGTCCTTGGTACAGCGCGGCGCGAACGGCGTCGCTCGTCCTGCTGCCCGGCCGGCAGTTCTTCCCCGAGCCAGGCCATGGCTCGGTAGAGGTGGTGCAGGCCGAGGTCTTCGCTGCCTGCGATGCGATAGTCCTCGCGCCAGTGATCCGCCGCCAGATCCGAACCGCCGCGCATCAGCCGATGCAGCACGGTGAGGAACACCGCACGTTCCACTGCGAAGCGATGACCGCGCTTGCGCGCAAGACCGGCGATCACGTCCTGGCAGCCAGTCTCTTGCCACAGCCGCTCGAACAGCAGGGCGGGGCCGATGCGGCGCACCGCGGTCGGGCGTCGCCGCTGCGCGCGGCATCAGCACCATTGCCTGCCGCACGAAGCGGGCACCCGAGCGCAGCAGTCGATCGAGCTGGCCGCTGGCCTCGAGCTCCTCGAGCCGCCCCAGCGTGGCGATCACGCGTTGGCGGACCTGCTCACCGGAGCGATGGCTCTCGACGATCTGCAGGTAGGCCCGCCCGCCCGAGGTCTGCTTGCGGAAATACATCGCTGATCACACGTGGTGCGTACACAATTCCACTGTAGACAGCAAGATTCAAGCAAAATCGATCATTGCGTGGCACTACATTTTGGCTTGACCCACCCTCGACCCAATCAAATCTCGGCTTTCACAGCTACTAGGCCGTCACAACTGTCGAAGATGGGTCATACAGGTCGAGCGGCGATCCGGAACGTGACACCTGGACCAGCGCAAGGTCACGGGCCGGGTCGACCCGCGCGACCAGGCCAAGCACGCTCACGCCATCGGCGCTCGCAACATCGACGACCGAGGTGTCCGTGACCAGTTTGGCCGTGGTCAGCACTGGATCGGGCCGGATGTAGAACCCGCCGCCGGTCCGATTGCCCGCAGCGACCTGCACGACCCCCTTCGTGCGTGGGTTGGCCACCCCGCGGTCGGCGCCCGGCGCTCGCTCCGGAAACTCAAGGTCTGAAATCAGGCTGGCGTTGCCGCTCGGCCCGGGTCC
>CAWFGZ010000035.1:0-35935 GCA_963815435.1 uncultured Alphaproteobacteria bacterium
AGGAAGCCCCAGCCGCGGTTCTCCTCGGGCGACGCGAGCCCCGGGTGGAGGGGGCCGGTCGGCGAGCGCCAGCCGATCGGAATGCCGCGATACTCGGCCGCGAGCAGATCGAAGCCGCGGTCGACCGCGACCCGGAAGCCGAGGCCCGAGCCGGTGCGGAAGTCGAGCACGCGGACGCCCCGCTCGGGACCGTCGGCGAACTCGAGCAGCTCGACCCCGGCCAGCTGCGCCAGAGCCCCGGTGCGCTCGGCCAGTTCGGCCCGTGACCAGCTCCGCCCATGCCAATCGACCATCGTTGCCTCCCCGCTCAGACGATTGTCCCGGACGCCCGGGCGCCCGATCGACTATAACCTAGCGCGAACGTGCGTCATCGCGACTCCTCGGGTGGCGCGCCGCCAGTCGGCTCGGTCGAAAGAAGGGCGACGTGGGGTACTACGAGCGGCGGAATTCTGCCCCGGTTGATCCACTTCGCCATGCGCCAGAAGCGGTTTCTGCCGCTGCGCGAGCGGTTGGTGGGCGAGGCGCGGGGCGAGGTGCTCGAGGTCGGCATCGGCCCAGGCCTGAACCTGCCCTTCTACCCACGCGGCGTCGAGTCCCTGCTCGGCCTGGACCCCTCGCTCGAGCTCCTGGCGATGGCGCGGCCGCACACCGCCTGGGTGCATTTTCCGGTCAAGCTGCTGCATGGCCGCGCCGAGGATCTGCCGCTCGAGGACCGCTCGATCGACACGGTCGTCATGACCTGGACGCTCTGCAGCGTCGCCGATCCGCTGCGCGCGCTCGCCGAGATCCGGCGGGTGCTGCGCCCCGGCGGGCGCCTCCTGTTCATCGAGCACGGCCGCGCGCCGGAGCCCGCCGTCGGCCGCTGGCAGGACCGCCTGACGCCGCTCTGGCGCCGGCTCGCCGGCGGCTGTCATCTCAACCGGCCGATCGTCCAGCTGATTGGCGCCGCGGGCCTGAGCCTGGGCGGGTTCGACGCCGGCTACCTGGTCAAGGGCCCCCGGATCGCGACCTACCACTACCGCGGCCGCGCGACCGCCTGAAGGCCGCGGTAGTGGGATGGCGGACCAAAGGATGATACGACCCTATGCGCCAGAGCGCTTCGAGTATCGGATCTGGGGCGATGCCTTTGCCGACCTGCCCTCGCCCTCCGGGGAACCGGAGACCAGGGAAATCTATCTGCTGCCGGACGGCATCGACGGGGTCAACGCCAAGTTCCGGCGTGCCGCGCTCGAGATCAAGCGCCTGCTCGGGGAGCGGGACGGGTTGCAGCGCTGGCTGCCCGCGCTCCGCTGCCCTCTGCCGCTGCCCGCACGGGTGATCGAGCGCCAGCTTTGCCCGGCGCTTGGCGTCCGGGCGCCACGGCTTGCGGCGCGCGACTACGACCTCGAGCACTTCCTCGACGAGGTGGCGGTCGCGCTGCCGGGCGTTCGCGTCGTGCAGCTCGGCAAGCGGCGGCGCTCGTTCGCGGTCGCGGGGGCGCGCGCCGAGCGCACCCGGGTCACGGTCGGCGCGCTCACGCTCGAGACCATCGCGGTCGAGGCGGAGAGCTTCAAGGCGGCGGCGCGGGCCACAGGCGAGCTTGACCTGCGCCGGGCGCCGAACGTGGACTACGTCGCCGCGCTCCGCCGGATCCTCGCCGGCGAGGCGCCGGCAGCACCCGGCCTCGAGGGTTAGGAGTCTTTCGGACTCACTGGCTGTGGCGGCTCGAGCGAGCCCGCCGGACGCGGAGAGGGCAGGGGATTCGACCTCCCGACCCGGCGAATCGCAGCAAACCAACGCTTTACCAAGCGGGGACTGTCCCCTCCTTGCCAACCGCCGTAATGATTCGGGCGAGAGCCAACTCGTTGTAGTCAAGTAGCTGGTAAGCCACGAGTTGGGGTGAGATGCGAGATTTCGCACGATCTCGCAATGACCAGATGGCATCTGTCGTGAGGCACGCGATGCAAGATGCCGTTCCCTATAGGCTCGGCCCGACGGGTCCCGCGGCGTCCAGAACGGCGGCTACGCGCCCACCAGCGCATGGCATTGCACTCGAAGCCGCCACTGAACGACTGCTTGCCTTCGACGGGCGGTTGAGTAGACTGTCGATCTCCAGCGACGAGGCTTCTAGATGGCTCAGGAGGTAAGCGAGTACAGTCCCGCGCGATATAGCGACGCTAAGCTCGCCCGCGTACTAACGGGTAAAACTCACCAACATTCTCACTTCTGTGATGTGAATGGAAGAGACGCCACCTTTGAAGGGTTCGACTTCTCCTACTGTGTCTTCATCCGGGCATACTTCCACAATGCGACATTTTCGAATTGTAAGTTCGTTGGATCTCATTTCATCGACTGCAACTTTCGCAATTCAAACATAAGAGATTGTGATTTTTCTTACTCAACCTTCAATGGGACACGAATACCAACACAGGAAATCCTCGGAAATCTCCCCTCCTGGCCCAATGTAAGGCGAGAATTTTTACAGACTTTGCGCCGCAATGCTACATCCGTTGGTGATTACAAATCGGAAAGAGTTTTTGTGATCAAGGAAATTGATTCCGAAAAGGAACACTATCGAAGAGCGTGGCGGCGAGATGAGCCTTATTATCAGAAGAAATATAAACAGCAATTCCGATGGCTTCGAGCTGGCGCTACGTTGCTCACTCTCAAAATGGACAATTTTCTCTGGGGTCACGGCGAGCGATTATGGAAGTCATTCATCGCTTTAGTTGTGATTCTTGTAGTGCTCTCGGCGGTGCTCACAGCAAGTACGCTGTCGAGTTTTAACAAGACAACTTTGCAGGATGTTTGGCTACATTTCGAAGCGGCCATAGTATATCATGTAGATCTATTTCTTGGATTGCCAAACAGTTCCGGCATCAAGGGGGTCTTATTTTTGGACTGGACGGTTGGCGTAATGCGCTTTCTTATCGTAGGTGTGATAGTCGCAGCACTCTACCGACAACTCTCTCACAGGTGAGAGCGATGAATGGATGTATCGCAGGTAATATCTTAAGTATTAGGATTTTCGGATCTGTAGCCCGAGGGGACGACGACGAGCTCAGCGATATCGATGTTCTTGTCGTTGTGAGGGACCGAAGCGGGAAGGTGCCTGAGAGCATCGTCAATGATTACGTACGCGATCGTATCGGCGGAAGAAATGCGATTACGATTTCGTGGTACGGGCGGGAGAGACTTCGGAGCATGTTCAAGAGTGGTCACTTGTTCGCATGGCATTTGGTCCAGGAATCGTGGGCGCTGGCGGGGCCGGCCGATGTTGGAGAGGTGTTTGGGCGACCGACGCCGTATCAGGATGCGGCGGTCGACATTTCGTCATTTCGGACGGTGATGGAGGGCATCCCGGTCGCAATACGGAGATGTCCGCGAAATGCCGTTTACGAGATGGGCCTTCTTTATGTCTGCGTTCGGAACATTGCCATGTCGGCTTCGTGGCACTTGTGTGACGAACCCGACTTCGGTAGATACTCACCGTTCAACCTTGGCGTGAGGCAACTCGGCGTGCCCCGCGCCGACTACGAGCTAGCCATGGCATGCCGAATGGCGAGCCAGAGGGGGCTTCGGGTGCGTGAGTTCGGTGACTTCGGAGAGGGTCCTTGCGCTGCAGGAGCCTCTGATCCTATGGTGTCATCGAATCCAAGAGGGCCTTCAAACCGATGTCAGGGAACGAAGCTAGGGGCCGAAGGACTAGATTTCACGCGCGGATCGCAACGGAGCGAGAGATACTCACAATTGTGAACTCTTCAGAGCTTTGCAAAGATCTGCCTTTAGCTGGGATGACTGCCCACGCCATTGCGGACTGGGAGAGTAGAGCGAGGACCAAACTCGAGCAAGGCCATGCAGCAAGAATCGCCAATGCACTCTTGGATATTGGTAGACGGACCGATCTTCTTGCTGACAATAGCCGGGACGTCTTTGACGTTAACGACTTGGTCAAGCGCGATGATCGGGTTGACCGGGCCCAGACAGCGTTGCGAAAGCTAGTTGAAGGACCACATCCTGATTCTTAACTAGTGGAAGGACAGCGATGTCCGACCCAAGAGCAACATCGATCTCTTGATCGAGGTCGATGCCGCGCTCGGTCGCCCGGTCGACCTCGCCTTTCCCGATGCGAGGCGGCCGCGTATGCGTGGGGCCGCGCTCCGCGATGCGGTCGAGGTGTTCTGATGGCGGCCCTGCCCTCTGCTGGCAGGGCTCAGGGCAAGGGCTGGTCGCGCAGGCGGAGGACGGCGCGCTCGTCGATCGGCCAGTGGAGCAGCGCGGCGATCAGGCCAAGCGCGATCGAGAGCCACCAGACCAGCTGGTAGCTGCCATAGGTGTCGTACAGGTAGCCGCCGAGCCAGACGCCGAGGAAGCTGCCGACCTGGTGGCTGAAGAACACGATCCCGAACAGGGTCGCCATGTAGCGGGGGCCGAAGATCTGGGCGACCAGGCCCGAGGTCAGCGGCACGGCCGCAGTTCAGCTGGTCGCGGGCGGATTGAGCCAGCTCTCGACCAGACGGTCCTGGAGTGCCCGCGCGCGGGCATTCCAGACCCCGGCCGCGGCGTCGTCGGCGCGGTCGGGGCGCGCCAGGGCATCGTAGGCGGCGCGCGCCGCGGTGTCCGAGACCATGGTCGCGAACACCGCCGGCCGACCGTTGGTCGAGAACAGAAAGCCCGCAAGCGCGCTGCCGTAGTTGACCGCGCCGGTCTTGGCCCAGACCCGGAGCGCCTCCTCGGGGTCATCGAAGCGACGGACCAGG
This sequence comes from uncultured Alphaproteobacteria bacterium, assembly GCA_963815435.1. Taxonomy (GTDB): domain Bacteria; phylum Pseudomonadota; class Alphaproteobacteria; order Geminicoccales; family Geminicoccaceae; genus DATAOG01. The sequence continues at coordinate 4,740 of CAWFGZ010000035.1, forward strand.
GTGCCCGACCAGCCGCCCGCTGGCAGCAGCGCCGGCAGCAGGTCCTTCTGCCAGCCGTAGCGCGCGATCGCGGCGAGCTGGCGGGGGGTCAGGCGGGCCGAGCCGTCGAGACCGGAGCTGTTGGGGAGAACCGCGCTCCGCCAGTCCACCTCGGGGATCAGCTGACCAAGACGCCGCAGCAGCAACCTGCCGTCGGCGTCGAGGCTGGCCGACGCCTGGCCGAGCCGGCGCGCGGTCGAGAGGCCGATCATCTCGGCCATCATGTTGTTGCTGTAGAGGAGGGTGTCGTGCAGAAGGTCGCGAAGCGGCGCGCTCTCATGGACCGCGAGCAGGGACGCGCCGGGCGGCGCGGTGCCGCGCACGGGCGCCGGCAGGACGACGTGCTGCGCCAGCGCGAGGCGCCAGAAGACCCGCCCGGCGTGCAGTCCCGGGTCCTTGACCGGGAGCGAGCGCTCCTGGCGGCGGGGACCCCGGTCGGCGACCCGCCAGACCACCCCGTCGGCGCCGCTGCTTCCGAGCTCGACCCCGCCCGGTGGCAGCTGCGCCGGCGGCGCCCCTTCGAAACGCACCTCGTCGAGCGGCGGCAGGGTCTCGGCATCGACCGTCGCGCCGCCCCGCCAGCGCAGCTGAACCCGGTTGAAGGCGAGCGAGAGAGCGCCGATGCCCGGGTTGTAGGCGGCCTCGAGCGGCTGGCTCGGCTCGATCTCGGAACGGCGCGGCAGAGCGCTGTCGTCGATCAGGAAGGCGCCCTGGACGCGGCGGATGCCGCTCCGCTCGAGCTGCAGGGCGAGCTCGAGCAGATCGGCGACATCGAGCGCCGGATCGCCGCCGCCCCGGAGAATGAGGTCGCCCTCGAGCACGCCGTCCCGGATCGCGCCCCGGGTCAGAAGCTCGGTGCGGAAGCGGTGCTCGGGGCCGAGGACGTCGAGCGCGACGATCGCCGTCGCGAGCTTGGTCGTCGAGGCCGGGATCAGCGGCAGATCCGGGTTGAATGCGGCGAGCTCCCGGCCACTGTCGAGGTCGAGGAGCAGATAGCCGACCTCGGTCCCCTGATCGTGCTGCGCGGCCGCCGCCGCCCGATCATCGGGCGCGCCGGCCGGCGCCAGCGCCGGCGCTTCGACGGGCGCATCCGCCCCGAGCTCGGGCACGTCCGAGGCGCCCTCGGCGGGCGCGGGCTCGCCCTTGAGATCGGCGAGCGAATCCTGAACGGTCGTCCCCTGCAGGGCCGCCCTGTCGGTCGCGATCTCACCGCCGGCGGGCGCCGTCACCGCCGGCGCTGGTGCCGCGGGCGGCAGGGTCTTGCCGGCGCAGGCGCCGAGAGCGAGCAGAAGGCCGAGCGCTGCGAAGGTAGGGCCCGAAAAGTTGAGCATCGTTGGCGCCGGCTCCTGGTCCGCGCGGAAGTTGATTCCGCCTGGGCTCGCGACTACCGCAATCATAGCGCCGGTCGGCCGCGAGCGGAAGGCAAAGCGGGCCGTGGTTAGCGACAGGTGAACGTTAACGTACCCGAGGATGCCAACCGGAGCTGCGGGCGAGGCGACGCGGCCCCGCGCCCGAGATACCGCTCGGAGCCGTCAGTCGAGCAGCCTCAGATTGTGGATCAGGCTGGAGGTGTCCCAGCGGCTGCCGCCCGCCCGCATCACCTGGTGATAGAACTGATCGATCAGCGCCGTGACCGGCAAGAGCGCGCCGTTGCGGTTGGCCTCCGCCATGCAGATCCCGAGGTCCTTCCTCATCCACATGACCGGGAAGCCGAAGTCGAACTCGTCCTCGATCATGGTCGCGGCGCGATTGTCCATCTGCCAGGACTGGGCGGCGCCCTTCGAGATCACCGCGATCGCCTTCGTCATGTCGAGGCCCGCGCGCTGACCGAAGTTGATCGCCTCGGCGAGACCCTGGACCAGGCCCGCGATGCAGATCTGATTGACCATCTTGGTGAGCTGGCCGGCACCGGCCGGCCCCATCAGGGTGACCGCGCGCCCGTAGGCTTCCATGACCGGTCGCGCCCGCTCGAAGGCGGCCGCCTCGCCGCCGCACATGACGGTCAGCACGCCCTTCTCCGCGCCCGCCTGCCCGCCCGAGACCGGCGCGTCGACGAACCCCTTGCCCTCTGCCTTGGCCGCCGCCTCGAGCTCGCGGGCGATGTCGGCCGAGGCGGTCGTGTGGTCGACCAGGACCGCGCTCTCGGCCATGCCGGCGAGCGCGCCGTCCTCGCCATAGGCAACGCTCCGGATGTCGTCGTCATTGCCGACGCACATGAGCACGAACTCGGCGCCCGCCGCCGCCTGGCCAGGGGTGGGCGCCGAGCGGCCACCGTGCTGGTCCACCCACTCGTCGGCCTTGGCCGCCGTCCGGTTATAGATGCACACCTCGTGACCCTTGGCGACGAGGTGTCCCGCCATGGGGTAGCCCATGATGCCGAGCCCGATGAAGGCGCATTTGGCCATCTCGCTCCTCCCTTCGTTGCCGCGCGCGCCAAGCTAGTCGGTTTGCCCCGGTGAGACAACCGAGGCACGCCCAGGTCTTCGACCCGCCGACGCGATGGCCAGTGCAGCGACGCAGCCGCGGGGTGCAGGTCGCGCGTCTCGGTCTTCGACCCGTTGACGCGGTCGCCGGTGCAGCGACGTACCCGGAGTGCAGGTCGCGCGCCCGGTCTTCGACCCGCCGACGCGATGGCCAGTGCAGCGACGCAGCCGCGGGTTGCAGGTCGCGCGTCCCGGTCTTCGACCCGTCGAAGCAGTGGCGGGTGCAGCGACGCAGTCGCGGGTTGCAGGTCGCGCGTCCCGGTCTTCGACCCGTCGAAGCGATGGCCAGTGCGGCGATCATCCGCTTGCTTCACCGTCCTGGGCGAGCCCTGACCCGATAATTCAGCTCGTTCGGACGCCCGGATTCGAGCCCGATGCTGCGCGGCTTAACCTTTCGTCAACACTTGGTCGCTACGGTGTTCCTGGGTCCATGCGACCCGTCCGTCCCCCGACCCAACCGGCAACGCGGATTCCCACGGTCACATGGACCATCCGAAGAAAGAGTTGACGCCGGGAGGTTAATCTTCGGTTAAGACCTGGCGCGCAAAGTTCCCGACTTGCGTGCGCGGTCTGCGCGTCCGGGTTTGCCGTTCTGCGCCCGGCTTCGAGGGCTGACTACGGTGATCGGCCCGGAGCGTGCGCGGCGCGCGCCCCGCGAACATCCGTACTGTGCGGACCGGCATCGAGCGGCTCGGGCGGTCCGGCGGCGGGACGGCGGCCTCAGCGCACGACGCCGACGATCCGCATCGTTGACGCTTTCCGCGCCGACAGACGTGCCGGCCCGTTTTCTGATTAACTCGTATGTCGAGACGAATGCTGTAGATCTCTACTCTACGATTAAACAAACGACGCGATACTCGACGTTCTTCTTCCCGCTGACCTTTCCCGAATTGCAGATCATTGCCTTCTGCAGCCGTCCCCTGCGTGGTCAGCCACAGAAGCTCGCCAATGCCACCATCAGCCAATGCCACCATCAGCCAATGCCACCATCAGCCAATGCCACCATCAGCCAATGCCACCATCAGCCAATGCCACCATCAGATTGACCCTCCCTGGCCCCAGTGCTAGTTTCCCGCCCGAAATTCAGCGGTTTCGTTGGCCATCCGACGATCTCAGCTGAAGCGTCGCCAGCCGGCGAAGACCGGTCGACCGGTGCGGGATCGCCGGTCGGGCTGGCGTCGCGGAGAACCCGATGTGCCGAGGTGGGACATGGACATAGGCGAGCCGCTCAAAGACCTCGGACCGGTCGACATCAAGCCGGCCGCCGCTCTGGTCGAGACGCTGACCGAAGCCGACTGGACCGCCAACACGCTTCGCCAGGACATCCTGGCGCGCGGGGCGCACTCGGTCACCCAGAACATCGTCTTCAAGCACGACTGGCCGGTGGCGCCGCACCTCGGCATCGAGCACTTCGAGGATCGGATCTACGAATGGGCCACGGACCGCGGCCTCGATCCGGAGGTGTATCTGCCGATCGGACGCGAGGACACCGACATCTGGCCGGTGTTCACGATGCCCGACTGGCTCCGCTACCGCGAGCTGCTCGAGCCGCTGGTCGAGCAGGTGATCGCACCGCTCAGGACCCCCTACGGCGTGATCACCCGCCTCGCCCTGGTGCGCCTGCCCGCCGGCGGCCACATCCCGCCGCACATCGACGGCCAGGAGATGGCGATCAAGGCGCACCGCCTGCACGTGCCGCTGACCTCGTCGCCGCTGGTCGAATACAAGATCGGCGGGCGCAAGTTCACCATGCGTGCCGGTCATATCTACGACTTCAACAACCGCGTGCGCCACTCGGTGCGCAATCGGGGCAAGCGGCCGCGGGTCAACCTGTTCGTCGACTATTACCCGAACCCCGGCATCGTCGTGACCAATCCGCTTTCCGTCGCGTCGCTGCCCATGCACACCCGGCCGACGCCCCGCCTCAACTGACTTCGTCGTTCGGGTTCGCCCCTGTGGTCTATTGGGCTTTGTCGGCGGTCTTCTCGCCGCCGGGAGCCCATTCGTGCAAGTCCATGAGCGACAGGAAATAGAGCTTGCGTGCGGGATCATAGCCGACCCGGTATTTGCTCGGATAGAAGCCCGGGGAGCTGTAGGTCGCCGGGACCTTCACCTCGGCTATGACGTCGGGCTTGGTGAGCAGATACGACAGCGCGACCATCGGCTCGATGAAGGTGAGGCGCCCTTTGTAATAGCCGTAGATGAATGTGTGCGTGAAGGGCTTGCCATGGAATTCCGGCGCGGCCGGATTGACGCCGTGCACCCCCATCTTCTCCACCGCCGTGTCGGGCGGAACGACGTAGCCCTTCGGGAGCAGCGCGCTGTCCGCCACCTTGGCGGCCTCGGCGCCCTCGGTCCCGGCGAAAGAGACGCCCTCCTGCTCGGCGCGGCTGACCGCGTAGAAGTGGAAATCGAAATGGGGCACGGTGTAGATCCCCTCGGGCGGATGGCCGGCAGGATTCCAGTCCACCGCAACATGATCATAGCCGGTGCGTGGCCCGGCCTCGGGCATCGGCAGGACGAATTCCCATTCCGGCTGCTCCTGGCTCGGCGCCGGCAGTCCCTCCAGGGCGCCCGCGGTCAGCACCACGCTGACCGATCTGGGCAGGCCCTCGGCCGTGGCCGCGACGACGACACGGGCCGTACCGTTGCCGACCTTGACCGCCTGTCCCTCGTAGACCGAGGCCTTCGGCGCATCCGCCGCTCGCGCGGCCGGGCCCACCACCACCGCCCCGGCAACCAGCACCACCCCAGCAACCAGCGTCAGCGCGGCAGCCGTTCCGCACCGGCTCCTCCCGATCTTGGCCATTCCTCCAAGTCCTCCCTTCATGCGCGATTTCTCATGGGGACATCTCCCAGGGGTTGGTCATGCCTGTGAACCGCTCGACATGCAACCGGCCTGCGTCCGGCGGCCGCACTGATGCGGTTCGATCGGCCGCGATGGCAGGCGGCTGAGCCATGCTGAGAGGCGCGCCTGGCCCCTCGGGCCGGTCTCTCGGTGATCGACCCGCAGCGGCTCGGGCATCGCGCCCGCGCATGTGAAGATGTCGCGGGCCTCGGGTAAATGCTTGGCAGTCCGGCCGTTCAGGCTGCCCCGATCATACCCGGCGCTGTTCCGTTAGGCTTTCGTCAACGGTTGGTCGCCATTGTGTTCGTGGGTCCATGCGACCGTGGGAACTCCGTCCCCCGATCCAACCGGCGACGCGGATTCCCACGGTCCCATGGACCATCCGAAGAAAGAGTTAACGCCGCAAAGGTTAATTCTCGGTTAAGACCTGGTGCGCAAAGTCCCGGCTTTCGCGACGGCGGCGAGGCGGCCTCAGCGCACCACGTTGCCACCGGCGATCTGCGTCGTGACGTTGTGGTCGCCGGTCACGTTCGCGATCTGCGATCTGACTGATCCTGTCGCCTCCTTTCTCCTGGATCTCTCGGACCAGCTTCTCCAGCTCGTCCTTGAACGCTGGATCGGCCTCCAGTGCCTTCTTCAGCTGCACCCGCAGCGCTGCCTGGCTGTCGACATCTTTGGGCTACGTCACCCGCTGCTCGCCTCTGGCCTGGTTGCGGCACCGGACCGTGACCTCGCAAGCCTCTCCACCCAGCCGACCTCCGTTCCAGGTTCCTTGGAGCGGTTCCAGAACCGGCCAACTCACACGCTCCCCGCAGACCTGTTGCAAAGCTGCAGTTTGGAAGCTAGTCTCACCGTGAACCCATAGCTTACCACAGGATCACGGCTGTTCGCGACGACGCTCCAAACCCTCAAGGCTCTTCTTTCTGATCGCGCGCCCGGCAACCGCTGGGTCAAGGTGAACCTCCATGTGCACGGTCAGGGGCATGACCCAGCGGAAGTTGTGCTGCAAGCGCGCACGGCAGAGATCGACCTTATCGCCATCACAGATCATCAAAGTTTCGAGTATTTCGAAGGAATTGCTCAAGCGGCAGCCTCGCCAGGCCGCGCGCTAGTCGTACTACCAGGCATCGAAATCACTGTGCGCGAAGGCGCGCACCTCTTGGCCGTCTTTCCCGAGACGTACTCTCGAGATAGGCGGCTTCGGTTCTATGGTTGGCTCGAGATTGAAGGCAGTGGTGATACTCGCGAGGCGTCACGGAGAGGTGCACTTGAGATCTTGCGCAAGATCGAAGACGACGAAGGCGGAATCATCATTGTACCGCATCCTTTCACGCCGCGGATTGGTCTTCTCGACAGTTCTCGTAAGCTCAGTACGAGAGTGGAGTGGTTGGAGAGTGATCACATTCGATTGATACAAGTCTCTGACAAGAACAAGGAAAAGATCAGGTACATAGGCCACGATGGAGACGGTGATTGGGTTAACCGCTATGTCCTTGCATCAGCGAGCTCTGCGCAAATTGAGAACAGCCGATACTGCCTCGCGCCATTCGGCCGGAGCGATGCTCACTCACCGGACGACATCGCAGACGGCTGTTCCTGGTTTCGTATGCAGGAACTCAGCGTCGAGGGGCTGAAACAAGTCGCCTGTGAACCCCGCAGCAGGATTTCGTTCGAGCCGCCGCCAGCGGTTAATAAAAATTACATTCTCGCGTTAGCTGTCCACAGCGGCTACTGCCGCGACCACGTGCTCCGCTTTAATGAAGCTTTAAACTGTCTCGTTGGCCCAAACTACGCTGGCAAGTCCACGGTCCTTGATCTCGTTCGGTTCGCAATTGGCCACGACAAGTGGGACTTGCGAGCGCACCTATTTACGAGACTGAATGCTACGCTTGGGGCCGACGGGACTGTTGAGATCTATCTGCGAAAGACCGGCACGATCTATGTAGTAAAGCGCACGTTCACGCCGCAATATACGGGACGCTCCGAAAATGGAGTTACGGTGTGCCTCACAGATCCGATCGTCTATCGGTATGACGACCAAGACGACCAACTCGTCCGAGAGGAGGGATTTGAATTTCCCGTCGAGGTGTACGAGCAGGGGCGGATACATGATCTCCGCAGTGACGTTCACCGTCAACTCGAGATGCTCGACGAATTTGCCGGCCTTGCTGCCCTGAAGGGCAAGCGTGGAAAGATCGTGATGGAGTTGCGCACTTCCGCAGCGGCGCTCGCACCACTGCACGAGGAGCGGGAGCGCCTGAAGTCGGCGCTCGCGCAGCTTGCAACACTGAAATCAGAATTGGACGAAAAGACTCAATTCCTGCCGGGCACAGAAAGAGAACAGTGGGCTAGGTCCGAGGTATTCGTCGGTGAGATCGAAGCCATTATCGAAGCTCTCTCAGATGGAGCGGCGAGAATGTCTGCCCCGGACGGTTCGGTTCCTCTCGATGCCGATGAACCCCTGCATCAACTTTTCGCTCAGCGTTTGCCCGTGCTGGACGTCAAGAATCTTGTTCATGCCGATACGTTGGCTCAATGGCGTGAGCTCGTCCGAAGGGTACTGAACGACCTCGACGCGGCACGAAGGAGTATTCTCGCCGTTGTGGAGTTAGCAAAAACGGCTTCCCGTAGCCATCGCGAGGCCTGGATGGCGGCCAAGCACGAGCACGATCGTCTCGTGTCGGAGCGACTTAGGCAGGCAGGTGTCGCCTCCCCGTGAGAGCTCATTGACCGGGTGTCGCAGCTTCGCAGCCAAGTCGCCACTTTGGAAAACGTTACGCGGCCACGTCGCAGTGAGGTGGAAAAGCTAATCGACCAAGCTGAGACCAGGCATCAACAATTCCTGACCGCACTGGAGCAGGTGAGTGCCGCCATAACCACAAAACGCCAGGAAAAGGCCGGCGAATTGACAGACACGCTTGGCGACTATGTCCAGATCCACATAAAGAAGAGCGCGGATCGCGATAGCTAATTCGCCACACTCGACAAGGTTGTCACTATGTCGAGTGGCGGCCGTATCAGGAATCGCGAAGCGCAACTCCGGATGGTCGTGGAAAAGATTCTGCCGATCGATCTTGTGCGTCCTGGCTTCGGATGGATATTTGCCACAACCTCGCGGCTTGGTAGTGAGGCTCGGAGAGCTGTGCGAGATCACAGAGAATACTGAAACCCATCTTCGACAGTTGGGACGGCCGAGTAGCTGTGAAAGCCGCAGATTTCCTAGGGTCGAGGGTGGGTCAAGCTCAAAATGTAGTGCCACGCAATCGATCGATTTTGCTTAAATCATGCGGTCTACAGTGGAAGTGTGTACGCTCCACGTGGGAGCAGCGATGTACTTCCGCAAGAAGACCTCGGGCGGGCGGGCCTATCTCCAGATCGCCGAGAGCCGACGTGCGGGTGGTCGAGTGCAGCAGCGGGTGATCGCCACCCTCGGGCGCCTCGACCAGCTGGAGGCGAGCGGCCAATTGGAGCGGCTGCTGCGCTCGGGGGCGCGGTTCGCGACGCGCGCGCTGGTGGTGACCGCGGTGCAGGACGACCCGACCGCGGTGGTCCGGCGGATCGGGCCGGGCTTGGTGTTCGAGCGCCTGTGGGCCGAGACCGGCTGCCGAGCGGTCATCGAAGACCTGGCCGAGGAGCGCAAGCACGGGTTCGCGCTCGAGCGGGCGATCTTCCTCACCGTGCTGCACCGGCTGATGGGCGGCGGCTCCGATCTCGCCGCCGATCGTTGGCGCGAGGACTATCGAATCGCTGGCGCCGAGGCGCTGGAGCTGCAGCATCTCTACCGGGCGATGGCGTGGCTCGGCCAAGAATTGCCGGAAGAGGAGCAGGACGCGCGCACGCCGTTCGCCCCGCGTTGCACCAAGGACCTGGTCGAGGAGCGGCTGTTCGCCCACCGGCGCGATCTCTTCAGCCGGCTCGACCTGGTGTTCATGGACACGACGAGTCTCTACTTCGAAGGCGCCGGCGGGCAGACCCTCGGCCGCCACGGCCACAGCAAGGATCATCGCCCGGACCTGCCCCAGATGATCCTGGCGGTCCTCATCGATGGCGACGGGCGGCCGGTCTGCTCGGAGATGTGGCCGGGCAATGTCGCCGACGTCACCACCCTGATCCCGGTGATCGACCGGCTGCGCCAGCGCTTCGCGATCGGCCGGATCTGCGTGGTCGCCGACCGCGGCATGATCAGCACCGAGACCGTCGCAGCGCTCGAGGGGCGCGACTTGTTGTATCTGCTCGGCACCCGTGAGCGTACCGACAAGGTGGTGCGCGATGTCGTGCTTGCCGACGCCGCGCCGGCCGTGCCGCTGACCATCACCAAGCGCGGCCACGAGATCGACTACGAGGCCAAGGCGGTGACCGTGGGCGATGCACGCTACATCCTCTGTCGCAACCATCAGGAGGCCGAGAGGGACGCTGTCACCCGCCAAGCCATTCTGGCCAACCTCGAACGTCAGCTGGCCAGGGGCGACAAGGCGCTGGTCGGCAACACCGGCTTCCGCCGCTTCCTCAAGACCGAAGGCAGCCACTTCGCCATCGACCCGGCCAAAGCCGAGGCGGACGCCAGGTTCGACGGCGTCTTCGTGCTACGCACCAACACCGACCTCGACCCGCTCGCCGCCATGCTGCGCTACAAGCAGCTCTGGACCGTGGAGGCGACCTTCCGTACGGCGAAGCACCTGCTCGCCACCCGGCCGATTTTCCACAAGCTCGACGACACCATCCGCGGCCACGTTTTCGCCAGTTTCCTCGCGCTCGTCCTCAAGGCCGAGCTCGAGCAGCGCATCGCCGACCTCGGCCGCACAGCATCCTGGGCCGAGATTCTCGCCGACCTCGATTCCCTGACCGAGACCGAGATCGCCCACGACGACAAGCACTTCCTCGTCCGCTCCAGCCCGCGCCCCGCCGCCAGCCTCGCGCTCCGCGCCGCAGGCGTCGCCCTGCCGCCCACCGTTCGGCCCCGCGCCGGCAACTGATCCACCTCCGAAATGTAGTGCCACGCCGCCTCCGCGGCGCCGATTGCCGTTCACGTTCAGCTACTTAGCAAAACCCACTGTCGAAGATGGGTGAAAGTGTTCTATGCGGAATCGCAGGGGATATCCGCCTGCTCACTGAGTTAGCCACGGTAGACGTCCCTGAAGCCCCGCAAATCCGAGTCCGGCGACGCGGGGAAGCAACGTTCGCTGATCTTCGAACAGGACTATCACCGGGTGAGCAGAGCGCTGCTATCCTTACGCTAGCGCTGCAAACAAGGACCGCGCCGCTGATCCTGGACCAGCCCGAAGACGAGCTGGGCTACAGTTACGTGGTGCATCTCATCGTCCCGAAGCTGTTACAGGCTAAGTTCGGGCGGCAGTTGTTGGTCGTTACCCACAACGCCAACATTCCGGTCCTGGGTGACGCCGATCTTGTGATCAAGATGGAAAACCACCCGGTTTCGGAGAACGACCGGCGCTGCAAGGCAGCCGTGCGTGGGACCTTCGAGGTGCCGGCGGTGACGGCGGCGCTCCTTGAGCTTGAAGGCGGGGCACAAGCTTTCCAGTACCGTCAGCATCGCTATTCCATCCCCGCGCCGCCCCGCGAGACGTCGCTCCGCGCCAATCAGCAGGATCCAGCGGGTGGAAGGGCTGAGCCGATCGGCCGCGCTTCGGACGTCGCGCAGTCTTTGGTAGCAGGTGAGGGTGGAAATGGGCCAAGGCCTTGAGGTTGAGCGTGTCCCGGTCGCCCTCGATCTGCACGACGATGTTGCCAGAGCCGTCAACTGCTGCCCGCTGTTCCATCGCAAGGCGCCATTTTGCTCAAATCACCTCCACGCGCGGTTCCATGCTACCCCGGATTGCCGCCAGGCGCGAGCGCTTCCCGATCCGCTCGCGCGAAACTTTCGAGGCGAATGGGGTAGGCCCATCATGAACCCGGTCCGTCGGCTGTCGAATGCGCCACTTCTGTCGCATTCTCGTGGCCTTCGTCGCAGGGCGGTTCGAATCAACCGAATCTCAATCGGCCATTTTTACTTGTCGCTACTTGCCCGGCGAGAAAGTGAGTTTGAAATCAAATGACTTAATAAACATCAATATCGATAAGTATATATCGACCGTGTGATCGCTTGCATTGATATGGATGCGGATTGATTTTTGCTTGAGTCGGCTGATTTTGCGGTTTTACTTGAACTGATGCGGGCGCGATCAGGTAAAAACTGGCGCATATTTGCGTCAGCCACGGCGCAAAAATGCGCCAGGCCTGTCCGAATTCGAAATCAATCTTCCGGTGATTGTTTCATCCAAGACCAATGAATCGGCGCATTTGGCTTTGGTCGACTGCGCGGTATTGGATACAAAGGTATTCGGTCGTCTATGCGTTAGTTCAGCGCCAGAAGTAACGGCAAATCGCACATTCTGACGTCATTGGCCGGCGAGGGGTGCCGGAGGTCCGATTCGCGCCCAAGTTGAGGGGCGGCGAATACTTCCAGATCAGTCGGATTGAGCCGGGGCGCCCGTACCGGTAAGGTCAGCTGCGCAGGCGCAGGTTCTCCGGGTCGTAGGGGCTCTCGGGGATCACGGTCACCCGGTGCTTGGTGCCCAGGATGTCCATCTCCAGCTCGGTGCCGGGTTCGGCGATGCTCGGGGCGGACCATGGCCAGCGCCAGGGACTTCTCCAGCCGGAAGCCGTAGTTGCCGCCGGTCGCGCGGCCGACCAGCTGGCCGTTCTGGTAGATCGGGTTGTTGCCGAGCGCGTCGGCGTCGGTCACGCCATCGACCTCGAGGGTCACGAACTGGTTCGAAAAGCCCCGCTCGCGCCAGCGGACCAGGGCATCGCGGCCGATGAAGTCGCATTTGTTCGGGTGGACGAAGCGCTCGAGGCCGGACTCGTAGGCGGCGTACTCGATCGAGAGCTCGGTGCCGATCAGGCGGTAGGACTTCTCGATGCGCAGGGAGTCCATGGCGCGGATGCCGAAGGGGGCGAGGCCGAGATCGGCGCCGGCCGCCATCAGGGCATCGAAGATGTGGTTCTGGTACTCAAGTCCGTGGTGCAGCTCCCAGCCGAGCTCGCCGACGAAATTGACCCGAAGCGCCTTGGTCGGCGCCTGGCCGACCACGATCTCCTGGCCCGTGAGCCAGGGGAAGGCGGCGGTGGTGAAGTCGGCATCGCTCACCCGCTCGAGGAGCTGGCGCGCCTTGGGGCCGGCCACGACCAGGACGCCCATCGCGCCGATCAGGTTCTGGAACTGGACCGAGCCGTCCCGCGGCATGTGCTTGGTGAGCCAGTCGTGGTCGAGGCGCTGCCAGGCGCCGGCCGAGACCAGGTAGAAGCTCCTCGCCCTCGCGCAGGATCGTGAACTCGGAGTGCACGCCGCCGCGGCTGTTGAGGGCGTGGCAGAGGTGGACGCGGCCGATCCGCTTCGGGATGCGGTTCGCGACCAGGTGGTCGAGGAAGGCTTCGGCGCCCGGGCCCGAGACGCGCGCCTTGGCGAAGGCGGTCATGTCGAGCAGGCCGACGTTCTCCTGGACGTTGCGGCACTCGGCGCCGACCGGCTCGAACCAGCGCGAGCGGCGAAACGACCAGTGGTCCTCCTGCGCCATGCCCTTGGGCGCGAACCAGTTGGGCCGTTCCCAGCCGAACTTCTGGCCGAACACGGCGCCCAGATCGCCGCAGCCGGTCGTAGCAGGGCGCGGTGCGGAGCGGCCGGCCGGCCGGGCGCTCCTCGTCCGGGTAGTGGATGATGAAGACGTGGGCGTAGGCCTCCTCGTTCTTGGCCTTGAGATAGGCCTTGGTCGCGTAGTCGCCGAAGCGGCGCGGCTCGACGCCCAGCATGTCGATCGTGGGCTCGCCTTCGACGATCCATTCGGCCAGCTGCCAGCCGGCGCCGCCGGCCGCGGTGATGCCGAAGCTGTGGCCCTCGTTCAGCCAGAAATTGCGCAGCCCCCAGGCCGGGCCGATGATCGGGCTGCCGTCCGGGGTGTAGGGGATGGCGCCGTTGTAGACCCGCTTGACGCCGACCTCGCCGAATGCCGGCACGCGGTTGATCGCGGCCTCGATGTGCGGCTCGAGGCGCTCGAGGTCGTCCGGGAACAACTCGTACTCGGCGTCGGCGCGCGGGCCGTCGAGGTAGCAGCAGGGCGCGCCCTTCTCGTAGGGGCCGAGCAGCAGGCCGCCCGCCTCCTCGCGCATGTACCAGGAGCCGTCCGATTCGCGCAGCACGCCCATCTCGGGCAGGCCGTCCCGATGGCGCTTTTGGATCTCCGGGTGCGGCTCGGTCACGATGTACTGGTGCTCGACCGGGATGACCGGAACATCGAGCCCGACCATGGCGCCGGTCTGGCGCGCGAAATTGCCGGTCGCCGCGACCACGTGCTCGCAGGTGATGTCGCCCTGGTCGGTCTGGACGAGCCACTCGCCAGAGGGCGTCCGCTCGATGCGCGGTGACCGTGGTCTGACGGTAGATCTCGGCGCCGCGCTGCGCGGGCGCCCTTGGCCATGGCCTGGGTGACGTCGGCCGGCTGGATGTAGCCGTCCTCGGGGTGGCGGATCGCGCCGACGATGCCGTCGATGTTGCAGAGCGGCCAGATGTCCTTGACCTGCTTCGGGGTCAGGAACTCGACCTCGACCCCGATCGTCGCGGCGACGCCGGCATACTGGTGATACTCGTCCATGCGGTCGCGGTTCATGGCGAGGCGGATGTTGGAGACCTTCGCGAAGCCGACGTTCTGGCCGGTCTCGGCCTCGAGGGTCTGATAGAGGGCGACCGAGTATTTGTGGATCTGGCCGACCGAGTAGCTCATGTTGAACAGCGGCAGGAGGCCGGCGGCGTGCCAGGTCGAGCCGGAGGTGAGCTCCTTCCTCTCGACCAGAACGACGTCCGACCAGCCCTTCTTGGCCAGATGATAGAGGGTGGCGACGCCGACCGCGCCGCCGCCGATCACCACCACGCGCGCATGGCTCTTCATCGCCCCGCCTCCCGCTTCGACTATCCGCGAAGCTCCGCCGCCTTCCTAGCGTCTCACCATAGCGCCGCCTTGCCCGGAGCGTCCAACCCTTGCCGGAAAGCGGCACGCGCCGCGGCCAGCACGTCCATGCGTCCTCCGGGGTCGGCCTCCGCCACGATGCTCGTCCATTGCCGCCACTGCAGGCACAGCCCGGGGCATCCACGCACTGCGGCTGCAGCGCAGCGCTACCGGTATGGCACCAGGAGGTCGGCGAGCATCGGGAAGTGGGGGGCGTGGCGGGTCACGAAGCGCGCGCCATGGACCTGCGCCGTCGCGGCGATCAGGGCATCCAGCATATGAACGCGATGGCTACGGCTGTATTGGCGTTGATAGAGTCCCGTTTGCCGCGCCATCTGTCGGCAGGGCCTACGCAAGCGCGCCCCAGGACGAGAGTCCCCCATTCGCCCTCGGTGCTCCAGGTCGGCGTCAGCCCGTGGCCAGCCGGCCGTGGGCGACCCATCGGGCGCATGCGGGTGAGAGCTTCGCTCTGACCTTGGCGTCATAGACGACGAGGTCTTCCTCCCGGAAGATGCCGCGCCAGCGTTCGTTGGTGCCTTTGTGAAAGAAACGGCTGCTGCCTCCCCGAAACGCGGCCGCCACGCTCCCCATCAGCACCGCGCCGTCCCGGCGCATGGCCTCGAAGCCGGCGGCTTCGACCAGCTGCGGCCAGACCTCCGGTGAGACCAAGATGCCCAGGAAGTCGGCGACCCGCCGCATTTCGCCCGGCAGGTCCGCCTTCAGATCATTGTAGTGGACGAGCAGGAGTGTTCGAGCGGTGCTGCTGGTCCCACCAGCTTCGCTCAAAGTCGAAGAACGACACGGTCGGCGTACCGTCCTGGTGGCCCGGCACGACGCCTTCGCTGAGCCATCGCTGGAAGTACTGGGCCGGATCGGCGACAAAGCGCGGATAGGGGCGTCGGATGGCGTCGTCCTCCAGGCCGGCCTGGTCGAGCGCCTCCAGCATCTGGGGCGTGAAGCCCGACACCTGATTGTGGAAGGACATGCAGGCGTCACGCCCGTCCCGCGCGACGTGGATGTACTTGACCTCGTCGTAGATTGGCAGGCCGTCAAAGGGCAGATGCGACTTGAGGAAGCGGCGGTGATCCTGGGCCTCGATCCGGGCGACCAATGCCTCGATCGGCTCGGGAAAGCGCCGATCGATCCAGGGAGAGATTTCCATGACTGGCCTTGGCTCGGGCGTCTGGAAGACGAGCAGGCCGACGATCCGCTGCATCCAGGTGGTGCCGCACTTCGGGTAGGTCGCGATCGACGATGTCCGTGGGGCGGGGCCGATAATGCTCCCAGCGCCGGCTGTCGATGATCCAGGTGCGGTAGACGCGGCGCGGCGGGCTGAACCAACATGAGGGACTCACCTTCGAGAGGATGGATCAGGCAGGGCGCAGTTCCGAGAGTCCCGAAGGGGCAAGAGGGTGCTCAGACCACACCAGGGTCTGCGCCGGGCCCGTCATTCGTTGGCGATGGCGTAGACCTTGCCCTTGTAGGGGGCGTTCTGCTGGTCGTCGACCGCCGTCACGTAGACGGTCTTGCCGTCCGGGCTGAAGGTGAGGTTGGGCGCGGCCGGTGAGGGCACCTCGAGCTTGCGGACGAGCTTGCCGTCGGTGGTGACCACGATGATGCGCCCAGAGCTGTACTGTCCGATGTAGAGGTTGCCGTCGGGGCCGAGCTTGATGCCGTCGGGAAGGGCATCGGCCGGCTCGCCCAGCTCGCTCAGCCGGACGAACAGTCGTCGGTCGGCGAGAACTCCCGTCCGCCTGCACCGCGAAGGTGATCACGCGTCCGGCATAGTACTCGTTGACGTAGAGGAGCTTGCCATCGGCCGAGAGCTGGATGCCGTTGGCGTAGTGGAGGTCATCCGCGACCGGCGTGAGCGCGCCATCGGCGGTGAGGTGGTAGACCTTGCCGACGATCGGGCCGCTCTCCCAGGGGCCGGATGCGGTGAGATAGGCGCCGCCGCGGCCGTCCGAGGTCTCGTCGTTCGGGCCAACCAGCGCCGCCCCGGTCGAAGTCCTTGTCCCAGACCTGCTCCGTCTTGCCGTCGGCGCCGATCTTCACATAGGTGCCATTGTCGTAGCAGGTCACGAGCATGCCGCCCGCGAACGGCATCACGGCGGACGGGCCGCAACCGTCCTCGGTCCAAAGCGCTCGATTGGTCGCGCCGTCCCAGACGCTGACCCGGTTGCCGCCATATTCGGCGTAGTACAGCTTGCCGTCGGCCCAGAACGGGCCTTCCGGAAAGGCCGCGTCGGCATTGATGACGTTAACCTCGCCGGCTCGAAGAGGACCGGCGAGCAGGGCGAGACACAGGGCAACGAGCGCTGAACGGTGCATGACATCCTCCCCAGGGCCAGATCCGGGCGCCTTTGCCGCTTCGTCCCGGATCGTCCGAGCTGTTCCCGTCACTCTGCGCATTGGCGCGCGCGCCGGACAAGCCTGGGCGGACGTACAAGCCTGCGGTCCAGGCCGGCGACAGGCTGCGGCTGGGCAGACGGAGCCCCCCTTCCGTCGCGCGGCTTTGCTCCCTAGATTGCAGCGCTCGGACCCCTGGCCTGCGAGCGGAGAGCCATGCCGATCGTCGAGCGCGACCCCTGGCGCATGCAGTACTTCGAGCACGCGGCGTGCCCGGATTCGGTGTTCGTTCCGACCGAGGACGGCGACGCCTACGAGTTGTTTCCCAAGCACCGCTGGCTGTACAACAAGCTTCTGGTCGCCGAGTCCCAGGGCATGGAGTGCGGTCTGCACGGCATGGCGCCGCAGAGCTTTCCGGTGTTCTCCAAGCCGGTCTACAACATGCGCGGCATGGGCGCCGGCAGCCGGATCTTCCGCAATCTGCGCGAGTATCAGCTGAACCAGAAGCCGGGCCACATGTGGATGCCGCTGCTCAAGGGCGAGCACGTCAGCACCGACGCGGCCGTGGTCGACGGCGAGCCGAAGTGGTGGCGCCACGTCACCGGCAGGGCGATCGGCGAGGGCATGTTCGACTACTGGACCGTGCTCGCCGAGCCCTATCCGGAGATCGAGAGCTATTGCGGCGACTGGCTGCGCGCCAACCTCCGCGGCTACACCGGCATGGTCAACTTCGAGACCATCGACGCGCGGATCATCGAAGTGCATCTTCGCTTCTCCGACCAATGGCCGGATCTGTACGGCGCCGGCTGGACCGAGGCCTTGGTGCGGCTCTACCGGGACGGCGTCTGGGACTACCGGGACGGCGACCGGCGGGATGGCTACAGCGTGGTCCTGTTCGGCCCGCACGGCCTCCAGTACTGGCACCCGGATCGCGAGCTGGTCGACGAGCTTCTGAAGCAGCCGGAGATCACCAGCATTCAGATCACCTTCCACGAGGACAAGCCGATGAAGGCGCACTCCATGCCGCCCGGCGGCTTTCGCCTCGCGATCGTCAACGGCTGGGATCTGGAGGCCGGCATGCAGGCGCGCGAGCGGCTGGCGCTCCGCTTCTGGGCCACCCAGCGCATCGTGCCGCGCCGCCCGCGCCGCAAAGCGAGCGCATCGGCCGAGGCGGCCCAAACCTCACCATGAGACGGCCCCGCCGACGCCGCGGCGCGGTACCCGCCGGCGAAGGGATCTCAGAGCCAGCTCTCGACCCGCAGGCCGTCCATGGGCTCGAATTCGCGCAGATTGTGGGTCACCAGAACCAGCCCCTCGCTCCGCGCATGGCCCCCGATCATCATGTCGTAGGCGCCCGCCCGCCGGCCCGCCCGCGCGGGTCGGGCGCGGATCTCGCCATAGTGGCCGCAGCCTTCTCAGCAAAGGCCAAGATCTCGAGCCGGGCCGTGAAATGCTCGATCGCGTGAAGGTTATCAATTCGACGGGCGGACTTCTCGGCGCCATAGTACAGCTCGCCAAGCGTGATGCTGGACATGCAAAGCTGCTCGGCAAGGCGGTTGAACCGTTCCGCAGTTCCGGAGGGTAGTTTCTGATCACATGGACGCAGATGCTGGTGTCCAGCATGAATTGCAGCATCAGAGCGGCTCGCGCTCCTCGGCGTCCGGCTGGCATCGCTCGCTCATGAAGTCGTCCGCGGCGCGGGGACCGTTCAGAAACAGATCGTCCCACCGCTTACCCACCGGGCTGATGAGCCGGCTGCGGCCGACCTTGATGATCTCGACCTGGCGGACGTCCGCGGGAAAAGCGACGGCCTTCGGCAGCCGCACCGCCTGGCTGCGATTGCTCGTGAAGACAGTGGAGCGGACCATCAGGCGCCTCGGCTCGATCATCGGAGTTTGGTATATCCCTCTGGGATATACGTGAGCGGCGGTCAACCCTGTCAAGCGCGTGGGTGGGTGCCGCCGAGGCGGTCTTTGGCGGCCGCCTGCTATCGCCCGATCGTCTCGAGCAGGCCGCGCACGTAGCCGATGGCACGTGCGGCCGAGGTCGGACCGTCGGGTGTGTAGACGAACGGTTCGATCGAGCAGAGGCCGCGATAGCCCTCTCGGTGCAGCGCGGCGAGGATCGGCGCGAAGCGCAGCTTACCCTGGCCGGGGGCGCGGCGGTTGGGGTCGTTGAGGTGGATGTGCGCGACCTGGCCGGTCGGCAGCCAGCGTTCGATCAACTCGGGGATCGGAATGCTCTCGGCGTTGCCGGCAGCGCAGGTGTCGATCATGGTCCGCACCGCCGGCGAGCCGATCGCCAGGGCCAGCTCAGCGGCTTCCTCGACCGTGTTGATCAGCGGGGTCTCGCTCGGTGCCAGCGGCTCGATGCAATAGGTGACGCCCGCCTGCTCGGCGTCCTTCGCGACCAGCGGCGAAGGCGTCCTTGGCGCGCGCGAGCGCCGACTCCCGGCTGTCGCCCGGCTCGATCGCGCGCTGCTTGGGCGAGCCGTGGACCAGGATCCGGCCGCCGAGATCGGCACAGAGCTCGATCAGCCGGCGCATGACGTCGAGGGTCCGCGCGCGCACCGCCTCGTCGCGGCTGGTGATCGAGAGGCCGTCGGGTGCCAGGAGCAGCCAGTGCAGGCCGGTGACCTGGAGTCCGTTGTCCTCCGCGATCCGGCGCAGCTGGGCGCGGCGCACGCCGGCCAGGCGATGGGGCTGGTGGCCGAGCGTGAAGGGTGCAATCTCGAGCCCGTCGTAGCCGAGGCCGCTCGCGAGCGCGCACTGGGCGGCAAAGTCGAGCTCGCGGATGACTTCGTTGCAGAGGCTGATCCTCATCGAGCGGTCTCCTGCGGGGCGCCGCGGCGCGCGAGCAGCCGGCCAAGGGCGGCGCGCACCGCCTTGAAGCTGAGCAGGATCGTGATCAGGATCGTGACCCAGAGAACCAGGCTGATCGGTCGGGTGAAGAATGGCCCGAGGCCGCCGTCGGAGAGCACCAGGCCACGGCGCAGGCTCTTGTCGAGGATGTCGCCGAGGACCAGGCCGAGGACCAGCGGCGCCATCGGATACTTCATCGCCCGCAGCACGAAGCCCAGGACGCCGAAAGCGAGCATCACCCAGACATCGAACAGTCGGCTGGCGATCGCGTAGCTGCCAATCGTGCAGAGCACGAAGATCGCCGGCATCAGCCGCTCGCGGGGCACCGAAAGGACATAGAGGAGCGGGCGCGTCAGCAGCAGGCCGAAGATCAGCATGGCGGCGCTCGCGAGCAGCGTCATCGCGACCACCTCAAAGATGAAGGTCGGGAACTCGATCATGATCAGGGGCCCGGGCCGGACGCCGTGGATGAACATCGCGGCAAGCAGCACCGCCGCGGGCGCCGAGCCCGGTACAGCCAGGGTGAGCACCGGAATGATCGCGCCGGGCACGGCGGCGTTGTTGCCGGTCTCCGCCGCCATCAGGCCCTCGACCGAGCCCTTGCCGAACCGCTCGCGCTCGCGGCTCGCCCGGCGCGCCGCGGCGTAGGACGCCCAGGCGCCGATGTCCTCGCCGACGCCCGGAATGATGCCCATCATCGTGCCGATCACGCCCGAGCGAAGCACCGTGCGCCAGTAGCGGGTGATGTCCTCGAGGCGCGGGATCACCCGGTCGGTCGCGACCCGCACGACCTCGGCCGCCGGCTGCTGCATGACGATCAGGACCTCGGAGAAGCCGAACGCGCCGACCAGCGCCGGCAGCAGGCCGATGCCGCCGGCGAGATCGGTGGAGCCGTAGGCGAAGCGCGGATAGGCGTGGATGCCCTCCTGCCCGATCATCGCGACCAGAAGGCCGAGGAAGCCCGCGATCCAGCCCTTGAGCGGGTCCTCGAGCGCGGTCAGGTGGCCCGAGATGACGATGCCGAACACCGCCAGCCAGAAGAACTCGAACGCGCCGAACTTGAGCGCGAACTCGGCCAGCACCGGGGCGATCGTGGCGAGGAAGAAGACGCCGATCAGGGTGCCGAGGAACGAGCCGGTGGTGGCGACCCCCATGGCGCGTCCGGCCTCGCCCCGCTTGGCGAGCGGAAAGCCGTCGAGCGTGGTCGCGGCATTGGCGGGCGTGCCGGGGATGTTGAGGAGGATCGCGCTGCGACTGCCGCCGTAAATCGCGCCGACGTACATGCAGATCAGGATCAGGATGGCATCGTCGGCCGCCATCTTGAAGGTCAGCGTGGTCAGGAGCGCGACGCCGAGCGTCGCGGTCAGGCCGGGCAGGGCGCCGACGATGATTCCGAGCAGCGTGGCCCAGGCGACATTGAACAGGACGCCCGGGCTCATGAAGCCCCAGAGCGCCTGGCCGAGCATCGCGAGGTTGTCAGCCACGTCCCATCCTTTCGGGCCAACACTGAGCCCTCATGGCAGACGGACCAGGAAGATTCGTTGGAAGACCAGCGTGACCGCGGCCGAGACGACGGCGGCAAAGAGGACGCGCGAAGATCAGGCGGCGCGTGCGATCCGGCCCTCGAGGTGGCGAGCGGCCATTCGAAGAGGGCGACGAAAGCGGCGACGAACAGGAAGGTCGCGAGCCAGAACGGCAGGCGGCCGACCAACCCTGCGGCATAGCCGAGGCAAAGGGCGACGCAGAGCGCCAGGCGACAGACGCCTGGATCGGCCGAGCGGGCGACGGCGCTACGCGCTCCGAGCCGCCAGCCGCCCGCCCGCGCGGCGCGCAGAAACAGGACGGCGCCGAGCATCAGAAGGACAAGGCCGAGGACGCCGGGCACCAGCCCGGGCGCGGTGTAGGGGTTGACGTTCAGCTCCTCGAAGCGCGGCATGCGCAGGCTCTCGACCAGCGTCGCGCCGCCGAGCGCAAACAGCACCAGTCCGGTCACGAAGTCGGCCTTGACCAGGCCGATCGGCCCACGCTCAGGGCCTGAGCGCTCGGCGCTCATTGGTTCCCGGGCCAGGGTATGCCGCAAGAAGTTTGCGGTAGCGGTCGAGTGACGGTCACGCGAGCCAGCGGTCGAGGTTGGCGGCGACGAAGGCGTCGTCGTTGAGATCGGGGTAGGCGGCGCAGACCCGGTCGATCTCTTCGGCCTGGCCGGGGCTCAGGCGCTCCTCGGGGTCGAGGCACCAGGTGCCCTCGAGCAGGCCCTGGCGGCGCAGCACCTCGTGCACAGCCCGCGATGCAGCCCTTGAAGTCGTTGGCGACGTCGAAAAACGCCCCGTTGCAGTCGGTGACCGCGGCATCGAGGGCGAGCAGCGCCGGATCGATCGCGCCTTCGGCGACATTTCCGCGCACTCGGGCGATCAACTCGACTACCCGGCGGGTCCAGACGCACCAGTGGCCGAGCAGACCGCCCGTGATCCGCGCTGTGACGAGCTGGTCACCGCGGCGGAAGCGAAATGGCGTCAGCAGGTCGAGGACGATGTGATCGTCGTTGCCGGTGAGCAGCGTGATCCGCTCCTCGGCGCCCGCCTCGACCACGCCCCGGATGACGTCCAGGGTGCGATAGCGGTTGAAGGGCGCGATCTTGATCGCGATCACGTTGTCGATCGCGGCGAAGCGGCGCCAGAACGAGGCCGGCAGGACGATGCCGCCGACCGCCGGCTGCAGATAGAAGCCAATTACCGGAATGCGCCGGGCGACCGCCGTGCAATGGGCGATCAGCTCGTCCTCGGATGCGCCCTTGAGCGCGGCGAGGCTGAGCAGCCCGGCGTGATAGCCGAGACCGAGCGCGGTCTCGGCCTCGCCGAAGCGCCTGCGCGGTGCGGCCGACCAGGCCCGCGACCAGGAACAGCGCCCGATCGGCCCGCTCGGTTGCGGTCTCGGCGGCCGCGCGCAGGACCGGCTCGTAGAGACCGGCCTCGCGAATCGCGAACTGGGTCGTGTGCACGCCGACCGCCAAGCCCGAGACGCCGGCGTCGATGTAATACCGGCTAAGCGCCCGCTGGCGGCGGAGGTCGAGTTCGCGCTTCTGGTTCAGGGCCAGCGGGTGGGCCGGGATCACGGCGCCCCGGCGCAGCGCGCCCAGAACCTCTGCCGGCAGGTCCCTGTGATGCAAGCCCATGGCGGTTCGCGTTCCGGGATTGGCCCCCTCGTCCGGGCGAGCCTCGCGACGCGATCGGGTGCTGTCAAGAAGCAGACGAGCCACCCGGGTCGCCCCGAGTGGCTCGTTGGAGCAGGTCAGACGGAAGGGCCGGGCCGGTGCTGGCGGGGGCTTACCCCATGCGCGCGACCTGCGGGATGTCGCGCCGGCTGAGACCGAGCTCGTTCAGCTCCTGGTCGCTGCAGTCCATCAGCTCGCGATAGATCTGCGCTTGCTTGCGCCGGTGGACACGCCAGGTCTGAACCCGCTCGATCAGCGCGCCGAGCGCCAGGACGAATACTGCATCCTTGGGCAGGCTTCGCCACGGGTCGCTCTGCTTCGCGAAGGCCGGAAGATCCGCGCGCGTGGTGCCGATGTCCTCGAGGGCGCGATCGCTCAAGCGCATCAGCTCGTGCCTGGTGTACAGGTTGCGCAGCCAGAGCACGAGACCGCCGGCGAGCTTGGCCGCCATGCGGCCGGCCGGGCTCTCAGGGACGCCGTTGGTGTTCTCGGTGGTGAGGTCTTTCGCTACGGTAACCATCGTAAAAACCTCCTTTTCAGGTTGGAGGGAACCAAAGTTCGATGGGTCTACCGAGCATTCAGATAGGGTCACCCGTTCCCGTTTTGATCTGCAAATATTGCAATGCAGCATTGCGACAATCTCGGGGAGGCGTCGTGATTTTTCGTCAGTGCGGCACGCTTCGATCATGCAACGCAGCAAAGCCGGCCCTTCCCGCGGTTGACGGGCAGACAGCCCGGCCACCGTCTGGACCGGAGCGAGCCCGGCACGAACCGCCCGCTCGGCGTCATCCTCGTGCGCATGCGGGTAGCCGAAATAGGAGGAATTCCCGGGTCCAGCTCGGCAATGGCCAGGGATTCGAGTGTCTGCGTCGCTGTACTAGCGCAGATTTTAGCGACGTGCGCCAAGCAACGCCATCGAGCGACGGGCCGGGACGGCGCGCTACCGGCGCCGCCAATGGATCGAGCGGATCAGGCGCTGGCGGGGTCGCGACCGGGGGTCACGGCCTGGCCGACCCGCCGCCGGCGGGCGGCGGCGTAGGTGGCGTCGTCGGCCGACATCTCGGCGACCCAGGGGTAGGCCTCGCGCTCCTCGCCGGCATAACCCAGGTTGTGCACGGTTTCGCTCCGCGCCACCTCCTGTGGCCGCCGGTAGAGCGTGCCGAAGGCGCGATCCCAGATGAAGCTGGTGATGCCGAAGTTGCCCTGCTCGCTGTGGAAGTGGTGGGCGAGGTGGTGCTTCTTGAGCGTCCGCAGCCATTCCCAGCGGGGCGTGAAGGGCAAGTGCTGGACGCAGTGGCAGAACTCGTACAGCGAGAACAGGGTCAGCGCGGTGGCGAACGCGGCCGCCGCGCCGGCCGCGCCGCCGATCAGCCAGCCGACCGGCGTCGCGATGACGAAGATGGTCGGCAGCGTCGTGTACAGGGCGCCAAACAACACCGCGAGGTCGTTCGGGTTCTGGTGGTGGTCGTAGTGGATCCGCTTCCAAAGGGCCGCGGTTGCCTTGTGCCGGTACAGCAATCGGGAATGCAGCACGTAGCGATGCATCAGATACTCGACCAGCGGATAGATCAGAACGATGACCAGGGCGGCGAGAAGAGGCGGGCCGGAGGTCTCGGCGAACCTGAGGGCCAGCCAGAAACCGGCAGCGGCAAGCCCGAGGTAGCTCAGAATCGAGTGATGCGTGAAGTAGGCGACCAGCAGCTCACCAAGCGTCATCTTGTTCAGATAGTACTTGCGCCCGGCCCAGGGGCCCCAGCGAACCGCCATGTTCCACCCCATCATCGTATGCGCCGCCCGAAGCTCTCGCGTCGGCGGTGCCCGTAAGTTAAGCAAGAGGCGGCTTGAGAACAAGAACGTCGGCGAAAAGCGGCACCGTTCGGTCCGTGCCGAGCGGGGTGGTGGGCGCTGCTGGGATCGAACCACCGACCCGAAGGGCGCCACGGTTCTAAGACATTGGCGAGACTGCCAGGTTTCGCCGGGCATCGCCCCCGCCGCCCGGCTGATGCCCAAATCCGTCGCCATGCTAGCTTCCGGATCCGCTCGGCCTCGTGATCGGGCGACACCGCCACGTAGCGCTGAAGCATGTGCAGGCTCGACCACCCGCCGAGCTTCTGGAGCGTCAGCACGTCGCACCCGGCGCGCACGAGCCGCGTCGCCCAATCGTGCCTCCGGTCATGCGCCCGGAAACCCTCGATGCCGGCACGCCGGCAGGCGATCGCAAGGGCCCGGCGGCAGCACTGCAACTTGACGATCGCGGCGAACACGGCGGCGAGGACGGTGCCCACCGATAAGCCCATCACGGTTGTGAGACGTGGTTGGCACCGCAAGCTCCTCAGCGTACGGTGCCGGCGATGGGGGCTGATTGCTGCCGCGGTGCGCCGCCGCTGGCCGCCGCCATTGGCCGGAGACGGGAGAGCATCAATGACACTCCGTGCCGCCGCCCGCACCTTCGGTACGCCCGGCGAAAGCGATCTCGGCCTCCGCCGCATCGCGAACCAATCCGGTCTGTCGCTCAGCGTTCTACCCAACGGCTGCATCTTCGCCATCGAGCACCAGCACGAGCGCGGCCGGACGCTGATCAACCAGGTGCAGGGCTCGCCGCTCGACGGCGGGATCGCCCGCCTCTACCTGCGCATCCGCGCGCCCGAGCCGGCGGTCGTCGAGGCGGTCGGCCCGAGTGCCAGGTCAGCTTCGGCACCACCGCCGATCGCTTCACCTGGGAGGGCGCGACCAGTCGGCGTGCGGCACAAGGTCTCGCTCTGGCTGCACCCGGAGCAGAAGCTCTGGCTATGGCGGGTCGAGATGGCGAACGACGCGCGCGGAGCCCCTGGCGTGTGATGCGATCCTCGTCCAGGACGTGGGCCTCGGCGACCGCGGCTTCCTCATGAACAACGAGGCCTACGCATCGCAGTACATCGACCACCACGTCGCCCGCCATCCGCGCTGTGGACCGGTGGTGATGAGCCGGCAGAATCTGGCGCAGGGCAGGGCCATCCCTGGGTCGCGCACGGCTGCTTCGAGGGGGCCGCCGGCTTCGCCACCGACGCGATGCAGCTGTTCGGACCGCACTATCGCGAGAGCGGCGAGATCGATCCCGGCATCGATCTGCCGGGCGAGCGGCTGCAGCACGAGGTCGCCTGCCCGATGATCCAGTCCGAGGTCGGTCACGCTGGCGCCGGGCGCGCAGGCGGCATGGACATTCTTCGGCCTGTACGAGCCCGATCACGCCGGAAGCGTCGGGCGACGCCGATCTCTTGAGCATCGATGCGGCGAGCAGGCCGCGCGTGACTTCTCCGCGAGCGAGGTCGCGCTCGAGCGCGCCGGTGCGCGAGCGTCGCTGCAGGAGGCGCCGCCGGTCGTCGCCCGTGCCTCTGACGCAGGCCGAGATCGCCTCGCGCTACCCGGAGCGCTCGCACGAGGAGACGCGCCGACGGACGGCTCGTCTCGTTCTTCACGCCCGATGGCATGCACAACCGTCACGTCGTGCTGCGCGCCAAGGAGCGATGTGGCGCGCCGCCACGGCGCGCTCCTGCGCACCGGCCAGGGCATGCTGCTCGACGAGACGACGCTCTCGCGCCACCTGCTGGATGCACGGGGTATTCGCCGCGCAACTCACCATCGGCAACACGTCGTTCCACAAGCTCTTCTCGGTCTCGCGCGATCCTTACAACATCACTCGCTCGAGCGGGCTGCGCATCCTCGATCGACGAGGGCGACGGCTGGCGACTGCTCGGGGTGCCATCGGCCTTCGAGATCGGCCTCAGCGACTGCCGCTGGATCTATTGCCTGGACGAGCGGACCGTGACGGTGCAGGCGCTCGCAGAGGGTGACGAGCCGGCGATGCAGTGGCGGATCGTGGTCGAAGGCAAGCCTTGCCGGTTCCTCGTATTCGGCCACCTGGTCCTCGGCGAGCGCGAGCTCGACCAGCCGGCCGCATCGAGATCGACGCCGCTGGCCAGCGCTTCGCCTTCCGCCCCGACCCGGCGTCTCTCTGGGGTCAGAGATACCCGGATGCGGTCTACCATGGTGGCCAGCACGCAGGGCGCGATCGAGGCGATCAGCGGCGACGAGCTGCTGTATGTCGATGGCCGACCACGGGACGGCGCCTACCTGGCCATGCGGACGCGAGCGACGGGCGAGCTCTGCTTTGCGGTCGCCGGCTCGCTGATCGACCCCGAAGGGGCCGAACGCCTCGCCGCGAAATATGGGCAGGGTGTCGACGATGCGGCGATGCTGACGCCTGCCGCACGGTACTGGGAGAAGGTCACCCGCGGCCTCCGGATCACCGGGAGCGGGCCCGAGGTCGCGGCACTCGACACGCATATTCCCGTGGCTCGCGCACAACGCCATGATCCACCTCACCGTGCCGCACGGCCTGGAGCAGTACACGGGCGCCGCATGGGGCACGCGCGACGTCTGCCAGGGACCGCGTCGAGTTCCTCCTGACGCTCGAGCACGACGAGCCGGTCAGGGAGATCCTGCGGATCGTCTTCGCGCAGCAGCAGGAGTCGCGGGGCGACTGGCCGCAGTGGTTCATGCTCGAGCCCTATGCCGCGATCCGCGACCGGCACAGCCACGGCGACGTGATCGTCTGGCCGCTCAAGGCGCTCTGCGACTACATCGAGGCCACGAACGATCTTGCTTTTCTCGACGAGCCCGGTCGCCTGGCGGCGGGAGGATAATTTCGAGAAGACGGCGCAGCAGGATCCGGTCGCAACGCATGTCGAGAAGCTGCTCGCCACGGTCCGGGAGCGGTTCATCCCGGGTACGCACCTGATCCGCTATGGCGAGGGCGACTGGAACGATTCTCTGCAGCCGGCCGACCCGACGATGCGCGACTGGATGGTGAGCAGCTGGACGGTGGCCCTGCTGTTCCACCAGCTCACCCGCTACGCCGAGGTGCTGCAAGCGCGCCGGCCGGAACGACGAGGCAGATGGCCTCCGCGAGCTCGCGGTCCTGATGCGCGAGGACTTCAACCGGCACCTCATCCGCGCCGGCACCGTCGCCGGGTACGCTTTGTTCGAGCCGGGTCGCGCGGAGCCCGAGCTGCTGCTCCACCCGAGCGACACGCGCACCGGGCTCTGCTATTCGCTACTGCCGATCAAGCGCAGCATCATCGCCGGGCTGTTCACGAAGGAGCAGGCGCAGCATCACCTTCGCCTGATCCGCGAACACCTGCTGTTTCCCGATGGCGTGCGGCTGATGGACAAGCCGGTCGCCTATCACGGCGGTCCGGAGCTGGTCTTCCGCCGTGCCGAGTCCTCGTCGTTCTTCGGGCGCGAGATCGGTCTCATGTACGTTCACGCCCACCTTCGCTACGGCGAGGCCATGGCTGCGCTGCGCGAGGCGGATGCGCTGTGGGAGGCGCTCCAGGTGGCAAACCCGATCACGGTCACCGAGCGTGTCGCGCATGCCTCGCCGCGGCAGCGCAACGCCTACTTCAGCAGCAGCGATGCCGCCTTCCCCGACCGCTATTTAGCGAGCGCCGAGTGGCCGCGCGTCAAGTCCGGCGAGGTCGCGGTCGAAGGCGGCTGGCGAATCTACTCGAGCGGCCCCGGTCTCTATACGAATATGCTTCTCGCCCATGCATTCGGCATCCGGCGGCGCTTCGGCGAGCGCGTCGTCGACCCGGTGCTGCCGCAGCGGGTGGGGCACGTAACGCTGGAGATGGACATCGACGGCCGCCACGAACGCTGGGACCTCTCGGCCAGCTGATGCAGCCAAGGCCCCCCTCCGAGCCGCGCGGGTCCGGCCGCGCGAACGCTACTGGCACCTTTCGCGGGGATGACAGATTGTGGTCGGCGGGGCATCATCCGTCGAAGTCGACAAGGAAGCGTCCGTGAGCCAGACCGCTACCGACCGCAGCCTCGGGCGTGCACCGAGGGCCGTTGGCGCGGCGCCCGTGCTCGCCGTGGACCGCATCGCCAAGCGGTTCGGGGCGGTCGAGGCGCTGCGCGAGGTGAGCTTCGAGGTGCAGGCCGGCGAGGTCGTCGCGCTGCTCGGCGACAACGGCGCCGGCAAGTCCACCCTGGTCAAGATCATCGCCGGCAACATCATGCCCGATTCCGGGCGGCTGCTCTTCGAGGGCCGGCCGGTCGAGATCGACGGGCCGGCGGCGGCCAAGGCGCTCGGCATCGAGACCGTCTACCAGGACCTGTCGCTGTGCGCGAACATGGACGTCGTGGCCAACTTCTTCATGGGCCGCGAGCTCTACCGCAACGTGCTCGGCCTCAAGGTGCTGCGTTCGAGCGAGCATGCGCGAGGAGACCGAGCGCACGCTGAACGATGTCGGCACGCAGCATACCCTCCGTGCTGACACCAGGTGGCGCATCTTTCCGGCGGCCAGCGCCAGGCGGTGGAGCTCGCCCGCTTCGTGCACTGGGGCGGCAAGCTGGTGCTGCTCGACGAGCCGTTCGCCGCGCTCGGCGTGCGCCAGACCCACCGGGGTCTGGAGATGATCGAGCAGGTGCGGGCGCGCGGCGTCGCCGTCATCGTCATCACCCACAACATGCTGCACGCCTTCCAGGTCGCCGACCGCCTCGTCGTGCTGCGCCAGGGCGAGGTGGCCGGCATCCGTGCGGTGGGCGAGACGACGACGGACGAGGTCGTGGAGCTCATCACCGGCGAGCGCATTGACCTCACCCGCGGCCGCGGGCCATTGTTGAACGACAAACAGGAAGGCTGAAGGGAGACAGCGCATGCGAATCAGAGCGAAGGAACCTGCTGGGGCTGCTGGCGGCCTCGTGGCCCTGATCGCCGTCGGCCGCCCGGGCGACGGCGGCCGAAGACAAGGGCTCGATCTACTACCTGGCGCCGACGCTGTTCGACGAGTTCCAGGTCGAGACCAAGAACATCGTCGAGCAGCTGTTCGGCCGAGCTCGGCTACAAGGTCGTCGACGCTGGACGCCCAGCAGCGCGCCGACCTGCAGAACAGCCAGATGGACGACGCGATCCTGCAGAAGCCGAAGGCGATCATCCTGGCGGCCGTCGACTTCGAGGCGATCTCGCCCGGCATCGAGAAGGCGCACGCGGCCGGCATCCCGATCCTCGTCTATGACCGGCAGATCCGCAACCGGCCGGTCGAGTTCACCTCGGTGGCCGGCACGGTCGAGATCGGTCGCCTCTCCGCGGAGGAGGCGGTCAAGCTGCTCACCGCCAGCGAAGGGCTCCGACAAGGGCAAGATCCTGTCGATCATGGGCGATTCGGCCGACACCTACACCCTCGACATCGAGAGCGGGTTCGAGGAGGTGATGAAGAAGTACCCGGACATCGAGGTCATCGCCAAGCCCTCGAAGGACTGGGAGCCGACCAACGCCGCCAACACCGTGCAGGACCAGCTGCTGGTCAATCCCGACATCGACATGCTGTTCATCCATGCCGACCACCTGACGCCGCCGATCGTCTCGGTGCTGGAGAACCACGGCAAGAAGGCCGGCGACATCCTGATCGTCGACGCGACGGGCATGCCGATGGGCCTCGACATGCTGCGCAAGGGCTGGGTGCAGACCATCGTCGAGCAGCCGCTCTACGGGCAGGTCTACGGCCTGGCGATGTTCCTCGACAAGGTGATCTCCAAGCAGGAGATCAAGCCGGGCATGTACGACGTCGTCGGGCTGAACTCCGAGCTGACGGACGAGGAGTGGGGCCCGAACCTGCGCGTGCCGGGCGGCGTGATCACCAAGGACAACGTCGACGACACGAGGTTCTGGGGCAACCTGAAGCCGCCGGGCGTGCCGGTGCCGAAGGTCGAGTACGGCCCTCGTCCTTCGAGACGCGCCCCTGAGCCCTGCTCGGGGGCGCCCCCGGGATGGCTCCATTGTCTCCGAAGGGCATGCCCTCCTTGAATGACAGTGATGCGCCGGCCTGGCCGGCACATCCATGGCGCTGCCCGCGCCGAGCCCGGCCGTGGACTGGCCGGTCAGGGCGGCGAATGACAGACCTGGGGCATGTCCACCCAGCAGGCGCGGAAGCCGCGGCACGCGTGCGGCCGGCGGAACTGCGCCGGCCGTGCGCTGGGCGCTGGACAACCTCGTCTGGTTCATCCTGGCCGTCGATCCTGGTGGCTTTCTCGGTGGCGATCCCGGGCTTCTTCCAGATCGGCATCTTCCTCAACATCGCCTACCAGACGACGTTCGTCGGCATTCTCGCCATCGGCCTCAGCTTCTGCATCATCGCCGGCCAGATGGACCTGTCGATCGAGTCGGTCCTCGGCTTCTCGGCGATGCTGGCGGCCTATCTCTCGGCCAGCTCGACGGCGGCCGGCGGCATCATGTTGCCCGGTTGGGCCTCGCTCCTCATCGTGCTGGCCTTCGGCGCGTGGTCGGGCTGCATCAACGCCTTCTTCGTTGTGAACCTGGGCATCGCCGCCTTCATCGTCACGCTCGCGATGTACATCGCGATCCGCCTT
>CAWFGZ010000036.1:0-48243 GCA_963815435.1 uncultured Alphaproteobacteria bacterium
AATCGATCAGGTCCTTGCCATACATCTCGTAGTCGACGCCGAGCGCGGCCCAGCGCATCGCCCAGTCCGGTCGCCATTGCAGCTTGGCCTGGCCGTCCAGCACCGACTGCTCGACCAGCCGGCCGGCTTCGTTCCGGTAGGTGACGGTGCCCGCCGCGGGATCGGTCTCGAGGATCGGCACCTGGAGGACGCGCCCGGTCCCGGGGCAGATCGGCAGGATCGGGCTGTAGGTGCCCTGCCGCTCCGGGCCCAGGGTCGGCAGCACCACGCGGAGGATCGCCTCGTGGCGCTCGAGCACGCGCCGGAGCGCCGCGTTGAACCGCCCCGAGCGGTAGCATTCGGTTGCGCTCACGAACTCGTACTCGAAGCCGAACCCGTCCAGAAACGCCTTCAGACGCCGGTTCATGTTGGCGCCGTAGCTTTCCGCGGTGCGGAACGGATCCGGAATCGAGGTCAACGGCTTGTGCAGATGCTGCGCGACCGCCTCGCGGTCGGGGATGTTGTCGGGCACGGCGCGCAGCCCGTCCATGTCGTCGGAGAAGGCGTAGAGCCTGGTGGGCCAACTCGACAGGCGCTCGAACACCTGGCGGACCAGCGAGGTCCGGAAGACCTCGGCGAAGGTGCCGATATGGGGCAGGCCCGAGGGCCCGTAGCCGGTCTCGAACAGGACGAAGCCCTTCGCGGGCGGGTTCTGTTCGACCCGCGCCAGCAGCCGCGCCGCCTCGACCACCGGCCAGGCCTTGCTCGCGCGCAGAAGTTCGCTGTCCTCGGCCATCCTTTCCTCGGTCGTCGCGACCGCCCCGTTCGCATCTTAGGCGGTTTCCCCAGGCTTACCAGAGCTGTGCGCTCGCTTTGCGTCTGACGTGCATCCTCGTGAGCCGCGCAAATCCTCCTTGCCATGGCCGGGGCGGCTCTCGGCTGCTATCCCCTGGATCGTCATGCCGATCCTTGAGAATGCGCCCATTGCGATCATCGAGCCGGCCAAGTTTGTCGACTACTGCCTCGATCCCGATCACGATGACGGCCGTCACAAGGCGCGCGTCTTCAAAGCGTTTCTGGGTTTCGAGCAGACCAACTACGCCGATTTGATCGCCGCTGTCCGAAGCGATATCCTCACTCGCGAGGCCGAATACGTGGGCGAGACCGTCCATGGCTTCCTGTGGCGCGTCGACCTGCCGGTCACGGGCCCGAGGGGCAGCGCGATCGTCCGGACTGGTTGGATCTATGAAAAGGGCAAGGATGTCCCACGGCTCACCACGGCGTACGTCCTCGGCGATCGATAGGCGACAGCGGACCCGCCGCTTCTGCAACCTGGAGCGCGTTCAGCTGCGCCGGGACCTGCCCGAGCACGGTCTCAAGCGAGGCGAGTGCGGCACCGTCGTCCACGTCTTCGAGAGCGCCGAGGCCTACCTGGTAGAGTTCGTCAGCCCGGCCGACGGCAGCACCCGCGCGCTCGCCGAGCTGACGCCGGACCAGCTCGGTCCGGTCGCAGAAGCGTGAGGTGATCACACTCGCGCGCGCCCCGACTGTGCATAATGCCATCCCCAATTCCGGGACTTCACTCGCTGTTCGTCGAGTTTCAGCAATGGCCGGGTCATCCAACAATTCCGGAATAGACTAAGCCGGCTTCCGGTCTGTCAGCGTGCGTTCTGGTAGTCCGGATGTGGGCAGCGCGAGCGGACGGCAGTCGGCGTACCGTGATGCAGTCTCAGGGCGCTGGGCTTCACCAGACGCCGCGCGTGACGTCGGTCTGCGCGAAGTCGTCACCCTTGAACAGCAAGGGAAGCCCGGTGGTCTTGGCCAGAGCATAGGCAAAGCAGTCGCCGAAATTGAGCCCGGCCGGGTGATTGCCCCTGCCGTAGGTCCGATAGGCCTGGCGGCGATCCGCACCTGGTCCACCGTCACCGGCTCGACCTCGAGGCCGACGTCGGCGATGAACTCGTCGAGATCGCCTCCGGCCTCGCGACCAAGGCGGCCTTCGATCACGATGCTTGCCTCCAGCAGACTAGCGACCGAGATCAGCCGCGCCCGGGCGTCTGAAATGGCCCTCGTGAACCGCTCCGCCTCCGGCTCGAGGAGCAGAATGGCAACCAGCACCGAGGTATCGACCACCATCAGCGGGGTAGACCGCGCTCGTCGTAGCCGATGATCTCGTCGGGCGAACGAGGGTCGATGACCGGGCGAGCCGCGCATCGACGCGCGATCGCCATCAGATGCTCGACCGAAGGCCGGCCGCGCTGGCGCTCCTCGCGCTCCAAGCGTTCCTGAACTGCGGTCCGCACCGCTTTGGTGATGAACTCGCCGGTCAGCTCGGCGAGGCGGCGGGCCAGCCGATCGGTCGCAGGATCCTTGATGTTGAGCATCAGTCGGCATCCCTGGAAGAAAATCGTCCGCTTTCTTCCATATAGACGGGCCAGCCGACGCTCGCAACCAAGTCCGGCACAAGCGGTGATCCGCAGTTGGATCACCAGCGAAAGGTGGCGATGGCGGCGACGGGGCGCTGGCCATGGCGCGCGCACAGCGCCGAGACCTGGGCGGGATCGGGCTCCTCGCCCGGCCGGATGCCAAGCTCCCGGGCGTGGATGCCGCGGGCGACGAGCAGGCTGTCGTAGCCGGCCGCGGCGGCGCCCTTGATGTCGGTCGAGAGACTGTCGCCGACCACCAGCAGGCGGCCGTCTTCGGCCTGGCCGAGGGCGCGGGCGGTGCGGCGGAAGATCGCCGGATCGGGCTTGCCGTGATAGATCACCCGGCCGCCCTGCTCGGCGTAGCGCTCCGCCAGGAGCCCGGCGCAGGGGCTGGTCACACCGCTTTGCCGGTGCACCACCAGATCCGGGTTCACGCAGAGCATCGCGAGGTCGCGGGCGCGCGCCGCCGCAAACAGCGGATCGTAGCTCTCCAGCGGATCGGCCTCATCGAACAGACCGACCGTGAGCATGAAGCGGGCGTCCTCGATGGCGTCGGTCCGGCGGTAATCGAGCCCCGCCACGAGGTCGGCGTCCCAGTCGGGCCCGATGTGGAAGTACGCCCGGCCGAGGGCGGCATGAGCCGGATCGTCGCGGGCGGCGAGCGCGTCATGGGCGGCCTCGCCCGAGGTCATCAGCAGGTCATAGGCGCAGGGCGGCACCCCGATCTCGGTCAGCCGCCGGCCGGCTGAGGCCGCGCGGCGCGGCGCGTTCGAGAGCAGCGCCACCGGCAGCCCTGCCGCGCGCAGCTCGCCCAGCGTCCCGAGTACGCCCGGATAGGGCTCGACGCCGCCGTGGATCACGCCCCACAGATCGACGATGAGCGCGTCATGGCCGGCGACGATCTCGCGCAGGCCGTGGATCAGCGGTACGAAGGGTGCGCTCATCGGCGAAGCGGCGTCCGGCAGCGACGCGGGGACGACCCACGTCCAGGCGCGCCGTTCTGGCACGCCCGCGCCGTTCTGTGAAGCGGTGCGCCGGCTACGCGGCGCTCGGCCGCGCCTCAGCCATCAACGCTGCGCGGCCGCTCACGGCCGGATCGAGCAGGATCCCGTGCGCCGGCGGTTCGGCTTCCGATCGGGCCACGAGCAGCTCGAGCCCGGCTGCGGCGAGGCGGCGTTAGAATCTCGAGGAGCGCCGGCTCGACTTCCTGGTCTGCGGCCCGGGGCTGCGCGAAGCGGCTCGCCTCGAGCATGACCAGGTCGAAACCCCGCTTAGCGAGAGCGGCGGCATCGGGCGGGGGCGGGCCGATCCGCTTCAGGCAGACGCGCCCGCCCAGGGTCCTGAAGCGGCCGAGCGTCCGCTCGGCCAGCTGATCCAACCGCGTCCGGTCGAGGGCCAGGACCAGGCGCCGGACGAGCCGCGGTGCCTCAACCACGAGATCGCTGAGCTCGCCGACGAAGCCGGGGTCGTTCAGGCTCTCGGTGGCGATCTCGCAGACGACGGAGAGCTCGCGGCCTTCGCTGGCCGCGCGCCGGAGCGCGCCGGCGCACTCTCTGATCAGGAGGCGGTCGATCAGTCCGAGCAGACCGCAGCGGGCAGCGGTCGAACGATAAACCGCCGGCGGCAAAGGCGCGCCCTCGGCCGTGCGCAGCCGCGCGACCGCGTGCTGGACCGTGGCCCCGGGCACGGCGAGGTTGGTGAGCGGCTGCAGGAGGGCGTCGAGCCGGTGCTCGTCCAGTGCCAGACGAAGCTCGCTCGGGCCGAGCACGCCGGGCGGCTCCAGGCGCAGGAGTAGTGGCCAGCTGGCCTCCGGCCGATCGGACCTGAGCGCCCGCCCGGCGCTTGCCGCCACCCGCCGCCAGAGCGGGCGGGCGGCCGAGGCGTGCGTCGTTGCCTGGTCATCGCGCGCCGGGTCATCGGGCGGCGTCGTCCCGGGCTCCAGCCCCTCCGCGCGACGCTGGCGGTGCCTGCTTCGCCAGAGAAAGCCGGCCACGCCGACGACCAGCGCCGTGGTGACGGCGAGGGGACCATGCATCGGTTGGAGCAGCGGCGCCGGGAGGATCAGGATGGCCCGCCCACGCCCGCCAGATAACCGAGCAGCAACGCGAGCCAGAACAGGGTCGGCATGATCAGCACCTCGGTAAGAAGTGACCAATCTGCCGGGCAACATTATCTTAAGGTTAACGTCACGCACCACTCGCGCCCGTCTGGGCTTCGATCGTCGGTTGATCCGCTCAATTCGATAGCAACAGACGGCCGCCTCGGGCAAGCCGGTGCGCCGCGGCGTCGAAGCCCGTGCGCCGCATTCCGGCACTTGCGCTACGTCGGTGCGGCATTGCTGTCGATCCTGTCGTGATCTCACCGCGCCGAACGCCGGGCCGCACGCAGGTGCGGCGCGAGGAGGGCGAGCCTTCGGCCTTCCGTCGCCCCGTCCGTCGGGGCGATGCGGCCCCGGCCCGGACCGATCAGTGCAGCTTGAGCTGTGGCCGCGTGCGCCGGTGCAGCAGGTTGGCGAGCGCCGCGAGCGTCACCAGGCGGAGGCCATGCAGGGACATCTGATGCTTCTTGTACAGCGACAGGTAGGCCAGCCGTGCGATCCGGCCCTCGATCGTGATGCTCTTGAGCAGGTTGCCCATCAGATTGCCGATCGTGCTGGAGCTGAGCGAAATCAGCGAGCCGTAGTCTTTGTAGACGAACGGCAGGAGCGGCTTGCCGGCGAGCCGGCGCGCGAGCGATCGGGCGAGCAGATGCGCCTGCTGGTGGGCGGCCTGGGCCCGCGGCGGCACCGGGCGCTCGTCGCCGGCGGCGGGGACAGGCGGCGCAGTCGCCGATGGCAAAGATGTGCTCGTCGCGGGTGACCTTCAGCGTCTGCTCGACCACCAGCTGACCCAGCCGGTTGACCTCGAGGCCGTCGAGACCGGCGAGCCAGGCGGGGCCCTTGATGCCCGCGGTCCAG
This sequence comes from uncultured Alphaproteobacteria bacterium, assembly GCA_963815435.1. GTDB lineage: Bacteria > Pseudomonadota > Alphaproteobacteria > Geminicoccales > Geminicoccaceae > DATAOG01. The sequence continues at coordinate 5,362 of CAWFGZ010000036.1, forward strand.
ACGATCAGGTCGGTCGGGAGGAAGCGGCCGCTCCGCGTGTGCACGCCCTCGGCGCTCACCCGTTCGACCTGCTCGCCGGTGTGGATCTCGACCCCGAGAGCGCGCAGCTCGCGCTCGGTCGTGAGCTGCAGCCGCTCGGGCAGGGCCGGCAGCACGCTCGGCGCCGCCTCGATCAGGCGCACCTCGATGTCCTTGTCGGGATCGAAGCCGCGCAGGCCGTAGCCGGCGAGCTGGCGCGCGGCATGGCGGAGCTCGGCGGCGAACTCGACGCCCGTGGCACCCGCGCCGACGATCGCGAAGCGCAGCCGCTGCCCGGCACCGGGCCGGCCTCGGCGTGGCCGCGCAGGAACTGGCCGAAGACGCGCTGGTGGATACGCTCGGCCTGGGCCGAACCGTCCAGATAGAGGCAGTGCTCGCTCGACCCCCGGCACGCCGAAGTCGTTGAGCACGCTGCCGACCGCGATGACCAGTGTATCGTAGCTCAGGCGGCGTGCCGGCACGATCTCGGCCCGCTGGGTCGGTGATCGGGTCGAGAGTGATTTCCGCTGGGCCCGGTCGAGGCCGGTCATCCGGCCGAACTCGAAGCGAAATGCCGTGCCCGCGCGTGCTGAAGTAGTCGAGCCCATCGGTGCGGCGCGCAGCGTGCCGGCGGCGACCTCGTGCAGAAGCGGCTTCCAGACATGGGTCAGCGCGCAGTCGACCAGCGTGATCCGCGCCTCGCCGCGCCGGCCGAGCCGGTCGCCGAGCTTGGTCGCCAGGACCAGGCCGCCGGCGCCACCGCCGACGATCACGATGTGGTGCGCGAGCGCGGCCCGCGGCGCCGAGGCCGCTTCGGCCGACGCTTCGGCTCTCGGCGCCGGTGCCGCCGGCCGATCGAGAACACCCGACATCGGTGCGCGCGCGACGGTCGAGACATTCTGGAACATCGGTGTTCCTCCTCGTGACCACTCAATAGCAGGGACGATCGCCTCGCCGCCACGACGGACTTGGCGTTGCCCTCCGCATCGGCCTTGCCCCGAGCTGCTGCGGCGGCGAGCGGCTGATCGCCTTATGGTCTCACCTCGCCACTGCTCCTCTATTTAGCGCTTTTGCTGCAACGCAACAATGAGATTCTCGATTGCCCACCCACCGGGCGGATCTGCCCATCGAGTGAGCATCGGCTTCATTCTCTATTCCGGGCCTCTTCCGGCGTCTCGGAGCTGCCCTGAACGATGTCATGCCGCGATGTCTATGCTGCATTGCAAAAATGACCGGTCAAAGGCGGCTCCAGCGGCGCATATGAGCTGCGAGCACGGATCACGCTGCTGTCGGCTGCATCCCAACTCGCGACGACGGATGGCGCTGCCGGCGGCATCCTCCTTCCACTACGCGCAAGGAGGTCGCGCCATGCACCGAGAGCGCACCTTCGAGGTCAGAGAGACCACGGCGTCCCCGCCGCTCGAGAGCGACGCGGACCTCAACCTTCGGCTCGACAATGCCCGGCAGGTTCGCGCCGAAGCGACCGCGGCGCTCATCGCCGCGGCCTTCAGAGGCATGGTCCACCCGCTTCGCGCCTTGCCGGCGCGCTGGTCGCGCTGGCGGCGGCAGCGGCGGACCGGTCGCGCCCTCGCGCGCTGCAGCGATCGCATCCTGGCCGACGTCGGCATCGAGCGGAAGGACATTCCGCTGATCGCCAAGGGGATCGATCCGCGCGGGCTCGCGGCCGCCCCCAGGGTCGCGCGGGCGCGCTTGCGAAGCTGCTGGCCAACGCGGCAAGCCTGCTCGAGCCGCTCCGCGTCCACGGAACGGGGCCCGGAGAAGAAGGCAAGGCGCCGGAGCGGCCACAGACCTCGCGGCGGCCCGAGCCCGCTGGCCGCGGCCGAACTTCGCCCCTCAACCTCGCCCTCCAGGGCGGCGGCGCGCACGGCGCCTTCACCTGGGGCGTGCTCGACCGCCTGCTGCAGGCGGAACGGTTCCGCTACGAAGGCATCAGCGGTACGTCGGCGGGCGCGATCAACGCGGTCGTGTTCGCCTCGGGCTGGCTTGCCAACGGCGCCGCAGGCGCCCAGGGCGAACCTTGCCGAGCTCTGGCGCCGGGTGGCGGAGCTTGCGCGCCCGTTGCAAAGGAGCGGCATTCCCCGCGCCGCTCTCGACGCCACCACCCAGCTGCTCTCGCCCTACCAGCTCAATCCGCTCGGCACCAATCCGCTGCGCGAGCTTCTCGAGCGGCTGGTCGACTTCGAGCGCCTGCGCTCCGCGCGATCGCTCAAACTCTTCATCGCGGCAACCAATCTCCGGACCGGTGCGGTGCGGATCTTCGGAACCGCGACCTCTCGGCCGACGCGGTGCTGGCGTCTGCCTGCCTGCCGTGGCTGCAGCAGGCGGTCGAGATCGACGGCGAAGCCTACTGGGATGGCGGCTACGTCAGCAACCCGCCGCTCCTGCCGGTGATCGAGGGTTGCCGCACCCAGGATCTGCTGCTGGTCCGGATCAATCCTGGCGCGCGCAGCACGCTGCCTCGGAGCGCAGGTGAGATCCGCAACCGGGTCGGCGAGATCGTGTTCGACCAGCCGCTCGAGCGCGAGCTCGCGCTGCTCGAGGCGCGCCGCGGTGCGCCGCTGGCGCTCAGCCCCGCCCAGCGGCGGATCGCCTGCCACCGGCTGCACGTGATCGACGGCGTCCAGCAACTGTCGGCCCTCGACCCGATCACCAAGCTGGTGCCGGACGGGAGCACGCTCGAGCGCGTCCGGGGTTCGGTCGCACGGCCACCGCAGCCTGGCTCGGCGAGCCGCCCGAACCCGCCGATCAGAGGGTGGCGGAGAAGCCCGCGCCGCAGGTTTCGGTCCGGGAGGCGATCGCCGCCGCGCGGCTCTCGCCGCCGCGAGCTAGGATCGGTCGTCCGGCGGTGGCCGTCGGAGATGCGCACCATGGCAGCGTCAGGCATCGTCCGCAGGCTTCGGGCGATCGAGCGCGGCAAGGTCCGGGAGCACCTGCTGCGCCTGGACGACGAGGACCGCCTGCTGCGCTTCGCCGGTTACCTGAACGACGCGCAGATCGAAACCTATTGCGCCAACCTCGACTGGGGCCGCGCGCTGCTTGTCGGCTATGTGTCGACGGCGAGGTGCGGGCGATGGGTGAGCTCAAACCGATGCTCGAGGGCTGGTCGAGAGCGGCCGAGCCGCCGTCTCGGTCGAGCGGCGGTTCCAGAGCCGCGGCGTCGGCACCGCGCTGTTCCGGCGGTTGATCGTCGCCGCGCGCAACCGCTTCATCCTGCGGCTGCACATGATCTGCCTGATGGACAACGCCCGCGTTCAGCATCTGGCACGCAAGCTCGACGGCCGTCTGATCTTCGATCAGGGCGAAGTCGAGGCCCGGATCGAGCCGCCCTGGCCGACGTAGTGGAGCCTGCTCGAAGAGACCCTCGATGCCACGCCGGTCCCGGCGCAGCCGCTTCAGCCTGCCGCTCCGGTGATCGGTCTTCCCGACCTTCTTGGCCGACTGACCTCCCCGGCTATGCGTTGACCGGCACCGCGCGGAGGGGCACGATCGCTCCCGGCAGGTGGGTCATCTGGCGGATCTCCTGTTCGACAGTCGTGAAGTCATTGCGGTTCACGGCGGGAGGGGCGACCATGAGCGCGCCGGCACAATCCGAGCAGCTCGTCGGGCGAACTGAGGCGGGCAGCGAGTCCAAGGCGGAGCCATCCATTCGAGCCATCGCTCCAGAGATTGGCGGCAGGGCACAGCCGGCGGACCGACCGTCCGGACAGGCGCCCGCCGGCGATGTCGCGAAGGCGCCTGAGGTGACAGGCCGGCTCAGCTACAACGACTGGCTGAAGCAGGAACTCGGCGCGGTCATCGATCAGCTCGAGCTGTCGGAGCTGCAGAAGCGCTGTCTGCGCGCCCGCTGGCTCGATGCGGTCATGTGGACGGAGGGCAAGGCGAAGCAGGCGCAACGTGCCTACTACGCCTTGCGGCTGTTGATCATTGTCGGCGGGGTGATCATTCCGGCCCTGGTCAGCCTTGATCTCGGCAGTGACCGGGCGGCCGGGCTGGTTCGCGCGGCGACCTTCGGCCTCAGCCTCCTGGTCGCGATCAGTGCCGCGATCGAGGGGTTCTTCCACTACGGTGAGCGCTGGCGGCACTACCGGTCGATCGCCGAGCGCCTGAAAATCGAAGGTTGGCAGTTATTTCGACTCAAGCGGCCCCTTCGCCCAGCTTGGCGGTCACGCCGCGGCCTACACCGCGTTCGCCGCCCGGGTCGAGAAGTCATTCAGAGTGACGTTCAGCAATACATCACCGAGATCGTGCGGGAGAAGCAGGCACCGGCCGGGCAATCCGGCACGCCGCCCGAGACCGCTCAGCCGGCGCCCTCCGGCTGATCGGAGCCGGGCGAACCGGAGCGTTCGACCCGTGAGCCATCGGCGGTCCCGGCTCGAACGCGGCGGGGTTCGCCTTCAGGGATAGCGCTCCGGCAGGATGGCGTACCAGTGGGGTACGCGGCGCTGGAGGTAGTCTCGAAAGAACTGCGACGTCTCACGCCGGGGTCGGCCTTCGACGTAGAGGGCGAGCACCGCGTCGTCGAGGAACAGCTCGGCCAGCTCGCTCGCGCTTACCCCAAGCCTCAGGCAGTCGGCGCGCGCCTTCGCGATGATGTCGGCGGCCTGGTCCAGTAGCTCGTCGCTGCTCATCTCGTCGCTCCTCTTCGGGATGTTCCGAGATCGCGGCCCATGCGAGGAAGCGGGTTGGAACATCTGCACGCCCGAGCGCTCCCGGCAACGCCGGGCTGCACCAGCCCAGACACTGGCTTCGTCAAGGTCACGCCCGGACATGGTTCCGCCGGCGCTGCGACCACGTTCTGCACGGCTGCGGTGCGTCGCGGAATTAACCCAAGGCTAACCTTTCGGCGCCATTCTCACTTCGCCCGGTCCATGCGACCCTGGGAGTCCGTTCCCCTACCAGGCCGGCGGCGCGATTCCCACGGTCGCATGGACCAGACGAACAGGGCCACGGTAGAGGCTAACGGTTGACGAAAGCTTAACGGGACCGGATGGGACTTGCGCCGGTGGCCAGACCTGCCGGCCTCCCGGGCGAAGCCCGGTCACTGACCGCCGAAGCCAGGGCAGCGCCGCGTTCGCCCGAGCAGGCGGTCCCCTCAAGTCTGATGGCGAGCAGCTCGGCGACCGTCACCTTGTCGCTGACGAGAGTTGCCTCCGTAACGCCGGCGCCCGGAGGAGGCCGCTCAGGTGATCACCGAGGGCGCGGCGCGGCCGGTGCGGGCGCGGATGCCCGGCGATGCTGCTCGGCGGCGCGATCAGCGGGGCGGAGCGCGGCCTGCGGGTCCTGGTCGTGCCGGGCCGGGTCGGGCTCGTAGCGTTCGAGGTAGACGCGCAGCGTCGCGCCCTCGGTGCCGGTGCCCGACAGGCGAAAGACGATCCGCGAGCCGCCCGCGAACAGCACCCGGATGCCCTGCTGCGTGCTGACCGAGCCGTCGACCGGGTCGGTGTAGGCGAAGTCGTCGGCGTGCGCGACGGCAAGGCCGCCGAAGCGCTGCCCGGGCAGCGCCGGCAGCGTGGCGCGCAGGTCGCGCCATCAGGCCGGCGGCGGCGTCGGTCGTCGACCTCCTCGTAGTCGTGGCGCGAGTAGTAGTTGCGGCCGAAGCGCGGCCCAGTGGTCGCGCACGATCTCGGCCGACCGGCTGGCGCCGCGCCGCGAGGATGTTCGAGCCAGAGCAGCACCGCCCACAGGCCGTCCTTCTCGCGCACGTGGTTGGAGCCGGTGCCGGAGCTCTCCTCGCCGCAGAGGGTCGCCATGCCGGCGTCGAGCAGGTTGCCGAAGAACTTCCAGCCGGTCGGCGTCTCGTAGCAGGCGACGCCGAGCGCCTCGGCGACCCGGTCGGCCGCCTGCGCTGGTCGGCATCGAGCGCGCGACGCCGGCGAGGCCCGCCGGCGTAGCCCGGCGCCAGGTGGGCGTTGGCGGCGAGGACCGCGAGGCTGTCGCGAGGGCGTGACGAAGATGCCGCGGCCGACGATCATGTTGCGGTCGCCGTCGCCGTCGGAGGCGGCGCCGAAGTCGGGCGCGTCCGGCGCCCATCATCGCCTCGATCAGCTCGCTGGCGTGAGCCGGGTTGGGGTCCGGGATGATCGCCGCCGAAGTCCTCCAGCGGCTCGCCGTTGATCACCGAGCCCGGCGGCGCGCCGAGCGTGTCCTCGAGGATCGCCTTGGCATAGGGGCCGGTGACCGCGTGCATGGCGTCGAAGCGGATCCGAAACGCCGCTGCGCGAACAGCGCCGCGGATGCGCGTCGAAGTCGAACAGGCTCGCCATCAGCTCCGGCATAGTCGGCGACCGGGTCGATGACCTCGACCACGGCGTCGCCGAGCCGCGTCTGCGCCGAGCCGATCGAGCGCGAGGTCGGGCGCCTCGAGCGATGCGGTACGCGCTGATCGTCTAGCGTGCGGCGCGTAGATCGCCTCGGTGACCTTCTCGGGCGCCGGGCCGCCGTTGGCGACGTTGTACTTGATGCCGAAGTCGCCGTCCGGCCCGCCGGGGTTGTGGCTGGCCGAGAGGATGATGCCGCCGAAGGCCTCGTGCTTGCGGATCACGCAGGACGCCGCCGGGGTCGAGAGCAGGCCCGCCCTGCCCGACCAGGATGCGCCCGAAGCCGTTGGCCGCCGCCATCCTCAGGATCGTCTGGACGGCGTCGCGGTTGTAGTAGCGGCCGTCGCCGCCGAGCACCAGCGTCTGGCCGCGGAAGCCCTCGAGCGCAGTCGAAGATCGACTGGACGAAGTTCTCCAGGTAGTGCGGCTCCTGGAACACCGGCACCTTCTTGCGCAGGCCCGGAGGTGCCGGGGCGCTGGCCCGCGAACGGCGTGGTGGCGATCGTGCGGACGGTCATCGGCAGGTCCTCCGCGGCGGGCGACGAGGGGCGACGGGGGTCATCGGAGCGTGCGGTAGAGGCCGAGCGTGGTCTCGGCGATCGCGTCCCAGCTGAAGTGGTCGAGCACCCGCCGGCGGCCCTGGCGGCCCATCCTGGCGCGCAGCTCGGGATCGTCGGCCGAGCCGGTTGATCGCCGCCGCGAGCGCCGCGGAGAAGGCGGCCGGATCGGCCGGCTCGAAGGTCCCGGGCTTGAGCGTCGAGATCGACCAGGAGGCCGGTCTCGCTCGGGCACCACCACCTCGGGGATGCCGCCGACCCTGGAGGCGACCACCGCGGTCTCGCAGGCCATCGCCTCGAGGTTGATGATGCCGAACGGCTCGTAGACCGAGGGGCAGCAGAACACCGCCGCGTGCTCGTAGAGCTGGATCACGTCGGCGCGCGGCAGCATCTCGCGGATCCAGATCACGCCCGGCGCGCCGGGCGCTGACCTCGGCGACCCGCGCCGCCATCTCGCGGCCGATCTCGGGCGTGTCGGGGGCGCCGGCGCAGAGCACGACCTGCAGGTCCGGGTCGATCTCCGGGATGGCGTCGACCAGGTGGATGATGCCCTTCTGGCGCGTGATCCGGCCGACGAACAGCACGTAGGGCCGGGCCGGATCGATGCCGTGGCGCACGAGCGCGTCGGTCGCCCCGGTCGGCCGGTACTCGTCCGGGTCGATGCCGTTGTGGATCACGTGCACCCGCGCCGGATCGACCTCGAACAGGCGCAGCACGTCGTCGCGGGTCTCCTTCGAGACCGCGATGACCGCGTCGGCCTGCTCGATCGCGGTCCGCTCCATCCAGCTGCTCAGGTGGTAGGCGTTGCCGAGCTGCTCGACCTTCCAGGGCCGGAGCGGCTCGAGCGAATGGATGCTGAGCACGTAGGGCATGCCCCAGAGCTTGCCCGCGAGCAGGCCGCCCATGTCGGTGTACCAGGTGTGGCAGTGGACGACGTCGGCATCGAGCGTGTCCTTGGCCATCGCCAGCGAGCGGTGGAAGGCATCGAGCGCGCCGCCAAAGCGCGGATCGGTGTTCTCCTTGGCCTCGGCCCAGGCCGGATAGCCGCGCACCGTGAGGTTCGGGCCGTCGATCCGCTGGTCGCCGAAGCAGCGCACCTCGACCGCGATCCGCTTGGCCAGCGCCCGGCTCAGATACTCGACGTGGACGCCGGCGCCGCCATAGACGTTCGGCGGGTACTCGTTGGTGAGCAGCACCGCCTTTCGGATCTCCGCCACGGCTGTCCCTTCGTTCCGCCATCGGTCTAGCGCACCCCGACCTCGTCGAGGTGGGCAGCAGGTCGGCCGGGTCCTCGTAGACCCGGTAGGCGCCGGCCCGCTCCAGCTCGTCGGTGCCGTAGCCGCCGGACAGCACGCCGATGCCGAGCGTGCGGGCGCGCCGCGCCGCGAGCATGTCCCAGACGCTGTCGCCGACCACCACCGCGTCGGCTCGACGTCGACGCCGAGCTGGCGCACGGCCTCGAGGAACAGGTCCGGATCGGGCTTGGCGTGCGGCACCAGGTCGCGGGTCACGATCGGCACGCCCTCGGGCACGCCGAGCATGGCGATCGCCGGGCCGGCGCTCTCGATCCGGCCGCTGGTCGCGATCGCCCAGGCGCAGCCGAGCTCGGTCAGGCGCGCGAGCAGCGCGCGCGCGCCCGGCAGCGGCCGGACCTCGCCGATGCCGCGCCATGTAGGCCTCGGTGTGGCGCTCCTGCAGGCGCGGCGAGCAGCGCCGTCGTCGAGCGTCGCGCCCGGTCTCGCGCAGCAGCGCGCGCGTGAACAGGCCGCCGCTCATGCCGATCCGGCGGTGGATGCGCCAGACCGACAGCTCGATGCCGGCCTCCTGCAGCGCCTCGTGCCAGGCCAGCACGTGCTGGTAGACGCTGTCGACCAGGGTGCCGTCGAGATCGAAGATCATGGCCGGCGCGCTCATGGTTCCTCCCCCGCAGGCCCGGGCCGACACCCGCCGCGCCTCTGTGCTCAGCACTAAAGCCCGTTTCCGCCGCCACCTCAAGGACCCGCGCGCCGCCCCGCTCGGCCGCTCGGCACGAGCCTGGCCACTCGTTGCCGGACGCAGCAACCATCGCCCATCTGTGCTCGTCATCCCCGCCCTGCCGTGTTAAGCTTCAAGCTCACCGAGGGCTGGAACGGTGGCTGAGCCGCGCCAAAGCGCTCGACGATCCAGGAGTTCCTCGCCTGGGACGACGGCGGCGACCACCGCTATGAGCTGGTCGCGGGCGTGCCGGTCGCCATGGCGCCGCCGAGCGAAGCCCACGGCACCATCGTCGCCAACCTCACGATCCTGATCGGTGCCGCGCTGCAACCACCCTGCCGTGTCGTCGACGAGGCCGGAATCGTCCTGCCCGAGCGCGACGACGCCTGGTACTGGCCGATCTCGCCGTGACCTGCGCGTCACCCGAGCCCAGCCGCGCCTACGTCGCCGAGCCGGTCCTGATCGTCGAGGTCCCTCGCCCTCCAGCGCCGTGCACGACCGCGGCCTGAAGCTCGATGATTATTGCCGGCTCGCGTCCGTCCGCGAGGTCCTCCTGATCTCGAGTACCGAACGCCGGGTCCAGTACTGGCGCCGCGAAGGCGCGCGCTGGGTGGTCGAGAACCTGATCGGCGAGGCCAGCCTGACCCTCGCGGCCGTCCCGCCCCCGATCCACTCGCCGCGATCTACCAAGGCAGTGGCGTCTGATCGAGGCCGCCGAGCCGCGACCGGGAAGGTGTCTCAGACGTCCCGCCCCATAAGGCGCCTTGCCTCGACGTCATGCGGCTGCTAAGCGCATGGACGGGGCGATTTGGACGGGAGGCACCCATGCGCCAAGGTTGGCTCGCGCCGGTGGGCGTCATCGGGGCGGCGCTGGCGGCGGCACTGGCCTGTTCGGTGCCGACCGACGCTGCCGAGCCCAGCGAGGGCTTCGCGCTCGACGATTTCGAGCTCCGCTCGACGCAGGATCTCCTCGACATCTGCACGTTGGACAAGAACGACCCACGCCGCTTCGAGGCCGAAGCGTTCTGCTACGGCTACTTCAAAGGCGGCGCCGATTATCACAGGGCTCTGACCAGCGGATCGAGATATCCGCCGATCGCCTGCCCGGCTCCCGGCGTCACGGCTCGCGACGTGGTCGCCGTGTTCGTCGACTACGCCCGTGCCCATCCGGAGTACCTCAACGAGCACCCGATGGACACCGCTTTCCGGGCGGTGAGCGCCAAGTGGCCTTGCCCCCCGGTAGGCGCGTCCGGTACCAAGCAAGGTGGGTGAGGGAGTTCGACCCATGCATGCGACTTCGGATCGGCAAGGACCTGCGCGTGGTGCCGCCCAGACATCGGGCATGATCGCCGCACTTGGGCTGCTCGTTGCGCTGGCACTCGCCGGCTGCACGATGTCGGAAACGGAGCAGCGCACCTTCAGCGGCGCCGGCATCGGCGCGGCCGGCAGGCGCCGCGGGTGGCGCGCTGATCGGCGCCTTCGTCGGCGCGCCCGGCACCGGTGCCGCGATCGGCGCGGCGAGCGGCGCCGCGCTCGGTGGCACGACCGGCTACGTCCGCGACCAGCAGGCCCAGCGCGAACAGGCTCAGGCCCAGGTCGAACAGCTGCAGCAGCAGAACCAACAGTTGAAGCAGCAGCAGGAGATGGACCAACTACGCCTCGAGAACGAAAAGCTGCAGCAGCAGTTGAAGCAACAACAGCAGCAATAGAACTGAGCGGCGCTGCGCGCCGCGACCGCAAGGCCCGGCGCCAGCTCGGCCGCTCCTCGTCCGCTCTTGGCTGGGCGGGAAAGGTCGCCATCTGCTAGTAGCGAGGGTCGAAGCGGGATCGGCCGACGGAGGCGGGGGGACCGGCGATGTGCGGCTTGTGCGGCGTGCTGGGAGCGGCGGCCCAGTGGACGAGCCCCGGCGCGTCCGAGGCGCTGCCGGACGGTGCGCCGCCTCCACCCGGCGGCAGGAGCGCTATGGCCGAATTGCGCTCGCCAACCGCATTCTCCGGCACTACGGCCTGAAGCTTTCGGACTTTCAGGGTCAGAGCTACCTGCTGCGTCGGCGACCGGTCGCCAGGCGCTGGTGCCGGACATCGTCGGCATCTGGGCGGCGGCCGAAAAGCTGGCCGGGCGTCCCTGTGATCCGCTGGAGCCGAGCCTCGTCGTCGCGCTCGAGCGTGACTGAGCGGAGGTCCGTGCATCGCCGAATACGCGACCTTCTCCCGGTCAACCTGATCACGGGCTTCCTGGCTCGGGCAAGACCACGCTCTTGCAGCGGCTCCTGAGATCGCCGCAGCTCGCCAACACCGCGGTCCTGGTCAACGAGTTCGGCGAGGTCGGCCTCGACCATCTTCTGCTCGAGACGGTCGACCGCGAGACCGTGATCCTGCAGAGCGGCTGCGTCTGCTGCACCATCCGGGGCGATCTGGCGGACGCGATGCGCGATCTGTTCAGCCGGCGCGAGCGGGGTCTGGTGCCGCGCTTCGATCGCCTGGCGATCGAGACCACCGGGCTCGCCGACCCGGCGCCGATCGTCTCGACGCTGATGGCCGAGCCCGTGCTCCGGCATCACTTTCGCCTCGGCAACATCATCCGACGGTCGATGCCGTGAACGGCGCGCTGCATCTGGCCGAGAATCCGGAATTGGTGAAGCAGGTCGCGGTCGCCGATCGCCTGGTCATCACCAAGACCGACCTCGCCGAGGCGGGCGCGATTGCCGGTCTCGAAGCGGAGCTGCGCCGGCTCAATCCGACCGCGCCGATCCGGGACGCGGCACGAGATCGATGCGCGCCCGACGACCTGATGGCGAGCGACGTCTACGATCCAGGACCAAGAGCGCCGAAGTGCGCCACTGGCTGGACGAGGAGGCGCACCGGGCCGCAGCGCATGGCGCGCATCAGCACGATCGCAACCGGCACGCCCGCGACATCCACGCCTTCTGCGTGACTTTCGACCAGCCGCTGGACTGGACCGCGTTCGGCATCTGGCTCACGATGCTGCTCCATGTCCATGGCCGGAATGTCTTGCGGGTCAAAGGTCTTCTGAATGTGGTCGACGTCGCCGCTCCCGTCGTGATCCATGGCGTCCAGCATGTCGTTCATCCGCCCGCACACCTCGCGCGCTGGCCGGACCGCGATCGCCGCTCGCGCATCGTGTTCATCGTCCGCGGCCTCGATCAGCAAGCGATCGAGCGCTCGCTCGCGGCGTTCAACCGCCTCGCCAACGCCGATCGGCAGGCGGCTTAGCCGGGAACCGCAGCCATGACACCGAAGGTGGTACTGATCAGCACCGGCGGCACGATCGCGTCGCGCTTCGATCCGCAAGGTGGGCGACGGTCGCCTCGCAGCGCGGCGCCGACCTGCTCGCCCAGGTGCCGCAGCTCACGGAGCTCTGCGAGCTCGAGATCGACGACTTCGCCACCGTCTCGAGCTTCAACATCTCGGTCGGCGTCGCCTTCGGCTCGCCCGCCGGATCGACCGGCAGCTCGCGCGCGCCGAGGTCGCGGGCGTCGTCGTGACCCACGGTACCGACACCATGGAGGAGAGCTGCTACCTCGCCGACCTGCTGCTGAGTCTGCCAAGCCTGCGGTATTCACCGGCGCCCAGCGCCCCCACGACGACCCGCTGCCGGACGGCCCCGGCAACCTCTGAGCGCCGTCCGCACCGCCGCTCTCGCCCGCCGCGGCCGGGCTCGGCGCGGTGATCTGCTTCGCCGATCAGATCCATGCCGCGCGCGACATCACCAAGCTCAGCGCCAGCGCGCTCGCGACGTTCCAGTCGCCGGGCAAGGGGCCGCTCGGCGAAGTCGACGGCGCCCGGGTGATCCTCTACCGCCGCCCCGACCGCGCCGGCGGACCTTCGAGCTCGAGCAGATGCCGGAGCTCCTGGTGCCGCTGTTCCGCCTCAGCCTGGGCTTCGAGGTCCGGCTCGTCGAGCTGGCGCTCGACTCGGCCTGCACGGTCTGGTGATCGAGGCGTTCGGCCGCGGCAAGGCCCGGCGGCGCTCGTGCCGGTGGTCGAGCGGGCGGTCGCGGGCGGCATCCCGGTGGTGATCACCTCGCGCTGCCCGACCGGGCGGGTCGAGCCGATCTACGGCAAGGGCGGCGGCAAGGACCTCGCCGATGCCGGGGCGATCTTCGCCGGCGACCTGCGCGGCCCCAAGGCGCGCCTCCTGCTGATGGTGCTGGCGGCGCCGCAGACCAAACGCGCGTCGTGGAGATCTTCCCCGAGCTCGCGCCCTGACCGACGGCGGCTCGCCGGCCGGCGATGATGCCTTGCTTGCTTACAGTAGGAACAGAGGAGAAGATGGCATGGTGCCTGTGAGCCGCCTTACCGCGAGGGCTCAGACGACCATCCCCCGCGGAGTTCGGAGGAAACTGTCTCTGCGGCCCGGCGATACGATCTTTGACGAGCCCGATGACGACGGCGTGCGGCTCCGCAAGCAGGCTCCGCTGGACCTCGCCTGCCTTCGCGCTGCCCAGGCGACTCTGAGCGGATGGGATTCCGCCGAGGATGCCGCGGCTTTCGAGGGTCTGTGAGCCGTTCGGGAGCTAGTTAGCTCGACGGATTTATGTTCTCAGCGGCGCAGACCGGAGCGCCTGGCGGTCGCCGCGATGACGATCCTCGTCCTTGCTGGTCTTCGCCGCGGCCTATCTCGGCATGGCGGCCGGCCGCTGGCCGGGCATGCGGGTCGATCGCACCGGGATCGCACTGCTCGGCGCCATCGTGCTCTACGGCGGCGGCGCGCTCGACGGCCAGGCGGTGAGGGCGCGATCGATTTGCCGACCCTGATCATCCTGTTCGGGCTGATGATCCTCTCGGCCCAGTTCGCTGTCTGCGGCTTCTACGACTGGTGCGCGACGCGCATCGCGCCGCCGCGGTCTCGCCGGCGACGCTGTTCGCCGCGACCGTGATCACCGCGGGCGGGCTCTCGGCGTTCCTCGCCAACGACGTCGTCGTGTTCGCGATGACGCCGATGCTGTGCGCCGGGCATGCAGCGCGGCCTCGACCCGCGGCCATTCGTGATCGCGCTCGCCGGCGGCGCCAATGCTGGCTCGGCGGCGACCATCATCGCCAATCCGCAGAACATCCTGATCGGTGCGGTCGGGCGACTCGACTTCTGGGGCTTCATCGCCGCCTGCGGCCGCCGGCGCTCGCTGGCCTCGGCTGCATCTACCTGGTAGTCTGGTGGCGCTGGCGCGAGCACTTCGAGGCGGGCGACGACCGCTCCGAACAGCGCGTCCCGCCGCAGCTCGACCGGCTCGGCCTCGCCAAGGCCTGCTTCGCGACCCTGATGCTCCTCGTCCTCTTCGCCCGCCGCTGCCGCGCGTCGAGGGCGTGCTCCTGGTCGCGGGCTATCTGCTGATCAGCCGCCGGCTCGCGACGCGGACCATGCTTGGGCTGGTCGACTGGCATCTGCTGGTGCTGTTCGCCGGCCTGTTCGTCGTCACCCCCGCGCTCGCCACGACCGGCCTGCCGGACAGGCTGCTCTGCTCTCGAGCGGCTGGGCTCTGGACCCCGGCGCCTCGCCATGGCGCCGCTGACCCTGCTCGGCGCGAACACGATCGGCAACGTGCCGCTCGTCGTGCTGCTGCTCGCGGTGCTGCCGGATGAGCGAGGGCGCGTTCTACGCGCTCGCCGTGCTCTCGACGCTCGCCGGCAACCTCCTGATGGTCGGCACGCTCGCCAACATCATCGCGCTCGAGCGGGCGCGCGAGGCCGGGGTGGCGTTACCTTCGCGGAGCACGCCAGCTGCGGCATCCCGATGACCCTCTCTCGTTCGTGCTCGCCATTGCCTGGCTCTCGCGCTTGCCGCGCGGCGCCGTAGTTGCGCCGACTGGGGCTCCGCCCGCCTTCACCTCGCCGCGCAGAGGGCCTACTCTGCCGCGTTATGCGGGGCGGGAGGCTCAGATGGCGACGCTGATCAAGAACGGCCGGATCGTCACGGCGGAGGGCGACTGGCAGGGCGATGTTCTGATCGAGAACGGCAAGGTGCGCGCGCTCGGCCAGGACCTGCCGGCGGGCGAGGGGTCGAGGTGCACGATGCCGGGGGCTCCTGGTCATGCCGGGCGCGGTCGACGTGCACACGCACCTGGACTGGGAGTTCGGCACCGCGCGCACCGTCGACACCTTCGGCACCGGCACCATGGCGGCGGCCTTCGGCGGCACGACCTCGGTGATCGACTTTGCCAACCAGCGCCATGGCAAGAGCCCGCTCGAGGGCCTCGAGGACTGGCACGAGCGCTGCCGGAGCCGCTGCGTCGACGTCGGCGCGCACATGATCATCCTCGACCCCTTCCCGCAGGCGCTGGCCGACCTCAGGACGCTCGCCCGCGAGGAGGGCGTGACCAGCTTCAAGCTGTTCATGGCCTATCCGAACGTCCTGATGGTCGACGACGGGGTCTGCTTCTACGTCATGCGCGAGGCCGCAAAGCTGGGCGCGGTGGTCTGCGTGCACGCCGAGAACGGCTACGCGATCAACGTCCTGGTCGCAGGAGGCGGTGGCGGCCGGCAACACCGCGCCCAAGTACCACTACCTGACCCGCCCGCCCGAGCTCGAGGGCGAGGCGACCGCGCGCGCGATCACGCTCGCCGAATATGCCGGCGCACCGCTCTACGTCGTCCACGTCACCTGCAGCCAGGCGCTCGAGGCGGTCGCGCGCGCCAGGGACCGCTCCGACCTGATCCACGGCGAGACCTGCACGCAGTATCTGTTCCTCACCCGGGAGGAGCTCGAGCGGCCGGGCTTTCATGGCGCCAAGTACGTGTTCACGCCGCCCCTGCGCACCCGGGAGCACCAGGACGACCTCTGGCGCGGCCTGCACAAGGGCGATCTGTCGGTGGTCTCGACCGACCACTGCCCGTTCTGCTTCGAGGAGCAGCCCTACGGCCTGAAGTTCTCCAAGCGTCAGGGCGAGAAGGAGGGCTTCCACAAGATCCCGAACGGCGGCCCCGGCATCGAGCACCGCTTCTCCGTGTTCTTCGACGGCGCGGTCAAGAAGCGCGGCATGTCGCTCAGCAGGTTCGTCGAGCTGGTCGCGACCAACCCCGCGAAGCTGTTCGGCATCTATCCGAAGAAGGGCACGATCGCGGTCGGCTCGGACGCCGACATCGTGCTCTTCGATCCCGAGGAGCGCTGGACGATCCGCGCCGCCGAGCAGCACTCGCGCGTCGATTACAGCCTGTTCGAGGGCTTCGAGGTTCAGGGCAAGGTCAGGAAAACCTTCCTGCGCGGCAGCCTGATCGTCGACGGCGACCGGTGGCTCGGCCGCGAAGGCATGGGCGAGTTCCTCAGGCGCGGCGAGAGCGGGCGGCTTTGACGCTCGGAACTATCGCTTGGACAGTCGTAATCTCAACATCATCCGATGGTCAGGGTGTTGGCGACGCGTTTGAACGGCTTTCCTATGTAAGTCGAAAAAGTCGACGACGCCGCGCTGACACTGCCGATCTCGCCGCCGCTCGTGAAGTCGTGGGCACCATGCAGGGTGATGTTCTCGGGCGGCTTGCCCCCGAGGAAGAAGAGCGTCACCCAGAGCTGGGCGGTGTTCTGCTCCGTCGTGCCGCAGCTCACCCGCTTCACGCTGGAGTAGTTGGCGACGTGCTTGCGCTGCTCCAGCACCTTGCCGCCTTCGATCTGCCAGCGCATGCCGGGATCGTCGACGTTGTGCAGGCAATCCCTGTGCAAGGTGTACGTGAGGGTTGCACCCGCACCTGCCCCGAACGTCAGGTGGAACGGTGCCGTCAGCCCGCCGCCGCCGTCGGGAACGAAGAAGTCCATGAATGTCCCGCTCGGGAAATTGAAGCGCATCACGTTGGCCGCGTTCTGCGTGGCGACGTAGAGGTTGTTGTCGGGCCCGAACGCGATGCCGATCGGGACGTAGAGATCGCTGCCGGTGTTGGCGAAGAAGTCGATGAACGCGCCGGTCGTCGGGTGGTAGCGTCGGACGCCGAGATGCCCGCCGAACGTGCCGCCCGAGATGTAGAGGTTGCCGTCGGGGCCGAACGCCATCGCCGATGGCGTATAGAGACCGCCGGAGCCGATCGGGCTGCCGGCGGGCATCAGCAGGCCGGACGACGCCATGGTCGTGAGATCGAACGTCTCGACGGTCGCGGCGTTGTAATAGAGCACGTAAAGGCGCTCGTTCGCGGGGTTGACCTTCACGTCGCGCGGGCTGGCGTTGGCGAGCGAGGGTACGAAGTGGCCGGTGTTCGCGCCCGTGGCGGCATCGAAGCGCTGCACGCCCTGCGGCGGGTTCGAGTTGGTGACGTAGAGGACACCCTGGTGGATGGTCATGCCCTCGGGGCCGGCGAGGTTGCTCGACGCGAGCACGTCGATGAACGCGCCGCTCGCGCTGTCGTAGCGCTTCACCTGGTTGGTCACGCCATCCGAGACCAGCAGGTTGCCGTCGAGACCGATCGCGAGGCCGAGCGGATCGCCGAGCGCGCCGCCGGACGCCGCCACCTTGACGAAGGCGCCGGTCGCCCCGTCGTACTCCCGAACGGTGTGGTTGATCTGGCTGGTGACCAGCAGGCCCCCGGTCATTTTTCGTTCCTCGTTGCCTCCGCCGCCGGCCTCCGCCGCATGAGGGCGAGATCCCCGCGACGTTGCGCTCGCCTTCAGCCGGCCGCGCCCCGCGGCCCCGCCGGCCGAGCGACTTGGCCAGCACTGACTCGTCTCGTTTCAGGTGCCGGGCGCTGACGGTCTGGCATTCACACTTCCCTCTGGTGTCCACATGGGCCTGGTACGTAGTATCGTCTGGCGTCTGTATCTGTTGGACGCTGGGGTTCCGGCCGTTGGCACATATCCACATTGCTGGTTCAGACCGCTACAGACGGCCATGCCACACATGCCATTGCCCGCTGCCAATGCCAGATTTATTGCCGCCTTTACTGCGCCCATCGGGCATCGCCCGTGGCGGTCCCGGAGCCATGAGATTCCATCGTGCTACAGGACGTTGACATCGACGATCTCCTCCACTTGCTCACGCTAGGCGGAAATTCCCGGACGGCGCATCGAAGACCTCTGAAGCCTAGAGGCCTCGCAACGCCGCCGCGTGTGAACTGCTCCACATGCAGGCCGATTTCTTGGAACCGCTGTCTCAGGCCGCTCGGCTCGGGCGACCTCGCCGCACATCGGGTCTACCTGCGAGTTCAGCGGGCGACCGGGGAGCGGGAGACGCGCTACGACCTGGTCCTTCGCTATTTTGCCGTCCCGCTCGACGCCGACCGTTTCTGCCGGCCCGGGCGTGGTTAGGCTGGATCGGGACCACCGACCCGCCCAACATCGGCCGGGCACTGGCCGGCCAGGCCGGAACGCTGGTGGTGCCCGACCAAGCCGCCGGCTGAGGTAAGCCTCGGGAGCCCGCCGAAATCGCGCGGTCACGCCAGCCACACCATGAAGGCCGCCCACGCCAGCGAGGCGACGAAGATCGCCGTCCAGGCCAAGCGGTCGTCGAGCCGGCGTGGGCTCAGCGCAACCCGACGATTTTTGTCGAGGTGGTGCCAGCGACCATGATCGGGGAGGTCTCGCATCGGATGTCCACCGCCGCGGCTGGAATGGCGAAGCTTACGACCCCGATCGGCGCCGTCGAGCTTGGCCTGTCGCCGTCGGCGCCCCTCAGGGCAGTTGACCCTGCGCGACGGCCGCGCCGATCAGCACGCCGGCCGCGCGCTCGGACTGGTGCGCGAATTCGTCCGGCACGTGCAGAATGGCCCAGCTGAAGAAGGCGATCAGCGCGAGACAGGCCGCGGTCAGGATCACTTCGCCTGCACTGGTCATGACGCGGCCGAACTGGCTGTGGCCCGGGGGTGATGGTTGGAAGCGGTCACGTCTCGCCCTCCTTTCTCGGCTTGGGCCTGGTCCGAATCTGGCTGCTCGAGCCGTAGAATCGAGGCCCGCCCTCGAGCCGTCGCGCCAATTTGATCAGAGCGCCGGCGCGGCCCGGGCCGTGCAGCGCATCGGCTCGACGACCCGCTCGGCGAGGATCGGCCGTTCGCGGGCCGCGACCGCCTGATGCCCCGAGACCGGCGCGGGCGAGATCTCTTTACAGCGCCGCCGCGGCGCGGGCATAAGGCGGCGATGCGGATCCACCGGAGCTATTGGGATTTGCCGAAGGCCGCCCTCCACGGCGTGGTCGCGATCGGCAATTTCGATGGCGTGCATCGCGGCCATCGCGCCCTGATCGAGGCCGCGCGGGCGCGGGCCCGCGACGCTCGGCGCGCCGCTCGGCGTGATCACCTTCGAGCCCCATCCGCGCGAGGTCCTGGCGCCGGAGCAGGCGCCGCCGCGACTGACCCCGTTGCGGGTCAAGGCGCGCCTGCTGGCCGAGCTCGGGGTCGAGCATCTGTACGTCCTGGCGTTCGATCAGCATCTGATGACCAAATCGCCCGAGCGGTTCGTCCACGACGTGCTCGCCGGCGGGCTCGGCATCCGCCACGTCGTGATCGGCTTCGACTTTCGCTTCGGCCACAGGCGGGCGGGCGACGTCGGCACGCTCGCCGCCCTCGGCGAGGAGTACGAGCTTCGGTGTGACCCGGCTCGAGCCGGTCGCCTGGCGGGACGAGGTCTGCTCCTCGAGCCGGATCCGCGCCGCGGTCGCCGCGGGCGAGGTGGCGCTCGCCTGCGATCTGCTCGGCCATCCGTTCACGGTCG
Source organism: uncultured Alphaproteobacteria bacterium (assembly GCA_963815435.1). Classification (GTDB taxonomy): domain Bacteria; phylum Pseudomonadota; class Alphaproteobacteria; order Geminicoccales; family Geminicoccaceae; genus DATAOG01. The sequence goes on from CAWFGZ010000036.1 coordinate 24,887, forward strand.
AGGGCCGCGTGGTCGCGGGCGAGCGGCGCGGCCGCGCGCTCGGCTATCCGACCGCCAATCTCTGCCCGCCCGCGCGCCGTGCGCTCTGGCCCGCGGCCGGCATCTACGCGGTGCGCGCCGGCTGGCACGATCGCCTCGGGCCGGTCTGGCAGGACGCGGTGGCCAGCCTGGGCTGGCGGCCGACCTTCGGCGGCGGGGATCTGCGCCTCGAGGTCCATCTGTTCGACCGCGAGATCGATCTCTACGGGCGGCGTCTCTGTTGCAGTTTCATCGAGCGTCTGCGCGACGAGGAGAAGTTCGCCACGGTCGAAGCGCTCAAGGCCCAGATGGCGCTGGACTGCGCCGCGGCGCGCGCCGCCCTGGCACGCCTTGGCCCGACGCCCCACATCGATGCGATCGGTGCCTGAGGCCTGAAAGCACGCTCATGTCGGAAGCCACGATGTCGGAAGCCCCAGCGAGCCCGAGCACGACCAGGGACTATCGCGCGACCGTGTTCCTGCCCAAGACCGAGTTCCCGATGCGGGCGAACCTGCCGGCGCGCGAGCCCGAGATCCTGGAGCGCTGGGAGCGGCTCGACATCTACCGGCGCCTGCGCGAGGCCGCCAAGGGACGCGAGAAGTTCATCCTCCACGACGGCCCGCCCTACGCCAACGGCCATCTGCACATGGGGACGGCGCTCAACAAGATCCTCAAGGACGTGGTCAACCGCAGCCAGCAGATGCTGGGCAAGGACGCGGCCTACGTCCCGGGCTGGGACTGCCACGGGCTGCCGATCGAGTGGCAGATCGAGCAGCGCTACCGGAGGCCGGCAAGGACAAGGACGAGGTGCCGCCGGCCGAGTTCCGGCGCGAGTGTCGCGAGTTCGCCGAGCACTGGATCGACGTCCAGCGCGAGGAGTTCAAGCGCCTGGGCGTGGTCGGCGACTGGCAGCATCCCTACACCACCATGGCGTATCCGGCCGAGGCCGGGATCTTCCGCGAGCTCGCCAAGTTCCTGCTGTCGGGCCAGCTCTATCGCGGCAAGAAGTCGGTGATGTGGTCGGTGGTGGAGAAGACCGCGCTCGCCGAGGCCGAGGTCGAGTACCACGACCACACCTCGACCACGATCATCGTGCGCTTTCCGGTCCTGCGGCCCTCGCATCCGGCTCTGGAGGGCGCCTCGGTCCTGATCTGGACGACCACGCCCTGGACCATGCCGGGCAACCGCGCCGTCGCCTATGGCGAGGACATCGACTACCGGGTGATCGAGGTCGACGGCGGTCAAGGACGAGAGCTTGGCGCGGGTCGGCGAGACGGCTGCTGCTGGCGGCGCGTCTGGTGCGCGATGGTCACGGAGGACGCCGGCATCACTCCGCCATCGCGTCGTGGCCGAGCTCCGCGGCGAGCAGCTCGCTCGAGCATCGTCGCGCCATCCGCTGCGCGGCAAGGGCTACGAGTTCGAGGTGCCGCTGCTCGCGGCCGATTTCGTCAGCGCCGAGCAGGGCACGGGGCTCGTCCACATCGCGCCCTCGCACGGCGCCGACGACTTCGAGCTCGGCGCCCGCCACGGCCTCGAGGTGCCGGACACGGTCGCCGAGGACGGCCACTACACGGACGCCGCGCCGCTGTTCGCCGGGATCCACGTGTTCAAGGCGGCCGAGCCGGTGATCGCGGCGCTCGCCGACAGCGGCGCGCTGCTCGCCCGCGGCAAGCTGGTCCACAGCTATCCGCACTCCTGGCGCTCCAAGGCGCCGCTGATCTTCCGCGCGACGCCGCAATGGTTCATCCCGATGGACGGGCCGGGCGAGCTGCGCGCCAAGGCGCTGGCGGCGATCGAGGCGACCCGCTGGGTGCCGCCGCAGCGGCAAGAACCGGATCCGCGGCATGATCGAGACCCGGCCCGACTGGTGCGTCTCGCGCCAGCGCGCCTGGGGCGTGCCGATCGCGGTGTTCGTGCACAAGGCGACCGGCGAGGTGCTGCGCGATCCGGCGGTGGTCGAGCGCATCGCCGCGGCCTTCGAGCAGGACGGCGCCGATGCCTGGTTCACCGACGCGATCCGGCACGAGTTCCTCGGCCCGGATCGCGACCCGGCCGACTACGAGCAGGTCACCGACATCCTCGACGTCTGGTTCGAATTCGGGCTCGACCCATGCCACCGTGCTCGAGCAGCGCCCCGAGCTCGCGCTGGCCCGCCTCGCTCTACCTCGAGGGCTCGGACCAGCATCGCGGCTGGTTCCATTCCTCGCTGCTCGAGAGCTGCGGCACGCGCGGCCGGGCACCCTACGACTGCGTCCTGACCCACGGCTTCGTGGTCGACGCCGACGGCCGCAAGATGTCGAAGTCGCTCGGCAACGTGGTCTCGCCGCTCGACCTGATGAAGACCGCCGGCGCCGACATCCTGCGCCTCTGGACGGTCTAGCGCCGACTATGCCGAGGACGTGCGGATCGGCGACGGAGATCCTGGCGGGCCAGGCCGACGCCTATCGGCGGCTGCGCAACACGCTGCGCTACCTGCTCGGCAATCTCGCCGGTTTCAGCGAGGCCGAGCGGCTGCCGCACGCGCAGATGCCGGAGCTCGAGCGCTGGGTGCTGCACCGGCTGGCCGAGCTCGACCGGCTGGTGCGCGAGGCGCAACGACGGGTTCGATTTCCCGCGCCTCTACTCGGCGCTGCACAATTTCTGCGCGACCGATCTGTCCGCCTTCTACTTCGACGTGCGCAAGGACGCGCTCTACTGCGACCGGCCGGACAGCGCTCCGGCGGCGCGCCGCGCGCACCGTGCTCGACCAGCTGTTCGACTGCCTCACCGCGTGGCTCGCCCCGGTCCTGGTGTTCACCGCCGAGGAGGCCTGGCTGGCGCGCCATCCCCGTCGGAGAAGGAGCGTTCACCTGCGGCAGTTCCCCGGAGTGCCGGCCGCCTGGCTCGAGCCGGCGCTCGGCGCCAGGTGGGAGCAGGATCCGCCGGGTGCGGCGCGTGATCACCGGCGCGCTCGAGGTCGAGCGGCGGGAGAAGCGGATCGGCTCGAGCCTGGAGGCCGCGCCCGCAGGTCTTCGTCAGCGCGGCGGACGCGGCGGTCGCTGGCCGGCGCTCGATCTCGCCGAGCTCGCGATCACCGAGCGCGCTCGAGCTGCGACGGGCGCGCCGCCGGCCGGCCGCCTTCGCGCATGGACGACGTCGCCGGGCGTCGGCGTCGTGCCGGGCGCGGCGGCCGGCCCAAATGCGCCCGCTGCTGGCGGGTGCTGCCCGAGGTCGGCAGCGACCCGGCGCGCCGGAGCTCTGCCGCCGCTGCGCCGACGCGGTCGGCGCCCGCGCCGCGGCCTGAGCCGGCGGCGCGCGCGTGCGGCGCATGCGGTGCTGCGCTGGCGTCGCGCTGCTGGCACGCGTGGTGCTCGACCAGCTGACCAAATGGGGATCGCTGCATCGGCACGCTCGACCGGAGCGGCGGATCGCGGTGACACCGTTCTTTAACCTCGTCCTGGTTTGGAACCGCGGGGTGAGCTTCGGCATGTTCAACTGGCCGGCGGCGCGTTCGCGCCTTGGCTGCTCTCGGGCCTGGCGCTCGCGGTGGTGGTCGGCGCTCGGTGCTCTGGCTGCGGCGCACCGAGCAGCTGCTGACCGCGGCTCGGGCTCGGCCTCGTGATCGGCGGCGCGCTCGGCAATGTGATCGACCGCATCCGCTTCGGCGCGGTCGTCGACTTTCTCGACTTTCACCTGGCCGGCTACCACTGGCCGGCCTTCAACGTCGCCGACGCCGGGATCTGCGTCGGCGCGGCTCTGATGCTGGCGGACGGCTTGCTCGCGCGGCGGCGCCAGTCTACATAGACGCGCGCGGAGGCACCGGCGCCGCGATCAGCCTGAAGGAGGGTCGACGCCGTGCAGACACAGAGCGATCCGGTCGTTCGGATCGCGCTTCGGCGCTGGCGCTGCTGCGCGCTCGCGTTGTCGGCCTGCGCCGGCGGCTCGGTCCAGCAGGCGCTCGGCATGGGCAAGCGATCGCCCGACGAGTTCGCGGTAGTCAGCCGGGCGCCGCTGATCATGCCGCCCGAATTCGATCTGCGGCCGCCCGAGCCGGGCGCGCGCGGCCCGCAGGTCGGCACGACCGGACCAGGCGCGGGCCACCGCTGCTCGGCCAGTCTCAGCGTCAGGTCGCCAGCGTGGACGGACCAGAGCATCGGCACGACCGCGCGGCCGCGCAGCGCCTGCGGCGAGCGCCGGCCAGCAGGCGTTGCTGGCGAAGGCGAGCGGCGGCGCGTCGATCCCGACATCCGCAGCGAGATCGCCGAGGAGAATCAGTCGCTCGGCGCGGTCGAGGGCGAGCTGTTCACCCGGTTCCTGAAATGGCGTGAGCCGATGAAGCTGGGCGCGACGGTCGACGCGCCGGCCGAGGCCCAGCGGCTGCATGGCGAACCGGGCCGCGGGCAGCCGGCGACCGCGGGCGACACCCCGACCGTGGTCGAGCGTCGCCAGAGCCCGCTCGGCGCGCTGGTGGAGAAAGTGTTCTGATCACCTATGGCGCGACTCGCAGGGCGTGCGGCGCCGGCGATCGCGCTGGTCCTGACCTTGACGGCATTCGGGGCACAGCAGCGAGGCCGCCGTGTTCAATCCCGAGACCTTCACCCTGGCCAACGGCATGCAGGTGGTGGTGGTGACCAATCGCCGCGCGCCGGTGGTCAGCCACCACGTCTGGTACAAGGTCGGCTCGGCCGACAGCCCGGCCGGCAAGTCCGGCCTCGCCCATTTCCTCGAGCATCTGATGTTCAAGGGCACGGACAGCCTCAAGCCCGGCGACTTCTCGCGCATCGTGGCGCGCAACGGCGGCAACGAGAACGCCTTCACCGCGCCCGACTATACCGGCTACTTCCAGACCATCGCCAAGGACCGCCTGGAGACGGTCATGCGCATGGAGGCCGACCGCATGACCCATCTGCGCCTCGATCCCGAGGAGGTGCCGCACCGAGCGCGACGTGGTCCTCGAGGAGCGCTCGCAGCGGGTCGACAACGACCCCGGCGCGCGGCTCGGCGAGCTGGTCAATGCCACGCAGTACCTGAACCATCCCTATCGCCTGCCGGTGATCGGCTGGCGCCACGAGATGGCGAGCTACACGCGCGAGGACGCGCTCGAGTTCTATCGGACCTGGTATGCGCCCAACAACGCCGTCCTGATCGTCGCCGGCGACATCGATGCCGCCGAGCTGCGCCCGCTGGCCGAGAAGTACTACGGCGTGATCCCGGCCCGCCCGGTGCCCGAGCGGCACCGGCTGTCCGAGCCGCCGCAGGACGCGGCGCGCGAGGTCGACCTCGCCGACCCGCGGGTGCAGCAGCCCTCCCTGATCCGCTCCTACCTGGCGCCGAGCTTCAGCGCCGGCGAGACGCGAGCACGCCTACGCGCTCGAGGTGCTGGCCGAGATCCTTGGCGGCACCAGCACCTCGCGCCTCTACCGCTCGCTGGTGATCGAGCAGAAGCTCGCGACCTCGGCCGGCGCCTACTATCGCGGCACCGCGCTCGATCTCACCACCTTCCGGCTCTACGGCAGCCCGCGCCCGGGCGTCAGCCTGGACCAGCTCGAGGCCGCGTTCGACGCCGAGCTCGCCCGCCTCGAGAGCGAGCCGATCACCGCAGAAGAGGTGCAGCGGGCGACCCGGCGCATGGTCGCCGAGGCGATCTACGCCCGCGACAGCCTGTCCAGCGCCGTGCGCAGCTTCGGCGCGGCGCTCGCCACCGGCCGTACGGTCGACGACGTCGAGGCCTGGCCCGAGCGGATCGGCGCGGTGACCGTCGAGCAGGTCAACGCCGCCGCCGCCTACGTGTTCAAGGCCCGAGCGCTCGGTCACCGGGCGGCTCATTCCGGCAGCCGTGGCTACGGCCGCGGGCGAGCCGGCCGCGGGTCCGCCCGCGCCGCTGGTCGGCGCTCCGGAAATCGATGCCGGCGGGCGGGGCAGCGGTGGCTGAGGGCGCCGTTCGGGCCGGTCTCCTCAGCTTGTCGGTCGCGCTTGGCATGGTAAGCCCGATGGCGGTCGCGAACGCTGCCGCCAAGGTCGAGCGGGTGGTCAGCCCGGGCGGCATCGAGGCCTATCTGCTGAGCGAGCCCTCGATCCCGTTCCTCTCGCTTTCGCTCCGCTTCAGGGGCGGCGCGGCGCTCGATCCGGCGGGCAAGGCGGGCCTCGCCTACATGGTCTCCGGCCTGCTTGGACGAGGGCGCGGGCGATCTCGACAGCCAGGCCTTCCACACCGAGCTCGAGGACCGCGCGATCCGGCTCTCGTTCGACGCCGGGCGCGACGACTTCAGCGGCCAGCTCAAGACCTTGACCGAGAACCGGCAGCGCGCCTTCGAGCTGCTGCGTCTGGCGCTGACCCGGCCGCGCTTCGATGCCGAGCCGGTCGAGCGGATCCGCAACCAGATCCAGGCCAGCCTGCGCCGGCGCGCCGAGGATCCCGACTACATCGCCGCCGAGACCTGGTTCGCGACCGCCTTCGCGGGCCATCCCTACGGGCGTCCCGTGCAGGGGACGGTCGAGAGCGTCGGCGCGATCGCGGCTCAGGACCTGCGCGGGCTTCGTCGCCGACCGCCTGGCCAGGGACAATCTGGTGGTCGGCGTCGCGGGCGACATCACGGCGGCCGAGCTCGCGCCGCTGCTCGATCTCGCCTTCGGCGATCTGCCCGGCCGAGAGCGCGCCGTTCGAGCTCGCCCCGAGCGAGCCCGCGCGCGCCGGCACCGTGGTCGTGCGCAAGGACGTGCCGCAGAGCCAGGTCCTGTTCGGCGAGCCGGGGCTCGCCCGCGACGATCCCGACTTCTACGCCGCCTACGTCGCCAATCACATCCTGGGCGGCGGCGGCTTCACCTCGCGCCTGACCGAGGAGGTGCGGGAGAAACGCGGGCTCGCCTATTCGGTCTACAGCTACCTCTACCCGATGGACTTCGCGCCGCTCTGGCTGGGCGGGCTCGGCACGGCCAACGCCGCGGTCGGCGAGGCGCTCCGGGTGGTGCGCGAGCAGATCGCCCAGATGGCCGCGGGTGCGATCACCGAGACGGCGCTGGATGACGCCAAGACCTATCTGACCGGCTCCTTCCCGCTTCGTCTGACCAGCAACGACGCGATCGCCGCGACGCTGGTGAGCATGCAGGTCGACCGCCTCGGCGTCGACTATCTGGAGAAGCGCAACGGCTACATCGAGGCGGTGACGCTCGAGGACCTGAAGCGCGTCGCCGCCCGGCTCTACCACCCGGACCGCCTGCTGGTCGTCGTGGTCGGCGAGCCGGAGGGGGTGCAAGGCTAGCGGGCGGCGTCCTGCCGCGCCGCCGGTTGCTGCCTGATCGAGCGGGCGCCCCTGCTCGCAGCCGGGTGCGCCCGGGCGGCGTCCGCTCCTCTTGCCCACGGCCGTCGCGACGACGATGATGGCGCGACAGCTCCGGGAGCGCGCACGCCTTGGCTCCGATCCGCCGCCTGCCACAGAGTCTGGTCAACCGGATCGCCGCCGGCGAGGTGGTCGAGCGTCCGGCCGCGGCTCTCAAGGAGCTGATCGAGAACGCGATCGATGCCGGCGCGACCGAGGTGCTCGTCGAGCTGATCGAGGGCGGCCGGACCTTGATCGCGGTGAGCGACGATGGCGTCGGCATGGCGCCCGACGAGCTCGCGCTGGCGATCGAGCGCCACGCCACCTCCAAGCTCGAGGACGAGGATCTGGTCCGGATCCGGACCCTCGGCTTTCGCGGCGAGGCGCTCGCCGCCCTGGCCGGGGTCGCCCGGCTCGCCATCACCAGCCGGCCGCGCGGTCAGGCGAGCGCCTTCAGCATCTCGGTCGAAGGCGGCGCCGCGGGCGCCGTCCAGCCCGCCGCCGGCGCCGTCGGCACCCGGGTCGAGGTGCGCGAGCTGTTCTTCGCGACCCCGGCGCGGCTCAAGTTCCTGAAGTCCGATCGGGCCGAGACCCAGGCCGCGCGCGAGGTGGTCGAGCGGCTCGCCATGGCGCAGCCCGGCATCGCGCTCAGCCTGGTGGTCGATGGCCGCCCGGCGCTCAGTCTGCAGGCGGCCGCCGGCGAAGGCTTCGAGCCGGCCGCGGCCCGGCTCGCCGCGCTCATGGGGCGCGAGTTCGCCGACAACGCCTTCGAGATCGACGCCGAGCGCGATGGGGTGCGCCTGCTCGGCCTCGCCGGGCTGCCGACGGTCAGCCGCAACACGGCCCGCTTTCAACACCTGTTCGTCAACCGGCGGCCGGTCCAGGACCGCCTGCTCAAGGGCGCGCTGCGCGCCGCCTACGGCGATCTCCTGTTCCGCGACCGCCAGCCGATGGCGGCGCTGTTCCTCGAGCTCGCTCCCGAGCGGGTCGACGTCAACGTCCATCCGGCCAAGGCCGAGGTCCGCTTTCGCGAGCCGGGCCTGGTGCGCGGCCTGGTGATCGGCGCCCTCAAGCACGCCCTGGCCGCGGCCGGCCACCGTACCGCGACGACGCTTGGCGAGGCCGCGCTCGGTGCGTTTCGCGGCGCCGGATTGCCGGCCTGGCCGCGCCGGCCGAGCCCCGGCCTGGCCGAGACCGCGACCCGCTATCAGGCGCCGCCCGCAGGCGGCACGCCGCTCGACCTCGGCCCGCCGGCGGCGCGCGCCGAGGCCGCGAGCGATGAGGCAGCGCTCGAGCGGCATCCGCTCGGGGCGGCGCGCGCCCAGCTGCACGAGAGCTACATCCTCGCCGAGACCGCCGATGGCGTGGTTCTGGTCGATCAGCACGCCGCCCACGAGCGCCTGGTCTACGAGCGGATGAAGGCGGAGCTCGCCGCGGCGGCGTGACCCGCCAGGGGCTGCTGCTGCCCGAGGTGATCGAGCTGGCGCCGGCCGCGATCGAGCGCCTGGCCAGCCGGCGCGCCGAGCTCGAAGAGCTCGGCCTCGTGCTCGAGCGCTTTGGCGAGGGCGCCGTCCTGGTGCGCGAGATCCCGGCGCTGCTCGGCACCACCGACGTCGGCCGCCTGGTGCAGGATCTGGCCGAGGACCTCGCGACCATCGATCGGGCCGAGAGCCTGCACGCGGCGCTCCATCGGGTCTGCGCGACGCTCGCCTGCCACGGCAGCGTGCGCGCCGGCCGGCGGCTCAGCGTCGCCGAGATGAACGCGCTGCTCCGCCAGATGGAGGCGACGCCGCACAGCGGCCAGTGCAATCACGGCCGGCCGACCTACGTCGCTCTGTCGCGCAGCGACATCGAAAGATTGTTTGGCCGCCGCTGACGCGGCCGGCCGGGGAGAGATTGTCTGGCCGCCGCTGACGCGGTCGACGGGGAGGCGCCTGTTCGCGCGCTGCTGAGCGCGTCCTGCCACGCCGCCGGGCAGAGCGCCCTGCGCGGCCAATTGACGCTCTCGGCCGCCTTTGTCCGGGCTCTGGACAAGAGCGCCGCGCGGGCCACATAATACCGGCCGCGTCAATCCGCGCGCACTCCGCTCAGCCGCGATCCCTCCGGAGTCATAGATGACGTACGTCGTGGTCGAAGCTTGCATCAAGTGCAAATATATGGATTGCGTCGAGGTTTGCCCCGTGGATTGCTTCTACGAGGGTGAAAACATGCTGGTCATCAATCCGGACGAGTGCATCGACTGTGGCGTGTGTGAGCCGGAATGTCCGGTCGAGGCAATTCTGCCCGACACCGACGAGCGCGTGGAAAAGTGGCTCGACCTCAATCGTGAATACTCGACCGGCCGGTGGCCCAATATCACGCGAATGGGCGAACCGCCGCCGGACGCCGACGATTTCAAGGACGTAGCGGGCAAGTTCGACAAGTACTTCAGTGACAAGCCCGGCGGCAGCAGTTGAGCGCTGTGGCTGCCCACCCGGTCTTGCCCGGCTTGGGTGCGGGTGCACGCCCGGCGCGCTGGCAATCGATGGGGCTGTCCATTTTTGTTCGAATATGCTATGAATGTTAACCATTAATTCTTGTTAACGTAGCGGAAAGCTTTCGGCGCGAGGATTCCGGCGGATGACCGGCAGAGGACGTTCGGCGCGACGACCGGGCTCGGTGACGGTCGCGCGCCACAGCTGAGGAAGGTGGGAGTTCGGCAACCATGGGCAAGAACCTGGCCTTCGCCCCGGATGACTATGTGGTCTATCCGTCCCATGGCGTGGGCCGTATCATCGCGATCGAGACGCGCGAGATCGCGGACGACATGCTCGAGATGTATGTCGTCTCGTTCGAGCAGGACCGTCTGATTCTGCGGGTGCCGGTCGCCAAGGCGCCCAAATCCGGGATGCGCAAGCTCTCCAGCCGGGACAAGATCCAGACCGCGATGAACGCGCTGAAGGCGCGCCCGCGGCCGAAGCGCGCCGTGATGTGGAGCCGGCGCGCGCAGGAGTACGAGGCCAAGATCAACTCGGGCGATCCGGTGTCGATCGCCGAGGTGGTGCGCGAGCTGCACCGGGCCGAGGACGCCGAGCAGTCCTACAGCGAACGCCAGATGTACCGCGCCGCGCTCGAGCGCCTGGCGCGCGAGGTCGCGGCGATCGAGCGGATCGACGAGCAGATGGCCACGGCCAAACTCCAACAGGTGCTCGGCCAGGCCGCCTGATCCAGGCCCCGCGGCCCGGCAAGGGGGCCTTCGCGCCCCTTTTTGCTCGCCTTTTTGGTGGGCGGAGAGCGCCGTCGTCTCCGGCTGCGCGCAGCATGAGCAAAGCCCGGCCGCCTCGATCCGACCTGGTGTCGGCGATCGCCGTTCGGCCGGAGCGCTCGCCCTTCGGGAAGCGGTTGCCCGGGATGCGCCCTTCGCGCCCTATTTTGTCGGCAGATGACGCAGAACGAGGCGGTATTCGTGCCAGATCAGGCCCATGACCACGACATCGAAGACCGTCAGCACGATCAGACCGGCGCCGTGCGTGTAAGAGAAACGATAGAGCTGGTAAGCAATAAATAGACCGAAGACGACCAAAGACGCCGGATATGACCATAGTTTGTTGTTCAGCAGACCGATCACGATCAGCAGTTTCACGACCCCGTGACTTATTAGATAGAACGCATAAAAGTGCTTGGTCTCGACCGAGTAGGTCTGGGCTAGAGCCCGCAGGTGAGTGGCGAGGAAATCCTGCGGATCCTCGATCAGCTCTTCCTGCGTGAGCGCGTTGACGAAGTTGACGATCGTGCCGGTGCTCACCAGCGCAACGACCACGCCGCTCACGCATTCGAGCACGGCATGGGCGCCTTTGAGAAGGATGCTGACCTGAAAAATCTGGTGGATTCGATGTTCATTCATTAGGCACCTCGCGCTGGTTATCAACATCTGAGGAGCAAACGAACCCGATGGATCAAGCCATCACCCAGTGGATCAATGCGCCGGCCGGCCGCAACGTCCTGCTGGACTCGATCATGGTGGCGACAACCCAATTGGGCGTACCGCTCCTTGTGCTGCTCGTCATCCTGCAGTGGTGGAGCAGGCATGAGCGGCTTCATGTCAGACATACGTGCGTGGCCGCCGGGCTATCCTTCCTCATCGGACTCGCGGTGAACCAGATCATTCTTGTGTTTGTGCATCGGGTGCGCCCCTACGATGCCGGCGTGAGCCATCTGATCATCAGCCGCAGCGGCGACTGGTCGTTCCCATCCGATCACGCCACCGCCTCGATGGCCGTGGTCGTAGCCTTCGCCCTGCAGGGCCTTCCCCGGCGAGCGCTGGTCCTTCTTAGCATAGCGAGCCTTGTTTGCTGGTCGCGGATCTACGTCGGGACCCACTATTTGACGGACGTGCTGGGCGGCGCGACCACAGGAATCGTCGCTGCATCGATCGTTCGTGTGGCGTACCGGGAGGGTTCTCCGCTCGATCGCTTTGCCACCCGCATCTTGTAGGGTTGGCTATTCGCATGGAACGGGATCGTTGGTTGGGATGGTCTCCGCCGGACCGCGCGTAATTGTGACGCTCGGCACGGTCTGCCGGTCTGATGGTCGCCTTGGCCAACATCGTCGAATATGTCGTGGAGCACGAGGGGGGTTGCGATCAGGTCGGCAGCTTGTGGTGGCGGGCGGCATGGCGGGCCTCGGAGCCTTGCCGATCGCTCTCGAATGGCGGATCATGCCGTTCGAAAGTGGGCCAACGGGGAATCCCGGCTTAGACGAGACGATCGAAAGACGCGTCGCGCGATCGACCGGCGTCACCCCGAGAATGTGAGAGGGAAAATCCGTGAAGCTCGAAAACAAGGTCGCGATCGTGACCGGTGGCGCCCAAGGCATCGGACGGGCCGTCGCCGCCGGCTACGTCGCTGAAGGCGCCAAGGTGGTCGTGGCCGACATCGCCGAAGAGACCGCGCGCAGGACCGCTGCCGAGATCGGCAGCGGTGGCAGCGCCATCGGCCTTCCGCTCGACGTGACCAAGCAGGCCTCCATCGACGCGCTGCTCGATCAGACCCTCGAGACCTTCGGGCCCGTGGATATCCTGGTCAACAACGCAGCCATCTTCACGATGGGCCCGATCCTCGAAGTCACGCGCGAGCAATATGCCAAGGTCTTCCAGGTGAACGTCGAGGGACTGCTGTTCACCCTGCAGGCGGCGGCGCGCCAGATGGTCGCCCACGGCGTCAAGGGCCGGATCATCAACATGGCGAGCCAGGCGGGGCGGCGCGGCGAGGCGCTGGTCAGCATTTACTGCGCCTCGAAGGCAGCGGTGATCTCGCTGACCCAATCGGCCGGCCTCGGCCTGATCAAGCAGGGAATCCGCGTCAACGGCATCGCGCCCGGCGTGGTCGACACCCCGATGTGGGACGAGGTCGACGCCAATTTCGCCCGCTACGAGGGGCTTGCCATCGGCGAAAAGAAGAAGGCCGTCGGGCTCGCCGTCCCCTACGGCCGGATGGGCAGGCCCGAAGATTTCGCCGGCGCAGCCGTGTTCCTCGCCTCCGACGACGCGGAATACGTGGTCGCGCAGACCCTCAATGTCGATGGCGGCAACTGGATGAGCTGACGGCACCCAACCGCCGGGCAAGCTTCTGTTCGCGGGCGGCGCGCACTCCACATGAAGAAGATCGTCACCATCGGCGAAATCCTGGTCGAGATCATGGCCAAGGAGCCCGGCGACGGCTTCCGTCAGCCGATCGACGCTCATCGGCCCGTTTCCCTCCGGCGCGCCGGCCATCTTCATCGACCAGGTGGCCAAGCTCGGCCAGCCCTGCGGCATCGTCGGCTGCGTCGGCGACGACGATTTCGGCCGCCTCAATGTCGAGCGGCTGCGCCGGGACGGCGTCGACGTCTCGGCGATCGCAGATCGTCGGACCGCCCGACCGGCAGCGCCTTCGTCCGCTATCGCGGCGATGGCGCGCGCGACTTCGTCTACAACATCCGCAGCAGCGCCTGCGGTGCTGATCGCGCCGACGCCGTCGCGCCGACGCGCTGATCGACAGCGCCGATCACCTGCATGTCATGGGCTCGGCGCTGTTCTCCGACGGCGTCAGCGAGGCTCATCGGCACGGCGATCGGCGCGTCAAGGCCAACGGCGGCACGGTCTCCTTCGATCCCGAATATCCGCAAGGAGATGCGTCGGCCTGCCCGGTCTGCGCGACGCGCTCGATCAGGTGCTGGCGGCAAAGCGACCTCTTCTTGCCGAGCGGCGAGGAGTTGTTCCTCGTTTACGGAAGCCGGCGACCCGAGGCGGCGGCGATCGAGGAGATATTCGCCCGCGGCGTCGGGACCGTCGTCCTCAAGCGCGGTGCCGACGGGGCGCGAGCTACTACGACAGCGCCGGCGAGCCTGCACGTGCCCGCCTATCCCGTCGAGGAGGTCGATCCGACGGGCGCCGGCGATTGCTTCGGCGCCACCTTCGTGACCTGCTGGCTCCGCGACCTGGCGCCCCGGGACGCGCTGCGGCTCGCTGCCGCGCCGCGGCGCCCGCGCCGTGACCATCAAGGGTCCCATGGAAGGGACTTCCACCCGCGCCGAGCTCGACGCCTTCTCGCCGCCCCGGATACTCGGAGCGGCTCGATGAGCACTGGATTTCTCGCGCGATCTACCCGCCCGCCACGCCAGCGGCACCACGCCGGCATCACCTCGGTCTGCTCGGCGCATCCGCTCGTGATCGAGGCCGCGCTGCGCCAGGGGCTCGACCGAGGACGGCCCGGTCCTGATCGAGGCGACCTGCAACCAGGTCAACCAGGAGGGCGGCTATACCGGCATGACGCCCGCCGACTTCCGCGCTTCGTCGAGGGATCGCCGACCGAGGTCGGCTTCGCCCGCGGCCGCCTGATCCTCGGCGGCGACCATCTCGGCCCCAATCCGTGGAAGCATCTGCCTGCGGAAGGCGGCTATGGCCGGGCGGAGGCCATGGTCGCTGCCTATGTCCGACGCCGGCTTCGCCAAGATCCATCTCGACACCAGCATGGGCTGCGCCGGCGAAGCGTCGGCGCTGCCCGACGAGATCACCGCGACGCGCGCCGCGCGGCTCGCCGCGGTCGCGGAGGCGGCAGCGACGCGGGACCGGCTTCGACGCGCCGGTCTACATCATCGGCACCGAAGTGCCGTCGCCCGGCGGCGCGCCGGAGGCGATCGACCATCTCGAGGTCACGCGCGCCGAGGCAGCGCTCGCGACCGTCGACGTCCACCGCCGAGCCTTCGCCGCCGCGGCCTCGACGGCGCCTTCGAGCGAGCAATCGGCGTGGTCGTGCAGCCGGGCGTCGAGTTCGGCAACGAGAACGTCATCGTCTACGAGCCGGAGAAGGCCGCGGCGCTCGAGCGCCGTGCTCGAAGCAGATGCCGGGGCTCGTCTTCGAGGCCCATTCGACCGACTATCAGCCGCCGGAGGCCGCTCGCTGCCCTGGTCGCGGACGGCTTCGCCATCCTCAAGGTCGGTCCCGGCCTGACCTTCGCCTTGCGCGAGGCCCTGTATGGTCTCGACCACATCGCCAGCCTCCTGGCCCCCGTCGCCGAGGGGGCGACGCTCCGCGCCACGATGGAGCGGCTGATGCAGCGTGAGCCGAAGCACTGGAGCAAATACTATCACGGCTCGGACCACGAGCTGCGCCTGCAGCGGCACTTCAGCTATTCGGACCGGATTCGCTACTACTGGCCCCATCCGGAAGCGGCCAAGGCCGTCGACGCGCTCTTTGCCCGGCTCGATGGGCGCATTATTCCGGAGACCCTCGTCAGCCAGTATCTCGGCCCGCTCTATCCAGCTGTCGCCGCCGGCGAAGTGGCGGCGAGCGCACGCGACCTGGCGATCGCCGCCGTCCGGCGTGTTCTGTCGCTCTACGGCGCCGCCGCCCGAGCTGCCTAGTGGTCGAAACCTGACGGATGGTACCCGAAGCACGCGGGCTTCCGAGATGCTCGCTGGAGTTCGGCCTTTAGCCAGGAACGGACCAGGCGCAGCCCTGCTTGTCGGGAAGGATGCGCAGCATCGAACGACGTGCTCTCTGCAGGATCGGATGGCACTGCCATCGGCACCAAGCGGGAACTCCGAGGCCTTATACCAGAGCTAGACGCGCCTCATGGTTACCATGTGCAACGGGATCTGAGCGAGCGGCTGCGGATCTGTCTTGATCGCTGCCCTGATCGCGCCTTCCAGCGTGTCTACGATTGACTGGCGCTCCGATGCCGTATCGAATGGCTCCAGGCTATGCAGCAGTGACGGCAAGAAGGTGGCCTGGAAGAACGCGAGATATGCCTCCGTCAACGTGGCCACGTCGCCATCCCCTCGATAGCGCTCCCATGCCGCATCGGGGAAGTCGGGCCAATCCTCCTGCTCCTCCAACGAGAGCCCGGCGAATGCACCTTCGGCGAAGGGCGCCCGGAGCTCCATACCCGAACGGGGCAGCGTCGGGATGAATGCGCGCTGGCAGGCGGCCTTGGAGAGCCGCCCGTCGGCCACGAGCTGCCGCAGCGTCGTGGCGAGCGTCTGCATCAGCGGCCGCCGGCCTGCAAATGGCCCAGGCACCAGCACGACCAGACGCCCGCCGGGGCGCAGTTCACCCGCGCGGGCGGCGAGAAAGCGCCGCCAGTCGGCGTCTCCTTGCGCCCGCAGGCGCAGGAGCACTTCCGGGGGCACCAGCGCGGCGGACACATGGCCCAAGGCCTCGGGCGGTGTGCGGGTCAGCCACACGACGGCGAACGAGCTCCATCCCAGCGTGACGCTGGCCGGAGGCAGCACAGGCTCGAAGAACGATCGGCCGACTGCCGCGGCATAGGTCTCGGAGTGCATCTGCAGATAGCTGTCCGAACTGCTATTCAGCAGAGCGAATAGCGACGAAAAGTCGTTCCCGGGCTGGTCTATATGAATCACCGTGATCGGCACATTCGACGCACGGGCACGCAGCCCTTCGATCGCTACTTGCATAGGACGAAGCGAATTGCCTCCCTGCGACGACCCGTAGTCGGCCACGATCAGCGGTGATTCGATGGGAACCGCTGCGGCTGCCCGTGCGAGTGCCGGGAGGGCTGCGGTGACTTCCCGCCGCTTGCCTCCAGCCGTGGCGATTGTAGAACCCACCGCCCTGCATGAGCCCGGCCGCTGATGTGACCAACTGCGCCGGCTCTGGCATCGACGCCTCCTTTCTCTGAAACGCAAGTACGAGCAGGCGGCAAGAAGTTCTAGGATGCGACGCTCGCACGACCCGATCCTAAGCTCGAACCAATGCCACGGCGAGTCTGGTTTGCGGGCCGGGTACCATCCGTCAGATTTCGACCACTAGAGCATCGTTCTGGTGACCGTCATCGCGATCAGGTCGGCAGCTCGTGGTGGCGGGCGGCATGGCGGGCCTCGATCGCGTCCCAGATCCGCGCTTCGAGCGCGACCCCGTCGAAGCGGTTGATCTCCTGCAGCCCGGTCGGCGAGGTTACGTTGATCTCGGTCAGCCAGTCGCCGATCACGTCGATCCCGACGAACACCAGCCCCTGCTCCCGCAGCACCGGACCGAGCGCCTCGCAGATCTCGAGGTCGCGCTTGGTGAGCGCCACCTTCTCGGCCCGGCCGCCGACGTGCAGATTGGCGCGGGCGTCGCCCGCCGGCGGGATGCGGTTGACCGCACCGCCGGGCGCGCCCTCGATCAGCACGATCCGCTTGTCGCCCTGCTTGATCTCCGGAATGTAGCGCTGCACCATCAATGGCTCGCGCACGGTCTGCATCAGAAGGTCGAACAGGCTGTTGAGGTTCTCGTCGTCGGGGTCGATGTGGAACACGCCGGCGCCGGCGTTGCCGTAGATCGGCTTGATGATGATGTCCTTGTGCTCCGCCCGGAACGCCTTGATCTCCTCGCGGCTGTAGGTGATCAGGGTCGGCGGCATGAGCTCGGGGAACTGGGTCACGAACAGCTTCTCGGGCGCGTTGCGCACCGCGACCGGGTCGTTGACCACGAGCGTTTGCCGATGCACCCGCTCGAGCAGGTGGGTCGTCGCGACGTAGTTCAGATCGAACGGCGGGTCCTGACGCATCAGGACGATGTCGAGGGTGCGCAGATCGAGCATCTGGGGCGCGCCCAGGGCATAGTGGTTGCCGCGCTCGCGGCGCACCTCGAGCGCTCGCGCGCAGGCCTTGATCCGGCCGTGATCGTAGCTCAGGTCGGTCGGCAGATAGTGGAACAGCCCGTGGCCTCGACGCTGCGCCTCGAGCGCCAGGACGAAGGTGCTGTCGGCGTCGATGTCGATCCGCTCGATCGGGTCCATCTGGATCCCTACGGCGAGGCTCATGGCACGTCTCTCCCGCAGCTTGGCGGCCGGATGCTCGACGAGACCTTGACAGTGCCGAGCGCGCCACGCTTTGTCCATAGCGGAGCCACCCGAGCCACCCGATGCAACCCCGAGGAGGCGAGCCGCATGGCCTACGACCGGAGCAACGTGTTCGCCAGGATTCTGCGCGGCGAGATCCCCTGCCAACGGGTCTACGAGGATGACTTCGCGCTCGCCTTCCGCGACATCAACCCGCTGGCACCGGTCCACGTCCTGATCATTCCGAAGGGCGAGTATGTCGCGATGGACGACTTCACCGCAAAGGCATCGCCCGAGACCATCGCCGGGTTCTTCCGCGCGGTCGGCGAGACCGCCCGGATCCTCGGCCTGAGCGCCGACGGCTACCGCTTCCTGGCCAACAACGGGCGCCACGGCCACCAGGAAGTGCCGCACTTCCACGTGCACATCTTCGGCGGCGCGCCGCTCGGGCGGATGCTGAACAAGCTGGGCGCGCGCTAGTCTCTAAACCCGCGCCGGCGGCCGCGGCTGCACCGAGGCCTCAGGACGGCGGAGCCACCAGAGCAGCAGGGTCAGCGCGACCGCAAAACCCGACACGGCGCCCAGGGCGTTGGCGGCCATGTCGGCCGGATCGAAGGTCCGATAGGGGACGAGGCGCTGCGCGAACTCGAGCGCCGTGCCCCCGGCGATCGTGAGCAGCGCGAGGCCGGCCAGCTGCGCCGTGCCGCGGCTGAAGCTCACCGCCGCAAACGCCAGCCCCCCGAACAGCATGAAGTGGGCGATCAGATCGGTGCGCCCCGGCGGCGAGACCGGCAGCGGCATGAGCAGCAGGACCGCCGCCCCGAGCCACGCGAGGCACCAGAGAACGCCACAGACCCGCATGGCCCTCGATCGAAGGAACCGTCTCATGCCATCCCTCTCGCATGCCGAACCGGGCGGCAGGCTGGCCCAACAAGAGCTGAGAAAGCTTTAACCGTCAAATCCTTCTTTTGCCGCATGCCGGACGCCAACATCGCGGCGGCCGGCGCGACAACGCCGCTCAGGTCGAGCCGGCGGGGCCTGCCCGGGCTGGTCGATCGCGCTGCCGGGGCGCGCTCGGATTGCGGCTTGCTTGGGCAGAGATCCTTTACTATAAGCAATGTTAGGGGGAAAATCTAAACTTGCGCCTGCGGTCGGCTGCGTAACTCCGTCCGCCGTGCCGAGGATCCGACGATGAGCGAGCCCTATCCGCGCGATCTGGTCGGTTACGGCGGCGACCCGCCGCATCCCCACTGGCCACAGGACGCCCGGCTCGCCCTCAGCTTCGTCCTCAACTACGAGGAGGGCGGCGAGGCCTGCATCCTGCACGGCGATCCGGCCTCGGAGGCCTATCTGCACGAAATTCCCGGCCTCCTGCCGCTCGCGGGCGAGCGCAATCTCAACGTCGAGTCGATCTACGAATACGGTGCGCGGGCCGGTTTCTGGCGGATCCTGCGCCTGTTCCAGGAGCGCGCCCTGGTGCTCACGGTCTACGCCGTGGGCATGGCCCTGGAGCGCAATCCCGCCGCGGCGCGGGCGATGGTCGACGCCGGCTTCGAGGTCGCGAGCCACGGCTGGCGCTGGATCGACTACCAGAACGTCCCCGAAGCCGAGGAGCGGGCGCACATCAAGCGGGCGATCGAGGCGATCGAGCGCACGACCGGCCGCCGCCCGGTCGGCTGGTACACCGGCCGGATCAGCCCGAACACGCGCCGCCTGGTCGTCGAAGAGGGCGGCTTCCTCTACGACTCCAACTCCTACGCTGACGATCTGCCCTACTGGGTCGAGGTCGGCGGCCGCCCGCATCTGATCATCCCGTACACGCTCGACAATAACGACATGAAATTCGCGATCAACAACGGCTTCAATCACGGCGACGAATTCTTCCAATACTTGCGCGATGCGTTCGATGTTCTGTACGAGGAGGGTGCCCGGCAGCCGAAGATGATGTCGGTCGGCCTGCACTGCCGCCTCGCCGGCCGGCCCGGCCGGGCCGCCGCGCTGACCCGCTTTCTCGACTACGCCCGCAGCCACGACCACGTCTGGATCACGACCCGCGCCGCGATTGCCGAGCACTGGCGCGAGCGCAATCCGCACCAGGCGAGCGGCCGGGCGGCGGCCGCACCCCGCGCCCGCAAGGCCTGAGGCGGCGAGCTGTCCGGCGCGCAGACCAGGTGCGAAAGTCGGGCTTTCTGCGCCTGGCCTCAGTTGACCGCGACCGAGGTCGCGCCCGCGCCCGGCGGCGGCAGAGGCGCGATCGTCGAGACGACCCGCTCGAACTCGGCGGCTTTGTCGCCCTGCTGCAGATAGTAGTAGTGCTGGTCGCGGAACTCGCGCGCCGCCGGGCCGAGCTCGGCCCGCGCCACCCTCGGATCGCAGCCGCCGATCCGCAGGCAAAGCCCGAGGCGCACGAAGTAGCTCCGCACGGTCTCGATGTCCGGCCCCAGGTGCCGCTCCTCGATCGTCTCGAGGATGAAGTCCCGATAGGCGCGCAGCGCCGCGCCGTACTCGGCGCCCGAGGCGTGCGCGACCCGCTCGAGGAGGATGCTCTGCCGGCTCTGCTCGGCCTGCCAGGCGGCGCTCAGGCGCCGCCAGGCGTCGCCCACCGGCGGCTCGTCAAACTCCGCCAGATAACGCGCCGTCTCGGCCCGCTGCAGATCGGCCTTGAAGCTCATGTACTCGCCGACCGCCCAGAGCCCCACGCAGAGCAGGAGCAGAACGCCGAGCACCGGCCCCAGCTGCCCGAGCACCGCCTCACGGCGGCGCTGCCAGAAGCCGGCGAGGTCGAGCCGCGGCGCCGACATCGGCCCGAACCGCAGCAGGCGCCGGGCGTGGCTCTGCGGTTCCATCATGATACCCTCCGCTACTTGCAGAACGGCAGGTTCGGCGCGCTCACGCAGGGGTCCGGCATCGGCGCATGGCGCGCCGACGCGGGCGCCGACTGCGCCGACGCCAGGCTCGACGCCACCGCGAGCAGGAGCAGGATCGCCAGCGCAAGAACCGTGATCGGGGATGCCCCAAGCGTGCCAAGCCGAGGGTTGCGCTGCCAGACATGGTGCACGGTCGAGATCTCCTTGCTGCAAACCCCTCATGGTCCAATCCCCCGTTTGAGGGTGCTCGATCGCAGCGCGTATGGCTGTGAACTGCTTCACTCCTTCGGGATAGTTTTCGAAAAATTTTTCGCGTCACTGGCAAAAAATCAGAACCGCGTGGCAGCCGGGTGACGCCGCCGCAGCGCGGTCAGCCACCGGTCCCATCCGTTTGGGAAGGATCAGAGCGGGGGGAACCTGTCCGGAGTCTGTGTCGACGGGGCCGAATCCTCAGCCCGGCTCGCCGAGCTGGTCCTGGAGCTTCTGCACTTCCTCGTCGCGGCGGTGGTAGCCGGTCTCCTCCACCAGCTCCGCCGCGCGGGCGAGATGATTGCGGGCGGCGTCAGGCTTGCCCTCGGCAATCGAGAGCCGGGCCAGCTCGAGATGCGCGTCGCACTCATGCAGTCGCATGCCGGAGCGGGTCGCAATGCGCATCACCTCGTCCAGATCCCGCCGGGCGCGGCCGAACTTGCCGGCGACCCGGAATACGCCGCCCGCGCAGAAGGCCGCGGGGGACGAACTCTGGCCGCCCGCCATGCGCAGCCCCTCTACTGCTTGGTTCAACTGACTTTCCGCTTCGGCGAAATCACCGTTCCCGTCGGCCCCGTAGCCCAGAAGCTCCGCCCGGCCGAGTGACAGGTGGTCGAGGGCGATGTCGAGGAGGCCTTTGCGGCGCTCTGCCCAGCTGGCGAGCGTCCCCGCCGCCCGCTCGCGAACCTCGACGCACCGGTCAAGGCCGAGCAACAGATCGCAGTATTTGTCGCCCCACACTAAAAAGAGCCGCGGGTAGCGGAGATGCTTCACCAGCAGCTGTTCCGCCTCCTGGAACAACTCTCCCGCCCGCGCGCGCTCGCCCGCCTGGTGCAAAGCGTCGGCCAGGGTCGTGCGCATACTCATTCTGCTGATCCCAATAGCGCTGCGATCGGCATACTCGACGCTGTCCTTGGCCAGTGCGACGGCCTCAATCAACTCGCCGAGCCTCAGCTTCATCTCGCTGAGATTGCCCGCGCGGATCGCGGCATTCTTCCAGTCGTTGGTAGCGATCGCATCTCGAGCGACGCCCGCATCCGCGGGACCGCGTCGCCAAGCCGTCGAGCGCGCGCAGCCGAAGCCTGCTTCGCTCAGTACAAACGCCTGATTCGCGCGCGGATCGACGGCACGGGCTTTACCCAAGGTGGGTCGAAGAAGCCTGCCAGCGCCGCCAGACTGGCGCCGAAGGCGCCGAGCGTCTTGGTCTCGTAGAACTGATCACCCCGTGAGATCCGCCGCCAATAGACCTCGTCCAGCGCCTCCTGATGCCGGCCCGCCTGGCAGCCGTGGAACACTGCCTGGAACAGGGGCGCCAGGTCTTTCAGCGTGTCGGGTTGATGCTTCGTCGGAACGCCTTTGAAGTATTCGTAAAGCCGCCCGTGCCCCGCCCGCCAAGCCTCCTGATTTTGCCTCCGCAGCTCCGCCCCGAAATGCTCCAGCACCAGCGGATGCGCATCCACTTCGCCCGGGGCGTGGCTGCTTCGCTTGGCGACCAAGCCCGCTGCTCGCAGCCGGTCCAGCAGACCCTGCCAAGCGCCTTCATCGAGCTTGGCAAGGTGATTGGTAATCTGGAATCGATTCGCGCGCAGCGCCGCAGCGCGCCCCGCTCGGCCGGTCGGTCGAACAGGCCGAGCACACGCAACAGCTCGATTTCGGCGCTGCCCTCGCCGAACCTCTTGGCAAACGCCGCCATGACCCGGCGTGGATGACGGGATCCTCCGAAACTCGGTGCCTGCGGGAACTTCGCCGGTCGCAGTGATCTCCGACCCGCCGAATAGCTCCAAGTAACGCCCGAGCAGCTGCAAGGCATAGGCATGGCCACCGAAAGCCTTGACAACATCCTCAAGCTGTTTGCCTTGCCATTGACCCCGCGCTCGCGCAGCAAGGCCCGTCCGGCGAGCGGCTTGACGAAATCCAGCTCGACCTGCGCGACCCGATCCTCGAGCTCCGGATCGGCCAAATTGGCGATCGGCTCGCGGTCGAGATAATGCAGAGCCCCGGATTGTAGCGGGCCAGCTCCTCGACCAGGGTCGCGAGGCCCGGGTCGGTGTCTCGCCACGCTGGACCGCCGCATGGGTCGACTGCAGCGACTCCATGCCGTCGAGCAGGAGCCGCCGTTTGGCGCAAATCAGGCGGCGAGTTTGTGGCCGCGACCGGCGAAAGGTCCGCGCCGCGGCTGTCACCCCCAAAGAAACGCAGCGCCTCGCTGATGAACTGATCGGCCGAAGGACCCGGCCTTGCTTGCCTTCGCTGTCGCCGGCACCCTGGCTGTAGACGACCATGCGAATTCGCTCGGCGCCTGATAGGTGTCCTCGGCCAGTTCCTCCGTCCAGCAGCGCATCAGGGTCGACTTGGCGCCCGCATCGGGCGCCTGCCGCCGCTCGTCCGGAAATTCCCCACTCGCAACGTCCCCCGCTCCGCGGCATCCACCCGCCGACCTCGCCACCTTGACCTGCGATATCGTCCCCCTCGGCCACGGCACCGCCATGGAGCTGCTGGCAAGGCCAACACCGATCCAAAGCCGCGCCTTCGAGCTGCTCGGCCTCACCCCCGTCCTGTAGCCAGTGCACGGAGAAATCTCTGCGCGCGGTCCGCCACTTAGCCGAAACTGAGGGTAAAGTTA
>CAWFGZ010000037.1:0-12198 GCA_963815435.1 uncultured Alphaproteobacteria bacterium
ACCACGGCCATCTTCTGACCCTGCGCCCGACCCGGCTCGAGGCCGCGCCGGGCTGACGCTACACGTGCGCCGGATCGCTCGCATTTGCTGCCGGGAGACGTTACGGAGTTCCCACGCACATGAGCCCGCCCGGTCGGCCACGTCGCGCAGCGGTCCGCCCGCCCTTTCTTGCAAGCCCCCGAGGACGCAATGGCAACGGACAGATCTGCAGCTGGTAAGTCGCCAAAGAGGTGGCTGGCTCTGATCGCGATCAGCATCTTGTGCTTCGTCGCCTTCGTCGATTTCACGATCGTCAACACGATCCTTCCCGGCATCCAACGGGAACTGCATGCCACTGTCGACCAGTTGCAGTGGGTGATGAACGCCTTCTTCCTCATGCTGACGGTCTTCATGGTCACGATGGGGCGCCTCGGCGACATCTATGGCCGAAGGCGTGCCCTCTATACCGGCGTGGTGGTATTCGCCCTGGCATCGTTTCTCGCAGGAACGGCCGATACTCCCTGGTTCCTGATCGCCTGCCGTTTCGCGCAGGGCATCGCTGGCGCCGTCATGCTGACCTGCTCGGTCGGCCTGGTGAACCATCACTTTCGCGACGCCGAGCAAGGCAGGGCGCTCGCCGGGTTCATGAGCATCACCGGCTTCGGCATGGCCGTCGGGCCCGTTCTGGGCGGGCTGTTCCTCTCGACCCTGTCCTGGCGCTGGGCCTTTTACGTCAACGTGCCGGTGGTCATCGTCGGCTTCCTCCTCGCCTGGCGTTCGGTCGAGGAGACCCCGCGACAGGAGGACCAGAAGGTCGACTGGATCGGCCTCGCTCTCCTGACGCCGGGGATGGCCGCCCTGGTCACGGCGATCGTGAAGGGCAACAATTGGGGCTGGGATGCCCCGGCCACCTTGACGACCGCGGCCGCCGCCATTGTCCTACTGGCCGCTTTCATTTGGGTCGAGCGCAGCGTTGCATTTCCGATCATCAACTTCGAGCTTTTCGAGCGCCACGATTTCCTTGCCTGTGCCGTGGTCGCCTTGACGCTCGGCGGCTTTATCGCCGTGGGCAGCTTCATGGCGCCCCTCTATCTGCAGACCGTCCGAAACGAGGTGCCTCTTATTGCCGGAATGATGTTGCTGCCGATCTCCAGTCTGGTTGTCATCGTCCCGCCACTGATCGGCAGGCTGGTCGACGAGACCGGCCCGATGCCGTTTCTGGTCGCCGGACAGTTCTTCCTCGCGCTCGCCGCGCTGGTGCAGATCTACTTCGAGCCGGCGAGCCCCGTATGGCTCGTGCTGATCGGTCTGGGTCTGTTCGGGTTCGGCTGGGGCCTGCAGCAGGCGACCTCCGCCCTGGCCGCGACCTCGCCCTTTCCGCCAACCTCGGCGAGCCTGATCATCGGAATTCTCTATTCCATCTGGAATTTTGGCTCCAGCGTCGGCCTCGCGGTGGGCGGCCTGATCTTCGAAGAACTCGACCGGCGCACCCTCAACGGCACCCTGATGCGCGAAAACATCACGCTCACCGGCGAGGACCAGGAACTGGTGCGCAGCCTGCTCTCGGACCCAAGCCAGGCCCAGCAGGTTCTCCACAGGCTCGCGCCCGGCCTCGAGGCGCACATCCTGCCGATCTTCAGGGACTCCTTCATGGCCGGCTACAGCGGGGCGATGTGGTACCTGCTCATCACCTGCGCCCTTGGTGCCATGCTGGTGCCGCTGATCGCCCGCAGCGCCAGGCGCGTGGCCCGAGGCTGACCAGCCTTGCCGCCCCGAAGCCCGCACGCTCAGGCGACCAGCGCCGGATCGATCAGGCTGCGTCCGGTCATCGCCGGATGCCCCGGCAGGCCCAGCAGCGCCCGGATCGACGGTGCAAGGTCGACGATGTGAGCCGGCGGCAGCTCGATCCCCTGCGGCAGTGCGGGCCCGGCGGCGATCAGGAAGCCTTCGGGGCGGTGGTTACCGCTCCGCCCGCTCGGATGGCGCCCCGGCGTGGGCCAGGCGACCGACCCGAGCGTCGGCGAGTGGACCGCGCGATGGCGGGCCGCCGAGCGATCCGACCAGCGCACGATCAAATCCGGCAGGCCGGCGCTGCGCTCGCCCCCCGACAGCAACTGATCGGTTCGTCCGACGGTCGCGACGATGGGCTCGCCGCTGTCCGCGTCGACGAAGCTCGCGAGGCCGTCCGCGATCCGCCGGCAGAGCGCCTCGAACGGCGCACCCGGCTCGACGATGCCACGCATCTCGCGACCGCGCCGATTGATCCGCACATAGCCGTGCAGGTCGGCCATGAGGCTGACCGCCGCGCTGCTCGACCAGTCGACGCCGCCCAGCTGCCAGAACGTCATCAGCCGGTCCTGCAGCGCGCCCGGCAGGCGCCGGGTGAGCGCATGCCGCCAGGTAAGCGGCACCTGACGCCTCAGGCGCGCGAGGGCCCGGCTGCCAGGGCGGCGCGCGGCGGCCGCGTCGCCGTCCAGGATGCGCTCGAGCAGCGCCGGCAGGATCTCAACCCGGCTGGTGTTCGGCCCCATGCCGTGGAGCGAGAACACCAGCACCGGCACCTCGGCGCCGACCGCCTCGACGAGACGCCCGATCGCGCGATCGCACGCGACATAGACCTCGCGCAGCGTCCCGGCGAGCGCCTCGGCAAGGGTAGCGTCGGGCTCATCGCTCAGATTCGCGCGATCCCACAGCTGATGACCGCCCCGATGGGTCGCGCCGAAGGTCAGAAGGCAGAGCTGCCACGGCCGCTCGGCCATCAGACGGATGGCGACGTCGGCGAGCGCCGCGGTCCGCGCCAAAAGATCGTCCCGCAGCGCGAGCAGCGCCCGCGCCGGCGTCAGGCCCGGCTCCTCGGCCCGCATCGGCGCGATGCCGTACTCGCGCCGCAGCCAGGCGGCGAGCGAGGGCGGATAGGTCGCATGGCTCACCAGGCTGTCGTGGCTGGTCCAGCCCGAGATCTCCAGCCCGGCAAAGGCCTGCGGCGCGTAGCCCATCGGCATGTCGAGCGCGATCACCCTCGCCTCCGGGCTGCCCAGATCGCGCCAGAACGGCGGCGCCGGCAGCCAGTCCGGCGTCGGGCGGCGCATGCTCATCAGATCGGGCCGCCACTGCAGGTGGTGGTAGATCCCGTGCTCCTGCGCCGGCCGGCCGGTGTTGAAGGTGGGCCAGGGCGAGCCGGACAGCCATTCCGCCCCCGAGGCGAGGCGCCGGTAGGAGCCCGCCCGGCGAAGGCGCCGAAGATGCACGAGCGTGCCGTCGGCGGTCCAGCGCTCGATCAGCCCGGGCTCGGCCGCATCGAGTCCGATCGCCAGAACCCGCGCGCGCCGCTGCTTGCTGCGCTCGACCATCGGCCGCCGCATCCTTCCCGCCAGGAAGAGCCTCGCTCCCGACCTCCGCCGGCCCTGAGCGCTCAAGATCGCAGGCTGCCTTGCCGCGCGCCCCGAGGCAACCCGCTCGGCGCCAGAAGCAGCCGGATCAGCCCGCCCGCGGTCTTGCGATCACCTCGGATCAGCCGATGGCGGGACCGAGCCCCCGAGCTGCTCGAAGAAGTGAGCCCGGGTCACTTCGGCGTGACGCACTGATCCGGGCGTTGTCAATGGCCCGGACGCAGCTCAGCGCCGACGACGAACGCGGGCGCACGAAGCCCGAGCAGCTCGGGGCGAAGGACTTGCGATGCCCGACATTGTCGCGGCTCGGTCGATCTGCTAAGACCGCGCCGTGTACCGGATTGAGATCGAGGCCGAGGCCGACAAGGCACTCCGGCGGCTTCCGAGGAACACGGCGAACCGAATCCGATCCAAATTGCTGGCGCTGGCCGCTGACCCCTTCGCCCGCAATCCCAACGTCAAGAAATTGACGGGTCGGGAAGGTTATCGATTGCGGATCGGCGCCTGGCGGGCGCTCTACACCATCGATTCGGCCAACGAGATCATCTCGGTGCTGGTCATCAAGCCGCGCGGAGGTGCCTATGATTAGGCCTCAGATCATCGAGCGGGAAGGCAAGCGCGAGTACGCCGTGATCCCGATCGCCGAGTGGCGCCGGATCGAGGCGCTGCTCGAAGAACTCAAGGACATCCGCGACTTCGACGCGGCTCTCGCGAAGCCCGACCGACGCATGATCCCCTTCGAGGTGACCTCGGCAATCCTGGACGGCGCCAGCCCGATCCGAGCCTGGCGCGAGCACCGTGGCCTCAGTCAGAGCGACCTCGCGCAGGCCGCCCGCGTCGGCGCGACCCGATTGGCGGAGATCGAGGCTGGCACGCGAGCGCCAACGCCGGCAGCTCTCCGCCGGCTGGCCAAGGCCTTGCGCGCACGCGTCGACGATCTGTCCGGCTGACTGATCCCCGGGCCACTTCGTGCTGGCCATCAGACTCCTTGATTTTACCGAACGCGGCGGCAATCAGGCGTCGGCGCGCTCGATCACCAGATGGCCGTAAGGGTCGACGGCGAGACGCTGGCCGGGGTTGAGCACGGTCACCGAGGCCGCCTCCTCGATCACCGCGGGCCCTTCGATCACGTGGCTGGCGGCAAGCCGCTCGCGCCGGTAGACCGGCACCATGTGGCGCCCGTCCGGGTAGCCGACCGCGCGGCTCGCGACCGGCGCCGCGGCGCCGTCGGCCGGCGCGATCTTGGGCAGCCCGGGCTTCGGCGTGATCGAGACCGCGGTCGCCAGATAGTTCACGATCTCGATGATCTCGCCCGGGATGCTGAAGCCGAAGCGGGCCTTGTGCGCGTCGTGGAACGCCTGCCAGAGCTGATCTGTCGTCTCCGCGGCGAAGCGCTCGAAGGCGATCGGCAGCTCGAGCTCGTAGTTCTGGCCGAGGTAGCGCATTTCGAGCGCGCGGGTGATGTGGACGTCGGAGGTGTAGCCCTGCGCCGCCAGTTCCGCGATGCACTCGCCGACCAGCTCGGCCATGACCTCGGTGGCGCGCGCCGGATCGAAGCGCTTCGAGGTCAGCTGGGTCGTGCGCTGGCGATCGACCCGGGCGTCGGCCAGGATGAAGCCGTAGGCCGAGAACTGGCCCGGATGGTTGGGCACGATCGCGCGCGGGATGCCCATCTCGAGCATCAGCTCGCTCGCGTGCAGGGGCCCGGCGCCGCCAAAGGCGAGTAGCGTGAAGTCGCGCGGGTCGAGGCCGCGCTCGATCAGGACGCTCCTTAGCGCCCCCACCATGTTGTTGTTGGCGATCCGAAGGATCGCGATCGCGGTCGCCTCGAGCGCTTGACCGAGCGCCCGGGCGACGCTCGCGATCGCGCGCTCCGCAGCCTCGACGTCGAGCGCCATGGTGCCGCCCAGGAAATTCTTGGGATTGATCCGGCCCAGCACCAGATTGGCATCGGTCACGGTCGGCTCGCTGCCGCCGGTGCCGTAGCAGGCCGGGCCCGGGCTGGCGCCGGCGCTCTGCGGCCCGACCCGCAGCATGCCGCCCTTGTCGATCCAGGCGATCGAGCCGCCGCCCGCGCCGATCGTCCGGATGTCGATCATCGGGATCTGGATCGGCACGCCCCACTCGATCTCGAAGGCGGTCGTGAAGCTCTCGCGCCCGCCGGTGATGGTCGAGACGTCGGTCGAGGTGCCGCCCATGTCGATCGTGACCAGGGAGGGCACGTCGAGAAGCCGGGCGACGTGCCGCGCCGCGACCACGCCCCCGGTCGGCCCGGAGACCATCATGTGAACCGGCGAGTCGGCGGCCGCGTCGAGGGTCATCTCGCCGCCGTTCGACTTGATCACGACCAGGTGGTCGCCGAGCCCCCCCTCGGCGAGGCGGCCGCGCATCGAGCGCAGCTGCCGGCTGACCACCGGCTTGAGATAGGCATCCGCAATCGTGGTCGAGGCGCGCTCGTACTCCTTCCACTTGGGCAGCACCTCGTACGAGATCGAGACCGGCAGCTCCGGCGCCTCCTCGGCGAAGATCGCTTTCAGACGCTGCTCGTGCAGGGGGTTGAGGTAGGAGAACAGGAGCATGATCGCGACCGCCTCGATCTCGCCAAGATCGCGGATCCGGCGGGCGATGGCGCGCGCCCCGGCCTCATCGAGCGGCGTGATCACCTCGCCGTACTTGTCGATCCGCTCGATGACCTCGAAACAGTGCCGGCGCTTGACCAGGGGCTTCGGCTTCACCCAGCTCATGTCGTAATGCGACTTGCGGTTGCCGCGCTGGATGAAGATGACGTCCCGAAAGCCCTTGGTCGTGACGTAGGCCACGACCGCGCCCTTGCGCTCGAGCACGGCATTGGTCGCGATCGTCGTGCCGAGGCGGGCATTGCGGATCGCTTCGGGATGCGCGAACTGCTGGAGACCGGCCAGAATCCCGGCAACCGGATCTCTGGACACGGAGAGGTGCTTCCAGACCAGGATCGCCCGGGTCTCGCTGTCGTAGGCGACGAAGTCGGTGAAGGTGCCGCCGACGTCAATCCCCAGCATGTAGCGCATGCGGCCTTGCCCCCCGCTCCCGGTTCCTCTTGGCGAGCAACTCTACCCGCCAAATCGGCCGGGCGCCACCGCTTGGCCGGCCTGGCCGCCGCTGCTAGGCTCGACGACTTGAGGTGCTGAAGCAACGGGCGGAGGGGAACCATGGCGACAGCGAGGACAATTCCCGAGCCGGCGCGGGAGGCCGAGGCCGGCCTCTACCCGGCGGGCGCCGCGTTCATCGAGGGCGACTATGTCCCGATCGCCGAGGCCCGGATTCCGATCCTCGACTGGGGCTTTCTGCGCTCCGACTGCACCTACGACGTCGTGCACGTCTGGGGCGGGCGGTTCTTCCGGCTCGAGCAGCACCTCGAGCGCTTCGAGCGGAACGTCAGGGCGCTCAGGCTCGAGCTGCCCCATGCCCGCGCCGAGATCGTCGCGATCCTGATGCGTCTGGTCCGTCTCACGGGCCTTCGCGAAGCCTACGTCGAGGTGATCTGCACGCGCGGCATGCCGCCCGCGGGCACGCGCGACCCGCGCCGCTGCCAGAACCGCTTCTATGCCTTCGTCATCCCGTTCGTGTGGATCGCGAGCGATGAGGTGAGGGCGCGCGGCATCAATCTCCACATCTGCGAGAACATCCCGCGCATCCCGCCCGAGTGTCTCGACCCGCGGATCAAGAACTTCCACTGGGCCGACCTGACCCGCGGGATGCTCGAGGCGCTCGATGCCGGCTGTGACAGCGCCGTGCTGGTCGACCTCGAGGGCAACATCAGCGAGGGTACGGGCTTCAACATCTTCGCGATCAAGGAGGGCCGCGTGACCACGCCCGAGGGAACCTGCCTCGGCGGCATCACCCGTCAGACCGCGCTCGATCTCCTGAAGGAGCTGAACGTCGAGACCGTGATCGGGCGGATCGCGCCGGACGAGTTGCGCGCGGCCGACGAGGCGTTCATCACCTCGACCGCGGGCGGCATCATTCCGGTCACCCGGATCGACCATCGCCCGCTCGGCGACGGCGAGCCCGGCCCGGTTGCGAGCCGTCTTCGCACCCTCTACTGGCAGCGCCACGACGATGGCCGGGACGGCACCCCGATCGACTACGAGGGGTCGTAGAGCATCGCTGCCCGGCGAGTGCCGGGTTCCCCCACCGAGCGCCGGCCTCAACCGCCGCCGTGGGGCGGGTGGCGGGCCGAGGCCAGATTGTTCCAGTCGTGGAGGAAGATCTGTTCGAAATAGGCCGCCGCCCGCGGGTCCCGGATGATCAGGCCGGCGTCGCGGTTGCGCAGTGTGCCGTCGGCCGACCAGTTCTGGCTGCTGACCATCGCGACCTGCCCGTCGACCAGAATGCCCTTGTTGTGCACCTTGGCCTGGATGCGCAGAACCGCCGGGTCGAGCCCGGCATCGACCAGCTTTTCGACCCACTCCGGCGTTTCGAACTCGCTGCAGATCAGGCGCACGTCGATGCCGTCGCGCACGAGCTGGCCGACCGCTGCGATCAGGGCATCGTGGTCCTCGTCGCCCGCGCGGCCGCTCGGGTGGATGTATTGCGTCTGCATGTAGAACTTCTGCCGGGCCGAGCGGATCAGCGCCAGCACGTGCGGCTGATAGTTGTCGGGGCTCAGCAGCGGCTGGATGCGCATCCGGCCGGCGATGGTCGTCGGCGGGAACAGCCGTCGCGGCATGCGGGCGGTGACCAGAACCGCGGGCGGCACCGCCTGCTCATGCGGCGGCGGAAACGCGCCCGGCATTGCGCTCGGCGGGACGGTCGCCGCGACGTGGCTCGCCACCTGGAAGTCGTGCGCAAGGAAGCGGCCGAAGGTCGTGGCCAAGCTGCCGCCGGTCGCGATCACGTGCCAGTCGCGGTCGTGGGCCTTGGCGATCCGTCGGGCGGCCGTCGGGTCGGCGAGATCGATCTCCGGCTGGTTGCTGTTGTTCCAGTTGCCGCTCGACAGCCAGAAACTGCTCTGATCGCGGACCGCAACCTTGATGTGGTAAGCGCTCGGATAGATCCAGGCCGGCGCCAGTCGATCGGGTCTGGTCAGCGCCCAGGCGGCCTGCAAGCCCCCGCCCAGCTCCTGCTCGAGATCCTGGCGCGTGTCCTCGTCGGTCTGATCAGCGGTCGGGTTTTTCGGCGGATGATCCATGGTCAGCGTCATCGCTTTGCCCGCGAGCGCGCTCTCGACCGTGCGCAGGATGTGCGCCGAGGTGAAGTCATACAGCCCGACCACCAGCTCCTGCTGCACAGCTGAGAGAAACGCCGACAGCTGCGCCCAGCCGGCGTCGGGGCTGACGTGCAGCAGGAGCGTGACGTCTTCGGTCACTTCGTTGAGGTTCGCATCCGGAGCGGGCGTGTAGTCGATGTGCGGCTTGGGCGGCTGCGCCGCGAGCAGCGCCGCGAGCGGCGATTGCGGCAACGGTCTGCCCTGGGGATCGAAGAAGGTCTCGTCCGCGAACTCCGGCTCGCGCAGCTCGTGGCGCGCCGCGCCGAGCGCAGCGAAGCGCGCCGGCTCATCGGCCCGCATCCCCTTCATCGCGCCGGCCGGGCGGACATCGACCGCCACGCCCTCGAGCATCTTGGGCAGCGTCGATACGAACTCCCGCAGCCGCTCGGCCCGCACGTTCACGACGATCGCGGGCTTCATGGTGATGCGTCGCTCGCGCAACAGCCAGCCGGGCCGGACCGAGATGACGCCGGGCCGGCCGAATCGCTCGAGGTGGCGGGCCAGGACCCGGCCAACGGAGTCCACGGCGCCGCCAGGCGAGGTCGGGCGAGTGCGTGCAGGTAGCATGTGATTTCCTCCTTCTACTACCTCCCGACTATCAGAGACGATCCCGGCCCGGCCGAATAGTGATCTGGATCACAGACGTCCCGGAGAGTTTTTGCGCGCACTGCGTGGCCGACGGCCTCGCCCGAAAGGCCTCGTTGGCTCGGCGCGCGGCGGAGTGGTAGCCTTTCGCGTGCTACGATCAGAGGGAAGGGGCTGGCACCATGACGCTCGGTACGGTGAAGGCGCCGACGCCGGCGCAGCTTGCGGAACTGGCGGAGGAGCTCGGCTTCTCGATGAGCAACGAGGATCTCACGGTGCATCTCGAGTCGCTGCGCCCGTTCATCGACGCCTACAATGCGGTCGATCGCATGGCGCAGGCGCTGCCGTCGGTGAAATATCCGCGCACGCCCGGCTACCGGCCGGCGGGCGAGGAGAACCGGCTCGGCGCCTGGTACGTCAAGACGACGATCGAGGGCGCGCCGGACGGCAAGCTCAAGGGCAAGCGGGTCGCGATCAAAGACAACGTCTGCATCGCCGGCGTGCCGATGATGAACGGCGCCTCGACGCTCGAGGGCTACGTGCCCGACGTCGACGCCACGATCGTGACCCGCGATTCTGGACGCCGGCGGCACGATTGTCGGCAAGTCGGTCTGCGAATACTTCTGCTTCTCGGGCGGCAGCCACACCAGCTCATCCGGCCCGGTGCACAACCCGCGCCGGCAGGGCTATTCGGCCGGCGGCTCGTCGTCGGGCAGCGCCGCGCTGCTCGCGGCCGGCGAGGTCGACCTCGCGATCGGCGGCGATCAGGGCGGCTCGATCCGCATCCCCGCGGCCTATTGCGGCGTCTACGGCATGAAGGCGACCCACGGTCTGGTGCCCTACACGGGCGTCATGCCGATCGAGCTGACCATCGATCACACCGGCCGATGAGCGCGACCGTGGCCGACAACGCGCTCCTGCTCGAGGTCTTGGCCGGGCCGGACGGGCTCGACCCGCGCCAGCAGGGCGCCCCGGCCGAGGCCTACACCGAAGCGCTGGGCAGGGGTGCCGCGGGTTGCGCATCGCGGTCGTGCCCGAGGGCTTCGGCCACGCCAACTCAGAGCCGGGGGTCGACGCCAAGGTGCGACAGGCCGCCGACGCGCTCCGCAATCTCGGCGCCAGGGTCGAGGAGGTCGCGATCCCGATGCACCGCATGGGCATCCCGATCTGGCTGCCGGTCGTGGCCGAGGGCGCCACGATGCAGATGATGCAGGGCAACGGGTTCGGCTTCAACTGGAAGGGCCTCTACGTCACCAGTCTCCTGGACTTTCATTCAGGCTGGCGCAGCCGGGCCGACGAGCTCTCGGACACGCTCAAGAATGTCGATGCTGCTCGGCGGGTACATGGTCCGCAACTACCGCGGCCATTACTATGCCAAGGCGCAGAACCTCGGCCGCCAGCTGCGCGCAGCCTATGACGCGGTGCTGCAGGATTACGATCTGCTCCTGATGCCGACCCTGCCGCTCACGGCGACGCCGATCCCGGACGAGAACGCGCCGATCCCCGAGATCCTGCAGCGCGGCTTCGAGATGATCACCAACACGGCGCCCTTCGACGTCACCGGGCACCCGGCGATGAGCGTGCCATGCGGCCTCGCCGACGGCCTGCCGGTCGGTCTGATGCTGATAGGCCCGCACTACGGCGAGACGACCATTTACCGTGCCGCCCACGCCTTCGAGCAGGGCGTCGACTGGAAGTCGCAGTAGTCCGTCAGCTTGGGGAGCAGAGTCGAGCACACGGCCGGCGGTTCAATCGGCCGCCGGCACCTCGATCGTGCCTTCGCTGACCAGAACGGCGTGGCCGCCGACCCGGACCGCGGCGACCTTGCCGGCGCGCCGCTCGACCTCGACCTCGAGCCGGCTCGGCCGACCCATCTCGATACCCTGGGCAACGACGTAGCGCCATGTCCCGTCGCCCGTCGCCTCGCGCAGGCCGAGCCAGCCGCCGAGCGCCGCTGCGGCTGAGCCAGTCGCCGGATCCTCGCCGATGCCGGCTGCCGGGGCGAACATGCGCCACGAAAGTCGACGTTCTCGCCGGCCACGTCACGCGTGATCAGATAGACCTCCCTCGCCCAGGCATCTGCGAGCAGGCGCTGCCAGACCGTTCGGTCGAGGCGAACGCGGCCGAGGGCCGCCGCGTCGCGCAGCTCGACGATCAGGAATGGCAGCCCGCACGAGGCCATCTCGGGCAGGCCGGCCTCGGTCCTGAGATCGGACGGCGCGAGGGCCAGCATCGCAGCGAACTCGAGCGGGTCCGGCGCGGGCCGCACTTCGGGCGGCTCCGGCGCCGTCGATTCGGCGAAGGCGGGCCGGCTGCCTGGCGCCCGGATCGTGACCGGCACCGGCCCCGCACCCTCCTCGAACACGATCGGGGTGACCTCGGCCTCCCGCTCGATCGCGCCGATCGCGGCCAGTACGAGAGCTGTGCCGATCGTCGGGTGGCCGGCAAACGGCACCTCGCGCGCCGGCGTGAAGATCCGGAGCTCGCGGGTATGCGCCGGATCTGCCGGCGGCAGCACGAACACGGTCTCGGAGAGATTGAACTCACGCGCGACCGCCTGCATCTGGCCCGTGCTCAGGCCGCGGCCGTCCGGCAGCACGGCCAGGGGATTGCCGCCGAAGATCCGGTCGGTGAAGACGTCGGTGGTGACGAAGCGGTAGCGCATGTCGAAGCTCCCGTCCGTTCAGGGTCGCCAGAACGGCTTGGCGCTTTCCGCCATGACGTCGGCGCGGCTCACGCCGATGTCACGCAGCATGTGATCGTCGAACGTCGCCAGCTGGCGGCGTTGCCTGGAGCGCTCGGCCCAGGTCAGCGCGTCATCCAGGGCATGGCCGGTCCACCGGGCGAGCTGGCGACCGGCAAACCAGGCGATCGCGAGGATGTGAACGCCGAGAGACGGGTCGCTCGGCGTCCGGATTGTATCGGTACAATTGGCGGATTTCATGGTTTGCACCTCCTCCGTCGGGCATAAATGCGATTCAATCTTGACAAATCCTG